>CAKUGR010000001.1 GCA_934654775.1 uncultured Collinsella sp.
GGGGCCTCGGGGGCGTTCGGCTAGCTGCGGGAACGGTCTATCCGCTCAACGTGTTCGGCTGAGATCGGAAATCAACCTCGGCAACCGCCGCTGCGCCCTCACATCTCGGCAAACGAGATCAGCTTGACGTCTCCCCTACTCTCCGCTGCATCCCGACATCCCTGCGTAAAGCCGCTTTTTGAGAAAAGCGCATAGCTTTTTCGTTGCCGTCTAAAGAGCTCACTTCGATGCACGAGCTTTTGCAGCACGTCTTCGCCCGCCGGTTCATTGCGCCATTTGCACTCCGCAAACAGCGCAGTGCCCTCGCCATCGTCAACAATCAAGTCGATTTCTTCCTGCGTATGCGTGCGATTATCCGTCCCCCACCAGTGCCCGACGCTCGCCGGAACCACATCGAGCTGGCCCGCCCGTGCGAGTTCGTACACGTATTGTCTGCATATTAGCTCAAAGACCGTGCCCATGTAATCCGATATGTGCGGCTCAATGCGCTTATACGCCATCTCGGCCATGCCGTTTTGAATCAGCCCGATGTTCTGCGGCACAAACTTGTACCAGAACCTAAACATCTGGTCGCTCAGCAGATACACGGCCCGCTTATTGCTCGCCTCGTTTAGGGGCAGCTCGCGCTCGACAATCCCAAGCGACGCCAGCTTATCTACATAGCTCTTTACGTTGCTCGCAGGAATTCCCGTAGAGCTCGCAATCTCCGAGATCCTCGAGCGCCCCTGGGCAATTGCCTGCACGATCGCATCATATTGCTCGGGATTGCGGCACTCTTGCAATAGCTGGTTACTCGGCTCCTCAAAGAGATAGCCCGTAGGAGTAAGAAAAAGACGTTTGATGTTGTCCTTGAGCGGTGCGGCAGGATCGACTTTCTCGATATATGCAGGAATGCCGCCCGTCATGCCATAGCAAACCGCAGCGTCTTCGCGACCCATGCTCTGCCACAGGCCGAGGGTCGTCGTAAAATCGAGCGGCATGATCTTAAACTGGGCCGTACGCCTACCGTATAGTGGGCTCTCGTAGCCCAACACCTGTTCCTCCATAAACGAAAGAGACGAGCCGCATAGAATCAGCATGAGCTTGGTCTCTTTGTACAAGTGATCAATCTTGTCTTGCAACAACGAGCTGATCTCGGGATTCGATTGGGCGAGATAGGGATACTCGTCAATCACGACAATCAAACGTTCCGTGCGAGCCATGGTGGCCAATGCATCGAACGCCTCGTCAAAACTACGAAACGACACGTCCGCAGCACCAACCGAGCTTGCAAGTATTGCCTGGCTAAAGCCGTGCAGGTTTGCCTCTGCATTGGTGCGACGAGCTTGAAAGTAAATAGCCTTCTTGCCTTGGATGAACTCTGTGATAAGGCGCGTTTTACCCACACGACGGCGGCCGTAAATCACAGGCATTTCAAAGGAGCCCGTGCCATACAGTCGATTGAGCTCGGACATTTCCACTGTTCTTCCAATAAACACAGGGTCATCCTTCCTTTACGTTATAGCTAGCTATATTATACCTTCCTATAATATAGCTAGCTATAACGTAATTCGACAAGCGGCGCACGCAAAAGGGGCAGTACACCACCGCACGTGGACCGTTCCGGAAAATGCATCCCGTTCTGGAGCCAAAAACTGGGCCGTAGTCTCCGCCAAGCATGCCATCCGGAAAGCACGTCTCGTTCTGAGCCTGAATTCTGGGATTCGTTTTCCGCTGAAGCTTCTATCGGAAAACGAATCCCATTCTGAGCGTCGAATCCGGGATGCAATTTGCGTTTGAGGGCCGATTCGGAAACGGCATCCCACTCTGGAGCCGAATTCTGGGACGCAGTTTCCGTTTGAAATCCGATCAACCGCTCATATCACACGTCCTAAAACGCGCAATCAAGAGCTGCAAAATAGCAGATAAACAACCATTTTTCTAAAAAGTACACGTCCCGAAACTTACCAAGGCTTCATAACTCGTTACCGTTCACGGTCGCCGATTACCGCCCACCGATTCAGCTTCAAAAAATGACGTCAAAACCAGGCCATCTACCTGCATGGTTAGATTTTGGTCAGCTGAGCAGCAAGTTGCGGCTGATACGTTTTTGATACCCAAAAGGAGGCGGTAGCTCATGACCCATTGCAATGACCAACTCATCGACCAACTGCTCACTCAAGCCGAACAAGAGGGGCGCTGTCTGATTCCCCCGAGCGCGGCGATCCGAAAAGCGCTCCTTCGGCGCATGGGCGTCACGGTCGCCTCGCCCATGCCGGGACTGTTTGCGCGAAAAACGCGCTGGGATGAACTCAACCGGGCACAGCGTCATTGCGAGATTATTCGCGCCCTTGCGATCATCCACCCCGATTGGACGTTCTGCTCGTTTTCGGCCGCCTGTCTGCTGGGGCTCGAGGTCTCGTGGCGACACCTGAATGTTGCGCATGTCTGCAGCTCGACAAAGCCGTCGGCTCGCCCGGGCGCGCATATTCAGCGGCATCAGATCGAGCCGGCCGGAGCAATCCGTCTATCCGGCACATCGGTAACGCCGCCCATCCAAACGGCTACAGATTGCCTGCTGCAGACCGGTTTTGCCGATGGCATGCCCATTTCCGATTCGGCGATCTCAAAGCTTGGTCTAACGCGAGAGCAGCTGATGGGAGCAGTCGAAAAACGAGCGGGCGCTCGCAACGGTCGCGCGGTGCGCACGGCCCTCACCACGCTTCGATATGCCGACGCCCGCGCCGAGAGCGGCGGGGAATCGGTCGCCCGAGCCGTCATGATCGAGACCGGCTTTACACCCGACCAACTTCAATACGAGCTGACGGATCCCTTCGATTCGACCGAAAGCATGCGAACGGATTTTGCCTGGGAGCATCAAGCTAGGGAGCTCACGCTGGGCGAACTCGACGGGCTTGTCAAATATACCGACCAGACCATGCTTGCGGGACGCACTACGGCCGAGGCACTCGTTGCCGAACGCCAGCGCGAGGCGCATCTATCGCTTTACGGTCATCCCTTGCTGCGCTTTACCATGAACGAAGTCCGTTCGGCAGGCATGCTCGCGAAAAAGCTGCAGACGGCAGGCATCCGGCAGACCGCGCTGCCGACATGGCTCAACGACGTGGAGCTGTAGGGACTGCTGAGCTTATGCCCGTCTGCCTGCCAAACCGGGACACACTTTCCGGTTGGCAGCACCCGCGGAAACCATGTCCCAGACTGAGTGCTCAAAACGGGATGCGCTTTCCAGATGGCATGCCTAGCGGAAACCGTGTCCCGGAATCAAGGCCTAGAACGGGACACGCTTTCCGGTTGAACGCCCAGCGGAAACTACATCCCGGAATAGACGCTCGGAATGGGATACATTTTCCGCTAAGGGCCGATCCGGAAACCGTGTCCCACTCCGAGCGTCAATTATGGGATGAACTTTCCGCCAGAGGGTTCAGCCGGAAACGGTATCCCACTCTGAAGCGAAATTCCGGGTTGCAGTTTCCGGTTGAGGGCTGTTCCGGAAAGTGTGTCCCATTCCAGGCGCGGATTCCGGGATGCACTTTCCGTTTGAAGCTCCAACCGGAAAGCGCATCCCACTCTGGAGCCGAATTCCGGGACACACTTTCCGCTAGAGGCTCAAAAGGAAAGTGTGTCCCATTCCGAGCATGAATTCCGGGATACAGTTTCCGCTTGAGGGCCCGTCCGGAAAGCGCATCCCACTCTGGAGCCGGATTCCGGGACGCGGTTTCGCTTCAAATAAAAGGCCCCGGCTCGCATGGGAACCGGGGCCAAAGGCGCAGCGTATGCAGTTGATGCTGAGCATGGACAGCCCGTCAGTAATGGCTGTCCGCGCCCTACCCTACCCGCGGTGACGGGCACGGCTGTACGGCGTATCCACCATTGGCAGATCCGGACGCAGCTTGCCGTCAAACGCGCGATAGGCATTCTGCACGGCGGGCGCCGTGGGGATCGTTGCGATCTCGCCGATGCCCTTGCCGCCGTATGCCACGGGCAGCAGCTCGTCCTTCTCCACGTAGATGGCGTGGATATCCGGAATCTCGGGCGCACGGAACAGCCCGAGCGTGCCGTACCTCGCCTGGGGCACGCAGTCCTTGAGCGGCCAATCCTCGGTAAGTGCATAGCCCATACCCATGAGCACGCCACCTTCGATCTGGCCCTGGATGGAGATGGGGTTGACCACCTTGCCGGAATCGTGCGCGGCATAGACCTCGCTCACGCGGCCGTCATCATCCAGAATGACCACATGCGTGGCAAAGCCGTAGCAGATGTGGCTCTTGGGGTTGGGGACGTCGGCACCCAGTTTGTCAGTCGGCTCCAGGTACACGTAGCCAAACTCGCATCCCTCGAGCGCCTTGATGGCGGCCGCGGGATCCTGGGGATGCATGCCCTGGCCGGCGACGAGTTCCTGCGTGCGCAGCTGGTAGGCGCGACCGTCGTCGTACTCGATCTTGACGCCGTCACCATGGGCGCTCACCGGGGCGGTAGGCGCAGGCTTGCCAGCCTCGATGCCAACCATGGCATCGCGCAGCAGGAAGGCGGCGCCGCGCACGGCCTCGCCGGTCACGACCGTCTGACGCGAGCCAGACGTGGTGCCGGAGTCGGGAGCGTTCTCGGTGGAGCACTCGCCGTTGGCGATGCAGCTCAGCGGCAGACCACAGGCCTCGGCAACGTCCTGCAAAAAGACCGTGTTGCAGCCCTGGCCGATGTCGGACGTGGCGGCATAGACCACGGCGCGGCCATCCTCGACGCGAATCTTGCAGCGGCCAGCATCGGGCAGACCCACGCCCACGCCAGCGTTCTTCATGGCGCAGGCGATACCGGCGTGTCCGGGATGCGCATAGTAGGCATCCTTGACCTCGAGCAGCGTCTCCTTAAGCGCCGTGGAGCAGTCGGCAATCTGGCCGTTGGGCAGAACCTCGCCCGGCTCGATGGCGTTGCGGTAGCGAATCTCCCACGGATCCAGACCAACCTTCTCGGCCAGCAGGTCGATCAGGCTCTCAAGCGCAAACTCGGACTGACACACGCCAAAGCCGCGGAATGCACCGGCCGGCGGGTTGTTGGTGTAGTAGCCAAAGCCGCGTATGTCGGTGTTCTGGTACTTGTAGGGGCCGACGGCATGCGTGCAGGCGCGCTCGAGCACCGGGCCGCACAGCGACGCGTAGGCGCCGGTGTCAAAGTTGATCTCGCAGTCCAGGCCGGTAAAGTTGCCCTCGGCGTCGCAGCCCAGCGTAAAGGTGCCGTCCATGGCGTGGCGCTTGGGATGGAACGCGAGCGACTCGGCGCGGGTGAGCTTGCACTTTACAGGACGCTGGAGCTTATAGGCAGCAAGCGCAGCCAGGTGCTGGACGGACACGTCCTCCTTGCCGCCAAAGCCGCCGCCCACGAGCATGGTCTCGACGACCACGCGCTCAGGCTCGTTGTCCCAGCCAAACATGTGGGCGCACTCTTTGCGCGTGTCGTAGGCACCCTGGTCGGTCGACTGCACCTTGACGCCGTTCTTGTACGGGAAGGCGACAGCGCACTCGGGCTCCAAGAAGGCATGCTCGGTAAAGGGCGTGGTAAAGCGCTGCGTCACGGTAAACGCGCTCTCGGCCAGCGCCTTGGCGGCGTCGCCGCGCGTCACGTGGCGACTCTGGCACACGTTGTCCTTGAGCTCCACGGTATTGCCAAAGGCAAAGAAGCTGTCGTGCAGGCGCGGCGCGTCGGCGGCCCTTGCCTCAACAATGTTACGCACGGGCTCCAGCGGCTCGTAGTCGATCTTCACGAGCTTCTTGGCCTTCTCGAGCGTCGCCTCGTCCTCGGCAACCACCAGCACGATGGCATCGCCCACGCAGCGGGTGATATCGCCCTGGGCGATCATGACGTCCCAGTCCTGGATAAGGTGGCCGACCTGGTTGACCGGCACGTCCTCGGCGCGCAGGATGCCCACCACACCAGGCAGGGCCTCGGCCTTGGAAGTGTCGATGGAGAGCACGCGGGCGCGCGGATACTTGGAGCGCACGGCGCTGGCGTAGGTCAGACCCGGCCGATCGAGCTCGTCGATGTCGTCGGGGTACTTGCCCTCGCCGAGCACCTTCTTGCGCACGTCGATGCGGAAGGCGCGCTTGCCCACGCCGTAGTCGTCGCCGCACTCCAAACCCTCGTCGATCTGCTTTTCGCCGCGGAGCACCGCAGCGGCCAGCGAAATGCCCTCGATGATCTTCTTGTAGCCGGTGCAGCGGCAGACGTTGCCGCGGATGGCGTACTTGATCTGCTCCTCGGTGGGCTCGGGGTCCTCGGCGATGAGCGCTGCACCCGCCATGACCATGCCGGGGATGCAAAAACCGCACTGCACGGCGCCCACGGCGCCAAAGGCGTACACAAAGGCCTCGCGCACGTCCTCGGGCAGGCCCTCGACGGTCACGATGTTGCGGCCGGCGGCAAGGGCGGTGGTCAGTACGCACGCCTTGACGGCCGCACCGTCCACATGGATGGTGCAGGTACCGCACGCGCCCTCGGAGCAGCCGTCCTTGGCGGAGTGAATATGCAGGTCGTCGCGCAGGTAGCGCAGCAACGGCTTGTTTTGGGTCGTCGTGCGCTCGACGCCGTTAACGGTAAAAGTGAATTCCTGTGCCATGGTGATTCCCTTCTACACGCCAGCGGCTATGCCGGTGCGGTCGTGGATGGCGCCATGCGGGCAGACGACGGCGCACATACCGCACGACAGGCAGTCCGCGCCGTCGATATGGGCGCAGTTGTCCTCAATGCGGATAGCGCCGGCGGGGCACTTTTTGGCGCACATGCCGCAACCGATGCAGCTCGTGTCGCAGATCTTGCGGGCGATGGCGCCCTTATCGGTGTTGTTGCAGCGCACCAGGATGTTCTGGTAGCCGGGAACGAAGGCAATCACGCGCTGCGGGCATGCCATGCCGCACAGGCCACAGCCCGTGCACTTGGAGCGATCCACGCGGGCGATACCATCGACCAGTGCGATGGCACCGTGGGGGCAGGCCGTGACACAGGCGCCACAGCCAATGCAGCCTTCGCTGCAGCGGGCGTCGCCGCCTGCGGAGGCACAACCGCTTCCGCAGGCAACGTAGGCCACGTTATGTTGAATGGATTTGGCCATAAGAGACTCGCCTATTTCTTAAGAAGGTACGAATAGTTGTCGCGCACAGCCCTGATGGTCAGGCGGACGGCCTCGGGCAGACCGGTGTTGACGGCATCGATCGAGACGGTGCGGACCGTGCCGGCGACGCGGACCTTAAAGTGGTCCTCGTCCACGGCCAGGAAGCCCTCGTTCTCGGAGTTCTCCATGTCCTGCTCGCTCCAGAACAGGGTGAGCTTGTCCTTGTAGGGACGGCCCTCCTGGTAGGGGCAGAACACGGCGCAGTTGCCGCACTCGTTGCACATGCCGTCGACATGTACCACCTGATGCTTGGCCAGGCCCGGCACCTTAATGGCAACGTTGGCGCGGTTGGGGCACACGTCGCAGCAGACCTCGCACACCGAGCCGCAGCCCAGGCAGCGAGTCTTGGTGCAGTTGCGCTTGTCGCGGCACAGCGACCCCTTGCGCTCGTAGCAGGTGTCCTCGCGACCGGCCTGCTCGTTGCAGTCGGCGTACTTGTTAAAGTCCACGCCAGCAATGGCACGGGCGACCTCGGCGGCGTCGGCGATAGCCTCGACCACGGTGGCCGGACCGCGACGGCAGTCACCTGCAGCCCAGACGCCCTCGACGCCGGTGGAGGTGGCGGCAAGGCGGCCGCGACGGTCGTGCTCGACGCCCGCGGCATCGTACAGGCTGGCATCGATGCCCTCGCCCACGGCGCAGATCACCGTGGTGGCGGGCAGCTCGACGGTCTCGCCCGTGGCGACAGGGCTACGACGGCCGCTTGTATCCGGCTCGCCAAGCTCCATAACGTCGCAGGTCAGCACGGCGCCGTTGAGTGCCTTGGGCGCCAGCAGCTCGCAGAACTCAACGCCGTCGACAAGAGCAAGATCGAGCTCTTCCTCGTCGGCGGGCATCTGCTTCTTGGTGCGGCGATACACCAGGCGCACGTTCTTCACGCCTGCCAGGCGCTTGGCCACGCGGGCGGCGTCCATGGCGGTGTTGCCGGCGCCAATAACCACGACGTCCTCGCCCAGCTCGAGTTTCTCGCCCTTCTTGGCGGCCTCGAGGAACTCCAGCACATCGAGCTCGGCGCCCTCGCCCAAGCCCGCAGAGCCGGGCATCCAGGCACCGGTTGCCACGACCACATCGGTAAAGCCCTGGGCCTTGAGCTCGTCAATGGACTCCACGCGGGCGTTGAGCTGCACCTTGGCGCCAAAGGCCAGGCAGAGCTCGGCATCATGGGAGATATCGTCGCTCGCAATGCGGAACTCGGGGATCACGTGACGGACCACGCCGCCGAGCGAATCGCGGGCCTCGAAGATAGTGACGGGCACGCCGGCACGCGTCAGGAAGAACGCCGTCGCCAGGCCGGCCGGGCCGCCGCCGATAACGGCAACGTTGCGCTCGCCGTCGTTGGCGATGGCCTGGGCGCGCAGCTTGGGCAGCACGGCGGTCATGGCCTCGCGGGCAGCCTTGAGCTTGCTGGCGCGAATCTGGGCGCCCTCGGGCTCGTAGAATGCACGCTCGCAGGCACGGCCGCAGGGATGCGGGCAGATGGTGCCAGTGATGAACGGCAGGGCGTTGCGCTCGATGATGATGTTAAGCGCGTCCTCGTAGCGGCCCTCGTCAACAGCCGCCAGATAGGCGGGAATGTCCTGCTGGATGGGGCAGCTCGTGCGGCACGGCGTAGTAAAGCAGTCATTGAGCGGGCTCTTGCCGGCGACCTTGCGGTCGGGCAGCGGGCGAAGCGGCTTCTTGTAGAGCGGGTTGGTGAGCGAATCGGTCTGGATCGCGGTCACGGCCTCGAGCGAGACGCCCGCGAACGGCTTGCCGTCCAGATCGCCAAACTCGCCGGCCATCTGACTAAAGCGCTCGTAGCCACCGGGCTTGAGCACGTCGGTCGCCAGGGTGACGGGCCAAATGCCGGCATCGTACAGGGCGCGGATGTTGTAGACCGTGGCGCCGCCGGAGTAGCTGATGCGCAGCTTGCCATCGAACTGCTCGGTAATGCGGCGAGCAGCCTCGATGGTCAGCGAGAACAGCGAACGGCCGGACATGTACATCTCGGTGGAAGGTAGCTCGTTCCTGGTCACGTCGACGGGGAACGTGTTGGTCAGCTTGACGCCAAACTCCAGGCCGCGCTCGGCGCACAGGGCAATCAGGCGCTCGAACATGGGCACGGCGTCGGCCCACTGCAGGTCCTCGCGGAAGTGCGTGTCATCGAAGACGATGTAGTCAAAGCCCAGCTCGTTGAGGCGCTGGCGGGCAAACTCATAGCCCAGCAGCGTGGGGTTGCACTTGATGTAGGTGTTGAGGCCCTTCTCGGTGATCAGATAGGTCGCAATGCGCTCAATCTCCGCCGGCGGGCAGCCATGCAGCGTGGATTCGGTGATGGAGTTGGACACGCGCGCCGGAATGGACTCGACAAACGCGGCGTCGACATGCTCAAACTTGTCCAGATTGGCGAGCGCCCATGCGCGGCACTCGTTCCAGACGTCAGAGCCGCTGGCGTCCTTCATGCCCTCGATGTAGGCGTCGACCTTGGGGCTCTTAATACCCTCGAGGTCATAACCCACGGACATGTTGAAGACAAAGCCATCCGGGCTGCCCAGACCGTACTCGCGAGCGATCAGGTGGCAGGCAAACCATGCCTTCACGTACTCGGCAAAGGCTTGCGGAACCTCGAGCTCGGTCGACCATTCGCAGTTGTAGCACTCGTCCTGAGCCACGATGCAGGGCTTGTTGACGCACTTGGAGAGCTCCTCGCCGTCCATAACCTGGACGGTCTTGAGCTCAAAGAAGCGAGAACCGGCCACATAAGAGACCACGATGTTCTGGGCCAGCTGCGTGTTGGGACCGGCAGCCGGGCCAAACGGAGTCTCGATGCGCTCGTCAAAAATGGGAAGCGCACCCTCCTGGTTGGTCGTGACCATCTTGCGCACGCCAAAGATGGCGTCCTGGGTCTTATGCTCCTCGATGATCCAGTTCATCAGCTGCGAAAACGGGATCGGCCTCATGATGTCGCTCATAGTGAGCTCCTCTCTGTAACGCCCGGCGAGACCGCGCGGCGGGCGCAAATACGGTGTAGCGCTAGCACAAGCGCCGGCGACCCCGCGGAGGTCGCCTATACGCGCGTCGGATGCGGCGAAACATCCGACGCGCGTGAATCTACTTGTAATTAGTAGGCGCGATCGTTGAGCGTGCTCCAGAGCTTCTTGGACTCAGCCATGGTCCACGCGTTGATCTTGTCCTCATCAATGCCAACAAACTCGCGATCCTTGTACAGGACGCGGCCGTTGATGATGGTGGTGCGGCAGTTTTTGCCCATCATGCCAAAGAGCATGTGGCCGTCGATGTTCTCCTCGCTCAGCGGCGTAAAGGGCTTGTAGTCCATGACGATGACGTCGGCGGCAGCGCCGGGCTCAAGCACACCGAGCTTACGATCGAAATACTTGCTCGCCATCTTGGCGTTGTTCTCGAACAGCATGGTCATGGCCTCGCACCAGCCCACGTTGGGCATGGCGGCGTTGTGGCGCTGAATGATCAGGAAGACCTTGAGGCTCTCGAGCATATCGTGGGTGTAGGCGTCGGTACCCATGCACACAGGGATGCCGCGGCGGAAGAACTCGAGCACGGGAGCGCAGCCCACGGCGTTGCCCATATTGGATTCGGGGTTGTTGACGAGCCAGGTGCCGGACTCCTTGACGATATCCATCTCGGCAGGCGTCACGTGGATGCAGTGGCCGAGCATGGTGTCGGGACCCAGCAGATTGTGCTGCAGCAGGCGCTCGACGGGACTGATGCCACCGCGGTTGAGACGGGAGTCCCACACGTCATTCATGCCCTCGCACACGTGGATATGGAAGCCGGTCAGGCCGTTGTTGGCCTCGGCCATCTTGTCCATGGTCTCGTCCGACAGCGTAAAGGTGGCGTGACCGCCAAACATGGCTGCAATCATGTGGTTGTCGTTATCGCGACGCTCCTTGGCGGCCCACTGGGCAAACTCGGCGTTCTCGGCAATGGCCTGGTCGCATTTTTCCTGGCCGCGGCGATCGGAGACCTCGTAGCACAGGCACGAACGCATGCCCAGCTCCTGCGCGGCGTCCTTAATGGTAAAGAGGCTGCCCGGGATCTCGCAGAAGCTCGCGTGGTGATCGAAGATCGTGGTGACGCCATCGCGGATGGAATCCAGAATCGTGGCATAGGCGCTTGCCTTGGTGCCGTCGAGCGTCAGGTTGTCGTCGATCTTCCACCACTGCTGCTCAAGATTCTCCAGGAAGTTGGTGGGGTTGCAGCCCTTAATGGCAAGGCCGCGAGCCAGACCCGAGTAGATGTGGGTGTGGCAGTTGATGAGTCCGGGCATGATGAGGTTGCCCTGGGCGTCGACGTACTCGGCATCCGGATACTTGGCCTTGAGCTCGCACTCGGGGCCCACTTCGACGATCGTATCTCCGTCAATGGCGACCGCACCGTTTGGAATGAACGGGGTCTGAGAATTGCGGGTAAAGACGGAACCGTTAGCGACCAGAAGCATGAATGCTCCCTTCAACATCAGAGGCGGGGTTTGACACCTCTGACATGGCGGAGTGCGAAGCGCCGGCCTACACCGGAAACGGGCCCTCTCCCGTCAACGCTTCACCAAAGGGACAAACCCTTTGAAGTGCGGCTTGGCGCCGCATGACGTCGGCGGACGAGGCGATGCGTCCGCCGACGAATAGCACCGAATTGGTTACTTCTTGCTCTCGGGCAAGACCAGATCCACGGCGGCATCCTTGGCGGCATCGATGTGCTGAGCCACGACCGGCGTCTGCGGAAGGATCAGGTTGAGTACGATAGCCATGATGGCGGTGGGGGTCACGGCGTTGGAGCCGATGACGGTGGATACCCACGTGGGCATCCCGACTAAGCAGCCTTTCGCCATCCAGATACCCAGGCCGAAGACCACGGACGTGCCGACGATGGTCGTGGTGCGCTGCGTGAGGCCCTCGCGGGTGAACATGCGCACGCCGTTCATGGTGATGGTGCCAAAGACGCCGACCGTCGCGCCGCCAATGACGGGCTGCGGGATGGCGGAAAGCACGGCAGAGAGCTGCGGGAACAGGCCGGCGATGGCAAAGACGACCGCGATGATCACAAAGACCCACTTGTTGACGACCTTGTTGGAGCAGATGATGCCCACGTTCTGGCCAAGGGCGCTGGTGGGGAGGCCGCCGATGAAGCCGCCGATGATCGAGGTGAGGCCCTGCGACACGATGGCGCCGGAGAGCTCGCGCTCGGTGGGCATGCGGTCGATGGAACCAAGGCAAGCGGCGGAAACATCGCCGATGACCTGGATGGCGACCATGGGGAATACGACGGCAAGAGTAATGCAGACCTCGGGGTCAAACTCGAGTGCGTAGGGCATGAACTTGGGCAGGGCGAAAACCTGGGCGGTGGCGACGCTCGAGAAATCGAGCATGCCGAAGGGGATCGAAACAATCATGCCCACGATCATGCCAAAGAACACGGAGCCGAGCTTGAGCGTGCCTTTGCCGAAGTTCGCGAGCGCGAAGACCACGGCGAAGGTGATGAGGGCGACGCACCAGGCCTGCGGGGTACCCCAGATGGGTGAACCTTCACCGCCGGCCATGTATTTGACGGCCGTCGGGTAGAGCGACACGCCGATGGCAAAGATCACGGTACCGGTGACGACGGGCGGGAACAGCCATTTGATCTTGCTGTAGAGCAAGCCGAAGATCACCGCGACGGCACCGCCGACGATCTCGCCACCCAGCAGCGCGCCGAAGGAGAATGAGCCACCCATGGCCTGGAGGGCCGGGAGGAACGCAAACGAAACGCCCATGACGATGGGCAGGCCGCCGCCGATGCGACGGAAGGGAGCGAAGGCCTGAAGGGCCGTGTCGATTGCCGAAAGAATGAGCGCGACCTGGATGATGTCGGTACTCTGCTGGCTATTAAAGCCGTAGACGCCGGCCATGATGACAGCCGGGGTGATGATACCGGCAAACGAAGCCAGTACGTGCTGAAGGGCACACGGGATCATTTCTTTAACGGGAGGCATGCCTTCACGAGTGAACAGGGCTTCAGTGCCGTTCTTAACCGTCTCCTGGGTCATTTGACCACCAATCCTCGAAATAGTTGTTTTCGCATCTAACGCTCTATTGTGACGCAGTGCGGGGTTGAGGTTGTGCCTTCGTTGCATATCGTATTAAAGATGATTCTCATTCTCAATAATAATTTTTTGTTATCAGACTATTCTTGAGCTGAAACAGTGCATTTCCGCAGGTCAGGAAAGTGTCCGGTCAAAATAACATCTAACTTTTCTTTTGGTCAACCGTTTACCGCCAAATTCCTACCGTTCGTCTGTATTACGCAATGTACCTGCGGATATACGAGATGAAGAACAGCGTGTTACCATGAGAAAAAATTGTTATGAAACTTCCGATTTCACCCAAAGGAGTTGCCCGTGAACGAGACCGTGCGTCGCTTTTTGCCAATGGTCGATTTCCTGGAGCAGATACTCGGTAAGAACAGCGAGATCGTGCTGCATGATTTCTCGGATCCCGACCACGCCATCGTCGATATTCGCAACGGCATCGTGAGCGGCCGTAAGGTCGGAGGTCCCGCCACCGATCTGGCGCTCAAGATCATGCACGACCCCAAGTATCGCGACCTGCCGTTTATTACGGGCTACGAGGGCCGCGGCGCCGGTGGCAAGACGTTAGAGTCCGCGACGTACTTTATCCGCGAGGATAACGAGATCGTCGGTATGCTCTGCGTCAACACCGACCTCTCGACCGTGCGCTCCATCAACGCCATGGCGCAGCAGCTCATGGCATGCTTCGACGCGGCGCCGACGCGCACGGAGCCCGCCCCTATCGAGGTCGAAAGCCTTTCGGAGTCCACACAGGAGCTCATCGACCGCAGCATTTCCGAGTTGCTGAGCGCGCGCGGGCTGGATGTAGCGTCGCTTGGTCAGGGCGACCGCGTGGACGTCATTCGCCACCTCAACGGCAACGGGGTGTTCATGCTCAAGGGTGCCGTGGCCTGCGCCGCCACCGCGCTGGGCATCTCGGAGCCCAGCGTATACCGCTACCTGCAAAAAGTCCGCAAGGAAGGCTAGCGAGCAAAATGGAGCGCGGGTAGTCTTTTTGGGACGGGGCTATTTTAGCTACCCTCCCTCTGCCCGCGATTTCGATGAGCCGCAAGTAAAATCAATCCCGCATGTAGGGGTAGCTAAAATAGCCCCGTCCCAAAAAGACTACCCCTGGCAAAAGACCCTGCAGCTCGCACTGCAGGGTCTTTTTGCATGTCATGTTTAGTTGTTGCCAACGCCTTAGAGAGCGGCGACGACCTCGATCTCGACCAGACCGCCGGCCGGAAGGGCGGCAACCTGGAAGGCGCTGCGCGCAGGGAACGGAGCCTCGAACTTGGAGGCGTAGATCTCGTTCACGGCAGCGAAGTCGGCGATGTCGGCCAGGTAGACCGTGGTCTTGACGACATCGGCAAAGGTGGCGCCGGCAGCGGTCAGCAGGGCCTCGACGTTAGCAAGAGACTGCTTAGCCTGGGCCTCGACGCCCTCGGGCATCTTGCCGGTTGCGGGGTCGATGCCCAGCTGGCCGGACAGGAACACCATGTTGCCGGTCTGGATGCCGGGGGAATACGGGCCGATGGCTGCGGGTGCGTTATCGGAAGACACGACGGTCTTGCTCATGTTTATCTCCTTACGATCAGTTGAGAGAGCGTGAGCGCGGCGTTCACACCGGGAGGCACAGTTCGGTCTGAACGCCGCGCTTGATTGGGATAGTACTCAAGGTTTCCGCGCAATGCAAGATTATTATCACGTTGCGAGAATATTTTATCGCCCAACGGCGCCTGTCGGCCGCTGAACGGCGTGACCGGCGACCTGCCTGAAGACTTTGTCCTGCTTAGGCTGCGGGCATCGTCCGCCGCAACAGCACCACTATACTTTTGAATATCTGAGCATTTTGAAAGGCAGGATATGACCGCAACCGCCAGTCGAACCACCAACCGCAGACCCGAGCTTTTGGCGCCCGCCGGAGGGCCCGAGCCCTTTGCCGCCGCACTCGCCGCCGGGGCAGACGCCATCTACTGCGGTATGGGCAGCTTCAACGCCCGCCGCAAGGCCACCAACTTTACCGACGAGGCCTTTGAGCAAGCCTGCCGCGCCGCGCATCTAGCCGGGTCGCGCGTCTACGTCACGGTCAACATCGTCATCAAGCAGTCCGAGATGGGCGATGCGCTGCAACTCATCCATCGCTGCTCCACGCTGGGCGCCGACGCCTTTATCATCCAGGACTGGGGCCTGTTCTTTGAGGTCAAGCGCACAATGCCCGGCATCGAGACGCATATCTCAACCCAGGCGAACATCCACGACGACCGCGGAACCCTTTGGTGCCGCGAGCAGGGCGCCGACCGCGTGACCCTCTCGCGCGAGCTTTCCATCGACGAAATTGCCGCCATTCACGATGCCGCGCCCGATGTGGACCTCGAGGTCTTTAGCCATGGCGCCATCTGCTTTTGCTACTCGGGCCTGTGCCTGCTTTCGAGCTTTGCCATGGCGGGACGATCGGCCAACCGTGGCATGTGCGCCCAGCCCTGCCGCCTGCCCTACGAGCTGATCGACGAGAACGGTCGCGCGCTCTCCCCCGCCGGCCGCGAGCGTGCGTTATGCCCGCGTGACACTAACACCTCACAGCTTGTTCGCCGTCTGTATGACGCCGGCGCCGCGTCGCTCAAGCTCGAGGGCCGCATGAAGGCGCCCGATTATGTGTACTCCATCGTCGATGTGTACCGTCACGAAATTGACGACATGCTAGCCGGGATCACCGTGGCCAAGGACGAGGAAGCCGCCCGTCAGCGCCAGCTCAAGCGCTGCTTTAACCGCGACTTTACGCACGCCTACCAGGACGGCACCTCGGGCGACGAGATGATGAGCTACGAGCGCTCCAACAACCGCGGCCAGATCGTGGGCACGGTGCTGGGCAGCCGCCTGGCCAACCGCGATGTGCGCGGCCTTAAGCCCGACGACCGCCGTCGCCGCGCCGCCATCGCCCGCATCGAACTGTTTGAACCCGTGGGGAAGGGCGATCTGCTGGAGCTTCGCCACGATGACGAATTCGACCAGTTCCTGACCACCATCGCTGCCGATGATGCCGCCGCGGGCGACATCATTGAATGCCGCGTGCCCCGCAGCATGCCCGAGGGCTGTCGCGTCCGCGTGATTCGCAGTCAGCGTGCCATCGACGCCGCCGACGCCGCGCTCAAGCGCGATGTGCTGCGCCGCCGAACTGTTGATGTGTCCGTCGTGGCGCGCCTGGGCGAGCCGTTTGCTGTCACACTCACCTGCTGTGACAACCCCGCGCTCACCGCCGCCGCCACGGGCTTTACCGTCGAGGCCGCCAAGACCCGCGCCGTCGAGGCGGCAGACCTGGTTGAGCATGTGGGCCGCATGGGCTCCTCGCCCTTTGAGGCAGCGAGCTTTGATGTTTCGCTCGACGCCGGCTGTGGTATGGGCTTCTCCGCCGTACACAAGGTGCGCGCCGCTGCCTGTAAGGCATTGGAGGAGGCCATTCTTGCGCCGTACGAGGAGCGCGCGACAACACTCGAGTTGCCGGTGCTCGACAAATGTTCGCGCCCCATGCCCGAGCACTACCGCGACGAGCCGCAGATCTGCGCTACCGTCACCTCGCTCGAGGCCGCCGAGGCAGCTCGCGCCGAGGGCGCCGCGCGCATCTACATGACCACCGATGCGCTCAAGGCTGACGGACTCTCCCCTGCCGATGCATTTGAGCAGGGTATCGTGCCCGTACTCGACGAGGTCTGCCGCGCCGTTGACCACGAGCGCGTCGATCCCTGGATCAATGCCGGAGCCACCGTCGCCGTCGGCAATATCTCCGAGCTTACCCTGGCCGCCCAGGTTGGCGCCACGGCCGAGATTCGCTCTTGCCTGCCGGTTCACAACACACCCTGCATGGAGGCGCTTGCCGAGCGCAGAGCCGGTGCGTTTTGGCTCTCGCCCGAGATCACGCTCGACGAGATTGTCTCGCTCGGCGCCGCCGCGCCCGCGGCGCTGGGCATCACCGTCTTTGGACGCCCCCGCGTCATGACGAGCGAGCACTGCATCCTGCAGGTCGCCAACGGCTGCATCCACGATTGCGCCAACTGCCGCCTGCGCGCCCGCAAGCTCTCGCTCAAGAATATCGATGGCAAGGTCATGCCCGTGCGCACCGACATCCACGGCCGCTCGCGCCTGTACGACGCCTATCCCATCGACCTCACGCCGCAGGTTCCTCAGCTGCTCGATGCTGGCGTACGCCGTCTTATGGTGGACGGCACGCTGCTCGAGGCGGATGAGGTGGGCCGCGCCGTCGCCCGCGTCCGCCGCGCCGTCGAGGCAGCACAGGCCGGCCGCAAGCCCGCCGCCCGTCTGCGCGGGGCGACCTCGGGCTGCATGTTTGTGGGAATCAGCTAACCGAAAGGCTTACACGTGAACGAAGAACCTCAAGTCCTCTACTGCGACGCCTGGCTCATGGCCATCGACAAGCCCGCCGGCATGATCGTCCACGGCGACGGCACCGGCGAGCGCACGCTCACCGACTACGCCAGCGACCTGCTGCTGGCGATGGGCGACGGCTTTGCCGCGACTGACATGCAGCCGCTCAACCGCCTGGACCGCGACACCACCGGCGTGGTGCTGTTCTCGCTCGACAAGCAGACGCAGCCCGCCTTTGACCAGATGGTCATCGACCACGCTTTCGAAAAGCACTACCTGGCGCTCGCCGAGGGCAAGATCGACTGGAACGAGAAGCTCATCGACAAGCCCATCGCCCGCGACCGTCACGACAGCCGCAAGATGCGCGTCGGCGCTAGCGGCAAGCCGTCTCAGACGCGCGTGAAGGTTCTCAAACGTCTTAAGAGTCGTCGTGGCCTGCCCACGCGCTCGTATATCGATGTCGAGCTGCTCACCGGACGCAAGCACCAGATCCGCGTGCATCTGGCAAGCGAGCGTCATCCCCTGGTGGGTGACGACCTGTACGGCACGCCGCGCCCCTGCGGCCTGATGCTCCATGCCCACAGCGTGTCCTTCACGCACCCCGTAACCGGCGAGCACATCCACATCGAAGCCCCCTGCCCCTGGGAGCCCTAAACCACCACAAAGGGGACAGGCACCTTTGTGGTGGTTTTGGCCGCGACGGCTCAGCCGCGGTCCCAAAACGTCTCGATCTGTAACAGTTAGAACCCGTTTTCCGGTCTATCTGTTACAGATCGAGACATTCGAATCCCCCTTAAGGGAAAATCTCGATCTGTAACAGTAACTCGGCAAAATCAGCCTCAGATGTTATAGATTTAGACAAACCACCAGCGTCGCCCCAAACAATCTCAATCTGTAACATCTAGCCTGCTTTTAACGGTCTGGTTGTTACAGATTTAGACAAACCGGCAGACAACGAAAGCGGCAACGCCCGTAATGGACGTTGCCGCTTTTCTATTGAGAAAACTAAATGGTTTTGACCTTGTCCCGTCGCTAGACCATGATGACGTTGTCCATCGCCTGGTACTTGGCGGGCACCTCACCCGCGGTGATAATCGTTGCGTCGCGGAAGTCCGCAAACTTGACGGGCGCCACCATGCCAAATTTGCTGGCGTCCGAGATTACGAAGCGTTTGGCCGTATGGCGCATCGAGATGCGCTTGACCTGTGCCTCCTCGATATCGGGCGTCGTAAAGCCCTGCTCGGCGGCAATGCCGTTGGAACCCCAAAAGCCGCAGTTGAAGTTGTAGCGTTCTAGAGTTGCCAAGGCATCGGGGCCAACGAGCGCCTCGGTCTCGGGCTTGAGCTCGCCACCCAGCACCACGGTGCGCATGCCGCGCAGGGCGAGATGCTGAGCATGGAGCACGGAGTCGGTCACATAGGTGACGCCGTCAAGGCGCGGAAGATGCTCGATGAGCCTGAGCGTCGTCGAACCCGAATCGATGTACACAAAGCTCTCGGGCTCCACGAGTGCCGCGGCGCGAGCGCAGATGCGCTCCTTGTCGTCGTTATGGAGATCACTGCGCTCACGGATCGTTAAGTCGCGCGTCACGTGCGCGCGCTCAAGGCTTGTCGCGCCACCGTGCACCTTGGCGATGCGGTGCGCTCGGTCAAGTGTCTGCAGGTCGCGTCGAATGGTAGAAGCCGTCACACCCAGGGCATCGGCAAGCTCTGGCACCGTTACTGAGCCAGCCTGCTGCACCATCGAGACGATCGCATTGAGCCTATCTTCCGCGAGCATCGCTTACTCCTCCTCGGGGTAGACGACTCCCCAATCGGCACGGAGCTTGGTCATCAGCTCCATAACATCAGAAGCATAATCTAGGAGCTCACGCTTAGAATCATCACCGGCAACGGCCTTCTCGAGGTCAGCCATCTCGTAGCACAGGGCGTAAGCCTCGGTGCCCGCGGCGACCTCCTCGCGATGGCCATCCGCGGTCCACACGATCATCGCATGATCGGCACGCGGATACTCGTTGACCTCAATATAGCAGTTATCAAAGCTGATAACCGAGCGCTTGGGCTGCTTGGAGTGGAGCGTAAGGCTCACAACGCCCAGCTGCTGTTCGGCATTGCGGCAGACGATACCGCCCGCGACATCGACACCAGTCTCGCAGGTGTTGCCCAGAGACACGACCTCGGCGGGTTGGCTGGCCATAAACAGGCGCATGACCGAAAGGGCATAGACGCCGATATCGAGCATGGCGCCGCCGGCGAGACTACGGTTGTAGAAGCGGTTGGTCAGGTCGCCGTACTCCTTATAGCTGCCAAAGTTGAGCTGGGCGAGGTTCATGCGGCCAAAGTCGCCCGCATCCATACGACGGCGCAGCTCCTGATACAGCGGCATGTGGAGCACCGTGGTGGCATCCATAAGGACCACGTTGTGCTCGTCGGCGATGGCGCGGGCCTCGTCGAGCTCGGCAGAGTTGAGGGTAATGGCCTTTTCGCAGAGTACGTGCTTGCCAGCGGCCAGGGCGTCGCGCAGATAAGTGATATGAGTGTTGTGCGGCGTGGTGATATAGACAGCATCGATGGAGGGATCGGCGTAGAGGTCCTCGACCGTGTCATAGACCTTCTCAACGCCATACTGCTCGGCGAATGCCTGAGCCTTGGACAGCGTGCGGTTGGCGACACCCGTAAGCTTGCGGCCGGCAAGAGCGAGAGATTGGGCCATCTGGTTGGCAATAACGCCGCAACCGATCACGGCCCAACGGAGCTCGGGTGCCGTAAAGATATCATCGGGAAACGGCTTGTCCTGAACCGACGCGAACGCTGCCTTAGCGGCTGCCGCGGCATCGAGCGGAGCCTGTTTGGAGTCTGCCATTATGTGCCTCCTGAGTGACTGGAAGTCCTTCATTTCTGACAGCTCTATATTCGCACAAACACGCGCGTCTGTGCGCGTTTTTGCGTATCTCACCGCTAAAAGGTCATTTTTGCCCCGTAAACGGCGCATCTATACACATATTCACGCAATCTCACGCACGTAAATACGCACAAATGCGCACTGGTCATTGCTCAGAGACAGGGGCTTATGCTTAGAACTCAAAAGACAGGATGATCCGCTTCGCCTCGTCGCTCATGGCGCGCTGCAGCTCAAAGGAGCGTCCCTAACTGCCAACAGTATGCCCACTCATTTATGTCTGTCCCCAATGAGTGTTCTCACTCATTTAAGTCTGTCCCCAATGAGTAGGGATAGAAAAAAGCCCGGGTGCCGTGGGGCATCCGGGCCTTTGCTAGCAACTTAATGTTGCGGGCAGCTTAGAACTTGTGGCCGCACTTCTTGCAGACGCGCAGCTTGTTCTTGCCGTCCTTCTCGTGACCGACGCGGGTAACCTTACCGCACTCGGGGCAGACGAGATTGACGTTGGAGGCGTCAATGGGAGCCTCCTGCGAAACGATGCCGCCCTGCTGGTTGGCAGCGTTGGGCTTGACGGCCTTCTTGACGACCGAAACGCCCTCGACAACGACCTTGTTCTCGGCGGGGAGAGCACGCAGGATAACGCCCTGCTTGCCGCGATCCTTACCAGAGAGAACCTGGACCTTATCGCCCTTCTTGATATACATATATCTCCCCTAACTACAGGGTCTCGGGAGCGAGCGAGACGATCTTCATGTACTTCTTGTCACGAAGCTCGCGAGCGACGGGCCCGAAGATACGGGTGCCGACGGGCGAACCATCGTTGTTGATGACAACGCAAGCGTTCTCATCAAAGCGAATGTAGGAGCCATCCTTGCGGCGGATCTCCTTAACGGTGCGAACGACGACGCAACGGACAACGTCCTTCTTCTTGACGTTGGCGCCAGGGGTAGCCTCCTGGACAGCACCGATGAACACATCGCCGATGCCTGCATAACGACGCTTGGAACCGCCAAGCACCTTGATGCAGCGAATCTTGCGAGCGCCGGAGTTGTCGGCGACGTTCAGCATGGTTTGCATCTGAATCATGGTAGATGTTCCTCCGAACTAAGAACCGAAGAGAGGTGCGCAGCCTTTATACGGCCTGTGGTATGCAAGCCAGGCATACGCACATCTTCGGAAACGTACAAGTCGTAAGAGCGACTGCTTATTTAGCGCGCTCGACGACCTCGATGAGGCGCCAACGCTTCATCTTGGACATAGGACGGGTCTCCATAACGCGGACGGTATCGCCCACGCCAGCCGTGCACTCCTCGTCGTGAGCGTGCAGCTTCTTGGAGCTGGTCATCATCTTGCCGTACTTGGCGTGACGCTTGCGCTCGGTGACGGTGACAACGATGGTCTTGGCACCGGAGACGGAGGTAACGACACCCGTACGGACCTTACGCGTGTTACGCGAATCAGTCATGTTCTCTCCTTAGGTCCTACTCGGCGACAGCGGACTTCTCCGCTGCGATCTCGCGGGCGCGCTGCTCCGTGAGGACGCGAGCGATGTCCTTCTTCACGGTGTTGACGCGAGCGGTGTTGTCCAGCTGGCTGGTGGCCATCTGGAAACGAAGGTTAAAGAGCTCGGCGCGCATTTCCTTCAGCTTCTCAACGAGCTGAGCGTCCGAGAGCTCACGAATCTCTGCGGGCTTCATTAGTTCTCCTCCTTGGCGGCGGCGGCGTCCTCAGCAGCCCACTTGGCCTCGAGAGCGGCCTCCTCAGCCATTTCCTTCTCGATGCGCTGCTCAGCGTTCTTGGCAACCACAATCTTGGTCTTGATGGGGAGCTTGTGCTGAGCAAGACGCAGAGCCTCGCGAGCGACCTCCTCGGGCACGCCCTTGACCTCGAACATGATGCGGCCGGGCTTGACGACGGCCACCCACTCCTCGGGGTTACCCTTACCAGAACCCATGCGAGTCTCGGCAGGCTTCTTGGTGATGGGCTTATCGGGGAAGATCGTGATGTAGACACGACCGCCACGCTTCATGTAGCGGGTCATGGCAATACGAGCGGCCTCGATCTGACGGTTGGTGATCCAATGGGCCTCGAGAGCCTGGATACCAAACTCGCCGAAATGCAGCTCGGTATTACCCTTGGCCTGGCCCTTCATGGAGCCACGCTGCACCTTGCGGTGAAGAATACGCTTAGGGGCAAGCACTACTGACCCCTCCTCTCGGAGTTACGACGACGAGGACGGGAAGAGCCCTCGAGTGCAGGGTTGGGAACAGGCTGGCCCGGGAGCTTCTCGCCCAGGTAGATCCAGACCTTCACGCCGCAAGCGCCCATGGTGGTGCTGGCGACAGCCGTGCCGTAGTCGATCTTGGCACGGAGGGTGTGCAGAGGCACGCGACCCTCACGGTACCACTCACGACGGCCCATCTCAGCACCGCCGAGACGACCGGAGCACTGGATACGGATGCCCTTAGCGCCGGCCTTGCGGGCAGACTGGACAGCCTTGCGCATAGCGCGACGGAAGGCAACGCGGCCCTCGAGCTGCTCGGCGATAGACTGAGCAACGAGGTTGGCGTCGAGCTCGGGGCGCTTGATCTCGACAACGTCGACGGAGAGCTGACCCTTGGAGACGCCAGCGACCTTCTCGAGCTCGGTGCGGAGGGTATCGATCTCGGCACCCTTCTTACCGATGACAACGCCGGGGCGAGCGGTGAGGATGATGACCTTCACCTTGTCGCCAGCGCGCTCGATCTCGACGCGGGAGACAGCTGCGCGGGAAAGACGCTTCTCGAGGTACTTGCGGATCTCGAGATCGTTACCGAGGGTCTTAGCGTAATCCTTCTCTGCGAACCAGCGGGAGCGCCAGTTCTCGGTGATGCCAAGACGGAAGCCGGTGGGGTAGACTTTCTGACCCATACAGCTTTACGCCTCCTTTCGAGGAGCAACGACGACGGTGATGTGGGAAGTACGCTTCAGAATGCGAGAAGCGGAACCCTTGGCGCGGGGACGGATGCGCTTAAGCGTCGGACCCTCGTCAACATAGGCAGCGGCGACAACCAGGTTGTCAGCACGCAGACCGTTGTTGTTCTCGGCGTTCGCAACGGCGGAACGGAGAACCTTCTCGACATCCACGGCGACGGCGCGGTCGCAGAAGTGGAGGATGTCGAAGGCCTGAGCGACAGGCTTGCGGCGGATCAGATCGACCACCAGGCGGGCCTTGCTGGGGGAAACACGCACGTACTTAGCGACGGCGCGAACCTCGGTGGCCTCAGTTTCAATAGACTTAGTTGCCATTTACGGTTAACCCCCTATTTGGCCTTGTGGCCACGGAACGTACGAGTCGGCGCGAACTCGCCGAGCTTGTGACCAACCATGGACTCGGTAACATACACGGGCACATGCTTGCGGCCGTCGTGGACGGCGATGGTGTGACCAACCATCTCGGGGAAGATGGTGGACGCGCGGGACCAGGTCTTCACGACGTCCTTCTTGCCAGCCTCGTTCATCGCGGTGATACGCGAGAGAAGGCGAGTCTCCACGAACGGGCCCTTTTTGAGACTTCTGCTCATAAGTGCTTTCTCCTAAAACTCGGTATCCGAAATTACTTCTTACGGCGACGAATGATGTGCTGGTTCGAGACCTTCTTCTTCTTGCGCGTACGAAGGCCCTTCGTCGGCTTACCCCAGGGGGTAACAGAGGGACGACCAGAGGTGTGGTTCTTGCCCTCGCCACCGCCGTGCGGGTGGTCGACAGGGTTCATGACGGTACCGCGGACGGTCGGGCGCACGTTCATGTGACGCTTACGGCCGGCCTTGCCGATGACGATGTTGGCGTGATCGGCGTTGCCGACCTCACCGACGGTGGCGCGGCAGGTAACGAGGATGCGGCGCATCTCGGAGGAAGGCATACGGACGATAGCGTACTTGCCCTCCTTACCCATCAGCTGGCAGGAGTTACCGGCGGAACGGGCGATAGCAGCACCCTTGCCCGGCTGGAACTCGACGGCGTGGATGAGCGTACCGACGGGGATGTCGGCGAGGGGCAGAGCGTTGCCCGGCTTGATGTCGGCGTCAGAACCGGACATGATGGTCTGACCGACCTCGAGGCCCTTGGGGGCCAGGATGTAGCGCTTCTCACCGTCAGCGTAGTGCAGCAGAGCGATGCGAGCGGAACGGTTCGGATCGTACTCGATCGTGGCAACCTTGGCGGGCACGCCGTCCTTGTTGCGCTTGAAGTCGATCACGCGGTAACGACGCTTCACGCCGCCGCCCTGGTGGCGGGTGGTGATGCGGCCGTTGTTGTTACGACCGGCCTTCTTGGGCAGGGGCTCGAGAAGAGACTTCTCGGGCTTGGTGCAGGTGATCTCGGAGAAATCGGAGATCGTCTGCCAACGCCTACCAGCGGAGGTCGGCTTAAGGTGCTTTACAGCCATTACAATCCCTTTCAATAGGAATCCGTTAGCCATCGCAGACAGGGATTCGAGGTTCTGCCTCGGGTGCGATGACACCGGACGTATACACGGTTCCGGGCGTGTCCATTTAATACGCCCAAAACCTTGAGCTCTCGCCTCCCCTATTTGGGAGGCATGAGCTCACTCAACAGCAGCGAGTCTTAGGCCTGGTTGCCAAAGACCTCGATGGTGTCGCCCTCGGCCAGCGTGACGATGGCCTTCTTCCAAGAACGGGTCTTGCCGGCGACATAGCGCACGCGCTTGGTCTTGGGCTTGACCGTCAGGGTGTTCACGCGAACGACCTTGACGCCGAAGATCTCCTCGACAGCGTCCTTGATCTGATACTTGTTAGCATCCTTGGCGACCTCGAACGTGTACTTGTTCAGCTCCATGCCGGAGAAGGAACGCTCGGACACGATCGGACGAATGATGATCTCGTGGGCGGTCATTTATGCAAGCACCTCCCCGAAGTGAGCGGCGATGTCGGCGGGCATCAGCACGGCGTTGTTGTTGACGAGATCGTAGGTGTTGGCCTCGTCGGCAGTGATGATGAACGTCTTGGGAATGTTGCGGAACGACAGGTAGGCGTTGACGTCCTCATCGCGAACGATGATGGTCAGACGCTTGCCCTCAAGGCCGAGAGCCTTGAGCATGGCGACGGCAGCCTTGGTGGAAGGCTTCTCGAAGCCGTAGTCGTCGACGAGCACGAGCTCGCCATCGGCCAGCTTGGCGGACAGCGCGGAGCGCATAGCCAGCTTGACCTCCTTGTTGTTCATACGCTTAGCGTAGGAACGGGGCTTGGGGGCGAAGACGACGCCACCGTGACGCCACTGGGCAGCACGGATGGAACCCTGGCGGGCACGGCCGGTGCCCTTCTGACGCCAAGGCTTCTTGCCGCCACCGGAAACCTCAGAGCGACCCTTAGCAGACTGGGTGCCCTGACGCCAAGAGGCCATCTGGCACTTGACGATGTGGTGCATAACGTGGATGTTCGGCTCGATGCCGTACACCTCAGCGGCGAGCTCGGCCTCGGCGACCTTCTTGCCCTCGCTGTTCTTTACTTCAAACTTTGCCATTTAAGTGTTCTCCTTGGTATGACGCTGGGCTAAATGGGCTGGGCCCTTAGGCCATACGGATGGCGACGAGACCATTCTTGGCACCCGGGACAGCGCCCTTGACCAAGATGAGGTTCTGCTCGGCATCGATGCGGACAACGGAAAGGTTCTTGACGGTAACGCGCTCGTTACCCATGTGACCGGCCATCTTGACGCCCTTGAGGACGCGCGCAGGATAGGCGCACTGACCGATAGAACCGGGGTGACGCTGGAAGTGAGAACCATGCGTCATAGGACCGCGGCGCTGACCCCAGCGCTTGATGCGACCCTGGAAGCCCTTACCCTTGGAGGTACCGATGACGTCGACCTTCTCGACATCAGCGAAATCAGCGACGGTGACGACCTCGCCGACCTTGTGCTCCTCGCCGTTCTCGACGCGGACCTCACGAAGGAAGCGGACAGGCTCGACGCCAGCCTTGGCGAAGTGACCAGCCATGGGCTTGTTCACGTTCTTGGCCTTGATGTCGCCGAAACCGATCTGGACGGCGTCATAGCCGTCGGTTGCCTGAGTTTTAACCTGCGAGACAGCGCAGGGGCCAGCCTGGATGACCGTGACGGGGACGACGTTGTCGTTCTCGTCCCAAACCTGGGTCATGCCAATCTTGCGGCCGAGAATCATGCTGATCAAGATATGATCCCAACTCTCGCGTGGTCTTGGGACAATGCGTACACCACCGAGCGTACGCCCCTAGAGGACCACTACTTACACGACGTGCTCCCCAGCCTTGTATTACGTCCGGACTACCTGACAACCCTATTAAGCAGGCATTTTGTCCAGTCAGAATACTCCCCTGGTTTCACACAGCTGTTTAGTATACACGGCTGCGGGCGTATCCATCGAGATTCATATTTCACTCACATTGTTTACGCAGGTAAAGTGCGTGGCACGTTCCCAGTGTGCGGCGGAGGGGCGGGCCTGAGACATATTAAGGTTGCTGCTCTACAGTTCTGCTCACGACGGAGAGCACATTAAGTGCTCTCCTGTTCGTGCGGAACTCGCGACAACCTTAATATGTCTCAGGCCCGCCCCTCCGCCGCACACTGGGAACGCCACGTTGATGTCTGCTTAACTCTGCTCGTTCAGGCTAATGACTTTGTTGGGGGTCCACTATTTGCTGGAGGGTGAACTTGCATTGCATTGGCTCGCCCTCTGTTTGTGGCTTTGCCTCATCAAAATCGAAAATCATAATGGCGCAGTTGGGGAGTTTTGTTGGGAGCTCGAAGCCCTCTGGGGCTGCAGCCTTGATGAATTGGCGGCTGGCGCTGCCGTGGCTTACTGCTAGGAGGGTTTCGATGCCCTCGGCGCCCATGAGATTGGTGAGGGTGCCTACCATGCGCTCCTGTAGCGCCTGGCTTCCCTCTCCTCCGAAGGGGACTAAGTCCTCGCCCGGATCCCAGACGTCGGTGGGCAGCGCGTCGTGGGGGCCTTCTTCGAAGGTGCCGTAGCTGCGCTCGATGATGCCTTCGCAGGGCTCGACTGCTGCGTCCGGGCCGAGGAGCTCGCATGCGACGAGACTTGCCGTGTCCATGGCTCGGCCTAAGGGCGAAGAGACCACTTTGTCGGGAACGACGCCGTGGTCCTTGAGCCATGCGGCCGCCATTCCCGCTTGCTTGCGGCCCAGGTCGGTCAACGGAGAATCGCAACGGCCCTGGACCAGCTTTTTAACGTTGAATTCTGTCTGACCGTGGCGGAGTAGATATAGACGCTTCATGCTCTCCCCTTCTGCATCAGTTGCTTTATCGGCTCGGCCCTACTCGTGGGTATGGCCGACATAGTCTTCGTCGATCGTGATCTTGGCAATCGACTTGGGATATTCGGATTCGACACGTTTCGCCAACGCGCGCTTTAGGTCCTCTGCGCTCATCGCCAAGGCCGAGGGTCGCACGCAGTCAAAGATCACGTTGGTGTGCGTAGGACCCGGCACACAGCGTAGGTCGTGAACCGAAAGGCGGCTATCGATCTCCTGGGCCATGGCGTGAATGCGCAAACGCATGCTTGCCACCTTGGGGTCGTCGGTCACGATGGGGTCGTAATGGAGCGTGACGATCATGCCGTCTTCGTTCCTAAACGACTGCTCGATGTTATCGAGCGTGTCGTGACTTTCCAGCGGGCTGGCCTCGGCTGCCATCTCGGCATGAGCGCTTGCGAACTTCCTGCCCGGGCCGTAGTCGTGAACCATCAGGTCGTGCACGCCCAAAACACCAGGGTAGCTCATGATCTTGCTGCGGATATGCTCGACAAGCTTGGGGTCGGGCGCCTGACCCAAAAGCGGGCTCACCGTATCTTGGATAAGCTCAAAGCCGCTCCAGCCAATATAGGCGCCAACGGCAAGGCCGACCCATGCGTCAAGATTGATGTGCGTCACCTGCGAAACAATTGCGCACGCTAACACGGCGCCCGTGGCAAGGACATCGTTCTTGGAATCCTGCGCGGTCGCATGCAGTGTCTCGGACTCAATGCGATCGCCGAGCTTTTGGTTGAGGGCCGCCATCCAGAGCTTAACAACCATCGAAAGCGCAAGGACTGCCACCAGGGCAAGCGAGAACTCGACAGGTTCGGGGTGGATGACGCGCTCAACCGAGGACTTGATAAGCTCAAGGCCGATCAACAGCACGAGCGCCGCCACGACCAGACCCGAGAGATACTCGTAGCGGCCATGTCCGTATGGATGCTCGGGGTCTGCCGGCTTGCCCGCCAGCTTAAAGCCCAGCACGCTCACGATGTTCGAGCTGGCATCGGACAGGTTGTTCATAGCGTCCGCCACGATCGAAACCGATCCCGACAGCACGCCAATTGCACCCTTCGCAGCGCATAATGCCACATTGGCGAGAATACACACCACACCCGTCAACGTTCCCACGCGCGCACGGTCGCCCTGCGCACGACGAACGATCCACTCGACCATCTTCATCAGCCCCCACGGTACTACCTATATAATATCTATTGCTCAAACGGATTGTAGTGTAGCCACTTTGTCCTCCAGATACAAAAAGGCCGCAACCCACACGAGCCACGGCCTTGGAACATGACAAAGGAATCGTCCTTTGTCGCACAGGTTTATGCGCTTACTTCAGCAGCGCTCGCCACTGTTTCGGGCAAATCGGCTTCGTCTTCTACCGCCTGCCCCTTCGCCGGCACCACGCCAAAGCAGTAGCTCAGCGCCGCAGACACCGCAAATGCCACAACGCCGGCGGCGCAGCACCACAGCAGGTTCGAGATGCCGCCCGTGGCAAAGCCAATGACCATGAGGACATTCGTCATGCCGATGGTATAGGCCGTAACGTGGCCCACGGCTGCAACAAGGCCTCCGACGGCGCCGCCAATGGCCATGCACGTCAGGCACCTGCCATATTTAAAGCCGCAACCGTACAGCGCCGGCTCGCTTACGCCACCAAGAACACCCGAGATTGAATAGCCCAGCATGAGCGCCTTCTCGTCCTTATCCGCAACGCGGAGCGACGCGCCAAAGGGCATGCCCCAAACGGCAAACGTTGTCATCGTCGCGGCGATCAGGATGCACGAATCCGTTCCCACACTCATAAACTGCGCATAGGCGAGCGATAGGACGACGTTGCTGACGCCCGCGATCTTTAGGAACTCCCAGCCCGCGGCAAGCCCCATGAGCGTGAGCAGCGACACGATGCCACCGGAATTGCAAAGCATAAACATAAGCTGGCCCAACAGCATGCCTAGATAGCTGCCCGCCGGCGCCGTAATACACAGCGAAACCGGAACCATGACAAGCATGGTTGCAAACGGAACGAACGAAAACGCCACGGCCTTGGGGATAACGCGCTGAAAGAAACACTCCACCTGCCATAGCACGGGCACCGAAATGAGAACCGGAATAACAGTCGTCGTGTAATCGTTGACCGGCGCGGGAAGCAGGCCATACACGGAAGTCATCGATGCCCCCATCGTCGATGCGGCATCGACGAGCTTAAGCAGATCGGGCGCAATCAATACGCCGCCCAGCATCATGCCCAGCTGCTCCGAGCAACCGAGCTGGCGGGCGGCCGCCCAACCAAGATAAATGGGCAAGAAGTAGTAGCCGGCGTTATAAAGCCAACTGTAGAACAGGCGATAGATTTCGGAATCGGCAGACCACAGGCCCAGCATGCCTTCGCCCATAATGACGGCGACAGTGCGAAACAACGCCGCGCAGACAATAAAGGGCAGCGCCGACATCATGCTTTTGGACAGATAGTCCACCACGGCCATGGCGTTTGATGAAACCGTCGTTGTAAACGAGATGTTAGAAACTTGTGACATGGAACGCCTTTCCCAATGTGACATGCGGACTGCCCCTTTGTCACATCGTGCGGTACCGACCGATTGCGCGGTACTTTTCGTAGCGGAGGTTTGTGAGGGTCGCGTCGTCGAGCTGCCCAAGCGTATCGAAGGCATCAAATGCCGAGGACATGACGGCACCGGCGATCTCCTCATGCGACAGGCCCCTATCGTCAACAATGCCGTCGATGATACCGAGCGCCAACAGATCGGGGGCCGTGAGCTTAAGCGCTTCGGCAGCCTCATTCGCGCGGTCGGTATCCTTCCACAGGATCGACGCACAGGCCTCGGGGCTCACGACCGAATAGGCCGAGCTCGAGAGCATCAGGATGCGGTCGGCCACGGACAGCGCCAGCGCGCCACCAGAGCCACCCTCGCCTGTCACCACCGAGACAATCGGCGTCTTAAGGCCGCTCATCTCCATGAGATTCTGGGCAATCGCCTCGCCCTGGCCGCGTTCCTCGGCACCGATGCCGCAAAACGCGCCCGAAGTATCGACCAGGCACAGAACCGGTCGGCCAAATTTCTCGGCTTGGTGCATCAGGCGACGTGCCTTGCGGTAGCCCTCGGGATGTGCCATACCAAAGTTGCGACGCATGCGCTCTTTGGTCGTGGTGCCGCGCTCGATGGCGATGACCGTTACGGGGCGTCCGTCTTTCCAGCCAATGCCAGCCACCACAGCAGCGTCGTCGCCAAAGTAGCGGTCCCCGTGCAGCTCCACAAATCCATCCAGGCCCAGCGAGATCATCTCACCTGCCGTGGCGCGGTTCGCCGAGCGAGTCTGCTTGACAATCTCGAGCGCGGTTTTTGGTGCGGCCGAGCGCTTAAACAAGTGTCCCAACTTTTTGCCGCGGCGACCCGTATGCACGATCTCATGCGGTGCCCCCAGGACGGGCGCGTGCCCTTCGTGCAGCGCCAGCAGCTCGCCTACCGTGAGCGCAATCTCGCCACGCGGAACAACGGCATCGCAAAAGCCGTGCTCCAACAAAAACTCGGAGCGCTGGAATCCCTTGGGCAGGCGTTTGTGCATGTTCTGCTCGATCACGCGCGGGCCGGCAAATGCCGTCAGGGCATCGGGCTCGGCCAAGATAATATCGCCCTCCATGGCAAAGCTCGCGGTTACGCCTCCGGTCGTGGGGTCGGTGAGCACCGTGATATACAGACCGCCCGCCTCGCTGTGGCGCCTAACCGCCGCAGAAATCTTGGCCATCTGCATAAGCGACGTCACACCCTCTTGCATGCGCGCGCCGCCCGAAACGGTAAAGCCGACAACCGGCAATCCCAGCTCGGTCGCACGCTCAAATGTGCGACAGATCTTCTCGCCCACCACGGAGCCCATCGAGCCCATCATAAAGTTGGCATCCATAAAGAAGAGCGCGGTATCGCAGCCGCAGATTTTACCCCTACCGCACACGACGGCATCGCGCTCGCCCGAACGCTCGCTCACGCTCTTGAGCTTGTCGGCATAGCCGGGAAACGAGAGGAAGTCCTCTGACGCCAGTTCGGCATCCCACTCCTCAAAGGTACCCGCGTCGACCGTCATGCGCATGCGCGCGCGACCGCTCACGCGAAAGTGTTTGCCGCAACGAAGGCAGACCTCGAGGTTGTCGTGCAGGCGTGCCTCATCGATCACACGGCGGCACTCCGGGCACTTGATAAACACGTGGCGCGCGGGAAACTCGGCGCATGACTCGGTCATCGGCCCCTCAAGGACATTGACCGTCTTCGCTTTTCTATTCATCAGCATAGAGATGCCCCATCAGATCGGTGTGATACATGCCCGACAAGAACTCGTCGTTTGCCAGCACGTCGAGCTGAAGCTCGCTGTTTTCGCTCACGCCCTCAATCACGAGCTCGCCCAGGGCCGAGCGCATCTTGCGAATGGCGCCGTCACGCGTGGGCGCGCACACGATGAGCTTGCCGAGCATGGAGTCGTAGTACGGCGGAACTTTCGCTCCGGTAAACATGGCGGAATCCCAGCGCACGCGCGGACCACCCGGCACACGCAACGCGGTGACCGTTCCGCATGACGGTAGAAAGTCCGGCGTTTCGGCATTGATGCGGCACTCCATGGCGTGATTGCGGACTGGCATGTCCTCCTGCTCAAAGGGCAGAGGCTGGCCGGCAGCCACACGCAGCTGCCACTTAACCAGGTCGGTATCGGTCACAAACTCCGTAACCGGATGCTCCACCTGCAAACGCGTGTTCATTTCCATAAAGTAGAAATTGCCGTCATCTGAGTACAGAAACTCAATGGTGCCAGCGCCCTCATAGCCAACGGCACGAGCCAGGTCGCGCGCGGCCTTGTGCATGCGCGCGCGAATATCATCGCGTCCGTCGAGGCACGGCGCGGGGCTCTCCTCGATCAGCTTTTGGTTGCGGCGCTGCACCGAGCACTCACGCTCGCCGAGCGAAAACACATGGCCCTGCTTATCGGCCATAATCTGCACCTCGACGTGGTGCGCCGGCGCGACGAACTTCTCCATGTAGCACTCGCCGTCGCCAAAAACGGCCTCGCCCTCGGCACGCGCCTCGATGAACGCCTTTGCCGCATCTTCCACGCGCTCGACCTTGCGAATACCGCGACCGCCGCCGCCCGCGCGCGCCTTGATGAGCACGGGGCAGCCGATGCGCTCGGCCTCGGCCGTTGCCTCCTCGGGGCTTTTGAGCAAATCACAGCCCGGAACGATGGGCACGCCCGCCGCGGCAGCCGTTCGACGTGCGGCGTCCTTGTCGCCCATGCTGTCGATGACCTCGGCCGAGGGACCGACAAACGCCAGACCGTACTTGTCGCAGTCGCGCACGAAGCTCGCCTTCTCAGAGAAAAAGCCATAGCCGGGATGAATTGCCTTAGCTCCCGACTTCACGGCACAGGTGAGCACAGCATCGTCGTTGAGGTAGCTCTCGGCAAGACGCGGGCCGCCGATGCAATACGCCTCGTCGGCAAGCTGCACGTGCAGCGCGTCCGCATCGGCCGTGGAGTAGACGGCGACGGTCTTGATGCCCATATCGCGGCACGCGCGGATAACACGGACCGCGACTTCGCCGCGGTTGGCGATGAGCACTTTGTCGAACATGAAGCCTTCCTTAACTTTCGTGCATGAGTGCAAAGGACATATCGGCGCGGCAGCACACCTCACCGTTGACGCTCGCAGTACCCGTCGCAAAGCGGAACGGCCCGCGCGCACGCGTGATGGAGCACACCAGGTCCACCGTGTCGCCCGGGCGTACCGGACGCTTAAAGCGCACCTTGTCCAGACTCGTATAGAACGGCGTCGCGCCGCGCGCCTCCTCATCGCCCATCAGCAGCACGCAGCAGTTCTGGGCGAGCATCTCGCACTGAATCACGCCGGGAACGACCGGGTTTCCCGGAAAATGCCCCTGCAAAAAGTACTCGTCGCCCGTAATCGTGATCTTGCCGTGGGCCTCGTCGCCCACCAGCTCGGCTTCGTCGAGCAAAAGCATCGGCTCGCGATGCGGCAACAGCTTCTTGAGCTCTTCTTTGTTCATGGATATCACCTATCCGATCCTCATGAGGCAGCTGCCGAACTCCACGAGGTCGCCGTCGGCCACGCAGATCTCGAGCACCTCGCCATCCGCCTCTGCCGTCACCTCGTTGAGAACCTTCATGGCCTCGATGATGCAGAGGGTCTCGCCGGCTTTGACCTTGGAGCCCACGTGCACAAACGGCTCGTCGCCAGGCGCCGGGGCAGCATAGAAAACGCCGACCATGGGAGCGGTCACCTCGGTGCCCTTGGGCTCCGGCGCGGCGGCAGGTGCCTGCGCGGCAGGTTCCGTTGCGGCGGCAGGCATAGCGACAGGAGCCACTGCCGGGGCAGCCACGGCACCCGGCATAGGCATGGGCACGGCAACCGGCTGCGCGGCGCTCGCGCGCTCGAGCTCGACCGCGGTGCCATCGGGCTCCTCAACGCGCACGCGCGTGAGGCCGCGGTCCTCCATCACATCGGCTATCTCGGCAAGTCTTTTAGAATCCATGCTCTAGCTCCTCGTATATCTACGCAGCGCGATGGCGGCGTTGTGCCCGCCAAAGCCCAGGTTGGTCGAAAGCGCCCAGGTAAGGTCGGCGCGAACCGCGCGATTGGGCGTGTAATCAAGATCGCAGGCGGGATCGGGCGTGTGGTAGTTAATGGTCGGGGGCACCACGCCCTGCTCGAGCGCCATGGCACAGGCCATGACCTCGATGGCACCCGTGGCACCGATCATGTGCCCGGTCATCGACTTGGTCGACGAGACGTGCGCGGCGCGTGCCGCGTCCTCGCCGAGCGCCCGCTTAATGCCTGTCGTCTCGGACGAATCGTTGAGCTTGGTCGAGGTGCCGTGGGCGTTGATGTAGAGACCCTCGGAAGGCTTGACGTCGCCCTCGGCTACCGCCAGCGATATCGCACGGGCAATGCCGGCGGCATCGGGGTCGGGGCTCGTAATGTGATAGGCATCATCGGTGTTGCCGTAGCCCACGACCTCGGCATAAATGTGCGCACCGCGCGCCCGCGCATGCTCCATGCTCTCGAGTACCAGCACGCAGGCGCCCTCACCCATCACAAAGCCATCGCGGTCTGCGTCGAACGGGCGGCAGGCCGTCGCGGGATCGGGGTTGGTGGTCAATGCGCGGCAGGACGTAAAGCCTGCAACAGCATCGGGGATAATGGCCGCCTCGGCACCGCCCGCGAGGATCGCGTCGGCATAGCCGTGTTTGATGGCGCGGAACGCCTCGCCCACCGCATGGGCCGAGGTCGCGCAAGCAGTCACGACGGGCAGGGTCGGTCCCTTTGCCTTATGGCGAATCGCGATATTGCCCGAAGCCATGTTGGGGATCATCATCGCAATCATGTAAGGCGATGCGCGGCGGGGCCCACGATCGGCGATCGTGTGGACGTTGTCGACGAGCGTCTGCATGCCGCCCACGCCTGAACCCACGTAGACGCCCAGGCGCTCGCGATCGATGGCGCCTTCGACATCAAAGCCCGCATCGTGCATGGCCTCGTCCGACGCCGCCAGTGCAAACTGAACGCAGGGGTCCAGGTGCTTGGCATCGTGCTTGCCAAAGTAGTCGTTGCCGTCAAAGCCCTTGACCTCGGCCGCCACCTTGACGGCAAACGCATCCGTATCGAAGTGCGTAATCGGGCCGATGCCACAGGTCCCGGCACACATGGCCGCCCAGGTGGCAAGCGCGGTGTTGCCGAGCGGCGACACGGCACCGATGCCGGTGATTGCAACTCTCTGTTCCATCATGGTCTCCTCATCCAAGCCGTTCTTCGGCCCTGGTTTCTACATCGCCATTCCGCCGTCGACGCGTACGACCTCACCCGTAATGTAGGCAGCCGCATCACTCGCCAAAAAGCGCACCACGCCAGCCACTTCCTCGGGGCGCGCCATGCGCTTAAGGGGAATCTGCTCCTCGGTTGCCGCGCGCACCTTCTCCGAGAGCTTTGCCGTCATATCTGTCTCGACAAACCCGGGGGCGACCGCATTAACCCTCACGCCGCGAGGCGCAAGCTCGCGCGCCACCGCCTTGGTAAGCCCTATCACGCCCGCCTTAGAAGCAGCGTAGTTGGCCTGCCCGGCGTTGCCCATCAGGCCCACGACCGAGCTCATGTTGACGACGCAACCGCCGCGCTGGCGCATAAAGGTCTTGGTGAGCGCGCGCGTCGTGTTGAACGTGCCCTTGAGATTGACATCGAGCACGCGGTCGAAGGCATCGTCGCCCATACGCATGAGCAGGCCGTCGTGCGTGATGCCGGCATTGTTGACGAGCGCCCAGATTGAGCCGAAGTCACTCAGGACCGTCTCCACGCACGCGTTGACGGCATCGGGGTCGGCCACGTCACATTGATATGCGCGCGCCGTGGCGCCAGCCGCCTCACAGGCTTCGCATGTCTCGCGCGCCGCATCGACGCTGCCGGCATAGACGGCGGCGATATCGTAGCCATCCTCCGCCAGGCCCACGGCACAAGCACGGCCGATACCGCGCGAGGCGCCTGTGACAAGTGCCACGCGACGTGAGTCGTTGCGCTCGAGCGCGCCGTTGTTCAAGTTGCCCATGTCATTCCTTTCGGGTTACAGCTCTGTGGACTATGCGAGCTCGTCGGCAATAGCTGCGACCTGCTCGGCCGTTTCGCACGAATACACGCGAACGTCGCTCAGCGTACGCTTGACCAAGCCCGACAGCGTTTTGCCAGGGCCGACCTCAATAAACGTGTCGATGCCTTGATCCTGCAGGGCATGCAGCGTGTCGACCCAGCGCACGGCATGACTCACCTGGTTGGCCAGCACCTCCGATGCCGCCTGTGGGTCGGCCGGATAGGGCGCCGCTGTCATATTTGCCATGACCGGAATCAGCAGCGGGGACGGCGCGTGACCGGCCTCGATATATGCAGCAAGGCCACAGGTCGCCTCGGCCATATAGGGGCTATGGAATGCACCCGACACCGCGACCTTCATGGCGCGACCGCCAGCCTCTTTTACCAGGACGTCGAGGGTCTGCAACGCATCGGGCGCTCCGGCCACAACCGTCTGCTGGGGGCTGTTATAGTTGACCGGCCAGCAATCCTCGCCTGCCTGTTTTGCCAGGCCCTCGACCTGCGCCGCATCGAGCTTGATGACGGCGCGCATGCCGCCGGGGTGACGCTCGGCCGCCGTGGCCATCAATGCCGCGCGCTCACACACGAGCTCAAAACCCGCTCGCGTATCGAATGCCCCCGCAAAGGTGAGTGCAGCGACCTCGCCCAGTGAGAATCCCGCACAGGCGGCAGGCACCACGCCGCGCTCGCGCAGGGCGACGGCGACAGCCAAGTCGTGCACGAACACGCAAGGCTGCGTGTTCTCGGTCTGCGAGAGCTCCTCCTTGGAGGCGCTCCGGCACTGCTCGCTGGTCCCTGGGCGCACCTCGTTGGCAATGGCGAACACCTCGGCAGCCGCCGGCGATGCTTCGATGAGGTCGACGCCCATCGCGGGATGTTGGGCACCCTGGCCGGCAAATAGAAACGCTACGCTACCCATGCGGACGCACCCTTCAGGACGTGCTCGGCGCCATCGACCAGGTCGTCGACGATTTCGCGTGCGCTCTGGCGCTCGTTGACCATGCCGGCAATCTGTCCGCACAAATACGAACCCTCCTCGTAATTGCCGTCCTTGGCGGCCTTGCGAAGGGCGCCCGTGCCCATGGCCCCGAGCTCCTCGGCACTTGCGCCCGCCGCCTCGCTCTTGGCGTAGGCGTTGGTGAAGGGGCTCTTGAGGGCGCGAACCGGATGCCCCGTCGAGCGACCAGTCGCACGCGTCGACGTGTCGCCCGCCTTGAGCACCAGCTCTTTGTACTGCTCGGATACGGTGCACTCATTTGCAACCAAAAAGCGCGTGCCCACCTGGACGCCAACGGCGCCCAACATAAAGGCAGCTGCCACGCCGCGGCCATCGGCAATACCGCCTGCCGCCACAACGGGGATATCGACCGCATCGACAACCTGCGGGACGAGCGCCATCGTCGAGGTCTCGCCAATATGGCCGCCCGATTCGGTGCCCTCGGCAACCACCGCGGTAGCCCCGCGACGTGCCACGAGACGCGCCAGCGCCACCGAAGCAACGACGGGAATGACCTTGATGTCCGCGTCGCTCCAGGCCTTCATGTACTTGGTGGGATTGCCGGCACCCGTCACGACAACAGGCACCCGCTCGTCGATCACAACCTGTGCCACCTCGTCGACAAACGGGCTCATGAGCATCACGTTGACGCCAAAGGGCTTATCCGTCTTGGCGCGCAGCTCGTGGATCTGATCGCGTAGCCAGTTGGCATCGGCGTTCATAGCCGCGATGATGCCTAGGCCACCCGCCTCGGACACAGCGGATGCCAGCGAGGCGTCGGCAATCCAGGCCATGCCGCCCTGAAACACGGGCTTTTCGATGCCGAGCAGGTCGCAGAGAGGAGTCTTGAGCATTACTACTTCTCCAATGCCGCCTCGACCGTATCGACGAACTCGCCGACCGTCTTGGGGTTCTCCTCGGTATCGAGCTGAATGCCAAACTCGTCCTCGACGGCGACGAGGATCTCGACGGTACCCAGGCTGTCGAGGCCAATCTCCTCGAGCGTGGACTCGGGCTTCATCTCGACATCGTCAAGGCCGGCGGTCTCGCGGATAACGTCGCAAACGCGCTCGAAGGTCTTCTGATCTGCCATGGTAGTTCTCCTTTGTTTGTGCCCTGGGGCGTTTTTATTTCCTATGTGCAACTACTTCCAACGAAGCAGGTAGCCACCTATATCCAGGCCGGCGCCAAATCCAACCAAGGCGATCGTGTCGCCCGGGCAAAGCGCACCGGAGTTTGCCAGCCGGTCGAGGGCAAGCGGAATGCAAGCGCTCGAGATATTGCCGGTCTCGCGCAACGTGCGAACCACGCGGTCGTCCGGAACACCCAAGCGCTTGACCGCCTGGCTCAAGATTCGTTCGTTGGCCTGATGGAATACATAGTGGTCGATGTCCTCGACCGCGATGCTCGCGTCGCAGGCGAGCTTGTTGACCGTGTCGCAGATGGCATTGACGCCAAACTTGAAGACGCGACGGCCGTTCATAGAAAGCACGCTTTCGCGGTCCTGCGCCGTCTTATACGGCGAGGAGCCCGCCAATCCGGGGACGCGCAGTGTTTCGACGTCAGGCGACGTCGAAAGCTCAACAGCAAGGGGATTCTCTCCCCCAGCCTCTATGACCGCAGCGCCCGCGCCATCACCAAAGAGCACGCACGTCGCGCGGTCGGTCCAGTCGAGCGCACGCGTCATCTGCTCGGCGGCAACGACAAGTACGTGCCTGGCGCGACCGCGGGCGATATAGCCCTCGGCGACATCGAGCGCAAATACAAAGCCGGCACAGGCTGCCGAGACGTCGAAGGCAGGACATGTGGCGCCTAAGCGCTCGGCAACGGCGCACGCTTCAGCGGGAACGAGATGGTCGCCTGTCGTCGTCGAGCAGACGATAAGGTCCAGCTGGCTCGCGTCTATTCCGGATGCCTGGAGCGCTTGCTCGCTCGCTGCCACGGCAAGGTCGTCGAGTGACTCGGTGGTGCACACATGACGGCTCTTGATGCCTGTGCGGGTAAAAATCCACTCATCCGAGGTATCGAGGAACTCGGACAGCTCGTCATTGGAAACACTGCGCTTGGGAAGTGCCGAGCCCGTTCCCAGTATCGTGAAACCCATCACTAACCTCCTTTGAGTTGTTGACGTGTTTACATCGACCAAGAGAGGATAGCGCATTCTTTGCTTTGTTGACGTGTTAACATTAAATTGTCCAAATGCGACAAAGGCTTCACATTGTGTCTATCGCTCGACACCATGGCATGATTGCTTTGTTTATTAAGGAGGTAGCAGCCGTTATGGATGCTCGTTTGACGGTGGTCGATATAACCGGTTCGACCAACGATGACCTGCTCGAAGCAGGAAAGCTGGGGGCGCCCCACGGCACCGGCCTTGCCGCCCGCGCACAAACTGCCGGTCGTGGACGACGTGGCCACAAATGGGACTCGACGGTGGGAAACCTACTGCTCTCCATCGTAGTGCGCCCAAACGTCAACCCTGCCAAGTACTCCGGACTCGCCGCGGTATGTGGCCTTGCGGTGCTCAAAACCCTTGAGAAGCAGGGCCTCGCAACCGAGATCGATCTCAAATGGCCCAACGACCTCGTCGCGCGAGAGCGCAAGCTCGGTGGCATCCTGGTTGAGGCGGCTCGCGACAACAAAGGCCAGCCCTTCGCCGCCTGCGGCATTGGCGTCAACGTGAACTACACGCCCTCTGAGGTCCCCGATGGCGGCCTGCCGGCAATCGGCCTCTCGGACCTCAACGAGAACGTTCCAGCCGTCGATGTGCTGCTCAAGGAGGTCTATCACACCGTCGTAAACGCTGTGGACGCGTGGGCAGATCTGCTCAACGCCATGGAAGAAGACGCTGGTCCGATTGCGCCCGTCCACGATGATTATGTCGCTCATCTCAATTGGATTGGGAAGCACGTTATCGCCCGTTCCCCTGCCGGTGACGAGCTGGCGCGTGGCATCTTTCAAACGGTCGATGCCTTTGGTCGCGCGTGTATCGAAACTGAAGACGGCTTGCAATCCTTCCATTTTGAGGAGGCATCGCTGCGTCCCATGGGTAAATAAGGCGCCACAGCCACCCGCTCGACAGCATTACCCGGTCCCCCAAGGCCATCATGCAAAACAAAAGAGCCCCGCTACCGTAATGGCAGCGGGGCCCTGTAAGCTATGAGCGATATCGCTTAGAGCTTGATGTCGATGTCGACGCCAGCGGGGAGGTCGAGACGCATGAGCGAATCAACGGTGCCCGAGGTGGGGTCGAGGATGTCGATGAGGCGCTTGTGGGTGCGCATCTCGAACTGCTCACGGGAGTCCTTGTTCACGTGCGGCGAGCGGATAACCGTGTACAGATTGCGCTCGGTGGGCAGGGGGACAGGACCGGAAACGCGAGCGCCGGTCTTCTGAGCGGTCTCGACGATGAGCTTCGCGGACTGATCGACGACCTCGTGATCATAGCCCTTGAGGCGAATGCGGATCTTCTGGGTAGCCAACTTAAACCTCCAAAGAGTGCGAGAGATGTTCTCGCGGATTACGTAACAGGGAGCTCGAACTTAGGCGTTCTTGCTCATGACCTCGTCCACGATGGACTTGGGCGCGGGCTCATAAGAGTCGAACTGCATCGTGTAGGATGCACGGCCCTGGGTCTGGGAGCGAAGGTCGGTAGCGTAACCGAACATCTCGCCCAGCGGCACCTTGGCACGGATGAGCTTGCTGTTCTTGCGATCCTCCATGCCTTCGATCTTGCCGCGGCGACCGGAGAGGTTGCCCATAACGTCGCCCATGTACTGCTCGGGGGTCTCGACCTCGACAGCCATGATCGGCTCGAGCAGCTGCGGATCGGACTTCTTGAGGGCGTCCTTGATAGCCATGGAACCGGCGATCTTGAAGGCGGCCTCGGAGGAGTCGACCTCGTGGTAAGAACCGTCGAACAGGGTGACCTTGACGTCGAGGACCGGGAAGCCGGCGATAACACCGGTGTTCAGGGCCTCCTGGATGCCCTTGTCGATGGACGGGATGTACTCCTTGGGCACGACGCCGCCGACGATAGCGTTGACGAACTCGTAGCCGAAGCCCTCCTCCATCTTCTCGAGCTTGATGACGGCGTGGCCGTACTGACCGCGACCACCGGACTGACGGACGAACTTGCCCTCAGCCTTCTCGACGTCGTGACCAGCGGTCTCGCGGTAGGCGACCTGGGGCTTACCAACGTTAGCGTCAACCTTGAACTCGCGGAGCAGACGGTCGACGATGATCTCGAGGTGCAGCTCGCCCATGCCGGCGATGATGGTCTGGCCGGTCTCGTGGTTGGTGGACACCTGGAAGGTCGGGTCCTCCTCGGCGAGCTTGGTCAGAGCCAGGGACATCTTGTCCTGCTCGGCCTTGGTCTTGGGCTCGATGGCAACGTCGATAACGGGCTTAGCGAACTCGATCTTCTCGAGGACGATCTCCTTGCCCTCGGCGCACAGGGTGTCACCGGTGGTGGAGTTCTTGAAGCCGACGCAAGCGACGATGTCGCCGGCGGCAGCGTCGTCACGGTCGATACGCTCGGCGGCGTTCATCTCGAGGATGCGGCCGAGGCGCTCGCGCTGACCGTTGGAAGCGTTGACCACGTAGGAGCCGGACTCGGCGCGGCCGGAGTAAACGCGGACGTAGGTGAGCTTACCGACGAACGGGTCGGTCATGATCTTGAAGACCAGGCCGGAGAAGGGCTCGTCGAAGGAAGGATGACGCTGGATCTCCTCGCCGGTGTCCGGATCGGTACCGGTGACGGCCTCGACGTCGAGCGGGCTGGGCAGGTAGTCGACGACAGCGTCGAGCAGCTCCTGGACGCCCTTGTTCTTGTAGGCGGAGCCCACGAAGACGAGGTTGAGCTCGTTGGCCAGAACGCCCTTACGCAGAGCAGCCTTGAGCTCCTCGACGGTGAAGTCCTCCTCCATGAGGATCTTCTCCATGAGCTCGTCGTCAAAGCTGGCAGCAGCGTCGAGGAGCTCCTCGCGCTTGGTGGCAGCGATGTCGGCGAACTCAGCCGGGATCTCGTCCATCGGCTCGGGGTAGGTCATGCCCTTCTCGTCGGCCTTAAAGTCCCATGCAGTCATGGTGACCAGGTCGATGACGCCCCAGAAGTTGTCCTCGGCGCCCATCGGGACCTGAGCGGCCACGGCGTTAGCGTCGAGACGATCCTTCATGGTCTCGATAGCGTTGAAGAAGTCAGCGCCCACGCGGTCATACTTGTTGATGAAGGCGATGCGGGGAACGTTGAAGGTAGAAGCCTGACGCCAAACGGTCTCAGACTGGGGCTGAACGCCGGCAACGGCGTCGAAGACGGCGACAGCGCCATCGAGGACGCGCAGGCAGCGCTCGACCTCGGCGGTGAAGTCAACGTGGCCCGGGGTGTCGATGATCTGGATGCGGTAGTCCTTGCCGTCCTTGTTCCAGAAGCACGTGGTAGCAGCGGAGGTAATGGTTACGCCGCGCTCCTGCTCCTGAACCATCCAGTCCATGGTGGCAGCGCCCTCATGGACCTCACCGATCTTGTGAGTCTTACCGGTGTAGTAAAGAATACGCTCGGTCGTGGTGGTCTTACCAGCATCGATGTGGGCCATGATGCCGATGTTACGGGTATCGGAAAGCTTGTACTTAGGCTTAGCCATGTTAGTTCCTTACCTTAACTTACCAACGATAGTGAGAGAACGCGCGGTTGGCCTCGGCCATCTTGAAGACGTCCTCACGCTTCTTGACGGAAGCGCCCAGGCCGTTGGAAGCGTCGAGGATCTCGTTAGCGAGACGCTCGGCCATGGTCTTCTCCTTGCGAGCACGGGAGAAGTTGACGATCCAGCGGATACCCAGAGCGGTGGAACGACGGGAGTTGACCTCCATCGGGACCTGATAGGTAGCGCCACCGACACGCTTGGGCTTAACCTCGAGCGTGGGCTTGACGTTGTCCATAGCCTTCTTGAAGGTAGCGAGAGCGTCGCCACCCTCGGACTTCTCGGCAACGATCTCGAAAGCGGTGTAAACGATGCGCTCAGCGGTGGCCTTCTTGCCGTCAAGAAGGACCTTGTTGATGAGCTGAGTCACCAGGCGGTTGTTGTAAACGGCGTCAGGCTGAACCTCACGACGATTAGCTGCTGCACGACGCGGCATGTGAAATCTCCTTAAGTGTCTACCGTGCGGCGCTTAGGCGGCACACGGCGAAAGTATCAAAACGTTATCTGGCTTATTTAGCCTTAGGGCGCTTAGCACCGTACTTGGAACGGGCCTGCATACGGTTCTGGACCGGAGCAGCGTCGTAGGCGCCACGGATGACGTGATAACGGACACCAGGGAGGTCACGGACACGACCGCCGCGGACGAGCACGATGGAGTGCTCCTGCAGGTTGTGGCCCTCACCCGGGATGTAAGCAGTAACTTCGATGCCGTTGACAAGGCGAACACGGGCAACCTTACGAAGAGCCGAGTTCGGCTTCTTGGGGCTCGTGGTGAAGACGCGGGTGCACACGCCGCGCTTCTGGGAGTTGTGCTGCAGAGCAGCGTTCTTGGACTTCTTGGGCACGGAACGACGGCCCTGGCGAACCAGCTGGTTAATAGTAGGCAAAGCGTACTCCTTCTCGAATGATTCCAGCTTTCTGTAAAGTGCAACGGCTTGAATCGAGGGGTCAGCATCCCCCTACGAAACACGCAGTTCGATAGGATACGTGCCGTTAGCTGTGCCGTCAACAGACCACGCCGCCGGGCGTATCCTAAAATAGCCACATTTCCGCAAAGCCTACACAAAAGGAATCCCCTTCTGTGCGCGGGGGCGGATTCCCAGGCCGGGCGGCACAGGGGTTAAGTTTGCTGCTCTACAGTCCTGACTCGCACGGAGGCCACATTAAGTGGCCTCCGGCTCGTGCGGAACTCGCGACAAATTTAAACCGCCGGCATCCCGGCCCGGGAATCCGACGTGCTCGTCAGGGCAACGTTACCTGCCAAAAAAGGGACAGGTTTATTTTGGTCGGTTTTATCTGGGGAAACATCGCGCTCCAGTGACGACCTGCTCCCGTCTGTCGCATGGAAATCGGCTGCGTTTTCGAAAGTATGCGGTAAATTCTGGACTTGCCGAGCACACAAGGGTTTCGTAATAACAAACGCGCAGGTAGAGCGCTTGGGCATATGCGGTGTGGTCGGCCTATCGAGATTTTGCCGCATACTTCCGAAATCGAGACGCTCCCGATGCCTCCCTCAATTCGGAAGTGCGGGGAAAAATCGGAAACCTTCGACCATGCCGTCATTTTTGACAACAAAACCGCAGGTAAACAGGGGTCATAATACCGGTGTGGTCGGAGATTCCGCATTTTTCCCCGCACTTCCGAAATCGGCCTCAAAATGATCCGTTTTCCTCCGTCCCCAAGGGATCATGAGCGGATAACTGAAACGCAACAGGTTGAGCATACGCAAGCGAGCGGCCCCCAGAGCATACAAGGTGGTATGAAAAAGGCAGGGCATTGACCTTTTGGTCATGCCCTGCCTTTTGAATGACAGATTGTAGCTCTGGGGGCCGCGCAGCGACGGAGGTCGCCGCCGTTCGTTAGAACGGCGGAACTAGTTACTCCTCGTCGTTGTCCTTGGCCTCTTCGGCGTCGTCGGTGTCTACGAGCTGGTTGAGCAGCTCGTCGAGGGAAGCCATGTCCTCGTTGATGGCACCGTTGGCAGGAGCCTTCTTGTCGTCGATCGGGGCGCCCAGGAGCTCCTCGTCGGCGTCGGCGTGATGCGTCGGCGTGGCAGAGGTGCCCAGCAGGATGTCGTCCGGACCGTCGGGGCTAAAGACCATCTGCAGCAGCTGCGAGAGGTCTTCCTCGTCGGCAACGTCGTCGTTGTTCTCGAGGATGTAGAGCAGGTCGTGGGCCTCCAGGCCGTCACGGAGCTCCTCGATCGCCTTGGCACCGATGCCATCGATGCGCAGCAGATCCTCCTCGGACTTGCCAACCAGGTCGCCGACCGTCTCGATGCCGACCTCGCTGAACTTGTTGGTCCAGCGCTGCGACACGCCCAGGTCGTCGAACAGGTACAGGCGAGCCTTCTCGGCAGAGATGGTGTGGCCGTTGCGGGTGAACGAACCGTCAGCACCGCCGAACTCGTCGTAGCCGGCCCAATCGAGCTGCTGCGGGAGCTGCTCGTCCAGGTCCTTGAGCTCCACAGGAGCCCACTCGGGCAGCGACTTGGCGTTGGGCGAAGCCGGACCGTCGATGTCGACATAGCCGTCGGCCGTGCGATACGTCAGCTTGGCGTTGGCGTACGGCTTGAGGCCAGTACCAGCCGGGATCTTCTTACCGACGATGACGTTGGACTTAAGGTCGAGCAGGTGGTCGACCTTGCCCTCGATGGCAGCCTCGGTAAGGACGCCGGCGGTGCGGATGAACGAAGCGCTCGACAGCCAGGAGTCGATGTTGGACGCGACCTTGAGCGTACCCAGGATGACGGGCTCGGCCACGGGAGCCTGACCGCCCAGACGGGCAACGCGCTCGACCTCGTCGGCGAACTCGTAGCGGTCGACGTACTGACCAAGCAGGTACTTGGAGTCGCCGGGGTTGGTGATCTGAACGCGACGCAGCATCTGACGTGCGAGCACCTCGATGTGCTTGTCGTTCAGGTCGACGCCCTGGCTGGTGTAGACGTCCTTGACGCTCTCGACGAAGGTGTGCATCGTCGACTCGATGTCGGTCAGCTTGCGCAGGTTGCGGAAGTTGACGAAGCCCTTGGTGATCTGGTCGCCGGCGCGAACCTCGCAGCCGTCCTCGATCTCGGGCATGAAGCGCACCGAAGCGGGGACGCGACGCTCGTCGAGGACACGGGTGTGATCCTCGGAGTCGGTGAGCGTCAGCACGTACTCGGACTTCTCGGGCTTGATCGAGAGGTGACCGGAGTACGGAGCCAGCTCGGCCTCGCGACCCAGGATCTTCTCGTTGACGTTGCCGACGATATCGAACATACGGCTGACCGTAGGCAGACCCTGCGTAATATCGTCGACGCCAGCGACGCCGCCGGAGTGAATGGTACGCATCGTAAGCTGCGTACCGGGCTCGCCGATGGACTGGGCGGCAATAATGCCGACCGCGGTACCGATGGCGACCGGACGACGGGTGGAAAGATCCCAGCCGTAGCACTTCTGGCACACGCCGTACTTGGAGCGGCAGGTGAGCAGCGCGCGGAGCTTGACCTTCTTGAGGCCCGCATCGACCATCTTCTGGATGTCGGCGACCTTCTCGATGTAGCCGTCCTGCTCAAAGAGCACGGTGCCATCGGGAGCCACGACGTCCTCGATGAAGCAACGGCCGACGAGGTCGGTGTTGAGGTCGGTGGTGCCGGGGATGATGAGGTTGTAGGTGACGCCCTCGTGCGTACCGCAGTCCTCCTCGCGGACGATGACGTCCTGGGCCACGTCGACCAGACGACGGGTCAGGTAACCAGAGTCCGAGGTGTGGGATGCGGTATCGACCAGGCCCTTACGGGCGCCGTAGGTCGAAATGAAGTACTCGAGCGGCAGCAGGCCCTCGCGGAAGTTCGCCTTAATGGGAAGGTCGATCGTCTCGCCGGACATGTCTGCCATCAGGCCACGCATGCCGCCGAGCTGACGCAGCTGGGTCTTAGAACCACGGGCGCCGGAGTCGGCCATCATGTACAGCGGGTTCTCCTCGTCGAACATGTCGAGCATGAGCGCTGCAACCTTATCGGTACAAGCGGTCCACTCGTTAACGACTTCGATGTGGCGCTCCGTCTCGTTGATGAAGCCCTCCTCGAAGTACTCGTTGATCTGGTCGACGTTGGCCTGGGCGCGGTCGAGCAGCCCCTGCTTCTCGGCAGGGATGAGAGCGTCCCACACCGAGATGGTGAGGCCGGCGCGGGTAGCGTAGTGGAAGCCGGAGTACTTGATGGCGTCGAGGATCGGGCCGACCTTGGCCTCGGGGTAACGATCGCAGCAGTCCGCAACCAGCTTGGCCACATCACCCTTGACCATCTTGTAGTTCATGAACTCATAGTCTTCGGGCAGGCACTGGCGGTTGAAGATGATGCGGCCGATAGAGGTCTCGAAGCGCGCGGTCTTGTTGCCGGTGACGTCGTAGTCGACAAACTCGTTCTTGCCGTTCTTGACACGGAAGATACGGGTGCCGTCCTCGTTGATGACATTGGCGTTCTCGGCGGACACACGGACCTGAATCTTGGCCTGCATGTCGACCTCGGAGCGGCAGTCATAGGCGTGCAGCGCGTCGTCGAAGCTCGAGAACACGTGGTTCTCGCCCGGCAGACCGTCGCGGACCTGGGTCAGGTAGTACACACCGATGATCATGTCCTGCGAGGGGATGTTGACAGGCTTGCCGGATGCCGGCGAGCGCAGGTTGTTCGCAGAGAGCATGAGCACGCGAGCCTCGGCCTGAGCCTGGCTGGACAGCGGCACGTGGACAGACATCTGGTCGCCGTCGAAGTCGGCGTTGAAGGGCGAGCAGACCAGCGGGTGCAGGTGGATAGCCTTGCCCTCGACCAGCACCGGCTCAAAGGCCTGGATGGACAGACGGTGCAGGGTCGGTGCGCGGTTGAGCAGCACGACGCGGCCGTCGATGACCTCTTCGAGGATGTCCCACACAAAGGTGGCACCGCGGTCGATAGCGCGCTTGGCGCCCTTAATGTTCTCGACCTTGCCAAGCTCGACCAGGCGCTTCATGACGAAGGGCTTAAAGAGCTCCAGAGCCATGGTCTTGGGCAGACCGCACTGGTGCAGCAGCAGCTTGGGGTCGGTAACGATTACCGAACGACCGGAATAGTCGACACGCTTACCCAGCAGGTTCTGACGGAAGCGACCCTGCTTGCCCTTGAGGGCCTCGGCGAGCGACTTGAGCGGGCGACCGCCACGGCCAGAGACCGGGCGACCACGACGGCCGTTGTCGAACAGGGCGTCCACGGACTCCTGGAGCATGCGCTTCTCGTTGTTCACGATGATCGCAGGGGCGTCCAGGTCGAGCAGGCGCTTGAGTCGGTTGTTACGGTTGATCACGCGACGGTACAGGTCGTTGAGGTCGGACGCGGCGAAGCGGCCACCGTCGAGCTGGACCATCGGGCGCAGATCAGGCGGGATGACCGGGATGACGTCCAGGATCATGTTCGCGGGGCTGTTGCCGCCCTTCAGGAAGGCGTCAACGACCTCGAGGCGCTTAACGGCCTTCTCGCGCTTCTGCTTCTGGGAGTCCTCGTCGGCGATGATGGCCTTGAGCTTCTCGGCCTCGGAAGGAAGGTCGATGGCAGCGAGCAGGTCGCGGACGGCCTCGGCACCCATGCCACCCTTGAAGTACATGGAGTAGTAACGGGTCATCTCGCGGAACAGCGGCTCATCGGAGATGAGGTCGCGCTCGGTGAGCTTCATGAAGGCGTTGAAGGCGTCCGTACGGAGCTGCTTCTCGTCCTTGCACTCTTCCTCGATGTCGACGATGCCGGAGGCGATCTCCTCGGGGGTCAGCGGCTCCTCGTCAGAGAACTCGTCAAAGTTCTCGGGGTCGCCCTGCTCCTTGAGGGACTCGATCTGGCGGGCGCACTCGGCATCGATCTCTTCCAGATCGGCGGCGAGCTCCTCGCGCAGGTCGTCGGCGTCAGCCTCGCGAGCCTCGTAGTCGACCTCGGTGATGATGTAGCTGGCAAAGTACAGAACCTTCTCGAGGTCCTTGGACTTGATGTCGAGCATACGGCTCATCGGGAAGCTCGTGGGGCTCTTGAAGTACCAGATGTGGGACACGGGAGCGGCGAGCTCGATGTGGCCCATGCGGTCGCGGCGCACCTTGGCCGAGGTGACCTCGACGCCGCAGCGCTCGCAGACGATGCCCTTAAAGCGGATGCCCTTGTACTTGCCGCAGGAGCACTCCCAGTCCTTGGCGGGACCGAAAATCTTCTCGCAGAACAGGCCGTCCTTCTCGGGCTTGAGGGTACGGTAATTGATGGTCTCCGGCTTCTTGACCTCACCGTGCGACCAGGAACGGATCTGGTCGGCGGAGGCAAGGGAGATCTTTACCGAGTCAAAATCAGTAGCTTCGAAATCTGCCACAGTCAACTACTCCTTATCAGTGGTCGTGGCGGCGACAGCCTCGGGTGCCTCGGCGGTCTCGGCATCCTCGGCCTCGACGTCGGCGTCAACGCCGGCGAGCGCTGCCAGGTCGTCGAGAGCAGAGGTCTCCTCGGCGGTCACAGGGGCGGAGGCGTCCTCGTCGGCATCGTGCATGGGCTCGATGTCCAGCGCGAGGGAGCGGATCTCCTTGACGAGAACCTTGAAGGACTCGGGGATACCCGGGACCGGGACGTTCTCGCCCTTGACGATGGACTCATAGGTCTTGACGCGGCCCACGGTATCGTCGGACTTGACGGTCAGGATCTCCTGCAGGACGTTGGAAGCACCGTAAGCGTACAGTGCCCAAACTTCCATCTCGCCGAAGCGCTGGCCGCCGAACTGGGCCTTGCCGCCCAGAGGCTGCTGGGTAACCAGGCTGTAAGGGCCGGTCGAACGGGCGTGGATCTTGTCGTCGACCATGTGGCCGAGCTTGAGGATGTAGGACGTACCCACGGTAATGGGCTCGCGGAACTCCTCGCCGGTGCGGCCGTCGAACAGACGGGTCTTGCCGCGCTCGTCAAGCTGGGTGACGAACTCGGGACGCATGTGATCGCCAAAGGCAGCGGTGGCCTTGTTGAGCATGTTCTTGTTGGCGCGACGGATGACCTCGGCGATCTCGTCCTCCTTGGCGCCGTCGAAGACGGGCGTCGCGGTGAAGAACGGACCGGGGATGTACTTGTCGGAGTCGGCCTGCTCGGTATCCCAACCGCACGCAGCAGCCCAGCCAAGGTGGCACTCGAGCAGCTGGCCGACGTTCATACGCGAAGGAACGCCCAGCGGGTTGAGGATAACGTCGATCGGGGTACCGTCAGCCATGTAGGGCATGTCCTCGACCGGCAGAACGTTACAAATAACACCCTTGTTGCCGTGACGGCCGGCGATCTTATCGCCCTGCTGGATCTTACGACGCTGGGCGACGTAGACGCGCACCTGCTCGTTGACGCCGGGGGCCAGGTCGTCGCCGTTCTCGCGGCTAAAGCGGACGACGTCGATGACGCGGCCGTAAGCGCCGTGAGGCATCTTAAGGGAGGTGTCGCGGACATCGTGGGCCTTGGCACCGAAGATGGCGCGCAGCAGGCGCTCCTCGGCGGTCAGAGCGCTCTCGCCCTTAGGCGTAACCTTGCCGACCAGGATGTCGCCAGGGCCGACCTCGGCGCCGATGCGAATGATGCCGTCCTCGTCGAGGTTGGCAAGCATGTCCTCGGAGAGGTTCGGGATCTCGCGGGTGATCTCCTCGGGGCCGAGCTTGGTGTCGCGGGCGTCGATCTCGTGACGGGTGATGTTGATGGTCGTCAGCAGGTCCTCGGCCACCAGGCGCTCGGACACGACGATACCGTCCTCGTAGTTGAAGCCTTCCCACGGCATGTAGGCCACGGTGAGGTTCTGGCCCAGTGCGAGCTCGCCGTGATCGGTCGAAGGACCGTCGGCCAGAGGCTCGCCCTGCTCAACAGTGTCACCGACGCGCACGAGCGGACGGTGGTTGATGCAGGTGGACTGGTTGGAACGCTGGTACTTGGCCAGGTGATACTCGTCCATGCCGCCGGCATGCTTGACGATGATCTTGGCGGCGTCGGCAAAGATGACCTCGCCGGCGTTCTTGGCCAGGGTGACCTCGCCGGAGTCCAGAGCGGCGCGACGCTCCATGCCGGTACCGACATAGGGAGCGGCGGGGTGAACCAGCGGCACGGCCTGACGCTGCATGTTAGCGCCCATCAGCGTACGCTTGGCGTCGTCGTGCTCAAGGAACGGGATCAGCGTGGCTGCGACGGAGAGCATCTGACGCGGCGAGACGTCCATGTAGTCAACGTCCTCGACGGGCACGTCGGCGGGAGCGCCGAAGGAGCCGTCGAAGTCGCGGGTACGGGCGATCACGGCGTGCGGACGGACGATCTTGCCCTCGGCATCGGTCGTGATGAACTCGTTGGTCTTGGGATCGAGCGGCGTGTTGGCCGGCGCGATAACGTGCTTCTCTTCCTCGTCAGCGGTCATCCAGTCGATCTGGTCGGTGGCAACGCCGTTCTCGACGCGACGGAACGGGGCCTCGATGAAGCCGTACTCGTTGACGCGGGCGTAGAGGGCGAGCGAGCCGATCAGGCCGATGTTGGGGCCTTCGGGGGTCTCGATCGGGCACATGCGGCTGTAGTGCGAATTGTGAACGTCGCGGACGGCCGTCGGCACGTTGGTGCGGCGGCTGGAGCCGGACTTGTGGCCGGCAAGACCACCAGGGCCGAGTGCGGACAGACGGCGCTTGTGGGTCAGACCGGTCAGGGGGTTCGCCTGGTCCATGAACTGCGAGAGCTGCGAGGAACCGAAGAACTCCTTGATGGAGGCCACGATCGGGCGGATGTTGATGAGCGACTGCGGGGTGATCTCGTCGATGTCCTGGGAGCTCATGCGCTCACGAACGACGCGCTCCATACGGCTCATGCCGATACGGAACTGGTTGGCGACGAGCTCGCCGACGGTACGGATGCGGCGGTTGCCGAAGTGGTCGATGTCGTCGACCTTAAAGCCCTGCTCGCCGGCAGCGAGGGACAGCAGGTAGCGCAGCGTCGCGACGATATCCTCGTCGGTGAGCACCGTGACCTCTTCCTCGGTGGTGAGGTTGAGCTTCTTGTTGACCTTGTAACGACCGACGCGGGCCAGATCGTAGCGCTGCGGGTTAAAGAGCAGGCCCTCGAGCAGGCTGCGGGAAGCATCCACGGTGGGAGGCTCGCCCGGGCGCAGGCGACGGTAGATCTCGATGAGGGCGTCCTCGCGGGTGAGGGCGGTGTCGCGCTCCAGGGTGCGCTTGATCACATCGGAGTTGCCGAGCAGCTCGATGATGTCGTCGTTGGTGACGGCGATGCCAAGGGCGCGCAGGAACATCGTGGCGCTCTGCTTGCGCTTACGGTCGATGGAGACCATAAGCTGGTCGCGCTTATCGACCTCAAACTCAAGCCAGGCGCCGCGGGACGGGATGATCTGGGCCTTGTAGATCTGCTTGCCCGAATCCATCTCGGAGCTGTAGTACACGCCCGGGGAGCGGACGAGCTGCGAGACGACGATACGCTCGGTACCGTTGATGATGAAGGTGCCCTGATCGGTCATCATGGGGAAGTCGCCCATGAAGACGAGCTGCTCCTTGATCTCGCCGGTCTCCTTGTTGGTGAGACGGACGTCGGTCAGAAGCGGAGCCTGATAGGTCATATCCTTCTCGCGGCACTCCTCGACGGTGTGCGCGGGGTCGCCGAACTGATGCTCGCCGAAGGTAACCTCGAGAACATGGTTCTGGCTCTGGATGGGGCTGGATTCCTTGAACGCCTCACGAAGGCCCTCGTCCTTAAAACGCTCAAAGGATTCCCTTTGAACAGAGATAAGGTTGGGGAGCTCCATGGCCTCCGGGATTTTCCCGAAGCTGACGCGCTTGCGCTCAGTGGCAGTGTATGCGTAGGTCACCAGGTTTTTCCTCCTTCACGGAAATGCTCGGTGGGTTGGCGAGGCATAGCTTCGCCAGTTATCGCAATCTAATAGTTTATCAGGTACCGACCGTTGGGCAAGAAAAGCCTTGACGCGATTGAGTTTTTGGAGTAGCAAAGTTTTTCGACAGAAAACACGCAGGTAGATAGGTATGTACCGAACACCTGTTCATATATTTTCTGTGAACAACGCTGCTGGTGCGCACCGCTGAATGGCGGAATGGCGGCGAGGGTTGATCAGGCGGAAACTGCATCCCGTTTTGAGGCCCCAAACTGGGTCGCAGTTTCCGGTTGAGCCCTGTTTGGGAAAGCATGTCCCGTTCTGAGCCGATATTCTGGGTCGCACTTTCCGCTAGGGGCCCTAACCGGAAAGCGCATCCCAGAATTCGGCCAAATAGTGGGCCGCACTTTCCGGAGCCAAGCTGTAGCTCGAATAAAAAACGGGTGCAGACAGAAGTCCGCACCCGTAAATGTCGATGCCCGAAGACTTACTTGCGCATCAAGCCGCCGCGCTCGTCGATGGCATCCCAGAAGGCGTCTGCAAAGCGAGGATCGCTTGCGGCCATGAGGGCGTTGGTGGCCATCCAGCCAGACGGAGTGCCGGTGTCGTAGCCCGAGAGCGGGTCGATGACGACAGCGTACATAGCCTCGCGGTCGAGCGAGCGGGCCATGGCGTCGGTCAGCTGGATCTCGCCGCCCTTACCGGCCTGCTGATCGGCGAGCAGGTCCATGACCAGCGGGCTCAGCAGGTAACGGCCGACGATGTACAGGTTGGACGGAGCCGCCTCGGGAGCAGGCTTCTCGACCAGACCGCCGATGCGCCAGACAGCGCCCGGCTCGGCATCGGCAACGCCCTCGGCGCCCTCGAGCGAACCGACGCGCTCGCCGGCGATAACGCCGTAGCGGCTGACTTCCTCGGGCGAGCAAGCAGCGACGGCGATAACCGAAGCGCCACCGTGCTCCTTGGAGACGGCGAGCATCTTGTCGCAGATGTCGCGGTTAGGCACAACGTAGTCGCCCAGAAGAACCAGGAAGTTCTCCCCTGCCACGGCGTCGGCAGCAGAGCGGATAGCATGGCCGAGGCCCTTGGGCTCGTACTGATAACGGAAGTCGACCGGCATACCGCCAGCGTGGGCGACGGCATCGGCATAAGCGTTCTTGCCGCGCTCGCGCAGCAGGTTCTCGAGCGAGCGATCGGGCTGGAAGTAGCTCAGCAGCTCGGGCTTACCGGGAGAGGTAACGATGATGGCGTCGTCGACCTCCTCGGGGTCGAGTGCCTCCTCAACGACATACTGAATGACCGGCTTGTCGAGCACCGGCAACATCTCTTTGGGCGTGCACTTAGTGCCAGGCAGAAAACGCGTGCCAAGACCGGCGGCGGGGATGATTGCCTTCATGTTATTCAAGGATCCTTTCGCAGGCGCAGAATGCGCCCTATGCGTGCGGCACGGCGGCCGCAGACCAAATTGCGATACCGAAGTATCTTACCGCCGAAGACATACGTCGCCGTAAGGCAAACGCAATTCTTCAGCAGGTCAACGCAAATTATCGCTCGAATGGTGCAATTTTACGCCCCAGCGGTAACGGGATTGGCGCGGCGAAGACAGCGGTGTTCTGCATGCCGAGCAATGGGAATGAGGGACCAAAACAAAAAAGACGGGGCTCGCATAGCGAGTCCCGTCTGCAAAGAAATCTGGCGAGAGAGCCTGATTACTTGAGGGTGACAGCAGCGCCAGCAGCCTCGAGCTTCTCCTTGGCAGCCTCGGCGTCCTCCTTCTTGGCACCCTCGAGAACAGCCTTGGGAGCGCCCTCGACGACCTCCTTGGCCTCCTTCAGGCCAAGGTTGGTGAGCTCACGGACGGCCTTGATGACCTGGATCTTGTTGTCGCCGAAGCCCTCGAGCACGACGTCAAACTCGGTCTTCTCCTCGGCCTCAGCAGCGCCAGCAGCAGGAGCGGCGACAACAGCGGCAGGAGCAGCGGCGGAAACGCCGAAGGTGTCCTCGATAGCCTTGACGAGCTCGGAAGCCTCGAGAAGGGTCATTTCCTTAAGAGCATCGATGATCTCATCGGTGGTAAGCTTAGCCATTTCTAAGTCCTTTCGGTTTCCGTGCGAATGCACGGAGATCAGTTAAAACACGGCGCGAATGCGCCAGGGGTGCGGCGTTGCCGCCGCGGGTGAAAACAGCGACTAGGCTGCCTTCTGCTCGGAGACCTGCTGGATCGAACGAGCGAGACCAGAGGAAACGCCGTTGACGCAGACAGCGATGTCGCGAGCGAAACCGGAGATGAGACCGGCGATCTGACCGAGAAGCTGATCCTTGGTGGGCAGCTCGGCGATAGCCTTAACATCATCAGCGGAAACGGCCTTGCCGTCGGAGATACCGCCCTTGATCTCAAGGACGCCCTTGGACTTAGCGGAGAAGTCCTTAAGGGCCTTAGCGGCCTCGACCGGCTCGGTCTCGTAGAACACATAAGCGACGGGGCCGGCGAGGATCTCGTCGAGCTCGGGCTGCTCCTGGTTCTTGAGAGCGATCTTGACCAGGTTGTTCTTGTAGACCTTCATCTCGGCGCCGCACTCACGGAGCGTATGACGCAGCTCCTGAGCCTGCTTAACCGTCAGACCGTTGTAGTTGACGACGAACAGACCGGCGTTCTCGGCGATACGGGACTCGATCTCTGCAACCTTGTCGATTTTGTACTGCTGGGGCATGAATTACACCTCCTCGAATTCTTTCCGGGCACGGTCCGCCACAAGGACGTGACGGGGGCATGTCCAAAAAGAAAGCCCCCGCGCTGCATGAGCGACGGGGGCGAGAAGACATATCTACTCGACCACCTCGGCTGGCGGGATATCCCATTAAGCTCGCGGGCGATGCCCGTTTGCACCGGCTGTCTCTGGCAGCGGATTCGTGCGTGAACCGAAAGTATTATGGCGGGGACCCCGGCGTCGGTCAACGGGCGCGAGGATTCGTACACAAACCCTGCATACGCTCCGGTCCGAGGGGCCGGGTTGAGATTTTCGCTCGGTCAAGTCCTGGCTCGCACGAAGGCCACATTAAGTGGCCTTCGGCTCGTGCGGAATCTACGAAAACCTCAATCCGGCCCCTCGGACCGGAGCTGCGGTAACTTTACTGCGAATCCTCGTGTCCGTTGAGCGACGCGCCCCACGCATAACCCTTATGTCGGTAGGCTGATGCGTTGCGTCCCTGATGGCTACAGGGTTGAAACGAAGGTGGACAGGCGGCGGAGGCCTTCGTCCAAATCTTGGTCGGAGACGCAGTAGCTTAGGCGGATGTGGCCTTCGGTGCCGAAGCAGTCTCCGGGGACTAGGGCTACGTTGGCCTCTTTGATGGCTTTGATGCAGAAATCCTCGCTTGCTAGGCCGAATTGTTTGATGCTCGGGAAGGCGTAGAAGGCGCCTGCTGGCTCTACTACGTCGAGGCCAATTTCGTCTAGGGCTGCGAGCACGCGTTTGCGGCGGGCTCGGTAGACTTCGAGCATGGGGGTTGGGTCGACGGTCAGGGCTCGCTTTGCGGCGTCCATCTCAAATGAAACGGCGCTCGATACTAAGTATTGGTGGGCCTTTGCGATCTCGGCGATGACGGGGGCTGCCGCTGTGAGCCAGCCCAGGCGCCAGCCGGTCATGGCCCAGGGTTTGGAGAAGCTCTCGATGACCATTGTCTGCTCGCGCAGTTCTGGGTGGCGCTGGGCGAAGCGCTCATAACCGTCTACATAGACGAGACGGTTGTAGACATCGTCGCAGATTACGTAGATGCCCGCCTGGTCTGCCACGCGCGCCACGGCGTCGAGCGATGCCGCGTTGAGAATGCAGCCCGTGGGATTGTTGGGCGAGCAGATAACGATGGCCTTGGTCGCCGGCGTCACGCAGGCACGAAGCGCTTCCTCGTCAATCTGGAATTGCGCAGGCTCCGTATCCAAAAAGACCGCTTTGGCGTGATTGGCTACGACGATGCTCTCGTACAGGCCAAAGGCCGGCGTGGGGATAATAACCTCGTCGCCGGGGTTGAGCATGGCCATAAACGTAGCCGACAGGGCCTCGGTCGCACCATCGGTCAGGATGACCTCGTCGGCCGAAAACGCAAGGCCCGCTTCGCCCATATATGCGGATAGCGCCTCGCGCAGGGCGGGGCGACCGCTGTTGGGCGGATAGTGCGTGTCACCGCGGCCCAGTGCGGCGGTCACCTCGGCGCTAATCACATCGGGTGTAGGAAAATCGGGCTCGCCGAGCGCGAGCGCAATGCATCCTGGGTGCTGGGCGGCGAGCGCGTTGATTCGGCGGATGCCGGAGGGCTTGAGCGTGGCAAGCGAGGTATTCATGGGCAGGCGCATGGCGTTCCTTTCGTAAGGGTTGCACTAGGATAGCGCGGCGAGGCGCTGCCAGACGGTGTAACCTAAACGGAAACGGACTGGAAAGGAGATGGCATGGAGGCGATCACACGCGGCGATAAGCCCAAAACGCTGCAGACCATTGCGTATATCAGTATTCCCGAGAGCGCCGATCTTGAGTTTTTGCTTTGGGACCTCCAGGATGCCATCGCGGCGTATGCCCGGCTTTCCGGTACTTCGCTCCCCCGTCTGGTCGCTCTGGGGACGGATGATGGCGGCAGCACTGCGGACGGCATTGTATTCGCTGTTGAGAATGCGCTCAATAACGAGGCGATGAGCGTCGCTGAGCAGGCGCTTGATTGCCTTGGGGACACGGAAGCGCGCGTCTATGTCGTTGTTCAAGCCGGCTGTGGGAGTCCCGAGCGGGCGCACACGGTCGTTGGCCATCTGCGCGAAGCGTGCGAGCGTCGGGGGTTGTCGTGGTGCGGTGGCATTGTCGTCTGCACCGGCGCCGGCATCGCAGCGCTTTGCCGCTCCCCACGCATGGGCCTCTTGCGTCGACCGTTTTCGGAAGCTATGGACAAGCTCGTGGGTGCGGTGCGTATGGGTTGCTCGGTTGGGCATGCGCAGCGACTCGGCGGCGGCAGTGCCGAGGACGTCGACACCAATGGCATGGTTTTTGCCGAGCCAGCCGTGCCGGCGCCAATCTGGCAAGCCGTTATAAAACGCCTTGGCGCTCACGCTCAATCAAATATTTAAACTAACGAGCGCCCCAATCAACGGCATCGCGCCAGCGCTCAACAAGCCGCTCCAGACGCCATGCCGCGTTGGCGGGACTTGTCGACGGCAGAACGATGGCCGGCAGCCCGGTGCGTTCTTGCAGGTAGCGCTTGTAGAGCCGCCCTGCCGTGCCGCCGTTACAGACAACGACTTCGATAGGAGCTGCACCGGCAATGCGCTCGATATGTGCCGGCACAACGTTGCGAATGCTCGCGTCACTCGAGCCCTTGATGTCACAGCTCTCGATCACGTCCCACAGGGCCACACCGCCGTTGAGCAGCATAGCCCGCTTGGCGGCAATCGAGGCGTCGAGCGTCGCAGGCTCGCCGCTCGCCAAAGCGTCGCCCTCGTTGGGTGGCACGGGCACACCAAGGCACGCGGCCATCACGCGCCAAAAGCGGTTCTGCGGATTGCCATAGTAGAAGGCGTTGGCGCGCGAGAGCACCGAGGGAAACGACCCCAGCACCAAAACGCGCGAGCGCTCGTCAAACACGGGCTCAAACCCATGCTCAATATGTTGATAGCCCTCGTCGGACGCAGCCATGGCCTAGGCCCTCAACAGATAGCGCACCTCGTAGGGTGCAAGCTCGAGGGTACCCGCAAGCTCGACCGTGGGCGCATCGTCGACAAGCAGGTCGACGAAGGAGCCGTTGAGCTCGCCGGCTCCAAAGGTATAGGGCTCGTTCACGGCATTGACCGCCACGAGCACCGTCGCATCGTCGCAAGTGCGCTCGAACAGCAGCTGCTTGTTCTGGATCACCACGTTGCGATAGGCACCGTAGTTGAGGGCACGGGCTGCCGCGTCGTTTGCCGAGCGCAGGTGAGCGAGCTGCTTGACAAATGCCGTCAGCTCGTTGGGCGCAGGCTCATCGAGCGCAGGTCGCAGCGCCCAGTCGCCATCGGGGCCACCCTTTTCGCCGGCAATCCCCCACTCGCTGCCATAGTAGACGCACGGGATGCCCGGCATGCCAAACAGCATGCCGTAGGCGGGGCGCAGGCAGGACTTGTCCGTCAGGATGCTCGCCAGGCGCGGCACGTCGTGGTTGTCGACAAACGACAGCAGATGCTTGCCGCGGTAGATGCACCACGGGTCGCCGCCAAACTGACGGTGCAACGAATGGGCGATCTCGAACATGTTGACCGAGTTAAAGCTGGAGTACAGGCCCTTGTAGCACTCGTAGTTGGTGCAGGAGTCGAGCATCTCGTCGTTGACGATCTGGTTGTAGTCGCCGTGGAGCGTCTCACCAATCAGCACGAAGTCGGGCTTGAACTCACGGGTAAAGGCGTGCAGGCGGCGCATGAAGTCGCGGTCGAGCATATAGGCGACGTCCAAGCGCAAGCCGTCGACGCCAAAGACCTCGGCCCAGTGACGCACGGACTCAAGCAGGTAATCGACCACGGCGGGGTTTTGTAGGTTGAGCTTCACGAGCTCAAAATGACCCTCCCAGCCCTCGTACCAAAAGCCATCGCCATAGCACGAGTCACCGTCAAAGCTAATGTGGAACCAGTCCTTATAGGGCGAATCCCACTTGCGCTCCTGCACATCGCGGAAGGCCCAAAAGCCGCGACCGACGTGGTTGAAGACGGCATCGAGCACCACGCGGATGCCATGGGCGTGCAGCGTCTCGCACACGGCGGCAAAGTCGGCATCCCCACCCAGGCGGCGGTCGACGTGGCGCAGGCTGCGTGTATCGTAGCCGTGGCTATCAGACTCGAGCGGCGGGTTAATGAGCACAGCGCCAATACCGAGCTCTTGCAGGTAGTCGGTCCATTGGGCGATTTTCATAATCGGAGCATCGGGGTTGGGCGCGGCGTTGGCAGCCTGGGCGAGTTCATCCTCGGCAACGGGGGCGGCGTTTTCGCGCGGAGCTCCGCAAAAGCCCAGCGGATAGATCTGGTAGAACGTCGTCTCGTATGCCCACATAGCAACCTCCCGGTAAGCTCAACACAACGACATCCATTGTATGCCCGGCTTGCATCCTCTTCCCCAAAATAAGTTGCGGTGGAATAGTTCCTGCTTGGGCCTTCAGAGGCCTTAAACAGGAACTATTCCACCGCAACTGATGAGGGAACGTGATTAGGCGACAGGCTTTGCGCGGCGGATGGCCGGGAACATCACCGTGATGGCGAGGATAACGCCCACGACGGCAATCGACCCGCCCGCGAAGCCGATCCAGGCGATACCGGGGCCCGAAACCACGGCTCCGCCGATCGCGGTACCCGTGCCAATGCCCAGATTGAACAGGCCCGAGAAGATCGACATGGCGACGGCCGACGAGTCCGCCGGCGTGTACTTGATGAGCTCGGCCTGAAACGCCACATTAAAGGCCGTGGCGCAGCAGCCCCATAGCGCACAAACAGCGAGAACCGCAGCGAGCGACGATGCAGCCGGGCCCATAAGCAGCAAGGCGACCGGCACTCCGGAGAGCGTGATCGCGAGAAACGGGAACCGGTGCCCATCGAACAGCCGGCCGAACAGCCAGCTGCCCACCAAGCCGGAGCAGCCGAACGCCGTCAGCGTCATGGTGATGGCGCTTGCGTCGACATGCGCGACCTGGGCCAGGAAAGGCTCGATATAGCTATAACCCGCGTAATAGCCAGTTGCCATGAACACCGTGACCACATAGAGCGCCATGAGGAACGGGTTCTTGAGCAGCTCGGGCAGCTGTTTGACGGTAAAGCGCTCACCCGCCGGCATGGCCGGGAACACCGCTGCCTGGTACACTACCGCGGCAGCAGAGAAGGCCCCGACCACGGCAAACGTCATGCGCCAGCCCACGGCCAGGCCAATGGCGCGACCGATCGGCAGGCCAAAGATCTGCGCGATGGACGAGCCCGTGGCGATCATGCTGATGGCGAGCGCCCCGTGACGGGTGTCGACCAGGCGCGAGGCCATAATCGAGGCGACCGACCAGAACACGGCGTGCGCGCAGGCAACCACCAGGCGCGCACAGACCAGGATGGGATATGTCGGCGCCACAGCGGACAGGAACTGGCCCAAGGAGAACACAGCGAGCACGCCGAGCAGCATGCGCTTGAACTCAAAGCGCGAAGCGAACACCATAAGCGGCAACGACAGCAGCATGACGCCCCAGGCGTAGACCGAGATCATGATGCCAGCTTGGGCCTCGGTGAGCGAAAACGATGCGGCGATGTCGGTCAGTAGGCCGATGGGCATGAACTCCGACGTGTTGAACACGAACGCACAGCAGGTGAGCCCGATGAGCGGGAGCCACTGCTTGAGTGAGATGCCATCTTGTCTTGCCTGAGCCATATAGGAAAACCTCTCCGATTGTCTTAAGCGGTGGGCGATTATATAGCAACGGCCCTGCATCCGTCAGTACAGATGCAGGACCGAAATCAACTCAATACACAAAGGTTGCGCCGCTACTAAATAACTAAGCCAACCCCAGCAATATGCCAGCCGAGTGCACGACAAACGCCACGATCCAGGCGACTGCCACCTGAAACGCGAATACGGCAACGGCGTAGCGCGCGCCCAGCTCGCTCTTGACGGCGCCGATGGCAGCCACGCAGGGCGGGTACAGCAGCGTAAAGACCAGGAACACATAGGCAGTGAACGGCGAAAACATGGTCGACAGTGCCGCGGGTGACGTTGCACCCAAAAGCACGGTGAGGGTCGAGATGACACTCTCTTTGGCAATAAGTCCGGTGACGAGCGCCGTGGATGCACGCCAGTCGCCAAAGCCGAGCGGCGCTAGCAGCGGAGCGATAATGCTACCCAGACCGGCAAGTAGACTCTGCGACTGATCGGCGACCACATTAAAGCGAATGTCGAACGTCTGAAGGAACCAGATGACCACGGTAGCGGCAAAGATAATGGTAAAGGCCTTGGTAATAAAGTCTTTGGCCTTATCCCATGCCAGCATCACCGTCGTCTTGACGCTCGGCAAGCGGTAATTGGGAAGCTCCATGATAAACGGCACCGGGTCGCCCTTAAATGCCGTGCGGTTGAGCACCAAAGCCGCGATGCAACCAACCGCAATGCCAATCAGATAGAGCGAGACCATGGCGGGAACCGTCGCCTGCGGGAAAAACGCCCCGCACAGCAGGCCGTAGACCGGCAACTTGGCCGAACAGCTCATGAACGGCGTGAGCATAACCGTCATCTTGCGGTCGTGCTCGGATGGAAGCGTACGGGTCGACATGATAGCCGGCACGGTGCAGCCAAAACCGACGAGCATAGGCACGAAGCTACGGCCCGACAGGCCAAAGCGACGCAGCACTTTATCCATGACAAAGGCCACGCGCGCCATGTAGCCGGAGTCTTCCAGAATGGAGAGGAACAAGAAGAGCACGACGATAATCGGCAGGAAGGTCAGCACGCTGCCCACACCCGTAAGCACGCCGTCGACAGCCAGCGAGCGCACCACGTCGTTGGTGCCGAACGCCTTGAGGCCCGCATCGGCCGAGGCGATGATGGCAGCGATGCCGTCCTCCATGAGTCCCTGCAACGCCGCGCCGATCACGCCAAACGTCAGCCAAAAGACGAGGCCCATGATCACCAGGAACGCCGGGATGGCCGTGTAGCGACCCGTCAGGATGCGGTCGATCTTGACGGAGCGCACGTGCTCGCGGCTCTCGTGCGGCTTGACGACGCAACGCCCGCACACGTCGCCAATAAAGCTAAAGCGCATATCGGCCAGCGCGGACAGGCGATCGGTGCCGGCCTCGCCCTCCATCTGGGTAATGATGTGCTCGATGGCGTCGAGCTCGTTGCGATCCAGGTGAAGCGCCTCGGTTACCAGCTCGTCGCCCTCAACCAACTTGGTCGCCGCAAAACGCACCGGAATATGCGCCGTCGCGGCATGGTCCTCGATAAGGTTGGCGATGCCGTGAATGCAGCGATGCAGCGCGCCGCCGTCTGGACCATCGGGCGCGCAGAAGTCCAGGCGACCGGGGCGCTCGCGGAACCGCGCCACGTGCAAGGCATGATCCACCAACTCCCCGATGCCCTCGTTGCGGGCAGCGCTAATGGGGACAACAGGCACGCCCAACAGGCTCTCGAGCAGGTTGACGTCCACGGCGCCGCCGTTGGCCGTCACCTCGTCCATCATGTTGAGCGCGATGACCATGGGGCGGTCGAGCTCCATAAGCTGCAGCGTCAGGTACAGGTTACGCTCGATGTTGGTGGCGTCGATGATATCGATGATGGCGTCGGGGTTTTCGTCCAAGATGAATTGGCGGCTGACGATCTCTTCGCCCGTGTACGGCGACAGCGAATAGATGCCAGGCAGGTCGGTAACGCTCGCCTCGGGGTGGTTACGAATAGTGCCGTCCTTGCGGTCGACCGTCACGCCAGGAAAGTTGCCGACGTGCTGGTTGGAGCCCGTCAGCTGGTTGAACAGCGTGGTCTTGCCGCAGTTTTGGTTGCCGGCGAGGGCGAAATGTAGCGGCGCACCCTCGGGCACGGCCGTCTTGGCCGCACGGGGCGAATACGTTCCCTCGCCGAGTGCCGGGTGCTCCGTCATGCCGATTGCGGCGTTAGCGCGCGGACCCGTATCGGTGTCGTGAACACCCACGAGCTCGATGCGAGCGGCATCGTCCTTGCGCAGTGTCAACTCGTAGCCACGCAGGCGAATCTCGAGCGGGTCGCCCATGGGAGCGTACTTCATCATGGTGACTTCGGTGCCCGGCGTTAGGCCCATGTCCAAAATATGTTGTCGGAGTGCCTGGTCGTCCGATGCCACCGATGCGACAACGGCGTCCTTTCCAATCTCGAGCGTATCGAGCTTCACGTCCGTGTTCCTCCCCCGGCGCCCACAGGGCGTTGCATTTTGTTTATCTTAGCTAACCGTTTGCCATGGCTAACCATTTAACCACGCATGATAGCGCGAACACACAACGATGTTCAATCGACAGATTGGTGCAAGGGAGACAGGTAGGAGAGTTCAAGGCCATAGTTTCCCGATGGGGCCTCTCGGGGAAACTGCGTCCCACTCTGAAGCGTCAAAACGGGATGCGCTTTCCGGTTGAGGTCTCTAGCGGAAAGCGCATCCCGGAATCGGTGCTCAGACTGGGATGCAATTTCCCGATCGAGCCCCTCGGGGAAACTGCGACCCAGAATCTGCGCCCGAAACGGGACGTGGTTTCCCCGAGGACCGAAGCAGCCGCCCGCCCCCTCGACAAAATGATCCGTTTCCCTCCGTCCCCAAGGGATCATTCTTTTGGCAGCCAAGACAACGCCGATATTTAGACGCCGACAGCGAAAGCCCGCCAGAGCGAGCAAGGTGCCTTGAAACGAGGCGGCATTGACCTTCTGGTCATGCCGCCGAAGTTGAAAGGCAGATTGCCGCCCTGGCGGGCTTGCAGCGTCAAGTAGTTACGGCGTTTGGTAAAACGCCGTAACTAAAACCCGTGGCGCTCCAGGAAGCGGAAGGCCAGGCGGATCCAGGGACGGACCGCCACCTGCTTGTCCTCGTTGTCGACCGCGGTATTGGCGTTGCCGAGCGAAAGGCCGTGGCCACCCTGGTCAAAGACGTGCATCTCGCATGCAACACCCTCCTCGGCCATGCGCTGCGCAAACGGGTAGACCTGCGCGATCGGCGCCGTCTTGTCGTCCGAAACGCCCCACACAAAGGTCGGGGGCATCTGGCGCGAAACGTGCGTGGTAGGGCAAATGTCGGTCAGGTGCTCATCGGTCGCCTCGCCGCCCGTCACCATCGACAGATAGTCGTTGAGCAAATCGCGCCCCGTCTTGCCACCCGTCTTGGGCACGCGCAGGTCGATGCGCGGGTCGCGCGTCTGCATATCGCGCACATAGGCAAGGTCGAGCAACGGATAGCCCAGCACCACGGCGTCGGGACGAATATCCTCCGGACGAGCCCCGGCAAGGCCCGCGAAGGGTCCGGTCTTCCACTGCGTTGCCAACGAGGCGCAGATCATGCCGCCCGCCGAGAAACCCACGATGCACACGCGCTTGGGATCGACATGCCACTCGTCGGCGTTGGCGCGCACGGTAGCGACCATCTTGGCAAGGTCCGCCTGCGGGTGAGGAAAGCTCACGTCGCCCGTGGCGCTCGTCACATAGTTGAGCACAAAGGCCTGGTAGCCGCGGTCCAAAAACGCAAACGCCACCGGGTCCTGCTCGTGCGGAGCGATATGCGTAAACCCGCCTCCGCCGCAGATGATCACCGCGGGGCGGCGGCCATTGGGCTTGTCGGGCAGCGGCTCGGCACCCAGATACGTAAACGTCGCCGGATAATCCTCGGTCGGCTCCTCGCCCCACAGCGCATGGTTCTCAATAATCATAGGTGCTCCCTCCGTGCGATTCGTACGCACTCGTTTTTCGCACCTTAGCGTACCCCACTTGAGCCCGCGGCGCAGAAACACCCCCGCAATAAGTTGGCCTTCAACTGATATATCACAAAATCGCTGTTCAGAGGCATCGTTAAGCAGCGTAAAATAGGAGCGCTGACCGTGCTGGGAAACACGTACGAAACGTTTCCGGCAAACCACACGCGTGCAACATGCACGCCTGATACGTTGGAGGCATCTATGGGTCTGCTCGATTCGCTCAAGTCCACGTTCACTTCGTCGGGCGAGGCGTCCGTTCCGCCCGCAGCAAGCTTCGCCACCCGCGAAGGCGTCATCTACGCTCCCGTCAACGGCGTGCTCGTCAATCTGAGTGAGGTTCCCGACGAGACCATCGCCTCGGGCATGCTCGGCCAGGGCTACGGCATCGAGCCCATTACTGGCACCATTTACGCCCCCGCCAACGGCCGTATCGGCGCCACCACCGTCACCAATCACTCCATCGGCATGATTACCGAGGACGGCCTGCGCGTGTTTATCCACGTCGGCCTGGGCACCGTGGAAATGAACGGTAAGGGCTTTGCTCGCTTTGTCGAGATGGGTGACACGGTCAAGGCCGGCCAGCCGCTCATCAGCTTCGACCGCGACGCTATCAAGGCCGCCGGTCACGAGGACATCGTGACCGTCATCATCTCTGAGCTCGACCGCCTCAAGAGCATCGACCACGTCGGCGAGTCTGGCACGCTTATCGGCGGCAATCCGCTCGTCAAGCTTGGCGATCCGCTGCTGGTTGCCAAGACCAAGTAGCCGATCATCATCGCATAAAGGCTCAACCACCCGTGCATCTTTGCCGCATCTGTGTTGTTGTTTTTGCCTATGTAGAGGTTCTGAAACGTTTCTATATAGGCAGCTAAGCATCAACGCAGGTGCGGCTTTTGCGTAGCGAAGCATCGCCCCGCGGCATGTTGTTCAACCGCACGAACCCCCTTCCTTTGTCCGCGCAGAGCGCTAGACTGCTAGGTCGACATTGGAGGAAAGATCGATGCAAAACACACCCACGGGCGCCGCACATGCCGCGCCTCAACGCAACCAACGCATCGTCGCGCTCGACGGGCTTCGCGCCCTCGCCATCGCCGGCGTCGTCCTATATCACCTTCGCCCCAGCCGCCTGATCGGCGGTTTTTTGGGCGTTACACTCTTCTTTACGCTGAGTGGCTATCTCGCCACCAAAAGCATTATGCGAGCCACGGCACGCGACGGATTCTCGTACCCGCGCTATATCTGCCGCCGCATTGCACGCATGATGCCGCCGATCGTCGTGACCATCGCGCTTACCGCCTTCGCCACCTACATCGCGGCCCCGAGCCTACTCCCTAAGGTGCAGCAGGACGCCCTGCCATCGGCACTCTTTTTGAGCAACTGGTTCTACATCTTCCGCAACGTCTCGTATTTCGCCGCCGCGGGGCTCCCCTCGCCGCTCACGCACCTGTGGTTCTGTGCTGTCACTATGCAGTTCTATCTGGTATGGCCGGTCATCCTTATGGCGCTGTGCAGCAAAACCAGGTCTCGCAACACCGCCATCGGCGTCACGATCGCATTCGCGCTTCTATCGACGGCAGCCATGGTCCTCATGTTTAATCCCACCGCCGACACATCGCGCGTCTACTACGGAACCGACACCCGTGCCGCCGAGCTTCTATGCGGAGCCTTAGCCGCCATCGCCGCGCCGCGTCTGCGCGAGATGCTGAGCGGTAACATCCATACCCCCGGCGCCAACAAGGGCATCTCAAAGGTCAACGCGATTTCTATCGCGTGGCTCGTTGCCGTTATAGCCGGCGCACTCATGCTGACCGGAGAGAGCGCCTGGCTCTACCGCGGCGGCTTTTTGCTGTTTGCCCTCGTTACCGGACTCCTCATCATCTGCGTGCAGAATACGGAGTGCATCGTGCGCCGCCTGCTGTCGGCCAAACCACTCATCTGGTTGGGACAGCGTTCGTTCTCGGTTTATCTGGTGCACTATCCCCTACTGCTTCTTATGAACCCCGCAACCCGCACCACCCGCATCGCCTGGTGGGAGCAGGTATTACAGCTTGTACTGGTCCTTGCGGTAGCCGAGGTTTTCTATCGACTAGTCGAACGCCCTTGGTCCCACAAGCCGGCCCAACAGGACAGCACGGCAGGAAAGCACGTCCTCGCGCCCGCCATGGTGCTCCCCGCGCTTAGCGCCGCATGCGTCGCCGCACTTGCCTTCGCGCCGCTTGACTGGGCAGGCATCGCCACCGCCCGCGCCGAGCAGCTCCGTCCCGAGCTTGCCCAGAACGCGACCTCGTCCCAGGACAACGGAGTCAACGACAAGAGCGCCGAGCCCGCATCCGGTAAAGACTCCCAGCCCAGCGACACCGCATCCGATGACGCCACCAAACAAAAACCCAAAGAGGGACCTATCGCCGAAAAGGTCCCCAAGAACTTGGACTGGAAGAGCTTTACCTACGACGAGGCGACCGGGACCTGCGATGCCCGCGTGCTCATGATTGGCGACTCGGTCACTGCGGGCGCACAGTCCGGTATTCAGGCGGCGCTTCCCAACGCGTACATCGACGGCGTGGTGAGCCGCCAGTTCTACACCTTCCAGGATGTCTATGCGCAGGACAGCGCCAACTACGACCCGAGTGTGGTCATCTGCGCGCTTGGCACCAACGGCCTCATCCGCGACCCCCAACAGGTGCAGGACGTGATTAATGCCGTGGGCGGCAAGCCCATCTACTTTGTGACCGTGCGCGTACCGCTCGAGCTACAGGACCGCAATAACCAGACGATTCGCGACGTCTGCGTCCAAAACGGCAACGCCGGCGTCATCGACTGGAACGGCACCTCAGAGGGCCACAGCGAATACCTTGTCGACGACGGCACACACCTCACCCAGGCGGGAATCGACACCTACGCTGCCCTCATACGCCAAGCCATCTGCGGGCACTAGGCACCGCAAAATCGGCGCTTGCGCGGTGCCCACGTCGCGCCCATACATCACACCTGACGTTTTGCTACGCCCCCACTCGCGGGTTAGAATGGTTAACTGTTTGGAAATAATCCGTACAACCGCTATGGGAGGATACGTGAACCGCACCAAAATCGCGCAGCTCTATGCCGATGCCGAGTCGCTCGGTGGCCAGACCGTCACCGTTGCCGGCTGGGTCAAGTCCGTCCGCGACATGAAGAACTTTGGCTTCGTTACACTCAACGACGGCAGCTGCTTCCGCGACCTGCAGGTCGTCATGAACCGCGAGGCACTCGGCAACTACGACGAGATCGCCCACCAAAACGTCTCGGCCGCCCTCATCTGCACCGGCACCGTCAAGCTGACCCCCGATGCGCCCCAGCCCTTCGAGCTTTCTGCCACCTCCATCGAGGTCGAGGGCACGAGCGCCCCGGATTACCCGCTGCAGAAGAAGCGCGCAACCGTCGAGTTCCTGCGCACCCAGCAGCACCTGCGCCCGCGCACCAACCTGTTCCGCGCCGTGTTCCGCATCCGCTCTGTCGCGGCTGCCGCTATCCACCGCTTCTTCCAGGAGCAGGGCTTTGTCTACGTCAACACCCCCATCATCACCACGAGTGACTGCGAGGGCGCCGGCGAGATGTTCCGCGTGACCACGCTCGACCCCAAAAACCCGCCCCTCACCGAGGCCGGCGAGGTCGACTGGAGTCAGGACTTCTTTGGCAAGCATGCGAGCCTCACCGTTTCCGGCCAGCTCAATGCCGAAAACTTTGCCATGGCCTTTGGCGACGTGTACACCTTTGGCCCCACCTTCCGCGCCGAAAACTCCAACACCACGCGCCATGCCGCCGAGTTTTGGATGATCGAGCCCGAAATGGCCTTCGCCGACCTCAACGACTACATGGACAACGCTGAGGCCATGCTCAAGTACGTCCTTAAAGACGTCATGGCCACCTGTCCCGACGAGCTCAATATGCTCAACAAGTTTGTAGACAAGGGTCTGCTCGAGCGCCTAGACCATGTCGCCAACTCCGACTTTGCCCGCGTCACCTATACCGAGGCCGTCGAAATCCTGGAGCAGGCCGTCGCCGCCGGTCACAAGTTTGACTATCCCGTGAGCTGGGGCATCGACCTACAAACCGAGCACGAGCGTTTCCTGACCGAGGAGCACTTTAAACGCCCGACCTTCGTAACCGACTACCCGGCCGAGATCAAGGCTTTCTACATGCGCATGAACGAGGACGGCAAGACCGTCGCCGCCGCCGACTGTCTGGTTCCGGGTATCGGCGAGATTATCGGCGGCTCCCAGCGCGAGGAGCGCCTGGATCTGCTCGAGGCCCGCATCAAGGACCTGGGTATGAATCCCGAGCAGTACAAGTACTACCTTGACCTGCGCCGCTACGGTTCCTGCAAGCACGCCGGCTACGGTCTGGGCTTCGAGCGCTTGGTGATGTACCTCACCGGCGTAGGCAACATCCGCGACGTCCTGCCGCACCCGCGCACCGTGGGCAACGCCGACTTCTAATCGTCGGGCACTAGCTCGCGTCGCCACGCGCAACGCTCATCGCACAAGCGTCTCTCGACATCGGCCGAGAGGCGCTTTTTTCAACAGCATCCGTCAAGCTTTTGGCAAGGTTTTGGTCAGTTAGGCAGGGTTGTTGAAAACTCGACCCGCCGTTTGCCGGCAACCATCGACCGTCCAAGGCGCCACGCGTCCTTGGCCAGGCTCCGCGCCCTAGGCTCTGATCTGCCATCACCAAAAAAGGAAAGGACGTGGGCGCTATGACCGAAACCGTTGTTGAAAACTACGAGACCACGACCAGAGGCTCCGCCTCGATGGCAGCCTATCGCGCCGTGCGCATCCTGCAGCTTTTGAGCGAGAACACCGGCGAGGACAAGGCGCTGCTTTCCGACGAGCTGGTCGAGCTCCTCGCCCATCCCGACGACCCCGCCCGCATGCCCATCTCGGCAGCACGCCGCAGCATCTATACCTCGATATCCGCACTTCGTCACGCCGGATACGAAATCGACTATAAACGCGGCGTGGGCTATCGGCTCCTCACCCGCCCGCTTGCTGACGAGGAGATTATACGGCTCCATGGCATGGTCATGCGCAACCGATCGACGCCCATAGCCATTCGAAAAAGCATGGCGCAGCACCTGGTCGCCATGGCGAGCGCCGATGTTCGCGGCTATCTCGATATGCCCGAACCGACACCGGCCGCCAACGACGTGCCCATCAAGACAGCGCGTCCGCACGCCAAGCGTATCGACACGTGCGAGCTCGTCGAACAGGCCATCGACCATGGAACAACTGTCAGCTTTGATATCTCAAACGTCCTGACCCGAGGCGAAACCGAGGTGGTGCGGATGACGGTCCGGCCCTTTGCCATCAGGCAGCGCGATGGCGTCTCGTATCTGCTGGGAACGGTCTACAACACCCGAGGCGCCGACGATACCCTGCGCACCGTTGAGGTCAGCCGCATGAGAAACGTCAGCACGCGTTTGCTCGACGGCAAGAAACTCTTTGCCGCGCTAGACGAAGAAGACAGCCCCGCTCCCGCAGCGTAAACCCCGTTACCGTCCGTCGTTCCTCAGCACCGCCCATCCGGTTCAGTATTAAAAAACCCGCCAGGTTATTGTAAAAATGGACATCGGCGTTACTATAGTCCCACTTGCACTTTTTCCTAGTGCAGTGTTTCCAGCCATTTTTATACTGGGGGTAATGATATGAAGGACATCACCATCAGCCGCAGGAGCCTTCTTGTCTCCGCTGGCCTGCTCGCGCTCGCTCCGCTCGCCGGATGCGGCGGCAACTCTGGTTCCGGCTCCGCTGCCGCCGGTTCCGACTACACTATCGGCGTTTTGCAGCTCACCGAGCACTCCGCACTCGATGCCGCCAACGACGGCTTCGTCAAGGCCATTAAGAAGAGCGGTCTCAAGGTCAAGATCGACCAGAAGAACGCCCAAAACGACCAGTCCACGTGCAAGTCCATTGCCGACAAGTTCGTAGGCGACGGCGTCGACCTGATCTATGCCATCGCTACGCCCGCCGCGCAGGCTGCCGCCGGCGCCACCGCTGATATCCCCATCGTTGGCTGCGCCATCACCGACTACGCCGCCTCCGGCCTGGTCCAGGACAACGACAAGCCCGGCACCAACGTCACGGGCGCTTCCGACCTCACCCCGGTCGCCGAGCAGCTCGAGATGATGCAGAAGGTCCTGCCCGACGTTAAGAAGGTCGGCCTGCTCTACTGCACCGCCGAGTCCAACTCCGACGTCCAGATCAAGGCCGCCAAGAAGGAGCTCGACAAGCTAGGCCTGGAGTACACCGACTTCACCGTCTCGAGCTCCAACGAGATTCAGTCCGTCGTCGAGTCCGCCGTGGGCAAGGTCGACGCGCTGTACTCCCCCACCGACAACACCATCGCCGCGGGCGCTTCGCAGGTCGGCCAGATCTGCAAGGAGAACAAGCTCCCCTTCGTGACTGGCGAGGAGGGCATGTGCAAGGCCGGCGGCCTGTTCACCCTCTCCATCAACTATGAGGACCTGGGCTACGCTGCAGGCGAGATGGCCGTCAAGATCCTGAAGGGCGAGGCCAAGCCCGAGGATATGCCGATCAAGCACCTCTCGAGCAAGGACCTGGTCGTCGTCAAAAACGACGAGATGGCCGAGGCTCTGGGTATCGACCTTTCCGCTCTGGACGAATAACGCCATGCGCGGTGACGCGTCTAGGGCCCGCACGCGCGCCACAGCTGCGTATTTCAATATCTGAGTCATTGGGGCGAACGCTAAAGACCGGCGTTCGCCCTGCTTGTTTCGGATAAGACAAAACATCCGTCCGCAGCTCTTTTATGCATTGGTACCGCTATTATGGAAAATCACGTGTCCACCCTATCCTAGGAGGTATGAAGCATGCTCATTGCATTGCAGGGCGCCGTTTCGCAGGGCGTCCTCTGGGGCATTATGGTGCTCGGCGTGTTTATCACGTTCCGCCTGCTCGACATCCCCGATATGACCTGCGACGGCAGCTTTGCCCTCGGCGGCTGTGTTTGCGCCGTGCTCATCGTCAACAATAACGTCGACCCCTTGCTCGCCGTGCTGGCCGGCATGTGCGCCGGCGCCATCGCGGGCGCCGTCACGGGCATCTTGACCACCGTTTTTGAGATTCCTGCAATCCTCGCCGGAATCCTCACGCAGATCAGTCTGTGGTCCATCAACCTGCGCATCATGGGCAAGTCCAACACGCCCATCCTTGCCAAGGGCACTATCTTCTCATCCGTCAGCCACATGACGGGCCTGCCGCAGTCCACCGTCGCCATCATCCTGGGCATTGTGCTGGCCGTGGCCATCGTCGCCATCCTGTACTGGTTCTTTGGCACCGAGATCGGCTCGGCGCTGCGTGCCACCGGCAACAACGAGTACATGATCCGCGCCCTGGGCGTCAACACCAACTCCACCAAGATGATCGCCCTCGTGCTCTCCAACGCCCTTATCGGCCTTTCGGGTGCGCTCATCTGCCAGAGCCAGAAGTACGCTGACATTGGCATGGGCACCGGCGCCATCGTTATCGGTCTTGCTGCCATTGTTATCGGCGAGGTGCTCGGCCGCCTGCTGCCCGGCGGTCTGACGCAGTTTAGCGTCCGTCTTGCCTCTGCCGTCTTTGGCTCCGTGGTGTACTTCCTCATTCGCGCCATCGTGCTGCAGCTGGGCATGGACGCCAACGACATGAAGCTGCTCTCCGCCGTGATCGTTGCCGTGGCCCTGTGCGTGCCCGTGGTTTGGGAGCGCTATAAGCTCCGCAGCTCCTACACAAAGGGGGATGAGGCAGATGCTTAAGCTCTCGCACGTCAAGAAGACCTTTAACAAGGGCACCGTCACCGAGAAGCGCGCACTCACCGGCGTCGACCTTACCCTGAATGATGGCGACTTTGTAACCGTGATCGGCGGCAACGGCGCCGGCAAGTCCACGCTGCTCAACATGATTGCCGGCGTGTATCCGCTCGATTCGGGCGTTATTGAGCTCGACGGCAACGATATCTCGCGTCTGAGCGAGTCGCAGCGCGCCAAGTACCTGGGCCGTGTGTTCCAGGACCCCATGCGCGGCACCGCAGCCGACATGCAGATTGCCGAGAATCTAGCCCTCGCCAAGCGCCGCGGCCAGCGTCGCGGCCTTTCGTGGGGCGTCACCAAGGCAGAAAAGGACGAGTACGTTGAGCTGCTCAAACGCCTGGACCTTGGCCTGGACACACGCCTCAACGCCAAGGTCGGTCTGCTCTCGGGCGGCCAGCGCCAGGCACTCACCCTGCTGATGGCCACGCTCACCAAGCCGCGTCTGCTGCTGCTCGACGAGCACACCGCCGCACTCGACCCCAAGACGGCTTCTAAGGTGCTCAACCTGACCGAGGAGATCGTCGACGAGAACCACCTGACCACGCTCATGGTCACGCATAACATGAACGACGCCATCCGTCTGGGCAATCGCCTGATCATGATGCACGAGGGCCATGTTATCTACGACGTGGCCGGCGACGAGAAAAAGTCGCTCACCGTCGCCGACCTGCTCCAGAAGTTCGAGGAGGTCTCGGGCGGCGAGCTCGCCAACGACCGCATGCTGCTGAGCTAACGACCTAGAAAACCACCACAAAGGGGACAGGCACCTTTGTGGTGGTTTTTGTTAACCCTTATATCGAGCACAGAAGCCCGTCCGAATTTGATCGGACGGGCTTCTTGGTGGGTATCATGGTTGAACGATCATGAGGAGGTTTCCCTACATGGAATTGTTTGAGCCAATTCTTCATTTCTTTGCACAACGATGGGTCCACAACATCATCTGGGCAGGTATCTTGGCTATCGGCACCGCCGTTGCCGCCAAGGTCGCGTCCAAGACCCTGCACCACCTGCTTAGCCGCGACGATAACCCACTCCCTTCATCAAGCATCTTCATCAACATCGCGCGCGCCGTCATCTGGATGATCGGTGGCAGCTTTATCCTCGACAACTGCTTTGGCATTAACGCAAACGCCCTCGTCGCCGCTCTTGGCGTCGGCGGCATCGCCATCTCACTCGGCTTTCAGGACACGCTGTCAAACCTTATCGGTGGCATGCAGGTGACGTTTATGGGCATCATCAAGCCCGGCGACAATATCGAGGTCGGTGGCGTATCGGGCGTGATCCAAGATATCACCTGGCGCCATACGACCATCGAGGACGCCTGCGGGCAGACTATCATCGTCCCCAACTCAAATATCTCCAAGAACACGCTCGTGCACTTGATGCCCTTTGGGCGCGTTGCCGTGCCCGTTGCCGTAAAGGACACGTCCAAGTGGGCTTCACTGGACGCGCTGGCAGATGAACTCACCGACGCCACCAAGGCCGCCGTGCTTCCCATCTCGGGCTTTGACAAGGAGCCCTACGTGCTCTTTAGCGAGATCGGCGACTTTGGCGTCAAGGGCAAAATCATCTTTATCGTCAGCGACGATAGCACTACCTTCACGGCAGCCGACGCCTGCATCCGCGCCATCGCCCCAATCATCGCCTAAAACCACCACAAAGGGGACAGGCACCTTTGTGGTGGTTTCGCATCGTGGTACCATGGTTCATATCGTTGTTTAAACGACTAAGGGAGTAGACGCCATGGAAGAGGCCTATCGTCAAGCACGCAAGCGCGGCGAGCAGGGACGCCGCCACGCCATCAGTCAAAGCGAGCACCCTTACCTTACGGACCTCGATAGCCTCGTTGCCCAGCTCCCCTTAGGTCAGCGAGAGAGCGTCGGCCTAAGGGACATTCCGCTCGAAATGGTCGTCGGCACAGTCACCAAGGGCCGTCAGTCCGCCTTTTCATGCAACTTTATGCCCCTGTTGCCGTTCAACACCGAGTTCGCCCGCAAGTGGTCCAACCTCTACGACATCCAGGTGACCGAGGGCTATCGCGACCCCATCATCGTCACCGAGTTCATGCATCGGTTTTACGTCCAGGAGGGCAACAAGCGCGTCAGCGTCCTCAAATTCCTGGACGCCCCGACGGTTTCGGCCAAGGTCACCCGTCTCTACCCCGGCACATGGGATTCCGTCGAAAGTCGCCTGTACGGCGAGTTCTGCGCGTTTTGGCGCGTCTGCCCCCTATACGATATTGAGTTCTCGCGCGAGGGAAGCTACGAGACGCTCGCCAAGATGCTCGGCCAGGACCTTGTCGAAAAGTGGCCACAGAAAAAGGTCGACTACCTGCGCCACACCTTCCTACTCTTTAAGCGCGCCTACCTTCGCGCAGGCGGCGACCACCTGGACATTACGCCCGCCGACGCCATGCTCGTCTACCTCAATGTGTACAACCAGGACCGCCTGCTAGATACGCCGACGGATATCGTCGTAAACCGCCTGTGCAAGATTTGGCGCGAGCTGGTCATTGCCGGCAAAAATGACGAGGACAAGGTCGATCTTGTCGAGGCACCGAGCGTCGATGAGGGAGAGGCGCCCGCCAAGTCCACCTCCGGCGTGCTCAACTTCTTTATGGGCAAGACCGTCTACTCGGCTGCCAACCCCCTGCGCATCGCCTTTATCCATGAATTCCCCTGCGCTACGTCGAGCTGGGACAGCCTGCACGACCAAGGGCGCCAGTATCTCGACGAGCACTTTGGCGGCATCGTGCGCACCGAAGCATTCGAGGACTGCCACGATCCGGACGTGTTCTACGCCGCCGTCGAAACGGCTGTCAAACATGGAGACAACGTCATCTTCTCGACCTCGCACCGCCTGATGGAATATACGCTCAGGGCTGCTGTTGAGTATCCCCAGGTTCGGTTCCTTAACTGCTCTATCGGCCTTCCCCACCAAAGCGTCCGTTCGTACTTTGGCAAGATGTACGAGGCCAAGTTTCTCCTGGGCGCCCTTGCCGCCAGCATGGCGGACAACCACCGCATCGGTTACCACGCGTCGGTCTTCGCCTCGGGCGCACTCAGCGAGATCAATGCCTTTGCCATCGGCGCCTCGCTGCTCGACCCCCGTGCGCAAATTATCCTGACCTGGGGCGATGTGCCCGCCGGAGGCCTTGCCGAGGCCATGTGCCGCGAAGGCGTGAGCGTCATGACCGGCGCTGACATGTCAAAGTCGCTCGAAGACCCTACGGCCTACGGACTCCACCGTCTGGTCGATGACAAGGTCGTCGGCATCGCCATGCCGGTATGGAACTGGGGCCGATACTACGAGCTTATCGTGCGTAGCCTGCTGCATGGTACCTGGGATGAGACCAGTGACGACAGTCAGGTTCGCGCCGTCAACTACTGGTACGGCATGAGCTCGGGCGTTATCGACATTCGCTACGCTCCGGGCCTGCCCTATCAGACGCGCAAACTGGTGCAGCTGCTCCGCAATGGCATCGTAGAGGGCTCCATCAACCCCTTTGGCGGCGAGCTCCATAGCCAAGACGGCGTGGTGCAGATCGAAGGCTTTCCCCCGCTGCCGAGCACGCAAATCGTCGAGATGAACTGGCTGGCCGACAACGTGGTAGGCACGATACCGCAGCCCAACGATGAGCCGAAAGTCCGCGCCCTATGAAAATCCTTGCCATAGCCGATACCGAAGAACGATGCCTATGGGAATGCTTTCGCAAGGAACGCTTTGAGGGTGTCGACCTGATTTTGTCCGCTGGCGACCTGGACCCGGACTATCTTGAGTTTTTGGTTACGGTCATCAACAAGCCGCTCATCTACGTGCGCGGCAACCACGATGACCGCTACGCACGTCATGCACCGGGCGGCTGTATCTGTGTCGAAGACACCGTGTACGTGTATCGCGGCGTCCGCATTGCGGGGCTTGGCGGCTCCATGCGCTATCGAGACGGTGCCAACATGTACACCGAGCGCGAGATGACCAAGCGTATGCGCAAGCTGTCCCGCAAAGTGAGGATGGTCGGCGGCTGCGATATCTTGCTCACCCATGCACCCGCCGCCGGCGTGGGCGATCTGGATGATCTGCCACATCGAGGATTCGAATGCTTTAACACAGCGCTCGAATCCTGGAACCCCGACTACATGGTGCACGGGCATGTGCACCAATGCTATGGTCGCGACTTTCAGCGTGAGCGCCAGCATGCATGCGGGACAACGATCATCAACGCCTGCGGCTATACGCAGTTTGAGCTGGATGAAGCGCGCTACCCCATCCGTGGCTGGCAGGCAGCCTGGCTCAACTCGCAAACCATGCGCCGTGAGCTCAAGCGTCACGAGGCCATCGAGTCCTCTACCGCCAGAACACCCTGGTAACCGCCACAAAGGGGACAGGCGCCTTTGTGGCGGTTTTGGCCTGAGATAGCAAGAAACCCGGTCCTGCACGAGGCAGAACCGGGTTTCTTAAGCAATGCTTGCTTTGCTCAGGCAGTAACTAAAAGTTACTCAGCCAGGAAGTCACGCTGGACAGCGGGATCGACCTTGACGCCAGGGCCCATGGTGGAAGACACGGAGATGGACTTGACGTACTTGCCCTTAGCAGAAGAGGGCTTGACGCGCAGGATCTCGGTGTACAGGGCAGCGTAGTTCTCCACGAGCTGCTGCTCAGAGAAGGACTTCTTGCCCAGGGGCACGTGGCAGATGCCGTAACGGTCGGCGCGATACTCAACGCGGCCGGCCTTGAGCTCGGAGACCATCTTGGCGACGTCCATGGTCACGGTGCCGAGCTTGGGGTTCGGCATGAGGCCACGGGGACCAAGGATCTTACCGATGCGGCCAACCTTGGCCATCATGTTCGGCGTAGCGATAGCAGCGTCGAAGTTGATCTCGCCCTTCTGGATCTGGGCGACGAGCTCGTCGGAACCGATGATGTCGGCGCCGGCAGCCTCGGCCTCGCGGGCCTTCTCGCCCTCGGCGAAGACGGCAACACGAACGGTCTTGCCGGTGCCGTGGGGCAGGGAGATGGAACCACGGATGTTCTGGTCAGCCTTACGAGTATCGATGCCCAGACGGAAGTGGGCCTCGACGGTCTCGTCGAACTTGGCGGTGTCGAGCTCCTTGATGAGCTTGGCAGCCTGAAGGGGGGTGTAGAGCGTGGCGCGGTCGATCTTCTCGGCAGCGGCGTTATAGCTCTTACCATGCTTAGCCATGTGCATTACCTCCTGTGGTTAAACGGGCGTGAGCCCTCCCACATCGTATCGTGTGCCCTATTGCACACATATAACGGGCACCCCGGCCGGAGCACCCGTCATTACCTAAAGAAATCGCTACTCAGCGACGGTGACGCCCATGGAGCGGGCGGTACCGGCGATGATCTTCTTGGCGGCGTCAATGTCGTTGGCATTGAGGTCCGGCATCTTGATCTCGGCGATCTTGGTGAGCTGCTCCTGGGAGAGCTGACCGACCTTGTCGGCCTGGGGCTTAGCGGAACCAGACTTGAGGTTCAGCTCCTTCTTGATGAGGTGAGCCGCCGGCGGGGTCTTGGTGATGAAGGAGAAGGACTTGTCCTCGTAGACAGAAATCTCAACGGGGATGATGTCGCCCTTCTTGTCCTGCGTCTCGGCGTTAAAGGCCTGGCAGAACTGCATGATGTTCACGCCAGCAGCGCCCAGGGCGGGGCCGACGGGAGGAGCGGGGTTAGCTGCACCAGCAGGAATCTGGAGCTTAATGACGTTGGCAACCTTCTTCTCAGCCATGGTCATTCCTTTCGAATCACGAGTGTGAAGTACTTGCTATATCGTAAGCACGCACGTGTTAGAAGCACTCCTGAGATGAGCAGTCACAGAAGAAGCACGCTCGCGCGAACGGACGAAAACTTAAGCGATGACAGCGACCTGGTTAAAGTCGAGCTCGACCGGCGTCTCGCGGCCAAAGATCATCAGCGTGACCTTGAGCTTGCCAGCCTCGGTGTTAACCTCGGAGACCTTGCCATCAAAGTCGGTAAGCGGGCCATCGGTGACGCGGACGGACGTGCCGACCTGAATATCGACCGAAGTACGCTTGGGCGAATCGCCCTTACCGGGACGACGAGTCATCTTGTTGTACTCGTCGCGGGAAAGCGGAGCGGGCTTGCCGTTGCCGCCCAGGAAACCGGTGACGCCAGGCGTGTTACGAACGCACGTCCAAGCATCGTCATCCATCTCCATGCGGACCAGGACATAACCCGGGAAAATCTTGGAATCCTTGGTCTCACGCTTGCCACCCTCTTTAATCTCGGTGACACGCTCCATAGGAATCTCGATATCAAAGATACGGTCCTGCATGCCCATAGTCTCGATGCGATGCTCGAGATCGGACTTAACGCGGTTCTCGTATCCAGAGTAAGTGTGAACGACGTACCAACGCTTAGACATGGTTTAGCCCCTCAATCCAGAGAACAGAGCAAGAGCCTCGCCAAAGCCAGCATCGAGCAGAGCGATGACGACGCCGACGACGATCAGAGAAGCGCAAACGACGACCGAGTAGTTCACGAGCTCCTTCTTATCGGGCCACGTGACACGCTTCATCTCGGACTTGACGGAAGCGAAATACTTCTTGGTGCGGGCGAAGAAACCAGGCTTCTCGTTCTTCTTGGACTTCGCAGCCTTCTCGTTCTTCTTGGCAACGGCCTTCTTGGCCTCAACCTTGGAGTTGGCGGCAGCGTTATTGGCAGGTGCCGGCTGCTGAGCCTTCTTCTTGTTCTTCTTGTTGGCCATTTGGGTTACCTCCGCGCAATGCGCTTATACATGAGTAAACCGTAAGCCCCCAATTGGGAGCTTACGGAATAATGACTGGCACGCCAGGAAGGACTCGAACCCTCAACACTCGGTTTTGGAGACCGATGCTCTACCAATTGAACTACTGGCGTATATGACTAGAGACTAGCGAGTCTCTTTGTGCAGCGTGTGGTGACGGCACCAGGGGCAATACTTCTTGATCTCCATACGATCAGGCATGTTCGACTTGTTCTTGGTGGTCGTATAGTTGCGGCGCTTGCACTCAGTGCACGCAAGAGTAACTAGAGTACGCATTTATCCTGAACCTTTCATTTCCGCCCCGTACGGGCACGAGATGGTACTTTATCAGCTCTATGTAAGTGCTGTCAATGAAAACCTCGAATCAATTGGTTCTCGGTGGATCCATTCATATTTGGAACACATCAATGAAGCCATCGAGAGCTAATCGACGGTGCAACCAGGACCATTATTGATCCTCTCGACACCAGCAACGGCTCAATATCCATTGCAGAAAAGAACCCGGCACCCATATAAGTGCCGGGTTCTCTAAGTCAACTATCAGAGAGCTAGTTTACTCAATGATCGTGGAGACGATGCCCGAACCGACGGTGTGGCCACCCTCGCGGATAGCGAAGCGCAGGCCCTCCTCCATGGCGATCGGGTGGATGAGGTCGCCCTCGATGGTGATGTGGTCACCAGGCATAGCCATCTCGGTGCCCTCGGGGAGCTTGACCGTACCGGTAACGTCGGTGGTACGGAAGTAGAACTGAGGACGATAACCATCGAAGAACGGGGTGTGACGGCCGCCCTCCTCCTTGGTCAGAACGTAGATCTCGCCGGTGAACTTGGTGTGCGGGGTAACCGAACCGGGCTTGCAGAGAACCTGGCCGCGCTCGATGTCCTCGCGCTTGATGCCGCGGAGCAGCAGACCGACGTTGTCGCCAGCCTCGCAGAAGTCCATGGACTTACGGAACATCTCGATACCGGTAACGACGGTGTTCTGGGTATCCTTGATGCCGACGATCTCGACGGGCTCGTTGAGCTTGAGCTCACCGCGCTCGACACGGCCGGTAGCAACGGTACCACGGCCGGAGATGGTCATAACGTCCTCAACGGCCATCAGGAACGGGAGGTCGTTGTTACGAGCAGGCGTCGGGATGTACTCGTCGACGGCGTTCATGAGCTCGCGGATAGCGTCCATCCACTTGGCGTCGCCCTCGAGAGCGCCCAGAGCGGAACCACGGATGACGGGGATGTCGTCGCCGGGGAAATCGTACTCGGAGAGGAGCTCACGGGTCTCCATCTCGACGAGGTCGATGAGCTCGTCATCGTCGACCATGTCGCACTTGTTCAGGAAGACGACGATGTAGGGAACGCCGACCTGACGGGCGAGCAGGATGTGCTCGCGGGTCTGAGCCATGGGGCCGTCGGTAGCGGCGATGACCAGGATAGCGCCGTCCATCTGAGCAGCACCGGAGATCATGTTCTTGACGTAGTCAGCGTGGCCCGGGCAGTCAACGTGAGCGTAGTGACGGGCAGCAGTCTCGTACTCGACGTGGGAGACGGAGATCGTAATGCCGCGCTCGCGCTCCTCGGGAGCCTTGTCGATGTTCTCGAACGCAGTGAAGTCAGCCTTGCAGCCCTCGGTCTCGGAGAGAACCTTGGTGATGGCAGCGGTCAGCGTGGTCTTGCCGTGGTCGACGTGACCAATGGTGCCGATGTTAACATGCGGCTTAGTGCGCTCAAACTTCTCTTTGGCCATAAAGCCCTCCTCTTAACAGGTCGTCCCCGGACGGGACTTTGCCTTTATACCATAGTGGCCTCTCAACATACTATTGAGAAGCCACCGTGTTACCTATGGTAGCGGTGACTGGATTCGAACCAGTGACGCCACGGGTATGAACCGTGTGCTCTAACCAACTGAGCTACACCGCCGGATGGAGCCTGCAACCAGACTTGAACTGGTGACCTCTTCGTTACCAACGAAGTGCTCTACCGACTGAGCTATACAGGCACTTGACGGGTGGGAGCTATAGGATTCGAACCTATGTAGGCAGAGCCAACGGGTTTACAGCCCGTCCCCATTAACCACTCGGGCAAACTCCCAATCGTTCAAGTATCCGCAGGTCCTTTGGTCTTTTGGACCGCCGCCCCCGCGAACGAAAAAGATAATACGATGCAACCTTGGGGGCTGTCAACGAAAACCTCTAGATACACGGTGCCGGGCGTATCTATATAGCTTTAACCTGCGGTTTTATTGAGTTTGGATATGAAGGACGGTGGATTTTGCTGCACTGGTGACATTTCCCGAGGGAACACTTTGGCGTAGTGGAGTAAGCCTGCAGAATATTACTGCGATAACGACTCATTTGCACCTATATATAGGTCGAGATCGGGCTTCCCTGAATCGATCGAGCGTGGATTGTCTTCCGTTTGAAATCGAGCGTGGATAATCTCCCACTTTTGACGTGTCATCGAGTCCAAAGTGGCAGATTATCCACGCTCGTTCTTCAAGCGGGAGATTTTCCACGCTCGTACGTCCGATAATCCTCGCTCGATCAAGTAGACCAGGGACTTCACCGTTTTCATCTCGATCTGTAACAGTAAGAGGGTTATTCCTCCCCTGTCTGTTACAGATCGAGATATTACCCACCAACCCGTCTTAACATCTCAATCTGTAACAGCTTGAAGAGAAATACCGGTCTAGATGTTACGGATCAAGATTGAATCGCTTGGGCTGAATGTCCCCAAGATATTGGCTGGCGGTCACTAGAACTCAATCTCGTCAAAGTCAAAAGCTTTCAAAGTGAGTCCAACGAGCTTGTCTGTGCGCTCCTGAATCTGCTCGCTGGTCCAGGTATCAGTGTTTACCAACTCGTCGTTCAGGTTCAACCCGTTGCGGTATCCGACATTCGCCCCGTTGACATCCTTGCGGTCTCGCTTGGTCACAAAGGGCATGTTGCTCAGCTTCGAGTTATACCCGGTGATGGTTAGATTACCAAGCGTGTGGACCTGTTTCTCCTGCACCTCAATCGCCTTAGACATGTCGCCGTCCGCAACCATCTTCACCCATTCATCTGGAATGTTCTTGCCCTGAGGGAAGATGTGCTCGATTGTCCAGACGTAGTTTCCGGAGGCGTATCGTTCCCAAAGCGGCTTCATCTCTTTCGTAACGCTCGGAGATGCGATAACAGTAAGGACGTAGCGCGTCATATCGGGATTGACGTCGTAAATCGGCCCCTCAAGACGTTCTTTGAAGGAAGCGTCGCTGGCAGACACATCGACGAGGCGCTTCTTGATGTACTCCGCGGCTGCAATGCCCTTGAGCCCCTCGCTTTCGAGGCTCTCACAAATACTGATGAAGAGTCTCTCAAGATCACGTGTGGGAGGTGTATCGGTGAGGTTGCGCCGGACAAAGAAGCAGACGAGGAGCTTAACAAGAAGCGCGAGGGTTTCATCTTTTAGCTCCAACTGGTTCTGCTTCTTAAAGAGGAACAGCAGCATCAGGTAAGATGCGACGCCCTGCGCTCTCGAAAGCTCCAAAAGCTGATGCGAAAGCTCGGAATCCGGGCTCTCTTGATCGAGCCCAATGATCCTCGAATAGAGTGCGGAATTCTCGGTCAGCTCGTCCAACACCTTAAGGGCGCCGTCATCAGATTCCATCCGCTTCTCGTAGATTTTCAGAAGGTTGGAACGCGTGGCAACGGAACCGAGAGGGAGTTGGGAACCAGATTCACCGGTAAATGGCTTGTTCACCTCCCGGCGGAAGGCATCGTAGTTCTGGCGGAAGAAGCGTTCCTGCGTCTTGTAGTCATCGCCGAGATTGCGGAGCACTTCCTGCCAGCGTTCAAAGTAATAGTTGAGCTGTCCGTCATCCACCCCAGCAACCTTGCCGAGAAGCATGTTCTTGATAAGGTCGACGGCACTCAAGGGAACACCGCGGTTGTTAAGAGACGCGAACAAGGTGTAGGCGTCAGCATGACTATCGACGGTAATCTGGACCACGACCGCTGAGCACACCAACCTGCAGATATCAAGGAGGCAGTGAACGCACTCGATTCCATCCCTGCCCTCAACGTCCTCACCCAGCCGATCGTAAAAATAGTTGAATGCCTTAGACATCTTTCTTAGACCAAAGAACTTCGGCTTTTGTATAACCGCATCTAGGCCGATATGTTCCTTCAAGATCCAGCGGTAATCCTCAAGGTTATGATTCTGAACCTGAGGAATAACGCGCGTCATTGACTTGTCAGATTTCAAGATCAGACGATTGCGCAGGGGTCGAATATCGTCCAACATCATGTCGTCATCGATAGAATTCTTATGCTCCATGATGCGAGTATAGAGGGCGGCAAGGAGAAGACTGAGCGTCGTCAGGCGTTGCTGGCCATCGATAACTTCATAGTGAATGGTATCCATCTTGGAATTCACGGTCCCGTTCACGACAATAAACGAGCCCAGGAAGTAACCGGCGTCGTTTTGGGTGATGTCGTCATAGAGATTCGCCCAGTCGCGCTGATTCCAAGTGTATTCGCGCTGGTAACGAGGAATGTCATAGATTTTTAGCATATCGGTCGACAGAATATTGGCAACCGTTGGGTCCTCTACGCTATTAATCATCATGGGTCCTTTCAATCGCCTTGCTCACAAACGACGGGAAATCCTTGTCGCTCTTGACTTCTCGCGCCGAATTAAATCTAGACTATAGTAATACCCATGGGCTACAGGAAAGAGAGCCGTGCACGGCGTGCGATCTTTCGAGAAGCGGCATCGGAGCTCTCAGCGCCTTGGTCACTTTCCACTCTATCCCAGTTGGAGACACAAAGCCCAAAACTCTAATGGAGACAGCAACTGTAAGCTTGGCTTTTCCCGCCTCATTGCACGCGTTTATTGACAATGAGCATCGGTTGCAAAACACACAAGTGCACTTTCAGATTTAATTGTTGCATATTTGTTGCATGAGAAGGCAGAATCAGAGGCTATATCGCCTCTGACCTGCGAAAACTCATGGAGCCAGTGACAGGAATCGAACCTGCAACCCACTGATTACAAATCAGTTGCGCTACCGTTGCGCCACACTGGCACGCTTGGCACTTTCGCGCGAAGCCTGTTAAGAATAAAGGAATTGCGGACGAGGCGCAACAGGCCGCACGGCGTTATACAAATATGCAAAATCCAGCAACAACACGTACCAGGCCCGTTCATTTCTGTCAGTTCGCTCTCAATCTCAAAACTATTCGCCAGAACGAATAGTTTTAATTACAATGGAATAGATAAAACTATTCGTTCTGGCGAAGGGTTTCGCGATGTTGACTACAAAGGAAGCAGCCGAACTGCTCGGCGTCACCCCGCGCAGGGTGCAGGAACTCATTAGGAACGGCGCGCTGACTGCCCGCAAGGCTTCTGGCGTGTGGCTTATCGACAAAGACAGCGTAGACACGCGACTCCGCTCCGCAACCAAAAGAGGGGGACGGCCTCGTCGTGGACATGGGAAAAGCGAGATCGCATTCACCCTCATGAACCGCACGCACGAAGTGGCCCAGCTGGTCTACAGCAGATCACGGAAAGACTTCACCCACATCGGCGCCGACGTCGATCGTGCCCACGCTCCTATTGGAGTATTTGCTCCCAGCAAACCTGTATCGCTCGACTCCTTCCGCATCTGGTGGCGCGGCCGCGGTATCCCGCTCGCACGCATTGGGCTAGCCTCCCTACTTGCAGAAGCCGCAGTCGATGTTCCCGATGAACTCGTACAGCGAAATCTTGGCCTCTCCTTATCCGACCAGTATTGGATTAGGCCCCAAGACTCCGACCTCGCGTGGGAAGATATCAATTTCTTCAATAATGCTTTTGACGACGTCTCTCTCAGCATCGCGCCCTTCGCCCCAGAGGGCAAGGCGGCTGCCGCAAAGCCCGACAACACCTCGGACGGCAATCTTCAAAAGTACTGGACATGCGAGGGTGACCGTCGAATCCTCCACAAGGCAGGTGCGCATCTAAACCAGGAACCCTATAACGAGATGGTGGCGACTGCACTTCACCGTCGCATCCTAAACGCTTGCGATTATGTACCCTATTCGCTCGAAGGCGCAGGTACTTCTGCCTTGAGCACATGCAATGTATTCTTAACTGACGAAGAAGAATATGTCCCTGCGTTCTATGTAAACCAGCATGCAAATACAGACGAGCGACTAACCGATTACGAACGGTATGTAGCAAACTGCGAGGAGCTTGGAGCGACAGATATAAAAGACGCCCTTGACCGCATGATTGTATGCGATGACATCATTGCCAACTATGATCGCCATTGGCGCAACTTTGGCCTCGTGCGAAACGTCAACTCACTGGTCTGTAGACCAGCCCCCATCTTCGATTCGGGTTCATCACTCTGGTGCAACATATCACTAGAGGAGCTTAGAGCGGGAGAGCACAGTTTTACCAGTGCACAATTTCATTCAAGCCCCGCCAAACAAATGTTGCTCGTCGAAGACATGGGCTGGTTTGACGGCGACAAACTCGAAGGCTTCGTTGACGAGTCAATCGAGACTCTGTCCAGAAACGACGCGCTCACGGCAAGGCTGCCATATCTAAAAGAGGCGCTTACATGGCGCCTCCGCAGAATGATCGACATCGCTGAATGGAGTTAGCGAGACAGCGCCGCGCCGCCAGCTCCCCTACCGTCCGCGCAGGGCCTTGAGCTTGGCCAGGGCCTCGGGGCTCAGGCGGCTGCCCAAAGTCATCTTGATCTGCGGAGCTTCCTCTGCCTCGTGAACGTCGTTATCGATCTGCTTGATCTCGTCCACCAGCATGCGGCTCGAGATGCGCGTAACGCCCTTGCCCATGACGACGGCCTGGATCGTGCCGTCGCTCGACACCACGGAGCACGCGCGACCTTCCTCGCGCGCCTCGATGCAGAGCTTCTGCACCACGGTATCGGCAGAGACGCCCGTCGGCGAAAACTCGATACGCACGCCGCGCGCCGGCAGGTTGGGGCGCTCGCTGGAGATATTGCCCGCACCGTCGAACACGATCACGGCCTCGTAGCGGCCCTGGGCAAACGCCGCAACATCGTTGATGAGCGCGGTGCGCGCCATATCGTGGACGTCGCTGGAATACGGATCGTCGGAATGGTCGTAGACGAGCTTTTCGTAGCGCGGCGTGCAGTGAATCACGTTGTAGCCGTCGACCACCAGCAGCTCGGGCTTATTGGAGTGCACCGTCGAGACCGGATCGGCGATGGCCTGCGCAAACGCATTGCCGCCCACGCCATAGGTCGCGGCCGAAACAATCGGCTTGGCCGAGCCCTCGCCAAAGCGCTTGGCCTTGGACTTGGCGCGGTTCTTCTTGGACATGCGCTACTCCTCCCCCATGAGCTCGCCGGCATTGCGGCGCAGCCACTCAAAGCACAGCGCGGTGGTCGCCTGGGCCACGTTGAGACTCTCGGTCATACCGCGCTGGGGAAGCTTGGTCAAAAAGTCGCATTTCTCGAGCACCAGGCGCGAGATGCCGTCGCCCTCGGAGCCCATGACGAGCGCCACGCGGCCCTCGATGGGAGCATCCCAGCAGCTGCCCTCGGCGTGCTCGGAGGCGCCGCCCACCCAAAAGCCGGCGGCCTTAAGATCGTCGAGCGCACGGGCGATATTGGGAACCTGTGCGATAGGCAGATGCATGACGGCACCGGCAGAGGTCTTGTAGCTGCCAACGGTTACGCCGGCGGCACGCTTATTGGCAATGATGACACCGGCCGCGCCCACAACCTCGGCGGAGCGCACGATAGCACCAAAGTTGCCATCGTCGGTCACATGGTCGAGCACCACGACAAGTGCCGGGCCGTCACCCGCGCGGTCGAGAATATCGGCGACATCGGCATAGGGGAAGTTGCCAACCTCGAGCGCGATGCCCTGGTGAGCGCCATGGCTCGACAGTGCGTCGAGCTGCGCGCGCGGCACATACTTAATGCGGACACCCGCGGCGTTGAGGTCGTCGACCAGGCGCGACAAGGCGGCATCGCGCTCCCCGCCCTCGGCAATGAGCGCGCACTTGATGGGAAAACCAGTACGCAGCGCCTCGGCGACGGCACGACGACCTTCGATAAACTCGCCCTTGGGAACCTGAACGTTGTCGCGGTTGCGATCGCGCTGCGGACGTGCGGCCTGGGCGCGATCGCGCTGACCCTTGGAAGCGGCAGCGCGATCATTTCGGCGAATCGGACGCGAGCCAGAAGCGGCCTGCTTGCCGCCACGCGGTGCACGCTTGCGATTGTCGGCCATAGGACGGCCTCCTTAAATAGATAGCGAACAAGAATCGACCGTCCGAGCCACGGCACCTTGCCTTTCAATCGTCGGGCATGACCACCAGGTCTATGCCCTCCTCTTTCAAGGCAATCTGCCGCACCTCGAACGGTCGACAAATACTAGAGACTCTTAATACGAGTGCCGGCGGCAGTATCCTCAATCGTCAGGCCCAAGTCCTTGAGCTGGTCGCGGATGGCGTCGGCCAGATCCCAGTTCTTGGCGGCACGGGCCTCGGCGCGGGCCTCGAGAATCTTGGCAGCGGCCTCGTCCACGTCGTCGCCCGTGTAGGCGACCAGGCCAGCGGCAACGCCCAGCAGACCCAGCGGCAGCTCGACCTTGGGCTCGGGGAGCTCAACGCCAAACGTATCGAGCAGATCGACCAGCGTATCGGCGGCGGCAAGCGCGGCGGCCTTGTCGGCAGCGTCGCCCGCCTGCTCCAGGTACTGGTTGCACTCGGTCACAAAGCCAAAGACGGCACCCATGGCACCGGCGGTGTTAAAGTCGTCGTCCATGCACTCCTTAAAGGTGGCACGGGCCCCGGCGGCCTTGGCGGCAAACGCCTCGGATGCTGCCTCATCGGCATCGGCCGTCGCATGGTTCGCGGCCCAGCGCAGGTTCTCGACCGTACCGGCGATACGCGTGAGCGAGTTCTCGGCACCCTCCAGACGCTCCCAAGAAAAATCGAGCGGCGAGCGATAGCTCGTCTGCAGCATCAGCAGGCGCAGGGCGGCAGCGGAGTGCTGCTCGAGGACCTCGGCCAGCGTAAAGAAGTTGCCGAGCGACTTGGACATCTTCTCGCCGTCTACCAGCAGCATGCCCGTGTGCATCCAAGTGTTGGAGAAGCCCTGGTGCCAGGCGCAGGTGGCCTGGGCGCACTCGTTCTCGTGATGCGGGAAGGCAAGGTCGGAGCCGCCGCCGTGGATGTCGATCGGAGTGCCCAGATAGCGGTGCACCATGGCGGCGCACTCGGTGTGCCAACCGGGACGGCCCTCGCCCCAGGGGCTCGGCCAGCTGGGCTCGCCGGGCTTGGCGGCCTTCCACAGAGCAAAGTCGAGCGGGTCGTTCTTGTCCTCGTTCTCCTCGATGCGCGCACCAACCATAAGGTCGTCGATGTTGCGGCCCGAGACCTGACCATAGTTGGGATCGCTGCGCACGGCAAAGTACACATCGCCGTTATCGGCTGCGTAAGCGTGGCCCTGCTCGATAAGCGTCTTGATCATGGCGATCATGGGGCCGATCTCCTTGGTGGCGCGGGGGCGCACATCGGGATCGAGCACGTTGGCGGCGCGCATGACGCCGATGAACTTGTCGGAGAACTCCGTCGCGACCTCGGCAGCCGTACGGCCCTGCTCGTTGGCGCGCTTGATGATCTTGTCATCGACATCGGTGAGGTTCTGGGCGAACGTGACCTCGTAGCCGCTCGCGATGAGCCAGCGGCGAATCACGTCAAAGCTGATGAACGTGCGGGCATTGCCGATGTGGATGTTGTCGTAGACCGTGGGGCCGCACACGTACATGCGGACCTTGCCGGACTCGATGGGCTGGAACTCTTCCTTTTTATGGGTAGCGCTGTTGTAGATACGCATTCGTTACTCCTTAACGGTTTTCTGTAGCAGGCAGACGGCCCAGGCGCCGATTCCCTCGCCCTGGCCTTCCCAACCGAGCTTTTCGGTCGTAGTGGCGGCGACGCCCACGTTTTCGACGTCAACGCCCAGGGCATGGGCAAGGTTGGCGCGCATGGCATCGCGGTGTGGGGTGATCTTGGGTTGCTGACAGGCAATGGTGCAATCGGCATCGACAAACTCAAAGCCCAGCTCGCGCGCATAGTCCATTACGCGAGCGAGCAGCACCATCGAATCGGCACCCTCGTAAGCGGGATCGGTGTCGGGGAATAGCTTGCCGATGTCTCCCCCGCGGCAGGCGCCCAGAATGGCGTCGGCCAAGGCGTGCGCGAGCACATCGGCATCCGAGTGGCCCAGCAGGCCGCGCTCGTAGGGAATGTCGACCCCGCCGATGATACATCGACGCCCCTCCACCAAACGGTGGACGTCGTAGCCATGGCCAATGCGCAGGTTACTGAACATGGGGAAGGTCCTCTCCCTCGGCCATGCGGCCAAGCAGAATCGCGGTTACGGGACGAAGGTCCTCGGGCACCGTCACTTTAAGGTTGTCGCGCGGGCTCTGGACACAACGGACGTGCCCGCCCATGCGCTCGACCAGCGATGAATCGTCGGTACCGATAAAGCCCTCGGCGATAGCAGCGGCATGGGCACGCTTCATGGCATCGACGCTAAAGATCTGCGGCGTCTGCGCGGCCCAGTAGAGCTCGCGCGGCGGCGTCTCAACGATATTATCGCCATCGACGATCTTGAGTGTGTCGATCGCGGGCTGGCCGCACACGACGCCGTCGAGCGAGCGGTCACCCACAAGCACGTCAATCGCATGATCGATGGCCTCGGTCGTGATGAGCGGACGGGCGCCGTCGTGGATGGCGACATATTCGAAACCCGCCGGCACCGCATGCACGCCGGCACGGGTGGAGTCCTGACGGGTATCGCCGGCATCGGCAAAGCTGATGGGCGTGTCGTAGTCAAACGGGCTGATGGCCAGGCGGCGCATCTCGGCACGGCGCTCGGCAGGACACACCACCACGATGTGGCCGACCTTATCGCTACGATCGAACGCACGGATGGACCAGCTCATGAGCGGACGGCCCGCCACGTTAACGAGCTGCTTGCCGCCGGGATTTCCAAAGCGCTGGCCGCTGCCGCCGGCAACGACCACGGCACATACGGGCGCCATTATGCGTTTCCCTGTTTGGTGCCCTTCATGCGGTACAGCGAGTCCGCAAGAATGGCAGGGTTATTGACGCCAAAGTCGCCCAGGCGCTCCGGATCTTCGCTGATGTCGTCCATGAGTTCCTGCAGCGAGCCGTACTCGTCGACGATCTTCTCGGCCACGCCGTCGCGCACGACGGACACGCGCGAAAGCGTGCGCAGGCCCAGCGGCGTCATGACGGAGTCCTCGTCCAGGTCGTCGTAACCCAGAACTGCCGCCACGTGCTGCGGGTCGGACAGGTCCTTAGGCGTCATGCGGCTCAGGTTGGCGCGAATCTTCTCGGCGTTGGCCTCGGAGGAATCGCTTGCGTAGTCGCGAATCATCAGGTCGTACTCGGTATCCATGCTGGAGCCGGCGAGCTGCTCGAGCTGCATCTGCACGAGCTTGCCCTGGTTACCCAGCTTGACGATGCAATCCTTAAGCTCGGTCTTTGCCTGCTGCATGATCTCGAAACTCGAGAAGATGCCGGTGATGTCGGCGAGCGTAACGTAGTCGTCGAGCTCGAGGGCCGTCAGGCGCAGCAGGGAGCGGTCGAGCGACTGACGGGTAGTCTGGAGCGTGGCGACGAGCTGGTTGACCGAGCTCATGATGGTGGTGACGGGCTGGATCTCGTAGCTCTTGCCGTGAACGTACACGTTGACGACGGCACGACGGGCCGAGACCGAGATCACGATGGCATCGGTGAGCACCGACATGCGAGCGGCGGTGCGGTGACGCATACCTGTCTCGCTCGTTGCAAGAGAGGGATCGGGATTGAGGTGGAAGTTGGCGCGCAGGATCTGGGTGAGGTCGCCGTCGATGACGATGGCACCGTCCATCTTGGAGAGCTCGAACAGACGGTTCGAGGTGAACGAAATGTTGAGCGGAAAGCCGTCATTACCGGCGGCGAGCACGTTTTCGGTATCGCCGACGCAGATAAGGGCGCCCAGGTGGCCGGCGATGATCATGTCGAGGGCGGTGCGGATCGGCTGACCAGGTGCCGTCAGGCGGATGGCCTGTTCCATACGCTTTTGCAGCTCGTTCTTATCCAAGGCATCGCTCCCATCGTATACGCTCCATAAACGCTAAATAGTTTCTCACGGTTTGTCCCCGCAGCGCTTGCGAAATCCGATGCTTACAGAATGAGCGAACACCGCTGGGGCCCCGTTCCAAAATAGACTGGTCTTGTGGTAGCATCGGGATTCACATAAATGAGGGAGTAGTCGCGTGACCGGTTTCGCCTCCGGTGGCGCGGCAAGTCAACATACTGACCGAAACGGTCTGGCTTGCCTTAATGAACGAGACTCGTGGTTGTGCGCGCAACGCGTACGCCACGGGTCTTTTTTGTTGCTCCCCCACTAGAGGTACACGCGGGTTCGCCCGCAGGGAGGGAGCCAAACCATGGGACTCGCCGAGCTCGTATTGCTCGCCATCGGCCTTTCGATGGACGCCTTTGCCGTATCCATCTGCAAGGGCCTTGGCATGAAAAAAATCAACCTTAAGGTCGCCGTGGTGCTCGGCCTATTCTTTGGCGGTTTTCAGGCCGGTATGCCCGTGTTCGGCTGGGCTCTTGGCAGCCAGTTCTTGGGCATCATCGGACCCATCGACCATTGGATTGCCTTTATTCTGCTCGCCTTCATCGGCGGCAAGATGCTGTGGGAGGCTTTTACCGAGGATGAGGACGAAGGCGACGGCAAGGACGCGGAGAAGATCGATCTGGGCGAATACCTGATCCTCGCCATCGCCACCTCAATCGACGCCCTTGCCGTGGGCATCTCGTTTGCCGCGCTCTCGGTCGATATCGTGCCCGCCGTGTCGCTCATCGGCGTTACGACCTTTATCTTCTCCGTTGCGGGCGTGGCAATCGGCCACACCTTCGGCGCGCGCTACGAAAAGCCCGCCACCATCGTGGGCGGCGTCGTCCTCATCCTCATCGGCCTCAAAATCCTGCTGGAGCACCTCGGAATCCTGGTGCTGTAACGCCCAAACCCTATTGCTCGAAACCCAATGTCGAACAAGGCCTCATGCAGAGTTTTGCATGAGGCCTTTTCATGTAAAAGAACGCCTACTCAACAAGGCTGGGATATCCAGTCCTTCATCGTCATTCCATTCGTTTTCTGGGCAAAGATTCATTCGTTTTTATGTGACTCTATTATTCGTTTTTCGGGTATGATTTCATTCGTATTTAGGGAAATGCGAGGTAAACAGTATGGCAACGATGGCGAAAGACACGTATATCCCCCGGCTCATTGACCGCAAGATTGATCAATATCTTAATCTGTTCGGTGCCGTTGAAATCTCAGGCACTAAATGGTGTGGAAAGACTTGGTCCGCGCTTGCTCATGCAAATAGTGCCATATACGTCGATCGTGGTTCGAACCAATTGCTCATCGAGTCCGACCCTCAGTATGCACTAGTTGGCGCTACCCCTCACGTTATTGACGAGTGGCAGCGTGTCCCTCAGGTTTGGGACTGCGTGCGCCATGCTGTCGATGACACCACAGAAAAGGGCCAGTGGATCCTAACAGGCTCTTCTACGCCGGCAAAAGACAAGGTGAACCACAGCGGAGCCGGACGAATCGGTCGGCTGAGCATGCATCCCATGAGTCTTCAGGAGAGCGGAGATTCAACAGGTAAGGTAAGCCTAGCTGCCCTGTTTAAAGGCGAGTTTGCCCCATGCCCTTGCGCGTCGGGAATCGATTCTCTTACCGAGCTCATTTGTCGCGGCGGATGGCCCGACGCGCTTGCACTAACTTCTGACACAATTCGACCTGTACTGATGGGCTATCTAGAAGCTGTGCATAATAAGAGCGTTCCTGACCTTGGCGGACGCGAGCTCATTAGTTCACGCGTGGCAGAGTCTCTTGCGCGAAATCTTGGACAGTCCAGCACAAATGTCACACTCGCCCGTGATGTATTTGCCCTGGATGGCGCATTAGCACCAACTGATACCCAAAAACGAGAGGTTTCCCAACATCTTGAATACCTCGTGCAACTCTATTTAATTGACGAGTTGCCCGGATGGGTTCCGGCGTCGCGCTCCCCCAATCGCATGAGAACTAAACCCAAACGCTACTTCGCAGACCCCTCATTAGCCATTGCCGCACTGGGCCTTAACAAACAAAACCTACTTGAGGACTACCAGACGCTTGGTCTTGCGTTTGAAAACCTCTGCATGCGCGATTTGCAGGTATACGCCTCATCACTCGACGCCGCCGGGTCTCACCCTGTCCGTTATTACCGCGATGATTCAGACTTAGAAATCGACGCCGTTATTGAGCTTGCGGATGGAACATGGGGGGCATTCGAGATCAAGCTCAGCGAGACAAAAGTTGAGCAGGCCGCCAACAGTTTGCTGCGAATGAGAGACAAGTTGCTTAGCGACAAAATGGGGCGTACGAAGCCTCCGGCATTTCTTGCCGTTCTCACAGGGATGGGAGAGATCGCATATAAACGTCCTGACGGCGTATACGTTATTCCCATTCGGGCGTTTGGGGCTTAAAAAGCCATACGCCCGCACAAGGCCTCATGCAGAATTTTGCATGAGGGCTTTTCGTGCAGACTTTTGCATGTCATACTTATATGCAAAAGTCTGCACGTTAGGATATCGCCATGGACACTCTTCCCATCACCACACCGCGCCAAGCTGGCATCTACGTGCGTCAGGTACGCGAGGCTCAGGGTCTCACCCGTGCCGCCCTCGCTAAAAAGGCCGGCGTTTCGGAGCGCCTGCTCGCATCGCTCGAGCTGGGAGACGCCACCGGCATTCGGCTCGACAAGCTGCTGGCTGTCTTTAACGCACTCGGCATAGGACTCTTTGTTCAGAGCGATAACGACTCCATCACATCGCCCGCCAAACAGCCAGCGACGGAAGCGAACCTCCGTATCGCGAACTCAAATGCCCTGTCAAAGCCGAGCGCAGGCAGGCGGCTCCCTCGACAAGGAACGCCATCTTCCTACGGTGCCTTGCTGGCCCAAATTGCAGCCGAGCAAGGCATTTCCGGCACTTCAGACCTCTCCTTTGGCTGCAAGGTTGTGAAATAAATGGCAGCGATGGAACTTACAACCCTCATTTGTGGCAAAATCGCCGGCACACTCCGGCAAGACGAGCAAGGGCTCTGCAGCTTTGTGTACGCCCCAACCTACTGTGGAGCACCGCTATCGCTAACAATGCCGCTTTCCAATCGCACGTATGGCCATAACATCGTCCGCCCGTTCCTGTTTGGCCTTTTGCCCGACAGCCAAGAGCAACGTCGCGCTATTGCCGCTGAGTATGACGTTGCATCCAACAACCCCGTCACTCTCTTGTGTCATATCGGTCTTGACTGCGCGGGCGCCGTTCAGTTTTGTCAAACCGATCAATTAAACGCCGCCCGCGGCAGGGTCTCGGCATACCGCCCGCTTACCAATTCTCAAATCGCCCACAAGCTCAAAGCAATTCGCGACGACGAAAGAGCAACATGGATGGGCTCCAACGAAAGCTGGTCCCTGGGCGGCAACCAAGGCAAATTTGCGCTAGCTTGGCATGATGGCCAATGGTGCGAATGTCTAGGGTCATCCCCCACTACCCATATCTTCAAAAATGGTGTCGTAGGGTTTAAGCATCAGGCCTTAAACGAATTCGTTTGCATGAAAACAGCTCAGCGTGTTGGCATTCCAACTGCCAACGTCTCCTATTGCACATTCGAAGACGAGGACGCACTCGTCGTTGAACGCTACGACAGAACGGTCGATGCCAGGGGAAACATCGAAAGGCTGCATCAGGAGGACTTTTGCCAGGCGCTCGGTGTATTGCCAAGCCAGAAATACACCGCCGATGGAGGACCAACAACGCGAGACATTCAAGAAAGGCTGATTAGCACGGTCCCCCACCACATGAATCTTGTGCTCTTTACTTATATGTTGTTCTATAACGCCATTATCGGAGCACCCGATGCGCACGCTAAAAATTACTCGCTCATCCTAGGCAAAGGCACAAACGCGGCGCTCGCACCCATGTACGATGTTGCATCGGGTCTGGCATACGAACGCATGCGGCGAAAAGCACGCCTTGCTATGAGCGTTGGTGGAGAGAACCGCGTGGGACGCATCGGGCCTAACGCCATCCGCCGCTATCACGGCAAGGGCGACCCCGCGCTGGAGACGGCGCTCACCGATGCCGGGCTATCCGAGAAGTTTTGCTTTGCGACCATGATGGACCTCGCCTACGAGGTACCCATTTGCATGGAAGAGGTCATGGACGAATACGCCGACCTGCCCGGCATGGCGGACCTGCGCGAGCATATGCTCGGCCCCGTCCGCGAAAACTGCCAGCGAACCCTCGACCTCATCAGGGCGGATATGGGCTAGACGCCAATCAATTTCCCATTTCTTAAAAGAAGAGAGGGGACACCTGTCGCAAAAGACCGGGTGTCCCCTCTCATAATGTCATCTGCAATCCACCAGCACGTGGCTCGGACTGCTGCTAGCGCAACCTTTACGCAGCGAGGCGCTTGAGAACGTCGATGAGCAGCTCGTAGAAGCGCTCGGCAGAAGCGAGCTCCATGCTCTCGTCCGGGGTGTGGACATCGGAGAGCGTCGGGCCCACGGCGATGGCGTCCAGGCCGTGCAGGGCCTCGGCAAACAGGCCGCACTCAAGGCCGGCGTGAATGGACTCGATGCGCAGCTCGGAGCCAAAGAGCTCGCGATAGCTCTCGACAAAGACGTCGCGGACCGGCGAATGCTCGGCATAGCTCCAGCCGGGATACTCGAACTCGAACTTGGCGTCGAAGCCCAAGACATCGGCCAGCGTCTGCAGGCGGTCCTTGAACTCGTTCTGCAGCGAGGTGATCGAGGAGCGCGGGGACAGCATGATCTTGACCTGGTCGTCGGAAGTGGCGACCACGCCGATGTTGGAGGAAACCTCGACGGAGCCGTCGGTGGCGACGTTGCGGCGAATCACGCCGTTAGGGGCAAGACGCAGGGCGCGGATGAGGGCAAGCGCGGACTTCTGGTCCATGGCCTCGACCTCGGCGTCGTCGGCAATCTCGACGGTGCAGGTAAAGCCGGGGTCGAAGACCTCGAGCTCGGCAGTGACGTCGGCGATGATGTCCTTTGCGATCTGGGCCGCGGCCTCGGCGGCAGCGTGGTCGGCGTAAACCAGCTCGGCCTTGCACTCACGGTTGATGGCGTTGTCCTTAGTGCCGCCGTTAAAGCTGACGATGGCGGGCTCGCCGGCGACCATCAGGCGGTCGATGATGCGGGCCATGATGAGGTTGCCGTTGCCGCGCTCCAGGTTGATATCGTTGCCGGAATGACCACCCAGTAGGCCGGAGATGTCGAGCGTGAGGGTGCTGCCGGTCTTGTGCTCGCGCACGATGGGGCAGGTGTAGGTAACAACGACGCCGCCGGCGCAGCTGACGGTGGCAACGCCCTCTTCCTCGGAGTCAAGGTTAATCATGGTGCGGGCGCTAATCTGGGACTTGTCGAGCGTCTCGGCGCCGACCAGGCCAGTCTCCTCGTCGGTGGTGAATACGCACTCGAGGGCGGGGTGAACGATCGAATCGTCATCGAGAACAGTGAGCATCAGAGCGACGGCGATACCGTTGTCGGCGCCCAGGGTGGTGCCGTTAGCGGTGAGGACGCCGTCCTTGACGACCAGGTCGATACCGTCGGTCGTAAAGTCGTGCTCAACAGAGCCCAACTTGTCGCACACCATATCGATGTGGCCCTGCAGCATCACGGTCGGGGCATTCTCGGCGCCGGCAGAAGCGGGCTTGCGAATGATGACGTTGTAGACCTCGTCCTGGTACACATCGAGGCCGCGCTCCTTGGCAAACGCAACCAGGAAATCGCTGATGCCCTTCTCGTTGCCAGACCCACGGGGGATCGCGCTGATCTCCTCAAAGAAATGGAACAGCTGGGCGGGCTCGTAGCCGGTGATCTTGTAATCCATGGTGCCTCCTTGGCGCAACTGATTAGACAGTAAGACATGCGACTTGTATATTCCCAGACTTTGCGTGCATAAACCAGTCGAAAACGCCGAGCGCCCTTGCATCATCGGCTAACGGCGGGGAAACGCCACTTTATTAAGATAAAGCAGGTTAGACGAGCCGCGCCGAAGGGACGTTTGACCCTTCAACCAACCTCAACGCTTGATCAACGTTTATGCATACGCCATTAGTATGTTTAATGAGATTTACTTTGAACGAAGGGACCTTTTCAACAGAAAAAGGGCGCTCCTTTGGAACGCCCTCGTGGACACAAGGTTTTGTTACGCCCTACAGCGCGCCAGAGCCGGCTTGCATCATGCCGCCGGGGCCCGAGGTCACGCCGCCGCTCACGGGCGCGGCGTTGCCGGTGTGCGGTGCCGCCGGGGCGGTATCGCCACCGAGCGTGCCCGCCGGACGCGGTGCCGGGATCTCGCCCGTGCCGTGGCTAAAGACAAACTTGCCATCGGCCACGTCGCACAGGACGGTATCGCCCTCGCCCCACTCGCCGGCCAGAAGCTCCTCGGACAGCGGGTCCTCGATGAGCTTTTGAATAGCACGGCGCAGCGGACGCGCACCGTTGGTGAGGTCGGTGCCCTCGGCCACGATCTTGTCATAGGCCGCATCGGTAAGCTTGATGTTCATGCCGTTGGCAATCAGACGCTGACGCAGGTCGTCCACCAGCAGGTGCGCGATCTTGGTGAGATTCTCGCCTGAGAGCTTCTGGAACACCACGATGTCGTCGATGCGGTTGAGCAGCTCGGGGCGGAACAGGCGCTTGAGCTCGCCCATCGCGCGGCCGCGGATCTCACTCGAAGTGAGGCCCTGTTCGCCGGTGGTGCCAAAGCCAACGCTTGCATCCTGCGCAATCTCGCGGGCGCCCACGTTAGACGTCATGATGATCACGGTGTTGCGGAAGTCGACCGTCTTGCCCTGGCTATCGGTCAGACGACCCTCCTCCAGTACCTGCAGCAGGATGTTGAAGATATCGGGGTGTGCCTTCTCGATCTCGTCGAACAGCACGACCGAGTACGGGTGGCGACGAACGGCCTTGGTGAGCTGGCCGCCCTCGTCGTGACCAACGTAACCCGGAGGGCTACCGATGAGCTTGGAGACCTCGAACTCACTGCCAAACTCGGACATGTCGAAGCTGATGAGCGCGTCCTTGCTGCCAAAGAGGTACTCGGCAAGCGTCTTGGCGAGCTCGGTCTTGCCCGTGCCGGTGGGACCCAGGAAGATAAAGCTGCCGCCGGGGCGACGCGGATCCTTGAGCGGCGAGCGGCTGCGGCGTACGGCCTTGGCGACCGCCTCGACAGCCTCATCCTGACCGATGATGCGCGTCTTGAGCACGCTTTCGGCCTGCAGCAGGCGACGGCTCTCGCTCTCGGTAAGCGAGGACACCGGCACGCCCGAGGTCACGGACACGATATCGGCGATCTGGGAGACATCGATGGTGAGCGGGCTGGCGTCGAGCTCGGCCGTCCAGGCAGCCTTGGCCTCGGCGAGTTCAATCTCGGCAGCCTTCTGCTGCTCGGTGATCTCGGCGGCCTTGTTCATGTCGTCGCTCTCGGTGGCCTCCTGCGCGGCGGCCTTGAGCTCCTCGACGCGATGCTCGGCCTCTCGCACCGGCTCGGGTGCACGATTCGCGGCGATGCGAGCGCGGGCACCGGCCTCGTCAATGAGGTCGATGGCCTTATCGGGCAGGAAGCGATCCTGGATGTAGCGGTTGGAAAGGTTCGCGGCGGCCTCAATAGCACCCTGCGTATAGCGCACATGGTGGTGCTCCTCGTAGCGTGGCTTGAGCGCGGTCAGGATCTTGACCGTGTCCTCGACGCTCGGCTCCTCGACATCGATGGTCTGGAAGCGACGCTCGAAAGCCGGGTCCTTGGTGAGGTACTTGCGGAATTCCTCGGCCGTGGTGGCGCCGATAATCTGGAAGGCACCACGCGCGAGCACGGGCTTGAGCATAGAGCTCGCATCGATGGAGCCCTCGGCAGAACCGGCACCGATGATGGTGTGCATCTCGTCGATAAACAGGATGACGTCGTCGGCTTCGGTTGCCTCCTGGATTACGTTCTTGAGGCGCTCCTCAAACTCACCGCGATACTTGGCGCCCGCAACGAGGCCCGGCAGGTCGAGCGTCCAGATATTCTGGTTCATGAGGTTCTCGGGCACGTTGCCGGCTGCAATCTGCTGAGCCAGGCCCTCGACGATGGCCGTCTTGCCCACGCCGGGGTCGCCCAGAATGAGCGGGTTGTTCTTGGTGCGGCGCGAAAGGATCTCCATCATGCGCTGGACTTCCTTTTCGCGACCGATCACGGGGTCGAGCTCACCGTCACGCGCCTTCTGCGTGAGATTGGTGGCGAACTGCTTAAGCGTATCGGTGCCACTCCCCTTTTGCTGAGAGGCATCCGAGCCGCTAAAGAACGGCAGGCCCGCACCGGGACGCCCGGCACCGGCGCCGGCGAGCGGACGCTTCTTGTCCTGGTCCTTGGCGGTGAGTTTCTCGATAGCCTTTTTGATGGAGGCGGACGACACACCCAGGCGCATGAGGATGTCCATGGCCATGCCGTTGCCCTCTTCGACGATGCCGATCAGCAAGTGCTCAGTCGACACGTAGGTCTGGTTGTTCTCACGCGCCACGCGGAATGAACGCTCCATCACGCTAATGACGAGCGGCGTAAAGGCGAGCTTGGCCGCCTCGGTCTCCTCACTGGGCTCGGGAACCGTGGTCTGGACCTCTTTGAGAGTATCCATGATGTCATCGTAGGAAATATCGAGCGAACGCAGCGCCTCGGCGGCAATGCCCTCGTCCTCCTTGGCGAGCGCGAGCAGCAGGTGCTCGGTGCCCACCTTATTTGAGTGAAGATCGAGCGCTTCTTGCTTGGCCATGGACATGACCTTGCGCGCACGATCGGTAAAACGGTCTAACATGCTAGTTCCTCTTAGACGAGCTAGTTTTTTCAAACGCAAAGCGCCGCCCCGCGGCAGCGCTTTGGTCTCTTTACCCATATGGGGTATATGTTAACCGTTGGGACCTTTCCTGCCCGTAGCCGCGCGACAACGTCTACAAAAAAGGAATCGCTTCGGTCCGTTTGACGGTTTGGTTTTGAGCTGCTGTCTAGCAGGCAGGCTCGACGTCCATGTCCTCGGCAACGTCATTGACGGCATCGGCAACGGGAGCGCCAGGCATGCGCACGAGCTCCATATGCTGCTCTTCAAAGACGGTTCCCATGGGGAAGGCGCGGCGGAAGACAAAGCGAGCAACCGGACCAGCCACCAGCAGGTTCCAGGGCAGGGCCATGATAAAGTTGCGCGGAATGTTGACGAGCCACATCATCGGCAGCATCTGCAAATTGGCAAGCGGGCCGCCGGGCATATGGAACAGGCCTTCGCACGCGCCGTAGAGCGACATGATGATGACCATGGGAACGACCATGCAGGAGCTGACGGCGAGCGTCATGGCAAGCGGCGAGCTCTTGCCCGGCGTGACCAGGAATTTAAAAGCGAAACCCTTGGCAAGGGGGCTGGCAACAAACCAGTCGCAGCACATGGCAAAAACGTAGGCAACGGGGAAGCCGAGCCACGCGGCGGCAACAACCTCGCCGTTGATGGCCCCATGCTGCAGGGCGACGTTGTAGATGCTCATCCAGAGCACCATGCAAAAGCACATGATAAAGGTGAACAGCAGGCTCTCTCGTTTGTTGATAGGCATAAAGGGCATGGTCCTTTCTGTGTTACGCCGCGGCACCACGCAACAAAAACGGGCGGGCAAGATGGAGCTGTTGGGACTTCATCTCGCCCGCCCGTGGTACGTGCGTCTGCGACTACTTATGTGGTGAAACCAGCCTAGCACGAAAACCCCGCGCTTCGTAAGCGTTGAGTTTATGAAGATGCAGGGCACCAATAATCCCCCGACCCCATAAGTTGCGGTGGAATACGGACTGTTTTGACCCTTTAAGCAGCAATTCAGTCCCTATTTCACCGCAACTCATTTGGTGAAAAGCAACCTGTCCCCCTTGCACCAATTAGCTGGTGTGGCGCCAGCGAGGGTCGGTGAGCGTACGCGCCACACCCAAACCAACGGGCAGAAACGCCACGATGAGCACTGCACGCACAAACCAGCCGAGCATATTGATCGTGTCGAAGGTGCACATGTAATACATCGAGCGATATAGATACAAGCCCGGCACCATAATGACAATCGATGGCACCGTGAGGGCGATGCGTGGGTAGGTGAGCTTGATTTCGGCTAAGCTCGCGAGCAGCCCCGATACCAACGCGCCGGTAAACGCAGCCGCCTCAGGAGGCATGCCCGCACTCAGACCCAGGAAGGGAAACAGCGTCGGCGCATCGACGAGCGTAAGGCGCAAGGTATTAGACACGGCGCCGATGAGCCCTGCCGCCGCTGCCATCTTTACCGGGCTGTTGAACATAACCGAGAAGCCAAATACTCCGACAAAGCTCATCACCACACGCAAGAGTGTAAGAGCCAACGGTGAGAGCCCGAGCGGGGCAAAGTCATCCGGCGCCAGTCCCACACACTCGGCAACCATCCAACCTACGAGGGTCGCCATCACAATAATCGACACAGCATACGAAAGACGTTCAATGCCGCTTCGCATGTCGAGCTTAGCGATGTCGAGACCTGCCGTAATGAGAGGAAAGCCGGGGATCACAAAGAGCATGGCGCCGATATAGCCTTCTTGGTGCGACATTGTCCCCGGTATGACCTGGCCAAGGCCGAGCAATGCCAGCAGATACGAGACGCAAGCGAGTGCAACGCCGATCGTCAGCGCGCTAAACTGGCCAAGGCCCTGCTTGAGAATATGGGAGCGAGCAAAGTTGCCGACACCAGCGCCCACAAATGCACAGACCATCTCGATAGGGCCGCCGCCGAGCAAAAAGACGAAGGCGCCGCAAGCACAGGCTGCCGCAAGGCCCTGTTGCCAGGGAGTGTAATCGGGTTTTGAACTCTCAACGGTCTTGAGCATCTCGTGGTACTCATGCACGGTAAACCGGCGCCCGTAAACCTCGATTTCCTTTAAGAAGCTCTCCATCATCCAAATGCGATGGGTATTGACTCCCGTTGTGGGCAGGCTGACAACCTCGTTAAAACAGTGGCCGCCTTCGATGCAGGTGCACTCAAACGACAGGAGACTTAAGTCAACGTGGATGGTGACACCAAGTACGGCGGCGACGCGATTCATGGTATCGCGTACACGCCAGGCACCCGTTCCGCTCGCGAGCATAAGCATACCGGTGCGGCAAATGATGGATGATTTGTCGGTAAGTGGCGCATCGACGGCAAGCTCATCGCCCGCGGTCACGATCTGACGCCAGTCAGTTTTCATATGGAGCGCACCGGCGCGGACACCGTGGTGCAGGGGGATTCTCGAAAGCAGCGGGCCAGGGCGCGAAGGCAGTGGGGGTTCCGTCGATTCATCCTCAACCTCATCAGCCTCTTCATCGACCAGATCAAAGGAATCAAGCGGCGCTGGCTCGCGACGGTCGATCAGCTCCTCGTCCTCATCATCAAAGTAATTGAACTGGTCGAGCATATCGTCTTCGATAGCCCGCTCGCTCGCATCATCCATGATTGGCGCTTCCTTCCTTCTGGTCACTCCCATCGTAGACAGCAGCAGTTAAAGGAACCATAAAAGAGACGTTTGTCGTCCACGCACGAAGCTCAAGGCGGCGGCCACCGTCGGATCCAAGAAATGTTGCGGTGGAATGCGGACTGTTTTGGCCTCCAAAGGCGCAATTCAGTCCCTATTTCACCGCAACTCAGAGTAGTCGTTGGGGACGTTCTTAAACGACTAGTCAAACAAGAACGTCCCCAATGACTACCCTGGCAACGCCGATGTTTTGGCAACGACAGCGAAAGCCCGCCAGAGCGAGCAAGGTGCCTTGAAACGAGGCGGCATTGACCTTTTGGTCATGCCGCCGAAGTTGAAAGGCAGATTGCCGCCCTGGCGGGCTTGCAGCGTCAACTGGTTACGCGGTTCGTAGAACCGCGTAACTAGTTAGTACATCTTTGCGCCGGCAGGGATGGAAGCGTCGAGCTGAATCAGGTTGAGACGCTCCTCGCCCTCCTCCTCGTGGATGGCGCTGATGAGCATGCCGCAGCTGGGGATACCCATCATCTTGCGCGGAGGCAGGTTGGTGATGGCGAGCAGGGTCTTACCGACCAGGTCCTCGGGCTCGTAATAATCATGAATACCGGAGAGGATGGTGCGGTCGGTGCCGGTGCCGTCGTCGAGCGTAAAGTTCAGCAGCTTCTTGGACTTCTTGACGGCCTCGCATGCCTTGACCTTCACGGCGCGGAAGTCGCTCTTGGAGAAGGTATCAAAGTCGACGAACTCCTCAAACAGCGGCTCGACGGCAATCTTGGAGTAGTCGAGCGTGGGTTTGAGCGGCTTGACGAAGGGGCTTGCGGCGTTGCCGGCCTCGGCAGCCTTGGCAGCAGCGGCACCAGACTGGAAACCCTTCTCGGGCTTCATGTGCGGGAACAGCAGGACGTCGCGAATGGAAGCCTGGTTGGTGAGCAGCATGACCACGCGGTCGATACCGATGCCGATGCCGCCCGCGGGAGGCATGCCGTACTCGAGGGCGCGCACGTAGTCCTCGTCGTACTCCATGGCCTCGTCGTCGCCGCCCGCCTTCTCGGCCATCTGGGCAGCAAAGCGCTCAGCCTGGTCGACCGGGTCGTTGAGCTCGGAGAATGCGTTGGCGTACTCGTGGCCGGCGATGACCAGCTCAAAGCGATGGGTCAGGCGCGGGTCATCCTCAAAGCGCTTGGCAAGCGGGCTAACCTCGATGGGGTAATCGCACACGAAGGTGGGGTTGACGATGGTGTCCTCGCCCAGCTCGTCATAGATCTCGGCGATGATCTTGCCGGCGGTCCACTCGGGCTTGATCTCCAGGCCCTTCTCGCGTGCGGCGGCAGCAAGCTCCTCGACCGGCGTGTCGATGGTGACCTGCTTGCCGAGCACGTCAGAGACGATATCGGTCATGGGACGGCTGGCCCACTCACCGGACAGGTCAATGGTCTGGCCCTGGTACTCAATAACCTCGGGGTTGCCGATAGCCTTGTTAGCGGCCTTAATGACACCCTGGGCGAGTGCCTTCATGCCCTCGAGATCGGAGAAGGCGCGGTAGGCCTCCATCGTGGTGAACTCGGGATTGTGGGTAAGGTCCATGCCCTCGTTGCGGAAGATACGACCGATTTCGAACACGCGCTCAAAGCCGCCGACGATGCAGCGCTTGAGGTGCAGCTCGGTGGCGATACGCAGGTAGCACTCCTGATCAAGCGCGTTGAAGTGCGTGATGAACGGCTTGGCAGTTGCTCCGCCCTGGATGGTCTGCAGGATAGGGGTCTCGACCTCCATGTAGCCGTCGGACTCCATAAAGCGGCGGAACGTGGAGAGGATCTGCGAGCGCTTGCGGAAGGTCTCGCGAACGTCGTCGTTGGCGATCAGGTCGACATAGCGCTGTCGATAGCGGGTCTCCTTGTCGGAGAGACCGTGGAACTTCTCGGGCAGCGGGCGAACGGCCTTGGAGAGCAGCGTCGCGCTCTTGGGGGCAACGGAAAGCTGGCCACGCTTGGTGCGCACGACTACGCCGGTCACGCCCAGGATATCGCCCAGGTCGAGTGCCTTGAGCGTGTTCCAGGCGGCCTCGTCCATATCGTTGATGCGGCAGAACAGCTGGATCTCGCCGGTCGCGTCGCGCACGACGATGAACATAATCTTGCCCTGACCGCGCTTGGCGACCACACGGCCGCCGATCTTCACGACGTCCTCGGTGTCCTCGCCATCGGCGAGCTCGGCGTACTTAGTCTCGATGTCGACGACGTAGTCCTCAATCTCGGAGTGCTCGGGGTACGGGTTCTGGCCCGCCTCGAACAGAGAGGCACGCTTGGCCAGGCGGGTGGCGCGCTCGTCGTTGAGCGTCGATGCCTGATCGGCTGCGTTCTGGTTTTCTGCCATAGTTAGCTCCTCAAACTAAAACGCTCCCCAGGATTCGGTCCCAGGGAGCGAAAACATACCTTTACGCGGGACCGTGGTCTAGCGTGCGATCTTGGCGATGGTGTAGATGCGGGTCTTGCCGGAAGGCGTAACGACCTCGACGGAGTCGCCCTCGCCGTGACCAATGATGGCGTGGCCGACCGGAGACTCGTTGGAAATCTTGTGCTCGAGCGAGTTGGTCTCGGTGGTACCGACGAGCGTGACTTCCATGACCTCACCGTTGGGATCGATCAGAGAAACGGTGGAACCGATGGAGACGGTCAGATCGCCCGTGGTGGCAGCAACCTGAGCGTTGGCGAGGATGGCCTGGATCTCGGCAATGCGAGCAGCATTCTGGGCCTGCTTGTCCTTGGCGGCGTCGTACTCGGAGTTCTCCGAAAGGTCGCCGAACGCGCGGGCTTCCTTGATGTCCTCGACGATCTCCTTGGCGTAATCGCCCTCACGCCAAGCGAGCTCCTCGACGAGCTTCTGGCGGCCCTCAGCGGTCAGTACGATCTGGCTTGCGTCCATACGGATATCTCCCCAACTATGATGTAACGATCAACTGTCAACAAAACGAAAAAGACCGGCTAGCCTGCGGGCAAGCCGGTCAGGTGCTCACCCCAAAGGGATGGGACTACTCTGCGTCCGCGTCGCTGTCCTCTGCCTTCTTTTGCTTGGCAGCAGCGAGCTTGGCCTCGAGCTCTGCGATCTCCTTGTCCTCCTTGGACTCCTCGACCACAACGTCCTCGGCCTGCTTGGTTTCGCCCTTATCGTCGCCCTCCATACCCTCGCGGATATTCTTGACGGTAGAGCCGAGGGACTTGCCGAGCTTCGGCAGGTTCTTGGGCCCGAAGATAATCAGGACAACAACGAGAATAATGATGAGCTCAGGAGCCCTCAGTCCAAACATGTAGACCTCCACAATACAGCGAGACAAGCTCGAATGAGTATACCGCGGGTATCGCGGTATCACAACAATAGCTAAAAAAAGGGACCGCAAGAAGCGGTCCCTCCTCATGCTCTGGTCGGGTTGACTGGATTTGAACCAGCGACCCCTGCGTCCCGAACGCAGTGCTCTACCAAACTGAGCCACAACCCGTTAGCTCGACTATAGTAACAAAGATTTTCGCCGCGTGCTAGAGAAATTTTTATTTCTTTGGCGCTTCAATGCGAACCGTGTTGGGAATGAGCGCCGTCGCGCAGGACCACCAGCCGTTTTGCTGGGCAGCGTCGGCAAGCCTTTCGGCCGTGGCGGCGGTGTCGCAAATGGCAAACGAGCAGGCGCCCGATCCGCACACATCTACAGCAACGGTGCCGTCTTGTTTACGCAGCCAATCGAGAACCGTTTGTATCTGCGGCTCCATCTGTGCGGAAATGACACCCAGGTTGTTGTGGACGAGCGCGTAGGCCGCCTCTGCGTCTCCCGAACGAAGGGCAGATGCGATCGCTCCGGGCTTGTCCGCAGGCGCTGGAGTCTCGTCAAAACGTCGATAGGCTTCAATTGTCGAAACGCTTGCCTCGCGCGGCTTGACCAGCACGACGGGTGTCGCGGGCAGTGCGGGGTACTCAGTTGCCAGCACGTCTCCCCCGCCCACGTAGAATGCGGGACTCGCGTGCAAAAAGAAGGGAACGTCGGCGCCAATGCCGCGCGCGATGTTGTCCAGTGCGGGATCGGCACGGTCGATACCCCAACTCTCTGCCAAGGCAACAATGACCGCCGCGGCATCCGTCGAAGGACCGCCCAGGCCGGCACACAACGGGATGCGCTTCTCGATCGTGATGCAGACATTGGCTTCGCGACCATAATGCTCGGCCATAGCAACCGCAGCCCGATACGCCGTATTCTTTTGCATGGGAAAATCTGATGCCGGAACCGTCTGGACGGTCAGCGCCTGCGCCGGCGTGACCGTCACGGTATCGGAAAGACCGACAGCTGCCATCAGGGAATCGACCCTGTGGTAGCCGCGGTCATCGCGCTCGGTATGAACCCCCAGGTAGAGGTTAATCTTTGCCGGCGCGGAAAGAGTCAGGGACCGATCGGTCACCGCTAGTGCTCCTCGAGCTGATTGCCGAGCGGGGTAAAGATATGCTCGCCGCTCTCGGGGTCGAACAGCTCGACCTGGCCGGTGAGAACATCAATATACTGGTAGGACTGACGCGACTTGCGGCCGCGGCGCTCGTCAACCTCGACGATAAAGACGGCGGGGTGGACGCTCTTGATGGTGCCCATGCGCTCGACGACGCGGGTGCGGCCCATGTTGGCCTTCACCTTAACGCGATCGCCCACCATATCGGTCAGCTTCTCGTGGATGTCGTCGACGTGATTGACTTCCATCTCTTCCATGAACAGGGCCTCCAGAAGGTGTAATTCAAAAAGGGGATAATACCCCTAAGATAGACAAAACTCTAATACTATAGCACCCTGCTGCCGCCATACGCAAGTAGCTAAATAAGCCCCGTCCCAAATTGACTACTTACAGATTGTCTGTGTCCAAGACGATGGTGAATGGACCGTCGTTGACGAGGTCGACCTTCATGTCGGCGCCGAAGATGCCATGCGCTACGTGCTCGACGTCCTCGCGCACAAGCGTCAGGAAGTACTCGTAGAGCTCGTTGGCGACATCGGGAGCGCCGGCATCCGTAAACGATGGGCGGCGGCCGTGACGGCAATCGGCGAACAGCGTGAACTGCGACACCACGAGAACCTCGCCGTCGACATCGGCAAGAGCCAGATTGGTCTTGCCGTTCTCGTCCTCGTTAATGCGCAAGCCCCGGAGCTTGCCCCACAGCTTATCGGCCTCGGCGCGCGTGTCGCCGTGGCCCACGCCCAGCAGCACCAGATAGCCGCGCCCAATTTTGCCCACGCACTCGCCGTCGACCGTCACGCCGGCGTTGAGCACGCGCTGCACCACCGCACGCACGGCCTACTCCTCGCCCGTCAGTTTGGCGGATAGGTGCTCGAGCGCATGGAATCGATGGCTGATGGCGTTCTTCTCGTCCGCCGTCAGCTCGGCCATGGTCTTGCCCGGCGTGTCGACCGGCAGGAACAGCGGGTCGTAGCCAAAGCCGTGATCGCCGCGGCCCTCGTGCGCGATAACGCCCTCGCAGGCGCCCTCACCATAGGTGACCAAACCGTCCGTGTCGATGAGCGCGACAACGCTCATAAAGCGCGCAGTGCGGTCCTCGTCGGCCACACCCTCCAGATTCACGAGCAGCTTGTCATTGTTTGCGGCATCGTCGCCGTGAACGCCCGCGTAGCGAGCGCTATACACGCCCGGCTCGCCGTCCAGAGCATCGACGACCAGCCCCGAATCGTCGGCAATGGCCATGAGCCCCGTCTCTTCGACGGCAGCCTGCGCCTTGATGATGGCGTTCTCCAAAAACGTCGTGCCGTTTTCCTCGGGGTCATCAAAATCACCCAGCTGACCCAACGCCACAAAGCGCACCTCGGGCATGACCTTGCCCAGAATGGCCTCGATCTCGGTGAGCTTATGGGCGTTGCCCGTTGCCACGACGATGGTCGCTGCCGGGTCGAGGGTGTCGATGTCGATCTTCTCAAGTGCCATAGCTGGCCTCCTTGTCTCTATAGCAATGCCGTGTTGAGGACGACGAGGCCTCGGCCTCTCCCCCTCTTAATCAGCGGCAGTCTTATACTTCGACGTTTTCCCAGATAAAACCTGCCAAAATAAACCTGTCCCTTTTTGGCAGGTTAGGCGAGGGCCTGGCGCTGGAGCTCGATGAGCTCGGCGATGCCCTTGTCGCCCAAATCGAGCAGGGCATTGAGGCGCTTGCGGTCGAAGGGCGCCTGCTCGCCCGTGCCCTGGAGCTCGATCATCTCACCGGTATCGGTGGCGACAAGGTTCATATCGACCTCGGCGTGACTATCCTCGGAATAATCCAGGTCGAGCAGGGTGTTGCCGTCGACAACGCCCATGGAAATCGCGGCGACCTGGCCCGTGAGCGGGATGCGCTCGAGCTTACCCGCCTCGACCCACATGGCAAGGGCGTCGTGCAGTGCCACCCAGGCGCCGGTAATGCTTGCCGTTCGCGTGCCGCCGTCTGCCTGAATCACGTCGCAGTCGACGGTAACGGTATACTCGCCGAGCGCCTTCATGTTGACGACGGTGCGCAGGCTACGGCCAATCAGGCGCTCGATCTCCATGGAGCGACCCTTGCGGTTGGCGTGCTCGCGCTTGCAGCGCTTGCCGGTCGATGCCGGCAGCATGGCGTACTCCGCCGTTACCCAACCGGCCTTGGCGCCCTTGCGCCAGCCCGGCACGCCCTCCTCGATGGTGGCAGCGCACAGCACGCGCGTGTCGCCGAACTCAGCCAGGCACGAGCCATGGGCATGTTTCATAACACCACGGGTGAGCTTGACGGGGCGCAGCTCATTGGCGGCACGGCCGTTGGCGCGGTTGACCTGCATGTATTCCATGGAACTATCCTTTCGGCAAAAGATGAACGTGAGCCTTTGGTCGGTGCCCTTATATCTATTTCAGTTCGTCGATATCGATATGCTCAATGCTCTTGAGCGGCTGGCCAAAGATAAAGCTGCCCGCCACCGCAAACTCGGCAATGTTATCGGCCGTCGTTGCAAAACGATGCTGCGGCTCGGCAGCGTCGCCCGCCAGCTGCTCGCGACGCGTGAGAATATCGGTCAGCTCGCGCGTGGTCTCCTCGGCGGAGCTCACCACGCGCACTCCGGGACCCAACGCATGGCGAATAGGCCCCACAAGCAGCGGGAAATGCGTGCAGCCGAGCACCACGGTATCGATGCCGTGATCGCGCAGCGGTTCAACCGTGGCACCGACCAGCGCGCGTACGGCAGGCGTATCAAAGATGTCCTCGTTCTCGAGCCACTGCTCTTGCAGATGCGCGCCCGAGGCGAGCTCGTGCTCAACGACCTCGACAAAGCTCGAGGCAGGGCAGCCGTATACGTCGACGCCGGCATCCAGGTCCTGAATGGCACGCGTGTAAGCGCCTGAGCGAATGGTGAGGTTGGTGGCGAGCACGCCCACCCGGCGCGTGCGGGTGCTGTTGATTGCCGCGCGTGCGCCCGGTGCGATCACACCGATGACGGGGACGTCGAGCACCTGCTGGGCCAAACGCAAGGCCGCAGCGGTCGCCGTATTGCAGGCGATGACCATGATTTTGACGTCGTGCTTCGACAGCCAACGGCCCGCCTGCAGTGCAAACGTGCGCACCTCGTCCTCGGTGCGGGTGCCGTAGGGGCAGCGCTTGGTGTCGCCAAAGTAGTAGACGGACTCGTGCGGCAACGCCGTCGCAATCGCGCGCGCAACCGTCAGACCGCCCAGGCCCGAGTCGAACACACCGATCGGGCGCGTGTCACCAGCCAGATTCTCGATATCGGACATGACCTCACCAGATTCTCTCTCGAAAAGATATGGCTCAGAACGATAGGACCGAGCTACGAACGAGCCGCGACCAGCAGCTCGGCCGTTGCCACCCAGCCGTCGACAATCTTGCCGCGCGTGACGTAAGCGTTATCGCAAGCGTCCAGGAACTCGGGCGCGCCGGCGCTGGTCAGGCCGTTCTCGACCAGGCAGAACGTGCCCACGTGGTCAGCCATGTAGAAGTCGGACTCGGAATCGCCGAGCGCCAGCGTCTCCTCGCGCTCGATACCCAGGTGCTCGCAGAAACGTGCGATGGCAACGCCCTTGTTGAGGCCGGCGGGATTGATGTTAAACGCGCGGCCATCCTCGACACGCTCGAGCTCGAGCGTCGTCGGCTTGGACAGATGCGTCAGGTGACCGTTGCAGGCCCAGACCAGGCCGCAGCCGGCCTCGTCGAGAATGGCCTGGGCCTCGTCGTCGGGCACATCACCGCGCATGCCGACGGTGACCTCGCGGTACTTGTAGCCAGTCGACATGTCGTTGTGATACTCGATCTTGTGCGGCCATCGGGCGAGAATCTTCTCGCACACGCCGGTCTGCTCGATCACCTGATGCGGCGTGAGGCCGCAGGCGGGGTCGTAGGGCATATCGCCGGTCAGATACTCCCAATCGTTGGCCTTGAGGTCGTACATGACCAGGCCACCCATCTCGCCGATGTAGGAGTTGAGGCCGAGCACGCGCGCGTCCTCGTGGATCATGGTACGGTTGCGGCCCGAGGTGGGAACCACCTGGATGCCGGCGCGGGCAAGTGCCACGACAGCCTCGACGAGCTTGGTCGAGGGGTTGCCGTCGTTGTCGCGCAACACGCACGAGCCGGGCGCGAGCATGGTGGCGTCCAGGTCGGTAAAGACGTACTTGACCTTGACAAGACGCTCGCGCATCTCGCCCGAAAGCTCAGCGACGGTCGGCAGGGTATTGTGGGACATGGTCACTCCATTACGTAGAAGGGGCTTCTGGTCTTAGGCGGCGCACCTCACTTGAGGGAAACGCGCTTGCAACGGCAGCGCGCTCAGGACGCCGCCCTCATCGCAGTTCATTAGTCAAACTGGGTAACATCGATTAAACGACTGGCAAGCGAAAGATCGCTCTCGATGGGTACGAACTCATCACCCACGTGCATGAGCTCCTCGTCGCCCTTTGCCAACAGCAAGACGATGGTGGGCGCATCGGGGCTGACGTATTCCTCGCGCGCCGCCCTGAATGCCGCGTGCACAGCAGCCTCGCGATCGAGGATGATTTTGTTCGGGGTATCGTCGGGAACATGCTCGGCAAGCTCGCGACAGACCTTCATCGGGTCCTCGTGAGCCGGATCCTCGTTGGTAAAGATCAGCAAATCAGAATATGGTGCGGCCTCGCGCGGAAGCTGCTCACGGCGCTCCTGCGCCTTGCCTCCAGCAGCACCAAACAGCGCAATGACCGGACTGGCGGGAAACGCGCGCTTGACCGACGAAAAGAGCGAGCGGAACGAAAGTTGGTTGTGAGCGTAGTCAACAACGCAAACCACGCGGCTGTCCTTCGACTCCACGACCTCCATACGGCCCGGCACACGCAGCTTGGAGAGGCCCTTCTTGATGGCATCGATTCCGATGCCAATCTCGCGCGCGGCGGCGATAGCGACCAGCGCGTTCTCCACGTTAAAGTCTCCCGCGATACCCAGCAGGACCTTCTCCCCCGCCTCGGGCTCGTCGGCGCTCATGCCATGCAGGTTAAACTCGATGTTAAAGCCGACCATGCGGACATCGCTTGCCCACAGGCTCGCCTCGGGATGCTCGACGCCAATGGTCACCAAGCGCTCGGCCGTCGACGCGGCCTCCAGCACGCGTTCGACTTCATCGGTGCCCAGATTCACTACGGCGGTCTTAGCCTGATCAAAGATCCTGAGCTTGCTCTCAAAATAATCCTCGAAGGTCGGGTGCTCGATCGGTGAGATGTGGTCACGCCCGATATTGAGGAAGCACGCCACGTCAAACGGCAGGTTCTCGACGCGCTGGTACTTAAGCGCCTGGCTTGAGACCTCCATGACCATGGACTGGCGACCGGACGCGCGGCAGTTGGCGATATGGCGCCAGACCTCGGGGGCCTCGGGCGTGGTGTTGGTGCTCTCGTAGCACTCGATACCATCGTCGGTGTTCACCGAGCCGATCATGCCGCAGGACTCGCCCGCCGCCTTGATGATGGACTGGAGCATAAAAGCGGCCGTGGTCTTTCCCTTGGTACCGGTGATACCCACGATCTTAACGTCGTGGTCGGGGCGGTTGTAGACCTCCGGCGGCAGCAGGGCCATGGCCGTGCGCACGCTGTCCACGACCAGCATCGCCGCACCGTTCTCTTTCGTCAGCGGCTCCAGAGGCTCGACCAGCGACTCTTCGCACACAAATGCGACGGCGCCCGCATCGAGCGCCATGCTCAAAAACGCGGGCTTAAAGGCAGCGCCCTTGCAAAAGAACACGTCACCTGCCGAAACCGCGCGCGAATCAAACGAGCAGCCGGTCACGGCACGCTCGTCAACCTGCTCCGATGCGCGCAGCTCGCCGCACACATCGAGAAGCTTGGCAAGCGTATCGACCGTGGTCACGGTCGCGGAATCCGAATGGTGCATCTTTCACCTTTCTCAGCCATTTGGCAGGGACGGTTTTCATAGTAACTGAAACGTGCTCGCGCAAAAACGGCTCCCGGAGGAGCCGTTACGCGCAGGCGTTCGTAAGCCGAGGCTAGGCAGCCTGAACAGAAGGCTGGCCCTCGTCGATAAAGAAGCGCTTGTACCACACCAAGAACACGAGCGGCGTATAGATCTTGCGCTGGAAATCGCCCTTGCCCGCAAAGTGCAGGTCGAGTAGATGCATGAGCTCGTCGGTATCGAAGAACTCGCTTGCCCACGGCGCGGTGAAGTACTCCTTGACATAGTCGTACCACTTTTGCTCGCGCAGCCAGTAGACGATCGGCACTGGGAAGCCCACCTTGGGACGGGTGGCCCACTCATCGGGCAGCGACTTGTTGGCGGCGTGGCGAAGCACCTGCTTGTTGCCGTTCTCGTTGATGCGGTAGCGGTCGGGAATGTGCTCGGCGAACTCCATGACCTTGCGATCCAGGAAGGGCACGCGCAGCTCCAGCGAGTGCGCCATGCACATCTTGTCGGCCTTGAGCAGAATGTCGCCCGGGAGCCACATGTTCATGTCCAGGTACTGCTTCTTGACCAGCTCGGGCTGGCCCTTCACGCGCGCATAGATGGGCGCAGCGAGCTCAAAGGCGCCGTCGCCGGTGTTGTACTCGGGTTTGAGTACGCCGTCGACCTCGCGTTCAGGCCATACCAAGGCCTGGCCCAGGAACGACTTCTCGGGGATCTCGGCACCCTTGACCAAGAAGTTATGGCCCTTGAAGTACGGCATATGCAGCGCCAGGTTACCGAGCGCGCGGCGAATGGGCAACGGCACCATCTTTTTGTACTTGCGCACCGGAACCGTGTCCTCGTAGTAGGCGTAGCCGCCAAAGAGCTCGTCGGCGCCTTCGCCCGAAAGCACGACGGTGACGTCCTTGCGCGCCATCTCGGCCAAGAACCACAGCGGCACAGACGACAGGTTGGACTGCGGCTCGTCCATGTGATACTGAATGTCCTCGAGTGCGCCAAAGAACTCGTCGGCGGTGATCATCTTGCGGACATTCTCGACGCCGAGCTTGTCGGATAGCTCCTTGGCGTAGTTAGTCTCGTTGAAATTCTTGTAATCGAAGCCCACCGAGAAGGTCTTGTCGGGCATGAGGCAAGCGGCAATATAGCTGGAGTCGACGCCACCGGAGAGGAACGACGCGACCTTAACATCAGCGATGCGATGGGCCTCGACGCTCTCGTGCACAACCTCATCCAGCTCGTCGACGTACTCCTCGAACGGCTTCTCGACGGCAGAGTAGTCGCAATCCCAGTAGCGCTCGATGTTCATCTTGCCGGTCGGAATGTCGACGGTAAAGTAATGCGCCGGCGGCAGCTTGTAGACACCCTCGAAGAAGGTCTCCTCGGTTGCCGAATACTGCAGCGTCATGTACGGACGCAGGGCCTTTTTGTTGACCGCCTTGTGGAAGTGCGGGTAGTCCAGGAAGCTCTTGATCTCGGAGCCAAAGAGCACACCCGGCGCGCCGTCGCCCGCATCGGCCATGGGATAGTAGTAGAGCGGCTTGATGCCAAAGATATCGCGGGCGCCAAAGAGCTTGTTCTTCTTCTTGTCCCAGATGACGAAGGCGTACATGCCGCGCAGGCGATCGAGTACGGCCTCGCCCCACTCCTCGTAGCCGTGCAGGAGGCTCTCGGTGTCGGCGCCGCAGTGGAACTTATAGCCCTTGGCCTCGAGCTCGGAGCGAAGCTCCTGGAAGTTGTAGATCTCGCCGTTGAAGACGATAACGACGCTGCCGTCCTCATTGGCCATGGGCTGAGCACCGGCCTTGGTCAGGTCGAGGATCGACAGGCGGCGGAAGCCGAGGGCGACGCGGCCATCGATAAACTGGCCGCCCATGTCGGGGCCGCGATGGAAGATACGGTCCATCATCTTGGTGAGCACCTCGGATTGGTTATCCGTCCCACCGACAAAACCGACAAAACCGCACATATACTATCCCCTCTGCTGTTGCTGGGTATCAAATCGAATCAGTAGCTTTTGAGTATACCCGAGGGTGTAAAGAGGGACGGAATGTTCAGGCAATCTCAACTGAATCAGCTCCGCGCCGACACGCGCCGGTTACCTTTAATGGATATGAGGTGAATGGGGCGATTGTTTTGCTATACTCTCTCCGCACGGGCGATTGGCGCAACGGTTAGCGCAGGTGCTTTACACGCACAAGGCTGGGGGTTCGAATCCCTCATCGCCCACCACTTGATTGAAAAGGCTCCCAGCGATGGGGGCCTTTCCTTTTTGGGCCCAGTGCAGAGGGATTCGAACCCGCCAGGGTGCGGAGCTGAGGAAACGCGAAGCGTTTTCCAGCGCAGCACGCGAGGAGCGGAGCGACGAAGCGGATGCGGGCGGCGAAGCCGCACGCGACATCCCTCATCGCCCACCATTTGTTTGATAACGGTCCTCGAAAGGGGACCGTTTTTGTTTGGGCCCATCTCATGGGATTCGAACCCGCCAGGGTGCGGAGCTGAGGAAACGCGAAGCGTTTTCCAGCGCAGCACGCGAGGAGCGGAGCGACGAAGCGGATGCGGGCGGCGAAGCCGCACGCGACATCCCTCATCGCCCACCATTTGTTTGATAACGGTCCTCGAAAGGGGACCGTTTTTGTTTGGGCCCATCTCATGGGATTCGAACCCGCCAGGGTGCGGAGCTGAGGAAACGCGAAGCGTTTTCCAGCGCAGCACGCGAGGGCCGAAGGCCCGAAGCGGGAGCGGGCGGCGAAATACGTCCTTGGCGAATGCCCCTGTGCAAAAAATGCCAAATATGAGTACTGCTACCATTTTAGTAGCAGGGTTTTCAAGGCCCCAGAGGGCAAATCGGACATTAAAACGGCGACCGACGGCCCAGATGGGTAGAATTACTAACTGTAATACTGGACATCTGTGGTTTAACTAACCTAAAGTCACCCAATTAATATGTTATACGATTGGTTACAGTACTCATTTTTGCCACTTTTTGCACACCGACCTTCCTAGTCAGCGTGAATCGATAGCAAAAACGGGCTCCGGATTGCCCGATCGTGCCGCATATGGCACGCCAGCAACCCGGAGCCCGTTCCAAGCAACTATATTCGCCCGTGCTAGGCCAAAACGCCCGACAGGATCTCAACCAAACTGTCCACGTCGGCCTCCTCACAGACGAGCGGCGGCAGGAAACGCAGCGTATGAGCGCCAGTAGCGTTGATCACGGCACCGGCGGCCAGCGCGCGGGCAACAATATCATGCGCATCGCCCGCGGCGTCATCCAAATCGCAACCGAGCATCAGACCGCGTCCGCGCACCTCGATCACATGCGGCAGCGCAGCAAGCTTTGCCTCCATATAGGCGCCCACCTTGGCGGCATGCTCGGCATAATCACCGCGCACGAGCGCGGAGAGCGTCGCGGCGCACGCCGCGACGGCCAGGCAACTACCGCCAAACGTCGAACCGTGGTCGCCGGGCTTAAAAACATCGGCGATCTCCTTCTTTGCCACCACAGCGCCCATGGGCACGCCATCGGCAATGCCCTTGGCAAGGCTCATGATGTCGGGCTCCACGCCATAGGTCTGGAATGCGAACGGCTTGCCGGAACGGAAGATACCGCATTGGACCTCGTCGGCGATCAGCACGGCGCCCACCTCGTGTGCAAGGTCGCGCGCCGCCGCCATAAACTCCTCGGTCATGGGATGTACGCCGCTCTCGCCCTGAATCGGCTCGAGCATGACGGCGCAGATCTCGCTTCCCAGCTGCTTAAAGATCGCACGCAGTTCATCGACATCGTTGGGCGTGCAGGCCACAAAGCCGCCCGGCAACGGACGGAAGCTGTCCTGCAGCCAATCCTGCATGGTAGCGGCAATGGTTTCGAGCGTACGGCCGTGGAAACCACCGCGCATGCACACGATGGTGTTGCCGCCGTTGCCGGCACGCTTGGCGTACAGGCGCGCGAGCTTCATCGAACCCTCGTTGGCCTCGGCGCCGGAGTTGGCAAAGAAGGTCTCCCACACCTGCTCGTCCGCAGCCGGGGCACCAAGCGCGGCGGCCGTGGTCTCATCGCCAGCGGCAATGGCATCGGCAAGCACGCGCGCACCATCCACGTCGTCGTTAGCGAGCTTGGACAGCAGCGCCGCGACCTGGCCGCGCTGCTCAATGTAGAAGTAGTTGGAAACATGCATAAGCTTTTTGGTCTGCGCCTCGAGCGCCGAGAGCACAGCAGGGTTGCCATGGCCTAAGCTGCACACACCGATACCAGCAAGAAAGTCGAGATACTCGCGACCATCGTCGCCGGTGAGCTTCATGCCGTGACCCTCGACAAACTCGACCGGAGAGCGGCCAAAGGTATGCATGACGTAATGGGATTCAAGCGATTGCTGAGCTGCAAGTGACATGGGATGCCTTTCGTTGAGCGCCATACGGCGCGAGCTATGGGTGTAGAGATGCGACGATTGCGGACCGGCTAAACGGTCTGGAGCTTCTCGACCTCGTCGAGGTTCTCGGTCAGGCGCGCCGCAAACGTCGAAAGCGGGTGCGGGTGTGTATCGAACTCGTAGGCCGTCTCAGTGGAATGGATCACGGTACCGACACCGGCATCGGTCAGCAGCTCCAGCAGCAGCGAATGTGGCGTCGTGCCGTTGATGATGTGGGCGCGGAAGACGCCAGCGGTAAGGGCATCGACGGCAGCGCGCAGCTTGGGAATCATGCCCTTATCGACCTCGCCGCCGTAGAGCATCTCGTTGACCTCGTCGAGCGTCAGGTTGGAGATGAGCGAATCCTTATCGCTAAAGTCCTTGTACAGGCCGTCGACGTCGGTCAAGAAGATCGCCTTGTGCGCGCGGAGCGCCGCGGCGACGGCGCCGGCGGCGGTATCGGCGTTGATGTTGAAGAAGCCGCCGTCCTCCCCCGCCGCAACCGTAGCGATCACGGGAATGTACTCGCTGTCGAGCAGACGCTCGATATACTCGGTGTTGACGTGCGTCACTTTGCCCACGCGGCCGAGCTCGGGGTCGAGCGGCTCGGCGATAAGCGTGCCGGCGTCGCTGCCGGACACGCCCACGGCCAAGTTGCCGTGGTGGTTGAGCGCCGCGACCAGCTCCTGGTTGACCTTACCGCCCAGCACTTCGCGCACGATATCCATGGTGGCCGGCGTGGTCACGCGCTGCCCGTTCTTAAACTCAACGGGAATGTCGTAGTGGCTGAGCGCCTCGTTGATGGCCTTGCCGCCACCGTGCACGATAACAGGGCGCATACCGATAATCTTGAGCAGGACGATGTCGCTCATCACGTCGCGACGTAGCTGCTCATCGACCATGGCGGCACCGCCGTACTTGATAACGACCGTCTTACCGGTCAGGTTCTTAATCCACGGCAGCGCCTCGAACAGCAGCTGCGCGGTAACTTCATTGGATTCGCTCGAGCGACAATCGCGTGCGAACTTCATAGTCTGCCTCGTCTTTCGTGTAGCTATCGCGCCGCACCTCGTTGCCCGCGATTGCAGCGGGACGCGCGGCACATTGGGAGTCTAGGAACGGTAATCGCCGTTAATGGAGATGTACTCATGTGTGAGGTCGCAAGTCCACACGGTGGTCGCCGCGTCGCCTGCGCCCAGGTCGGCCGAGATCACGATCTCGGGCGCCTCAAAGCGTCGTAGGGCCTCGTCCTCATCGAAGGGAACGGTCAGGCCGTCACGGCAGACGGGCATACCCATCATGTCGATAGAAACGTCTTCCTGGTTAAAGTGCACGCCACACTTGCCGAGCGCCATGGCAACGCGGCCCCAGTTGCAGTCGTGGCCGGCGATGCAGGTCTTGACGAGCGGCGAGTTGGCGACAGCACGGGCGGCAATATCCGCCTCTTCGTCGTTGAGAGCGCCGGTGACATTGACCGTCACGAGCTTGGATGCGCCCTCGCCATCTGCGGCGATGTTGCGCGCCAGGCTCTCGCACACCTCATGCACGGCAAAGGCCAGCTCGTCGAAGGCGTCAGAGCCCTCGACAATAGGCTCGGCACCTGCGGCAGCGGCGCCGGAGGCAAGCATGATGCAGGTGTCGTTAGTCGAGGTGTCGGAATCGACCGTTACCTTGTTGAAGGTCTGCCTGACGGTGGAGAGCAACAGGGTGTGGAGCGCCGCCGGCTCAACGGGGGCATCGGTAGTGATGACCGCGATCATGGTTGCCATGTTGGGCATGATCATGCCCGAGCCCTTGCACATACCGCCCACCGTATAGGCATTGCCCGCGTGCCCCGCGGCCTCGCTGCGGTAACACACGGCATACTCCTTGGAGTGCGTGTCGGTCGTCATGATAGCGCGGGCGGCATCGGCGCCACCGTGGGCAGAGAGCGCCTCGTAGGCGGCAGGAACGGCAGTCTCGAACGTGTCAATCGGCAGAATCTGGCCAATGACGCCCGTGGAGGCAACCAAAATCTGCTGGGGCTCGCAGCCGATAACCTGCGAGGCAATGTTGCACGTCTCGCGCGCGCAGGCAAGACCGGTCTCACCCGTGGCGGCGTTGGCATTGCCAGAGTTGACCGAAACGCCGGCGATGATGCCGTAGCCCTTGTCGACGCCGCCCAGATTGGCACGGCTCACTTGGACAGGCGCCGCGCAAAAGCGGTTGGTGGTAAACACGCCGGCGCCGGGGCAGGGTTTATCGGGCACGACGAGCGCGTAATCCAGGCGCTCGGGATTCTTGCGGAATCCAGCATGGATGCCCGCCGCCTTAAAGCCGGCCGCCGCCGTTACGCCGCCCTCTACGGCACGAATCTTGATATCGAACTGCTCTGCATTCATCGTCTTTATGACTCCTTATGTCAAACAAAAAAGGGGCATCGGTTGGTGCGCCATGCCAGCCACAATCATGAGACCAGCTTAAGAGTGGCGCCCCACTCGATGCCCGACTACCAAATCGTTAACAATCGAATGTGCTACACCGGGCACGCCACTGTGGGCAAGCCTCGTCGCTCGTCAAAACCAAAGACGATGTTGGCGCACTGGACCGCCTGGCCTGCTGCACCCTTGCACAGATTGTCGATGGCGCCCGTCGCCACCAGAACGCCCGCGCGCTTGTTGAGCGCGAGGCCGATCTGGGCGGCGTTGGTGCCGACGACCGAAGCCGTCTTGGGCTGCTGGCCGGCATCGAGTACGCGCACGAAGGTGCGACCGGCGTAGAACTGCTTGTAATGGTCGACGACGTCCTCAAGGGTCAAGGTATCGATAGCCTGCGGCGCAAGCGGCATCGTCACCGTAGAGAGCAGACCGCGCTTGAGCGGTGCCAGGTGCGGGGTAAAGACGACACGATCGGTTAGACCCAAGATCTGCTCGATTTCGGGCGTGTGACGATGCTTGCCCACGCCATAGGCCTCCAGGTTTTCGTCCGCGCTACAAAAATGGGTACGGGCGTTGCAGGACTTACCGGCGCCCGTCACGCCGCTAATGGCATCGACAATCACGGGGCCGCTCTCGGCCACCCAGTCCGCACGCACGGCAGGAGCGGCGGCAAGGCTCGTTGCAGTGGGATAGCAGCCGGCGCAGGCGACCAGCACGGGCTTGCCAGCGGCATGGCTGGAAGCAGCGGTCTCCAAGTCCTGGCAGAACAGCTCGGGCAGACCAAAAGCGCGGGTCTTGAGCAGCTCGGGGCTCGTATGCTCAGCGGCATACCAGGCCTCAAAGACGGCCGGATCGCTCAGGCGATAGTCGGCCGAGAGGTCAATGCAGGAGACTCCCGCGGCAAGCAGGGCGGGCACCTGTGCCATGGCAGCCGTGTGCGGCACGGCCAAAAAGACCGCGTCGCAGTTCTTGAGCTCAGGGGCATCATGCGTCGTGAAGACAAGATCGCTCACGCCGGTGAAGCTCGGGTACACCGCAGACAACGGCTGGCCGGCATCAGCGTTGGACGTAATGGCAATAAGTTCAAAATCGGGATGACCGAGGACGAGTCGAATGAGCTCGGCGCCGGCATATCCAGCCGCGCCGACGATTCCAACCTTTAAAGACATATCAGACTCCTTGTCTGCAGTTATGCACCAATACGCATCCTGCAGCCGTCGTTATGAAGTGAGTTGAAACTTTAGCACCAAAAGATGCATATATACGCAAATCTTTTACATATTCATGCATTGAAACAGTCCCGACACATTCACTCAAAGGAATTGACAAATAAACACGGGCCCCATATTGCCCAGTGCACCTTACGGTGACGTTGCAATGTGGGGCCCGCTACATGCGAGAATTTGAATTGTCGAAACTTGCTGAGAGACTCGGTTAGAGCTCGACCGGCACCCATTCGTCATGGTTGCAGATGAAGGCCTCCGGCTCCTCGACGCTAAAGAAGACGAGCGTGGGGTCGCCTGCGCCCTCATAATGCTCCCCCAAGCGCTCCAGGTGCTTCCAGCCTGCCTCGCGCATATCGGGAGCGGCCTGGTCATCCAGACCCGCATGCCCGCGCAAGATGAGCCAGCCATGGCCCGGCCACCAACTCGTGGCCTCAAAACGCTGATTTTCCAGCAGCTCCTGCCACACGTCTTTGGTACGCGCCGTCACAAACCACAGCTTACCATCCTGAATCTGCGCAAACGAAAAAGGACGCACATGCGGCTGCCCGTCAACGCTTGTCGCCAAATACCATGCCGGCACCGACGTCAGATACTCCAGCACCGTATTCAATCCGTCCACGTTTCCTCCTGTCACCGGTCCATTTGTGCGAATTAGAGCTCGAGCTGTTCCTCGCTGCCGTCGATATCGCAGAAGCGGGCAGCGATATTGCGGACCGAGAAGAACGCGAGACGGCCGTCGTTGGCGCTCTCGTGATCCTCGCCAATGCCCACCATGTGCTTAAAGCCAGCCAAGCGCACCCGGTCGCTCACGACCGCGTCGTCCTCGAGCGCAGCCTCGCCGGTCAGCACAATCCAGCACTCCCCCGGTTTCCAGCCCGAGACCTCAAACTTGGGATTCGCGCTCAGCTCGGCCCACACGTCCTTGTCACGCGAGGTGCAAAACCACAGCTTGCCATCATCGACCATGGCAAACGAGAACGGCCTCACGCGCGGTTGATGCCCGTCGGTCACATCGGTTGTAGCGAGATACCACGCGGGGATGCGCCTGAGATACGAACAGGCGCGCTCGAGCTGCGCCGTGCGGTCGTTGTCGGTCATAGGGGCCCCTTTCCTGCGCTCGAATCGCTCCTAAACAAGTTGAAGATTGATGACGATGACGCACGCGAGCAGCAGCGCCGTCACCGCCGCGGCCAACGCATCCCTGCGGCCAAATGCAAGCGTATGCAGGCGCGTGCGGCCCTGCTCGCCGTGGTAGCAACGGGCATCCATGGCGGCCGAAAGCGTTTCGGCATGACGGAACACGCCCGTGAACAGCGGAATCGCCACACTGCCGAGCATACGCACGCCGCCGAGCGGACCTCCCGTCACGCGTGCACCGCGGCTCGCCTGCGCATCGGCCGTCTGCTTCATCTCGGTGGCAAACTGCGGCATAAAGCGCAGCGCGATGCCCATGATCATGCCGAGCTCGTGCGCAGGAAGCCCCACACGCGCAAACGGCGCGAGCAGGCGCTCAAAGCCCGCGGTGAGGTCGAGCGTCGGTGTGGTGAGCGTGATGGCGCTCATGCCGGCCATCATCAAGGTCAGGCGGCACGCCATAAAGACGGCGGAATGCAGCGAGCCCTCGCTTATCTGCAAAAAGCCGAGCTGCCACAGAATGCGCCCGCTCTGGTCGGAAAACAGGTTGAGCACCGCGACCACCGCGACGATCGCCAGCAGCGGCGCCATCGATGACAGAACGCGACGAGCCGGCACCCGGGACACGGTATAGATCAGGACGACGAAGATTGCGACCGGGACCAGTCCGCGGAAGCTGCTGACCGTGAGCGTCGTAATCAGGAATACAAAACCCAGCAGTAGCTTGGTGCGCGGATCCAAGCGGTGAATTGCGCTATCCCCGGGGTAGTAACTGCCAAACGAAAACGCCTCCATTAGCAGCCCTCCTCTCGCGCGACCGTCTCGGATTTGGCCTTGTCCACGACATTAGAAGGACCGCCCGAGCGACCGATCAGCAGGTCCGCTAACTCGTCGGCCAGCGACTCAACCGTATAGAGCCCGGCGCAGCGCAGCGGCACGCCGGCCTCCGCAAGCGCCAACGCCATGCGCTGGGCAGCGGGAACGCCCAAGCCAATCGACTTAAGCTCATCCGCATGCGCAAACACCTGCGCGGGCGTGCCCTCGGCAAACACCGCGCCCTCGTTCATCACGACGATACGGTCGCAGCAATTGGCCAGGTCATCCATGCTGTGCGAGACCATGACGACGGTTAGTCCCTCGCGGTGAAGTCGATCGATGAGCTCCAGGAAATCCCTGCGTGCGGCCGGATCGAGTCCCGCCATGGGCTCATCGAGTACCAGGACCTCGGGCTCCATGGCAAGCACGCCGGCAAACGCCACGCGCCGCTGCTGCCCGCCCGAGAGCTCAAAGGGGCTCTTGTCGCCCACCGTGGCCAAGTCGAGGCCCACGCGCGCGAGCGATGACTCAACGCGGCGGACAACCTCGGCCTGCGACAAGCCAAGGTTATGCGGACCAAACGCCACGTCCTGTGCCACGGTCTCGGCAAACAGCTGACGCTCTGGATACTGAAACACCACGCCGACCTTTGCCTTAACCGCGGCGGCATCTTTCTTGTTTGCCAGGTCGAGCCCCAACGCGTAAACGGAACCCTCCTGGGGACGAATCAGGCCGTTGAGATGCTGAACCAGCGTCGACTTACCCGAACCGGTATGGCCCGCAAGGCCCAGGAACTCGCCACGACGCACCGTTAGCGACACATTGTGCAACGCCCAGGGGCTGCTAGGGTCGTTGCCCCAGAGGGCCTGTTTGTTCGATGCGCCCTCGGCGGCTGAGCGCTTGTGCCAACGACGGCGCTCGCGAGCGCTCAGCGAATAGCTGTACGAAACATGGGATAGCTCGATAACGGGATCCGAGGCGTCGGGCTCATCGGCCGCGGCGGATTCGGCGGCAACGGTATCCGGACGCAGCGGCATAGAGCGCACCGCAGGATTCGTCATGCCCCGCTCGGCATAAACTCGCGAAATCTCGGCGACCATATCCGCCTCGCGCACCTGTGCGCAAATGGGCACGCCCTTCGCGCGAAGCGCCCTGCCAAGACAGCACGATGCCGGCATGTCCAGGTTGAGCTGCGCGAGCTCGTCCGCCCGCGTCAAGATCTCGTCAGGCGTGCCGAGCATAGCCACACGCCCCGCTCGGAAGGCTGCAACGCGATCGGCCTCAGCGGCCTCTTCCATAAAGTGCGTAATCATCACGATGGTCATGCCGCGATCGTGCAACGCGCGGCAAGCCTTCATGAGGCCCTTGCGTCCACGTGGATCGAGCATCGAGGAAGCCTCATCCAAAATGAGAACGCGCGGCTCCATGGCGAGCACGCCGGCAAGCGCCACGCGCTGCTTTTGTCCGCCCGAAAGCGCATGGGTCTCGTGGCGCTCAAAGCCCACCAGACCCACGGCCTTCAGCGCCTCGCGCACGCGCTGCGCGATCTGGGCCGATTCGACCCCTAAGTTCTCGGGACCAAACGCAACATCGTCCTCGACAAGCGTCGCCACCAGCTGATCATCCGGGTTCTGGAATACCATGCCCGCAGTCGAGCGGATGTCGTAGACCAGCTCGGGATCGGACGCGTCCATGCCGTTGACGCACACCGTTCCCGCATCGGATTGCAGCAGCGCGTTCAAATGCTTGGCAAACGTCGACTTGCCCGACCCGTTGCCACCAAGAATGCAGAAAAACTCGCCATCCTCGATGTTTAGATCGATGCCGTCGAGCGCCTGAGCGGCACCGTCATAGCTAAAGGAAACGCCCCGACACTCAATCATGCGCGGCCTTTGACCTGGTCCTTCTTGGGCGTGATGAGGTTCGAGACCGCCTTGTACACCGCCAGCGTCAACACCGAGTTGAGCACGGTCTTGATAAGGTTAAACGGCAGCACGGCGGGAATCATGAGCGGCAAAATCACATCGGCCGAGCCATACCAGAACCAAACGCCAATGGTCAGGTTCGCAACCATGGACAACGCCGTAGCGGCAATGACGCCCAGCACCAGGCCAATCACGGCGCCCTTGTAGGTGTGCATCTTCTGATAGACGATAGCCGCGGGCAGAATATAGCCCAGCGTAGCCACCAAGTTCATAAGCGCACCGACCCAGTCACCGGTGGTAAGGGCATGGATGACAATCGCCATGGCGGCAACAGCGGTGCCGGCGCCAGGGCCATACGCAAATCCGCACACCATCGCCGGCACCAGCGACGGGTCATACGTCAAAAACGGCGCCGAAGGAAGGATGGGCAGCTGCACATACATAAACAGTGCTCCCAAGGCGCACATCAGCGCCATGGTAACGAGCTGTTTGGTGCTCCACCTATTCGTGTTCTCAAAATGGATATGCTGCGACTGTTCAGACATAAGATCACCTGCCTCTTTCATCCGGACTCTAACCGTTGGTACTGGGATCTCACCAGTTCAGCCGGCATGCGAACCAACGCACGCACGGGTCGCGGACTCATCGGCTCGACCGCAGGCACTTTACCTGCGCCACGGCCCCCTTTGGCACCGCCCGATTTACCGCCAGTGGGGAATTCCACCCCGCCCTGAAACAGCAAGGAAAAGTGTAGCACGAGGAAAGAAAGGCGCAAGTACGCCAAGGGTAATTTCTGGTAGGGAAACGCTCTGGAAATGCACCCGGGATGGAGCAACGCCTCGATTTAATTTCCCACCCATCCCTAGGTGGCGCGTCTTTCGCGCGAAGCGCGAAACAGCGAAGGGGACACGTATACCTGTCAACCACGTCCTTCTCCGCGAGCCGACCTCAAGGCCGTAAACGCAGGGAATCCGGGGGCGGGACGGGGCTTCTCTCCGGAACTCTCCGCAGGACGCAAAGAGGCTCCGCAGCGCGAAGCGCGATGCGGAGCCTCTTTGCATGTCCGAGGACGTTCCGAAGAGAAGCCCCCGTCCCGCCCCCGGATTCCCGGTGGGAGTTCTAGACCTTGTCGGCCTTAGTACATACCGCCGCCCTGCTGACCAGCGGTAGCAGCAGCGATAGCGTCCTCAAGCTGAGTGTTTTTGGGGACATCGGAGACGGTGGCCTCGGTGATGAGGATCAGGCTGGCGACAGAAGCAGCGTTCTGCAGGGTGACGCGGCTGACCTTGACGGGGTCGAGGACGCCCATCTCGATCATGTCGCCCCACTCGCCGTTGGCAGAGTTGAGACCCTGGCCGGCGGGCAGCTCGGCAACCTTGTCGACCACGACAGCACCCTCAAAGCCAGCGTTCTTGGCGATGGTGGCAACCGGAGCGGTCAGGGCCTTCTTGACGATGTCGACGCCAATCTTCTCCTCGGGGTCGTCGATCTCGACAGCATCGAGCGCAGGGGCAGCGTCCATGAAGGCGACGCCGCCACCGGCGACAATGCCCTCCTCGACAGCAGCGCGGGTAGCCTGCAGGGCATCCTCGACGCGGTGCTTGATCTCCTTGAGCTCGGACTCGGTAGCAGCGCCGACCTTGATGACAGCAACGCCACCGGAGAGCTTGGCCAGGCGCTCCTGGAGCTTCTCACGGTCGAAGTCAGAGGTGGTGTTCTCCATCTCGCCCTTGATCTGAGCGATGCGGGCGTCGATGGCCTCCTTGGAGCCAGCGCCGCCGACGACGACGGTGTTGTCCTTGGAGATGGTGACGGACTTAGCGGTACCGAGCATATCGGCGGTGATGTCAGCGACCTTCACGCCCAGCTCGTCCAGAGCGGCCTGGCCACCGGTGAGAACGGCGATGTCCTCCAGGATGCGCTTGCGGCGATCGCCGTAGCCCGGGGCCTTGACGGCGCAGACGTTGAGAGCGCCACGGATCTTGTTGAGGACCAGGGTCGGCAGAGCCTCGCCGTCGATGTCCTCAGCGATGATGAGCAGGCCACGGCCGGCGCGCTGGACAGCCTCGAGAACGGGCATGATGTCCTGGACGCTGGAGATCTTCTGGTCGGTGATGAGGATGTACGGATCCTTCATCACGGCCTCCATGCGGTCGTTGTCCGTGACGAAGTAAGCGGAGACATAGCCCTTGTCGAACTGCATTCCCTCGACGGTGTCGATGGTAATGTCGAACGTCTGGGAATCCTCGACGGTGATGACGCCGTCCTTGCCCACGACCTCCATGGCCTCGGCGATCTTCTCGCCGACCTCGGGGTCACCAGCGGAGATGGTGCCGACAGAAGCGATCTGCTCCTTGGTCTCGACCGGCTTGGCCTGCTTCCTCATCTCGGCGACGGCGGCGTTGACGGCCTTGTCGATGCCGCGGCGGATGGCCAGCGGGTTGGCACCAGCGGCGACATTGCGCAGACCGTCGTTGACAATGGCCTGAGCGAGCAGGGTTGCGGTGGTGGTTCCGTCACCCACGGTGTCGTTGGTCTTGGTGGCGACCTCCTTCACCAGCTGGGCGCCCATGTTCTCGATGTTGTCCTCGAGCTCGATCTCCTTGGCGACGGAAACACCGTCGTTGGTGATGGTCGGGGCACCGAACGTGCGCTGCAGAGCGACGTAGCGGCCCTTGGGGCCCATGGTGACGGTAACGGCGTCGGCCAGAGTGTTGACGCCCTTGGCGAGCTTAGCGCGGGCATCGGTGTTGAACGTAATGTTCTTTGCCATGGTAGGTAATCCTCCAAAAGAAATGTGAGTCGCGTCGCCGCTTCCGAGTCCTATGCGGCGTGCGCGTTCAAAGACGAATCAGAGATTCTGACGAGACTAGGCCTCGACGACGGCGTAGATGTCGTCGGCGCGCATCAGCAGATACTTCTCGCCGTCGACCTTGACCTCGTTGCCACCGAACTTACCGTAGATGACAACATCGCCGACCTGGACGTCCATGGGGATACGCTCACCCTTGTCGTTGACCTTGCCAGCGCCAACGGCAACGATGGTGCCGCGCTGCGGCTTCTCCTGAGCGTTGCTGGCGATGTACAGACCAGAAGCGGTCTTCTGCTCGGCCTCGTCGGGCTTGACCAGAACACGATCTGCAAGCGGCTTCAAAGACGACATGCTTGTTTCCTCCTTTTTGGGCCGCGCGGTTGAGCCGTGCGGGTTTCCCTACTTCGTTTGCGTACGCGTTGAATGGTACCCACGAATGGCGGGTTATACAACACAGAGTCAAAAAATCTTATTTTTTGGCACTTAGATTTTCTGAATGCCGGGGGATAACTTAGCGATGGCTCCCGGGGCGGACCGGAGGGCATGAAGTTTGCTGCTCTACAGTCCTGCGCAAGACGGAAAGCACATTAAGTGCTTTCCTTTGCGTGCGGAACTCGCGACAAACTTCATGCCCTCCGGTCCGCCCCGGGAGCTGGGGTAACTTATTCGGGCCCGGCGTTCAGAAAAGTCAGTGCAGCAAAATGGCGATGCGGATGGGATGCACAAGAAAGGGGCACGTTGCTGGAACGTGCCCCTTTTAAGTTGCGGTGGAATATGGACCGTTTTTGGCTGTTGAGGCGTTATTAAGTCCGTATTTCACCGCAACTGATGGATGGGGTATGGGGCTAGCGCTCGTAGATAAGGCTGCCGGCTAGGTAGGTGGCTTGGATTTTGGTAGCTTGGAGCTCTTGGGGGTCGATGGTGAGCGGGTTTTGGTCCAGGACTACCAGGTCGGCGTATTTGCCGGGTTCCAGGCTGCCGAGGTTTTGCTCGTCACCGGCCGCGTAGGCGCTGCCCAGGGTGTAATTGCGCAGGGCAGTTGCCGCGTCGATGCGCTCGCTGGGGAGCCAGCCACCCTCGGGCCAGTGGCTGCGGGGGTCCTGGCGCGTGATGGCCGTGTAGAGCACATTCATGCTGGTGACGGCCGTAATAGGGCTGTCGGTGCCGAAGGCCTGGCGAATGCCGCGCTGCTTATAGGTCGCAAATGGCCACATGATGCGGCTGCGTTCCAGACCCAGGTCGCGCTCGGAACCGCCCGGATCGAGCGTGATGTGGCAGGGCTGGCTCGAGGCGATCACGTTGAGCTTGCGTAGGCGATCGATGTCCTCGGGCAGGAGGTTCTCCAAATGCTCCAGGGTGTTATGGCCGCGCTGGGGCAGGCCGTAGAGCTCTGCGGCCTCCTCAAAGATATCGAGTGCGGCATGGATGGCGCCGTCGCCGATGACGTGGATGCGCACGGCATGGCCGCGCTCCGCCGCCGCAAGGACCAGTTTGCGCATACGCTCGGCAGGAACCGTCAGGCGGCCCTGGTCGCCAGGGAAACGCGGATTGGTGTAGGGCTCGGTGAGATACGCCGTGTGTTCACTCGACACGCCGTCGAAGAACTGTTTAAAGCCTGGCGCCGAGAGCAGCGCGTTGTTCGCGTAGCGGGTCTGGAGTTCTTCCAAGCGCGATTGGTCATCCAGCAGCGTGGGAAACAGATGGGCGCGGATGCCCAGCTTGCCGGCGGCCTGCAGCTTGTCGTAAACATCGTCGCGAATAAAGTCGCAGCCTGGCATGGGCATGAGCGACATATCGCAGATTGAGGTGATGCCTTGCTCGGCCATACGCTTCATCTGGTCGGCGTAAGCGCTCGCGATGCGGTCCTCGCCCAGCCACTCCAGGCAGCGCGGCAGCAGCTGCATAGCAGCTGCCTCGTGAGCGATACCCGTAAGCTCGCCGTTTGCATCTTTGTCGTAACTGCCGCCAGCCGGAGGCTCGCTGTCGCGTGTCACGCCGAGGGCTTCGAGTGCGCGGCTGTTAAGCCACAGCGTGTGCCCGTCGCCCGAGTACATAACGCAGGGACGATCGGGGAAGGCTGCATCGAGGGAGGCCTTGGTAGGGTGCTCGGGCGGATCCCAGCGGTAATCGCGCCAACCCTGGGTCACGACCCAGGCGTCATCTGGCAAGCCTTGGGAAAACTCGAGCGCATGCTGCACCAATGCTGCCTCGGACGTGCCCATATCCATGAGCATGTACGGCGAGGAGCCAACCGAAGTATGGAAGAAATGCAGGTGCGCATCGTGGAAACCGGGGCAGACAAACTGCTCGCCGTAATCGACAACCGGCGTGGCGGCAGGTGCGGCGTCAATCACGTCATCAGGCGAGCCGACCGCGACGATACGATCGCCCGCAATGGCAATCGCGAGCTCACGGGCGGCATCGATGCCATCCTGGGCAGTAAAGACGTTCTTGGAGCGGATAATCCGATCGATATGCTGCATGGGCATCCCCATCTCTGGCAGGAAATTCAACACCCCCGAGTGTACTCCCCCACCCCTGTTACAAAACGCCAAGCGGCAAACGGCTGCTTTGCCACGCCAAGTGGCAGGTGGCATACTGGAGAGAGCCTGTACGATTTTGCGATACAACCAGCAAGGAGCAAATCGACCATGACGAAGACCAAGGCACAGCAGATTATGGCGGCAACCGAGGTTCGCGCGGCAGACGACGTCACCGCGGCCATCCAGGATATCGCCGCCGAGTTTGAACCCTACATCATCAAGCAGCGCCGGCACTTCCATAAGCACCCGGAGCTGAGCCTTGCCGAGGAGCGCACGACTTCCGACATCGCCAACCAGCTCGACGCCATGAATATCCCCTACGAGCGTCCGCTCAAGACGGGCCTGGTGGCGACGCTTCGCGGCACCGCGCCCGACGCCTACCGCGAGGACGGCACGCCGCGCCGCCGTATCCTGCTACGCGCCGATATCGACGCCTTGCCCGTCACCGAGCAGACCGGCGAGGAGTTCGCCAGCGTCAACGAGGGCTGCATGCACGCCTGCGGCCACGACTGTCATATCGCCATGATGCTCGGCACGCTGCAAATCCTGCGCCACATGACCGATGACATTCACGGCGAGATCCGCATCGTATTCCAGCCCAGCGAGGAAAACGGCCAGGGCGCCAAGCTCATGATCGGCACCGGCGTGCTCGACGGCGTCGACGGCGCCTACGCCGCACACATCTGGAGCGAGGTCGATGCCGGCACTGTGAGCTGCGAGCCCGGCCCGCGCATGGCAAACACCGACTGGTTCCGCATCGACGTTCGCGGCACCTCGTGCCATGGCGCCATGCCCCAGCGCGGCCACGACGCCGTTATGGTGGCTGCCGAGATCGTCAACGCCCTGCAGACCATCGTCTCGCGCGAGATCAGCCCCTACGAGCCCGCCGTCATCACCGTCGGCGAGCTGCACGGCGGCACGGCGCGCAACGTTATCGCCGGTACCGCCTACCTTGCCGGTACGGTACGCACCTATGGCGACAAGACGCATGAGGAGATGCCCGAGCTTATGCGCCGCATCGTGGAGCACACCGCGGCAGCCTTGGGCGCCGAAGCCGAGCTTACCGATTACACCATCGCCAACTACAAGGTCGAAAACGATGCCGCCTCGAGCGAGCGCTGCCGCCAAGCCGTGCTCAAGTGCCTGGGTCCCGCGGGCGAGGGCCATTACCGCGGCACGCTTTCGGGCGAAGACTTTTCGGAGTACCTGCGTCGCGTGCCGGGCGTACTTGCCTTTGTAGGTGCACGCAATCCCCAGATCGGCGCTACGTACGCCCAGCACTCCTGCTTCTACAAGATCGACGAGACCGTGCTCGCCAAGGGTTCCATGGTAGCCGCCCAGTATGCCATCGACTTTTTGGCCGAGCCCACACAAGAGGAGCTCGACGGCCCCACGATCGCCGCAGTTGCCGAGACCAATCCCGACCTGGCAGCCAAACTGCGCTCTGCCAAGGCAACGGCCGCCGAAGCCCGCGACGCCATGCACGATGCCCGCACCGCCCGCCATGCCGCCATCAAGGGCATTCACGATGCCCGTACCGCTGCTCGCCACGAAGAGAAGCACAGCGAGTAATCGTCGCGCATCCACAACCATCTGGCTATAACAAAGTGGGGGCGAACGTTATTCCAGCGTTCGCCCCCACTTATGTTTCGCCAGCATTTTCGAACCCATCCCCCATCACGACAGGTGAGTGCGCAGGAAGGTGAGCCATCGTGGTTGTTCGAGGTGGATGATATCGGTGGGAATTCCGGCGGGAGCGTGACCGCCAAAGAGCAGGCCCGCGTCTGCCGGGTTGATAAGGCGCACGATCCAAACGACGACGACCAGCACGCACAGGACTGCGATTGCGATATCGATGCCGTGCTTTGCCTTGCCCGACGTCGTCTCATCGCGCGCAAATGCAAGCACAAACGCAAGCGGCACCACCCAAAACAGCGGATGGTAGGCAATTGCCGCCGCAAAATCGAGTCGCAGCGCCGCCAGCCAGGCCCTCGTCATACCACATCCCGGACAGGGAATGCCCGTCATCAGGCGAAAGACGCAGCCGATGTCGAGCAGGTAGAGCGCAAGCCAGGCGATAAAGAGGACGCCGATGCAAGAAAAGGCGCGGCGAATAAGCTCCGCCGCGCCCTTATGTTCCCGAGGGTTGCTCACGATGCCTTAATCGTTAGGCACGCACGCCGAGACGGGTGTTGTAGACCGTAGCCATGGCGTTGGTGTTCTTGATGATGATATTCATGGCAAAGATGGGACCAAGGCCGCACAGGAGCGCACCGACAATCTGCCACATAAGAATGGTGGTGCCGTTCTCCTGGAACACCAGGCCATAGCGAGGAGCGTTGGCCTGCAGGCGGTTACCGATCTTATAGTACCAGTAGAGGGCATAGAAACCGCAGGTCACAAACGACAGCAAGATGAATGCGGCAATGCCCGGCGTGGAATCGCCATCCTCCTGGCACATGGTATTGATGTCGCGAGCCAGGCAGTAGAGGAAGTAATACGAATAGATGCCGCAGGTCACGATAGAAAGCAGGAGCCAACCAATCAAGCTACGGTCGCTCTTTACAGGTCCATAGCCCATCGGAGCTGCAGCAGGCTGCTGGGCGTACTGACCGGTGTACTGCTGCTGATTCGCGTACTGCTGGGGCTGCGGCTGAGGCTGAACAGCCTGAACCGGAGTGGGCTGAATCTGCGTGGGCTGAGGCGCGGGCTGCGGCTGAGGAGCCGGCTGAGGCGCAGGCTGAGGAGCAGCGGGAGCAGCACCGATAGGAGATCCGCAAACCGGGCAGAACTTGGCATCGTCCGAAAGGGGCGATCCGCAACTAGGACAAAACATAAGCCTCTCCTTTTCCCAAGGCGTTACACGCCTTCAAACCTTACACGTCTATGTTCTCAACAATAGCTACGACGTTGTTGCGCAACATTGACCAATTTCTAAGAAATTTTGCTGCAACCGTTTTCGCAGCCATTTTTTGCTTTCGCAGTAGAAATAGGCACCCCGGGCTCAGGTGCCCAGGGTGCCTCGACCGGCTATTCGGCTTGGTTATTTTCAGATGCAGAAGCCTCGCCCGGCTCGTCTGTCGGCGTGGCGACGGCAGTCCAATCGGGCTCCGCAGGCGTCGCCTCGGGCGCGGGGGCCGGTGCCGGGGCAGACGTCGGCGCGGGCGACGTTGCAGGCTCGGGCACAGGTGCCGGCTCAGGCGCAGGTGCCGGCTCAGGCGCAGACTCGGGCACGGGCTCGGGCTCGGGCGCAGGTGCCGGCGAAGCATCCGGAGCGCTGTAACCCGAAGGAGCGGACTTCTTCTCAAACGGCAACACAAAAGTCAGGACGTCATCCTTGTCCTCGTCGGCCCACTCGCTTGCATAACGCGCAACCCAATAGCCAACGGCACGATGCTTGAGCATGTTGCCAAAAACCGTGAGGAATACCGTGACAAACGCCGTCAGCACCAAGAACAATACGAGCGTAATGCCACCGCCGGTAACAAGCGCCTCAATAGCCGTAGGACGGTAGTAGTAGCTATACATACCGACAGAGGCAATGGTGCCAAAGACGAGCGTCAGGATCCATGTGATAACGTTGGCGACCAGACCCGTCAAAAACTCGGGAAGGAACGATGCGCAGAACAGCTTGGTCTTATTGTTCTTAAAGGCCGCCCAGACCTTATCGAGCGAAAACGCGCTCTCGACGCGACCGGTCACCGCAAAGTGCATCACGGCGATGTCGGCGAACATAGTAAAGAAGACACCCAGGACCGCCGTGGCAATCATAGCCAGAACAAACAGGCCCAGCGAGCCAAACAGAGCGGCCTCAAGCGCATAGGAGCCGCAATAAGAGTACGCACCCGCGGCACCAATTACCACGCTCTCCACCAGCGAAAGCGCTACACCAATAACGGGAATAGCCGCGATAACCTTGAGCACGCTCGAAATAACGCCCGAAAAGACGCCAAGGCCAAACGACGTGGAACGCATCAACGGACGATCCATGCCGTCATCGACCTTGAGCGACAGGTCGCGACCCCATTCGATGCCAAAGCCAGAACCGCACGCGCTTGCCACACAGGCAGCCAAAAAGCCGAAGGCAGCCGCGATACCGCCGATAACGGGAATGAAGAGCACGAGCACCGACACGACACAGATGAGCGCCGGCAAAAAGGCAATCTGGCACACGCGCTGCAGCACGCCCGGCGTCTTGGTCATGTCTTCAAACGCCTGAGCTACACAGCCCTTGGGCACGTTCACGTTAGGCTGAGGAACAAACTGCTGAGGCTGAGACTGCCCCTGAGGAGCAGAGGTTGCAGCACCGGCATTAGGAGCGCCACACGCGCCACAGAACTTGTCGTTATCGCCCATGGGGGCGCCACACTGCGAACAGAACATCGAAATCATCCCTTCGTATCTAGAGCGAATCACCTGGATCGCAAACGATGTCTTTGCCAACATTATCGCCCAATGTGGGGACAAATACTCCAAGATGGCCGATTTGCAACGTAGGCGGCCTTATTCAATGATTCGAAGGATGCGTCCGCGCTAGTTCGTGCCGCGGAAGCCCTTGCCGACGATCTCGGAGCTGTCGACGATGGTGATGAAGGCGTCGGGGTCAATCTCGCGGGTATAGCGACGCAGCTGCACGGCCTCACGACGGCTCAGCACACTCATAATCACCGTGACGCACTTGCCCGAGAAGGCACCGTAGCCACGGCTGATCGTTGCCGTGCGGTTGAGATGCTTGACGATAAACTCCTCGACTTTGCGCGGTTCGGCGCAAATAATCGTACAGACCTTGCGCAGATGAATGCTCTCGATGGCCTTATCGACGACGAGCGTCTTGGCAAACAGGCCAAGCACGCAGTACAGGCCGACGCGCGGGCCATACAGAAAAGCGGCGATGGTCACGATGCCGATATCGACTAGCAGCAGGGCGCGGCCGATCTCGAGCGTGGTGCGGCGCTTGAGAATCATGGCAAGGATGTCGGTGCCACCCGTCGAGGCGCCGATGTCAAAGACGATGGCGCTGCCCAGCGCCGGCAAGATGACGGCAAAGCATAGGTCGAGCCACATATCACCCGTCAGAGAGACATCGGTCGGAATGAAGAGCTCAAACAGCGAGACGTAGGCCGAAAGCGCAAACGAGGCAAAGACGCTCCACAGAATCGCCTTGCGCTCCAAAAAGATAAAACCAAGGATGACCAGGACCGCATTGATGATCCACATAAAGACGCCGACGGGCAGAGTCGGGAACAGCGTGGATAGGATGACCGATACGCCCGAGGTGCCGCCGAAGGCAAAGTGATTAGGGGTTTTAAAGGCCACGATGGCAAACGCCGTGAGAATCAGGCCCAGGTTGAGCTCGGCAAAAAAGCGCGGAAAGCCTGGCTCCTGGCTGCGCTTGCGGCCGGCGCGCTCGCCACGTTCGATATCCTCGCGACCGACAACGCGCTCCATCGGCACCACCGGAGGACGATGCACCTCCTCGGCGGCACGCGACGCCGCCTCTGCCGCAGCGGCCTCAATCGCCCATGCTTTGCTTTCGGTCTCGTGTTCGTCGGCCATTACGGCAACCCCTCGTTAACAATTTGGAAACAATGCGCCCATTAGGGTAACGCGGAACGCGAAGATTGCAACCCTTAGTTAGACGAGCGGCATGGCTGCATCGAGGGCATACAGAAAACGACCGGCCGCGCTTTTGCCTGCGCGGCCGGCCGTTTGACGTTTTCGCAGATAAAGCCTGCCAAAACAAACCTGTCCCTTTTTGGTAGGTTACTCGTGCTGGCTGGTGCGGTGTTCGTATTCCTCGGGGGTGATGACGTCCTCGATACGCAGGTTGACGCCTGCCACCTCAAGGCCGGTCATCGCAGCCAGGCGCTCGGTGACGCGTGCCTTAACGTCGTCAAAGATCGCAGGGGCATAGGCGCCGTACTCGATGATGACCGAGATGTTGACGACCACGCGGTTGTCGTCGGTGACCTCGACCGTCACGCCCTTGGTCAGGTTCTCGGCACCAAACTGCTCCTGCACAAAGTGCATGAGGTTGCCCTTCATGCCCAACACGTGCGGCACCTCGCGGGTTGCCATGGCGACGATCTTCTCAATCACGCCGTTGGAATAGGTCAGCGAGTCCTCGGACTCGTCCGCCTCCTCATCGTCCTCGTCCATCTCGCCTTCAGACTCAACCTCGACGAGCGCCTCATCCTCGAGCGTCGCGTCCTCGGCCTCGACGACGGCCTCGTTCGCCTCGAGCTCGGTATCGGCCACATCGACCTTCGTATTAAAAGCCATGGTTCCTCCTTATGCCTGCCGCGGATGCGACAGTCGAATACGTATTAGCGGCCGCTAAACAGACGGCCGAAGAAGTTGACGATACCGTTTTCACCGTCGCGAATCTGACCGATCACGGCGCCGATCAGCACAAAGAATGCGATGACGAGGGTGTCCCACAGGCCCAACGTAAGCACCAGCACGGCGAGGATAAAGCCGGCGACGGCACCAAGTGTAGTGTTGGGATGGCGCACGGCATAGCTCCAGATGGCAGCGCCCGTACCTTTGATGAGACCCATGGCCTCGTCAAAGTCGTTGGCGGCGGCGTCATGCCGCTCGCTGGCCTCGGGCTTGGTGTCGGCGGGCTCGCCTGCCGGCGTAGCGCTCTGGTCGATCGTTAAGCGCGGCGCGCGGGCGGTCTTATCTTGATTGGTATCACTCACCGGAAACCTCCACGGTCTGGACGGTAGTCTTGGACGGCAAAAAACGAACGCGCGCGGTCGTGCCCGGCGTGCCGAGCATGGTATCGCAGGCCTTCTCGATGCGCTGCTGCATCGAGGTGGCAAGAGCGGCAACGTCCTTATCATCGAGCGCGATGGCCTCGACCTTAAAACGAACGCGCGACTCGTCGGAGCCTTGAACGCGTGCCTCGATATGCTCAACCATCACACGATCATCGCACTCCGCCGCGGCACGGGCACACGAGGAAAGCGCTGCGAGCGTGACCTCGATATTGCGCTCCCCCGCCGGATGCACGCAGGACGGCTCGCGACGCGCGAACATCAAGCGGAAAAACCCGATGAGCACGCCAAGCGCCACGATGGCGGCGCACACCGTAACGACGACGCGAGGCATGGTGTCACGCAACAGCAGCATAAAGCGATACGTATACGGTCCCCAGAACTGACAGACAAGCGTGCCCAGCGCCACGATGGCGGCGGCAAGGTACACGATTGCTAGGGCTCGTTTGAGCACGCGCATGCGGCGCTCCTTTCGGGTCTCGGTCCACAGAATGCGAAACGATTCGCATCATTATAAAAGAGCCGGGTCCGGTGCTCTACGCACGCGGATCCGGCTCATCTATTCCACGAGGCTTGCATGCTCGCTTCATTATGCCCAGATATGCACGGCTTAACCCGCGCGGGCGCTACTCCTCCTCGAGGGCAGCGATGACCTCGTCGGTCATATCCATGGTGCTGTAGACGTCCTGGACGTCGTCAAGCTCCTCGAGGCGATCGATGAGGCGCTGGACCTTCTTGGCATCGGTGCCGGAGACCTCGGTCGGGGTGGTCGGGACCATGGTGGTCTCGGAGCCCTTGACCTGGACGCCCTGCTCCTCGAGTGCCTTGGAGACAGCCATGACGTCGTTAGCAGCGGTCCAGACGATCCACTCCTCGCCGGCGTCCTCGTAGTCCTCGCCACCGGCCTCGGCGATTGCCATCATGAACTCATCCTCGTCACCGGCAGCACCGTTGGCGATCATGGTCTCCTTCTTGGCGTTCTCGTCCAGGATCTCCTTGGCGACGACGATCTGGCCCTTGCGCTCAAACTGGAAGGCGACGGAGCCGGAGGTGCCCAGGTTGCCACCAGCGTGGGAGAAGGCGGAACGGACATCGGCGGCAGTGCGGTTGCGGTTATCGGTCAGGCAGTCAACGTAGACGGCGACACCGGCGGGACCATAGCCCTCGTACACGATGTTCTCGTAGACGGCGGCATCGGCACCCGAACCAAAAGCCTTGTCGATAGCGGACTTGATCTTGTCCTTAGGCATGGACTGAGCCTTGGCCTTGGCAACGGCAGCAGCGAGGCTGGCGTTGTTCTCGGGCAGCGGGTCGCCGCCGAGACGGGCAGCAACGGTGATGTTGCGGCTCAGCTTGGAGAAGAGGGCGGAACGCTTGGCGTCCTGCGCGCCCTTACGATGCTTGGTTGTGGCCCACTTAGAGTGTCCGGACATACGTGTCTCCTATCGGTTTCGACCTAAAGCCCAGCGCAGATGCTCGGGCAATATAAACAAACGTCGTTATGATATACCTACTGGCCTGCGAGATAAACCCCAAAATGAAGGCGTCGTGATGATGCCACCCTTTGGTGCAAAGTAACCTGACCCCAATGTACCAAATTAGGACCAGAGGAGGTCGCTGCGGGTGATGGTGGCGCCGATGGCAAAGGGCATACAGGCGATGACCGGATACAGGTAGCGCATGTAGGTCGAGCCGTTGCAGGGACCGATCAGACACACGGCGAGCACGCCCAGCAGCGGCACCCAAATGGCCAGCCCGCGCCACGAATGGCGGCGCAACAGGTAGACCACCACGGCGATCATAATCCACACGTAAGTAGCCGAACTCATGGCGAGCGAGATAAACGGGATGCGCTGTACTGCCACGCGATACAGGTTGATCAGGTGGTCGCACCAGCGCACAACCTTGCTATCGACCGGATGGAAGTCAAAGTACTTGAGGTTATCGGGCTTCGCCATAATCTCGGCACTGCGCGCCGTGCTGTAGACCCACGCATCGCGGGCACTCGGATAAAAGTAGCCGTAGTAGTTATTGATGAGCGCCGAGATATAGCACTCGGGATCCTTTTTGAACATCTGGGCCCACACCTCAAAATAGGCCTTGATGTCTTCCTGCGAGGCGTACTCGTTAAAGCAATTTTTGACGGCGTCCGACTTATCCGGGTTGTAACGGCGACCCAGATTCTCGTACTTGAGCACACGGTCGATCACGGCACGCTCTTCGTCGGTCACCAAGCCGTCGCAAGGAGCCTCCACGATGGTGCCGTCCTCCTTAACCGTAGGGTTGACGCCCGAGTTGAGGCCGTCGTGCTTTTGGACGAAACGAGCCGTCTGCTGGAACGGAATCGAGAGGATTTCGCGCTTGGAACCAGGCGTGATGTCGTGCGCCGGCATAAAGACCTTGGTGAAGTACATATTAGAAGCAAGGCAGAGCGCAAGCACCGCAAGAACTCCCATCCAGCGGAAACGCGGGATGGCGCCCGAAGGCGCAGCACCAGCCTGCTTGGCTGCGCGACGAGCCGCATGTGCGTCCCATGCGCAAAACGCTGCCGCGATTACGCATGCCGCCAGGGGAAACACCAGGCCGCCGTTGCGCAGAAACGTGGAACCCATGGCACCCAGAGCGAGCACCAGCCAGTCAAGGCGCGCAAAGAGCACGGGCCTCTGTTCGCCCGCACGCTCGGCATTGGCATCGCGACGGGGCAGGCCGCAGGCCACGAGCTTCACGGTCTGCACCAACAGCACCAAAAACGCGTCGGCAAACAGCACATCTTTGGTAAGCAGGGCCGCGTAGTTGGAGAACATGGGCATAAACACAAAGAACAGCAAGATCACGCCGCGGACCGGCAGACTCACGCCCAGCTTGCGCAGCGACGAGATGGAATAGGCCATGCAGGCGGCCGTAATGACGAACTGAGCGCAGGTGTAGATGGCAAGACCTGCGTTGGCGCTGTTGAACAGTGAAAGCCCCAGCTGGACGCACGAACCGATGATAGCCGTGTGCACCACGGGGTGATGTCCGTTGAGCAACACATTGGGATTGAGCAGACGCAGGTAGTCACTCGTGCCGTTGGGGTAGTTGAACCACTGGCGAATCTGCGCACCCGTATCTCCCATAAAAAGACCGGGCAGCGAAGCGATGAGCGTGGGCGCCCAGGCGATCATAAGAACCAGGAAGGGCCCGGCAAAGGGATGGACCGAGAGCACGGCGTGAGCTACACGCCATACGCGGCCAAAGTGCGCTTCGGAAAACGGAATGCGCCGAGAGCTCAGCCAATCTAGACACTCAAAGGCAAGGTAGAAGGCGACGACCGCCAAGAGCATCCAGCCCACACCGCCTATCCAGGCGCAGATGATGCGGGCCTTGTCGCCGAGCACGATCTCGGCTGAATCGATGAGGTCGTAGCTGCGGCCAAACACCATGCAGACGGCAAAGAACAGCGACGGAAGGACCACCGAGGGACGCCAAGCGTCGCCGCGGCCAAAGAATACGTAGCGAAACGGCAGCGTAAGCAGGCAGGCAAGCGCAAGCAGCATGACCGCGTCGGTATGGCCGGCAAACGAGAGGAGCACCTCGTAGCACACGTACAGCATGCCCGAGGCTTTGGGGTCAATCGCCAAGACCGCGTTGCTCGACACCGGGGCGGGATCGATGGAAAACGCCGTGGTCGCCAACAGCGCGAGCAAAAATGCGATGAGCGTCTGCTTGGCGGGGTAGCGCTTAAACCAGACGATGCGGGCAGCGTCGCGCGCAGCCGTTGTGGAGAGATCGGGATCCTTCACAGTCCAAAAAGCCTTTCTAGAAACCTATCAAACTTGGCAAAACCACCACAAAGGTGCCTGTCCCCTTTGTGGTGGTTTGTGTGGTGGTTAGGCGTCGAGGTAGATGCGCTGGGGGCGATTGCGGTGTCGGGCGAAGATGATGAGCGCCAGACCGGCGATGACGAGCGGCAGGCTCAACAGCTGGCCCATGGTGATAACGCCCCCCAGCAGATAACCCAGCTGGGCATCGGGCACGCGCACGAACTCGACGAGGAAGCGGACGATGCCGTACCCCATCACAAACACGCCCATAAACGTGCCTTGGGGCAGCAGCGGTTTTTTACGGCTGAGCACCTGCAAAACGCAAAAGAGCACGATGCCCTCAAGAAATGCCTCGTAGAGCTGTGAGGGATGACGCGGCATATCGCCCGCGGTGCCGCCAAAGACCACGCCCCAGGGCAAATCGGTCGGCTTACCCCACAGTTCGCCGTTGACGAAGTTGGCGCAACGGCCCAAGCACAGGGCCAGCGGGGCGCCGATGACGGCAAGATCGGCGATGGTCCATGCATCGAGTTTGTACATGCGGCACACGATGATGCCTCCCAGGATGCCGCCGACCAGACCACCGTGGAAGCTCATGCCGCCCTCGTTGGTGGCAAAGATCTCCAGCGGATGGGCCCAGTAGTAACCATCACCGTAAAAGACGACGTAAAACAAGCGCGCACCGATGATGAGGCCAAAGACCGCGCCGACCACGACGCTCGTCAGGTCATCAATCGTGATATTGAAACCCCAGCGGCGCTGCGTGCGGTACATAACGACCGCCGTAAGCAGGGCGCCGACCACATAGGCCAGACCATACCAGTAGATCGTGATGGGGCCCGCCGAGATCGCGACGGGATCAAGCATATGGTAGAGGTCGTTGAGCATATCGATCCCCCTGCTCCCTACATACAAATGCGGCCGCGGGCCTTGCGCTCGCAGCCGCATATCTGGGCGTAACGTCTATGCGGAGCATGACGTCCGCAGCTTTCGCATCTTAGAACGGCGCGTACTCGTCGTACAGGTCGTCGGTCTCGCCAGAAGCATTGACCTGCTCGACGCGGGTAACGCCGGGCACGTGCTCCTTCAGGATGCGTTCGATACCCATGGACAGGGTCAGCGAGCTCATGGGGCAGCCGGCGCAGGCGCCCTGCAGCTCCAGCTTGACGACACCCTCGTCGTCGACGCCCACATACTCCATATCGCCGCCATCGGCCTGCAGGTTGGGGCGAATCTCTTCAAGAACCTTCTTAAGTAGCTCTTCGTTAACAGCCACAGGGGCTCCTTTCTCACAATAACGCGGGCACGCCCGCGGACAGGGGCTATGTTACTACAGCCATGTACCCGCTTAGGCGCCAGCCATGCGCGCGGACACGACTTTCACGAGCAGTCAATTTGGGACGGGGCTCTTTTAGCTGTTTTGTCGCCAGCTAGCGTTGGCACGCGCTACTGCTGAGCCCGCTCCCCGGTACCAATATGGACATCGACGATAACCTGGCGGTAGCTGATGCCGCAGGAGTCGAGGATACGGCGGCTGATACGGCCGTCATCGGTATCGGCGTACTTGTTGTCCAGGTAGACAACCTCGCCTACACCTACCTGTGCCAGAATCTTGGCACAGTCGTGGCACGGGAACAGTGTGACGTAGACCGTGGAACCCTCGAGGTCTTTGAGCGAGCCGCGGTAGTTGAGCACGGCGTTTGCCTCGGCATGCACCACGTAGTTGTGCTTGTCCTGCAACGGGTCATCACTCGTTCCCCACGGGAAAAAGTCGTCGTTGAGCGCCGAGGGCGTGCCGTTGTAGCCCACCGAAAGGATGCGGTGGTTGGTGCTGGCGATGCACGCGCCCACCTGCGTGTTGGGGTCCTTGCTGCGGCGCTGCGCGGCAATGGCCACACTCATAAAGAACTCGTCCCAGCTAATGACGTCGCGGCGCTTGCCCGACGCGGTTTGATGAAGATCGTCCGACATGCCAGACACCTCCGTAATCGCAATAGTTTGACCTATTGTAGCAGGTGAAAGGTGGGGCATTCGTCCCACCAGCCCCTCGCCCTACGCGCGGCGGGGCTTTTGGTTGATGTGGTAGAGCTCGGCGAGACCCCGCAGCGTCAGCGCGTCGTCGACCGTCAGGCTATGGCCGACCAGCGCCGCGAGCGCCTCGGCATCGTCGCCGGTGATGACGATGGGCACGCTGCCCTCCCCCGCCGCCTTGGTCACGCGCATCTCGGCAAGCACCATGTCGAGCATGCCGTCGATGCGGGCCACCTCGCCCAAAACCACGCCCGAGCGCATGGCCTCGCGCGTGTTGCGCCCGATGACGTGCGTCGGTGCCGAGGGCTCGACCTGGGGCAGGCGCGCTGCTGCCGCCGAAAGCGAGCGAGCGCCGAGTGCCAAGCCCGGCGCGATGACGCCGCCCACAAAGGTACCGCGCGCGTCGATCACCTCGATATTGGTCGTCGTGCCCAGGTCGATTACGATGCACGGCGAGCCGTAGACGGCGCGGGCCGCCACGGCATCGGCGATGCGGTCGGGGCCAATCTCGGCCGGGTCGTCGTAGTGCACGGGCATGCCGGTCTTAAGTCCCGGCCCCACGGTGAGCACGCGCCCCGTGCAGGTACGGGAAAGCGCCGCCTTCCACGGACGCTCGAGCGCCGGAACCACGCAGCTCAGGACGGCAGCCGCGGGCACAAGTGTACCCGGCATGCCCGCATCGGCCGCAAGGGCGCCCATGACCTGCACGAGACGCATGCGAGCCTCGTCTGCTGTGATGCGCGCCGGCGTGGTGATCTCGCACGTCGCAAGCGGACATTCCTGCGCCGCGGCCGAATCCTCTGCAAACAGGCCAAAGCGAATGAACGTGTTGCCCACGTCGACCGTCAATATGTATGCGCACCCATTCAGCATCGTCGGCGCTCCTTTCGTCTGCCCAGCAGTATATCGCCTACCTAAACCAGTCATCCCAAAATGACTGCCTTGCGGCTATACTGGTGCGCGGTCGTGCGCGAGCTCACGCGGCGGCCCTTGGTAACCCGACTTCCCGCGCCGTATCCGTAACGGCGCTCCCGGGGGAAGCGGATATACGCAAAGGAGTTTTATATGAGCAATCCCTCGAACCGCGCTTCGATGCGCGGGCAACTCACGCTGCGCGGCGTCGTCATCGGCGTCCTTGGCTGCGTGATCATCACGGCAAGCTCGGCCTACACCGCCCTCAAGATGGGCGCACTCCCCTGGCCGATCGTCTTCGCTGCCGTCATCTCGCTGTTCTTCCTGAAGCTCATGGGCAACGCCAGCCTCAACGAGGCCAACGTCACCCACACCATCATGTCCGCAGGCGCCATGGTCGCCGGCGGTCTGGCGTTTACCATCCCGGGCGCCTGGATGCTGGGCTATGCCGACCAGATCAGCTGGCTCGACATGTTTATCGTGGCACTCGCCGGCACTATCCTGGGTCTGCTGGCCACGGCACTCATCCACCGTCACTTTATCGTGGACGCCGCGCTGGAGTTCCCCACCGGCAACGCCGCAGCTCAGACCCTGCGCGCCACCGAGGCCGGCGGCAAGACTGGCAAACAGCTCTTTGGCTCCATGGCCATCGCCGGCATCTACAGCGTGCTTCGCGACGCCCTGGGCGTGGTGCCCAGCATGCTGTGCACGCTCAATATCCCCGGCGTGACCTTTGCCATCTACAACTCGCCCATGTTGCTCTCCGTCGGCTTTTTGGTGGGCTTCGCCCCCGTCGCTTTCTGGTTTGCCGGCGCGCTGCTGGGCAACTTTGGCATCATTGTCGGCGGCACCGCTGCCGGCCTGTTCGATGTTGTGACCGCACAGGGCATCGTCAAGTCCCTCGGCATGGGCCTTATGATGGGCTTTGGCGTCGCCGTCGTCCTTAAGGACATCCTGCCGCAGGTCGCCGGCATCGTCCGTGGTCTTGCCGCCGACAGCTCCACCGACACCGACGAGCAGTCGCTCATCTCGGGCTCCCTTAAACTCGACGCCGGCATCATCGGCCTGGGCGCTGCCGCCATCGCCGTCGTCATCGCCATCGTGCTCGACCTTGGCCCCGTTCCGGCCGTTATCGTCACGCTGTTCACCTTTGTCACCACCATCATGAGCGCGCAGAGCTGCGGCCAGACGGGCATCGACCCCATGGAGATCTTTGGCCTCATCGTCATGCTCATCGTGGCTGCCTTCGCCCAGATCGCTCAGGTCAAGCTGTTCTTTATCGCCGGCATCGTTGCCGTGGCGTGCGGCCTTGCGGGCGACGTCATGAACGACTTTAAGGCCGGTGCCGTGCTGGGCACCAACCCGCGCGCGCAGTGGATCGGCCAGGCCATCGGCGGCATCGTGGGTGCTCTGGTCGCCGCCGCCGTCATGGTCGCGCTCGTTACCGCCTATGGGCCGGACGCCTTTGGCCCCGACAAGAGTTTCGTTGCCGCACAGGCAAGTGTGGTCGCCACCATGGTCTCGGGCATCCCGAGCGTGCCGTGGTTCGCGGGCGGCTTTATCGCCGGCATCGTCATGTACTGGCTCGGCATTCCGGCCATGATGATCGGCCTGGGCGTGTACCTGCCGTTCTACATGTCGCTCACGGCCTTCCTGGGCTCCTGCGTCAAGCTCGCCTACGATAAGTGGGCCGCACACCGCGACGCTACTGCCGGTCTTTCGGACGAGGAGAAGGCCGCCAAGGACGCCGCCTTCCAGGAGCAGGGCCTGGTCGTTGCCAGCGGCCTGCTCGGCGGCGAGTCTATCGTCGGCGTTATCCTGGCGTTTATCTCCGTTGGCCTGAGCCTGCTGGGGTAGGCCGAACAACAACGCACCAGTGCAGAGCACGGGGTCGGAATCAAACCGGCCCCGCGCTTTTTTGTATCTGTCGAAACCCTCGGCAGTACTCGCTTGTGGCGTGTCTTCCTTTGCCTGCTCGCCTAAGTTCCATGTCAAGATGACCGCCCCACCCGTCACGGTGTAGAGTACATGCTGCGAACGCACTCGCGTTCCTGCGGCAATACGAGGTGGACATGGAACTCGACAAACAACAGCTCAAGCGACTGCGCGAGCGCCATCATCGGCGCCATGGCATACGCCCCGCACACAGCGAGGCCATGGAGAATGCCACCCGTTTCCTTAAGCAGGCATTCAACATTCGCGAGGGACGCGCGCCCTATCACGTGATTCGCAAACGCTTTGTAAACGGGGCGCGCCTGACTGGCTCGCACTTATGCATCCTGATCATTGCTATGTTGATTGCGAGCATCGGCCTCGATATCGACTCGGATATCGCCATTGTAGGTGCCATGCTCATCTGCCCGCTTATGGGATCGGTCCTTGCCATGGCATATGGCATCGCCACGCTCGACCGCGAGATCACCGTCGAGGCCGTCGCGAGCTTGGCTCTACAGATGGCCTTTTGCCTGGTCACGTCCACGCTGTACTTTAAGCTCTCGCCCCTTGGCACCACCACGGCCGCCATCATCGACAATTCGACACCGACTGTGTGGGACCTTGCCGTCGCGCTCGCGGGCGGCTTTGCGGGTGGCCTGGGCAACTCGCGCGATCAGGAACCTGCCACGCTCATCGCCGGCGTGGCCGTGGCGACCGCGCTCATGCCGCCCCTGTGCGCGGCGGGCTATGGCATCGCCATCGCAAGCGGGTCGCTGTTTCTCTCGGCGCTTTACGAGTTTGGCATCAACGTGGTCTTTATCGCACTCGCGGCCGAAGCCGTACTACTTCTATTGCGCGTGCCGCTCAAGCGCGACCTCAACGGCGACGGCATTGTGACCGCCGAGGAAAACGCCGAGGTCGATGAGCTGTCACACAAGGTGCGCCGCCGCATCATCGTGGGCACGGTGATCTTTGCCATCCCCTGCATCGTTATGACCGCGGGATCCATTGGCTCGGCGCAGGCCGGCGTGCAGGACGGCTATGGCGTCACCGAAACCACGCGCGAGCTTGCCGCGGTGCTGCCGGGCTTTAAGGATTACACCGTTGCCGTCGAGGCCTCGGCCACCGAAGGCGAGGAGGAGGGCCTCGTCGAGCGCGAGATTGTCGCTCATGTGACGACAAGCGAGGCGCTTGGGGCACACGACCGCCACGTCGCTCGTAAACTCATCAACCTCAACGTACCCGAACTCGATCGCGTGGAGTTCGATGTGAAGTAACGTGATGTAGGGCGCAGTTCACGACTGCGCCCCGCTCGCTGTTTTATTGCCGTGAATCAACTGTCCACATCGACATCGCCAGACTCCACCATAAACGCCGGATCGGTGCTCACCAGATAAAAACGGGTCACTTTGCTATCTCTAAATAGATAGAGCTGACCCTGATCGCGTCGGCGTGACATATACGCCACGTGGACCGTACCGAATTCTTCGCCGTTTTCCTTCTTTAATATCAGGATGTTGGGGTCGTCCATACGCTCGAACTGTCCATCAACGCAGCTGCCGCCCTTGTCGACCAGCTGCCATCGACAGTTGTCCTCCTCAAGAAAAGCCAGGGTTTCCCGACTCGTTTTGTCATCCCGATAGTAACCATCAATGGCGAAGCCTTCGGAAGCACATTCCTGCATATAGGATGTTTCTCGACTTATAGCGAACTGCCCCATAGCGCCCAGGAGCACAGCTAGGCAAACCACTGCAAGGGTTATCGAGATAGTACGGCGGCCCATATTAACCAGCCCGATACTTGTTTAACGGAGCGCGAAACATACTTGGCACCTCCGATATCAGAGCAAACGTCACCCGCAGCCCGGCGGCAGTCATATGTTTCCAACATCAAACCATATGGCAACCACTCGCGAGAGGAGTATCGGCGAACGGTGCATTTTTGCGCTCCATTGGTCAATTGCGCTCCATTGGTCAAACGTCAACGCGCGCTACAGCTCTTGCCCGATCAATTCAGATTTTGTCGCATACTACCGTAGATCCCCAACGCTTCCACCCCCCCGAATTACTCAGGGCGGGCGCGATGGCGCTCAATCCAGCCCACGGCAAAATCGACAAGCTCGCGCTGGCGCATAAAGCGGATCGTCCCGTTGCCGAGAGGCGCCGTGTGAACCGTGCATTCACGCTCAAAGGCAGCGCCGATCTCGTCGAAATCCTCGCCGTCGACATAGAGCGTGCGGTATTCCTTCCACACGCGCTGGCCGTTTTCCATGATCGCGCTGTGCTCCACGCAGTCGTGCTTTCCCGGGTATTGCGCACGGGCATCGGCTAAATGAAGGGATGTGTTCTTGTCGTAGTCCACGCCCACGAGCAGCACATAGCCGTCCAAATCGTACAGACGCGCGATGGGCGATCCGTCGCCAAAGATATTGCTCAGGTCGTGGTTCTCTGTCAGGAACTGAGCGTGCGGGCCGTTTGCCGCCACCGAACGCGCCGGGTGGTCGCTGCGAAGCGTACCCGGCCACGTGCGGAACATCTCGGCAACGGCCCCCATCGTATTGGTGGGCGTGATGCGTTTGTCATAAGCTGGCCAGTTATCGCGGATCAGCTGCCACCATTCTTGCGGCTCTTGCCAATGGACGCCACTCGCCGGGTCCAGGTTTTTCCACGACTGCGTCGGCATCATGATGGTGCCGGTCTCGCCCACCATCTGGAGCAGCGCCTCGATCACCGGTTGCGCGCCGCCGCACACATATCCAAGCGAGCTGAGCGAGCAATGGACCATAACCGTCTGCCCCGGGCGCATGCCAACAGCAGAAAGCGCATCGAGGATATCCTGCTTGAGTACGATTTGTCGGTCCATTGCCGCTCCTTTCTATTTCTGGGTCCATCTTCTCACTGTTAGCAGAAGAAAATGATCCGTTTTCCTCCGTCCCCAAGGGATCATCTTTTAGTACTTGAAGAAGCCCTCGCCCGAGCTTTCGCCCAGCTTGCCTTCGTCGAGCATTTTCTTGAGGACGGACGCCATAGCCTTAAAGTTGTAGGGCATCATCATCTTTTTGAGCAGCGGGCTCACCAGGCCCGGGACCTTCTGATACTGCATAACGATGTTGTAGGCCGTCTGGATGCCCACCGTGTCGAATACGCGGAACGGGCCCTTGGGGGCACCGGTGCCACGCGTCCACGCGAGGTCGATGCTCTTGGGGTCGCTGACGCCCGAGACATACAGGTCGAGGCCCGAGAGCAGCCACGGCACCAACATGGAGTTGAGCAGGTAGCTGTTCTTTTCCTTGTTGACGGGAAGCGCCAGCATACGGATGTCGTTGGCAAAGTCGACGAGCTCGTCAAAGTAGCGCTTGTCGGTTTGGTCCTGGGCCATGACCTCGGTCATGTTGTTCTTCCAGATGGAGTTGGCAAAGTGCAGCGACAGGTACTTCTCGGGGCGGCCGGTGTACTTGGCAAAGGTGCTCGGCAGCAGCGTGGAGGAGTTGGTGACGATGACGGTCTTTTGCGGCAGAACCGGGGCGAGCTTCTTGTAAAAGTCGATCTTTGCCTGAGTGTCCTCTGCCATGGACTCAATGACCAGGTCGGCATCGGCCACGGCCTTGGCAAGATCGAGCTCCAGCTTGAGCGTGGAGTAGGCGCGCTCGACGGCGGCAAGCGCTGCGTCCTTATCGAAGGGCTGGTCACTATCGGCGATACCGGCGCACCACTCGCCCGTACCGTCCGCCATGCCCTCGATAGCAGCGATGTACTCCTCGCGGACGTGATCGATCTTAGGCTGGGTGCGGCCAATGCTGCCCTCGCTGCGCAGCCAAATCGTTACGTCAAAGCCGCAGTAGGCAGCCTGGAAGGCAATCTGACTTCCCAATACGCCGCCACCGGCGACACAAACGCTCTTGTAGCTCATAGGAACAGTCCTCTCTTACGTAATTCCATAGATGTGTATTTATTCAACCGTAAGGAAGACGCGCGCTGGGGGTGGGTTCTATAAACGGACGGTATTTCGCCGCAAACGGCCACATATGTTCATTATCTCAGGGCTTCAAGGGCAATTTTTGGTGCCACCAAGACGTCATTTTCGGAAGTATGCGGCAAATTCCGGAACTCTTGAGCACATCCTGGTTTTTCGCCAATAAAACCGCAGGTACAGAGCTTGGGCATATCCGGTGTGCTCGGCCTATTCAGATTTTGCCGCATACTTCCGAAATCTAAGTTCGCAAAGGGTGATAGTTGGAGCGTTTACACAACATATGTCCAGCAAAAACGGGTGGTAGCCGGTACGGCTACCACCCGTTTGCCTCATATCTAGCCCAAAGCAGGCCGACTACTTCTTAATGCCGCGCTCCAGACGCTCGGCGACCGACGCCACGGCCTCCTCGCTGGCCGGTCCGCAACTCACGCAGCCATCGTGGGCACGCATCTGGCCGGTGACCTCGTCCATCGCGAGCGGCGCCACCTTCTCGAGCTTAAAGCCCTTACCGGCGCGCATGTTTTCCTTGGCCACGCTGATCATGAGCTTAATACGGTTGAGCTGGTTGACCTCGGACGCGCCGGGGTCGTAGTCCACCGCGACGATGTTGCTCTCGGGATGCTGGCGGCGCAGCTCCTTAATCACGGCCTTGCCCACCACGTGATTGGGCAGGCACGCGAAGGGCTGCGTGCAGATGATGTTGGGCGCGCCATGGTCAATCAGGTCGAGCATCTCGGCCGTGAGCAGCCAGCCCTCGCCCATGTTGTTGCACACCGAAAGCACCGTGCGGGCCTTGTCCGCCATGGTGCCGATGCGTTCGGGCGCCTCAAAGCGGTGGGACTTTTCGAGCATCTCCTCCACCGGCGTACGCATCCAGTCCACGAGTTTGATGAGCGCCTGCATACCAGCGCGCGTGGTAGCAGAGCTACCCAGCTCGTCCTTCTGCAGCTCGGCGTTGCTCATGGAGTACAGGAAGAAGTCGAGCAGGCCCGGCACCACTGCCTCGCAGCCCTCGCGCTCGATGACATCGACCACGTGGTTGTTGGCCGTAGGGTGGAACTTGACCAAGATCTCACCGACCACGCCCACGCGCGGCTTAGTACCCTCGCCCACGAGCGGCATGGTGTCGAACGCGCGGATGGCCTCGCGGCACAACTTGGTGTAGTTGTGACGGTTAAACTTGGGCGCCAGCTTGCGGGCACGCGCCATGTACTCCTCGTAGAGCGCGTTGGCGGCACCGGGCGTTGCCTCGTACGGGCGGCAACGGTAGAGCATCTGCATCATCACGTCGCCAAAGAGTACCGCGTAGACTGCCTGCTTGAGCAGCGCCGGCGTAATCTTAAAGCCGGGGTTGTCCTCGCCGAGCGCCACAGCCGAAAGCGAGATCACCGGAATCTCGGGGTGGCCGCTCTCGCGCAGGGCCTTGCGGATGAGTGCGATGTAGTTGGTGGCGCGGCATCCGCCGCCGGTCTGGCTGATGACCACGGCCGTCTTGGACAGGTCGTAGCGACCGCTCTCGATGGCCTCCATGATCTGGCCCGTCACCAGAATCGACGGATAGCAGATGTCGTTGTTCACGTAACGCAGACCTGCCTCGACGGCATCGTGGTCGGTCGAGGGCAGCAGCTCCAAGTTGTAGCCGGCACCGCGGAACACCTCTTTGACCAGGTCAAAGTGGATCGGTGCCATCTGCGGGCACAGGATGGTGTAGCCCTCGTCGCGCATCTGCTCGGTAAAGGGCACCTTGGGCCACGCGGTCGAAGCGCTCTCGCGCTGGGCCTCAAACGTGTACTTGCGGCTCGCGAACGCGGGGGCATCCGTGGAGGGCGCCACCGGCGCGGCATCGCCCTGCTCGTAGCTCTCGCCCGCGGCCGTGGCCTCGGCGAGACGCTCGGCCTCCTGGTCCTTGAGCGCCGCCATGAGCGAGCGGATGCGGATGCGCGCGGCGCCCAGGTTGGACACCTCGTCGATCTTGAGCACGGTGTAGATCTTGCCGCTGGCCTCCAGAATCTCCTGCACCTGGTCGGTGGTCAGGGCGTCCAAGCCGCAGCCGAAGGAGTTGAGCTGAATCAGGTCCAAATCGTTGCACATCGTCACAAAACGGGCGACGGCGTACAGGCGGCTGTGGTACATCCACTGGTCGACGACGCGGATGGGGCGCTCGGGCTTCACGAGATGCGCGAGCGAATCCTCGGTAAAGACCGCAAAGCCAAAGCTCGAGATAAGCTCGGGCAGGGCATGGTTGATCTCGGGGTCGTTATGGTAGGGACGGCCGGCGAGCACAATGCCGTGACCGCCGTGGTCCTCGACCCACTTAAGAGCCTCCTCGCCCATGGTCTGGATGTCCTCGTGGAAACGCGCATCGGCCTCAAAGGCAGCGTTGACGGCGGCATCGACCTCGGAGCGCGTGATCTTGGGTCCACGCACGCGACCGCGACCAGCCTCGGCATCGGCCACGCGGTCGACGGCGAGCACCTGGTACAGGCGGCGCTTGAGCTCGGTCTTGTCGTGATAGGGCACAAACGGGTACAGGAACTCGATGTTCTGCTCGCGAATCTCGTCGATGTTGAGCGCCAGCGCCGTGGGGTAGCTCATAACGATGGGGCAGTTATAGCAGTTGCCAGCCGTCGGGTCCTCTTTGCGCTCCCAGCGCACGCACGGCATCCAGATGAAGTCGACGTCACGGTCGATGAGGTTCATCACGTGGCCGTGGCTCATCTTGGCCGGATAGCACACGCTCTCGGACGGCATGGACTCGATGCCCGCCTGGTAGGTCTTTTTGCTCGACTGGTCGGACAGCTGCACGCTAAAGCCTAGGCGCGTAAAGAACGCGTGCCAGAAGGGGTAGTTCTCGTACATGTTGAGTGCGCGCGGGATGCCCACGGTGCCGCGCGGGGCCTCGTCGGGGCTCAGCACCTCGCGGTTAAAGAGCAGCTCGTTTTTCTTTTTGAAGAGGTTGGGGGCCTCGGTCTTCTGCTTTTTGTGGCCGGCACCCTTCTCGCAGCGGTTGCCGGTGATAAAGCGCCTGCCGCCGCCAAAGTCGTTGACGGTGAGCTGGCAGTTGTTGGAGCAACGGCCGCAGCGGACATGCTTTTGCGTCACGGTGAGGTGCGCGATGTCCTCGGCAGAAAGAATGGTCGAGGTGCCGTCGGCGCCGGCGCGATCGCGGGCGAGCAGGGCCGCACCGTAGGCGCCCATGCAGCCGGCGATGTCGGGACGCACGGCATGTACGCCGGTGAGCTGCTCAAACGCGCGCAGCGTGGCATCGGACATAAAGGTGCCGCCCTGAACGATCACCTGGCTGCCGATCTCCTTGGGGTCGCGCAGCTTAATGACCTTGAACAGGGCGTTCTTGATGACGGAATAAGACAGGCCGGCCGCGATGTCGCCCACCGTGGCGCCTTCCTTTTGCGCCTGCTTGACGCGCGAGTTCATAAAGACCGTGCAGCGGCTGCCCAGATCGACGGGGGCCTTGGCATGGATGGCGGCATCGGCAAACGCGCGCACGTCCATGTCCATGGAGACGGCGAAGCTCTCGATAAAGCTGCCGCAGCCCGACGAGCAGGCCTCGTTGAGCATAATGTGCTCGATGACGCCGTCCTTGACGCGCAGGCACTTCATGTCCTGACCGCCGATATCCAGAATGAACTCGACGCCGGGCAGGAATGCCTTGGCGCCGCGCAGGTGCGCGACGGTCTCGATCTCGCCGGAATCGGCCTTGAGGGCCTCGATGAGCAGCGCCTCGCCGTAGCCCGTGGTGGTCACGTGGCCGATGGTGCAGCCCGCAGGGATGTGGTTGTAGAAATCGGCCATGATGACCTTGGCCGTACCCAGGATGTCACCGTTGTTGTTGCCGTACCAGGTGTGCAGCAGCTGGCCGTTCTCGCCCACAAGTGCAGCCTTCATGGTGGTGGAACCGGCGTCGATACCGATGAACACGCGGCCGGTGTAGCCGTCGAGCTTGCCCTTGGGCACGACCTCGGTATCGTGGCGGTTCTTGAACTCGGCATAGTCCCCGTCGGTGGCGAAGAGCGGGTCCAGGCGCTCGACCTCGGCGCCCTGCGTGTCGCCCAGGCTATCAATAGCTTCGATGAGCTGCGGGAATGTGCTGAGCTTGTTGGACTCGTGCGCCATGGCGGCGCCGCTCGCCACAAACAGATGGGCGTTTTGGGGCACAATGCGGTGCTCCTCGTCCAGGTTGAGCGTGAGGTAGAAGCGGTGACGCAGCTCGGAGAGGTACTGCAGCGGGCCGCCCAGGAAGGCGACGTTACCGCGGATGGGACGGCCGCACGCCAGGCCCGAGATGGTCTGGGTCACGACGGCCTGGAAGATGGAGGCCGCCACGTCCTCGGGGCGGGCACCCTCGTTGAGCAGCGGCTGCACGTCGGTCTTGGCAAAGACGCCGCAGCGGCTGGCGATGGGATAGATGGTGGTGGCGTTGGCCGCGAGCTCATTGAGGCCGCTGGCATCGGTGTGCAGCAGGGTTGCCATCTGATCGATGAACGCGCCCGTGCCGCCGGCGCAGGTACCGTTCATGCGCTGCTCGATACCGTTGTCGAAGTAGATGATCTTGGCGTCCTCGCCGCCCAGCTCGATGGCGACGTCGGTGGCCGGGATGAGGGTCTCGACGGCGCGTTTGCTGGCGATGACCTCCTGGACAAACTCCAGCTCGAGCCACTGGGACAGTAGCAGGCCGCCCGAGCCGGTAATGGCGCAGGTCATTTGGGCCGTCGGCAGCACGGTTGCAGCACCCTCGAACAGGTCGCGGGCGCAGGCACGGACGTCGGTGTGGTGGCGCTGGTACTTGGCGTAGACGATCTGGTTGTCGTCGTTGAGCACGGCGAGCTTGACGGTGGTGGAGCCCACGTCGATGCCCAAGTGCAGGTTGCCGCGGGCGGCCTCGGGGTTGAAGATTGCGCCCTCGGGGGCGGCTGCGGCGGTGGCGGCGGCTACGGACTCGGCAGCGTTGGACGTGACTGCGTCGGCGGCGAGTGTCTCCCCCGCCGCATTCTTGGCCTCCGCGACTGCCTCGGCAACTTTCTCGGCAGCGGCAGTCGCGGCCTTCTGTGCAACGTCCACCACGGCAGGCGCGGCCTCGCGCGCGGCAGCGACCATGCGGTCCTTAATGCCTTCGACGAGTTTGCTCATCAGTTTCTCCTCTTAGTAGTTGGACTCGACGGCTGCGGCGGTGTCGACCGCGTCCTCGAGCTGCAGGTTCAATAGCTTCATGCCGTATTCCGGCACGTTGATATCGATGGGTTGGCCATACAGGTCGCCAGGGCGCACAAAGGCGATGACTGTCATGATGCGCGCCATGGTCTCGGGTGATTCGGCAAGGCCGCGTTCAAACCAACGCTGGACCATGCCGACCTCGGCGCTTACGACGTAGGTGACGTAGTAGTCAAAGAATGTTCCCAGCGCCAGGCCCAAAATGCCCGTCTGGGCGCGCGGGGTTACCGCTTCGCGCGCGGTGTCGATGATCTTTTTAATGAAAGCCTGATCGCCGCCCGGACCCAACAGCGAACCGATGAGGTCACGGTTGGCCGCAAGATAGCGCAGCAACTCAACTGAGCCGGGCGCCGGCTCGAGCTCGTCGATGTTACGGTAAAGATCGGGCAGTTGAGCTGCGGTAATGAGCTCTACGCGCTCGCGGATCTCAACCAATAGATCGTCCTCGATTTGATTGATAAAGTCAGGGATATCGCGATAGTGCGAATAGAACGTGCGGCGTGTGAGGCCGGCACGCTCGGTGAGCGACGCGACGTTAACGCGCGAAAGATCGCCGCCTTCGGCAAGCTCGCTGGCAAGTGCCTGGCGAAGGGCACGCTGCGAGCGAAGGGACCGGCGGTCGCATTTCTCGAGCTGGGACAAGCGTCCTCCTTGTTACTCAGTCCGTGCGCTATTGCACAGTGCGAGTATTATTGCACACCGTGTGCATCAACACGTAAAGGCAATATTTGGATGTGGCAAAGGGACAGTCCCTTTGTCACATTCAGCGACCGCCTGGGTCGTGCCGGTTGTGCCTGGGTTTTGGAGCGGCATTGCCGTTTGTCCAAAATGGCATTCATGGGTAGAATAGTGTCGACGGCAGCCCAAGTTCTGCTAAGCTGGGCAGCGCCGTTGCTTGGATTAAGGGGTCAACGCCTTAGCGGCGGCGACCCCTTCTACGTTGCCTCGAACGCTGCTTGAGTGCCTCGGAAAGGCCGACAAGCGCCGTGAAGAACGAGACCAAAGCGGTCAGAAGTCTCACGAAATCAATCAAATCGGTCATGGGCATCACCTCCCATCAGATGGAGGGCGCTGCCCGGCACATGGAACTGCCGTCAACGATACCGATTCTAACAGAGCTTGGTCATATATACGAATATGTGTTCGTACTCCAAGGGACCATGACTCCGCGTGACAAAGGGACTGTCCCTTTGTCACATTATTCGATGATGGTGCGGGCGTTCTGCTTGCGCATGGTGGCGAGCATGTGCTTGGGGACAGCATGGGTTGCACAGCTGCCGATAGTCGCTCTCGCGGCGGCCTTGGCTGCATCGCTACCATTCTTGGTGGCATAGCTGTGACGGAAACGCTTGAGCATGGCGATGTCGTTGCCGCCGTCGCCGTAGACCGCGACCTCGTCCTCGGCAATGCCGTAGTAGGCCGCCAGCCACGCCACGCTCTCGCCCTTGTTGCACGCCACGTCGGTAATCTCAAACATCACCGGGTCGAACGGCGCGTTCACCACGCGGTCCGAGCGCTCGGCAAGATACGCCTTAAGGTCGCGCTCCAGCTCGGGCGAGGTCACGCGACAATTGATCTTGCATACATCGTGGCGCAGGATGTCACCGATCGACTGGTCGAAATACTGCTCCTCGTGATACCCGCCGCGCGCACGCATGCCGCGCATCACAATACGCTTGATGGGGCTGTCCTTTTTAAAGCCCGCCTGATGCATCTCGAACGAACCGCTCGAGTACATGCCATCGGGCGTGGAACAATCAAAGCAAATGTCCGGGAACGCCTTGAGCAGTTCCTCAGTGACCTGCGGATCGATGGTCCAAGTCTTGAGCACCTCGCCATGGCTGTCGCGCACGATGGATCCGTTGGAACAGCAGGCGTCAAGTGCCAAGCCCGTAAAGCCATGCTCGCCGATCGGCAGCGTCGAGCGTCCGGTCGCGGGAACCACATGCAGGCCAGCCTCGGTCAGCTCGCGAATGGCACGGCGGATAGTCCCGTCTGCCTCGTGCAGGGCGTTCAGCAGCGTTCCGTCTAAGTCACTCGCAAACATCTTGATCATGGGCATGCCTCTCCTTCGTCTGCACGATATTGTAGACGAAGGAGAGGCATGCCCAAACAATGCCGTCCCGGCGCGGCGTACCACCGCCTTCACACATTCACGGTGCCCCAGCTCGTTAAGACAATCGCCACAAGCGACTTTTCAGCCGATAAAACAGTGCCGTCGTCAACGTCAGCACCGCTAACATGGCTGCGAATACAATCGCCGGTGTCCATCGATCATATGCGACCCCGTACGTCAATTGGCCGATAGGCGTTGCGCAGGAAAGGACCATGTAAACGACCGAAAGCACTTTTCCGCAGAGCTCAGTCGGCGCTGCCCGCTGAACAAACGCGATGATTTCAACCGACGCAATGCTTGCCCACACCATGACCCATGCCGAACCAGCCGCAAACACGGTGAACACGTATGCATCTGCGCCGAACAGTTGCGCGACAATAATCGGTGCGACTCCAAAACAGATCATCGCAACATATCGACATATGTCATTGAAAGAAAAACGATGCGGCCAAATGCCGACCAAGCCACTGCCGGCAAGACCACCCAAGCCCATAGCAACCTCAACTATCCCAACGCAGGACGATTGCATGCCGAGATGCTTTGTAACAATAATGGGAGCGCCAATCGTTAGCCCAACCAACGCAAGGTTCAAAACGGCGGCAAGCAAAATCACAGCGACCAATGATGCATTTTGCAACAGATACCGAATCGACTCCCGAAAATCGTTTCGGCATGTCGTGCGAGTCGCGCCGTCTCCCATCGTTTCAGATGAGGCATTTTGCTTGAGTGCGACCCCAAACAAGAGAGCTGAAATCGCAAACGCCACCGACGCGGTTGTGCAAAGAGTATCGATGCCAAAGCACCCATAGACTGCCGTCCCGACCACAGGGCCCAAGATATTGCTCACCATGGTCATCTGCGAAACCAATGCAGTGGCCCGCTCAACCTTCTCTTCACCCGCCATACGCACCGTCTCAATTTGAAGTATCGGCTTCAGAATAGATTGAACGGCGTATTGGACGCACAGCATCACCGCTACAACGGCCGCAAGGGGCAACGAGCGCTTCATGGGGACAAATAGCATCGCTGCAATCATTAAAACAATACCGAGAGCTGCTAGAACGCTGCGATGTCCCTCTCGATCAGCTAATACTCCGCCAGCCGGAGTCGCAAGCACGCCCGGTATAAACGCTATCGCCGCGACGGCACCATATAACGTCGACGAGCCACTGCGATCGAGCAAGTAAAGCGGACACGCAAAGCACAGCGCCGACAACGTCGAATACACGCACAGCTGCGCAACGAGAAGACCGACGAGTCTTATAGGCAGCGCTGTCTTTGATGCTGACGCGACATCGAAATCTCTCATCCCACCCATGGCTTTGCCTCCTATACATACTATTGGTATGTATTTGATGACTTGAAAAGGGCAGCCGTAGCCACCCTCTTACATCAATTACATACCGTTAGTATGTATATTACCACCCAGCATAATTCCATACGTCCCAAATCTGGTCCGTTGTCTGGAGCACTTCATCCCCCAAATCGAGTCCCACCGCGGCGGCCATCTGCGCCAAACATTGAGCGCGCGCGAGCATTCGATCCTTGGGTTCAAGCGGACGAAACAGTGGCAGCAACCAGAGATTCGCCAGCAACGATACGGCCTCTGCCGCTTCGCGCGGGCATTCGCACGCAATGGATCCGTCGGCGATGCCCTCCTCGATCACCGGCAAGAGATAGCCATCGGCCGACTCGTCAAATGAGCCCTGGTACTGCATCGCCAGTAGACGCGAGCTTTTTACCGGATCTGCTGCAGGACGCATACGTGCCCATAGCTCAATTTGCGGAACAACGGACTCGGGAGCGTAAAGCCTTTTTAGCTTTTGGGCGCCGGTCATATTACCGACGCCAAGCGTCGAGCGACGGTGCTCAACAATCGGAGTCATCGCCCGATCAAACGCGGCGTTGAAAATCTCTTCTTTGCTCTTGAAGTGATGATAGACAGCGCCCTTGGTCATGCCGTCGAGACGGTCAACGATATCTTGAATGCTCGTCCCCTCATAACCCTGTGTACAGAATAGCTCCAGTGCCGCGTCGAGAATCTTCGCGACCGTCTCCTCGGGATATTTATTGCGACCCATAATCCGTCCATCCGCAACACAAGCCTTATGCCTCACTGCAGTATTTTAACGTTGCAGATGACAGGCGGTCGGCCCTACACCGCGGCAGGGCCGTGTTCGCCGGTACGGATGCGGATAACATCCTCGACCGGCTCGACCCAGATCTTGCCGTCGCCGACGGCGCCGGTGCGCGCGGCGTTGCAGATGATGTCGACAATACCGTCGACGTGCTCGTCGGCACAGATAAGGGTGAACTGCACCTTGGGAATCGTGTTGACGAGCAGCTCGTTGCCGCGCACGTACTCCTTCCAGCCGTGCTGCGCACCGCAGCCCTGCACCTGGTTAATAGTCATGCCGCGAACATCAGCAGCAAACAGCGCGTCTTTAAGAACCTCAAGCTTCTCAGCACGAACGATCGCCGTAATCTTCTTCATAGTGAATTCCTCTCTTAAATAAAAGAAATGAATTGCCATTCACATACGCGGGTTTCCCAAGCACCACAGACCAACCCCGCAAATCAAAAAAGTGCAACTAACAGGTCTTAGCAGGTTTCCCAAGTGCCGCAGATTGCCGTGAAAGAGGAGCGAAGCGTACTTAAGTACGTGAGCGACGATTGAACGGCAAGGTGCGGTGCTTGGGGAAGCTGCTAATCGAGTCCGGAGAAAGAAGGATAGGCGCTCTCGCCGTGTTGACTTGCATCCAGACCCAGCGCCTCGTCAGCCTCGTCCACGCGCAGGCTGCCGTGGAAGAGCGCCTTGACCACCGCGGCGATCACCAGGTCGAGCACCAGCACGATGACGACCGTCACCACAATGCCCAAAATCTGCGAGATGAGCAGCGACACGTCGCCCGTGTAGAACAGGCCGCCCTTACCGGTCCACGAAAGCTCCGGCACGCAGAACAGGCCCGTGAGCACGCCGCCCAAGATGCCGCCGATGCCATGGCAGCCGAACGCGTCGAGCGCGTCGTCGTAGCCGAACTTGGTCTTAAGATGGCTGATGGCGAAATAGCAGACGGGCGAGACGATCAGGCCCATGACCAGTGCCGCCCACGGCTCGACAAAACCCGCGCCCGGCGTGACCACCACGAGGCCCGCGACCAGACCGGTGCTGGCACCCACCAGCGTAGGGCGACCGGTGTGCACGCGCTCGACGGCAAGCCACGAGACCATGCCCGCCGCGCTGGCCGTCACGGTGTTGAGGATGGCAAGCGCCGCCACGGCATCGGCCTTGAACTCGCTGCCGCCGTTAAAGCCAAACCAGCCAAACCAAAGCAGGCCGGCGCCCAGTGCCACAAACGGCACGTTATGCGGTCGATAGCTCACCATGCCAAAGCCGCGACGACGGCCAAGCATCAGACAGAGAATCAGGCCCGTCAGACCGGACGAGATGTGCACCACGTCGCCACCGGCAAAGTCGAGCGCGCCGATGATGTCGCCGATAAAGGAGCCCTCGCCGCCCCACACCATGTGGGCGAGCGGCGCGTAGACCACGAGCAGCCAAATGCCCAGGAAGGCCATCATGGCGCCAAACTTAACGCGCCCGGCCAGGCTGCCCGTGACGATGGCGGCCGTGATCATGGCAAACGCCATCTGGAAGGCGATGTTGATGATCTCCGGGTAGACGGCACCGTCCGCAGCATTGCCCTCGGCCGCCTGCAGCACTTGGTTGAGCACCGGCAAGCACAGCAGCTGGTCAAAGCCTCCAATAAACGGATTGGAGCCATCGCCGCCGTAAGCCAGCGACCAGCCGGCCACAATCCACAGCACGCCCACCAAGCCAATAACACCAAAGCACATGAGCATGGTGTTGATGACATTTTTGCGCCTAGACAGGCCGCCGTAGAAAAACGCCAGGCCCGGTGTCATTAAAAACACGAGCATGGTGCAGATGAGCATAAACGTTGTCGATCCCGTATCGTACATTCGCTCCCCCTTGGTCGCATGAACGTTGTCGGCGCTCATGATGCGGCCGAGGGGCAACTGGTGTAGACCAGATACGGCGTTGTTAAACGCTGCGTTGTCGAATGGAAACGGTGCCGCAATCTTGGAAACGGCGCGGCAACGGACGCGAAACGAACGGGAAACGCACGGGCGAAAGGGGTGCGCCCGGCCCGCCCCCGCCTAGCGGCGGAACAGGTCGCGGGCGCGGTCGCGGAGGTCGGTTGCTCGGATGACGCCCTCGTAGCGGTTAATGCGCAGGCGTGGGAAGGCGTTGAAAAAGCGCAGGTCACGACGGCTGAGCGACACGCTTGGCACCGGACGGCTCGCGCGTTTGCCGGCGCGGCGACGAGTAAGCGACGGGCGCGGCATACTCGGCGCGGCATCGGCAACGCGGCGAGCGGCAAGCGCCAGACCGCGTGCACCGTCCGAGATAAACGTCGGCACCGAAGCCTTCTCGCGCAGGGCATCGAGTGCGGCATCGCCCAGCTCTGCCAGCCACGCGTTCACGGCACGGCTGCGGATATGCGTCTGAGACACCGAATCGATCGCCGAGTCGGGAATGCGCTCGAGCATGGAGTCCGAGGCATCGGCGAGTGATTCGTTGATGCGGTCGGCAAGGTCAGCGCGCACGCGCTCGAGCTGGTCGGACAGACGGCGCCAGCTCGCCAGCGAGCACAACGCGTCCACAATCATCGCAACGGCAACGGCAAAGGCCGCCAGCCGCACGATCAACACCGGCAGATGGCCGAGCAGCCCCAGCAGCGCTGGCTCTACCAAGCGACAAATGCACAGTGCGCCCAGGCCAAACGCACAGGCCCAGTACAGGCAAATACGTCCGTGCAGGTTAAAGGGCAGGTGTGAGTAATCCCAAAAGCGTGCGCCTGTTGTTTTTTCCAATAGAAGGCCCACGCTATATTCAATCACGCTGCATACGAGCGCTGCGGCGACAAACTGGCTCGAGGCATCCGGAATTCCGCGCAACAGCAACCAGCAGGCTATGCCGCCCACACCATAGATAGGGCAACACGGCCCCAGCAAAAAGCCACTGTTGGCAAATCGTCCGTGATTGAGCATGGCGCAGACCGTCGACTCCCACGCCCAGCCGCAAAACCCGTAAAAGGCAAACGAGAGCACCAGTGCCGAGAGTGGGCAGGCGGCAAGCGTCGCGCCGCCAAAAGCCATATCGATCGCGGTTCCCACCGTCTACCCTCTCCTCTTTTCGCTCGATTCGCTGCTCACGTCATCGTCCGCCTCGTCCTTGCGCCGCAGACGACCGGCAACCGTCTCGCGCAGCGCGCACCATTTATCGGCCAGGCACACAATCCATGCCTCACGACACGTCGGCGGCACCGGCACCAGCGGAAACATATGCCGCACGATAATATTCCGCTCGCGCGACGTCAGCTCAAAATCTTCCTCCGCACGCGCCAGGGCAAAAAACGGGTGACGAAAGCCATGCAGTCGATGGCTTGGGTCGGGATCGTGCCAGTCATAGAGAAAGTAATCGTGCAGCAGGGCCCCGCGCAGCAACGAGGCGCGGTCGACGGAGATACCGACGCGACCCAGGCGCTCGGCAAAGGACAGACTTGCCCGCGCCACCGAGGTCATATGCGTATACACCGTCACATCGCCATGCTGGATAAACTCGCGCGTCAGGTCCAGACGGCCCGCCTGTGCCAGTTGACGGGCAGCATGGTCTACTTCGCACGCGATTTTCTCGGCACGAACGGTATCGGACATGCGGCCTCCTTCCGGCGGCGCTCGGCGGCAAGCCACAGCCTGCACGCAATGAATAAAATCATCATGGAACTTATCAGTATGGCATCGGACAAAACGTTTTGCCCCACCAGTTGGCGAATTACCGCGCCGCCGTCACATATCAAACGCCAAAATGTGCGAGACTGTTTTGTGCAATTGTGCCGGCCGAGGGAGCGCCGGCGCTCGATTCGCATGGAGTAACCCACAACGATGCTGCTTACGCAAACGACAACGCCCGAGGACGTCAAGGCTCTCGACCGCGCCGAGCTTCCGCTGCTCTGCGGCGAGATCCGTCAGGCAATCCTCGAAAGCTCCGCCGCCGTCGGCGGGCACGTTGCCCCCAACCTGGGCGTCGTTGAGCTTACGGTTGCGCTTCATCGCGTGTTTAACTCCCCCATCGACAAGATTGTCTTTGACGTTTCGCACCAGACCTACGCCCACAAGGCGCTGACTGGGCGTGCGTACACTTATATCGATCCGGAGCGTTATGGTGAGGCTTCTGGCTTTGCCAATCCCGACGAGTCCAAGCACGACCTGTTCGCCATGGGCCACACCTCCACATCGGTGAGCCTGGGCTGCGGCTTGGCACACGCCCGCGATCTGGCGGGCGACAGTTACAACGTCATTACCATCATTGGCGACGGTTCGCTTTCGGGCGGTCTGGCGTTTGAGGGCTTTAACAATGCCGCCGAGCTCGACAGCAACTTGATCATCGTCGTCAATGACAACGACCAGTCCATCGCCGAAAACCACGGTGGCCTGTATCGCAATCTGGCCGAGCTGCGCGCCACAAATGGCACGGCCGAGCGCAACGTCTTTCGTGCGCTGGGACTCGACTACCGCTATCTGGACGCCGGTAACGATGTGTTGGCCCTAGTCGACGCGCTGCAGGAACTGCGCAATATCGATCATCCCATCGTGCTGCACGTCTCCACCGCCAAGGGCAAGGGCTTTGAGCCAGCCCAGAACGACCCCGAGCGCTGGCATCACGTGGGTCCGTTTGACATGGCAACTGGACGCAAGCTCTGCCCGGGCCATCCGAGCGAGCCTGCGCCGCGCACCTATGCCGACATTACGGGCGAGGCGCTCAGCGCCGCCATCGAGCGCGATCCGCAGGTCGTTGGCATCACGGCCGCCACGCCCTACATCATGGGCTTTACACCCGAGCTTCGCGCCGCGGCAGGCAAGCAGTTTGTCGACGTGGGCATTGCCGAGGAACACGCCGTCACCTTTGCCACCGCGCTCGCCCGCTCGGGCGCCAAGCCGGTCTTTGGCGTGTACGGCACGTTTTTGCAGCGCGCCTATGACGAGCTGTGGCACGACCTGTGCCTCAACGACGCCCCGGCGACCATCCTGGTATTTGGCGCGTCGATCTTTGGCACCACGTCCGAGACGCATCTTTCGTTCTTTGATATTTCCATGCTGGGCGCTCTCCCCAACATGCGTTACCTGGCGCCGGCCTGCATGGAGGAATATCTGTCCATGCTGAGCTGGTCGCTCGATCACCGCGAGCACCCCGCGGCAATTCGCGTGCCGGGCATTGGCCTGGTAAGCCGCCCCGACTTGGCACCTGCCGAGGACGCCGATTACGGCGCCGTTCGTTACAACGTGGTGCGCCAGGGCCGCGACGTGGCCGTGCTCGCGCTCGGCGATTTCTATGAGCTGGGCGAGCGCGTGGCAAACCGCATGGCCGCCGAGTACGGTATCGAGGCCACGCTCGTCAACCCGCGCTTCGCGACCGAGCTCGACCGCGAATTCCTCGACAGCCTTGCCGCCGAGCACCGCGTTGTCGTGACCATCGAGGACGGCATCTTGGACGGCGGCTGGGGCGAGCGCGTGGCATGTTATTTGGCCTGCACGCCGCTGCGCACCCGCACCTTTGGCATCGCCAAGGGCTTCCCCGACCGCTATGATCCCAACGAACTGCTCGCGCAGAACGGTATGACGGTCGAAAACATGGCCGCCGAAGCCGTAAGACTGCTAAACGAGTAGAAAAACCTCCGCAAAGGGAAACGCCCTTGCGGAGGTTTTTCGCGACGCAATTATCTTGATCTGTAACATCTAGAGGCAGAATTTGCATCTAGACGTTACAGATTGAGACGAGGCGTTTAAGCCCCTGATGTTTATCTCAATCTGTAACAGTTAGGGGCCAAATCCTCGTCTAACCGTTACAGATCGAGACATTCAAATTCCCCTGAAGAGAAAATCTCAATCTGTAACAGTTACTCGTCAAAAACGGCTGCAGATGTTACAGATCGAGACAAAGCAGCAAGGTAGTTAGCAATAGCTTCGCTTGAGGATCTCGACGACGTCGGGGTCGGTTAGGGCGACGGGATCGTGGCCGAACAGGGCGTCGTTGGTCGTTAGGGCATTGTGTGCGATGGCGGGCAGCTCTTCGGCGGTAATCCCCCACTCGCTCATGGCAAGATCCGCCACGTGGCACGCCTCCATCAGGCGGGTAAGCTCAATTACAAAATCGTGCGGGTCGCTTGCCTCGGCATTACCCATCAGGCGTGCCATGTCGATATAACGCTCGGGCGCGGCACCGTGATCGATCATCCACGTGTGGTAGGCGCGCGCGATCATGATGAGGCCGGCGCCGTGCGGCAGGTCGTGATGATGTGCACTCATACCGTGCTCAAGGCCGTGGCATCCCGCGCAGCCCGAGCACACCATGGCATAGCCGCCAAGCGTGTTGGCAAAAGCGAGCTCGGCACGCGCATCCAGGTCGTCGCCGCTGTTCGCGCACGCAGCCAGCGAAGCGGCGGCGCGTCGGATACCCTCGCGGCAAACCATGTCGCCCATGGGCGTGTTGGTATTGGCGATATAGCACTCAACGTTGTGGAACAGGGCATCAAATCCCTGATAAGCCGTCAGGCGCGCCGGAACGCTCACCATAAGCTCGGGATCGACGACCGAAAGCACCGGGAACAGGCGCGGATCGCCCAAGCGCAGCTTTTCGTCGTTCTCCTCGCAGGAGATTACGCCGCCCGCATCGGCCTCGGAGCCGGTGCCGGCCGTGGTGGTCACGCACACCAGTGGCAGCGGATCGTTGGGAATGGGCAGCCCGAGCGCGGTACCGCCGTTCACAAAGTCCCAGATATCACCGGGACACTTGTTGCCCTCGGCGTCCGTGTGCGGGTTTGCCGCCACCGCGCAGATGCCTTTGCTGCCGTCCATGACCGAGCCGCCGCCGAGCGCCAGCACAAAGTCGCAGCCATGGGTGCGCGCCATCCAGCCACCTGCGTTGACGGTCTCGCGCAGCGGGTTGGGCTCAATACGGTCGAACAGCTCGTGTTCCACGCCAGCACGGTCGAGCTCGGCCTCCACGCGCTGCAGATATCCAAAGCGCTTGACCGAGTTGCCGCCCGTTGTGACGATGAGCGCCTTGGCGCCGGGGAGCTTCTGTGCGCCCAGCTCGCTCAGTTTGCCCGCGCCAAACAACACCTTGGTCGGCGCGAAAAATGTATAGCCGTTCATGCAACGATCTCCTCACGTATATATGTGTCGTGTTGCCGCCATTATAACGACCGCTGCGAGCGCCCGCTCCCGCCGCAAGGCGTCGCCTCAACAGCAATAATCGACGTTTGCCCAGATAAAACCTACCAAAATAAACCTGTCCCTTTTTGGTAGGTGGAATAACCCATAAGGTAAGTATGTTTCTGAGTTATTTCGTGTTGACCCTTTTGAGCGAGATAGGGTATAACTCTACTCAACCGCTAGGGATTTTATTGAGAAAGGTGTTCTACCATGAGCAAGAACCTCTCCCAGCAGGTCGTTCTCGACCGCCGCGGCTTTGTCGCCGCCACCTTCGCAACCGTCGCCGGCTTGGGTCTTGCCGGCTGCTCCGACACCAGCGCCGAGGCCGACAAGGGTTCCGCCGTCGGCTCTTCCAAGAGCTCCGACGACACAGAGGCTTCCACCACTCTCGACGCCAAGGCATTCGACAAGCTCGTCGACAACGGCCCCAAGGCCGATGACGATGCCATCGCCGCTAGCACTTGGGCAACTGCCGTCAAGAACGCCGGCGTCTTTAAGATCGGTGGCGTTCAGACCTCCACGCTCTTCTCCCTCCTCAACGAGAAGGATGGCAAGACCCGCGGCTTCGACGCCGGCATCGCACAGCTCCTGTCCAACTACATCCTGGGCGAGAACAAGGTCGAGATCACCCAAGTGACCTCCGACACGCGTGAGTCCGTGCTGCAGAACGGCCAGGTCGACGCCGTCTTCGCTACCTACACCATCACCGATGAGCGCAAGAAGCTCGTCTCCTTCGCCGGCCCCTACTACTACACGCAGCAGGCCATCCTGGTGCTCGCCGACAACGACGACATCAAGAGCGTCGACGACCTGGCAGACAAGAACGTCGCCGTCCAGTCCGGCTCCAACGGCCCCGCCATCCTGGAGGAGTTCGCTCCCAAGGCAAGCCAGCAGGAGTTCAAGACCGACGAGGAGGCCCGTCAGGCACTTCAGCAGGGTCGCGTTGACGCCTATGTCATCGACAACAACATGCAGCAGAGCGCCCTGGTCCGCGAGCCCGGCAAGTACAAGATTGCCGGCAAGCCCTTCGGCAACAAGGAGCCCTACGGCATCGGCCTGCCGCTCGATTCCGACGGCGTCGCCTTTGTCAACGACTTCCTCAAGAAGATCGAGGACGACGGCACCTGGACCGAGCTGTGGCAGATCTGCATCGGCGACCGCACGGGCGACACCAATGTTCCCGAGCTGCCCGAGATCGGCGCCTAGGCAACGAGCCTAGTAACGGCCGCAACGAAACCATATGGAAACGCGCGATACGCTTTATTGCGCTAAACTGTTTCCTCACTGAGTTGTCGGGGCTTCCGTACACACGGGAGCCCCTTTCCTTATCGGCGGGAGGTCCGCATGAGTCTCTCCGAGCTCTGGTCGCTCTATGGCCAGAATTATATCGACGCGCTGCTAGCAACCTGGGGCATGACGCTTGAGTCGTTTGCCATCGCCATGGTGCTGGCCGTCGCCGTCACCGTGATGCGCGTGTCGCCGCTCAAGCCGCTGCGCGTCTTTGGTGACCTGTACGTGCAGGTCTTCCGTAACATCCCCGGCATCGCGCTGCTCATCATCGTCGTCTACGCGCTGCCGCCGCTCAAGATCGTTCTGCCCTACCGCACCTGCGTTATCGTCGCCACGGTCCTTTTGGGCTCGGCCTTTGGCTCCGAGAACTTTATGAGCGGCATCAACACCGTCGGCGTCGGTCAGGTCGAAGCCGCACGTTCGCTCGGCATGAGCTTTAACCGCATCCTCGCCAAGATCGTGATTCCGCAGGCGCTGCGTTCGAGCGTGCTGCCCATGACCAACCTCTTTATCGCCGTCATGCTCACCACCGCGCTCGGCAGTCAGGTGCCACTTAAGCCGCAAGAGCTCACCGGCGTGGTGAGCTACATCAACACGCGCTCGCTTGGCGGCGTCGCCGCGTTCTTTATCTCGGCGCTCGGCTACCTGGGCACGGCCTTTGTGGTGAGCCACATTGGCAACTACATCGATAAGAAGGTGAGGATCCTCCGATGAGCAAGCATTCCTCCCCTGCACTTACCATGCGCGATGCGCTCTACGAGGCTCCCGGCCCCAAGATGCGCGCCAAGATTCGCGTCGGCACCGCCATCTCACTTGTTGCCGTGGCCGCGCTCATCGCTCTGGTACTGCAGCGCTTTTACGTGACCGGCCAGCTTTCGGTCCATTACTGGTACTTCTTTACGCACCTCACCACCTGGAAGTTCTTGCTTGCCGGCTTTGAGGGCACCGTTAAGGTCGCACTCACCGCCGGTGCCATCGCGCTGGCACTGGGCTTAGCCCTCATGCTCGGCCGCACGAGCGGCATCAAGCCGTTGCAGCTGGTCTGCCGCGTGCTCACCGATTTCTTCCGTGGCGTGCCGAGCCTGCTGTTCATCTACTTCTTCTTTTTGGTGCTGCCCCAGTACAAGATTGCACTGCCGTCGTTTTGGATGCTCACGCTTCCCGTCGCGCTCGCTGCGGCCGGCGTACTGGCCGAGATCTTCCGTGCCGGCGTCAACGCCGTGCCGCGCGGTCAGGTCGAGGCCGCCCAGGCACTCGGTCTCTCCAAGGCTAAAATCACCTTTAAAATCGTTTTGCCGCAGGCGATTCGCTTTATCATTCCGTCGTTGATTTCGCAGCTCGTGGTCGTAGTCAAAGACACCACCGTCGCCTACGTGGTGAGCTACCCCGACCTCATGCAAAATGCCCGCGTGCTCATTACCAACTACGACGCGCTCGTGTCGGTCTACCTGGTGATTGCGGTCATCTACATCCTCATCAACGTCGCGATCAACAAGGCCGCCATCTATGTTTCGCACAAGACCGGCGCGACCATCATCCGCTAACGATTTACTATTTCGAGTCATAAGGAGCCGAGCACCATGGCACAGAGCACCTCTTCCACCGGCAATCAGCCGCTGATCGAGCTCAGACACGTCGATAAGCACTACGGCGATCTGCACGTCCTCAACGACATCAATCTCTCGGTCGACCGTGGCGAGGTCGTCGTCGTGATCGGTCCCTCGGGCTCGGGCAAGTCGACCATGTGCCGCACCATCAACCGCTTGGAGACCATCGACTCGGGCGAGATCCTCATCGAGGGCGAGCCCCTGCCGCAGGAAGGCAAGGATCTTGCCCGCATGCGTGCCGAGCTGGGCATGGTGTTTCAGCAGTTCAACCTGTTCGCGCATATGACCGTGTTGCAGAACGTCATGCTGGGACCGGTCGATGTACTGGGCGTCTCCAAGGACGAGGCCCGCGAGCGCGCCATGGATCTGTTGAGCCGCGTGGGCGTTGCCGAACAGGCCGATAAGGTGCCCGCACAGCTTTCGGGCGGCCAGCAGCAGCGCGTGGCCATCGCCCGTTCTCTTGCCATGCAGCCCAAGGCCATGCTCTTCGATGAGCCCACGAGTGCCCTTGACCCCGAGATGATCAACGAGGTGCTCGAGGTCATGGTCCGTCTGGCCCAGCAGGGCATGACGATGATCGTCATTACGCACGAGATGAACTTTGCCCGCCGCGTGGCCGACCGCGTCGTGTTTATGGCCGACGGCCAGATCGTGGAAACCGGCACGCCCGACGAGTTCTTCGACCATCCCCAGACCAAGCGCGCCCAGGACTTCCTCAACTCCATCAAGGGCCACTAACCAGCTGCGCGCTCGCCCGCTTGCCATGACCATCCGGATTCGAAAGTTACACCTATGATCGGAACTCGCACTTCATCGTCCTACACCCCGCATGTCGACGTCGCCCCCGCCGACCGCCCGCTTATCCTCGTCGCGCCGCGCTGGGAAGAAGCGAAGCCGTTTTTGAGCGAGACGCTCTCCCCCAACGAGGAGATCGCCAGCGTCTTTGTCGACGCCATCCTTGCCGCCGGCGGCCTGCCGCTGCAGATGTCCATTACCGATGACATCGAGGTCATCCGCCATTATGTCGACATCGCCGACGGCATCACCATCCCCGGAGGCCCGGACGTCAACCCCAAGCGCTGGGGCGACGAGCGCCCTTACGACCCCACGCTGTGCTGCGAGATCCGCGATCGCTTTGAGTTCAAGCTGGTCAACGAGGTGCTCCGCGCCAAAAAACCGCTCTTTACCACCTGCCGCGGCACGCAGCTGTTAAACGTCGCCACCGGCGGCACCCTGTGCATGGACGTGCCGAGCCTGGGCGCGCGTGAGGGCCGCACGCAGTGGCGTCACACCCATGTGCTTAACGACCCTGTGCATCCCGTCGAGGTCGTACCGGGTTCACTGCTGGAGCGCGCGCTCGGCGGGCACAAGCTCATCCAGACCAACTCGGCGCACCATTGCTGCGTCGATCGTCTGGGCAAGCATACGCGCCTGGTCGCCCAGGCAACCGACGGCGTGCCCGAGTGCATCGAGGTCGAGGGCCAGCCCTTCTGCCTGGGCGTGCAATGGCACCCCGAGTACACCTGGCAGACGCTCGAGACCGACTTTAACCTGTGGAAGTCGTTTGTCGAGGCAGCGGCTCAGGTTAAGCAGGCCCGTTAGTTTACGAACACCGCAACAAATAAGGGCGCCCCGCCAACCACATGGTCCGGCGGGGCGCCCTTTTGTATCCACATCAACGGCCTTGGCACAAAGCCCAAAGCTCGCAGGTTCTTACTCGGCCGCCTCGCGCAGGGCCGACATCGTTGCCGCATACTGCTGCCGTAGCGCATGTATCCCATCACGGGCGCCGTCAACGGTATCCGCATCGCGCAACGCCTCGGTCACCGCAACCGCCGGCTCATACAGATTGTCGAACCCCAGGTTCTGGCTCACGCCCTTGAGCGTATGCACGGCCATAAACGCACTCTCGGCGTCTCCTGCCGCCATAGCGGCCTCGAACTTGTCCATGCTCTCGTCATCCAGGAACTTAAGGGCAAAGCGGGCGAGCATCTCCTCACCCATCAGCCGAACGGATGCGCCATCGTAATCGGCGCCGATCTTCTCATACGCTTCACGCATGGAAATCATGGAATGAAACTCCTTCGATCAAACTAAATCGTGGGAAACGCGACGACGTCGGCAGGGCGCGCCAGCGTTTCGGCAATACGATCCTGAACCTCGAGCAGGCAGTCGAGCAGTAGCGGGTTAAACTCACCGCACTTGCCGTCCAGAATCATCTGAATCGCTTCCTGGTGCGGGATGGCATCCTTGTACACGCGCACGCTCGTGAGCGCATCGTATACGTCGGCCACCGAGACCACCTGCGCGGCAATGGGAATGTCGTCGCCCTTAAGGCCGTCGGGATAGCCCTTGCCGTCCCAACGCTCGTGGTGCCAGCGCGCGATCTGGTATGCGTACTCCAACAAGGAATTGCCGGCATGCTGACGGCCCAACTCAAGCAGCATATCTGCGCCGAGGGTGGTGTGGGTCTTCATGATCTCGAACTCCTCGGACGTCAGGCGTCCGGGCTTGTTGAGAATCGCATCGTCGATCGACATCTTGCCGATATCGTGCAGCGCCGAGGCCATGGCGATCGTGGAACGCTGCTCGTTGTCGAGCGGGAACTTGTCGCTGCGATGCACCAGGCAGCCCAGCAACAGCTCGGTCAGCTTTTCGATATGCGTGACGTGCAGGCCACTCTCGCCGTTACGAAGCTCCATGACGCCGGCCATGATATCGATGAGCATGCGGCTGTTCTTAACGCGCGCGTTGTATTGCTGAGACAGCAGGTTTGTCAGGCGACGCTGCTTGGCATACAGGCGGATGGTGTTACTCACGCGACGGCGCACGACGCGCGCATCAAATGGGCGGTTGATGTAGTCCGAAGCGCCCAACTCGTAGGCGCGCAGCACCACGTCGTCGGAATCTTCACTCGAGATCATGATGACGGGCAGGTTATCGGCGACAGACCGGTGCGACAGGTCGGCTAGTACCTCAAAGCCGCTCATGCCCGGCATGACAATATCGAGCAGCACAAGCGACAGCTCATTACCATAACGGTCGACCATATCGAGCGCCGCGCGGCCGTTGTCAGCCTCCAGGACGTGATACTCGCCCTTGAGCATCTCGTTGAGGATGACACGGTTCATCTCGGAGTCATCGACAATAAGGATCGAGGGCTTTTGGCTTTGGAAAGTCGCGATTGCGTCGTTGTCGGTCACGACCGTACCGGGCTTTGCCTTGGCGTGGCTCAAAAGCTGAACCGCGCGGCTTACGCCTTCATCGACCGTCTCGCCGTTAATGCGAACGCCGCCCACACACGCCGACAAGCTGACGTGTTCATGGCCCGGGACGATCGTGGCATGAACGGCATCGGATACATGGCGCAGGCGACGCGCAAAGTCATCGGAGGGGATATTGGGCATGACGGCCACGAACTTGTCGCAGCCAAGGCGCACAAGCTCGTCAGTCGAGCGAATGCTGCCGCGAATGGCCGCCGCCACAGCACCGAGCGCAAGGTCGCCGGCATGACGACCGCACGTATCGTTGAAGACCCTAAAATCATCAAGGTCGACCATCGCAACGCCGGCATTCATGCGGGCGCTTCGGAGCTTTTCCTCGTAATATCGGCGATTGCGCACACTCGTCAGCACGTCGGTGTAGACAAGGTCCTCTTCTACAGCCTCTTGCTCATCGATCGGACGCACCATCAGCAGGACATGAGGCTCGCCCTCGACCTTCAGAGGGCGTAGACGGGCGCGGTACTCAGTACCATCATTGAGCAGCTGCTCCGATACGTCATCGGAACCCGCCAAGGCCTCAAGACTTGACTGACGCAGACAAGGACACCGATCACCGGCGAGCAGGCAGTTAGGCTCGCTCTTAATCTGATCGGCCGACAGCAAACGCACCACGGGGTAGGTCTTCGCGACACGGGCGACCTCGGCGGCAGCCTCCTCGTCGGTTAGATTGGCCTCGTGATTATTGAGCATATGGGGCCCTTTCGATAGTTTCGGATGGTAGCGGTGGGTTCCAAATGCTACAAGGGTAACACCTTGTCGATGCAGGTAAGTACGTGAATGCTGCTACATTTTTATGAGTTGGCAGACGGCGCGATTGAAGCCGCAGACGTGAGGTTTTGAGCACATTTGTTAACACGGCCGAAACGTTTGCGAATGAAGCCTGCTTTGGCTATTGAGGATGCTAGAGCCCCAGGATGCCACGGACAGCCCGGGCAGCCGCTGCCGGGCGATCGCGCAGGCCGTTGTGCGCGCCGGGAACCATTACGAGTGGACAATCCAAAAGCTCAGCCGCCACCCTCGTGCCCGCCTCGCGGGGCGTGCCAATCGAGAGCTCGCCCAGGAGCACAGCGGCCACCGTTTTCGATGCGCGAACGCTATTCCAATCGGGAACGCAGGTCATAGTAATCCCGTATTCGTTTGCCATGAAACTGCGGCCGTTGCGCAGGGCATGCCTGGCTTCTGCCTCGGTTAACTTGGGGGCCTCGGGGTCCGAATCGCCGATGGCGCCCAGGAAGGCCCGTAATGCCCTGGAGACCTTTCCCGCGGCGATCATCTCGAGCAAAACCGGGGCCGCGCCCAGACCGGTACCCTCATCCGTCACGGCGGGTTCATGCAGAATCGCACGCGAGATTATGGCGGGGTTTGCACGGAGAAGCTCCAGGGTCACCAGCGTACCGGCACTGTGCGCGAGCACGTTTGCCGGAGCGCCAATATGCTCGATAACGGCTTGCAGGTCGGCGGCCTGGGCGGCGAGGTCGTAGCATCCGTCTACAGCGTCGCCGCTCTCGCCGCAACCGCGTCGGTCGTAGGCAATGACGCGGTAGTTACAGGCGAGCTCGCGGGCGATGGCGTCAAAAAAGACGCCGTCGACGCAGGCGCCGTGCACGCACACCAAGGCAGGTGCATCGGACAACACATCCGGGCGCGCATACTCGCGACATGCAATCGTGGTGCCCTCATTCTCAACCGTAAAATCCATACTGTGTCCCCATCGTCAATGGCACCAGACCGCGCCGAGGTGCGACTCGACCGGTCTGGTGCCATGTTACGCATACTTAAATGCGTTTACTGTACCCGACTCGCGCCCTTTCATGACAGGGTTCTGGAAGTGCGGGGAAAAATCGAAAACCGGTAAGCACAACTGGTTTTTTGTCAACAAAACCGCAGGCCACAGATGGCAAAAATGGTCGTCTTGTCGACAAATTCTCAGTTTTCCCCTCACTTCCGAAATAAGGCTTTGCAAGACTTACGCCAGGCGGTCCCGTGGGCCAGAAACAGTGAGTTCAAAGCGCTGGATGGAATCATCGCTACCCCCTCTCGCAACAAATCCCGAATGTATGGACCGATAGAAGGCAAAAAAGACCGGACAATCTTGCAAAAGACGTCCGGTCTATACGAAATCAAGTTATTGCGCCAGCACGATAGCCGTGGCCAGGTCCCGCTCGTTGGTAATGGAGACAAGCAACTCGGTTACATCAGCCTCGGCGAGCACCGACGCAAGTGGTCCCGCGAGCGTGATATGCGGTGCGCCGCTAACATCTTCCAGTGTTTCAACGATCCGTAAGTCGAAGCCTTCGGTCGTAAGGCCTGCCAAAGCCTTGAACGCCGCCTCCTTGACGGCAAACTTGCCGGCGAGGACTTGAGCCGTATCTTGCTTTAAGGCAGCCTGGGTACATTCGGCCTCGGTGAAGGTGCGGCGAACGAACGCCCCGTCCAAGTCGGAACAAAGTCGGCGCATCTCCTCAATATCGACCGTATCGATCCCTATACCTTTGACCATGTCGGGCCCATCTTTCAAAATCGAAACAACAGCGACGTTTCAGGATAATACCCCGCACCCAAACCAAAGAACACCGCGCATATACGACCGCTCGCTGGCACGGACAAAGATGTCCCAATGGAGGGTGTCGAAGCAGGACAAACCCTTCGGCACCGTCCCGCACCTCATATCCCCAACGCCGTTGACGTGCGACTTTGCACCGAGCCGGCATCCGCGACCCGTGCTTCTGTCGCCCCCTTCTTCATGCAGTCGTACCTCACCGAAGGGACGAGCCTTTGAAGCTTGGAAGGCGCGCTTTTGGCGATCCTTCTTGACGAAAATCTCTATTTACGGCGCAGGGCAAGCATGCCAAAGGCAAAGCAGAGGACCATGCAGACGACGGACAGGCCAAACATGAGCGTGAAGCCACCGGGCAGATCGATCACAAAGCCCCAGAAGATCGAGGCGACCGCGCTGCCAAGGGCTCCAGCAATCGATACACGCGAGTAGATGTTGGCGTAGTCGAGCGACCCAAAGGCAGAGCGCACCAACAGCGGCGTCTGTACCGTGGTACACGCGTAGACAAAGCCAAAGGCGAAAGCGCCCGCGAGCAGGGCCACGCTGATTCCGGGGGCGAGTGCCATGAGGGCAACACCCAGAATGCCGCAGGCCACGCCAAGCGAGAGCCCGAGCTTGGCCGACTTGTCGTTGACCACGCCGAGCACGACCTTGCCGATCGCTTGGCCCGCCATGCAGGCGCTTGCCACCACGCCCGAGATCGCAGCAATCGCGGGTGCGGAGTCAGCAAACGAGAGACAGTACGACGGCAAGAATTGGTAAACCGTCTGGTTGACCGTGATAACGAAGGAGAACACGACAAGCGCAAAGAACGCGGGCATGCGCATGGCCTGCGCAGCCATCACACCTTGCTCGGTGGGGGCGGCAGCCGCGCCTTCAGTTACGCTCCCATCCTCGGAAGCAACGTCCTCGGCACCGTAGGGAAGCAGGCCCTTGTCCGCCGGCTTAGAACGAACCACAAGAAACGTGAACGGCAGGGCGACGATGAGCACGATCAGTCCAAAGATCAAATACCCCATGCGCCAACCCTCGGGGCCCGATGAGATCAGCGCCGTGCCGAGCGGGTTAAAGACAACGCCGCCGATACCGGTAAACGCCATGCAGAGGCCCACGAAGAAACCGACCCTCTTCTTGCACCACGCGTTGATGAGCGTGGGGACGGCGAGATAAATGAGCGGCGCCGTGCCAATACCGAGCGCCATACCCGCGATGTAGAACATCCAGACGGCGGTAAAGCGCGACATGGCGACAAGGGCGATGCCATCGAGGGCGACGGCGGCCGAGAGCACAGCACGTGTGTCGAAGCGGCTCATGAGCTTGCCCGCAACCGGCAACATGAACATCATCGCCAAGTTGAGAATCGAGAAATACATGGTGAACGACGCACGGGCGACGCCAAAATACTCGCTTACCGGAGTGAAGAAAATGCCGGCGCAGCTCAGTACGAGCGCGCACGGGATGCCGGCGATCGCGATGCCGGCAGCCACAATCAGGTATGCGTAGTGAAACCCGTCGCGGCGGGCGGGAGCCTGAGCCCCCGCAGCAGAAGTTGCTCCCTGTGACACCGTGTCCCCCTTAGGCCTCGACATCGGCGAAGGCGCCAGACATCGTGAAACCCTTCCAAGAGGGCTCGCCGGTGTAGGTCATGACATCCTCGACACCCTGGAGGGCACGGATGGCGCCGGACGCGAGGGCGTCCATCTCGAAGTCGCCGCCGTAGATCTTGACCGGGGCGATCCACTCGACGCGCTCGCGCACATAACCGGTGAAGTACGGGTCATTGGAGACACCGCCGGTCAGAACGATGCCGTCGACCTTACCCTTGAGTGCGGCAGCGAAAGCACCAATGTACTTGGCGACCTGGTATGCCATGGCGTCATAGACAATCTTGGCCCACTCGTCACCTTCCTCGATACGCTTACCGATAATGCGAGCGTCATCGGTGCCGCACAGGCCCAGGAGGCCACCGGTCTTGCCGATCACGCCGTTCATCTGCTTTTGGCTCGCGCCCTCGGAGAACGCGAGCTTGACGACGGGCTTAAGTGGCGCATCGCCCGAGCGGTTGGGCGCGAAGGGGCCGGAGCCCTCGAGCACGTCGTTGGTATCAATCATGCTGCCGTGGTTGTGGCAGGCCACAGAAAGACCGCCGCCCACATGCGCAACAATGAAATTGCCTTCGCCATAAGTGGTGCCGAGCTCGGTGGCGCAACGGATAGCGCATTCCTTCTGATTGAGGCAATGCACGTGGCTCTTACGGTAGACACCGGGGTAACCGGTGATGCGGGCGACATCCTCGAGCTCGTCGGTATCGGGCTGGTTGACAGCGTACGCGGGCTTGTTCACCTGCTGGGCGAAGGCATGCAGCAGCGGAGCACCCAGGATGGCGGGATGGTTGACGCCGGCATGCAACACACTCTCGCACACGGTGTCGTCGATTTTGAAGATGCCGCCGACCGTAGGGCCCATCGCGCCGCAGTAGCCGGAGAACGCATCGATGTCCTCGAGCTCGACGCCGTGCTCGGCAAGAGCGGCGAGAATCGTCTCCTTGCGGTACTCGAACTGGTCGGCCGCGTGATCGAACTTGGCAAGCTCCTCGGCAGGATGCGTGACGTTCAGGCGGAAGAGAGCCTCGGTGTCGTCGAACACGGCGACCTTGGTGGAGGTGGAACCCGGCGAGAGGGTCAAGATCTTGTAGGACATATCGTTACCTTTCTTGGTTTTCTAAAAGCTGGCCGACAACCACCAGCACGACCGACGTCGCGTACCCGATACCCACGAGCTGCGGATACGTAGCCAGCCACGCCTCCACGAGCCCAACACCGGCCGTGTTGAGGTAGGCCATCGTAAGCGAGATGCACGTCACGAAGACGAGGTTCTCGACAAAGACCGACACGACCCAGCGCCACGTTCTGCCCTCGAGGGGCGACGTCGCAGCAGCGGCAAGGCCGGGTACGGGCAGCACAAGCTGCAGAAGGACGTTGGTAAAGAACGCCGCCGCACAACCGGGGTACCAGCTCACGAACTCCAGTGAGGCGCCAGCCAGCAACGTGGCCGACGTGTTGATGACCAGCGCGAGCACAAGGTCGCACAGAACGGTCTGAAGACTCCAGCGCGTCATCTCTCACCTCTCAGTCGGGATAAACTCTATCTGCCTCACCGCGGGGCCCAAGATGTGCTCGAAGCCCTCGCGGAGGACGCGGCGCGCCACACAAAGAAACCCATCGGGTCGCGCCGCAAGCGTGGTATCCATGGTCTGCGCGCGGTACGCCTCCATATCGGCGGCATCTTCCAGATAGCCGTGGTAAGCACCTTCGACCGGGTACCAGCTGCACGCAAGCCCCGCACCCTCCAGCCGCGCGCGCAGCGCCTCGGCCTGGGGCATGAGCGGATCGCCTGCAACCGGGTAGATCCAACACGGCGGGAGCTCTTTACATGCTTGGGAATCGAGGGACAGCGGCGACACGATCGGGTCGCACGGGTCGAGCTCGCCGGCGTACCACACGTTGAACGCATGGGCCATCTCGGCCGATAGGCCTATGGCGTCGCCGTTGCACGGAATGGACTCGGACGCGTCGACGTACGGGTAGTGCAGAATGCATCCCGCAGGAGCGACGCTCCCCTTTCGCGCCAGCTCGACCGAGGCGGTCAGGGCCAGGCACGCTCCGGCGCTGCACCCCATCAGGTACACGCGCGACGCGTCGACCTCGATACCCAGGCGCCCCGCGCAAGCGGCCTCGACCGCGGCGACCACGTCGTCACGCTGCGACGGCGCGGGGCTCTCGGGCGCCAAGCGGTAGCCGACGCCGATGACGTTCACGTCGAACGAGTCGCAGACCCATTGGCGCAGGGCGTCGCCCTTGCGGGCATCGCCCAGGGCAAACCCGCCTCCGTGGATCTCCACGATCAGGGGGCGCCCACTGCATGATGCGGCCCTGTGTACCCACACATCACACAACGGCCCCGCACTACCGGACGGCACGCAAACACCCGACAGCCTACGACCTCGCAAGGCACGTTCTGACTCGGCCCTCAGGTAGCGCACCGTGCGGTACGCCACCTGGGACGCAACATCAGACATAACAGCCTAGCGGGCGGACAGCACGAGCATCGCGATATCGCCCACGATTTCGTCGACGGTCGCGCCGCGCGAGGAGTCGGCCACAGGGCACTTGAAGCCCGAGAGGTTGTGACCAAAACCCTGGCCATGGGCAAAACGCTGGATGATCTTTACTGCGATGTTGGCGGCGTTGAGGTCGGGGAAGACCAGCACGTTGGCACGGCCGGCCACGTCAGACTCGCCGGTAACCTTCTTGGCGGCCACCTTGGGGTCGATGGCGGCATCGAGCTGGAACTCACCGTCGACCGCGATGTCTGCGCGGCGCTCGCGAACGAGCGAGATGGCCTCGCGTACGCGGTCGACCGACTCGCCGGTACCCGACCCCATGGTCGAGAACGACAGGAAGCCAACGCGAGGCTCCCAACCCATCAAAGACTTCACCTGGTCAGCAGCCGAGATGGCGATGGACGCAAGCTCCGAGGCGTTGGGCTCGGGATTCAGACCGCAGTCCGTGAGCGCGATGACCTCGCCCTCGGGGCCTGCGAACCCGGGCGTCTCTACGAGCGCGACAATGCTGGGAACGTCGACGCCCTCAGCCATGCCGATGATGGTCTGAGCGGCAAGCAGCACGTCGCCGGTGGTGTTGGTGTGACCGCAGAACGTGCAGTCCACGTCACCGAGCTCCTCCATCATCATGGCCCAGTACATGGGGTTCTTGGCCTTGCGGCGAGCACCCTTGGCAGAGATAAGACGCGCACCGGCGGCCATGTAGCGATCGGCCAAGGCCTCAAGTGCCTCGGCATCCTCGGTGTCGACGACCTCCATGCCGTCAAGCGACACGCCCACGCGCTCGGCGGTCTGTTCAATCACGGCGACGGAGCTCACCAGCACCGGCGTTCCGATGCCCTCGTCCGCGACGCGGCGAGCGGCCAGCAGCGTGTTGTCGGCCTCGCACTCGGGCAGGGCCACGCGCTTGGGCGCGCCCTTGGCGTCCTCGATCAGCTTTTCGATAAGCGTAGCCATGACGACCTACATCGAGAGCTTGTCGTCGATGAGCTGAGCGGCGTCGGCAAAGCTCTCCATCTTGTTGAGCTCCATAAAGGGAACCTCGACCTCGTACTCGTCCTCAAGCGCAGAGGCGAACTGGACGATGTTGACGGACTTGCAGCCCAGGCCGGCAAAGGTGGTGTCGCCGGACAGCTCGGAGGCGTCGATGCCAAAGATTTCGACAGCCTTCTCGACAAGGATATCCACTACTTCCTGCTGAAACTCATCCATGGTTTCTTCCTTTCATATGCCAGGCAACCCGTGCAGGTTGCCCTGTTTACCGTTGACGGCCGGACTGGGACTGCCCGGCCGTCTTGAAGAGAGATGCGGCCAGAGAGCCGCGCGCGGGGAGGCTATCCGCGCCAGACGTAGTCGCCGACCTGGTACTTGGCAGGGACGACGGGGATCTGCAGGTAGGAATCGTGCTGACCGCCGGTGTGGATGACGTGCATACCGTCACCGTTGTCGACGGCGTGGTTCATATCGGTGTCGTGGAACCACTCGGTCTTGATGAAGCGGCCGGCCAGCGTCACGACGAGCTTCTCGCCGGCGTGCCAGATACGGGAGTGCGGGTACATCTCGATGTCCACGGGCACGATCTCGCCGGGCTTCATGCGCTCCTCGCCGGCGTGCGTGTGCACGGGCTGGAAGTCGGTGGCCAGCTTGGGATCGAGCTCGCGGTGGCTGCAGCGCAGGAAACCCCAGGCGCCGCGGTAGGGTGCGCCCATGACGCGGATGGGCACGTAGTTGCCCTCAGCGTCCTGCTTGGTGACCCAGGGGAAAAGGTCCATGTTGTCGTAGCCGCGGCACTCGACGTTCAGGTGCAGCTTCATGAAACCGGTGATCTCGGTGTCCTCGGTAAAGGTCATCACGAACGAGGTGGTCTCGGTCTTGGGATCGTAGACGACCTCGGACTCGGTCGAGGGGTTCTCGTAGGACGCGGAGCCGTCGGCGGCGTTGAGGTAGACCTTACGGTACTCGGTGCGCTTGAGCGGGAAGGTTTCCTCGGCGCGCTTGGAAGCGTAGTCGTAGTCGTAGGCGTCCATGACGTCGATGCGCACGCGCGGGGTGAACTCCCAGCCGTTGTGGATGTCCTTGAGGTAGCGGTCGAAGAACTTCTTCAGGTCCTCGAGGTTCTCGGGGTTGTAGCTATCGGGCCACTCGAAGTCGCGGTGGGCGCGCATCCACTTCTTGGGCGAGCGGATGCGGCGGAAGCCCTCGAAGGCGCCACGCAGGTGGTGGTGTACCCAACCGGCGGTGACGTACGTGGGGATGCGGATCTTGTTCCAGTCGACGATCTTGTCCTTGTAGTACCCGTTCAGGAAGGGGTACTTGGCGACCATCGCAGGCGTGTCCTCGATGTAACCGTTAACGGCGAGCGCGTCGATGATGTGGGTCTCGTAGTCGGGGTTGGGAATACCGCCGCAGAAGTAGGACTCGCGGTACAGGTCGCCCGAACCCTCCCAGGCAGCGAGGCACGCCAGGTGCGGCGGACGCTGCGCGGCGATGCGCCAGTGAGCCATGCACACCCCGGAGTTGCCCAGCATAGTGGCCTTGCCGTTGCACCACTCCTGAGCGGTGATCCACTCGATAAAGTCGTATCCGTCCTGGGCGTCCTGGGTGCCCCACAGGTGCACGTCGCCCTCGGAGTTGCCGATGCCACGCGGGTCGACGTTGGCCACGGCGTAGCCGAAGCGGCACCAGTAGCCGGGGTCGGGAGACTCAAACTTGGCATACTGGGAAACCGTTTTGGGCGGCACACCCATGAGCTGCCAGGAATCCATGCCCTCGCTGGGGTTCTTACCAAAGGGTCCGAACGCGCAGATGACAGGCACCTTCTCGGTGGTGTTGGCGGGACGGTAGATATCGCAGTAGATGGTCACGCCGTCGCGCAGGACGCAGGCCTGATCGCGCTCGCACATGACGCCGGGGATCTCGGTCATGTAGGTGTGGGGCTGGTACTTGGCGCAGAAGCCCATGGTAGCGACCATCTCGCCGTCGGAGGCGTCGCCGCTCTCGCGCAGGCGGCGCTTGATCTCGTCGAGCTCCTCGCGGGTCTTGCCGGGGTTGCCCTTGGCAAACGGGACCTCGAACGTCTCGTCGCCGAACGTCATCGTCTTGATGATGCCGGGCTGCTTGGAATCTGCCATACACATATCCCTTCTCTTCATATCCGGCACCTGCAAAAACCCTTCGCAGATGCTCCTGATTGCTACTTAGATAATGCTGCTGCGCGGGTTTTGACGCACTGTGTGCGCGCACAAACCTACACGTTGTGCAGGGCGGATGTTGTACGCATCGCCATATAAAGCGACCGGACCGCGCCCGCGATCCGGTCGCTTGGCACGTTATGGCAGTTCTCGCACAAAGATTGGAGCGTCACCGCGGTGGCGCAGCTCGCTGCCTAACGCCTCTTACAGGGGATGGGGCGAGGCGGCGTGCGGGGCTTGTCGGCACCCGCCCGGATGATCGCACCCTCCTCGCAGGCGGCGACGCACGCACCGCACTTGGTGCAGGCCTTCTGGTCGATGACGTGCACAAAGCGGTTCTTGCCGAGAATCGCCTCCTCCTCGCAGACGTCCGCGCATTCGCCGCAACCCACGCACTTGTCGGGCAGGATGTGGAAGGTCATGAAAGCGTCGCACTCGCCGGCGTCGCAGGCTTTGCGGCTGTAGTGACGCTCGATCTCGGTACCGAACAGCTCGATCGCGCTCTTGGCCGCGCGGGCCAAAGCCGGCCCTTGCTCGCACAGGCTCTGGGCCTCCATCACGGGGGCCAGGTCGCGCACGAGCTCGACGTCGCCGCTGCGGCCACGGCCGTTGCAGACATCGGTGAGGATGGCGGTGATTTGATGGCCTCCCTCGTAACCGTACACGCAGCGCCCGCAGCACTCGCGACGGTTGGCCTCGCACACCTCGCGCAGAGCGCGGGCCATGCAGTTCTTGGCCCCGTAGACGCGCACGTAGTCGCTCGTCATCTCCACGGTGGCGTCCGGAGCGTAAAACGTCGACGCGGGGAACCCTACGTAGACGGCCTTGGGCGATGCGACACCCGCAGCCTCGGCCAGATTGGCGCACGTCACGGTGGCCGCAAGCTCGACGGGCTCTGCAGCGCCGTCAACCCACACCCAGCGCTTGCCGTCTGCGGCCATCAGCTCGGCCGCAGAGACCACGCGGGCCTCGGAAGACGTGCCCGCGGGTGCAGACGGCATCATGCGGCGGTCCTCAAGGTACGCGCACACGGCGGACTCGTTGCCCCAGATATAACCCAGGGACGGGTCGCAGCCCACCACGCGGGCGGCACCGTCGAGCTCTCGGGCGAGCTTCTCGGCGACGGTACAGGCGGAGCTCACGAGCACGACGACGTCACCGGTAAGCGAGCGGACGGCCGCGGCGGCGGCGTCGACGTCGCGCTCGAGCAGGGTCTGGGCAACAGGGGCCTGCGCGTAGACGGGCATGAAATTTACGATGGTTGTCATGTCCATACCTCCTAAAACTCGTTCCACAGGCGCGGGGCGTGCAGGGTCAGGCGCAGGTCGCACTGCAGGCAGCGGCTTGCCTCGCAGATGGCCTCGGCCTCGGAGTACGGGCACTCGAACGCATCGAAGCTCTTTGCACGCTCGGCGCCGTCCGCTATCTCGGGCTCGACGCGCCCGGCCTCGAAGGCCTCGGGACGCGGGCCGATCCACGGGTTGGGAGCCTCGTGCGTGGTCAGGCACGCCGAGATGTCGCCGTCGCCACCCAGAGCGCGGTCGATGGAGGCGGCGCACGTGCGACCGGCCTCGATCGCGGCGATGACGGACTTGGTGCCCGTCACGCAGTCGCCGGCGCTCCACACGCCCTCGACGCTCGTGCGGCCCTCGTCGTCGGCCACGATGTAGGGACCGTGCGTGAGCTCGAGACCCATGTCGAGGGTGCCCTCGGGCTTCTGGCCCACGGCAAAGACCACGTGATCGGCGGGCAAGGTCAGCTCGCCGCCGTCGACCAGCTCGGTCACGGGCCTGCGGTCCTCGTCGAAGTAGAACTTGGCAATCTTGTGCACGGTTACCGAACCGACACGGCCGCTACCGGGCTCGGACTCGTTGATAGACGTGAACGCGTAGGCGTCGTGCAAAACGATGCCCTCTTCGGCGCCCTCGGCACGCTCCTCGGGAGTCGACGTCATGGCGTCGACGGCCTCGAGACAGGCCATGTGCACGCTCGCGGCGCCCAGGCGCACGGCGGTGCGGGCGCAGTCGTAGGCCACGTTGCCGCCACCCAGCACGACCACGTCGCCCGAGGCGTCCATGGACTCGCCGTTGCGGGCGGCTTTGAGGAAATCGGTGTTGACGTAGACGCCGTCGAGGTCGCACCCGGGCATACCCAGACGAACGCCCGCATGGGTGCCGACCGCCACGAGGACCGCGTCGTACCCCTGTCCGAGCAACCCAACGGGATCGCCCACGCGCTCGGAGCACCTGATCTGGATACGCGGCTCGGCGTCAGTCGCCTGCGTGGTCTCGAGGATCGCAGCGACCTCGCCGTCGACCACGGCATCGGGCAGGCGGTAGGCCGGGATACCGTAGCGCATCTGGCCGCCAGTCTTCTCGTTGGCCTCGAACACCGTGACGGCATGACCCTTCTGAGCCAGGAACTGCGCAGCGGTCAGGCCGGCGGGACCGGCTCCCACCACGGCTACCTTCTTGCCGGTGAGAGGCTCGTGACGTACGAGTTCTTTCCACGCACCGTCGTCGCGCACGGCTGCCGCGCGCTTGAGGCGGCACACCGACACGGGCGCTTGGTCGAGCTCGTTGTGCTTGCAGGCCGACTCGCAGTTGTGGGTGCAAATGGAGCCCAGAGTCTCGGGGAAGGGCACCTTCTCGCGCACGACGGCGGCTGCCTCGCCCCACTTGCCCTCGCGGATGCGGCGTAGGTAATCGGGGATGTCGATATGTGCCGGGCAGGTACTGCGACAGGGCACGACTGCATCGGCACGGCTCGAGCCAGCTGATGCCTCGCGCAGCACGTCGACGATGGAACCGGTGGGGCACACCTCGACGCAGGCGCCGCAGAAGCGGCAGCCCGCCTCTTCGAGCGACACGAGCCCGTCGGTGCCGATGCGGATGCCCTTCTCGGTGTGCTGGTAGCCAAGCACGCCGACGCCGCGCAGGTCGTTGCAGGCGCGCACGCAGCGGCCGCAACGGATGCAACGGGTGAACATATGGGTGATGAGGGGGTTGGACTCGTCGGTCGACACGACGCGGCTCTTAACGCGCCACTTCGTGGGCGAGACGCCCATGTACTGGTACATGGACTGCAGCTCGCAGGTGCCGTACTTGGGACAGCCGGTGCAATCGGTGGGGTGCGTGGCCAAGATGAGTTCCATGGCCGTCTTGCGCACGCGCTCGGCGCCCGGCGCGGCGGAGTCGACCACCATGCCGTCAGCCACCTCGGTCTTGCAGGCGCACACGGGCTCATCGGATCCGTCGACGCACACCATGCACAGACGGCAACCGCCGACCGCCTCCAGATCGGGATGCTTGCACAAATGCGGGATGAAGATGCCCGCGTCGAGCGCGGCGTCGAGGACGGTCGTCCCCTCGTCCGCCTCGACCTGCTGGCCATTAATCGTCAGCTTCACGTTGTTCCTCCCTTGTCGCAGGGGTTTCTTTGCAAAAAGCGCGCCCGCCAGGCCGCAGGACCCGACGGGCGCACCGAGTTCGCACAGGATGCCCCGTGCGCACGCTTTTAGTATTCGAAGAGCTTGGCTGCGGCGTTCTCACCGGCAATGCGGCCGGAGTTGAGGCAGAAGCCCATGGTGTTGCCGGGAATGCAGAAGTTGTAGGAGTCGCCGTAAATGGTACAGGCGTCGGTGCCCACGCAGTACAGGCCGTCGATGACGTGGGACTCCTCGTCCATGACCTCCATCTTGTGGTTGATGAGCACGCCGCCCAGGGTACCGTACGCGCCCATGTACTGCTTGCAGCAGTAGAAGGGGCCCTTCTCCAGGGGCTGCATGAACTCGCGCTCCTTCTCGAACAGGCTGTCCCAGCCCTCGGCGCACATGTCGTTGTACTCCTCGACGTTTGCAATCAGGCCATCGACGTCGATACCGGCCTTCTCGGCGAGCTCCTCGAGGGTATCGGCCTGGCAGATGGGCTCGTAGCCGTCGGCCAAATCGCGCTCCCACTGCTCCTCGAAGCCCTCGTACAGGTCGTGCGGGTGGATGTGGGAGATGATGTCGGGACCGTTCTTCTTCCAGCGCTTGAGCATCTTGGCGTCGAAGATGGCATAGCCGACCTTGCCGGGCAGGTGATTGATGGCGTTGCCGGTGAAGGTGGTGTTGTAGATCTCGTCCTCGGGCATGAAGCGCTCGCCGTTGCGGTCGCACCAGTAGCAGGGCTGACGGAACGCACCCTCGATGTAGAAGTGGTTCATGTTGTCGGGGATCTGGTACATGAGCTCCATGGTGACGGGCGTGTGGCCGGCGCCGACCTCGTGGCACATGTTGATACCGTCGCCGTCCATGCCGGGGATGGCGAAGGAGAAGAGGTTCTTACCCCAGTCGAGGCCGATCTTCTCCTTGATGAGCTGGGTGTTGTGGCCGAAACCGCCGGTTGCGACGATGACGCTCTTGCAGGAGATCTCGATCTCTTCACCGTTCTTCTCGGTGGCGCGGACGCCGCAGACGGCACCCTCGTCGTTGGTGATGAGGGAGGAAGCGGGGGTCTCGAGCATGAACTCGACGCCCAGCTCCTGGGCGCGCTCGGTCATACGCTTGGTCATGGTCGTTGCGGCGCGGGGACCGGGCTCGGAGCCGTCCTCGGGCCGTACGACATGCCAGGTGTACTCGCCGTCGGCGTAAGCACGGTTGCGCTCGCGGGCGCGGAAGGCGGGGCGGACGGAGTCAAACTCGACGCCCATGTCCATGAGCCACTGGATGGTGTCGCCGGACTTGAAGTAGTAGGCACGAACGAGACGGGCGTCGACCTGGTAATGGGTAAAGAACATGTGGCGACGGAACAGCTCGCCGGGGGTGACCTCGATCATGGCTGCCTTCTGGATGGGGGAACCCGCAGCGGCGGGGCCCATGCCCATATTGGCGGCACCGCCGGTGTTGGCGGCCTTCTCGAGGGTGATGACGCGGGCGCCAGACTCGGCGGCTGCGACGGACGCGGCCAGACCGGACAGGCCGGCTGCGACGACGACTACGTCGGTTTCGAGCTGCTTCATATCTTCTCCTTTACGTTGGGGCCGAATGCCCCGCCGATAGAACTTCGTTATCTATAAGCCTGGACCTGGGCAGACACAGGCTCAATGTGCGCACGCACAAACATCCAAGCGAACCGTCTAGTGCATCTGTGGCTCGGGATCGCTCATGAGGTTGCGGGCGATGGACTCGGCCTGACGTGCCCACACGAACGAGACGACGTAGCCGACGATCCAGCACTGGGGAAGCGACCCCATGAGCGCAAAGGGGAACGCGGCCAGGGGCATGCCCTGCATGACGATAGCGTTCACATAGGTGAGGATGATCGCGTTGATGGCGACGTAGACGGTGTTGACGACCAGGTTGAGCAGTAGACCGAACTTAAGGCCGTCGGACGGCTTGGCACCGCAGGTGCCGGCAAAGGCGAAGCCCCACTTCTCGGACGGGACGAACCAACCAATGAAGAACGAGATGACGTAGGACATGGCGGTGTTCATAAGCGTCGACTGGATGAACGCGGGCATGAACGCCTCGGCGGGCAGCCCCGCAGACGAGATTCCGATGTAGCTGGCGACCAGCGAGATGGAGATGGCGATGGGGATATTGGTAAGAAGGACCTTGACGAGCTTGGTCGAATTCTTCATAGGCATGGCGGTCAACCTTCCGATATAAGCGGACAAAATACGGACCCTACCAAATAGGGTTTCTTGGCAGGGCCCGCTGGGGAGCAAACTATGTGCTAGTCACGCTCGGGCATGACGGGCTGGATGGCATCGCGGTAGAAGGCGACACGCTCCTTGTACTCGGGCGTCTTCTTCATCTCGGCCAGGATGCCCTCGTTGCGGCCGATGTCCTCGCCATGGATCTTCTTACCGGAGATGGTGTCGTGGGCCTTGTGCAGGTCCTCGTCCTTATAGGAGACGGTTACGACGCCGTCGACGACATCCACGGTGCCCTCGAGACCACACACGCAGCAGATGGCACGGTTCTCGCCGGGGACCAGGTAGAAGTCGTTGCAGTTGCAGTGGGGGCAGACGCCCTTCTTGCCCTTGAACTCGGCGTGCTCGATGTCCTTGGCGGCCTCGGCGATGTTGGTGCCGATCTCACGGGCGCGCTCGATGAGCTCGTCCTGCATAAGGGCGGTCTTGGCCCAGGGCACCCACTCGTTGTCGATGACCTTCCAAGCGGGGGTCATGGACTGGATCTGGTGCTCGGACTCGACGTGGGTGCCCCAGTCAGAACCGCCGATGCCGATGTAGGACACGACCTTGGGGCTCATGATCGCGGGGTTAGGCGCGTTCTCGGGCTTGCCCATCTTGTTGGCGATCTCGGTGCAGATGTAGTTGTTGCCGGTGTCCATGCGGGGCCCGAAGCGGTCCATGATGGTGTGGAAGAGGCCCGAAGCGCCGGTCTCGAAGATGGGGTCGCACATGATGACGCCGTCAGCGTTGAACATCTTGAATGCCAGCCAGTCGAAGTCGTCCTTGTGCATGCACATGTTGCCGCGGCCGCTCATAAGGGCCTTGACGCAGGCGATGCAGCCGGTGCAGTGCTTGATATTGAGGTCCATCGCACGGATGAACTCGATCTCGCAGCCAGCCTCCTGGGCGGCGAGCAGAGCGACCTTGCAGATGGTATCGTTGTTGCCGTTTTTGGTACCGAACGATACGCCGACGATCTTAGTCATACGACCAATCCCTTCCCTTGCGAATGGGCCCTGTGCCCTTTCTGTCTGGGTTTCTCCTGTACCATGAGTATCCGACGCAAGGGCGAGCACCCGCTATGTGTGCCCGATTAAGCATTGGCTTGGCGTGGACGCGGCGCTTGTGCGCGCGTACAATTTCAAACGAACCGAGCCGCTAGCAAACTGCGAGCGGTATATAACCGACCGCGAACGTTGAGCTGGAGGCTCCATGAAAATTCGCTCGATCCTCGCCGAACTCGAAGTCGTCGATTGTCGAGCGGCGACCGAGTTCGCTCTCAACCAAGAGGTCGTATGCATTACCGCCGTCGACTTGGCCGCCCGGGCGAGTGAAGCTCGTGTCACCCCTTTGGGCATGCGAGAGCTCGTCTTGTGCCGCCCGGGCGACTTCGGCGGACCGTGGACACCGCCGGGGACCGTATCGCTCGTCCTCTACCACGCGGCAATTCCCGACGACGCCGTGCATGCCAGCACGTCGTGCATCGTTGCAGCCACGTCGCTCCCCATAAGCAAGGCGTTCGAGCGCTTTGACCGCATACCCCAGCAGGTCGTAGCCATCGACGCCATGAAGGGCCGTCTGTTCGACACCTTCCAGCACACGCACAACATCCGCCAGTTCGTCCAACGCGCCTACAACGTCTTAGGGCTGCCCACCATTGTGGTCAACACCGATGGTCGCATCCTCGCCCACGTGGGCGAGTTCTCCGATGCGCGCGAGGATATCGCCGCCCAGCTCAAGACAGGTTACATCGCACCTGAAGTCCAGGCCGTCATCGACCGTGACTGCATCGTCGAAAACGCCCGTGCCAAGCACTACCCCGACGCGAGCCACGACATCTCGAACGACGAGAACTGGGTCACGAGCGTCGTCTACTACAAGCGCTTGGAACTCGGTCGGTTTGACGTCTACAAGCCCCAGGGAGCCTTTACCGGCTACGACCTGGAGCTTATCGACTATGCGGGTTCCTTGGCGGGCATCATCATCGACCGCATGACCGATGTGGCCACCAGCTCCAACCAAGGGGCGTCGGTCCTGTCGGATATTCTCGACGGGCGGTTCACCCAAACCAAAGACGCGACGGGCAGGCTCGCCGACGCCGGCGTCGACACCTCCGGTGCCTATGCCATGCTCACCGTCGAAGGGGAGCGGCTATTCGCCTCCCCCACGTACAGCTCGCATGTCGGGCGCCTTATGAAAGACGTTTTTCCCCACGGCATCTGGGTCACCCACCGCAACACGTTCTGTATGCTGCTCCCCATGCCGCACATCGACGGCCCGGCGTTTCCCTATTACGAGAAGCTCGAGGAGCTTACGCTCGACAACCCCCCGCTTGCGGCGCTGCTGGTCAACAACTCGCTGCGCGCCTATGTGAGCGAGCCGTTCGAAAACATCCTACTGTGCCCGGTTGGCTTTGAAGAGTGCATCCAGCTTTCGTCGGCCGTCGACGACGACTCCATCGTCTCGCTGCACTGGCACCATCGCCTGCGCGCCATGGCCGTCTCCGTCGCCAACGCAAGCCATCGCGGAACGCGCCTGCTATGCGATCAGCGTATCCTCGCCGCGCTCGACTACGACCGTGCCAAGGGTACCGAGTACATCGCAACCATCAAGGCGTTTCTGGAGCATCCCGGCGACGCGACCGCGGCGTCGAACGAGCTGTACGTCCACCGCAACACGTTCTTCTACCGTTTGCGCAAGGCCCGCGAAATGTTCTCCATACCGCTCGATACCGGCGAGGACATGCTCAGCGCACGTTTCACCATTGAGGTCGCGCTCTCCATGCCCGATCTTCTCGATCGAGGGCTGGAGTAACGGATAAGAGCTAGCGATTGTACCTATCGCACTTCTTCCGCCACCTCGGAAGCTCGCTTTTGATCTCGGCGATCCATGTGTAATCCATGGATGTCAGTTCTCGCCCCTTATGCGATTGCTAGAGGAGGTCGAACGCGAGGGGACAGAGCTCATTTCGGCTTAATCAATAGCACCCAGGCACGCGGGCTGCACGTCGGCGACGCTGCTATGCTTAGGCTCAACTGTCTTGAGGAGCATGTGCCTATGTCTACGTTTTTAAATGCGAGTCCGATCTTTGGGCCTGTCCGCAGCCGTCGCCTGGGGCTTTCACTCGGCGTCAATATGATGCCGGCGAGCGGCAAAATCTGCACGTTCGACTGCATCTACTGCGAAAACGGCTTTAACGGCGAGCGCCCGTGCCATGAGCCATACAACACGGCAGCCGTGGTGCTCGATGCGCTCGAGGCCAAGCTGCGCGAGATGGCCGCCGAGGGCGAGTTGCCCGACGTGATTACCTTCGCCGGCAACGGCGAGCCCACTGCCGCGCCCGAGTTTCCGCAGGCCATCACCGGGGCTGTACGCCTGCGCAATGAGCTGGCGCCGGACACCAAGATCGCCGTGCTCTCCAACGGCACGCGCGCCGACCAGCCCGCCGTGCACGATGCGCTCATGATGGTCGACGACAACATCCTCAAGCTCGATACCGTCGACCCGGCGTTTATCCGGCTGCTCGACCAGCCTGTTGGCCCTTATGACGTGGAGCACCAAATCGAGACGTTCGCGAGCTTTGATGGGCACGTCATTATTCAAACCATCTTTTTGACCGGTGAGTACCAGGGCAAGTCCGTCGACAACACGGGCGAGCGGTACGTTGGCCCCTGGCTTGCGGCGCTTGAGCGTATTCGTCCGCAAGAGGCGACCATCTACACGGTGGCGCGCGAGACGCCGGCTGCCGGCCTTGCCAAAGCCGCGCCCAAAGCGCTCGACACCATCGCCGCGCGGGTCCAAGCCCTCGGCATCCCCTGCCAAGTAAGTTACTAACCCGCGGCCGCCCAACAGCAGCTCATTTGGGACGGGGCTTTTTTGACTGATACGACACGTCTTATACCAGTCAAATTAGCCCCGTCTCAAATGAGCTGCTCTGCGGGTGGGCTATACTAGCTGCGGATGAAAGGAAGTTAACCATGTATGACAATGGACCTGTGCCCGGCCGCAACGACGCTTGCTGGTGCGGTAGCGGCAAAAAATATAAGAAATGTCACAGCGCCTTCGATGAGCGTCTCGAGCGCCTGTGGGAGGAGGGCTGGAACGTTCTGCCTCGCACGCTCTACAAGACGCCCGCCGACATCGAGGGCATTAAGCGCTCGGCAGCCATCAACGTGAGCGTGCTCGACTACGTGGGCGAGCACATCGCCGCGGGCATGACCACCAACCAGATCGACCGGATGATCTACGACTACACCGTCGAGCACGGTGGCACGCCGGCCGACCTCAACTACGAGGGCTATCCCAAGAGCGTGTGCACCTCGATCAACGATGTGGTCTGCCACGGCATTCCCTGCGATACGGACGTGCTGCACGAGGGCGACATCATCAACGTGGACTGCTCCACGATCCTGGACGGCTATTATAGCGATTCGAGCCGCATGTTCTGCATTGGCAAGGTTTCGGCCGAGCGCCAGCGCCTGGTCGACGTCACCCGTGCGAGCGTGGAGGCGGGCCTTGCCGCTGTCAAGCCGTGGCTGCCGCTGTCCGTGATGGCCGAGGCCGTGCAAAAGACGGTCGAGGACGCTGGCTTTAGCGTGGTGCGCGAGTACGGCGGACACGGCATTGGCAAGGAGTTCCACGAGGACCCGTTTGTAGGCTTTACCACCGAGGCGCCCGACGTGGATACCATCATGGTGCCGGGCATGGTCTTTACCATCGAGCCCATGGTCAACGCCGGCAAGCCCGACATCAAGATCAGCAAGGGCGACGGCTGGTGCGTGCGCACCAAAGACGGTAGCGACTCCGCCCAGTGCGAGGTGCAGTTGGTCGTGACCGAGGATGGTTACGAGCTGCTGAGCTGGTAGCCGTGCAAACGCCGGATGCTGGCGGGCCCACCCGTCTTGCATCCGGCGTTTTATTTGAACGTTTTGCCTGATAAAACCTGCCAAAATAAACCTGTCCCTTTTTGGCAGGTGAGCGGAGAGGATTGCTTGTGAACATCTTGGTTTTGTTGCCCGTCAATGATCGTCATCGCGCGATTCTTGAGTCGAGTGCTCCGGGCGAGGACTTTGTCTACACGAGCGCCGACGCCGTCACGCGCGAACAGGTCGCCGATGCCGACGTCATCCTGGGCAACATCGACCCCGCCATGCTCACGGCATGCGAGCACCTGCAGCTTCTTCAGTTGCAGAGCGCGGGCTATGACGATTACCTTGCCGCCGGCACCGTACCGGCCGAAGCAAAGCTCTCCTGCTCGGTGGGCGCCTACGGCCAGGCCGTGAGCGAGCACATGTTTGCCATGGTTCTTTCTATGATGAAGCGCCTGCCCAGCTACCAAGACTTGCAGCGTGAGCATCGCTGGGAGGACCTGGGTCCGGTCACCTCGCTCAAAAATGCCAACGTGCTCGTGCTGGGCGCAGGCGATATCGGCGGCCATTTTGCCACGCTCTGCCGCAGCATGGGCGCACATGTCCGCGGCATCAAGCGCCATCCGCTCGTCTACCCCATCGTGTTTGAGGACATGGACGGCATGGACGCCCTGCCCGAGCGCTTGGCCGAAGCAGACATCGTCGCGTCCTTTATGCCCAGCACTCCCGAGACCCGTGGTCTGGCGAATGCCGAGTTCTTTGCCGCAATGAAGCCGGGCGCTTTCTTTGCCAACGGCGGTCGCGGCGACCTCGTGGTTGCCGACGACCTGGTCGCCGCCCTTGAGTTGGGGCACCTTGCCGGCGCCGCGGTCGACGTCACCGATCCCGAGCCGCTGCCCGCGACAAGCCCGCTGTGGGATGCACCCAATATGCTCATCACGCCACACATTTCCGGCTGGTTCCACCTGGAGGCCACGCTCAACAACGTGGTCGACATTGCCGCCGAGAATCTACGCCATCTGCAGGCCGGAGAAACGCTCCGCTGCTGGATCGAGCATTAATTTGTTCCGGCGTTCTACCGAACGCCGGAACTACTCGACGCTGCGAGCCCCATAGGTTCCGCCGTTTTAACAAACGGCGGACCGGTCGACGCTGCGAGCCCGCCGTTTGGCCAATCTGCCGTTCAATTTCAAAGGCGCGACCAGAAGGTCAGCGCCTTTTCATTTCACGGCACCTTGACTCAAACGGCAGGCTCTCGCTGACTTTTGTTCTACCTGCGGGGACTTCAAATCGCTAGAGCGTTGCCAAGTAATTCTTTGCGTCTTCTACATTCATTGCGGCAACCGGCGCGTGTGAACAGAGTTTGACATCGTTGGTGACCAGAAGGTCTACCTTTGCACGCATCGCCGCCGCGATGATTAAATCGTCTTCATAATCGTTATGGAGCTCGCGCTGTTTGCTCGCCATCCATATGTCGCTCAGGTCACAGGGCACCGGCGTTGCAATTTGTGACAGCACGTCGAGACAGTCCCATGCAAGTGACGTCGCTGCGGCAGCGGCATCTTGAGAAAGCGAGCCATGCTCTCGTCGATACCATGCCTTGTGTTCACTCGAAATCAAATAGAACAGGTCCTTCGATGATGTTGCTGCATACAGCAGCTCAACCTGTGCCGCACACGCATCGCGCAAAAAATCAATCGCCGCCGAGCGGCCGCGCCTTGAAGGAATGAAGTAATCAAGCCATACGTTGGTATCGACCAAAATGCGTTTTGGGGCCTCACTCATACAACCAGCCCATCTCCTCGCCATAGCGATCCGCATAGGCATTCCGTTTGAGCTCTTCATCGCCCGAGGGCTGCGCCTTAGCCAAGTCGATTCCCGACTCACGGCAGGCGGTGATAAACAGTTCTGAACCTTGATCGATAAGCTCGAGCTTGCGTTTGGCAGCCTTCTCGCGCTCGCGTTGCTCCGCTCGGGCTCGATCGGGCGAAAGGATGTCCTGGAGCACGCCGGGCCGATCAGCCAGAGATGCCGCAAGTTGCCAGAGCGCACGCACCGCTTGGCTCGGTGTCATGCCGGCGCTGGAGAGCGCAGCATCGCCGGTTCGCTTGAGGTTGGCATCGAGACGCACGTTAATCTGAGCTGCCGCCGTAGTCATGGTTCCTCCTTATCATCCTAAACCAATCATAAAATACTATGGTCAATACGTAAAGCATGTATAGCAGTTATTGAAATATGTCATACCCTGTACAAACAAAAAGGGCGCCCCGAGAGGCGCCCTTTACATGCGAGCGTGTGCCGCCCTTAAACAGATCTACAGAGAAAGGCCTGCACCGTTGCGCTCGATAACGTCCTTGTACCAAGCAAACGAATCTTTGCGGTAACGTTTGCACTCGCGCGGGTCGTCATCGGTGCGATCGACATAAATAAAGCCATAACGCTTCTTGACGCCGTTGCTCGTCGACAGCAGGTCGAGCGCCGACCACGGGCAATAAGCAAGCATCTCAACGCCGTAATCCATGGCACGCTTCATGGCCGCGATATGCTTCTCCAGGTAGTCGATACGGTACGGGTCATGAACGCGGCCATCCGCCGTGAGCTCGTCGAACGCCCCCAGTCCGTTCTCGCATACCATGAGCGGTTTGTTGTAACGCATGTAGATATCGCGCAACAGATACTCAAGACCGATCGGATCGATCGCCCAATCCCAATCATTCGTATCGAGGTTGGGATTTTTACACATCTCGTAGAACCCGGGATGGGTTTCGAACCCGTTAATGTCACCTTTCTTACCGGTGAGGTTCACGCCATTCCAGCGCATCTGCTTGGAACCGTCGTCGGGGCACCATCGTGCACATTCGCTCGCATAGTAGTTGATGCCGAGCATGTCAGACGTGCCACTCGCAATGAGTTCCATATCGCCCGGATCAATCTTGGGCGCCAGGCCGTGACGTTCAAGATAGGCCATGGCAGAATCTGTATAGCGGCCCTTAAAGTAGATATCCAGGTAATAGCCGTTGCGCAGGTCGTGCGCGTTCTGCGCGGCCATCACGTCCTCGGCGTGGGAGGTCAGAGGGTAAATAGGCGAATAGCCAATCACCGATCCCACCATGCCACCGGGCACAAGCTCATGAACCAGATTGCATGCCACGGCATGCGCCAGGTTCATGTGATGGTTGATCTGGTAGCGTAGCTGATTGTCGCCCCTCAGTTCCTCGGGGATATAGCACTTCTGCGTCCAGTATTGAACGATGATCGATTGCTCGTTGATGGTCGTCCAGTACTTGACCTGGCCCTTAAACTCGTTGATCACAAAGCGGGCGTAGGCCTCAAAATCGTCGATCACCTGACGTGAAATCCAACCGCCGTAACGTTCCACAAGCGCCCAAGGCAGATCATAGTGGTAGAGTGTCACGATCGGCTCAATACCGTGCGCCAAAAGCTCATCGATCAAATCATGATAGAACTTGATACCCGCCGGGTTGACGGCACCCGTGCCATCGGGAATCACGCGCGACCAAGCAATCGAGAAGCGGTACGCCTTGAGCCCCATCTCGGCCATGAGCGCCACATCCTCACGGAAGTGATGATAGTGGTCGCTCGCAATATCGGCCGTAGCAAACCCACGTTCCTCGTAGCTGTGCTGGTTGATGATGTCCTGCTGAGACGGCTTCTTGCCGTCCTCATACGCAGCGCCCTCGACCTGGTAGGCGCTCGTAGCGGCGCCCCAAAGGAACCCCTCCGGGAAAGCCGTGGTAGTGTATGCCATGGTTGTCTCCAATAATCGACGGAGCCCGAGCGGCGGACGCCAAGAAAAGGCGCCCGACTCAGGCGATTTGACAGAAGTTAGCCCCGTTATTCCGCGGCCTGCTCCTTGATGGCGGCGCGCTTACCGAGCACAAACGTCGACACAAAGGCGCAGACGAGAGACACGGCCATGACCGTGAGTGCAAGCGCAAGATTCGTGAGCGAACCGTCCGCACCGATATACGCCGGGAAAGCAATGAAGCTGCACGCCGTAATGACGTATTGCGTCATGCCGGTGATGCCGGCGATAATGCCACCAATGCAGCCACCGACCATGGCGCCCACGAGCGGGAAGCGCTTGGTGAACAGCACGCCGTACACACCCGGCTCGGTAATAGAGCACATAGCCGTGACGCCGGCGCCCACCGCGACGGAACGCTCCTCCACCTTGGTCTCGACGGCTGCGGCGGCAAGGCACGCACCGGCGACGGCAAGGTTGGCGGCGGTCATGCCGGCACAGATGAGCGGGTCGGAACCGACCTCGGCCATAAGGATGAACTGCAGCGGGTAGAGCGCATTATTCATACCAAAGAAGACGAGGAACGGGGTGAAGCAACCCACGAACGCGACAGCAGCAGCGGGGCAAGCGCGATAGACGTTGATGAGCACGTCGGCAAGTACAGTGCCCACGGTGTAGCCAATGGGACCCAGAACGAGCAACGTAACGGGCACGGTCACCAGCATGGTGAGCAGCGGAACGAAAACCGTGCGCAGAACCTCGGGCAGAACCTTCTGGAACCAGCGATAAGCCACGCTCATGAGCAGCACGCCCAGGATGACGGGGAAGACCGTGGAGTTGTAGCTCACCGCGGGAACGGCAAAGCCAAAGAAATCATAGGCGGTATCGTTGCCCTGACCGATGGTGTAGAAGAGCAGCACCGCGCCCAGGAACGCACCGAGATAGCCGTTGGACTTGAGGCGCTGGGCGGCGGAAAAGCCGATGAAGACCGGCAGGAAATAGAACGTCGCCTGATTGATGCAGGAAAAGAACTGATACGTGCCCGAATCGCTCGAAACGCCGCAGAAGTTGACGAGGAGCGTGAGCACGGCACCCGTCAGACCGCCGGCGACGATAACCGGAATGACCGGGGAAAACGTTCCGCCAAGGAATGAGAGGATAGCGTTGACGACGCTTCCGTGATCCTTGTGGTCGACCATTGCCGCCTGCGGATCGTCAACCGAGCCGCCCGCCGCAATGCCCTCGATCTTGAGAAACTCCTCGTAAAGACTCGGTACGTCCTGTCCGATCACAAACTGATATTCACCGTTCTGGACGACAAGCCCGATCACGCCGGAAACCGCCTTTGCCGCGTTCTCGTCAAACGTGCTGGCATCTTTAAGCTGAAGTCGCAAGCGGGTCATGCAGTGCGCGACGTTGGCAATATTTTGCTCGCCACCGCATGCGGACACGATGGCCGAGCACATCGCTGCATAGTCTTTCTTGGCTGCCATGAAGCCTATCCCTTCACCGTTGATGTAGTGCATCTCAGCGCGCGCTTGCTGATGGCTGCATCATATAACGGACCCCTCTCAGCGCGGGGTTCGGGATTTGGACCCTAGGCGAACCGAGCGAGCTCGGAACCGCCATAGAGAACAAAGTATCGGTTGTAGAGAAGATCAAGGAGATAGGTGATGCCGTACTGCGCGAACACGGTGCGTCCCTCCGTCGCCGGCGCCGGAGAGAGGCGAACGGCATGCGCGAAGTTCGCCATGGTATCGCCATCGGCATCGACGGTGACGAGCACACTCACGACTGGTGAATCCGCGAGGGTCGTACGAACAGCCCGTGCGTAATTTCCGTGCTCCGAGATAACGACAAGGGCGTCGTCACCGGTCAACGCTTCGAGTTGAGTGATATCTCCCGTCGAATCGGTGATGATATCAATTACCTTGTGCAGGTAGAGCATCGACTGTTGGAACTGCCTCACGGCGCCACTCGAAAAGTCAGAGGTAAGGATCACGATGCGCCTGGACCGATACAGCAGCCGCGCCAGACGATCGAGCGTCTCCTCGGGAACGGCTTCGTTGATTGTACGGTCCATCTCGGCGAGCGCCGCCACAAGATAGTCCCGGTAGTTCTCATGATCGGTATAGCGCGAGAATAGCCGGCGGTGACGCGATCATTCCCACGCATAAGATTTAAGGTCCGAGAAGTTATCCAAACCAATCGATTGGCAGAAACGCCGAATCCCCGAACGCGATGTATAGCACTCCTCGGCTACGTCATAGACGTTAAGGTCGGCGAGTCGGTCGAACCGCTCCAGAAAATAGCGGGCGAGTGTACTGTCCATAGAGTCGTGGGGACTTCGATTAACCACCGCGAGCAGTGAATTCATGAGACTGAAATGCCTGATGGACGGGCGGCTGTCTTCCGGAGCGCGAACCGATTCGTCGACCTCGGCGCCCATGGCTAGAGCTCCACGCTTTCGGCGCCGTTGATGGTTAGGTTTCGCTCGTAGAAGGCGGTGAGGGCGCGGATGGCGTACATGACGTCGCGGACGCCGCCGGTCTCGTAGCTTGAGTGCATGGCCAGCTGCGGCAGGCCCACGTCCACGGCATGCATGCTCGCCTGTATGTTGGACAGATTGCCCAGGGTGGAACCTCCTGCCATATCGCTCTTGTTGGCGAAGGCCTGCGTGGGTACGTCGGCGTCATCGCAGATGGCCTGGAACACCGCGCGGCTAAAGGCATCGGTGCAGTAGTGCTGGTTGGCGGCCTCCTTGATGACGATGCCGCCGTTGAGCACAACCTGGTTGCGGGCGTCGCACTTCTCGGCGTGGTTGGGGTGCACGGCATGCGCGTTGTCGCAGCTCACGAGCATCGAAGCGGCAAGCGCACGGTGGTACGACTCGTCGTCAAAGCCCAGCGATCCGTTGATGCGGCGCAGTGCGTCGGCCAAGAAGGTCGACATGGCGCCCTGCTTGGTCTCAGAGCCAACCTCCTCGTTATCAAAGCAGCAAAAGACCGAAACGTCGTGCGCATTCTCGGCACCCAAAAATGCCTGCAGCGAGGTGTAGGCGCAGGCCAGGTCGTCGAGCTTGGGCGTCGAGATAAACTCATCGGCCCAGCCCCAAATACGCGCATCCTGGCGATTGACCAGGAACAGGTCGCGGCCCAAGATCTGCTCGGGCTCCACATCGAGCTCGTCGGCGATCAGGGCGTCAAAGTCGCCCTGCTTAAGCTCGCCGGCGCTGATGAGCGGGCACAGGTCGACGGCGCGGTTGGGCGCAAAGCCCTCGTTAACGCCGCGGTTCATATGGATGGCAAGGCTCGGGATGATAGCGACCTCGCGCTCGGTGGCAAGCAAGCGGCTCTCGATACGGTCGCCCTCGCGCACCAGCACGCGACCGGCCAGCGCCAGCGGACGGTCGAACCAGGTGTAGTCGATCATGCCGCCGTAGGCCTCGGTGTTCAGGCGCAGCGTCTCGCCTGCACCGTCAAGCTCGGGCACGGCCTTGACCTTAAACGTCGGAGAATCACTGTGCGACGCCGTGAGCTGAAAATGATAGTCGCCGGCAACGCCGTCCTCGCCCCACGTCGCAGCCAGGTCCTCGCCCACCTTAAAGGCGATGACGCTCGAGGTGTTGCGCTGCGTGTAGTAGCGACCGCCCGGTTCAATATCCCATGCCGCGTTCTCGGGCAGGTAGGTAAAGCCCGCCTCGTCGAGCTCGGCCATAATGGTCGCCGCCGTATGGAACATGCTGGGGCACGCCTCGATAAAGTCGATGAGGTCGTTGGCGGCCTCGATATCGTCGGCTGTCACGTGCACGCGCTCGGGCGCTTCCTGATCCGTCATGCTCTCCCCTTTCGCTGGGTTGATGGTCCCCTCCAGCATACCCCCGCCGTGCCAGTGCCGTGCCTTTCATTCCATGGTTAATCTCACGCCGCTCACCAAGTTGAACCGTTGCGCCCGCGCACCTTTTGCGACAATTGCAGTAACAGGACGAGAGGAGCCGTCATGAAGCCACGTAGCATTGCCACCGTCGCTGCTTGCGGCGTTGCAGGGGTCGCCGTCGGCCTTGCCGCTGCCACCGGTATCGTTTACCGCAAGCAAATTAAGTCCGCCGCATCGCTCAAACGCTTGACCGATTATGCGGATGGCTATGACCTATACGCGATCGACATCGCTTACGACTACGACCTCGACCGCGTCATCGCCGTCGATGTGCGCGACGATCAGGCCTACATCGATGCTGTGGTGGCGCAGGTGTTGCCCGGCGTGCCGGCACATGTCCAGGCGCCCCAGTTTGCCTGCAGCGCTTTTGTCGCCGTAGATGCCGAAGGCCGCGTGCGCACCGGTCGCAATTACGACTTTAAGGACGACACCTCGACGCTGCTGGTGCGCAATCACCCGCGCGACGGCTATGCCTCCATCGGCCTTGCGGCCCTCAATAATCTGGGCGCCAACACTCCACTTGACTCCGTCGCCGGACGCGCCGCGGCGTTGATGGGCCCGTTTGCCCAGCTCGACGGCGTCAACGAATGCGGCGTGTCCATTGCCGTGCTCACCCTGGATTCCAAACCCTGTGACCAGGACACGCAGCGCCCCGTCATCAATACCTCGCTCGCCATCCGTCTGGTGCTCGACCGTGCCGCCACCACGCAAGAAGCTGTCGACCTGCTTTCCGCCTACGACATGCACGCCATGGCAGGACGCGATTACCACTTCTTTATCAACGACGCCGCCGGTGACGCGCGCGTAGTAGAGTGGGATCCGCGCGATCCGGACCGCGCTTTCAAAGCGACTCCTGTACGCCAGGTCACGAACTTCTACGCCTGTTATGGTGACGAAGTGCTGCCCAACCAAAAGAATGACGAGCTTGGCCATGGCAAGGAGCGCGCCGTCGCCATCGCCGATGTCCTTGACGCCCATGCCGGCGCCCAAGACGAGGCAGTCGCTTGGAAGGCCCTACGCGCTGCGGCGCAAGAGCCCAATCCGGAAGACATCACCAGCAACACGCAATGGTCGGTCGTCTTTGACAATACCGAACCCGCCGCCGCCATCACACTGCGCCGCCACTGGGGCGACGTCGACGCCTTCGCGCTGTAAGGAGCTGGCACCGTCGTCCTTACGCTCGCCTGACGTTGCTTACATTTCCATACGCTTGAGCTAACACGTTTTACCCCCGTATCAACAGTGTGCGGGGGTAAACTTATGCGCATGTTATAACTTGCCCGGAAGGATTCATCATGCTCAGGATCGGTCTTCTTACTAGTGGCGGCGACTGCCAGGCGCTCAACGCCACCATGCGCGGCATCGTCAAAACGCTCATGACCAATAGTGCAGAGCCTATCGAGATCTACGGTTTCGAGGACGGCTACCAGGGCCTTATCTACAGCAGGTTCCGCGTCATGTCGCCCGCCGATTTTAGCGGCATCCTCACCCGCGGCGGCACCATCCTGGGCACGAGCCGCACACCGTTCAAGCGCCTGGATGTTCCCGAGGCCGATGGCGTCGAAAAGGTGCCGGCGATGGTCCACACCTATCATAAGCTGCAGCTCGACTGCCTGTTTATGCTGGGCGGCAACGGCTCCACCAAGACCGCTAACCGCCTGCGCGAAGAGGGCCTCAACGTTATCGCCCTGCCCAAGACCATCGATAACGACACCTGGGGCACCGAGATGACGTTTGGCTTTACGAGCGCCATCGACGTCGCCACCAAGTGCATCGACGACATCCACACCACCGCGTCGAGTCACGGTCGCGTGTTTGTTATCGAGATCATGGGCCACAAGGTCGGCTGGATTCCGCTGTACGCCGGCGTCGCGGGCGGCGCTGACGTCATCCTGATTCCCGAGATCCCCTACGACATGGATAACGTCATCAAGACCATCGAGCATCGCATGGAGACCGGCAGCCGCTTTACCATCGTAGCCGTCGCCGAGGGCGCCATCTCTAAGGAGGATGCGGCGCTGTCCAAGAAGGAGTACAAGAAGAAGCTCGCCGAGCGCACGAGCCCATCGATCGTCTACGACATCGCCAAGGAGATCGAGGCCAAGACCGGTCGCGAGACCCGCGTCGCCATCCCCGGCCACACGCAGCGCGGCGGTCAGCCCGACGCCCAGGACCGCATCTTTGCGACCCAGTGCGGCGTCGAGGCGGCACTGGGCTGCCTGCGCGGCGAATTTGGCTACATGATCGCCCTGTGCGACGGCAAGATGTGCCACATGCCGCTCGAGGAGGTCGCCGGCAAGCTCAAGTATGTCGATCCCCAGAGCGACCTGGTACGCGAGGCCAAGGCGTTGGGCATCAGCTTCGGCGACGAATAGCCTCGGCGGGGACCGCTCCCATCGGAGGCCCCAGGGCTTACCTCCCAAATCGTCCTCGGACATGTCAGGACCCCGCTGCGCGCTTCGCGCGGCGGGGTCCTTCCGTCCTGCGGAAAGATTTGGGAGGTAAGCCCTGGGGCCTCCTGCGGTAACTGGGGAGGCCGAGGCTAGTCGTCTTCTTGCTGCGGGTGCTTGGTCTGAAATTTTGGAATGATGGGGGCACCTGGCTGTTACTTGCACTGACATTTGTCACAAAATGGCTGGTCGTTGGGGGTTGCTACCGGTAGTTGCGGTAGGGTTGGGGCAGATTCTAACTAGAAATGGTGGTCGCTGCCGCTTGTTCTCGGCATACTCGGCTCATTCGATTACGGCCACCTCACGAAAGGAACCACCATGGATCTTGCGATGGCACAACGCCTCGTCGATCGCCGCAAGGCTGCCGGGCTTTCTCAGGAAGCGTTTGCCGCCCAACTGGGCGTGAGCCGCCAGGCTGTCAGCAAATGGGAGCGCAGCGAATCCTCGCCCGATACCGATAACCTCATTGCACTCGCCGCGCTGTATGGCGTGTCGCTGGATGAGCTGTTGTATGGGGAGGCGGCAGATGACGCTGACTGCTCTGAGGACAGCGATGCTGGAGCCGAGGCGTCGGATGAGGCCGAAGAGGATGAGGATTCTGCCGACAACACCAGTCGCAGCGACAAGCCACTCGTCGACATTTCCCTTGCGCACGGTATCCACGTTATCGATCCCGATAAAGGCGAAGAGGTTCACGTGGGCTGGAATGGAATCCACGTAACCAACGACCGCAAGGGCGAAGAAGTCCATGTGGGGCCGGGCGGCGTACACGTTGATACGCTTGAGGACGACGGGCATAGCGTGCACACCAATGCCGACGGCACCGTTACCATCGACGGCGAGACGTTTTCCAGCTGGAAGGAAGCGCACGACAAGCTCGACCATCATGGCAAGCACTTCCACACCAAGCTTGGACGTGCGTGGAACAAGTTTCCCTTCCCCGCGATTGTCGCCCTCGCCTATCTGGCGCTTGGCATTGCTTACGGCACGTGGGGTATGGGACTCTTTCTCGTCTTTTTGATTCCCGTCTACTACGCAATTGGCGACTTTATCGACCGACGCCGCCTGTCTAAGCTCATCGGCAGTGTCTACCCGGCGGCTGCTATTGCCTGGTTCCTCTACATGTGGCTCTGCCTGGGACAGCCCCATCCCGCATGGGTAATCCTCGTCACCATCCCCGTCGTAGGAGCACTCATGCACTGGTGCCGCAAACAATGGAAGCACCGCAAGCAAGCCTAGTCCGCCCCGTCTCGCCGGCAAGCCCCAGCCGACGCCCCTCCCCAAAGTTGCGGTGGAATAGTTCCTGTTTTCGCCTTTACCGAAGCTATTCAGGAACTATTCCACCGCAATTCACGAAAGACAGGGGCAGTCGCGACACGTAAATTGGCATCGGATCAATGGCTCGCCAAGAAAAGGGCCTATTTACTACGTTTAGCTCGAAAGGGCCAACCATAGCAACCTTTTTCGAAAATCGACAAGCCTTCTACCTGCGGTTTTATTTTTCATCTTTCCGGCATGGTCAAGGGTTTTCAACTAAACGTAGTAGATAGGCCCATTTTGTGGCATACGACCTATTTAAAACCGGCGGCAAAGGCCGAGGTTCCCCTCATCCACGCCGGACCACACGATTACCAGAAAGTTGCGGTGATATAGTTCCTATTTAAGGCCCAAACGACCGAATCTAGGAACTATTCCACCGCAACTTAGCAAGACATCCAAGGAGTTGGCATGAGGATCGCCGAGGTTTCAAAGGAGTATGGCATTTCGGCCGATACACTGCGCTATTACGAGCGTATTGGCTTGCTGCCTCGTGTACACCGCAACGAAAATGGCATTCGCGACTACGATGAACAAGACTGCGCGCGCATCAAGTTTGTCAAGTGCATGCGCGGCGCAAGCGTGTCAATCGAAGCGCTCATCGAATATATGCAGCTCCCGGAACAGGGTGACGAAACCATGGCGGCGCGCAGAGCCATTCTCGAAGAACAGCGCGACCAGGTCACCGAGCGTATTGTCGAAATGCAGGCCGGTCTCGATCGTCTCAACTACAAAATCGCCCACTACGACGACCTCATCCACGCCTGCAAGCAAAAGCTGTCGAAGTAATAAACGCCGGGTGGGCCGTAGGTTGCTCGGCGTTTACGCAGATAAAACCTGCCAAAATTAACCTGTCCCTTTTTTGGCAGGTTACTCGGCGCTCTTGAGGGCGCCGACCATGTCGATCTTATTGAGGGTGCGATTGGTAGCGAGGTTGACGATAAACGTAAAGGCAAAGGCCAGCAGAACGGACAGCACGTAGCTCAGCGGCTCGACCTCAACGTCAAAGTAGAGCGACGGCATCTGCAGGATGTACGTAAAGCTCTCGGCCAGTGCGCCGCCCAGCGGCACGCCCAGCGCGGCACCGATTGCTGTGAGAATCAGCGTCTCCTTGTTGACGTAGTGGTGTACCTCACCGCGGCGGAAGCCCAGCACCTTGATGGTCGCCAGCTCGCGCTCGCGCTCCGAGATATTCGTATTGGACAGCGTAAACACCACCACAAACGACAGGCACGCCGCCATAAAGGTCACGAGCACCACGACCGAATTGATGATGGTGAAGTTGGCCTCATAGTTCTCCCAATGCTCGGCAGTGCTCGAGATTGTAAGCCATCCGTCGTTTTTGAGTTGCTTGGTAAACGCAATCTGATCGCCCGATGAACCCTTAAGCAGCGCAAGGATGCCGTTGAGGCGCGCGCTTCGACCGAACGCGCGCTCATAGGTGCTCTGCGTCATATAGAGCGTATTGCCCAGATAGTTGAGCGAGATGTCGCTGACTTTGACCTTGGCAACATTGAGCGACGAATCCTGGACGTGAGCCGTGTCACCCGGCTTGATCCCCAGCACCAGCTGAGAGCTCTTGCTCAAATACACATCCCCGTCACGCAGGGCGAGCGGTTCTTTGGACTCATCCTCCAGGCGCACGTAATCGCCCAAGTCACCCGTGCGGTCGTCGGGAATCACGATGAGCTGCACGGTCTCGCTCTTGCCGCCAAATGTAAAGGTGACGTTGTCGGTCATGATCGGCAGCGTCGAAGTCACGGTCACATTGGAATCTTTGGCTGCACTGCGTTCATCCAGTGCTGCGCACGTCTGCGAAAAATCGTCAGAATTGGCGACCGCAAGCAAGTCGTAGCGCGTGATGTGCCCGTACTGTTTGGGCGAAAGCGCCACCGACGTATCGCGGATACCCATACCGCAGATCACGAGCGCCGTGCATCCCGCAATGCCAAAGATGGTCATAAAGGCACGCTTTTTGTAGCGGAACAGGTTACGCGCGGCAACCTTGTTCAAAAAGCCCATGCGGTGCCAGACAAAGCCGATGCGCTCAAGCAAGATGCGCGATCCGGCGCGCGGGGCCTTGGGACGCATGAGCGAGGCCGGAGTCTCGGCCATCTCGTGGCGGCAGGCGATAATCGTGGCGCCCACCACGCCCACGGTAAACAACGCCACCGATACGAGCGAGGACACGATGTCGTACGAAAGCAGCATCTGGGGCAGCGAGTACATGTCGTCGAACACCGTAAACAAGAACAGCGGCAGGCCCACAAAGCCAATGATATTGCCGAGCACGCCACCGATCAGACACGCCCACAGCGAGTAGTCCACGTATTTGGACAGGATGCGTCCGCGCGAATAGCCGAGTGCTTTGTACAGGCCAATAAGCGTGCGCTCCTCTTCGACCATGCGGGTGGCGGTGGTGAGGCTGATGAGCACGGCGACGATAAAGAAGATAAACGGAAATACGGTGGCGATGGCCTCGATTGAGGAACTATCGCTCTCGACGCTCGAGTAGCTTGCGATATTGCCGCGGTCCTGGATGTACCAGGTGCATTCGCCCAGGTCAGAGAGCTCGCCGCGGGCATCGGCAAACTGCTGGTCGGCGGCGGCGCGGCGCTGGTCCAGGTCGGTTTGCGCCTGCGCGCGCTCGTCGCTGCCCTCGGCCATGCGATTGATGTTGTCCTGCTCGATCCCAAAGACCATATTCGCCTGACGCTCAGCCGCGTCCAAGCTCGCCGGTGTATCGACCGTCAGCTCCTGAGCACGCGCCTTCTCGCGCTCGTCGCGAATCTTCTCAATATTGTCTTTGACCTCGTCAATCTTTGCCGTATAGGCATCGGAATAGGAGTTGAGGTCCTTAGCCCCCTCGACGACCACATGGATTGCGGAATAGGACGACGACGTCGCGGCATCCTCACTCACATAGAACTTATAGTCCGCAGTCGAAGCAGCGCGAAAGGCGTTGACCGTCGAGTCGGAGCTCACATCGGTGGGATCGAGAACCTCGGCCGTGATGGTGTAGTCCCCATCGGCAAACTGGTCCTTGGCGCTTTGGTTCGACGAGCTCGCATCGTTGGCGGCAAAGCTCACCGTATCGCCGATTTTCTTGCCCGAAGCCTTCAAAAAGCGCGAGGTCACTGCCACTTCGCCCGAAGTCTCGGGCAGCTCGCCGCGCACCAACACCGGTTGGTCAATATTCTCTTTAGAGAGACTCTGTACGACAACACGCTCATGCGTGGTGCCAACGGCGGTATAGGCGGTCTCGGTATAGATGCCCTCTGCCGTCTCGACGCCATCGACCTCTTGGATCGCAGCAAGGTCATCATCGGTCAGACCATAGGTCGACTGCACGTTGATGTCATAGACATTCTGCTGGTCAAAGTAAGCGTCGACCGAATCGCACAGGTCCTCGCAACCCGCCTTGAGGCCGCACATCACGCTCACGCCGAGCGCCGTGATGACCACAATGGACAAGAAGCGTTTAAGGCTGCCGCGAATTGTGCGGTAGACGCCGCGGCGAAACACCGTCGGCACCATGTCGTTTGAGCTTTGGGCAGTGCGGTAGGTCGTAAAATCCTGCTCGCGCTCCGTGCTCTGCGCGTCGCGGCGTTGGCTGTTCTGGCGATTCTGATCCATGGGCGCTACCACTCGATTGTCTCGATAGGCACGGGATTTTGCTGGACCGTCTCGCTCTCCACGCGACCACTCTTAAAGCGGATCAGTCGATCGGCCATGGGCGCAAGTGCAGAGTTATGCGTGATGATAATGACCGTAATACCCTGCTTGCGGCAGGTATCCTGCAGCAGCTGCAAGATCTGCTTGCCGGTTTTGTAGTCGAGTGCACCCGTGGGCTCGTCACACAGAAGCAGCTTGGGGTTCTTGGCCAGTGCGCGGGCAATGGACACGCGCTGCTGCTCGCCGCCCGAAAGCTGCGCGGGGAAGTTGGCGAGGCGCTCGCCCAGGCCAACCTGGCGAAGCGTCTGTTCGGCATCGAGCGAATCGGGGCAGATCTGAGCTGCGAGCTCGACGTTTTCGAGGGCCGTCAGGTTGGGAACCAGATTGTAGAACTGAAAGACAAAGCCCACGTCGGCGCGGCGGTATTCCACAAGCTGTGCCTCGTTGGCAGTGCTCACGTCACGCCCGTCCACCGTCACGGTGCCGGAAGTTGCCGTGTCCATGCCGCCCAAGATGTTGAGCGCCGTGGTCTTGCCGGCACCCGAGGCGCCCAAAATGATGGCGAGCTCGCCGCGCTCGACCGTAAAGCTCGCGCCGTCGAGCGCATGAATGCGGGCATCGCCCTCGCCGTATGCTTTGATGACGTCTTTGAATTCGATATAGGCCATCGATCGGTTCCCATCTGGTCGGATAACTCTTAAGTATTACCCATTTCGCACCGACCAAAAAGGGACAGGTTCATTTTGGCAGGTTTTATATGGGGGAATGGCGGGTGTTGGTAGAGCGAAGATGCGGCAGAGGAGGGGTCATCCACGGAGTCAGGCCACCTGTCAAACGCAAAAGATTAATCTCGACCGTCAGCCATATTAGTCGAACGGGTGTTCGTTTCTATGATATGATGCTGACAGTTATACGGGTCCCTACGCAGAAAGGCGGCCGCCATGGCGTTCGACTTTAAAAAGGAATGCAAGGAGTTCTACAAGCCTGCCAGCAAGCCGAGCATCGTAACCGTCCCGCCCATGAGCTATGTCGCCGTACGCGGAAAGGGCGACCCAAACACCGCGGGCGGCGAGTACCAAAGCGCCCTTCCGCTGCTTTACGGTATCGCCTATACCATCAAGATGTCGAAGAAAGGCTCAAGGAGTATCGAGGGCTATTTCGACTTTGTGGTACCGCCGCTCGAGGGTTTCTGGTGGCAAGACTCCCCCGGTAGCGGCATCGATTATGTGCGCAAGGATGACTTCAACTTCATCTCGTGCATCCGCCTGCCCGATTTCGTCACCCAGGCAGACTTTGACTGGGCCGTCGCGGAAGCCGCCGCCAAAAAGAAGCTGGACTTTTCAGCGGTTGAGCTGCTTAAGGTTGACGAAGGCCTATGCGTGCAGTGTATGCATACCGGGCCCTACGACAGCGAGCCGGCAACCGTAGACGCCATGCATGAGTTTGTGGCAGAGCAGGGCTACGTCCTCGACTTCTCCGATGTTCGCCTTCATCACGAGATCTACCTCTCCGACCCACGCAAATGCGCACCGGAGAAGCTCAAAACGGTGATCCGCCATCCCGTCAAACGCGCTGAGTAGCGTAGGACGCCGTCTCCGTAGACGATGCCATCCGGAAACGGCGTCCCACTCTGAGGCGATATTCTGGGACGCACTTTCCACTTGGGTCTCCATTTGGAAAGCGTATCCCGCTTTAAGGCTAAATTCCGGGATGCAGTTTCCGGAACGACCTCCCAAGGGAAAGCGCGTCCCGTTCCAGGACGTCAAACTGGGATGCGGTTTCCGCTTGGCGCCCCAAGGGGAAACCGCATCCCAGTTCGCGCGCCGCACCGGGGCGTTGCTTCCGCCCGCAACCTCTCAGCCGGCATTTCCCCAGATAAAACCTGCCAAAACAAACCTGTCCCTTTTTGGCAGGTTTTAGAGGCGGACGGTGAAGGTGATCTGATGGTCGTGGCCGGATACGGTGGCGGAGCCTCCGTGGGCCTCGGCGATGGCGCGCACGACGGATAGGCCCACGCCCGAGCCGCCCGTCTTAGAACTGCGCGAAACATCTGCACGGTAGAAGCGGTCGAACAATCGGTCCAGATCGCCCTCGGGAAGCTCATCCACGGTATTCGACACGACAAGCTCAGCCGCACCCTTGCCCGCACCGCGCGAAACGGCGCGCAGGCTCAGCTCAATCACGCTGCCCTCGCTCGCGTAGCGCGTAGCGTTATCCAGCAGCAGTTCAACCACCTGTGCCACCGCCGCGGCATCGGCATGGGCCCGCACGCCGCTCGCAATCGACATCGACAGGCGCTTGCCGCGCGAGACCGCCACCGACTCAAACGGCACCGCAGCCTTGTCCACGGCCTCCGAAAGATCGATCGACGCCATGGTAAAGCCGGCAGAGCCCTCGTCCATACGCGCCAAAAACACCAGGCGCTCCGTCAGCGCTGTCAGTCGCGCAACCTGCTCATGAATGCTCTGCGTCCACTCGCTCTCGCCGCTCTCAATCTCCTGCACCTCGTTGGCGGCATCAATTACAGCCAGTGGTGTCTTAATCTCATGGCTCGCATCGGTAATGAAGCGTTTCTGCTTGCTGTAGCTCTCGGCCATCGGTCGAATCACCGCGCCCGAGGCCACCGTCACAATCGCGAGCACCGCCAGCCAGCCAATGCAGCTGATGGCCACGCTCGCGCCCAAAAACGAATGGAAGCTTGCAAGCTCGCGCGAGCAATCGACGAATACGTAGGTGGTCTCGTCGCCCTGGACCGTGGCGGTGTACCGGTAGTTGCCAGAAAAACCCGAGGTCCAGCCTTTAGAATACAGTTCCGAGGCAATATGCGAAGCACGTTTGGTACCCACCGCGGCAATGCGGGACGTGTTGATATCGACAACCTGCTCACCGGAAATCGTCACCGTAAAGTAGCGCGTATCGAAGGGCGACTCCGCCGTCATGCCTTCGAAATGCCTAATGGGAACATGCTCCAGGTTAATGCCGGCGCCGTCGTCACTATCTTCGCCGCCGCCAGCAGCCGCACCCCCGTTGCCAGCTACATCCTTACCGTCGCCCGGATCGGCCTTGGGCTCATCCGTCCAATCGATGCTGCCCTTGCCCGCCAAGATGTAGTCCAGGCGCGCGTCGGCCGTTTTGCAAACATGCGAGTAGTTGACGATGTTGATGCCAGCGATGATGAGCGCGAGCACCGCCGTAACGGCGCCCATGGCGACCAGAATAAACTTGCGACGCAGACGGCGCCCCATGGCACTGGCAGCATCGGCACGCGCTGGGTCGTTCGCGCCCGCACCAAGGCCGCATTTCGACTTCACACGCCCCCACCACGTGCTCACGCCTACTCGCCTTCCTCGACAACCTCAAGCGAATAGCCTTGGTTGCGCGATGCGCGAATGGCCACGTTGGCACCAAGTGCCGTCAGCTTCTTGCGCAGGTACGAGATGTAGACCCACACCACGTTGGCGCCCTCGGGCGCGTCCTCGCCCCAGACTTCGAGCATCAGCCGCTCCGTGGGCATGCGCGTACCGGCGTTGCGCATGAAGAGCTCCATAAGCTGAAACTCGCGATTGGCCAGGTGCTCCTCGCCCAAGGGTCCCACCAGTGTGCAGGCGGCCGTGTCCAGACGCACGTTACCCACGCTGAGCGTCGTGGCGTCGATCGCCGTCGCGGCGCGCGTTATGGCACGAATGCGCGCGAGCAGCTCCTTGGCGGCAAACGGCTTGGTCAGGTAATCGTTGGCGCCGGCGTCCAGGCCCTCGACCTTATCGGACACCTCGCTTTTGGCCGTAAGCATGATAATCGGCAGGCGCTTACCGGCGGCACGTGTGCGCTTGAGCACCTCGATGCCATCCATGCCGGGCATCATGATGTCCAAAATCGCAGCGTCGTAGTCGTTGGCGAGCAGATACTCGAGTGCCGTCAGGCCGTCGAGCGCGGTATCGACCTCGTAGTCGCTATGTTGCAGAATCGCGGTAAGGGCGCGGGAGAGGCCGGGTTCGTCCTCGGCAAGCATCAGCTTCATGGTTGCTCCTTTGGCGCATGGAAATACAGGTTTCGATACTGCCGATAATAGCGCACCGTCAGTTGCCTTAGCGCAGCCTTAGCAGCTCAACCTGCATGTTTTTAAAAACGCTGGATAGGGCTTAGCCAAACTTAAGGCTCATATGCCGAGCGCTTGCCGGCGCGCCGGCCGCGGTAGAACAGCATCGTCACGAGGACAGCCATACCACCTCGCGACGGCATGTCGGGACCATGCCATCCCCTTCGATGCGGGAGCCGCCGACACGTGCGGCTCCGCACCCATCCGATTGGAGCACACCATGGACAGTCTGTTCAACCGCAATACCAATGATGTCGCCAGCAACGAGAGCACCTCGACCGAAGCGATGCCTCAGTACGCAGTGAGCGATGCACCCGCCACGGTTATCAATCCGCTCCATGCGGGAGAGTCTGCTGGAGAGCACGCCGCGTCCGCCAACTCACCGGCGGCCACCTCCGACGCCTGCGCATATGTCGCCGAGCCCGCGCCGCAGCAGGCGATTCCCACCAAGGAGTGCGACGGCAAGCAGCCCGGCCGCGCCGCCAACTTGCTGCTCGTAGCGACGCTCGCCGCTGTTTGCGGCCTGGCCGGAGGCCTTGCGGGCGGCGCCATCATGAGTGCCGCGACTGGCGGGTCGACCCAGGCGGCGCAAGGCGGCATGGGCGGCGGCGCACAGGGCGCAGACGGTACCACCGGCAACAGCGAAGGCGCTGCAAACGGTAGCGCGCCGAGCGGTCAGGCGCCCACGGGCGCGCCTGACACCAGCGGCTCGAGCGACGCTTCGACAGATGGCTCGACTGGCGAAAGCTCAAACGGTGCCCCGAGCGATGCGCCCGCAGACGCGGGCGACAGCTCTGCCACCTCGCAGACCTCCCTTTCCGCCTAGCCATCCACGCGTTCATATAGAAAGGCACGACTATGACCAAGCCTGACATTATCGAGCGGGGCGCCCTCACCGCGTCCGCCGCCACACAAGACCGCCCCGCGTCCAAAGCCGCCCGAGAGCAAACCCCGTCGGCAACGGCGCAGGCAATCCAGGGCGAGCCCTCCCCTTCGTCCATCCTCACCTGCGGCGAGCCGCGCGAGGTCGACTGCGACTTTGTCATCCCCGTCTTTAACGAGCAGGCCGAGCTCGGCTCCTCGGTCATGCTGCTCATGGACCAGCTGCGCGAGGTCTCGCTCCATGCCAAGTCGTTTACCTGGCAGATCGTCATCGCCGACAACGCCAGCAGCGACAAGACCTGGGAGCTCGCCCGCATCCTTGCCTGCAAGTTTCCCTTTACGCTTCGCGCCATCCGCATTCCCCAAAAGGGGCGCGGCCGTGCCCTAAAAATCGCATGGAGCACGTCCAAGGCCCGCGTGCGCGCCTATATGGATGTCGACCTTTCCACCGATATTCGCCAGATTCCCGAGCTTGTCGGCCCCATCTTGGACGGACGTGCCGACGTTTGCTTTGGCTCACGCCTGCTGCCGGCATCGCGCGTGGAGCGCTGCGCCAAGCGTGAGTTTATCTCGCGTTCGTATAACCGCATGCTGCAGAGCTATCTGAGCGTGCATTTTCACGATGCGCAGTGCGGATTTAAGGCGATATCTGCCGAGGCGGCCGACACGCTGCTGCCACTCATCCAAGACAATGAATGGTTCTTCGACACCGAGCTTTTGGTCCTTGCCGAGCGCATGGGCATCGCATCGTGCGAGTTTGCCGTGCGGTGGAAGGAAGACGCCGGCACCACGGTGCATATCGTCGATACGGTGCGTAAGGACCTCGCCGGCATGAAGCGGCTCAAGACGAGCGAGGGACAGGCGGGCTCTTCGCAGTCCGACGCATATCGCTACCCCCTCAAGCAGGCAGCTGATGCCCGATGAGTCTTGACACTCGCCGCCGATCGGCACACGCCTCGCAGGGAGTGCGCTCGCTTCGCCGCGAGCTGCGCGCGTCCTCAGCCCCATCGCTCGCCCCCGCCCGCGGCCCGCTCGACTGGGTCGCCGTGGCACTGCTTATGCTTGCCGCCGCATTCGTCTTCTTTTGGAACCTGACGGCCTCGGGCTACGCCAACGAGTTTTACAGCGCCGCCGCGCAGGCGGGATCCAAGAGCTGGGAGGCTTTTCTGTGGGGCAGCCTGGACGCCGGCAACGCCATCACCGTCGACAAGCCGCCCGCGTCCATCTGGCTCATGGCGCTTTCGGTGCGCCTGCTGGGCTTGAGCTCGTTTGCAATTCTGCTGCCACAGGCGCTCGTGGGAGTCGCATGCACATACTTGTTGTACGCCACCGTGCGCCGCGTATGGGGCAACGCCGCCGGCATCGTGGCCGGCATCGTGTTTATCACCACGCCTGTCGCGGCACTCATGTTCCGTTTTAACAACCCCGATGCCCTGCTTATCTTGCTTATGCTGGGCGCCGCCGCCTGCGTGCCGCGCGGACTCGAGCTGCCGGCGGACCGTCACAGCAACCGCATGCGCACCTGTTGGTACGCCGTGGCCGGCCTGTTGATCGGCCTGGGCTTTTTGACCAAACAGTTCCAGGTGCTTTTGGTGCTCCCTGGCTTTGGCCTGGCCATGTTGCTGCTTTCGCCCACACCGTGGCCACGCCGTCTGCTCGACGCCGTCGTGGCGCTCGGTTCCATGGTCATCGGCGCCGGCTGGTGGGTCCTGCTCACCGTGCTGGTACCAAGCGGCTCACGCCCCTATTTTGGCGGTTCGCAGACCGACTCGTTCATCGAGCTCACCTTTAGCTACAACGGCTTGGGGCGCCTAACCGGCAACGAGACCGGTTCGGTTATCCCCGGCGCGAGCGAAGCGCTCACCGGCGGCAGCCAGGGTGGCATGTGGGGCGAAACCGGCCTGTTCCGCCTATGGACAAGCGAATTTGGCGACCAGATCACCTGGCTCGCCCCCATCGCCTTCGCCGGCATCATTCTCGGCCTTATCGCCACCGCACCTGCCAAAAAGGGACAGGTTTGTTTTGGTAGGTTTTATCTGGGTAAACGCGAACACGAAGTCGACCCGGACACCGTCACGCGCATTCGCCGCGCGCAGATCGTCATCTTTGGCGCCTGGCTTATCGTAACCTGGCTCGTCTTTAGCTTTATGGCCGGCATCTTCCACGCCTATTACACCGTGGTGCTCTCGCCCGCCATTGCGGTGCTCGTCGCCATATGCGGGGCCAGCCTGCTCGCACTGCGCGGGCGCCCCTGGGTGCCGGGCGTCGCGGGGCTTTTGATTACCGTGACGAGCGTTTGGGATATGGCGCTGATATTACGCTCCGGTAGCTTTGTCTGGCTGGGCGTCTGCATCGGCGTGATTGGCGTGGTAGCAGGACTTGCACTCTGCATCATCGGCTTTTGGATGCAAGATCGCCTGTCCGCGACGTGGCCCTTGGCGCTGAAACGCGGCGTCCGCGGCGTTGCAGCAGTCGGCATTATCGCCCTCTTGGCCGGGCCGATTGTCTGGACCGCCTGCACGATCTCGGCCGGGCACACGGGCTCGATCGTCACGGCAGGGCCCGGCGGCAGCATGGGCGGTGACCCTGGCGGTGGTGGGCCCAGCGGCAACGGGGCGCCGGATGGCACCGACGGAAGCGCACCCGACGGTTCGTCCAGCGAAAGCGCCTCGGACGGCATCGGCGCGAACACGCCTGCCGACGGATCCGGCCTGCTCGGCGGCACGTCCGCCAACGAAAGCCTGGTCGAGCTGCTCACGCAAAATGCCAGTGGCTATCGCTGGGCGGCAGCGACCACGGGCTCTCAAAACGCCGCGAGCTACCAGCTGGCAAGCGAGCTCCCCGTCATGGCCATTGGCGGCTTTAATGGATCGGACCCCGCGCCCACGCTGGACGAATTCAAGGCTTACGTTGCCCAAGGACTCATCCGCTACTACATCGCAAGCGGTGGCATGGGTGACGGTATGGACGGCACGCAGATGGGCGGCTCGAGCGCCGCAAGCGAGATCGCCGAATGGGTTGCCCAAAACTACACGGCCCAGACCATCGGCAACACAACCGTCTACGACCTGCAGGAGTAGCCGGAACTTCTCGCCGCCAAACAAAAGGCGCCGCGAAAGGACAGCAACTCGTCCTTTCACGGCGCCTTATTCATGCAAAGCATTCGAGCGCTATTCCTCGTACGCGCCCTCAAGCCGAAGCAGCCACTCCTTGCGGTCGAGGCCACCGGCATATCCGTTGAGCGACCCGTCAGCGGCAACCACGCGATGACACGGCACGATAATCGAAATGGGATTACGCGCAACCGCAGCCCCCACGGCACGCGGGGACACAACGGGGGCCTCATTACCCGGCACGCGATGTCGCGCCGCGACACGCTGGGCGATCTCGCCATACGTAGCGACCTCACCACGCGGAATTGAAAGCAACTCGAACCAAACCTCGCGCTGAAACGCCGTACCAATCATATGCAACGGCGGCGTAAACCGAGGCTCCTGACCAGCAAAATAAGCATTCAACCAAGCCCAAGAACGCTCAAGCACCGATGAGGCCGCGCCATTCGCCGGGTTTACCGAAGACATCCCTCCGGCACCAGAAACCGCATCGGCACCCTCGACATGCTCTGCATTCTCTTTGAGCAGCGTAGAGCCAAAGTGCTCCTGCCCCTCAAACCAAAGCCCCGTCAAACCGCGGCCATCAGCGGCAAGCAGGATTTCGCCCAAAGGCGAAGCAAACGTCGTCGTGACCACCAGCGGCTCCTTTCAAAACTCCGCAACATAATACCGCGAATTGTGCAGACAACCCCGCAGATACGCCCGAGCGTTGCTTAAGCGATGCCACTTTCCCCAATCAAGCGAAGAAGGCGCAGGGTTTCGACGCCAGAGCGGCACCCCTACCAGTTGATCTCTAATGCTTTTCCTGAGAAGTGAACGAGCGAAATCGGAGCCCCGAAGCATCCACACCTTTAGACCGCAAAATCGCAGGATTCATGCGATAAAACCGCAGGAAATAACGGTCAAAATATGCCAATGCTTCGAGGGTTCAAATAAGGTCGTTCACTTCTCGGGAAAAGTATTAGACCTCACTTCGCCCCAAGCCCAAAGTCCCCGCAGGCAGCAGGCGCGAAGCGCCGCAGCTGCCGGCCGCGCCCCACAGTCCCCCAAGGCGGCAGGCGCGAAGTGCCGAGGCCGCCGCCGGGACCAGGGCCCGCAACAGCCACGTGCCCCCACATCAGCCCAGCGGCCTCAGCCGACAACGGCCCCATCGCAGGTCGCTCGCAGCAGCGTCACCCCAGGCGGGGGCCGGGCTTAGTTTTCAGAACACTCCGCAGACCAGTGTGGCGCCTTGTCCGCGGCTCCGAAGGAGCAGGACAAGGCGCCACACATGGTCGAGGACGTTCTGAAAACTAAGCCCGGCCCCCGCCGGACAGATCCACCGCTACTCGCAGAGCAGCTTAGCGATCTGGACGGCGTTGGTTGCCGCGCCCTTACGGATTTGGTCGCCGCAGCACCAGAAGGTAATGCCACGCGCGGCCTCGGGGTTCGAGATGTCGCGACGCACGCGACCGACCCAAATCAGGTCCTGGTCGGAGGTGTCCATCGGCATGGGGAAGCGGTCGTGTGCATCCTCGGCAGCCATATCGTCAACCAGCTTGACGCCCGGAGCGGCCGCCAGCGCAGCACGGGCCTCCTCGACCGTAATATCGCGCTCAAACTCGAGCGTAATGCTCTCGGAATGCGAACGCAGCACGGGCACGCGCACGCAGGTGCAGTTCACGCGCAGCTCGGGCAGGTGCATGATCTTGCGGCCCTCGTTCTGCAGCTTCATCTCCTCGGAGGTAAAGCCCTCCTCCTTGACGCCACCAATCTGCGGAATCAGGTTGCTTGCCAGCTGGGCGGCAAACGCGCGCGGCTCGGGAATCTCCTCGCCACGGCCCAGGGCAGCCAGCTGAGCCTCAAGTTCGGCCATGCCGGGAGCGCCTGCGCCCGAAGCCGCCTGATACGTCGACACGATCATGCGCTTCACGCCCGCGAGCTGGTGCAGCGGCCAGGTGGGAACCAGGCCGATAATGGTCGCACAGTTGGGGTTGGCGATGAGGCCCTTGTGCCACTTGATGTCGTCGGCATTGATCTCGGGCACGACCAGCGGCACCTCGGGATCCAGGCGGAAGGCGTGGCTGTTGTCGACCACGACGGCGCCGCGCTTGACAGCCTCGGGCAGCAGCTCCTTGGCGATATCGTCACCGGCGGCACCGAGCACGATGTCGCAGCCCTCAAAGGCCTCGGGGCAAGCCTCCTCAATCACAACCTGCTCGCCGCGGAACTCGACGGTCTTGCCCGCAGAGCGCGCGCTCGCCAGCAGCTTGAGCTTACCGACCGGAAACTCCTGCTCGTTGAGGCACTCGAGCATCTGGGTGCCCACGGCTCCCGTCGCGCCCAAAATAGCAACCGTGTACTGTTTCATGCTTCCCCCTTTAAAGGTTGTGGCTATCGCCCGCACGCCAAGCAGGCCGGATATTCTTGCCCAGTTTATACAAGAACGGGGCGGATACAAAACCCGCCCCGTCGAAACGAAACCGAAACGAAACGCCCCGCCGTAGATTTATGAGACATGACTCAAAAATCCAGCGAGATAGCAGCTACTTATGGAGCGCGGCCATGGCGGGATCGACCGGCGCGGGAGCCTCCAGGTCGGAGACCTTTACAATGCCGTTCTCATCGGAGAAGGCGCGGTAGATGGTCTGGATCGCCAGATCGAAGTCTTTCTCCTCCACGCCGATAATGATGTTGATCTCGTCGCAGCTCTGCGAAATCATACGCACGCTCACGCCCGCCTGGCCAAGCATGCCAAACAGGTGGCCGGAAATGCCGGCACGACCGCGCAGGTTGCGGCCGACCGTCGCGATGAGCGCCAGGCCCTCGACGACCTCAATCTCGAGCGGCTCGACCTCCTGCTGAATGTCGCCCACGAGCGAGTACAGTGAGTCGTGCACATCCTGCTCCTGCACCACGGCGCCAAAGCGGTCGACACCGGTGGGCATGTGCTCGACGGAGACGTCATAGCGCTCGAACACCGAAAGCGCGCGGCGCATAAAGCCGACGCGCGGCTTGGTACGGTCGCGGGCAACGTTGATGGCGACAAAGCCGCGCTTGCCGGTCACGCCGGTAATGATGGGCTCCGCCTCACCCTCGTCGGCCGTCTCGCTAATGATGGTGCCGGGGTCTTGCGGCGCATTGGTGTTCTTGATGACCAGCGGAATACCAGCCTCGCGCACGGGGAACACAGCCTCCTCGTGCAGGACGCTTGCACCCATGTACGAAAGTTCGCGCAGCTCCTCGTAGGTAACGCGGGCAATGGGCTGAGCCTCGGGAACAATACGCGGATCGGCAGAATAGAAGCCCGAGACGTCGGTCCAGTTCTCGTACAGGTCGGCGCCCAGGCACTTGGCCAGGATCGAACCGGAAATATCGCCGCCGCCACGGTCGAGCAGCTTGATCTGCCCCTCACGCGTCGCGCCGTAGAAGCCAGGCATAACGAAGCCGCCCTGCTGACCGTACTCTTGCACCAGCTCGGAGGTGCGGTTCATGCTGAGCGTACCGTCATGATGGAACGCAACGACCGTCGCGGCGTCCAGAAACGGCAGGCCCAGGTACTCGGCCATCAGGCGAGCGGTGAAGTACTCGCCACGGCTCACGAGCTCCTCGGTGGAGTAGCCGCCCGAGCGGGCGCGCTCGGCAAAGGCCGCGAACTCCTCGCGGATGGGATAGGTGAGCTCCAGCTCGTCAGCGATATCAAAGTAGCGCTGGCCAATGTCCTCGAGCAGCTCCTCGCACGACACGTGATACTTAACGTGTGCGTTAACCAGGTAGAGCAGGTCGGTCACCTTGGTGTCGCCCTTAAAGCGGCGACCGCAGGCGGAAACCACCACAAAACGGCGGGCAGGGTCGGCATCGACGATGGCCTTAATCTTCTTGAAGTGTTCGGCGTCGGCGACCGACGAGCCGCCAAACTTGGCAATTTTTATCATGGCGTGGAGGTTACCTTTCTAAAAGCCTCTGCAAACCTGTTTTGCGCGCTCTGATACCATGGTTTCACCGATTGGGACCAAGGCATCCGAGGAGCAGTGTTATATGGGAACTTATCATAGTACACGAGGACGCACTTTATCGTGCTCAAGTAAGGTGGCAATCCGTACCGGCATCGCTCCCGACGGGGGTTTGTTTGTCTCGGACGAGCGCGGCACCCAGCAGGTCGATATCAGCTCGCTTGCAGATAAATCGTACTTTGAAATCGCTCAAGATGTGTTGGGAATGTTACTGAATGATTACACGGACGAAGAAATTTCGGCGTGTGTCAACGAAGCATACCGCGGCACGTTCGCGAGCGAAGAGGTCACGCCGCTCGTCAAACTCGACGCCGCACCGGGCGCCGACGCCCCTCAGACCTATGTGATGGAGCTCTTTGGCGGCCCCACGAGCGCCTTTAAGGATGTCGCCCTGCAGATGCTCCCCCGCCTGATGGCACGCACCTCCGCCAAGGACGGCGGCGCCGAGCGCATCATGATCGTCACCGCTACGTCGGGCGACACCGGCAAGGCCGCGCTCGCCGGTTTTGCCGACGCTCCGGGCACGGGCATCACTGTCTTTTATCCCGAGGGCAAGGTCAGCCGCGTCCAGAACCTGCAGATGTCCACGCAGGAGGGCGACAACGTCGCCGTCTGTGGCATCCGCGGCAACTTCGATGACGCCCAGAGCGCCGTCAAGCGCATCTTTGCCGATAAGGAGCTTGCTGAGCGCCTGGAGGCCGCCGGCACCGTGCTTTCGAGCGCCAACTCCATCAACGTCGGCCGTCTGGTGCCGCAGGTCGTCTACTACTTTGCCGCCTATGCGCAGCTGCTGCGCACCGGCGCTATCGAGGCTGGCGACGCCGTTGAGTTCTGCGTGCCCACCGGCAACTTTGGCGATATCCTGGCCGGTTACTATGCCAAGCGCATGGGCCTGCCCGTCGCCAAGCTCGTCGTGGCCAGCGACAAGAACAACGTGCTCGCCGACTTCTTGACCACCGGCGTCTACGACCGCAACCGTCCGTTCTTCACGACCATCTCGCCGTCGATGGACATCCTCATTAGCTCCAACCTGGAGCGCATGCTGTACTTCCTGTCCGACGGCGACTGCGAGCTCGTTGCCGGCCTTATGGAGCAGCTTGCCCAGACCGGTCGCTACGAGGTGCCCGCCGAGCTGCTGGCAAAGATTCAGAGCGTGTTTGGCTGCGGTTGGGCCAGCGAGGACGAGGTTCGCGCCGCTATCAAGAGCTGCTGGGACGCCAACGGCTACGTGATCGACCCGCACACCGCCTGTGGCTATCACGTCTTTGAGCAGGTCGCCCCCGCCGAGGGCGCCAAGGCCCGCGTGCTGCTTTCGACCGCCAGCCCCTACAAGTTCCCGCGCGCCTGCTGCGACGCCCTGGGCCTCGACGTGCCCGAGGATGACTTTGAGGCTATGCGCGTGCTCGAGCAGGCCACCAACACGGTCGCCCCGGCCCAGCTCGCCGAACTCGAGTCCAAGCCCGTCCGCTTCGAAGACGTCTGCAACGTCGAAGAGATGGCAAGCTACGTCGAGTCTGCAGCAAAACGAATGAGCACCAACTAGATCCCTTATTAAGCGCCGGCGAAAGCCGGCGCACCTTCTTTCATCAGATAACCCCCGGGATGATGACGAACGCGCACAGCGTGCCTGGCTGTTTAGTTCGTCGCGAGTTCCGCACGCAAAGGAAAGCACTTAATGTGCTTTCCGTCTTGCGCAGGACTGCCCGAGCAGCGAACTAAACAGCCAGGCACGCCAGGAGGACTCACATGATCAAGATCACCGTCCCAGCAACCAGCGCCAACTTGGGCATCGGCTACGACACCCTCGGCATGGCCGTCAGCCTCTACTCGCACTTCACCTTCGAGCGCGCCGACAAGCTCACCATCACGGGCTGCCCCGAGGAGTTCCAAAACGAGAACAACCTGGTCTACGTGAGCTTTGTCGATGCTCTGGCCGCCTGGGGCGAGCCGGCCTTCCCCGTCGCCATAGACATCCAGACCGATGTGCCCGTCGCCCGCGGCCTGGGCTCCAGCTCCACCTGTGTCGTCGCCGGCATCATGGCAGCTGCCGCGCTGACGGGCCACACCGTCGATCGCGCCGAGCTTGTCCGCATCGCCACCGAGGTCGAGGGCCATCCCGATAACGTTGCCCCCGCCATCCTGGGCGGCGCCGTCTGCTCCTTTACGCCGACCGACTCGCTGCCCCAGTGCCTGCGCTACGAGGTGAGCGATCGCTTACGTTTTATTACCGTGATTCCGCCCTACGAGGTGCACACGAGCGAGGCGCGCAAGGTCGTGCCGCAGGAGATTCCGCTCTCCACTGCCGTGTGGCAAATGGGCCGCATCGCCGGCATGACGCGCGGTCTGGAGACCGGCGATCTGGACCTGATTGCCGCCGCCAACGATGACCGCATTCAGGAGCCCTATCGTCGCCGCCTGATCCCCGACTACAACGCCGTGCGAGACACCTGCCTCAACGGTGGCGCCAAGACCATCTGGATCAGCGGCTCCGGCTCGACCCTCATGGCCGTGACCGACGATACCATTGTGGCCAAGTTCCTGCAGGTCAAACTGCGCGAGCAGTTCCCCAAGTGCGATACGCATATCCTGACGTGCGACACGGAAGGCGCCCAGATCGAATACCTATAGACGCCGCCCCGTATACCCGCCGGGGAGCCCAGAGGCTTTGCTCCCAAATCGTCCTCGGACATGGCAGGACCCCCGCTGCGCACTTCGTGCGGCGGGGGTCCTGCCGTCCTGCGGAAAGATTTGGGAGCAAAGCCTCTGGGCTCCCCTACGTCAACTTCGCCGGCGGCGGCTACAGGGACCTACGCTCTGGAAAGTCGCCAGGCTGATAGTTTGGCTTCTATTTGATAAAGGAGCACTTCCTAGCATCTCATTCGCCCTATAGCTCTGTTTTAATTTCTAATTGATGATCGATGCGTGGCGTTATCTATTATTTTCTTCGCTACTCAAAACAGCCCCAAGTTTACGCACTAGCGTCTCAACAGTAATTCCGAGTGCATCCGCGTAGGCAAACTGCTCATAAATCCTAAGGCTGCGTTCCCCGGTCTCGACCTTTGAGATGAACGACTGAGGTACCCCCAGTTTCTTTGCGAGTTCAACCTGAGTGATACCTTGCTCCCGACGAATCTGGGAAAGGCATTTTCCGCATGTCCTGTTTGCATCAACGTTCATGCCGCTTACGCTATATTCCATTTTGATATATCCCAAACTGGGATATATTTATGTCACCAGCCATTCCGCTTGCCACAGTTGTTCGCATCGCAAATTAAGAACGAGAAAGGAGCCTTGATAAACATGAATGACGAGACGAAAGAGCCCGCCGAGGAGCAAACGCCCAGCGCATCTGACGAACGGAAGCCGAATGTCGAAGGGGAACAGTTTACTGATGGTGCTGACGATGCCCCTTCCCCAGAAGATCGGCCGTCAAATGAAGATGAGAGCACGTGTAAAAAAGAAGGAAGCAAGTCCCTTCTAGCGCGCGCTATTCATAAATTCGGTGGTAATAAACGAGCGGCCATCGCGGCTGCCGCAGTAGTTGTTGCCATCTTCTGTTTACCCATGGTGTTTCCCCAATTGTTTTGCACCCACAAGCTGTGGACCAATGCAACCTGCACAAGCCCTCGCACCTGTAAAAGTTGCGGCAAAACCGAGGGGGAACCACTCGGGCACGAATGGGAGGAAGCAACCTGCACGACTCCGGAGACCTGTCAACGTTGTGGCAGAACTAAAGGGGAATCCCTTGGTCATCAACCGGGTTCATGGACTAAGGAAGTCGACTACGTAGACGCCACCTCAAAGGAAATTCAAGAATGCGAAAGATGCGGAGAGGTCGTTGACACCCGTAGCGAAAAGGAAATCACATCCTTTGTTGGCGACGGAATGTTTTCTATTTCCCCCAAAGGCTTTGTTGAGCGACTTAACGAAGAATTCTCCACTCTACCCAATTGCAGCAGCATGAATGCGGACTACGAACTAGACGATAGCGGCATGGGACTCGAACTTCAAATCAAAAACGGTTCTAAGATTGCTGGTATTGGAGGATTCTTCTCGGACTCGAGCAGCCAGCTACTATTCAGCTATCTTGGATCCGAGAACTGCTTCAAAAACATAGTCATGTACTTTGAAAGTTCAGACTATGCCGCGGCGACAGCATTAGCAACCATACAAGCGATTGATCCAACACTTTCGTTTTCAGACGCCAAGGAAGTTGGTGCTGCCTGCGTAGATACGCCAACTGTCAAAAATGGAGTTACATACGCAATAGCAGCCTCGAATGGCGAGTACTGGCTGAGTGCTCGAATTGAATAATTAGCAAACGTTTGGTTTTAGGCCGCACTGGGTTCTTTGTAGTTGAAGACTGGTTCTAGGAGGTCTTCGATGTTGCAGTGGAGGGATTTTGCCATGGCTCTTACGGTTGCTACTGAGGCTTCGTTGATATTTCTTTGGCGCTGTTCGTACATTTGGATTGAGCGGAGTGATACACCCGATTCGTATGCCAAATCTTGCTGAGTTTTCTTCAGCCTCTTTCTTGCTAGCGCCAACTTAGTCTGGCGAGGCGTTTTCTTCGCCATGTCGCAGACAAGGCGAGCCACGCGTTCTTCCGAGGCTTCGTGCCAGGGGTAGTACAGGTTGCGCAGCTCATCAAACGGAACGATGTGCAGCAAGTCTTCGAAAGACTCCCCCAGATGCCACTGCAAGTATGCCAATATCCAGCCTGTCCAGTATTCCGGTGTCTTCTCAAATCGGTAGGTGCGGTCTGGCATCGATCCCGCTTGATAGCCTGACCTTTCAGCAATAAGCGCAAACAGCTCAACGCCCGATTTCCCTGCTACAACCCATGCATTGCCACGCTCAAACTCGCGAGCCACGCCGCTCAAACAAAAGAGTTCCGCGACTTTTATTCCTTCAGTTCCATAGTCATTCACGGCATAGTCGAAACAATCGCCAAGGTTGTTCATTGCGTCCTCAAGATAATAGACGGGATAAGTCTTGCTCGGTCCACAATCCGTTAATTCCTGAATCATTTAATCACCCTCCCCCGTTATTAAATCGCTGAATCGATAGCACTCGATGCTGCTTCCATACAAAATATCACCCTAGCGACAGTCTGTTATCAGCTATCGCTAGGGTGATTTGAATTTACTGATGTATTTATCAGACAGGAATGCTTCCTAGAGGCAGGCTTCGGCGATTCGTTTTTTGAGTTCGTCGATGCCGGTGCCGGTTTGGGAGCTTGTGATGATCACGTTCTCGGCCGGGACGTTGAGCTGCTTTTTGATGGCTGCTGCCTGGCGGGCCTGCTGGGTGCGGCTGAGCTTGTCGGCCTTGGTAAGGCAGACGATAAAGTTGAACTCGTTGCCCTGCAGGTAGTCGATCATATCGTGGTCGAGCTTGCTAGGATCGTGACGAATATCCACCAGCGACACGACCAGGTTGAAGCTGCGCTCGGAATCGAAGAAGTCGCCAATGAGCTCCGCCCAGCGATCGCGCTCTGCCTTGGAGCGACGCGCGAAGCCGTAGCCCGGCAGGTCCACGAAGTGCACGTCGTCAGCCTCGAAGAAGTTGATGTTGCTCGTCTTGCCCGGCGTGCTCGAAACCTTGACTAGGTTCTTGCGGCCAAAAAGCTTGTTCATGATAGACGACTTGCCCACGTTAGAGCGTCCGACGAAGCTCACCTCGGGGCAGGTGGACTCGGGGATCTGCGAAACCTTGCCGTAGCTGGCAACAAACTTGGCAAGCTGGTAGTTAATGGAATCGGCCATGGACACTCCTTGGTCGTAGGTTCTTACAAAATGGGCGCGCTACTGCGCAGCGGCAATGCGTCGGACGATATCGAGCGTGATGTCGCTCGCGGCACGCGCGTACTCAAACAGGTCGAACTCGCGGTCGCAAATCGCATCGTACGCCTCGTCACAATTATCGCTGATAGCGCGCAGCACCAGGCAATCGACACCATTTTTGGTTGCGACATGGGCAATTGCCGCGCCCTCCATGCCAACACAATCGGCATGAGTCGCCTCGATAGCGGCATTGCGCATGGCGGCGCCCGTCACAAAGCGGTTTCCTGTGGCAATCGTGCCGACCAGGAACTGTTTGGCGCCTTCGTTCGAAGCGGCCGCATTTGTCGAAGCATCAACAAACCCACGCTCAGCAAGCACGTCGGCGGCAATGTCGACCAGCGCAGGCGTCGAGCCAAACTCCTCGAGCCCCGGTGCGGACTCGGCGATAAGCGCGGTATCGGTATCCAGATAGCGCAGGCGTTTGCCGATGACCACGTCGTCGATATGGAGCTTGGGGTTCAGACCGCCCGCGATACCCGAAAACACAACAGCCTGCGGAGCATATTTACTAATGAGGTGCTGTGTTGCGGCGGCGGCGTTCACCGTGCCCATGCCCGCCGTTGTGGCGACAATCGTCAGGCCGTCGAGCTCACCGCTCACAACGGTCAAACCAGCCTCCTGTGACTCGCAAACGTCGCTCAGCTCTTCCTTAATCTGCATGATCTCTTTTTCGAGCGCACCGATAAACGCGATGGTAGCCATGCCATTCCCCAAACCTATACGAAATTCTCAACCACGGTATGGTACCAGCATTTTGTTTGAGCACGCCAAACGAACACGCTAAGCCAACGCAGCCCGTGCATCAAAGAGAGCCTTTGCGATTGCGGCCGCCAGCTCGCTCGAGCGGTCGCTCCACGGCATCGATGTCATAATGCTCATGACATACGTACGGCCGTCTATGTCGATAAGGCCCGCATCGCATGTCGAATAGCAGTCGCCCTCGCTAATCCACCCAGCTTTGTTACGCACCAAAACCTGGTCGTCCGCAATACCGTCGCGGATAAACGATCGAGTCGTAGAGGAAAGAAGACCCGACAACCACTGCGAGGTTTCGGTATCGCAGCTCAAATACTCACTCATTTCGCGCCACAACTTGGCGGAGCTACGCGGGCAATAGGTGGGGAAATCGCTCGCGGGGTCAAGCGCGGTCTCGTCTTCGACGCCAAGATTGGCAATCCAATCCTCGTAACACTCATAGTCAAACGCCACACGCAGCGCGATGAACGAATCATTGTCGGAGTTGACGACCGCGGCCTCGATGAGCTCACGAACCGTCAGCCAGCCCATGTTGTAGCCACCATAGGTGCCAAGGGAATCATCGAGTGAGACCCGGCCCGTCTCGACCAGAGATTCGCAGATGTACAACGCATAGAGTGCCTTGTAGCTGCTTGCGCCGTACACCTCGACATCGGCGTTGTACGTTACGCCCTTGCCGCTCGATAGATCGTAGAACACCGCGCCCACATCGCCCAGCTCCTGCGCCTGACCAAGGGCATCCTGGAGCTCTGCGAGTGCATCGTCCGCTAAGACAGGGGTCTCATCATCGACCAACGAAAACGCCTGCACGGTATCGCCCGAGGGGATATCGTTGAAGTCCACCTTCGAAAGCCTCGTCTTGAGGCTCGCCGTTGAAAGGGCCTGATTTGCCGCATCCTTGGATTTTGAGACCTTGTTGTTTTGCGTCTGTACCGTCGACGCATCTGAACGTGCCGTTCGCTCCGAAGCGTACGTCTTGACGGTAATTCCGAGGATAATGACCGCCAGCGTTAGCATTCCAATGGCGGCAATCTTCACCGCGTGGATGCGAGCGTCACCAAGGCCACGCAAAGACGTGTCCTTCGTCTCATATCTGCTGCCATGCTGCGGCACATACTCGTCCCGCGATGCGATGTTTCGCACGTGGTCTCCTGACTGATACCGTTTCTATACGAGCAGCATAATACCGAGCAGGTATTTCTTTCCCAAGTTATTCGACAGCGTTTAAGGCGTCTTTAAAGAAACCACAAGCGTATTTATCCATATGGCACGATTCTGTTGCGCATCTCCGCCCAAAACGCAGTTGCGGTGGAATAGTTCCTGTTTGGGCGGCATAAGCCGAAAAACAGGAACTATTCCACCGCAACTTAACGGGGCTCTTTAGCAATCAACTAGGTGTCCGGGGGCACTCATTTAAGTCTGTCCCCAATGAGTGCCGCTAGCCGATGGCGTTTTTGAGTTCGGCGCGGCGCTTTTTCATGCCGGTCATGACGGCGCTGCGCAGCTCGGGCATGCGCGCGGTATCCATCTGGGGCACGCCCTCGAGCTTATAGGGAATCCCCAGCTGCTCATACTTGACGACACCCATCGTGTGATACGGCAGCATCTCCAGGCCGACCACGTTATGCCACGGGGCGATCAGACGACCGAGCGCCTCACACTCCTCCACCGTGTCGGTAATGCCCGGCACCACCACGTGACGGATAACGACCTTGATCTTGCGACGAGCAAGCTCATCGCCAAACGCCAGAATGCGTGCGGGATCGCATCCGGTCAACTTTTTGTGCTCAACCGGATTGGCATGCTTAATGTCGAGTAGCACCATGTCGGTCTCGTTGAGTACGGCATCGAACTTCTCGGGATGCGCGGGATCGAACGCATACCCGCAGCTATCCAAGCAGGTATGCACGCGACCATCGGGGTTATTGTGCATGACGCGGAACAGGTCGGCCAAAAACTCAGGCTGCAGAAGCGGCTCGCCACCCGAAACCGTAATTCCGCCGCTGCGGTAAAACTCATGGTTACTCTGGAACTCGTCCATCAGGTGCTCGACGGTTACCATGGTGCCGCCTTTAACCGACCAGGTATCGGGATTGTGGCAATACGCACAACGCATGGGGCAGCCCTGAACAAACACTACAAAGCGGATGCCGGGTCCATCGACCGTTCCCATCGTCTCAATCGAATGCACGCGGCCCAGGGCAAACGCAGAGTCCTCGGGACGAGCGTCCACACCCTCGAGCGTCATCTCAGCCATTCCCGCTACCTTGCCTCTCTTTGGTTTTAGCTACATAAATACCAGAGTCATTCTAGCCCATGCACACGATGGTGAAACGGTTTAGCGATCAATTGGACTGCCCTATTTGGGACTCAAACAATAGCGGCGGGAAGGTTACTATCAACTTGCCCGCCGCCGTGGCACTAGATATCGTTAGACGCTCGACCTTACGCCTTAAGCGTGAGCACCGCACCAAAGGCGGTCGGACCGCAGTGGCTCGAGATAACGCCGCCGACCTGAGTCCAGGTAACGTCCTTAAAGCCCAGCTCATGCGCATAGACTTCCATATCGGCGCGCAGCTCCTCGGAAAGGCCCACTGAATACGCCAAACCAATGTGCGAGTAATCAATATCGCCCTTTGCAACCATGTGGTCAATAAAGGCGCGGGCGCACTTGAGCATGGAGCCGCGGAACTTCTTGGTTGCTACGAACTTGCCGCCCGTCACCTCGATGCAGGGCTTAATCTTGAGCAGATGGGCGCCAAGGAACGCCACGTTGGACAGACGGCCGCCGGCCTTGAGGAAGGCAAGATCGGTAGGAACGAAACCCAGCAGCACGCGATCCATGACAGAATTCGTGAAGGCGAAAATATCATCGACGGTGGCATCCGGATGAGCCTCGATAAACTTGGCGGTCTCGACGGCGACCAGTGACTGGCCCACCGAGACAAAACGCGTATCCATGGAGAAGACGTAATCGCGACCCGCGGCGGCGATCTTCGAGGACTGATGCGAACAGGTCGTAACCTCGGAGTACGCAAGGTGAAGAATGGTCGCGTCGGGCTGCTCGGCGTGAATGCGATCGTATACATGAGCAAAATCCGCCGGCGAGCAGCCACTGGTCTTGGGCATTACGCCAAACTCGTTGCAGCGCGAATAAATCTCGAGCGGATCGATGGAGCCATCCTCGACAGTCTCGTCGCCAATCGTAACATGCATGGGAACGCGCACGATGCCATAGCGTTCGCAGAGCTCCGGCGTCACATCCGACCCAGACTCAACCACGATTACGTACTTGCCCATTATCATCACGACCCATCTCGACGTCGGCTTTTCAATACCAAGCACGCGCCCGCCACGCTGTTGCACAACGACGTCCAAGCGCCAAAGAGACGCCGCCCCTTGCACACAACAAAGGACAGCGTCTCCCTGGAAAACTCCGTGCTTACTTGAGATTCTACACGGTTTATTACAGAGTGTTACTTACTCCGCAAACGGTAGCTATATGCGATAAACGGTAGCCACCAACAAAGTGTCCCATGCGCCCAACCCATTAGGAGAGTTCCGCCTAAAGGATGACTCCGAAGGACCCCGCCTGGCCGGATTTGGGTTATTTTCCAAAACATCCCGCAGGACGCGAGAAGCCCCCGCCGCACGTAGTGCGCAGCGGGGGCTTCTCGCATGTCCGAGGACGTTTTGGAAAATAACCCAAATCCGGCCCCAGCAATCCTGCAGGAGTTGAATCCCTCTAGAACTTGTTGTGGAAGGTACGCGAAATGACCTCGTCCTGCTGCTCCTTGGTGAGCGTGTGGAAGTTCACGGCATATCCGGAAACGCGGATGGTCAGCTGCGGGTACTTCTCGGGGTGAGCCTGAGCGTCGAGCAGCGTCTCACGGTTGAAGACGTTGATGTTCAGGTGGTGGCCACCCTTCTCGGCGTAAGCGTCGAGCATGTGGACCAGGTTATCGGCCTGAGTCTCGGAAACTTCAGAAACCTTCATAATGTGTCTCCTTCGATTGATAGGCGCCGGCCGAAACCGGCGCGCTAATCAGTAATCGTTATTGTTAGTATAGCACTAACAATAGTTACTCGCCCAGCTGATCAAGGTCGATATCGCCAAAGAACACCTGGTCCTCCTTGCCGAGCGCGCCCGGGATGATGGAGAAGGTGTTGGAGATGCCGTCCTGAGCGTCGCGGAACGGGAGCTTGGAAACCGAAGACAGCGAAGCGATGGCGCCGTGGCTATCGCGCTTGTGCATGGGGTTAGCACCCGGGGCGAACGGCTGGCCAGCCTTGCGGCCGTCGGGGGTGGAGCCGGTCTTCTTGCCGTACACGACATTGGAGGTGATGGTCAGAACCGAGGTCGTGGGCACGGAGTTGCGGTAGGTGTCGTTCATCCGGATGTACTCCATGAACTGGTGCACAACGTCGTGAGCGATCTGGTCGACGCGGTCGTCGTCGTTACCGTACTTGGGGAACTCGCCCTCGGTCTCGAAGTCGACGATGACGCCGTTCTCGTCACGGACGGGGTGGACCTTGGCGTACTTGATGGCGGACAGGGAGTCAGCCACGACGGAAAGGCCAGCGATGCCCGTAGCGAACCAACGATGCACGTGCTTGTCATGCAGAGCCATCTGGATGCGCTCGTAGCAATACTTGTCGTGCATGTAGTGAATGATGTTGAGGGAGTTGACGTACACGCCAGCGAGCCACTTCATCATGTCGTTGTACTTGGCCACAACGTCGTCGTAATCGAGCGTATCGCCCTCGACGGCGCGGTACTTGGGGCCGACCTGCTTCTTAGAGACCTCGTCAACGCCGCCGTTGAGTGCGTACAGCAGGCACTTGGCCAGGTTGGCACGGGCGCCGAAGAACTGCATCTCCTTGCCGATGCGCATGGAGGACACGCAGCAGGCAATGCCGTAGTCGTCGCCGTGATAGACGCGCATAAGGTCGTCGTTCTCATACTGGATCGAGGAGCTGGCGACAGAGGTCTTGGCGCAGAACTTCTTGAAGTTCTCGGGCAGACGGGTCGACCACAGAACGGTCATGTTGGGCTCGGGGCTGGTGCCCATGTTCTCGAGCGTGTGCAGGTAGCGGTAGCTCATCTTGGTAACGAGCGTACGACCGTCGACACCCATACCGCCGATGGACTCGGTGACCCACTGCGGGTCGCCGGTGAACAGGGCCTGGTACTCGGGGGTACGGGCGAACTTGACCATGCGGAGCTTCATGATGAAGTGATCCACGAACTCCTGGATCTGCTCCTCGGTGAAGGTACCGTTGGCAAGGTCGCGCTCAGCGTAGATGTCGATGAACGTGGAGGTACGGCCGATGGACATAGCGGCGCCGTTCTGCTCCTTGACGGAAGCGAGGTAGGCGAAGTACATCCACTGGATGGCCTCCTGCGTGTTGGTAGCAGGGTTGGAAATGTCGAAACCATAGGTCTCGGCCATCATCTTGAGCTCGCCGAGGGCGCGGATCTGCTCCTGCAGCTCCTCGCGGTCGCGGATGTTGTCGGCGGTCATGACCGTCGGGGTGGAAGCCTTCTGGGCCTCCTTGTCCTTGATCAGGTAGTCGACACCGTACAGGGCGACACGACGGTAGTCGCCGATGATGCGGCCACGGCCATAGCCATCGGGCAGACCGGTGATGATGTGGGCCGAACGGCAGGCGCGCATCTCGGGGGTGTAGACATCGAAGACGCCGGCGTTGTGGGTCTTGCGCTCGAAGGTGTAGCGCTCGACAACGTTCTCGTCGATCTTGTAGCCGTGCTGGCTGGCAGCCTGGCAAGCGATGCGGATACCACCGTTGACGTGCAGCGCGCGCTTGAGCGGCTTGTCGGTCTGGAGGCCGACGATGGTCTCCTTGTCGCGATGGGCGTTATCGATGTAGCCAGCGGGGTGGCTCACGATACCCGTGACGGTCTTGGTGTCCATATCGAGGACGCCGCCCTGCTCGCGCTCCTTGAGCAGCAGGTCGAGAACCTCGCCCCACAGCTCCTTGGTACGCTCGGTCGGGCCGGCGAGGAACGACTCGTCGCCCTCGTAGGGGGTGTAGTTCTTCTGGATGAAGTCTCGGACGTCAACCTCTCCCGTCCAGATGCCTTCCTTGAAGCCTTCCCATGCCTCCTGCATTGTGTAACCACGCTCCTAGTTACGTGTAATGCGGCGCTCTCACACCGCTGCTTATTGAATTCTTGAATGTTCGGCTTGCACGACCGGCTTCTTCCGTTTTCCGCCACGTGTTGACACAGGGAAAAACGTTTGTCCACCTTGGCGCCGCAACCCTAAACCCAAGATTTCACCCGTTTGAGAAGGATAACATAGCGACCCTCTCCATCTGGGCTGTTATATGTTTCTTTTTTTATAACATAGGAGCGTTTTTGACAAATCCGCAGGAAACGCGAGCGCGGGCAGATACCGTTCACCGAATTGTTTGCGAATTTCCCTTGCCTTTGTACGACGCTCACTCTAGCTGTTATGCCAGCTTTAGCTGGGTAAAGTGCCCCGCAGGTAGATTTTTGGGACATGCCTAGAAATCTACTTTTCGCCGCAACAAAGGCGTGTGCGCGGCGCGTCCGCAAAGGTAGATTTCTAGGCATGTCCCAAAACTCTACCAGCAAGCGCAGGGCGGCCACGGAGGATTACCCCGTGGCCGCCCTGAAGCGTTGGCTTGTTGTGAGCGTTGAGTTGTTGCGCGTGGCGTTACGCGGCAGCGGCAGCCTTGTCGGTCGCAGCCTTCTCGTTGCTCTGCTTACCCTCAAAGTGCTTGTAGCACCAGCTGGTGACCAGCGGGGTGAGGATAGCCGTCACGATAGCGCAGGCAGCAACCTGTGCCGTGGCCGTCGCGAGCACCGCGCCGCCGTACATGGCCTCGTTGGCGCTTGCCATGGCAGCAGGCGTGGCAACATTGGCGCCAGCGCAGCTCGAGATTGCCGCACCTGCGACGCCCGTGCCGCCGGTGAGCCTATCGACCGCGACAACGGGGATGGCAAAGACCACCGAGCAGATCACGCCAAGCAAGATGCCGGGGAGACCGCCATTGATGAGCTGGCCAAAAGTCATGGTCGAACCCATGGCAAAGAAGACGAGCACGATGATGGCGGACAGCGCCGGGGCCATCATCTTCTTAAAGCTGGGGAACAGGTTGCCCAGGATAATGCCAACGACGATCGGCAGGATGGCGCCCACGAGCGACCAGCCAATCGGAGCCTGGCCGGCGGCACCGAGAACGATCATCGTGACCGGAGGACCGACGACCAACGTGGTGATGGCGACGGCACCGCGCTCGGCCTCGTTGCCCATGGTGCCCATTAGGCCAGCGTACATGGCGTTGTTGGCACCAGTGCACGCAGCCAGCATTACCATGGCCGAGATGCCAAACAGGTTGTCGTTGAACACATAGAGAATGAGCAGCGACACGGCGATGACCACGATCTGCTTAATGGCGATGATGATGGCGCCGCGGGCAGCAGCGGCAGGGGCGCTCTTAAACGAAATCGTCGTGCCGACGATGAGCAGAAAGGCGCCCACGAGCGGGCTTGCACCCTGCTGCGTCATGCCGAGCGTAAAGCTACCAAGCGTCTTGAACAGGTCGGGAAACAGCGTGTTGAGCAGGCAGCCCAGCAAAAGCGGCACCAGAATGTTGGCGCCCGGGATGGAGGACATCTTAAAGAACGGCTCCTTGGCCGCCGGCGCCTCCACCGCGGTTGATTCACTCATATATATCTCCTTTGATGCGCACGGACTGTAGCCGCGCGCGACTACATCAGAAAGAAGGCGACGGCCCCGAGTCGCAGGGGCCGTCGCCGAACTATTGCCGCGGGGTATTACCCGTCCAGAACGATGCCGCCGTCGCAGTCGCCGATCTCGCCATTCACAAAGCTGGCGAGGTCGGAAGCGAAGAACAGCACCATCTGTGCAGGCTCGCTTGCCTGGGCAGCACGGCCCAGAGGAATACCGTTGATGATGCGCTGGGAGTTCTCGTCAGAAAGGATCGAGGTCATGTCGGTAAGCGTGAGCGACGGGCAGACGGCGTTGCAGCGGATGCCGAACTTGCCGCCCTCCTTGGCAACCGCCTTGGTCAGGCCGTTAACGCCGGCCTTGGAGCTGGCGTACGCTGCGGTACCAAGCAGGCCGCCGCCAATCTTGCCAGCCACAGAGCTCACGTTGACGATGGTGCCGGCGTGTGCCGCCTTAAAGTGCGGGTACACGGCGTTCATCATAGTGAAGGTACCGTTGAGATTGATGTCGATGGTGCGGCGCCACTCGGCGTCGTCAATCTCGTCGAACTTCTTGGTGCTGATGACGCCAGCGCAGTTGATCAGGATGTTCGTCTGAGGCAGGTCCGCGAAGATCTGCTCGACAGTCTCGCGCGCCTTGGGTGCATCGGCAACATCGAGCTGATAGAACTTGTTGCCCTCGCCGAGTTCGGCCACTGCGGCCTCGCCCTTAGCGGCGTTCCTTGCGATGAGCGCGACGTGTCCGCCGCCCTCCACGATACCCTTGGCGATCTCGAGGCCAATGCCCTGAGTGCCGCCGGTAACGATCGCGGTTTTACCCGTGAAGTCAAATGCCATGACTCCAACCCCCTTGATTCAGGTGTCTCCTTGCGGGAAGTTGGAGCATCGCACGTGGCGAAAAATGAGTCCCAGTCGTCATGGTGGTGACAACCCCTCGCCTAACCGCGTGCATGATAGTTCTTTGGAACGTTTCAGTAATTGAATAATTTGAATTGTTTATACGACCTTTATATCGCACAGCCTCCGGTAGATTTTTGAGACATGCCCAGAAATCTATCGATTATGGCGCACGTGTAAGGGTATCATCTTTCACCGAAAATAGTTTCTAGTGTTAGGGGTTTTCGGTGGAAGATACCGATTTCCACGAGCTTGGACGCCAGCTCTTTACCGAGTTTGGCAGCATGCACCAGCGCATTTCGCGTTTTACCGACCAGGCTCTGAGCGGCGAGATGGCCGTTATGCGCGCCCTTTTGCTCGCCGGCGGCTCGCTCACGCCGAGCGAACTTGCCGATCGCGCTTGGGTCTCGAGTGCCCGCATCGCCAATATCCTGCGCGCCCTCGAGGCCAAGGGTTGGGTCGAACGCGAGCACTCAAAGACCGACCGCCGTCGCGTACATGTGACCGTGACCGAAAAGGGTCGTCAAGATCTTGAAATCAAGCGTCGGGAGTTTGAGGACCGCGCCGCGGCATTCCTTGAGCAGCTCGGCGAAGCAGATACCAACGAGTTGGTGCGTCTCCTTCGTCGCACCAACCAAATTATTGACCGTAACCAAGAAAGGAGAGATGCCGAGTGAGGATTCTCAAGCTCTTTAAGAAGCATGTGCTGGCACTGCTTGCGGCTATCGTGCTCATCGTGATCAGCTGTAACGCCGACCTGGCGCTGCCCACGTATATGAGCGACATCGTCGACGTGGGTGTGCAGCAGGGAGGCATCGCTTCGCCCGTGCCCGACACCATCCGCGCCGACGCGCTCGACGACCTTGAGCTCTTTATGAGCGCCAAGGACGCCAAGACGGTGGAGGCCGCGTTTGGCAAGGCCGACCAGAATGGCATCCGCACGTATCAGGGCACCGAGGACGAGCGTGCTGACGGCAGCAAGCTCGCCGACATCATGAGCCTGCCCGAGACCGTCGTGCTCGCCCTCAACCAGGGTATCGACGCCGATTCTATGGGCGACATGACCGGCACGAGCGACACCGGCGACGGCACCCAGCAGGCCATGCCTACCCCCGAGCAGATGGCGGCCATGACTCCCGAGCAACTCGCCGAGATGCAGCAGAAGGCCGTGGCAGCCCAGAACATGCAAAAGCAGATCGACGCCGACGGCGGCAAGATCACCATGGCGAGCCTGCGCCTGGGCATCGAGGGCGGTCTGATTGACCAGAGCAAGCTTGTCGACGGCGCCAACGAGATGGCCGACAAGATGGGCTCCATGTCGGGCTCCATCGTCACCCAGCGCGCCGTGACCTACGTGCAGGATGAGTACAAGGCGCAGGGCATCGACCCCGCCGACGTGCAGAATGCCTACCTGAGCCACATGGCGACCACGATGTTCGGCCTGTGCCTGATGTCGCTCGTAGCCACCATCCTGACCGGCGCCGTGGCATCGCGCACCGCCTGCTCCATCGCCCGCGACCTGCGCCGCGAGACCTTCAACAAGGTCATGCACTTCTCGCCTGCCGAGGTGGGCAAGTTTAGTCAGGCCTCGCTCATCACCCGCTGCACCAACGATATTCAGCAGATTCAGATGGCTGCGACCCTGTTTATCCGCATGTGCCTTATGGCGCCCGTCATGGGCATCGTCGCCGTCATGCGCGTCCTGGCCAACCACACCGGCCTGGAGTGGACCATCGCCGTGGCCATCATCGCGGTCTCGGCCGTCGTCGGCGTGCTCATGGGCCTTACCATGCCCAAGTTCAAAAAGATGCAGAGCTTTGTGGACCGCGTGAACCTTACCGCCCGCGAGCTGCTCGACGGCCTTATGCCCATCCGCTCGTTCAACCGCGAAGAGCATGAGCTCGAGCGATTTGACGCGGCATCGCTCGACCTGATGACCACGCAGCTCTACACCAACCGCGCCATGAGCTTTATGATGCCGCTCATGATGCTCGTCATGAACTGCGTCACCGTGCTCATTGTCTGGTTTGGCGCGCAAGGCGTGTCCGGCGGTGTGATGCAGGTTGGCAACATGATGGCGTTTATCTCCTACACCATGCAGATCGTCATGGCGTTTATGATCCTCACCATGGTTTCGGTCATTCTGCCCCGCGCCGAGGTTGCCGCCGAGCGCGTGGAAGAGGTCATTACCTGCCCCACGAGCATTAACGACCCTGCCTCGCCCAAGCTGCCCGCAACCAGCGCGCTGCGCGGTGAGCTGTGCTTCCACGACGTGAGCTTCCAGTACCCCGACGCCCGCGCCGACGTGATCAGCGGTGTGAACTTCACCACGCACGCCGGTCAGATGCTCGGCATCATCGGCTCCACGGGCTCCGGCAAGTCCACGCTCGTGCAGCTGATCCCGCGCCTGTACGACGTCACCGGCGGCAGCATTTCGCTCGACGGCGTCGACGTACGTGACATGACCCTCTCCGATCTGCGCCGCCGCATTGGCTATATTCCGCAGCAGGGCCGCCTGTTCTCGGGCACCGTCGAGAGCAACCTCAAGTTTGCCGGCGACATGGTGAGCGACGAGGATATGCACGAGGCCGCGCGCATCGCCCAGGCCGAGGACTTTATCGCCGAGCGCGAGGACGGCTACGACTCCCCTATCAGCCAGGGCGGCTCCAATGTTTCGGGCGGCCAGCGCCAGCGCTTGGCCATCGCCCGCGCCCTGGCCAAGAAGCCCGAGGTCGTGGTGTTCGACGATTCGTTTAGCGCGCTCGACTACAAGACCGACGCACGTCTGCGCGAGGAGCTCGCCAAAAACGTCACCGACGCCGCGCTCGTGGTCGTGGCTCAGCGCATCGCGACCATCATGCACGCCGACCAGATCATCGTGCTCGACGACGGTCACGTGGTAGGCACGGGCACGCACGAGGAACTGCTGCACGGCTGCCCGGCGTATCTGGAGATCGCGCAGTCGCAGCTTTCCGCCGAGGAGTTGGGGCTCACCCAAGAAGAAATTGCAGCCGTCATGGAAGGAGGCGAGCACTAATGTCAGACGAGACCAAGACTCAGATTCCCAAGCCCACCCGCCAGCGTGGTCCCATGGGCCGTATGGGTGGCATGGGCCGCGGCGAAAAGGCCAAGGACTTTAAGGGCACCATAAAGCAGCTGCTAGGGTACATCGGCCAGCACAAGATTGCCGTATTCGCCGCCGTCGCCTTCGCCGTGTGCTCGGTCGTCTTTAACATTGTGGGGCCCAAGGTGCTTGGCCAGGTTACCACCAAGCTGTTCGAGGGCCTGGTTGCCAAGGTCAACGGCACCGGCGATGTCGACTTTGACTGGATCGCCAAGACGCTCGGCTTTTTGCTCTGCCTGTATCTGGCAAGCTCTGCCTGCAGCCTGATCCAGGGCTGGCTCATGACCGGCGTCACACAGAAGATCTGCTACCGCATGCGCAAGGAGATCGCCGCCAAGATTGCTGTCGTGCCGATGAGCTACTTCAACGGCCACAGCAAGGGCGACGTGCTCAGCCGCATCACCAACGATGTCGATACGCTCGGTCAGTCGCTCAACCAGAGCGTGACGCAGCTTATTACCTCCGTGACGCAGATTATCGGCGTACTCGTCATGATGCTGTCAATCAGCCTGCCGCTCACCGGCGTCACCGTGCTCACGCTGCCGGCCGCCGCGATTATCCTGGCCGTGATGATTCACTTCTCGCAGCCGTACTTCCGCGAGCAGCAGCAGGTCCTGGGCACCGTCAACGGCATTATCGAGGAGGACTTTGCCGGCCAGAACGTCATCCAGGTGTTCGACCGCGCCGAGGCCTCGATCGAGGAGTTCGACCGCCAAAACGACCGCCTCTTTATCAGTGGCTGGCGTTCGCAGTTCCTGTCGGGCCTGATGATGCCGCTCATGAGCCTGGTGGGCAACATGGGCTACGTCGGTGTTGTCGTGGTGGGCGCGCAGCTCGCGCTGACCGGAAACGCCACGCCCGGCGACATCCAGAGCTTCATCCAGTACGTGCGCAACTTTACGCAGCCGGTGCAGCAGCTGGGCAACGTGAGCAACACGATGCAGTCGATGGCCGCCGCCACCGAGCGCGTCTTTGAGTTCCTGGCTGCCCCCGAGGAGGAGCAGAAGGCCGACGCGCAGATTACCGAGGCGCGTCCCGGTCACGTGGAGTTCGACCACGTTAAGTTTGGCTACACGCCCGACAAGACCATCATCCACGACTTTAGCTGCGAGGCTAAGCCCGGCCAGACCATTGCTATCGTCGGTCCCACCGGTGCCGGCAAGACCACGCTCATCAAGCTGCTACAGCGCTTTTACGATGTGGACGGCGGTTCGCTGCGCGTCGAGGGTATTGACGTGCGCGATTGGGACCGCGCGGCGCTGCGCGGCGAGTTTGCCATGGTGCTGCAGGATACCTGGCTGTTTAACGGCACGATCCGCGAGAACATCCGCTACGGACGTCCCGACGCGAGCGATGCAGAAGTCGAGGCCGCTGCTCGCGCCGCACGCTGCGACCACTTTATCCATACGCTCGCCGGCGGCTACGATTTTATGATCAACGAGGAGGGCACCAACCTGTCGCAGGGGCAGCGCCAGCTCGTGACCATCGCCCGCGCCATTTTGGCCGACCGCCCGGCGCTGATTCTGGACGAGGCGACCTCCAACGTTGATACCCGCACCGAGGAGCTCATCCAGCGCGCCATGGATGCGCTGATGCAAGGCCGAACGAGCTTTGTCATCGCGCACCGCCTGTCCACGATCCGCAACGCCGACGTGATCCTCGTGATTCGCGACGGCGATATCGTCGAGAAGGGCACGCACGACGAGCTGCTCGCCCAGGGCGGCTTCTACGCCGACCTGTACAACTCGCAGTTCGACGAGGCGGCGTAAAACCGACGGCAAACAACCGCAATACCCAGAGAGCGGGGGGCGCAGGACAACCTGCGCCCCCGTTTTTGTGCTCCATGGCCGTCGGAATGCCCCCCCTCGGACCCATGCTGACGGACTTTTCCAGACCCCGTGTGCAAAAAATGCCAAAAATGAGTACTGTCACCTTTTTAGTAACAGCCAAAACTGCCTCAAACGCCCTCTTCGCGGCCTCTATTTGCCTTCAAATTGATCAAAACGCCCGTTAGCAGGCTTCTGTATGCCAACATTAATGAACATATTTTCAGTTATGTCTATTATTTTGTAGAGTCGATATGATACCGCAATAGCAGCAGTACTCATATTTGCCATTTTTTGCCCACAGGGCATGGAGAACGCCAAAGATCTGACAATGCCAGCAGCCAGACCGCATCCTGGTACAAAGGGGTCAGGTTACTTTGCACCAAAACCTTGACAAGGAGTGTCCCCGAATGCCGACACATAGGGAACGCCCCCATCTGCCGATATAGAACCAGGATAACGTCGCAGGTTGAGCATAAGTCAGCGAAAACGCCCATAAGCGAGCAAGGTGACGTGAAAGAGGAGGGAAGCGTACTTTGGTACGCGACCGACGATTGAACGTCAGATTGCCGCTTAGGGGCGTTTGCAGCGTCGAGCCGTTACGCGGTTTGGTAAAACCGCGTAACTAAATACGTTCCGCGATCTCGTGGATGAGGTAGTCGGTCTTTTCCCAGCCCAGGCACGGGTCGGTGATGGACTTGCCAAAGACGCCGCCGTCGACCGGCTGATTGCCGTCCTCCAGATAGGACTCGATCATAAAGCCTTTGACCAGCTTGGAGATGGACTCGTTGCGACGGCAGCTATCGAGCACCTCCTTGCAAATACGGTACTGCTCCAGCGGACGCTTGCCCGAGTTGTCGTGGTTGCAGTCGATGACCGCCGCCGGGTTGGCGTAGCCAGCGTGCTCGGTGTAGCGCTCGGCCAGGCGCTCGAGGTGCTCGTAGTGGTAGTTGGGGTAGGTGCGACCATCGAGACCGATGTAGCCGCGCATGACGGCGTGCGCGAGCGGATTGCCGTCGCACTCGACCTCCCAGTTACGGAAGATAAAGCTCTGGTGGGCCTGAGCAGCGTAAATGGAGTTGAGCATGACGGTGGTAGAACCGGCGGTGGGGTTCTTCATGCCCACGGGCACCGAAATGCCACTCGACACCAGACGATGCTCCTGGTTCTCGACCGAGCGCGCGCCCACGGCGACGTAGCTCAGCAGGTCGACGAGGTACTGGTAGTTGGAGGGGTAGAGCATCTCGTCGGCGGTGAAAAAGCCCGTCTCCTCGATGACGCGCAGGTGCATATGGCGGATGGCCTTGACGCCCTCGAGCAGGTCATCGGGGGCCTCGGGGTCGGGGTTGTGCAGCAGGCCCTTGTAGCCGGTGCCCTTGGTGCGCGGCTTGTTGGTGTAGACGCGCGGAATGATGATGAGCTTGTCCTTGACCTCTTCGGCGGTCTTGGCCAGGCGGTTCATGTACTCGAGCACCGAGTCCTCGCGATCGGCAGAGCACGGGCCAATGATGAGCACCTTGCGCGCATCCTCGCCGGTAAAGACCTTGGCGACCTCGGCGTCGAATGCCTGCTTCTTAGCGGTAAGCTCGGCGGAGAGCGGCATCTCCTCGCGGATCTCCATGGGGATCGGCAGTCTGCGTTTGAATTCCATGGCCATAGGGGCCTCCTCAATCAATTGATGGCAACGAGAGCATTGTCGAATGCTCGAAATTATCCGCTGTCGCACGCTAAAGTGCAACCCCTCGCCGCCCCGAAACCTACCAAAAAGGGACAGGTTTATTTTGGTCGGTTTTATCTGGGGAATTAGTCATTGGGGACGTTCTTAAATGACTAGTCGTTAGGGACGTTCTTGTTTGACTAGTCGTTTAAGAACGTCCCCAATGACCACCTCTCCGTCCCCGAGGGATTGGGGGTCGTCTGCCGAATGGTTGGTGCGGCGGCCCTGCGGCCATGCAACACTCATAGATGGCCTGACCCAGCTTGGAAGGAACCTCCATGAGCCTTGACAACGTAACCCTGCGTGCCGCCACACTCGACGACCTGACCGGTATCGCCGCCATCTACAACCAGCTGTGGTGCAACACGCTGCGCAATCGCGGCGACGTCGAAGCCGCCGATTTCTGTGCGCGCTTCAACATCGCCATGCAGCTGCAGCGCTCCCCCATCGCGCTCGTTGCCGAAGCCGAGGGCCGCATCATCGCCGCTTGCTGCATCGGCATCTTCGAGGATGGCAAACCACGCAAAAACCTAACGTGGAAGCCTTGCTACGACGAGCTATTCGTCCAGGCGACCGAAATGGCAAAAACCGCCGACGCCAAGCTCGAAGGCTCGCTCTTTGGCGACAGCCGCGAGAAGGCCACGGCCGACCGCTTTGCCGCCACGGGCAACGAGTACGCCCAGGGCCAGCTTAACCTGATCATCATCATGCCCGAGTGGCAGGGCAAGGGCCTCGGCCGCGCCCTCATCGACCTTGCACGCACTGAGCTCGCCAAAGCCGGCTGTACCAAGTTCTACCTGATGAGCGACTGCAACTCCGACTGGCAGTTCTATGAGCACCTCAACATGAAACGCATCCTCGAGGACCACAGTCAGGACACCGGCGACGGCTTCATCGTCTATATGTACGGGGGCAACACGCAGGACTAACCCGCCAGCTAAAGCAAAAACCACCACAAAGGGGCCTGTCCCCCTTGTGGTGGTCAGTTACGCCGGTCCGCTTGATTGGCTGGGTTTCTGAGGTGCGGCAGATTCCCGTGAAAGAGGAGCGCCGCGTACTTTGGTACGCAAGCGACGAATGAACGGGAAGGTGCCGCGGCTCAGAAAGCCAGACGATTAAGCGGACGGTTCCTGCTGCGTAATACAGTGGATGTTGCCGCCGCCGAAGACGACCTGCTCGGACTGAACGCCGACGCACTTGTAGACGCCCTCGCCCCAGACCTCGTCGTAAATCTTCTGGAGCGTGTCGACGGCCAGCTGGTCGTTCTCGTCGCCGTACTGCGGGACGATAACGCCGCGGTTGGTGACCAGGTAGTTCATGTAAGAAGCGATCAGCGGCTCGTCGGCAACGCGCGGCTCGGCGTTCTCATCGACGTCGATGGTATCGCAGGAAGCCTGGTCCATGAACAGCGGGTTCACGGGCATGCAAAGCTTGTAGACCTTCATCTTGCGGCCCTTGGCGTCAACGGCGTTGGAGAGGGTCTCGTAGGCAGTGTGGCACTGCTCATAGAACGGATACTCGGGATCGTCGGTCCAGATGCAGGCCATGACGCCCGGGGCGATGAACGTAGCGACGTCGTCGATGTGGCCGTTGGTCTCCTCGGGGTCGATGCCCTCCTTGACCCAAATGACCTTCTCGACACCCAGGTAATCCTTGAGGTGCTCGTCCATATAGGCGCGAAGTTCCTCGCTCCAGGGCTCAAACTTCTTGTGGAACTTGGGCCAGATGGACTCGGGATCCTCTTCCTCCTCCAGAACCGCGGAGCAGGTACGGCCCGGGGAAAGCAGGCACTGGTCGGTCACGACCACGGTGCCCTCGCCGTCGACGGTGATGGAGCCGCCCTCGAGAATCATGTCATCGGGACGATAGCGGCGACAGCCGGAAAGCTCGGCAATCTTAAGGGCGATCTGCTCGTCCTTGTCCCACGGGAAGTAGAGGCCGTCGACAAGGCCGCCGTAGGCGTTGAAGTGCCAGTGGACAGCGCGCTTCTCGCCCTTGCCGTTGATGACAAAGGTGGCGGCGGTATCGCGGAACCAGGCGTCATCGGTGGTCATCTCGATAACGGTGACGTTCTCGTCTTCCTCGAAGACAGCCTTGCAGTTGGCGTAGTCGGCCTGGTTGGCGCATATGGTGACCGGGGTGAACTCGGCGATGGCGCGGGCAACGGCCGCATACTGTTTCTGAGCCGGCTTGGCGCCATGGGCCCAAGTGTCGGTGCGGCGGGGCCAACCCATCCACACGCGATCCTGCGGAGCGAACTCAGCGGGCATAAAGAAGCCGTCGGCCTTGGGCGTGGATTCGGACTCGATGATCGTACGCATAAGATTCCCTCCAAATAGAGCGCTCGTCGTCTCAATCTATAACAGATAGAGGCGATTTTGCCAGCCAGATGTTACAGATTGAGATAGACGGAGGAACGGCACGCCGCCGACAGGCAAAAACCGCCACAAAGGTGCTCGAGTTACGCGGTTTTACCAAACCGCGTAACGACTCGACGCTGCAAACGCCCCTAAGCGGTAATCTGACGTTCAATCGTCGGTCGCGTACCGAAGTACGCTTCCCTCCTCTTTCACGTCACCTTGCTCGCCTAGGGGCGTTTTCGCTGACCTATGCTCAACCTACGATAATTCCGAGCTGAACGAGTTACTCGCTGTAGCGAGTGGCGATGGCAGCTTGCACCATGCCGGTGCTCATGAGGTAGGTCACCAGGAAGTAGCCACCATAGGCCGCCAGGAAGATTGCACAGGTGAGGCCCACGGTGCCGCCGATGCTCATATCTCCGAATATGCTCACCAGCTCGATAATCACCTTGAGCGCCACGAAAGAGTGCGCCAGGCCCACCGCCAGCGGGAACAGGAAGAACACCGCTTGCTGCGCCATCACCGAATGGCGGATCTGGCGGTCGTCACAGCCGATCTGTGCCAGCACACGATAGCTGCGGCTGCCGTCGGCCACATTGGAGAGCTGCTGGATCGATAGGATTGCCGCGCACGCAACGACCAGTACAAAGCCAATGTAGATGGCCAGATAGCTAATCATGCCGTTCATCTGCGCTGCTTGCGTGTACATCTCGGAACGCGTGATGAAGACTCCCCATCCCCCCGGCTCCTTGCCGTCAACGAGCAGATTGTCGAGCAAGGTGTATTTAATGCTCTCGTCTGCCTCGGTCGTATCCATACCCTGTTTGTAATTAACGAGCAGATTACTGGAATACGGCTGCAGATTAAGCTGGGACAGCAGCTCATCGGCTACGACCACGGTACCGGGATTGCTGCCCATCGCCGAGTTGGCGATGGCCGCCGTGTCCTCGTCCGACTTATCGGTTGCGGGCTTGAGCTCATGCCCGCCCAAGGTGAGGGTATGGCCGCCGGCCATGTATTTGGTGTACAGGTCGCCCAGCTCACCGCCCATATCACACGTAAGCAAGTACTGGTCCCGGCCAATGCTCACCGGCTCCTCGCCCATCATCTGACGCAGTTTGTTGTACTGGCTCGCCGGCGTCACAAACAGACCCATCGCATCGGCGTTGCTTCCCTCAAGCGCCTTGGGAAGCTTTTCGCCCATGGCCTTGCACATCTCACCCGCCACCACCGAGGGGCCCGAGCCGCCAAGCGGGTAACTCAGATACGAATCGATCTGCACATGCTCACCGGCAACATCGGCGATATTAACCTTTTTGCCGGTCTCGTCGTTGTTGTCCGCCGACTTGCCCTTAATACCGTCTGCAACGTTATCGGGATCTTTACGATCGCCATGCCATGCAGCGTACAAATCGACCGTTGCATCGGCCAGCACCATGCGATCGGCCTCAGACGGATTGACATACTGCTTGTAGTAGTCGAGCGTTTCGGGCGTGTAATAGACATACGTCTGAGACACGTCAACAGGGTTATAGCGCTCCAGGTTTTCGTTCATCACGTTGGCAATCGACATACCGCAGGTCACCGAGGTAATGGCCAAAAACAGAATCATCGCGATGACGCCCATCGAAAAGCACACCGTGTTGACCTTGGCCGCAAGCTGGCGCACAGTAAACATGTTGAGGCCGCGCCAATACACGCCGCGCAAGCTCTGCAGCAGCTTGATGAGCATGCCCGAGAGTCCCCAGAACAGGGCAAAGGTGCCCACCGTAACCATAGCGGTCGTAATGCCGAACTGACTCATGGCCCCGTCCAGCTTGTCGCCCGTCTCGGTTAGCGGGAACCCATCACGTAGCAGACGGTAATAGGCCACGCCCACAAGCACCACGCCCACGGCAAAGATGGTAATCGCGATCCAAGGATTGCGCGTCTTGATGCTCTCGTTGCGGCGCTCGGCACCCATAAGCTCGATGAGTTTGGTGCGACGCACGGCGCGAAGGTTCAGCAGCAGCGTGAGCACAAACATCACAAGCATGCAGGCGAGCGTCAGGTTAAAGGCATGCACCGAGAAGAAAAAGTGGAAGTCGGCGATCTGCGTCTTAAAGAGCGAGGCCGTAAAGAACGTCATGAGCTGGGAGAGTCCCACACCCAGCACAATGCCGGCGGCAAAGGCCACGACCGATACTATCACGGTCTCGAGCGCCATAATCGTGGCGACGCGCCCGCGCCCCATGCCGAGCACCTGGTACAGGCCAAACTCCTTCTTGCGGCGTTTCATGATGAAGTTGTTGGCATACACCATCAAAAAGGCCATGACGCCGGCCAAAAAGTACGTAAGGTAGCCGAGCATGCTGCCCATAACCCGTGCCAAGCCCTCTTCATCGATTCCGGCGATGTCGACCTGCATCGAGACGGTGTTAAAGGCATAGAAAACGGTGACGCCCAGGGTAAGCGTCAGCAGGTAGACGAGGTAGTCGTGGCCGGCGCGGCGGACGTTGCCCCAAGCGAGTTTACAGAGCATCGGAGCCCTCACCGCCCATCATGGCAACGACCTCCATAATGCGGTCGAAGAACTCGCGGCGGTCGGTGTCGCCGCGGCGCAGCTCGGTGAAGATCTTGCCGTCGCGGATAAACAGCACACGGCTCGTATAGCTGGCGGCAAAGCTGTCGTGCGTGACCATGAGCACGGTGGCGCGTAGGCGGCGGTTAAGGGCCTCCAGGCTCTCGAGCAGCAGGCGAGCGCTCTTGGAATCGAGGGCGCCGGTGGGCTCGTCGGCCATGATCATGGTGGGGTCGGTGACGAGCGCGCGAGCCGCGGCAACGCGCTGCTGCTGACCGCCGGACATCTGGTAGGGATACTTGTCGAGCACCTGGCTGATGGACAGGCGCGCTGCCACGTCCTGCACGCGGGTCGAGATCTCTGCCGAGTTTACGCGGGCAATGGTGAGCGGCAGGGCGATGTTTTCGCGCGCCGTGAGCGTGTCGAGCAGGTTGGAATCCTGGAAGATGAAGCCCAGCTCCTCGCGGCGGAACTGCGAGAGCTTGGCCTGCTTCATGCGCGTCACGTCCTGGCCGTTGATGCGAATGATACCGCTCGTGGCGCTGTCGATGGTCGACACGCAGTTGAGCAACGTCGACTTTCCCGAGCCCGAGGCACCCATGATGCCCACGAATTCGCCACGGTTGACGGTAAAGCTGACGTCGTTGAGCGCGCGGGTCACGTTGCCTAGCGCGCCGTATACCTTTTCGAGATGCGCGACCTCCAGTACCGGGGTCGCTGCTTGCATGGTTTGCATACCGAGTCCTTTCTTGCGATTAGTCTACGGCATCTATAGTCGCAAGAAGACGAGTCGGCTACCATCGATATGGCTTACGCTTGCCTTACCGTTGTGTAAGGTAGGGGTAGCTAATTTGGCGATGATTTTTCTGGGACGGGGATTAAAAAATCATTGTGTACCTAATGATTTTTTCATCCCCGTCCCAGAAAAATCATCGAGTGGATCGACCGCTTGAAAGGTAGTCAAAATAGCCCCGTCCCAAATTAGCTACCCCACGTATCGATGATGAGGAAGGACTCCTGTTGAAGACTGTTCATGTTGCTGCTGGGATCATTCGCAAGGAAGGATCTGACGAGCTGCTTGCCGTGCAGCGCGGCTATGGCGACATGCAGGGACTTTGGGAGTTCCCAGGCGGCAAGCTCATGCGCGGCGAGACGCCCGAGGACGCCGTGCGCCGCGAGCTTATGGAAGAGCTGCAGGTAAAGGTCACCAACCTGCGCGATTTCTATACCGTTGAGTACGACTATCCCGACTTTCATCTCTCCATGGAGTGCTATTACTGCTCACTGGCCGATGAGTCCGGCGAGCCCCAAAAACACGACCGCCAGCTCGACATCCGCTGGATTCCACGCACCTCGCTGGCAACGGTAGAGTGGATGCCCGCCGACAAGGGGCTGATCGATGCGCTGATTGAGCTGAAGGAAGACCGGCTTGAGGCCAGCGCCGCCGATGACGCTGAGGCCACTACGGCCGACAAACCCGCCACCAAACCCAAGCGCGCACCTAAGCGCCGCAGCAAAAAGCGTCCCAAGCCCGGTCTGCTCGACGGCATCGACACCTCGGACCTTTCCGCCGACGAGCGCGAACTGGTTCGCCGTCGTGCCGCCATTAAAAAGTCTATGAAGGGCAACAAGCGCGCCAACACCAAGCCCGAGTTGCTCGTTCGCCAGCGCCTGCGCGCCGCGGGACTCACGGGATACCGTTTGGAGTGGAAGGTCCCCGGCAAGCCCGACATCGCCTTCCCCGGACGCAAGATCGCCATCTTCGTCAACGGCTGCTTTTGGCACCGCTGCCCCAAGTGCAATCCGAGCCAGCCCAAGCGCAACGTTGAGTTTTGGAAAGCAAAGTTCCGGCGCAACGTCGAGCGCGACCGAGCTGCCGTGGCAGCACTCACCGAAATGGGCTGGACGCCCATAACCATCTGGGAATGCGAACTCAAAAAGGACCGCATCGACGCCACCATGGAAAAGGTCATCGAGCAGGTTCGCGCCGCGACCCCGCAGCGCTAAAACGAGCCATTCACAGACCCCGCACGCGCGCGCCACATCCGCGCCACAAACCTTAGAAAGCCCTTAAGCTCAAAACCTTTCAAGAGTGTTACTCAGCACCTCTGACCTGCTGTTTCATCGTACCATCAAACCTCATTAAGCCTTTCTTTAGCGCTTCTTTGCAACGACCGCGGCATAATACTGCCAACGCACGGGACCTAGCAGCACACCCCGTGCGCAACCTTTTGGTGGACATCGAGGAGGCCGCACGCATGCATTCTTCCAATGACGCAGCACAGCAGCCATCCCTAAAACATGCAAACCTTTTCTCCTTCCCCCCGACACAGAGAGACGGTCTCCTCGACTCCTCCACCACAAAAGCCAAACGCTCAACTAATCAGAACCTCAACTTACGAGCATCCTTCGAAAAGCTCCAAGCATCCCTAGACAAGGCGTTCCCCGAACAGGCAAGGGCAATCTAAGCCCATCGCGCTTTATACTGATGCCATGCGAAACATGGATCACATAGAATTGCACCGCGGAGGACGCGAGGAAGCGTTTCCCGAGACCGCCGAAGACTGGCCCTATATTGCCGAACGCGCAGAATTCGCTCGCTATCCGGGCAATTCCGTCCCCTGGCACTGGCATTCCGAAGTCGAGCTTTTCTACATGGAACAGGGAGCAATTGACTATCGCACGCATGCGACTCATGAGCACATGCGCTTTGAGGAAGGGTCCGCCGGCTTTATCAACGGCGGCGTTTTGCACAGCACGCTGCAATCACCCAACTCGGCGCCAGCCATTCAAATGCTGCATATCTTTCAGCCGTCAATGCTCGGCGATCCCGCGGGACGTCTTCAAAAGCGCTACATCAATCCATTACTGCAATGTCGAGGCGTCGATGTACTCAAATGGTCGCCCACCAACCCCGACGATCGGCCTTTTGTCGATTTGTTGACGCGCTCCTTTAACCACGATCTTCAACAGCCGCAGAACGAGATGGCGCTTCGAAATAGCCTGTCAGAACTCTGGATTCAGATTTATGCCAAGGCTGAATCACAATTCGCTTTGGACAATAGTTCTTTGATGACCAGCCGCGATATTCGGTTCAGGGAAATTCTGGACTACATCCGCACACACTATGCAGACAGCATAGATGTTCCCCAAATTGCATCCGCGGTCGGCATCAGCGAAAGAGATTGTTATCGCACCATCAAAGCTTGCGCGGGAACAACCCCAGCCGCGTATCTACGCGCATACCGCATCACCCGCGCCTGCACGCTCTTGACGCACACCACGCGAACGGTACAGACAATCGCTCGCCAATGCGGCTTTGCAACAGCGAGCCACCTTGGGCAGGTATTCAAGGAACAAATTGGCTGTACCCCTTCTGAGTATCGAGCCATGAGGCAGAATTTCGATACTACAGGGCAAAAATAACGCTAGCGCTTCCACCTCACCTGTCCCACACTATTAGACAGATGAGAGAAAGGAATGCCATGAAACAATTCGACCATGTCGTGTTTGACGTTGACGGAACATTGGCAGATACAGAAGAAAGCGTTCTGTCATCGCTTGCCCAGATTGTCCAAGAAGAGACCGGCAAAACGCTCCCCCGAAACGATCTTGAATTTGCCCTCGGCATACCCGGCAAGGATGCTCTTGAGAAACTTGGAATCTACTCGCAAGCAACATTGGATCGCTGGTGCCAAGTTGCTGCCAGCTTTAAAAGCACCATCAGCGTGTTTCCAGGTTTGCTTGAAGTCATCGCAAAACTCGCCGATAGCGGTTGCAATCTTGGCATTGTCTCCTCACGTGCGCGCGACGAATACGCAGAAGAAATAGCACCCCTTGGCTTCGATACGTATTTTGAGCACATCATCCTTGTCGAAGACACAACCGAACACAAGCCTTCGCCAGCACCCATGCTCGAATATCTCCGACGTACGGGCGCAAACCCCGACAGCGTCATCTACGTTGGCGACACCATCTACGACGAACAATGCGCAACTTCAGCAGGGGTCAATTTTGCCCGAGCAGCATGGGGATCACACCAAGACATCCCAAACGCCACCTACAACCTCAAAACCCCCAACGACCTACTAACCCTAACAACCAAATAGCCCACGCGTCCCACCCTTTCAGCCCCAACGCCACAAGGGCGATTGAGCAGGACGGTTTGGGCGGGTCCCGTACTTAGTTTCCAAAATCATTCCGCAGCGCGAAGGCTTCTTATTATTTTCAGACCTAACGCCACAAGGGCGACGACCTCGAGTAGGTCAACCTGGGAGGGACGAGGGCTTAGTTCTCCAATCTTTCCGCAGGGGGCAAAAAGCCTCGCCGCACGAAGTGCGCAGCGAGGCTTTTTGCATGCCCGAGGACGATTGGGGAACTAAGCCCTCGTCCCTCCCCGGGATATGTAGCGAGTCGGAGTACCCTTGCTGTTACTTTGCTTTGCCCACAGAGTTGAGGTTGGTCATGCGGATCTTAACCAGCTCAGTGATCTCGCGCATGCCCTCCTTGGCCGGCTTCTTGGGATCGAAGCAGGCGGGGTTCTCGGCCATGTAGGCCATGAAGCCCTTGGTGTAGGCCTGACGCAGCTCGGTGGCGTAGTTGACCTTGCAGATGCCGTTCTTCACAGCCTCGGCAACCTGCTCATCGGGCACACCGGAGGTGCCGTGCAGGACCAGCGGCACGTCGACGGCGTCGCGGATGGCCTTGACCACGGACTGCTCGATGTGCGGATCGCTCGTGTACACGCCGTGGCTGGTGCCAACGCCAATGGCAAGGGAGGTGCAGCCAGTGCGCTCGACGAACTCCTTGGCCTCGGCGGGGTCGGTGTAGGGGCTCTCGCCCTCAACCGCGGGACCGTCGTCCTCCTTGCCGCCAACCTTACCAAGCTCGGCCTCGACGGGCACGCCCATGGCGCGGCCGGCGTCGGCGACGGACTTGGTCAGGGCGATGTTGTCCTCGAAGGACTCGTGCGAACCGTCGATCATGACGGAGGTGTAGCCAGTGCGGAAGGCCTGCATGCAGCGGTCATAGCCATCGCCATGATCGAGGTGCAGAGCGACGGGCACGGAAGCACGCTCGGCAGCAGCCTTGACCATGCCGTAGAAGTAATCCAGGCCAGCGGTCTTGATGGTGCCCGGGGTGGTCTGCATGATGACGGGGGACTTGGTCTCCTCGGCAGCGGCCAGAACGGCCATAACAAACTCGAGGTTCTCGACGTTAAACGCGCCGACGGCGTAGTGGCCGGCCTGAGCGTCCTTGAGCATCTTTTCGGTGGTAACAAGTGCCATGAGCGTTTGCTCCTCTCCCTCGCCCGCATCTGGACATCGGGCGTACGTGTCCGCAAGGCGATTTACCTTGCGTTTTGCTGCGCTCATTGTATGAAATTCGGCGGGTTTGAATGTGCGGGATGTTGTCACTCCGCAGGGCAAGACTCTCAATTTTGAAAAGCAAACGGAAGGGATCGAGGCCGAGTGCACGTGTTCGATATTGAGTTTTGAGCATCGAGCGTCTTTCTTTTATAGAAAAGATAAGTATTCGAAAGGCGTTTTCTTACTCAAAAAGAAAATGAACGAAAATAGAGTCAACACAATTCCTGCAAATTTTGCCGAGAAAGGAGTTGCCATGGCCCACACAACAACCCGTGCTTTCGCCGACGAACGCCGAGCTGCCATCATGGAAATGCTCGAGCACAATGCCTCGGTGCAGGTGGCAGAAATCGCTCAGACCTTTGGCGTGTCCTCCGTCACGGCCCGCGCCGACCTGGACGCCCTCGCCGAGGCTGGCAAACTGCGCCGCACGCATGGCGGCGCTGTGTCACTCCACAAGCGCCTGACCGTCTCCACGCAAGACCGGCGCATTAACGTCAACGTTGCCGCCAAGCAAGCCATCGCGCAAAGCGCCATTGCACTCGTCGGCGACGGAGACACGCTGCTCGTCGACTCGGGCACCACGGCGCTCGAGTTTGTCCGACTGCTTGACCAACGCGACGGCATCACCGTCATCACGGCCGACATTACCATCGCCGATTACATCGACGAGAGTATGCCCTCGGTCGACGTCGTCATGCTGGGCGGCGCGCTGCGCAAGGGCCACCGCTATCTGTACGGTCCGCTCACCATGCAGGCGCTGCAGATGGTTCATGCGGACCTCGCCATCATGTGCCCCGGTGCCTTTGTTCCGGGTTGCGGCTTTACCACGGACTTTCCGCAGATGGCCGAGACCAAGACGGCCATGATCGCCGCCGCACGTCAAAGCGTCGCCCTCATGGACGCGAGCAAGGTCAACGGACGCGGCATGTACCGCTTCGCCGAACTCACCGACGTCGACACCATCGTGATGGACCGCGACCCCGATGGCTCCGTCGCTACCTCAATCGCCGAGATCGTCGACAACGCCCGCCCAAATCTCCTCATCGCCGGCGCTTAAACAAAAACCACCACAAAGGTGCCTGTCCCCTTTGTGGTGGTTTGTGCGTTAAGAGTGAACGTATCGTTACTTGGACAGCTCGTCGGCGAGGGCTTCGATCTGGGCGCGCGATGCGTCGTTGAGCGAACCCAGGACGGTCACCTTGTTCTGCGTCAGGGTGATGTCCTTCATGCCCTCGAGCTCCTTGGTCATAACCTTGGCAGCGGCGGGTGCCCAAGAGCCGGCCTCGACAAGCGCCACGGTGCGGTTCTGGTAGGCATGCTCGGCGAGCGTGTGGATGAAGGTGCTCATGAACGGGAAGATCTCGCCCTGGTAGGTGATGGAAGCGAGCACCAGACGGTCATAGCGGAACGCATCCTCAACGGCCTCGGCCATGTCGTCGCGAGCCAGGTCAAAGACGGAGACCTTCTGGCCGCGGGCCTCAAGCGCAGATGCGAGCTCCTCAACAGCAGCCTTCAGGTGGCCGTACACGCTCGCATAGGCAATGGTGATGCCCTCATCCTCGGGCTGGTAGCTCGACCAGGTGCTGTAGGTGTCGAGGTAGTAGCTCAGGTTCTCGGTCAGCACGGGACCGTGGAGCGGGCAGATGATCTGGATGTCCAGATCGGCAGCCTTCTTGAGCACGGCCTGCACGAACTTGCCGAACTTGCCCACGATACCAAAGTAGTAACGACGCGCCTCGCAGGCCCAGCCTTCCGGGTCCTCGATGTCGTTGGCGCCGAACTTGCCAAAGCCGTCAGCGCTGAAGAGCACCTTGTCGGTGGCCTCGTAGGAGAAGAGTACCTCGGGCCAGTGCACGTTAGGAGCGCCGACAAAGGTCAAGCTGTGGCCGCCCAGATCGAGCACGTCACCCTCTTTGACGACCATCTTGCGCTCGGGGTAATCGGTGCCAAAGTAGTTGACCATCATGCGGAAGGCGCCCATGCTGGCCACGATCTGGGCCTGGGGATAGCGCTCCATAAAGGCGGCGATGCCAGCGGAGTGATCGGGCTCCATGTGGTGGACGACCAGGTAATCGGGCGTGCGACCGTCGAGCACGGCCTCGATGTTGCCGAGCCACTCATCAACAAAACCGCCGTCGACCGAATCGGCGACAGCGATCTTCTCGCCCAAGATAACGTAGCTGTTGTATGCCATACCGTTCTCGGACACATCGTACTGGCCCTCGAACAGGTCAATGTCGTGATCGTCGACGCCAACGTAGCGGATATCCTTGGTGATCTCCATCAGGCAAAGCCTCCTAGATAGACAAAAGAACTTGTCTATCATAGCACTCGGCCGCATCCCAACAGCTATCTGCCGGCATCCTTACCGTTTGTTATCCAAACGCAGCAACGCGCCGTTTACCTGCGCAAACTACGCTCGCGGAGCCGCTGTGGTATGTCGAACGATGAGCTGGCCGGGGATACGGATCGCGACGGTCTTGCCCGGCGTCCCCTCCTTGGGGACCGCATGCTCAAACACTTCGCGCCCGCGCTGGTGCAAATCGAATCGCACGGTCGTGAGCTCGTTGTGTGCAACAAAGTCGTCGAGCGAATCGTCGACACCCACCACGCTCACGTCCTCGGGCACGCGCAGGCCGCTATCGCGCAGCGCGGCGATGGCACCATTTGCCATCTGATCGTTTGCCGCATAGATCGCCGTCATGGCGCGGTCGTGCTCGGCCAGATACCTGCCGGCTTCGTAGCCGCTGTTGGCAGACCAATCGCCCTCGAGCGGCTCCGTCGGCTCAATATGCCTGCGCTTGAGCGCATCTTGCCAACCGGCGCGGCGGAACTGCTCGTCCACCGAGAAGGACGGGCCGCCGATATAGCGAATCTGTTCGTGACCAAGCTCAAACAGGTGATCCATAAGCAGCAGCGAGCAGCCGTAATGGTCGGAGTCGACCGTGGTCACGCGCGGATGCGCATACATGGTGACGATAACCGTGCCGATTCCCGGCAGTGGATCAAACGTCTCAAAGTCGGGCGCCATGCGGCTCATGCCGATGATGATGCCATCGACCGGCAGCGCCGCCATGCGACGCGTGGCTTCGGCAAGCGAAAACTCCTCGGTCTTGGACATCTCGACCAGCGTGATGGCGCAGCCATGCTCGCGAGCGGCACTGGCGATACCGTCGATCATTGAGAGGTTGCCAAATTTGGTGACATCGTTGACGCACAGGCCGACCGAATGGTAACGGCCGTCGCGCAGCGAACGACCGGCATAACTCGGACGGAAGCCGAGATCTTGCATAGCGGCTTGCACGCGCTGGCGCGTCTGCTCGTTGACGTTAGGCAAGCCGTTGGCGACGCGCGAAACCGTCTGCTGCGAAACGCCAGCAGCGCGGGCGACGTCGGCCATGGAGACCGGACGCGAGCCTGTATCGTTGGAGGGGCGCCTTGCCACAAGATCACCTTCACCCTTGCAAGATCAAAAGAGCGTACATACCGGCCCGTGCAGGAATAGAGCCCGCGCGGAGGGCCGCTATCGTCGGACGCATGTTAACGTACTCTACTTTTTCTAGCTGCAGCTCTTCTGCTCCATAAGTCCATACGGCACTACCGTTCGCGGCTGAAAATCTACCGATTACCAGATTCTCAAAAAGTGATATGCGTTGTGTTATGAGTACGTTAACATAGCCCTTAACGTGCGGCATCGTGGATGCTGAGTTCACACCGCTTCAAATTGTTAACGTACTCATAACGACGCAAAACCCACCTGTTCGCGCCAAAGAAAGGACCCTCATGACCGCCCCCGACGAAAAGACGCTCGCCACGCTCACCAAGCTGTTTGAGGAGGAGTTTGGCCCCATCGGCGACCGCCAGGTGCTCTATGTGCACGCGCCCGGCCGTTCCGAGATCAGCGGCAACCACACCGACCACGAGGGTGGCCACGTCATCGCCGGCTCGCTCGACGTCGCCGTCGACGGCATCGCCGTGGCAACCGACACCAACAAGGTCCGCGTTGCCGACGAGGGCTACCCCACCTTTGAGATCACGCTCGACACGCTGGATGTTCAGGAGTCCGAGAAGGGCACGTCCGCGAGCCTCGTTCGCGGCATGGCCCATGAAGTTGCAGCCCTGGGCGTTGAGCCCCACGGCTTCGACTTTGCCTTCACCTGCTCCGTCCCCTCGGGCGGCGGCCTTTCCAGCTCCGCTGCCGTCGAGGCAGCATACGGCCGCGCCATGGAGACGCTCTGGGGCGCGCCCGCCATTGAGCCCGTCGCGCTTGCGCAGATGAGCCAGCGCACCGAGAACAACTACTACGGCAAGCCCTGCGGCCTGATGGACCAGGCTGCCGTGTGCCTGGGCGGCCTTGCCTACATGGATTTTGAGGACCAAGCTCAGCCTAAGACCCAGAAGCTCGAGCTCAACTTTGAGGATCATGGCTACGCGCTCGTGCTCGTTAAGGTTGGCGCCGACCATGTGGCAGCCACCGACGACTACGCCGCCGTTCCGCGCGAGATGCAGGATGTTGCCGCCGAGTTTGGCAAGGCGCGTCTGTGCGAGGTCGACGTTGCCGACTTTGACGCCAAGCTTCCCGAGCTGCGCGCCAAGCTGGGCGACCGCGCCTGCCTGCGCGCCGTTCACTACTGGTACGAGAACGGCCTGGTCGACAAGCGCTGGGCAGCCCTTAACGCCGGCGCCATCGACCAGTTCCTGGTCCTGACGCGCGAGTCCGGCGCCAGCTCTGCCATGTACCTGCAGAATGTCGTTGCCAAGCTGGGCTCCGAACAGCCCTCCATGTATGCCCTGGCACTGGCCGAGCACGTGCTCGACGGCCGCGGCGCCGTCCGCATCCACGGCGGTGGCTTTGGCGGCACTATTCAGGCCTTCGTGCCGCTCGATCTGGTCGATACCTTCGTTACCAAGATGAATGGCTGGCTGGGCGAGGGCTCTGCCCGTCACTACGCTATCTCTGACAAGGGGGCTTACGCGGCATGGCTGTAATGACCGACGTGCGCGAGGCTGCGCAGAACCTGATCGAGTACGCCATCCACCGATCCATGATCGGACAGGACGACCGCATCTGGGCCTACAACACCATTCTTGAGTGCATTGGCGCCACGGGTCCCGCGCTCGACATGACCTGGGCGCTGCAGACCGAGAAGATTTCGCTTCTGCACCCCGACACGCTCCCCGACTTTGACCTTGAAGGCACGCTTGCCGCGCTTGCCGAGGCCGCCGTTGCCAACGGTGCTGCCGAGGACACGGCATCGGGCCGCGACCGCATCGCCATGCGCATCATGGGCGTGCTCATGCCGAGGCCTTCGGTTGTAAACGAGGAATTCAACGGCCGCATGGGTGTCAATGAGCCCCGCGCCGCGACCGACTGGTTCTACGGCCTGTGCTGCGACGCCGGCTATGTGCGCCGCGCCGCTATCGCGCGCAATATCAAATGGAGCACTTCCACCAACTGGGGTAACCTGGAGATCACCATCAACCTGTCCAAGCCCGAAAAGGACCCGCGCGACATTGCCGCGGCCGGTGCCGCAAAGAACACGGGCGAGAAGTATCCCGCCTGTCAGCTCTGCATCGAAAACGAGGGGTATCCCGGACGCTCCGCCGCAGCCGACGGCGGCGCTCACCCCGCCCGTCAGAACCTACGCGTTATTCCCATTCAGCTTAATGGCGAGCGCTGGGGCTTCCAGTACAGCCCGTATGCGTATTTTGACGAGCACTGCATCACGATGAGCTCCGAGCATCGTCCGATGCACGTCGACCGCAAGGGCCTGACCTGCCTGCTCGACTTTGTGGACCTATTCCCGCATTACTTCATCGGCTCCAACGCCGACCTGCCCATCGTGGGCGGCTCGATCTTGTCGCACGACCACTTCCAGGGCGGCGCGCACGAGTTCCCCATGATGCACGCCGCCGAGGTCTCGCAGTTTAACGTGCCCGGTTTTGACCAGGTCAGCGGTACCGTGCTGCAGTGGCCGCTTTCGGTGCTGCGTCTGCGCTCACACGACCGCGCTCAGCTGCTCGACGCTGCTGAGAAGATCATCCTCGCCTGGCGCGAGTGGACCGACGAGTCCGTGGGCGTCATCGCGCACACGGCCGACGGCGTGGCACACAACACCGTGACGCCCGTCATCCGCCGCGTCGACTCCCGCGGTAATGCCGGCGGCGAGATCTACGAGGCCTACCTGGCGCTTCGCTGCAACATCACGACCGACGAGCATCCACTGGGCGTGTTCCACCCACATGCCGAGTATCACCACATTAAGAAGGAGAACATCGGCCTGATCGAGGTCATGGGTCTGGCCATTCTTCCGCCCCGCTTGGTTCCCGAGCTCGGCGCCGTTCGCGAGCACCTGCTGGCAGCCAAGGTCGACGCCAGCTACGACCTTGCCGCCGCGCTCGAGGGCGACGACCTCTGCCGCAGCCACGCCGCATGGGCCCTGGACGTCTTTGCCCGTCGTGCCGATGAGCTGACGGCGGATAACGCTATCGACATCCTGCACGAGGAAGTCGGCGTGGTGTTTGGCCACGTGCTCGACAACGCCGGCGTCTTTAAGTGGGACGAAGCCGGCCGCGCCGCCCAGCAGCGCTTTATCGACTCGCTGTAGGACGCGGCCTCGGACGCCTGCGCTCGATAAATAGCGCCCACACGACAACGGCGCCCGCCGGCAACATAGCCGACGGGCGCCGTTTTTGGTGCAAAGAAACCTGTCCCCCTTGCACCAAACCCTTGACAGCAATGAAAACGCCGATGTCTTGGCAACGCCAGCGAAAACCCACCAGAGTGAGCAAGGTGCCTTGAAGCGAAGCGGCATTGACCTTCTGGTCATGCCGCTGAAGCTGAAAGGCAGATTGCCGCTCTGGTGGGTTTGCAGCATCGGCCCGTTACGCGGTTTGGTAAAACCGCGTAACCTTAAAGCTCTACGACCTCAACGCTGTTGTAGACCTCGTCCCAGCGGTCCATGACCAGGTGGCCGGTCTTGGGATCCATGGCGTTGAGCTTGCCGCAAGTGTTAGCGGTCTTGAGTACGGTAACATCGTCGGCGCCGGCAGCAATGGCATGCGCAAAGCCGGCGATGGTCGAGTCACCGGAACCCGTCGCGTTCACGGCCGCAATCGCGGGCGTCTTGGCGCGGAACGCGCGACCCTCATGAAAGCCCACCGAACCGGCAGCACCCATCGAAACGACAACCCAGGGAATACCGGCAAAGCGGCCATCGAAGGCAAGCGCCTCGCGCAGGGCATCGACATCATCGGTCGTAAAGGACGTACCCAGCAGACCGTTAATCTCGGTCAGGTTGGGCTTTACGAGCTCAGGCTTAGCGTCGGACTCCAGCGCGGCCTCCAGCGATGCACCCGAGGTGTCGAGCAGCACCTTGGCGCCCGCCTCCTCGGCAATCTTGACGAGCTCGGCATAGTAGCCGGCATCGACGCCACGCGGCAGCGAGCCCGAAAGCGTCACAACGTCCGCCTTCGCTGCAAGCTCGGCGAACTTGGCAGTAAAGGCCTCGAGCTCGGCCGGGGCGATCTGCGGGCCGCTCTCCAGCAGCTCGGTCTGATTACCCTCGTGCAGAATATTCAGGCAAATGCGCGTCTCACCGGCGATGGGCACAAAGTCGTTCTTGACGCCGTCGGCATCCATAAGCTCGGCCATATAGGCACCCATGTGGCCTCCGAGCAGACCGGTTGCGAGCACGTCATCGCCCAGCTGCAGCAGCACACGGCTCACGTTGAGGCCCTTGCCACCAGCGGTCTTTTCGGGCGTCACGCGATTCACGTCGTCGATGATCAGCTTGTCGAGCTGATAGCGCGTATCAATCGACGGGTTCATGGTAACGGTCAGAATCATGTTGATCTCCTGTTTCCGGGGCACGACGTGTGCGTCCCCAAACATACGATAGCTCGTTAAAGAATCTCGATCTCAAAGCCACGGGTGACGGTCTCCCCCGGCTTGGCCACCAGGCAGCCACGCTTGTGCTCCAGGATATCGTCCTCGTCGGAGCAGGTGGACAGGCCGCCCCACGGCTCAACCGCGACAAAATCGCCCTCGGGCTTGCTCCACACAATCAGGTACGGCATACCGGGGAATGTCAGGCGCACGCCCTTGTCCTCGGTCTTCTTGGTCAGCGTGACCACACGACTCTCGAGCACATCAAAGATGGTCTCGGCAAAGTCGAAAAGCTCGTGGGTAAGCGGCAGGTCATGGCCAACCATCGGGTTCTTGCTGCGATGCTCAACATCGATCAGGCCCGTCGAGGGAACGGCAGTGCAGAGCTCTGCCGCCTCACGCCGCTCAAATCGAAGCTCGTAATCGTCGTAGGACTCGCCCTCGTCGAGCGGGCACTTAAAGCCGGGGTGACCGCCCACAAAGAACGGCATGTCCTCGGTCCCCTCGTTGGTCACCTCGTACGACACGGCCACCTTTGTCGCATCGATCGTGTAGCGTGCAACGATCTTAAACGGATACGGATACTGCTCGAGCAGCTCGGCGTGGTCGGCAGAGCTCAGGCTCAGCGCAACCATGCTGTCGCCCTGCTCCTCGAGCTTCCACTCCTGCTTGCGGGCGAAACCATGACGCGCGAGGTTGATCTCGTGGCCGGCGCGCGTCATAGCGCGGCCATCGCGCAGACCGCCGCAGATGGGAAAGCAGATCGGGGCCTGACCCGACCAGACCGAAGGATCGCCCTGCCACAGGTACTCGCGACCGTTGGCTTTAATCGAAGTGAACGATCCGCCAGCCGTGCTCAGTGCCACGCGGACAGAACCGTTATCAAGAACAAACTCCATAGGAGCCTTCCCTTTCGTACGCCAGCCCGCCGAGTCAGTGGGGCTGATAGAAAACCGGCCCGCGCCCCCTCACAGAAACGCGAGCCGTTAATTGAAAAGCTGCAGAATGCCGGATACCGCCAAAACGAAGCGCACAAGCTCAGCAAGCAAACGTGTTATCGGAGCAGCTTGCCTGCCAGATGGCTTCGCAGCGTCGACCCGTTACGCGGTTTGGTAAAACCGCGTAACCTCCTTAGTCGTGATACTCGCCGCGGTCCCACTTCTCCAGGAACTCATCGAAGAAGTGCGGGTCGGCCTGGGCCTCGGCGTCGGCCTTGTTGCAGGCGTCGATCTTGGCGATCAGGGCGTCGTGCTCGGGAGTCTTCTCGTAGGGCTCCTCCAGGAAGGCGAGCATAATGTCGGCCATCAGGAACTCACCGGTGATCTTGCCGCCAAAGCCCACGATGTTGGCGTTAAGCTCGCGACGGGCATACAGGGCCGAGGTCATGTCGCGGACCAGGGCGCAACGGGCGCCGGGAACCTTGTTGACGGCGTTGGTGATGCCGATGCCGGTGCCGCACAGGGCCACGCCAAAATCGGCCTTGCCGCTGGCAACGGCCTCGCCCACGGCCTTGCCGTAAATGGGATAGTGCGTGCGGCTGTGGCTGTAGGTGCCGCAGTCGAGCACCTGATAGCCGGCCTGCTCCAGGCGGTCGGCCAGATAGATCTTCTCGTCCGTAACGATATGGTCGCAACCGATTGCGATGGTCTTCTTCATCAGAACGTCCTTTCGTCTGAATTCACAAGTTGAGGTAGAAGTTCGAGTTCTCGGTGGCTCTCGTTAGGCCATCTTGTTGAGCATGTCGACACGGATCTGGTGACGACCGCCGGCGTACTGGGCGCGCAGGAACTCGCGGGCGATCTTCTTGGCGACCTCGGTGCCCACAACGCCCGGGCCCATGGTGACCATGCGCGAGCCATTGTGCTCGCGGGTCATGTAGGCGGAGCGCTCGTCGGAAATGTTGGCGACGACCATGCCCTTCATCTTGACGGCGGCCATATAGGAACCGACGCCGTACTTATCGAAGGCAAAGCCCTGGGAATCCTTGTGCTCCAGCAGGTCCTTGGCGACGGCGGTCGCGGAATCGACAAAGTCCGCGGCAGGGGTCTCGGAATAGTCGACGACCTCGTGACCGTCGGCGATGAGCATCTCCTTGATGGACTCCTTCATCGACATACCGTCGGCATCGGAAGCGATTACAACCCTCATGACATCCTCCTTGAGAGATACGCAGGTGCGTAGTTTCTGTTTGGAAGTGTTGAATCGCGTTCAGGTCCGGGCATCTGAATGTGCGGTTCTTCACTGTTCATGTTTATTTGAACACATTCGAACAACGACTGCAACAACTATTTGTTTATCTTTGTTCTTTTTTGAACAATTACCGTTCGCGGGTGTTTGTTGACCGTTTGGGCCTGACGGAGGCGTGAGCGGTCACGCACTCAACAAAAAGGGCGACCGAGAACGCATCTCGGTCGCCCTTTCGGAGATATGGATCAGCAAAACGATCCTTTTAGCTACTCAGTCTGCCCGCCCTTCTTGACGTGCTTGGAGGGGGCGCTCAGAAAACGACCCGTCAGATAGTTCGTGGGACCGGAGATATCGATCCCCAGCAGTACGTGCCCAAGCCACAAGAATGCAGCAAGCACCAGCAGCGGAATCACGCACGAAGTCACAATCATCACGATGACACCTTCGATGAGATCAGTCACCTGCTGGACAACCTCGTCGGTCATCGACTTGGCGCTATCGGTCACCGAAGTCAGCAGACTCGAGGCGCCTTCGGTCAGTTGCTCAAGCACGTTTTTGTCTGACTTTGCTTCAGATTTCTTTTTGCTCTTTGACGAGCTCGCCTCAGCCGCGCCTGTCGCCTTTTGCTCGGCCTGCTCGATGCTCACCTGGTACGTCTCGTCGACTTTTTGCGATACCCACACGCTTGCGGGCACCAACGCCATGCCGATCATGGCAACCACCAGCACGCGTGTTGCCACGCGGCGCAGGACGGCGCTGGTGCTCCAGCGTCCGTGAATGCCAAGCGACACCGCGAAGAGTACGAGCGAGAACGGGATTAGGATGCCCAAGCCCACCGACCATAATATAGTGAGCAGGTATTTCTCGAGGTACAGCACGGCAAGCACGATGCCTAAGTTGCCCGAAAGCTGTGCGAGTTGCTCAGCCACCGGTGTTCCCGTGTCGCCCGGCAGCGCGGTAATGCCCGCAGACAGCGCCACGCACGACGTCGTGAGCGCCAACACGTTGCCCTTCTTTTGGTCGATGACCTCGATAGTTGAGTCCCAGGTCTTGGTGTCGGCAAAATGCGGGCGCGCGACAAAACCCGACAGAAGCGCCAGTACCACGAGCGCAACGATGAGCCCGATCTGCAGCTTTTTGTTTGCACACACGACATCGGACAGGCTGGGTTGCAGCTCGGTCACTGTCGTATGCTCGGTTATTTGGACGGGGCGCCCGTGAGCCATCTCATGCGCGCCCTTCTTTTGAATCGATCCGTTGTCCGGCATTTGGATACCTCCTCAGTCCGGCCTGTATTGCGGATGAAAGTATACCCATGAAGCAAAATATCCAACGGCGCCGAATAAGTTGCGGTGAAATAGGGACTGTTTGCTGTTAGAAGGCCCATTCAGTCCCTATTTCACCGCAACTTAGGCTGAGGGACAGAAAAGCCCTGCCGCGGGGTTGCGGCAGGGCTTTTGGAAGGGGACTTGGTTGTGGGGGCTCGTTAGGCGAGCTTGGCCTCGAGATCGGCGATGCGCTTGTAGGCATCGATGGTAAAGCGGGTCTGCTTCTCCAGGATCATGGTGGTCATAAGGGTGTCCTGAGCGTGAGCCATGATGAAGGTCATCTCCATCTCGCCGCCGCCGGCCTCCTGCGAAAGCAGCTTGGTCTGCGTGTCGTGAGCACCGATGAGCGCGTCGCTGGCATCCTTGTGCAGCTGCTCGGCCTTCTCAAAGTCACCCTCACGGGCAGCATCGAGTGCAGCGAGCAGGTCGGTCTGGGCGTCACCCGCGTATGCGACGATCTCGAATCCAACCATCGAGATTTCTTCTTTGGTTGCCATATTGCGTTCCTTTCACATATGAACCAATGGAGAGCATCGCGTCCGGGCATACGCGCTGCGTTGTGTATGCCAGAAACATTAACATTCAAACAAAAAAGAACAATCCAAAACGCAATTTGAAGCTATGAACGGTCGATTTTCACCCGTGAACGGTTTTTAAACTATTCTGAACAATATCGAACACATAAATCGACAACCAAACAGGTCCGCACCCTAGCGCAGGCTGCGTACCGTATCGCCCTCGACGAGCACACCGGGGATCAGCATGTGCTCCACGCCCGGTGCGACGTCTTCGGCGCCGGCAATCTTGTCGACCGCCCACATGCCAACGCGCTTGTTATCAAAGCGCACCGTAGTTAGGCGACGATCGGGCACGATATCGCCCAGGCTATCGTCAACGCCCACCACGCTCACGTCCTCGGGCACGCGCTTTCCGCGCGACTCGAGCCCGCGAATGCAGCCATAGGCCATAGCATCGTTCGAAGCATAGATAGCCGTGCAGCTCGGATCGTCCGCCAATGCCTGGCCAGCGGCGTATCCGCTCTGCGCCGTCCAATCGCCGCGGATAAGCCGTGGCGGCTCAATGCCATGCGCGCGCAACGTCTCGCGCCAGCCCTCCTCGCGCTGCATGCCCGAAAGCGAGCGCTCGGGGCACGAGATAAAGTGCACCGTCTTGTGCCCTTGCTCCAGCAGGTACTCGACCACTTGGCGCGAGCAATCGAACTGGTCGTTATCGACCGTCGAGCACAGCGGATGCTCCAGCATGGTAACGAGCACCGTCTGCATACCGGGCAGCGGCTCAAAGGTGCCAAAGTCTGCCGGCATACGGTTCATGATCACAACCATGCCGTCCACCGGCAGCGCACTCATGCGCGACGACGCGCTCTCGAGGGTATAGGGATGTCCATCCACTTTAGTAAGGGTGATGGCATAGCCGTGCTTGTCAGCCGCAGCGGCAAAGCCCTCCATGCGGTCGAGGTTTCCGGTGCCGGTGATATTGAACATGGCGACGCCGACGGTCTTGAACTTGCCGCGGCGCAGCGACCGGCCGGCAAAGTTGGGTCGATATCCGAGCTCGCGCATGGCGGCGCGCACGCGCTCCTTGGTCTCGGGACGTACGCTGGGCGAATCGTGCACAGTGCGCGAGACCGTCTGCTCCGAGACGCCCGCAAGACGTGCCACGTCCTTAACGGATACCGATTTTTTAACAGCGGCCATAGGTCGATCTTTCTATGTCAACGATGCCATCGCGGGCATCCCAACAGACAAAATGAACGTCTCCAAGTATATCTAACGCCTCCCCCGCCATACGCTCACCACCCAAAACCTACCGTTCACCGACAATCCTGCGTCCCCGAACGGTTTTTATCGCCCAAATGTTAACGTTGCCATTGTGCAAACACAGAGCCACCGGGCGGCTCAAACGTTTACGCGCAAGGAATCGACGGTCCACAGGCACAGGGGCCACCGGTTCGCGTCTTTTTTTGTGTCACAAAATGGCAACGTCAACATTTTGGCAAACAAGGTCCAAACGTTACCATCGTTGCTAACCCACCGACTCTTAGGAGCTTTGCATGGAGCAACTCATCGCCACCATCGAAAAGGGCCAGCCCCTTTTCAACGCGATCGCCCGCAACAAGTACCTCAAGGCGATCCGCGACGGCTTTATCTCCGTCATCCCCATCATCATCTTCTCGTCCATCTTCTGCCTGGTGGCCTCGGTCCCCAACATCTGGGGTTTCTACTGGCCCGATGACATCAACAACGCTCTGTGGAAGTGCTACAACTACTCCATGGGCATCCTGGCCATCGCCTGCGCCGCCACCACGGCCAAGCACTTCGCCGACGCTCAGAACCGCGATCTGCCCAAGAATAACCAGATCAACTTCATCTCCTGCATGTGCGCGGCCATCATCGGCTTCCTGCTGCTTTCGAGCGACACGATCTCCACGGATGCCGCCAGCGGCTTCAACACCACCTACCTTGGCTCCAAGGGCCTGCTGACCGCCTTCATCGCTGCGTTTGTGACTGGCATCATCTACAAGTTCTTCATTAAGCGCAACATCACCGTCAAGATGCCCGAGCAGGTTCCGCCCAACATCTCGCAGACCTTTAAGGACATCATCCCCTTCTCCGTCTGCATCACCGTCTTTTGGGTCTTTGACATCGTCTTCCGCTCTGCCTTTGGCTTCTGCTTTGCCCAGGGCGTCATCCAGGTGTTCCAGCCCTTGTTCACCGCTGCCGACGGCTACATCGGCCTCGCTGTGATCTACGGCGCTATGAGCCTCTTCTGGTTCGTCGGTGTCCACGGCCCCTCGATCGTCGAGCCTGCCATCGCCGCCGCCCTCGTTGCCAACATGACCGACAACCTGGCTGCTTACCAGGCCGGTCAGCACGCTTCTGCCGTCCTGACGCAGGGCGCCCAGTACTTCGTCGTCTGCATGGGCGGCACCGGCGCCACGCTCGTCCTCGTCTTCATGTTCTGCTTCCTGGCTAAGTCCCAGGAGATGCGTGCGGTCGGTAAGGCCTCCATCGTCCCGGTCTGCTTCGCCGTCAACGAGCCGCTGCTGTTCGCCGCGCCCATCGTGCTCAACCCCGTCTTCTTTGTCCCGTTTGTCTTTGCCCCGATCGCCAACGTCTGGATCCTCAAGGTCTTTATCGACTTCCTGGGCATGAACGGCTTTATGTACACCCTGCCTTGGACCGTTCCCGGCCCCATCGGCACCATCATGGGCCTGGGCTTCCAGCCGCTCGCCTTTGTGATGCTCGCCGTCATCCTGGTCGTCGACTTCCTTCTGTACTACCCGTTCTTCCGTGCCTATGACGCCCAGAAGTGCGCCGAGGAGGCCGAGATTTCCCAGGAGGAGCTCGCCGCCAAGAACGCTGAGAAGGCTGCCAAGCTCAACGATGCCTTCCAGGGCAAGGCCGATGCCAAGAGCGTTGCCGACGGCGCTGCCGCCGAGGCCGTGAAGGCCGACGCCCCCGCTGCTGCAGCCCCCGCTGCCGAGGCAACGACCGCCAGCGACCTTAACGGCAAGCGCGTGCTCGTGCTCTGCCAGGGTGGCGGCACCTCGGGCCTGCTCGCCAACGCGCTGGCCAAGGCCGCCAAGGAGCGCGGTATCGACCTGGAGACCGCTGCCGACGCCTATGGCAACCACGTGGATATGCTCCCCGACTTTGACCTGGTCGTCCTGGCCCCGCAGGCCGCGAGCTACTTGGCAGACCTGCAGAAGGACTGCGAACGCGTGGGCAACAAGTGCGTCGCCTGCCGCGGTAAGCAGTACATCGAGCTCTCCCAGAACGGCGACAAGTCTCTCGCCTTCGTGAGTGAGCAGCTCTCGAAGTAAGTAACGCGTAAAGGCCAGCCGAGCAAATCAGACCGGCTGGCCTTTTTACTAGACGATTGGATCATCATGTCCGTTAACCCCGCCAGCGTCACCAACCCGCCCGCGCAGTTTCCCGAGGACTTTGTCTTTGGCGGCGCCACCGCTGCCTACCAGGTAGAGGGCGAGACCCGCACTCACGGTAAGGGCAAGGTTGCCTGGGACGACTTCCTGGAGGCCCAGGGCCGCTTCTCCCCCGATCCCGCTTCCGACTTCTACAACCAGTATCCCGTCGATCTGGAGCTGTGCGAGGAGTTCGGCATCAACGGCATCCGCCTCTCCATCGCCTGGAGCCGCATCTTCCCCAACGGCACCGGCGAGATCAACCCCGAGGGCGTGCAGTTCTACCACGATCTCTTCGCCGAGTGCCACAAGCATCACGTCGAGCCGTTCGTCACGCTGCACCACTTCGATACGCCGCTCCCCCTCTTTGAGAAGGGCGACTTCCTCAACCGCGAGACCATCGACGCCTTTGTGGACTTTGCCACCTTCTGCTTTAAGGAGTACGCCGACCAGGTGACCTACTGGTTCACCTTTAACGAGATCTGGGCCGACGCCTCCAACACCTACATCGAGGGTACCTTCCCCGGCGGCGTCAAGGCGCATCTGGCCGAGGCCTTCCAGTGCGAGCACAACATGATGCTCGCCCACGCCAAGGCAGTGCTCGCCTTCCACAACGGCGGCTTTAAGGGCAAGATCGGCGTCATCCAGTCGCTGGAGTTTAAGTACCCGCTCAACGAGAACGACCCCGCCGACATCAAGGCCGCCAACAACGAGCACGTGCTGCAGAACCAGTTCCTGCTCGACGCCACCTTCCGCGGCGACTATGCGCCCGACACGCTCGAGTGTGCCAACCGCCTGGCTGCCGTCTCGGGCGGCACCATCGAGATCCTGGACGAGGACCTGGAGATTATGCGCGAGGCTGCGCTCTACAACGACTACTTGGGCGTTAACAACTACCAGTGCCGTTTCCTCAAGGCCTACGATGGCGAGAACGACCTGCACCACAACGGTACGGGCGAGAAGGGCACCGGCCGTTGGCGCGTCAAGGGCATTGGCGAGCATGTGAACAAGCCCGGCATCCCCACCACCGACTGGGACTGGATTATCTACCCCGAGGGCCTGTTCGATCTGCTCGTCTACATTAAGCAGCGCTACCCCAACTACAAGCAGATCTTCATCACCGAGAACGGCATGGGCTACAAGGATCCCTACAAGGACGGCTTTGTGGACGACCAGCCGCGCATCGACTACATCGAGCAGCACCTGCGCTGGCTGCTCAAGGCCATGGAGGTCGGCGTCAACGTGGGCGGCTACTTCCTGTGGAGCCTGCAGGACCAGTTCTCCTGGACCAACGGCTATAACAAGCGCTACGGCTTCTTCTACGTAGACTTTGAGACCCAGAAGCGCACGCCCAAGGCAAGCGCCTACTGGTACAAGCACGTGGCGCAGACCCGTCGTCTGGACTAGCGGCTTGCGACGAGCGGAATTGCCCCGCTCACATAACCTGTCTCCATTTCTCAGCCGGGGGCGGCGCGTCACACGGCGCGCCGCCCCCGGTCTTTTTGGGCGGACCGTGCCGCACGTTTGTCTCAATCTGTAACATCTAGCCGAGATTTTCGGCCCCAACTGTTACAGATCGAGATGAACGGGCCGAGCAAACCTACGCCCGCAGGTCCCTTACGCTGGAGCGCTCGACCAGCACGCCGGAGACGAGCGTCCGGCTTCTGGAGCTTGGAGCTTCCAGGCCTGCAACGACCTCGTTAAGCGCACGGATGCCCAACTCACGGTGGCGGAACTTCACCGACGTCAAAATCGAATTGGGAATCGTCTTATAGAGCTCGTCGTCGAAGCCGATCACGGACACATCATCGGGCACACTGAGCCCTTTGTCACGTAGAGCCATCATCACGCCGTTTGCCATGCAGTCGTTAGCGGCGAGGACCGCCGTGCAATCGGGTTTATCGGCAAGCACAAGGCCCGCGGCATAGCCACTATCCGCATTCCAATCGCCTTGCAGAGGCTCAGGCGGCTCAATGCCACGCGCCTCGAGCGCTGCGCGCCAGCCCTTCATACGGCACTGACTCGACAGCGATTCTTCCTTACCGGCAACGAAGTACACATTCTTGTGCCCGTGATTCAAAAAGTACTCGCACGCCATACGCGCGCCGCCCTCTTGGTCGTCACTGACGGTAGAGCAGGTGGGATGCTCCATGGGCGTGATAATCACGGTCTTGAGATCCTTCGGCGCCTCAAACGTATCGAAGTCATCGACCATCTGACGCAAGTTGAAGATCATGCCATCGACAGGCAGCTGTGACATCCTGCGCGCTGCATCGGCAAGGGTCATCTTCTCCCCCGCCCGCTTCTTGATCATCGTAAGCGCAAAGCCGCGCTCCTCGGCGGCATCGGCGATACCGTCAATCATGTCCACGGCACCGCCCGACAAGTGAAATAGCACCACGCCGATGCACCCGTAACGGCCCAACTTGAGCGAGCGCGCGGCAAAGTTCGTTCGGAACCCGAGCGCCTCCATGGCCGCATGGACCTTATCGCGCGTCGACTCGCGTACGCTATCGGGCTCGTTGATCACACGAGACACCGTCTTGAGAGAAACACCTGTGGCAACCGCCACATCGTTCATCGAGACGTTTTTCTTGTCCATCGTTGCCACTGCTTCTCCCGTCGGTTTCCTGTCGCTTGTTTTCTGCGTTCTAGCATACACTACCTGCTCAACTGATAAATCAACCGTTAACCGGACAATATCGACCGCTCACCCGTAAATCCTTGTTGCTCTTCCAAAAATGTCTTACGTTGTCATTAACGAAATGACAGCGTTGTCATTTCACACATGCCTTCCTTACGCAGGAAGGTTTCCGGGCAGTCCTGACCATCCATCGACGACCAGTTCCATCCACATGCATCGCGCATCAAGCAGCAAAGGAGCTCTATGGACGCCATCGTAAAGATGCTCGAGAAGCATCAGCCGTTCTTTGAGAAGATCTCGAGGAACATCTATCTCCAGGCCATTAAGGACGGATTCCTTGGGTGCATGCCCATCGTCCTCACCTCTTCGATCTTCCTGCTGATCGCCACGCTTCCCGGCGTGGTCGGCATCACGTTGCCTCAACCGCTCATCGACTGGTGCAACAAGCTGTACAACTTCACCATGGGTGTCATGGGCATCATGGTTGCCGGCACCACCGCCAAGAACTTCACGGCATCCATGAACCGCCGTATGCCCGCCGGCAAGGTGCTCAACGACGGCTCCACCATGGTTGCTGCCCAGTGCAGCATGCTTTTGCTCGCTGTTACGCAGTTCACCACCAAGCTCGACGGCTCCGAGCTCTCGGTCTTCGATTGCACCAGCATGGGTACGCGCGGTCTGTTCTCGGCCTATATCGCCGCGTTCATTACCGTGTGGGTCTATAAGTTCTGCGTCTCGCGCGATCTGACCATTAAGCTGCCCAAGGAGGTTCCGGGCGCCATCGCTCAGAACTTCCGCGACATTATCCCCTTTGGCGGCGCCGTCATCATCTGCGGCATCATCGATGTCGTCGTGCGCAACCTCATGGGCGTTCCGTTCTCCGAGCTGCTTATCAAACTGCTCTCCCCGCTCTTTACCGCTGCAGAAACCTATCCTGGCCTTATCCTTATTCAGGCAGCCACCGCGTTCTTCTGGTTCATCGGCGTCCACGGTCCCTCGATCGTCCAGCCGGGCATCGACCCCATCCGTCTTGCCAACCAGGCCGAGAACCTGCAGGTTCTGCTGGCCGGCGGCCACCCCGCCCACTCCCTCACCTTTAACATGTCGCTCGTGGGCGAGTTCGGCGGCACCGGCGCCACGTTCATCGTGCCGCTTCTGCTGATCCTCTTTATGAAGTCCAAGCAGCTCAAGGCCGTCGGTAAGGCCTCGATTGTTCCTGTTGCCTTCGCCGTTAACGAGCCGCTGCTCTTTGGCGCGCCGATGATCCTCAACCCCTACATGCTCATCCCCTTTGTCGCCGCCGGCTGCGTCAACGTGAGTGTTGCCAAGTTCTTTATCGATAATGTGGGCATGAACGGCTTCTCCTTCGTGGTGCCTTGGGCTACCCCCGCCCCCATCGGCATCTTTATCACCACGAACTTCCAGCTCATCGCTTTGGTGTTTGTCGCAATCATCATCTTGCTGGACGCCATCATCTACCTGCCGTTCTTAAAGGCCTACGATAAGCTGCTCTGCGATCAGGAGGCCGAGCGCGCCGCCGAGCTGGGCCTCGAGTCCGATGGCGCCGCTGCCATCGCTGCCAGCGCGCCTGCACCCGCCGTCGAGACGACCGCCGCTGCCGTCGACAGCGAGCCTGTCGCCGATCAGCCCGAGCCCGCCGCCGACGCATCCGCTAAGAAGGACGTCGATGGCCTGAAGGTCCTCGTCCTGTGCGCCGGCGCCGGCACCTCCGCCATGCTCGCCAACGCCATTAAGGAAGGCGCCGCGCAGACCGGCGAGAACATCGCCTCCTCCGCAGGTGCCTACGGTCAGCACACCGCCATCATGGATCAGTACGACGTTATCGTGCTCGCTCCGCAGGTTCGCAGCTACTACAACGACATGAAGGCCGATACCGACCGTCTGGGTATTAAGCTGCTCGCCCCGCGTGGCAAGGAATACATCGACCTTACCCGCGACCCCGCCGGCGCCATCAAGTGGCTCCGCGAGAACCTCGACTAATTTCCTCCCTCTGCTGGTGCCCGAATCCCCGTTCGGGCACCTCTCCCTATCCACGACCTTATGAAAGGACAGCAGATGACGAACCTCATGCAGTTCCCCGACGGCTTTGTGTTTGGCGGCGCCACCGCCGCTTACCAAGTTGAGGGCGAGACCCGCACGCACGGAAAGGGTAAAGTGCCCTGGGACGATTTCCTGGCTGCTCAGGGTCGCTTCTCCCCCGATCCCGCAAGCGATTTCTACAACAAGTACCCGGTCGATATCGACCTGTGCCAGCGCTTCGGCATCAACGGCATCCGTGTCTCCATCGCTTGGAGCCGTATCTTCCCCAACGGCACTGGTGAGATCAACCCCGAGGGTGTTGCCTTCTATCACGAGCTCTTTGCCACCTGCAATAAAGCCGGCGTTATCCCCTATGTCACGCTCGATCACTTTGATACGCCCGAGGCCTTCTACCAGGACGGCGGCGAGGGCTTCCTGACGCGCACGACGATCGACGCCTTTGTCGAGTACGCCAAGTTCTGCTTTGCCGAGTTCACCGAGGTCAAGCACTGGTTTACCTTTAACGAGATTCCCGCGACCGCCGAGGGCAGCTTTATCGTCGGCAACTGGCCGCACGGCGAGAAGTATCGCCTGGACAAGGCCTTCCAGCTTATGCATAACATGATGGTGGCCCATGCCAAGGCCGTCGTTGCCTTCCACGAGGGCGGCTTTGAGGGCGAGATCGGCATTGTCCAGAACCTGGAGCCCAAGTATCCCCTCGATCCCAACAGTGCTGCCGACTGCGAGGCCGCCCGCATGGCCGACGTCATCAACAACCGCTGGGTACTCGACGCCACCTTCCGCGGCCACTATGCAGCCGACACCATGGAGGCTGCGACCAAGCTGGCCCATATCGCCGGCGGCGAGCTCGACGTCCGCGACGAGGACATCGCCGCGCTGAGCGCCGCGCTCCCCTACAACGATTGCCTAGGCGTCAACACCTACAAGTGCCAGTTCCTGCGTGCCGCCGAGGGCGAAAACGACATCAACCACAATGGCACTGGCGACAAGGGCTCCTCGCGCTGGTTCCTCAAGGGCGTTGGTGAGTCATGCGTGCGCGAAGGCGTACCCACCACCGATTGGGACTGGATTATCTATCCCGAGGGCCTGTACGATCTGCTGCTCCGCATTAAGAACGATTACCCCAACTACAAGAAGATTTACATCACCGAGAACGGCATGGGCTATAAGGACGACTTCGAGAACGGCTTTATCGACGATGCCCCTCGTATCGACTACATGCGCCAGCACCTCGCGTGGGTTCTCAAGGCAATCGACGGCGGCGTGAACGTCGACGGCTACTTTGTGTGGTCGCTGCAGGACCAGTTCTCCTGGACCAACGGCTACAACAAGCGCTATGGCCTGTTCTACATCGACTTCGAAACCCAGGAGCGTTATCCCAAGGCGAGCGCGTACTGGTACAAGAACGTCGCGGAGACCGGCCTGCTCATGGCCTAGTTTTTGCCACATACCCCTTGTCGGCCGCATGCGAATCCCCCACGGGTCGCATGCGGCCTTTTTGTTTTTGGTGAGCCCGAGCGGATCATTCGTCTCGATCTGTAACATCTAGCAGGGGTTTTCGGTCCTACTTGTTACAGATCGAGACAAACGAGCGGCCCGAAGCAGAAGATCTCGATCTGTAACATCTAACCCGGTTTTCTACTCCCAACTGTTACAGATTGAGATAATTCGTCGACGCCGACGTTTTACTATGCCGTGGTACAATTGTGTCCCAACGCAAAGGAGGTACCCATGTCAGTTTGTGTGCCCGTCCGAGATATGAAGGACACTGCTGCATTCACCACGCTTGTTGAGTCTGAGCGCGACGTCACCGTAACTAAGAACGGCTATGAGGCCATGCACTGCATCAGCAGCGACCAGTATCGCCTCATGCAAGAAGAAATCGCCAAGGCAAAACTGCTGTCTCGTATGATGTTGGCAGAAGACGAAATATCGCAAGGCGACTACAGCGACTACGAATCCTTCGCGGCTTCGATACGAGACAAATATGACCTATAACGTCGTAATCCTCAAAAGCGCGCGATATGAGTACGAGAGTATTGTCGGATACCTTGCTCAAATCCTCAAGAATCCGCGTGCAGCAGGCAATTTTGTCGCTGAGTTTGAATATCAGCTTGACCTGCTTCGCGAGCAGCCTCTTTTACGTCCCCTCTCGCACATGCAAGAGCTGGCGGCACGTAATTACCGATCGTTTCCCGTCAACAACTACGTATGTCTATACAAATTTGAACACGAAACAATCTATATCGCCCACATCTTTCATCAGTCACAGGACTACGCCCGCTTGGTCTAGCCCACAAGCTGAATACTTGGCCCGAGCGCATTTGCGTGTCATATCGCGCCACGTTGACGCGTAAAATGACGCGCAAATTTTTACGCGCAATCATATTTGACGCACAAATGGTGTTTTTACTTATACGTGTCATTCTGCACGTCGTATTGAAGCGATAATCCCCGCGCCGGCAGAGGGCAAAAGTATCGCCTGCAGCGTTAGCTAGCAAATGACCCGCGTGTGTTCCTCGATGGCGGCACGATCCTCGGCGGTAATACCCGGCTCGCACACCACGGCGTCCAAATTGTCCAGGCGGCAGAAGGTATAGAAGTCGCGCTTGCCGATCTTGCTGGAGTCGGCGATCAGATAGCGCGAGTCTGCCTTGCTAAAAGCGAGCTGCTGGATACGGCCCTCATCCATGTTTGACGTAGACACGTCGCCATCCAGAATGCCGTTGGCGCCGATAAACGCCGCATCGATGCCCAGCGCGCGAAGGGTATCCTCGGCCGTTGGTCCCACAAAAGCGGCGGTGCGGCGACGGTACACACCGCCCACGAGGCACAAGTCGCAGTCCTCGCGCGCCTCGAGCAGGTTAAACACCGAAAGCGAATTGGTCACAATGCGCAGGCGAAACGTCGGCAGCATCGAGGCCATCTGCTCAACCGTGGTGCCCGTACCCAAAAAGATGGTCGAGTCTTCCTCGATAAGCTCCACAGCACGGCGCGCAATCTGCAGCTTTTCCTCGGCATGCTTAGTTCGCTTTTCGCTGTGCGAATACTCATGGCGCAGCATAGCGTGCGGACGGCCCTGTGCACTGCGGGCTCCGCCGTGCACGCGCTCGATCTCGCCCAGGCTCGCAAGTTCCTCAAGGTCGCGGCGAATCGTCATGTCCGAAACGCCCAGCGCATCAGAAATCTCTTTGACCGAGACCGTGCCCTGCTCCTCGAGCAGCTGCCGAACCTTATCCTGTCGCTCCGCTTTAATCACGATGAGTCCTCGCTGTTCCACGCTCACGTCAATCCAAACAGTAACGAACAAATTGTATCAGAATCGCGCGCGCTAAAAATGAGCGCCCACACAGCCCAAATCATCACTTTTTTGAGAAAAATACCCCCTGCTTTAGTGGGGTGTAGTGATAATCTCGCCTGTTCGCGCTACAGTTTGTCCGGAATACCTCGATGTTAGGAACTAAATGATCACTTCCGAGCTTTTCGGCACCGCGCCGTGCGGTACCCCCGTTCATCGTTACACCCTCAACGGGCCCGAGATCTGCGTTCGCATTATGGACTATGGCGCCACCGTGCTGGGTATCGATGTGCCCGACATTCCCGGCAACGTGCGCGATGTGGTGTTGGGCTTCGACAAGCTCGAGGATTACTTTGACAACCCCGCTTGCTTTGGCGCGACCATCGGCCCCGTGGCCAACCGCACTGCGGGTGCCACGATCACCATCGACGGCACAGACTGGCATATGCCGGCCAACGAAGGCGTCAACAACCTGCACAGCGATCTTGAGCACGGCCTGCACAAGCGCGTGTGGGACGTTGAACTCGACGAGGTCCACAACGCCGTGCGCATGACCACCTCGCTTGAGGATGGCGAGTTGGGTCTGCCCGGCAACCGCACCTTTACGGCCGTGTTTACCGTTACACACACCGGCGTCTTTCGTATCGAGTATGGCTGCGAGAGCGATCGCGCCACCTACGTGTCCATGACCAACCACACGTACTTTAACCTTGCCGGTCATAACGCCGGCATGGACTGTGAGCACTTCTTTGTTGCTAACGCTGCCCACTACCTGCCCATTGATGACCAGAATATCCCCACCGGCGAGATTGCTCCGGTCGAGGGAACACCATTTGACTTTCGCGAGCTGCGCCCCGTCGCTCCCGGCATGGAGGCCGACGACCCGCAGATTAAGCAGGCCCGTGGCTACGATCACTGTCTGTGCATTGACGGCTATCAGTACGGCCGTAATCTGCGCCGCGCCCTGCATGTTGAGGAGATGTGGACCGGCCGCGAGCTTGACTACTACACCACCGCCCCGGGCGTGCAGCTCTACACTGGCAACTGGCTGGGCGACGAGCACGCCAAGGACGATGCTAACTATGGCTGGGGTGCCGGCTTTGCCCTCGAGGCAGAGATGTACCCCGACACGCCGCACCAGCCTCTGTTCCCACAGGGCATTGTGGGCCCGGGTCACCCCTATAGCAATGTGATCGAGTACCACTTTATGAGGCACTAAGCCCATAACGCAACATATCGCACAGCAGCGCCCGCCGGCAACACCGCCGACGGGCGCTTTTTCATCTTTTAGGCTCATTTTAGCTGTGACTGTATGAGTGACATATCAAAACTATGCCCATTTACTACGTTTAGCCCGGGATGCTCGACCATGCACCGCTTTTTGTTAAATTCGCGAGCCGTCTACCTGCGGTTTTGTTTTTCCCAAATTCGACATGCTCGGCGATAGCCGATCAAAAGTAGTGAATGGACATAGTTTTTGACAGGTGGCATCGCGCGCGTCCCTCGCAAAGGCAAAATGATCCGTTTTCCTCCATCCCCAAGGGATCAGTTAAACAGATTGCTGATGGAGTCGGGGTCGGAGCTGGGAAGGTAGCGGATTTCTAGCTCTATGCCGAGCTCTTGCAGCTCTTTGAGGGCGGCAACATCCTCGTCGTCTACGGCAACTGCGGGCGTTACGGGACGCTTGCCCTCCCCTGCCTGCATATGGCCGATGCTGATCTTGGTGATGGGCACGCCGCCCTTAACCAGCGCCAATGCGTCCGCAGGCGACGCTACCATAATCAGGATCCATTGGCGCGGCGTCGCGGTATGAATGATGTCAATCGTCCTTTGGACCGAGAAAAACCGTGTCCACACGCCCTCGGGCGCCGCCACCCTCATGGGTGCCCACTTGCGCGAATCCGCCGCAATCCCGTCGTTGACGATCAGGACAAGGTTGGAGCCTACGGCCTCATTCCACTGCTCAATGTCTTGTGCATAGATAAAGCGGTCGTCAATGCGTGTAAGAAGAATCTTGGGTTGAGCCATCGCCGCCCCATTCTGTTCGAGGCCCGTAAGAGCAAGACATCACGTCTCCAATATTAGTGCATTTAAAGTGAGAAAAGCCGTCAGAACACTTGCGCGGATTTGCGATGTCCCGTATCATAGACAGCCGTTGACGCCTCAGTTGCGTCACCACATGGCCGCCAGCGTAGCTCAGTTGGTAGAGCACCGCTCTCGTAAAGCGGGGGTCACCGGTTCGAGCCCGGTCGCTGGCTCCATTGCACAAGATAGCCGCCTTCGGGCGGCTTTTTTGTTGCCGATTTTCGCGCACGCCCGTCAATCCAAGCACCACGCCGTCGGGCACCCCCTACTCAACAACAAAAGCCCCGCCGACCGCGAACTCCCAAGCGGAAGCCACAATCAACGGGGCTCATGCGCGACCGCCTCGAGGGAATCGCGCCAATACACGGCTCAATCGAGCGGCGCGCTACTCCTCCCAGTAGGCGTCGGCAAGCAGCTTAAAGCAGATCTTCTTGACCGGCTGCGCGCCATCGCCCGGGAACTCGAGCGTGGGCATATGAGGCTCGCCGGCAACGAACAGGGCGAACTTGTCGTCAGCCAGATCGCCGGCGATCGAGGCGTCGGAATCGACCAGATCGTAGTCGTCCTTCTCGTCGAACTCCTGAACCAGCGTCAGGCTGCCCGTGGCGACCTTAAAGGCCTCGCGACCCTCAACGTCAATCTGCAGGTCGTGATAGCGCTGATGCGTCTCATAGTGAGCGTCGGCCTCGGGACGCGTCGTGGGGGCCATGACGTTCGCAAAGACCTTGTCGCCCAGAATCGGATGGCTGCCGACCTCGAGCTCCGCCGAATCGTTCTCCTCGAGCCAATCGATCAGCACGTCGAGACCCTTGAGCATTCCGCGGTATTCCTCGATATCGCCCAGTGCACCGTAAATCATCTAAATCCCCTCTCGGATCGTCTCTTTGGCAGCTACTCGGTAAACGCGTTACCAACGCTGTTGCCGCCCACACACGTCTCGACCAGGGTAAGGTCGGGATTGAACACGACAAAGTCGGCGTCGCGCCCCGGCATAATGCTACCGCACTTGTCGCCCACACGGACAAACAAGGAGCGAGCAATACCGAGGCGCAACCCAAACTCTTACAGCTCGGTTACGACAACACCGTTGTAGACCTCGTCCCAACGGTCCATGACCAGATGGCCGGTCATCGGATCCATGGCATTGAGCTTGCCGCAGGTGTTGGCGGTACGCAGCACCGTCTCGTCGTCCGCGCCAGCAGCGATGGCATGCGCAAAGCCGGCGATGGTGGAGTCGCCGGAGCCAGTGGCGTTAACAGCCGGGATATCGGGCGTCTTGGCGCGGAACGCACGGCCGTTGTGGAAGCCCACGGAGCCGGCGGCGCCCATGGACACGACGACCCAAGGGATATCGGAGAAGCGGGCGTCGGAGGCAAGCGCTGCGCGAAGCTCGTCCACGTCGTCGGTGGTAAAGCTCGTGCCCAGAAGGCCGTTGATTTCGGTCAGGTTAGGCTTAACCAGCTCGGGCTTGACCTCGGACTTAAGGGCGGCCTCGAGCGAGGCACCCGAGGTGTCGAGTAGCACCTTGGCGCCGGCGTTCTCGGCAATGTCCGTAATCTTGGCATAGTAGTCGGCCTCGACGCCGCGGGGCAGCGAGCCCGAGATAGTGACGACATCGGCCTTGCTCGCTAGCTCGGTAAACTTGGCGGTAAAGGCATCGAGCTCCTCGGGAGCAATCGTCGGGCCGCTCTCGAGCAGCTCGGTCTGGTTGCCAGCGTGGAGAATATTCAGGCAGATGCGGGTCTCGCCGGCGATGGGTACAAAATCGTTCTTGATGCCGTTGGCATCCATGAGCTCCGCCATGTAGGCGCCCATGTGACCGCCGAGCAGACCGGTAGCAACAACATCGTCGCCCAGCTGACCCAGGACACGGGCCACGTTGAGGCCCTTGCCACCGGCGGTCTTTTCGGGCGTCACGCGGTTGACGTCGTCGATAACAAGCTCGTCGAGCTGATAGCGCGTATCGACGGACGGATTCATCGTAACGGTGAGGATCATTTTTAGCTCCTTATCTCGCAGGCTCCTTGTGCCTCGCGATACGAGTCGACAAAACGGAATTACAGAATCTCAATCGTGAACGAGCGAACGACGGTCTCCTTGGGCTTGGCGACAAGGCAGCCGCGCTTGTGTTCAAGCACATCGTCCTCATCAGAGCAGGTCGAAAGGCCGCCCCAAGGCTCAACTGCCACAAAATCGCCCTCGGGCTTGCTCCACACAATGAGATACGGGAAGCCCTCAAAACTCAGGCGAACGCCCTTGTCCTCCCCCTTCTTGGAAAGCGTGACCTGACGGCTCTCGAGCACGTCAAAGATAGTCTCGGCAAAATCGAAAAGCTCGTGCGACAGCGGCAGGGTCTTTCCCACCATGGGGTTCTTGGAGCGGTTGGCCACGTCGATCAAACCGGTCGAGGGAACGGCGGTGCAAAGCTCCGCGGCCTCGTCCTTCTCAAACCGCAGCTCGTAGTCCGTATAGGCCTCGTCCTCGTCGAGCGGGCACCTAAAACCGGGATGTCCGCCAATAAAGAACGGCATGTCCTCGGTACCCTCGTTGGTCACCTCGTAGGAGACGCGCACGGCAGTGCCCTCGAGCGTGTAGCGGGCAACGAGCTTAAACGGATACGGATAGTCGCTCAGCAACGCGGCGTTATCCTCCGAAGCCAGGCACATCGCCAGCTCGCTCTCGCTTTGACTCAGCAGCTTCCACTCCTGCTTGCGCGCAAACCCGTGACGGGCGAGCTTCACGTGATGTCCGGCAAACGTCATGGCATTGCCATCGCGCAGGCCTCCGCAAATCGGGAAACAGATCGGTGCTTGACCGGACCACACGGCAGGGTCGCCCTGCCACAGATACTCGCGACCGTCGGCGTCGATTGAGGTGAACGAGCCGCCAGCCGTGGAAACCTTAATAGAAATCGAATCGTTGGAAAGAGCGTATTCCATTGCCCATCCTTTCGAACAACTGCTCTGTCATCGCTCGCAAGCACCCGTCTCAGTCCTAGCCAAAAGACAAACCTGCACGTTCATCGATGTGTCCGGTATCCCAGCCATCCAACGGGGTACCATATTGACATTGACTTCATTACAGCTGAAAGGCCTTCTTATGCGAACCATCATCCTCTACGCCTCGCGCCACCACGGCAACACGAAAAAGCTCGTGGACGCCATTGTCGAGGCGCATCCCGAAATCGATACCCTCGACGTAAAGGCACTCGGTAAAAACGAGTACCCCGACCTGCACGAATACCATCTGATCGGCGTCGCCACGGGCATCTATTACTCCGAGATCGACAAGGACATGGCACGCGTGCTCACGAACGTGCTGCAGCCGCAGGACAAGGTGTTTGGCCTTATGACCTACGGTGGCAAAAACAAGTGGTACGGCAAGGATATCGATGGCATCTGCCGCATGAGGCAGGCCATCTTTATGGGTGTCTACGGCTGCCCCGGCTTTGATACGTGGGGGCCGTTCAAGCTCGCCGGCGGTGTCCAAAAGGGACACCCGACCGCTGAGGAAATTAAGGGCGCCGTCGACTTCTTCGACAAGATCGAAGACGAGTATGGCGACATCATTGTCGAAGAGTACGCCAAGCGCGAGAAGCGCCTAGCATACGAGAAGGAGCATCCTGCGGGAGGCCTGGTGGCCGGCGTGAAGCGCACGGCAAAGAAGATCGCTAACAAGCTGTAACTGTGAAGGTACTTTTGAGCGTTTAACCCATACGGCGGGTCCGAGCTGATTCGGGCCCGCCGTCTTTTTCTATCGTTACTCGGTAAAGGCGTTGCCGACGCTCTGGCCGCCAACGTAGGTCTCAACGAGGGTGAGCTCGTGGTCGAACACAACAAAGTCGGCGTCACGACCTGGCATGATGCTGCCGCACTTATCCTCGATGTGCGCGGAACGAGCCGGCACCTCGGTCGCCATGCGAATGGCGATATCGGCGCTGGCGATGCCCCAGTCGACGATGTTCTTGACGCCCTGGGCGAGCGTGAGCACCGAACCGGCGATGCTCTTGCCGTCGGCGAGCCAGCACAGGTTGTCCTTCATGATGACATCCATGCCACCGCTGGTGTAGCTACCCTCGGGCATGCCGCCGCAGCCCAGGCAGTCGGTGATAAGTACCGTGTGCTGCCAGCCCTTTGCCTGCAGCAGCGCCTTGATGGCGGCAGGGTTCACATGCTTGCCGTCGCAGATGATCTCGGCGTAGGTCTCGGGGGTGGTCATAGCGGCACCCACAACACCGGGCTCGCGATGATGCAGGCCGCGCTGGCCGTTGTAGGTGTGCGTAAAGCAGCTGGCACCGGCGTTGATAGCGGCGATGCACTCATCGTAGGTGGCATCGGAGTGGCCAATGCTAGTCACCACGCCCTTGGCGTTCAGGGCAGCAGCGTAGGCGGCGGCACCGTCACGCTCGGCGGCCATAGCGCTCTTGACGATGCGCCCACCGGCAGCCTCCTGCCACTGGTCGAAGATCTCCTCGGAGGGATCGATCAGATAGGCGGGGTTCTGCGCACCCACGTGCTTCATGGTAAAGAAGGGGCCCTCCAGGTAGATGCCCTGGATGCGAGCACCGCAGAAGTCGGGGCCACGGCCCTCGTCGGCCTGGGCGATGGCGGCGCAGGCATCCTTGATCTGCTCAACGCCGTCGGTAAACGTCGTGGGCAGCCAGCTGGTGGTGCCGCGACGGGCGAGCTCGGTCGAGCTGATATCGATGCCCTCAGGGTCGTTATCGGTAGTCGAGTGGTTATAGAAGCCATGGATGTGGGTGTCGACCATGCCCGGCGCGATCCACGATCCCGTGTAGTCCTTGATCTCGCAAGAGGGCTCATCGGCCTGCCAGGCGCCAAAGACGCCGTCCTCGACCATGAGATAGCCGCCCAGCTGCGGGCCTGCCGGCAAGAAGAACTTGTCAGCCTTAATTGCGTACGTGCTCATATGCACTCCTTGCTTCTAAAGCAGTTAACTGTGGTGATGCTTATACCCAGCTCACGTAAAACAAAAAGCGCCCGCCCGCCGTTATGAGCGGACGGGCGCCCTTACAGGGGGACGCGATTAAGCGGTGAAGGGGTGAATCGTCACGCCCTTAACCACGCGGTTGACCGTGCCGGTGGGGCTCGGCGTATCGGGCGTGTTGCCCACGCGCACGGAGTTGAGCAGGCTGATGGCCTGGGCAAACATCACGAACGGCAGGGCGAGGTAACCCTCGGGGAGTGCCTCATAGCCCTTAAAGGTGAAAGACTCGCCCTCGTAGACGGTAGCGCCATCCTGCTGAACGGCAACGGTGTGCTGAGCGATCTTGTCGCCACCGATCTCGTTGAGGATGTCGATATCGTACTGACGGGTGTAGGCGTCGTTGTTGACGAACACGAAGACGAGCGTCTTATCGTCGACGAAGGACTTAGGTCCGTGACGATAGCCCATGGAGGTGTCGTAGGAAGTAGCAACCAGACCGTGAGCGAGCTCGAGGATCTTGAGCTGGCTCTCCTGGGCAAGGCCACCAAAGGAGCCGGAGCCCAGGTAGGTCACGCGGTTGAAGTCGCCAGCGAGGTAGTCGGCAACCTCGGGCTCGCGAGCGATAACCTCTTCGCCCATCTTGGCGATGGTCTCGACCCACTCGGCCTTCTGCTCATCGGAAGCCTCGTCAAAGATGAGGGTGGAGAGCAGGGTCATGCAGGTGTAAGAACCGGTCATGGCGAAGCCCTTGTCGTTGGCGCGCGGGATGAGCAGCGTCAGCGCATTGGGGTCATCGGCGGACTCGACGGCCAGCTTGCCCTCGGGAGCGCAGGTGATGTTGAGGAACTTGACGTTGTGGACGAGCTCCTTGGCAACGGCGACGGCGGCAAGGCTCTCGGGGCTGTTGCCAGAACGGGCGAAGGAAACCACGAGCGTGGGATCCTCGGCGCGCAGGAAGTCACGCGGAGCGCTCACGATGTCGGTCGTGGCGATGGGCTTAAAGTCGTAGAGATCAGTGTTGCCGGCGTGACGCAGGTACGGAGCGCAGGTATCGCCCACATAGTCAGAAGTACCGGCACCAGTGAAGACAACGGACAGACGGCCCTCGCCCATGGCGCGAGCCTCGGCCAGGAAGGCCTCGATGGCCTCCTTGTTCTCGCGGTAGATGTTGAGCGTATCACGCCAAAGCTCGGGCTGCTGGGCAATCTCGGCCGTGGTGATCTGGGCGCCGAGCTCGGTGAGCTCCTCGACACTCTTCTCGAACATTTCTAATACCTCTCTCTAGAAGTAATCCTCTGACGTGCAATTATACACTTCGGTTGGTTATCTGGTAGTAACCAGTTAAATGCAAAGAATCATCACATGAAACCACTGGGGACGCTAAACGTTGCGCTGGTGATAAACCTTGTATTTAAACTGATCGGCACGAGCAACCGAGAGGGTATACTCCACAACCTCGTTTGACTCGTTATACGTAGTCCTGACCAAATCGAGCACGGGCGAGCCCTCGACGATGCCCAAGAGATGGGCGTCGGTGGGACGGGCTATGCTCGCATAGAACTCCTCTTCGGCCACGCGTATCTTTTGCTGAAAGTCTTGTTCAATCACATCGTAAAGCGGCTTGCGCTCCAGAAGCGGTCGCTTGAGAGACAGAAATTGACGAACCGGTAGATAGCTGCGTTCGACCATCATGGGCATGTTGTCGGCAGAGCGAAGGCGCTTGAGCTTAAAGATACGGTCACCGATGCGGCATCCCATATGCTCGGCCAGATTCTTATCGGCCTCCATCTCGCAAAACTCGAGAATCGTAGTCTCTGGATCGCGACCCATCGCACGCATCTGCTCGGTAAAGCTGTAGGACTGCATAAGGTTGGTTGCTTTTGCCGAACGGTCGGTCACAAAGGTACCGCGACCGTGCTGCCGAACCACCAGTCCCAAACGCTCCAGCTCCTGCAGAGCCAGACGTACCGTGGTGCGCGAGAGACCATAGCGCTCCGAAAGTTCGCGCTCGGAAGGAATCATGTCACCGGCGTGATATTCGTGGTCAATCTTTTCGGTCAGAATATCGACCAGCTGATCGTACAGCGGTTGCTTGCGCGCTCCGATCGCCATCCTATCCTCCCTTTTGCTCGAATTCAGCTACTACTTAGGGTGTTTAGCATTATCTGACTGCTACACCCGAATCATCAAGAAAACAAAAGCCGCGCGCTCTTTCGAGCACGCGGCTTTTAACATACACACGGCTTAAGGGGTCGGGGTGTGAGCCGCGTAGGGACACACCCCTCAAGCTAGAGCCTTACCAGATGCTCGGCCAGAGACCAAGCGGGCCAGCGCCCAGGATGCCCAGCACGAAGAGCAGGAGAATGCCCTTGGTCGGGGTCCAGCTGTGCTTAGCGAACATGTAGTAAAGCAGCAGCGTAAGCAGCAGCGGGACGAGCTTGGGGACGATGGTGTTGAGGGTGTCGGCAACGGAGAAGTTGACCGGATCCTCGGTAACGGTGCCGTAGGTGACGGACTCCATGCCGTTACCCAGATCGGTGACGCCGCACGGGACAGCATTGCCGTCGGCATCGGTGGCGGTGAGGGCGTCGCCGTCCTCATTAGTCATGGCGATGGTGCCGGCCTCGGCGGTCTCGGTGTCGATGCCCTCCATACCGGTGAAGTTCTCGGCCTCCTTCTCGGAGACGATCACGGTAGTAGCGGACAGGCCACGAGTGGTGCCGTTGGGGATCTGGAGGTTGATCTGGGTGCCACCCATGGTGACGACCAGGCAACCGACGACGAAGACGCCCATGATGGAAGCGGCGCGGGTGAAGGCCTGCATGTTGGCGGTCAGAGCGTCAATGGCGCTGGTGCCAAGCTTGTAGGACCAGTTCATAAGCCAGAAGCGCAGAGCGAACTGGACGGCGTTGAAGATCACCAGGAAGATGATCGGCGCAGCGGCGTTGCCGTTGATGGCCATGTTGGAGGTGATGCCGGCCGTGATAGGCACGAGCGTCAGCCAGAACAGGGCGTCACCGATACCACCAAGCGGGCCCATTGCGGCGACGCGGACGGCGCGGATCGTGGGGATGTCAACCTTGTTCTGCTCGAGCGAAAGCACGATGCCCATAACAAAGGTGACGAGGAACGGGTGGGTGTTGAAGAACTCCAGGTTGTGGCTCATGGAAGCCGCGAGGTCGTTCTTGTTGGTGTGGATCTTCTCCAGACCGGGGATGATGGAGTAGAGCCAGCCAGCAGCCTGCATACGCTCGTAGTTGAACGATGCCTGCAGGAAGCAGGAGCGCCAAGCCATCTTGTTGAGGGTCTTCTGGTCGAGCTGCGGAGCAGGAGTGAGATCCTCGTAGTGCTCCGGGATCACATACTCATTAGATGCCATCTTCGAAGTCACCTCCGTCAGAAACAGCTGCACCCTTCAGCTCGGTCTGCTGCTGGAAGTCCCAGAAAGCGATGCCGAAGCCGATGAGAGCAAGGATGAGCAGGGCAGGGGTTGCCAGAGAATCGTTGGCAACGGTGATGAGCGCGAGGCCAAAGCCCATGAGGAAGAAGCCCCACATATCGCGGTTCATCATAACCTTGAGCAGGACGGCGAAGCCGACGAAGCGCATCATGCCGCCTGCAGCGGAGAGACCGGTCTGCAGCCAGGTCGGGATGGCGGAAGCGATGGTCTGACCGATGGTGGCGCCAGCGATGAAGAACAGGGTGACGACGACAGCGAAGATCAGGCCGAGCAGAGCCATGGCGAAGTAGTTCAGACGCTCGATACCCTTGGTGTCAGCGTTGTGAGCCATGTTGTCCGCGGAGGACATAAGCGGCGACATAAGCGTGAAGACCAGGGTGACGCCGAGCTGGCCGAGCAGAGCGAACGGAATGGCAAGGCCGACAGCCGCGTTGGGCTCGAGGCCCGTGGCGATTGCGAGAATGGCTGCCATGATGCCGCCGATAACGGCGTTAGGCGGCTGAGCGCCTCCGATCGGCATGTTGCCGATCGTCATGAGCTGATAGGTACCACCCACGAGAAGACCGGTGTTGAGGTCGCCAAGGATAAGACCGATGACGGCGCCGGTGACGATGGGCTGATAGAGAGACTCGAGGAAGTTGAACTGGTCGATTGCCGCGATGAACGTGACGACGAAGACCAGAGCGACCTGGATGATCGAGTATTCCATCTTGCTCCTCCTTTCAAAATGTATGTACGCACTTGGATTCACGTACAGAATGTCAGGGTTTCATTCCTGACAACGTGGATACGAGGATTACGAGAAGAGCTTGCTCGTGTCCTCAACAGGCGTGCTCGGAACGCGCCTGATCTCCAACTCCACCCCCAATTCCTGCAGCTCTTTAAACGCAGCGACATCCTCGTCGTTAACTGCGACGGAGGTGGCGACTTGGCGCTTTCCTTCCGACATGTGCATGTTGCCGATGTTTACCTTCTTTATAGGCACACCGCCCTTGACGAGCGTAAGCACGTCTTCCGGTGTTTCGGCCACGATGAAGATCTTCTGGCGCGGGCTCGCCTTGCCAATGACGTCGATGGTCTTCTGCAGAGAGAAGAAACGCGTAGCGACGCCGGTGGGAGCGGCCATCTTCATGAGGTTCTGGCGCATGGTGTTGGTCGACACGTCGTCATTGGCGACGAGGATGAGGTTGGAGCCCAGGGTGGAGTTCCACTGGGTGGCAACCTGACCATGAACCAGTCGGTTATCGATGCGGGTAAGAAGAATGTTGGGTTCTGCCATGTTGATCAGCTTCCTTTCGTTGATTGCTGACGACAGTTACTTGATCTCCTGAATCGCGTAACGCGAGACATCTACGACGGCACCGGATCGAACTTTGATTTGGACCTTATCGCCTTCGATGCCCTTGACGGTTCCGTAGATACCGCCGGCGAAAAGGACCTCCTGACCCGGCTTGAGCTCGGTGTGCAGCTCTTTGAAGTACTTCTGCTTCTTCTTCATGTTGATCTGAGACCAGATAGTGTAAATGACACCCATGATGACGAGCAGACCCAAAAGAGCGACCGAGGAGCTCAGGACGCTGGCTCCGAAATCGGCCATTAGATGCCGTCCTCGTCGCCGAAGATATCCTCTTCCTCGGCACCAGCAACGGAGGCGACCGTCTGGGCGGTGATGCCCGTCTGGCCAACGGTCACCGCCTGCTCGCCAAGCTCGGCGAGCGTGGCATTGCCGCGGAGGAACAGGAGCTCAATAACCATGGGAAGGTTGGTGCCGGTCAGAACCTCGACGTTGTCGACATCCTGGGCAATCATCATCGACTGATTGAAGGGGGTACCGCCAAGCAGGTCGGTAAAGACGAGCACGCCATCGCACTCCTCACGCATAGCGGTAATGGCGGCGCGAAGATCCTCACCGTAGGAGGCAGCCTGGTCGCCCTCGAAAGGAACGACGGTAAAAGCGGGCTGGTCGCCAGCGACCATAGCGATAGCGCTTGCAAGGCCGGGTGCAAACTGTCCATGACCGGTAAGAATAAAGCCAACCATTCAAATTTCCCTTCCGAAGGTGTGTACGATCTGAGTTCGATGGTTTTCGGAAGCCAGCGGGCGGGTGCCCTTAAAGCTTCTTGGAAAGCGTTCTTTGAAGACCAGTGGTCTCTCAACTGGTAGTAACCACGTGACGTGTTGTTGTCACTATATCACCCCAGAAGAGGTCGCTTTCGTTGATTCATACAGTAAAACGTTTTTGCACCGCTCACGGCAAAAAATCGACCGTTTACCGCTCGTTAACACTTCTACCTGCGGTTTTGAAATCGTTTCGAAATGATTCGGCGTCTGATCGGGTCTTGCTCTGCGTCTAAACAACGTAGGGTGGCTAAAAATAGCATGTAGAAAAATTGCAGGTCATTATGAAGATTTGTGAATTGGTCTTTTTAACTTAATACCAGTTAGAACCAGTTTTGAGATTATCGGTGAACGGTAGTTTTTGACCGTTCACCGGAAAATTGCAATCGTTTACAGCCGTTTTCCCAGATGAAATGGGGAAACCAGATGGAGCACTTGCGCGATCAATAGGCATACCCTAGGGATCTCAGTGGTACAAAAAACCCGCTGGAACGGGTCAATCCATTCCGGCGGGCTCACAGCGTGAATCAGTTGTATGGGCGGGAAAGCCCAACGAGCTTACGCAAACAGGCCGTAGATGCTGATGTTGGCTTTGGCGTACAGACCGTTGGCGTACTCGGTCCACTTGGAGCTGGCACTCGAGGCCTGCGAGGAATACTGCTGATAGGCAGTGTAGTAGGCGGTCATGGCCTGCTTGTAGGTGGCGCTATCGGCGGTAAAGGCATCGTCAGCGAAGGCCTTGGCATAGGTGCTATCCTCGTCCTTCCAGGTGCCCTTCGAGCTATCCCACTCGTCGCCGGCAAGGTTGATGATGTAGTCGGCGTAATCCTTGCTCGCGGTCTCCTCGTTGCCGTCGGCAGGCTCGGTCGGAGCGGTCGGCATGCTCGCGGAGGTGTCGCCCACCTTCTTCTTGTAGAGCTTCTGCAGCGTCGCGGACTGACGGACGATCTGCTTGGCCTGGTCCTTGGACACGCCATACTGCGTGGCCATGGTCTTGTAGTCGGAGGTGCCGATGGAATCCTCGGCGTACTGCTTCATCTCCTTGGAAGAGACGGTAATGCCCTCGTCCTCGGCAGCGTCGAGCAGAATCTGATTGCGCACGTAGGACAGGATAACGTCGGCAGACGGGGCGGTGTAGTTGCCGTCGTCGTCCTTGACGGTATCGAGGCTGTACTGGCTCTCGATGGCCTCGCGCGCGGTGATATCGCTCTTCTTGCCGTTGTAGCTATAGCTTGCCACGGTCGAGTCGAGCTGGTCCTCGGTGAGGGTTGCCGAGCCAACGCCCTTGCCGCCAAAGCCGCCATTGCCCACAAAGAAGCCCACCACGGCAGCGATCACGACGGCAACCACGAAGGCGGCAATCATCGTCTTCTTATGCTTGGAGGCGTGGTCGTCCTCGTCGGTATCGACGTCGTCGTCCTCGTCCTGCGGCTCGGGCATGAGGTTCTCGTCCGCAGCGTCCGCGGCGATCTGAGCCTCCAGGCGGGCGTCCTCTTCCTCGGCGGTCGTGCCGGCGGCAATATGCTCGGCAGACGTACCGGCGACCAAGTCGATCTTCTCTTCCTCGTCACCGTCGGGGCCTTCGCCGCGCTCGATGATCTGGATGCCGTCGATCTCGTCCTTCTCGTCCTTCTTTTGAATCAGACCCATAGTCAGTTACTCCTTGATGGGAAACAAAGTCCTCAATAGAATACGCCCGACGGAGCGCCGGGCGTATTGTTTCTTAGGTTATACGCAAACACTTAAGTACTATTTAGGCGTTTGCGGGCTATTTACCTTAGGCAAGATGCGCGATAACGGCATCGGCGAAGGCCTGCGTGCCCACGGCGCCCTCAACGGAGCCGGTCTGGGCGCGACGCACGTCACCGGTAACCTGCTTGCCCTCGTCGAGCGTGGCAGAAACGGCAGCGCGGATGCGGTTGGCCGCGTCGTTCTCGCCCAGGTGGTCGAGCATCATGGCAGCGGAGAGGATCTCGGCCGTGGGGTTGGCGATATCCTGGCCCGCGATATCGGGCGCGGAGCCGTGCGTTGCCTCGAAGATGGCGCAGTCGGCACCGATGTTGGAACCCGGAGCCATACCCAGACCACCCACCAGGCCAGCGCACAGGTCGCTGACGATATCGCCGTACAAGTTGGGCAGCACCAGGACATCAAAGTCATTAGGGTTCTGGACCAGGCCCATGCAGGTGGCGTCGACGATCTTGTCGTTGAACTCGATATCGGGATAGTTAGCGGCCACCTCGCGCGCAACGCGCAGGAACAGGCCGTCGGTCGCCTTCATGATGTTGGCCTTGTGCACGGCCGTCACCTTTTTGCGGCCGCAGCGGCGGGCATACTCAAAGGCGTACTCCACAATGCGGCGGCTCTTGGCGATAGAGATCGGCTTGATCGAGATCGCGGAATCGGCGGCGAAGGTCTTTTGGCCCGAACGCTCGACGAGTTGCGAGAGCTCCTCGACCTCGGCAGCGCCCTCATCGAACTCGATGCCGGCGTAGAGGTCCTCGGTGTTCTCGCGCACGATGACCAGGTCGACGTCGCGGAAGCGCGAGCCGTCGCCCGGCTGCGACAGGCAGGGGCGCACGCAGGCATACAGGTCGAAGTGCTTGCGCAGGGCGACGTTAACGCTGCGGAAGCCCGTGCCGACCGGCGTGGTGATGGGGCCCTTGATGGCAACCTTGGTCTCGGCGACCGCATCGAGGACGTGCTGGGGCAGCGGCGTGCCAAACTCGTCCATGACGCCGGCACCGGCCTCCTGGACGTTCCAGTTGATCTGGACACCGGTGGCCTCGACCACGCGGCGCATGGCCTGCGTAATCTCGGGACCGATACCGTCACCGGGAATCAGGACTACATCGTGCGCCATAATCTGTTACTCCTCGTCTTCGGCGTCGTCAGATTTTTTAACGCTAGCACGCTTCTTCTTTTTGGAGAGATCCAGGCCAAAACGTTTAACAAGCATTTCGCAAATCTCGCTCGAGCGGGCCTTGAGATAGCTGCCCTTGCCGTTCTCGGCGTCGAACTTCAGGCGCAGCGCGAGCTTCTCGGCAACCTCGGCGTCGATCTCGCCCTGGCCAAACTCGTACAGGCAACCGAGCATGTCGCGGTACTCGAGGTCGCCGTGATAGCACTGGATGGCCTCGTCCAGGATCGGCCAAGCCTCGCGCGAGCGCTCGACACTCGTGGCGCCCCACACGCACAGTAGGCGGAAGGCGGCGTAGCGCAGCGTGGACGAAAGCTCGTCGAACAGTGCGGTCTCGGCGCCCTCAAAGGCGTCGCCCATCTGCTCGGGGCAGGTGGTGGCGAGCGCCGTCAGGGCATCGAGGGCCTCCCAGCGGGTCTGCGCCTCGGGGCGGTCGAGCGCCTCGATCAGCGCGGGCACGCAGGGCACGACGCGCTGCGGATCGCGCTCGGCAAGTAGGTGCAGCACGCGGGCGGCAAACTGGCGGATGCGGCGCGTGGGGCAGCCGAGCTCCTGGACCAGGCGATCGACGGCGTTCTCGTTCTCCTCTGCCAGCTGGAGCTGTGCCAGCTCCTCATCGGTGAGCTGTTCGTCTTTGTTTTCTGCCATAGTTACCTCTTCTTACTATTTCTTAGCGTGCTTGCCAGCACCCTTGCTGTCATCGGTGACCGAGATGAGCTGTCGGTCGGCCGCGCCATTGCGACGTGCGCGGCGGCGCTCCTCGGCGTCGCCCGCATCGGCGGCGGCGCGATGAGCCTTGTTGACGTTAAAGACCTCGTCGTGCTTGCACCACGGACCGACGGACTCGCCAAAGCTCATCTTAAGGCCGGCGATAAAGCCGCCGAGCCAGCCGATCGGCGCAAACTGCACCAGCGGGAACAGCGAGAACACCCAGGTCAGCAGGACGACTGCCGCCGCACCCGCAAAGTTGGCAATCCAGTAGTCGCGCTTGGTGATCACGCGCTTTTCGCAGGCCCACTGGCCGCACAAAAAGCCGATGTAGATCGCAAAGAGAAAGAGCACCAGCGCAAGCACCACGAACGTCCAGCTCATAGGCGCTACTCCCCGTGATGGTGGCCGCAGCAGCACTCGTGGCCGTCGTCATGGCCGTGGCCACCGCAGCACTCGTGGTCCTCGCCATGGTGGTGGCCACAACCGCACTCGTGGTCGTCGCCGTGCTCGCCGCAACCGCAGCCCTCCTCGTGGGCACCATGCTCCTCGGGGCGATACTGCGACCAGTCCAGACCGGCGGCGATGGCATCGGCCTCCTCCTTGTAGAGAACCGTGATGGCCTGGGTGCCCAGCTTGGCGCCACCGATGGCGTCGAGCATGTCGTAGAGCGTAAAGGCGACGTCGGCGCCGGGCAGCGCGAGCTCGCGGTCGTCGGCGTAGGCAAGGGCCAGGCGCAGGTCCTTAATGAAATGCTCGACCATAAAACCGGGCTTGTAGTCGCCGTCGAGCGCCTTGGGGGCCAGGCTCTCCATGGCGCCGGACTTGCCGGTGCCGCCCAGGATCATCTGACGGGTCTTCTCCAGATCAAGGCCGCTCAGCTCGGCAAACGCCAGCGCATCGGCCATACCGACCATGCAGGCGCCCAGCGACACCTGGTTGGCGAGCTTGGCAGCCTGGCCCTTGCCGGCGCCGTCGAAGCAGCAGATGTTGGCCGCGAAGGTGGCAAGGATGTCGCGGACCGGCGCGATGTCGTTCTCGGTAGCGCCCACGATAGCCGTGAGCGTGCCGGCGATAGCACCCGACTCGCCGCCGGTGACGGGGCAGTCAAACGCCATGCGACCGGAGACCTGGGCAGCCTCGGCAATGTCACGGGCGAGCTCGGGGGAGCTCGTGGTGAGGTCGATCAGCACCGCGCCCGGCTTGGTGCACGCGAGCAGGCCGTCGCCCGCCAGGTAGAGCTCCTCGACCTCGGAGGGATAGCCCACCATGGTAAAGACGACATCGGCGTTCGCCACGGCGTCGGCCGGCGTATCGGCCCAAACGGCACCGCGCTCGATAAGCGCGGCGGCCTTGGACTTGGTACGGTTGTTGACCGTGACGGGATAGCCGGCATCCAGGATGTGGCCGGCGATGGGGGCACCCATGATTCCGGTGCCGATGAATGCGACGGAGAGCTTGTTTGCCATGAAACCTTTCCTTTTGGGTTGGGCGTTGTTACCAGGTTGAATACTCGGTGCCAGCGTTTGGGCTGTGAGTTGGGATCGATTACGGCCGCGTTACTTGCCTACTGACCGCGCACGCGGCGGGCGATGCGGTCGGAAAGCGACGCCTTGTCGGCGCGGTTCTTGCCCCAAAACGCGCAGGCCACCATGCCGGGGCCCACGTGCGAGCCGATGGTGGGACCCACGGAGCTGCGAATGATCGTGACGTCGGCGCAACCCTCCTCCTTGCGGATGGCGGCTTCGAGCCAGTCGCCGTCCTTTTCGGCATCGGCCGTCATAATGGCGATGGGCATGGTGCGATCGGGCACATAGTTCTCGCGGAACGACTTGAGAATGGACTTGAGCGCCTTCTTGCGACCGCGGTTGACGCCGATCAGCGACAGCGAGCCAGCCAGGTCGTAGGACAGCTCGGGTTTGACGTCGAGCTTTGCCGTGAGCTGTGCCGCCGCGGGCGGAATGCGGCCGCCGGCAGCCAGCGCGTCAAAGCTCTCGAGCGTAAAGTAACCGTGGACATAGGTCTTGGCCTCGTTTGCCCAGTCGACCAGCTGCTTGGCGGTCAGTCCCGCCGAACGCTGGCGCACGGCCTCAAGCGCCAAGAGCTCGCCGGTCGCACAGGGCAGAGCGTTGTCGACCACGTACAGCTCAAAGTTGGGATACTCGGCGCGCACGGCGTCCGCCGCCTGGCACGCGGAGTTGTAGCTCGACGACAGCGCCGAGGTAAAGCACAGGTAGACCGTGGGCGTACCCTCTTTGGCGCACTCGGTAAAGAACTCGATATAGCGACCGAGCGACACAGCCGAGGTGGACACGCGGGCACCGGCGCGCATGCGGTCGTAGAACTCCTTGGGTGTGATGCTCGACCAGATGTCATCCGTGCGCTCCTCGCCATCGATAATGAAGGGGAAACCCAAGATATCGACATCGAGGTTCGCGGCGACCTCGGGGCTAAAGTCGCAGCAGGTATCGACGACGATGCGGCAACGGTCCGAATGACCGGCGGATGCGGCCTTGTCCATCAAAGCGACTCCTTACGTAAAAAGGCGGCCACCCGCATGGGATGGCCGCCAACCGTTAACTCATGCAAGTTAACGTATTTTACTCGTCAAGTGTTTCGATACGGGGCTTGATGATGCCATATCCACCATTCTTACGGTGATACACCACATTGATGAGGCCAGTCGTCGCGTTCTCGAACACGTAGAAGTCGTGGCCGAGCAGATCGGTCTGCACCAGCGCCTGCTCCTCAGTCATCGGGGTGACATCGATGACCTTCTCGCGGACGAGCAGGTCGTCGTCCTCCTCGGGCAGCAGTAGGTCGGCCAGATCCTCGACACGCTCGACCGGTGCAACATCCGCTGCGCTGGCACCACCCTGACGGTTGTCCACGACCTTGGTCTTGAACTTGCGCAGCTGGCGGGTGACCTTATCGGCGGAGAGGTCGATGGCGGCGTACATATCTGCACCATGCTCGGCAACGCGAATCACCGAACCGCGGGCGCGAACCGTAACCTCGACGATTGCCGGGTTGGGGTTCGAGGGATTCTTCTCATAGCGAAGTACAACGTCGACCGTCATGGGCTCGATATCGAAAACCTTGAGCGCCTCGCCGATCTTCTCATCCACATGCGCACGCAGAGCATCGGTTACCGTCGTCTTGCGTCCAGAAACCTTGATATCCATACGTGGCTCCAATCTGCCTCGGGGACTTACTGTACTGGCTATGTACCCATTGCCGTGCATTTAATCACGCGGATTCCCAAAGACCCGAATAACGATTGCTTGATACCGCATACCGAAGTCTCGCACTTTTCTGTGGCAAAGTGCGCTATAGGAGGGAGCCGGCGACTTTGTATTTGGTCCCGAAAATTGGCTTTGACCTGCTGGTTTTATAGAGATGAAAAAGCCGGGCTCCCCTATTGGGGAAGCCCGGCAGTGCGTGTTGAAACCGTGAAGAGACGTCTCTCCTAGCGCATAGGAGACGCCACCCCTAGCAATAACTAGCTATTAAGCTTGTTAATGTCGTCGTCGGTGATGGTGTCTTCCTGGCTGGACGATTTGTCTTCGGAGGATGCGGTCTCATTGTTGGAATCGGAGGACTCGCTGCCGGAGGACGTGGTCTCACTGGACTCAGAGTCGCCCGGCTGCACGTTAGCGCCCGAAACCGTCTTAGTGGTGAGGTCGTAGGGCATCGTGCCGTACCAGACGCAGTGGACCGCCTCGAGCGTGCCGTCGGCCGTAATACCGTCGAGGGCATCGCTCACGGCACGGCACAGTTCGTCATTGGACGAGAGGCCCGCAACACCAAGCGTCGAGGGCGCCTCGAGCGCACCGACATAGGAGATCTCGCTCATCAGGCGTGCAAGGTAGCCGCCGGCCGTGGAGTCGCAGATCACATAGTCGACTTCGCCGGACTCGAGCGCCTCAAAGCACTCGTTGATGTTGGAGTAGGTCTTTTGGTTGGCGGTGATGCTCTGCTTAGCAAGCGCCTCCTGCGAGGCCGAGGACATCTGGATACCCAGAGTAGACGTGTTAAGGGTATCGGTGGAAACGCTTAGCGACCCACCATCGCTGGTTTTACCGAACACGGAAGCGGCATCGTACAGGCAGGTGCCGAGCGAGCTAACGTCCCCGTCCGTAGAGTTGATCTCGCCGATAAAGATATCAGCCTTTTTGTCGCCGAGCGCGGAACCTGCCGAGGACGCATCGACAAAGGCGACCTTAAGGCCCATGCGGCTTGCGAGGGCGCGGGCAGCGTCGACTGCATACCCCGTGAGCTCGCCGTCAGCGCCCTGCATGGCCTGCGGCGCATCGGAGGTATCGAGGGCGACCGTCAGGGTACCGGGAGTGACCAGGGCATCATCCGACACCGTGGGCGTGACGGTCTCGTACTCGATCTGGTCGATCGTGGGAGTCGTGAACGTAGACAGCGGGTTGAACGCGCATCCGCTCAGGCCCAAAACGGCGATGACCGCTGCGGTCCCAGCACCTAACCGAGCCGCGTGCATCAAGCTGCCCCTCACCATGTCCACTACCCTGCCTTCTGTGTCGTATACGATCCGTGCGTTGCGCGGAATATCAGATTGTTCCCACCAGCTGACCTGGTATTTGACCCCACACTTGCGCACCGGGGTGTTTGCTCGGGAGGCCGCAGCCACCTTCACGACTGGCCCGCTCGCCCGCGAGGCGGTATTGCCCCAAAGAAAGTAGAACGGACGGTGCGGCTTACATCTAGGACGCGCCATGATCGCGCCGCGCGCACGCGGTCGCTTACGTGGATCCCTTTGACCGCGTCTGTCTTGGACTAGGACGGGCATTTCGTCCGTCCGCAACCACAGCCTGGTAGGAACGTAGCGCATTATAGCTAAGTTCAAGCTAAAGTTTAAGGTTAGGGGCGTCATTCGCATCGCGAGTACAGATTTCGCAGGTCGGAGTGGGCTATTCGTGCCCCTGTGAAGCCCGGAGCTCCCCTATGGGGAGCTCCGGGGCACCCTTCTTGGGGTGCCGTGGCCAAAAAACGGCAAATATGAGTACTGTCACCAATTTAATAACAGGCAATTTTGGCCTCTCGGACAGATTTTGCGCTCAGTGTCGCCAACCTGATGCTTAGTTATTCCACATTTGTTTATTATCTTCTTACTTTATGCCTCCTCCGAGTCCTAAATTCCTTGATTTTGCTGTTACTGATTTAGTGACAGTACTCATATTTGCCATATTTTGGCCAGAGCATATGATTAACCCCCTAATTTCGACGTGAATTAGACCGGCTTAAGCCCAAAACACGCCCGCAGCGTGTTAAGCAACGCCTCTTGCTTCTTCCTGCGGGCATCGACACGATTCCGGTACCGCTTTCGCATACGCTGGTGCATGCGCCATGCGAGCGCTTCCATCGCTTCCATGTCGCAGAGCATTTCGTTGTTGACCGTCGCGACCTCGATTCCCATAGTAATCAAGCCCGTGTTGCGTTTTTCATCATGGATACGTCCCCTCCGAGAGGAATGGCCCAGCTCACCGTTGTATTCCAGGTCAAACCGGGCTGCCTCTTGATACGCATCGCAAACTGCATGGGGCATCCCCGAGATTGCCTGCGCACGGTCATCGAACTCGATCTTGTAGTCGGTCTTAAAAGGTCCGCAGGCAAACCCGCCATAGGAAAACGGAAGCGAAAACAGGGCAAGCATGATGCACTCCATGGGCGAGAGCAGGTTTTCTGACAGGTAGGGACACAGACGCAGCAGCTGTTTGGCCACATTCCCCTTGCATGCCGCAAGGTAATCTGCCAGGCGATCGGGCGTCAGCGCCGGCTCGACTTCAAAGTAGCCCACGTCTGCTGGCTGGTCCTTGTCCTTTGCAAGTTTATTCGTAACAGGCGAGGTGTAGGGAGGCAGATACTTCCCGCGGTCGCTCAGTGAAATCTTAGAGCACAGCTCCTGGGCCAGGGCAAACGCCTGGATGCAGCCGACCTCGCGCGCAACGGCAACACAAAGGGCCTCGGGAGATAGGCTGTACACCCCCGGTTCCACCTCTAGAATCGAGCCGGCGGGCAACCCGGAACACACGGACCAGCCTACGCCAGGCATGCGGCGGCGCTGCGCCGCAGATCCCACCAGCAAGCACAGATCTTCTTGCACCTCGCCACTTTTGGCTCCAATTCGCACCAAGTCAGGAAGATAGATATCCTCGGTCGAGGGCGACGACGTGCGCAGCACACGGCGCTCTTCATCGGGATTAAGGTCCTTCCAGCTGATATAGCCCATCTGCCGGCGCTCGGCGCGCATCATGCGCAGCGCTGAAGCGCCTGTTAGGATTACGGAAGCCGCTAGCTGTTCGCCTGTCGGCTCGTTGCGCCGCTCAATCTTCACTGCCACAAAACCACCCCTACCAAACACGTGCGATAGCAAGGCCATCGACTGCCGCAGCGCCGGCACGCTTGAGCTCCGCCGAGGCTGCTGCCATGGTCGCGCCCGTGGTGATAACGTCATCGATAAGCAGTAGGCGGCGGCCGTGCACGTCCTCAACCGTCTCGTACATGCCTTGGGCACGCTCGCGACGCTCCTCACGACCGAGTTCGCGCTGGTCGCCATGCCCGTACTTGACGAGGGCATCGAGCAGAGGAACACCCGACAGCTCGCAAAATGGGCGCGCAATGGCCTCCATATGATCAAAGCCACGCCGCCGAAACGCTGCCGCCGTCGCAGGCACAAACACCACCGCATCCGCACCGGACAGCACACCTCCTAAGCGATCGGGCGCTACGACCTGGGCATGCAGGGCGGTGTCGTAGAGCAGCTCCGCCAGATACGGCGCCAGGCGTCGCTCGCCCGCATCCTTGTACGCTTTAATGATGCGCGGCAGCGGATGCGCATAGACGGCGCACGCCAGGCAGCGGTCGAGCGCCTCCGCCATTGCCGAGGACGTGCCCTCGACCGAACACTCAGTGCACAGCAAATCCCCAAACGGGGCGCCGCATCGGGTACAGCTATGACGTGGGTCGATGAGCGTGAGCGCGGCCAGGCAGTCTTGGCAAATAAGCGCACCGGCGCGCTCGCAGCCGGCACATCGTGTTGGCGACAATGCCTCGAGTGCCTCGCGTGCCGCCCGCTCGGCAAACGGCAGCAATTCGTCCGCAAACGGTAGGGCACCGGCACCCTGCAGACGGCTCAATTTGTTCAGATGGCTCTTCAAGACACAACCCTCCCTACGTTCGGTCGCAGGGAGGGTTGTTGATTCAGCGCTATGGTACCCCGACGCGATTAGGGTAAGGCGGGTTAAATCCGCTCGCGGGCGTTATTCGCCGGCGGGCGGTTGTGGTGCGGCCGAAGACGGGGTCGAGCCCTCGCCACCATTCTGGCGCGGCTTGCGGGAACGGCGACGGCGACGGCGCTTTTGGCCCTGGTCGGCCGAGCCCTCGCCACCGCGATCCTCGCGCGCCTCGCGCTCGTCGCGAGCGGTGCCACGCGAAGCCTTGGCAGCCGCTCCCCCGCCATCTCCGGGACGCCGGCGTGTGACCTTGACCTCGCCATCCGAGACCTGATCGGCCACGGAGGGCACTGAGGGCTTCTGCTGCGCGCCCGAGGAATGGCGACGGCGCGGACGCGGGGCGCGCTCCTCCTCGCCACGTGACTTGCCGCCCTTGTCGGCAGGCGTATCGGAACCCGAGGGATCCTTGGAAGCGGCACCAGCCTCGCGAACAGCTGCGGCGCGGAAGGCATCCTCGCGCTCCTCGCTCGACAGGTGACGGCGGCGACGGCGCGTGGGGTTCATGCCACCGCCGCGGTTTTGCTGCTGAGGCTGCTGAGTCTCGCGCTCGCGGGAGGAGTTCTTGCCTGCAGCTGCAGCCTCGCCGACATCGCCCGAGCCCGCGCGCTTGCGACGACGACGGCCACCGGCGGCCTCCTCGGCCTCAGGCGTTGCGGCATTGCCACGGCCCTTTCCGCGGCCACGACCCTCGCCCTGCCCCTGACCGGCGCGAGCATCGGATTCAGCATCGCGACGACGGCGCTTGGGCATCGACGTGCCGGCAAGACGGTCGGCGTTCGACAGGCCATCGCCCACGTCGACGCCGTTCTCGCGGTCGAGCTCCATAAGCGCCAGGCGCATCTCGGGCGACTCGATGCGCTCGAGCACATCGCGCGTCACGCAGTCGGGGCGGCAGCTGCAGCCCTGCTCGGCGGCCTTCTTCTTGCAGCCCTCCGAGCACGTCATATCGGCCAAGTTGACCTTAAAGACTTTGCCGTTCTCCAGGCGCAACACCAGCTGCTCACGCGGCGTGTCATATTCCTGGATGCGCGCCTTGCCAAGCGGCGTATCGATAAGCGTCTTCTTTTTGGGCGCGCGGCTCTTAAAGTCCTTGTACGCCTCGAACTCGTAGCGCAGGCAGCACATCAGGCGGCCGCAGACGCCGCTAATCTTGGACGAGTTGAGCGGCAGGTCCTGCTCTTTTGCCATGCGGATCGAAACCGGCTCAAACTGTCCGCCAAAGCGCGTGCAGCAGAGCTCCTGGCCGCACTGGGCATAGCCGCCCACCAGGCGGGTCTCGTCACGCACGCCGATCTGGCGCATGTCGACGCGAATGCGCAGCGTCGAGGACAGGTCCTTGACGAGCTGACGGAAATCGACGCGTTCCTCGGCAGCAAAGTAGAACACAGCCTTCTCGCCGCCAAACAGGTACTCGACGCCGACCGGCTTCATCTCGAGGTCGAGTTCCTTGACCAGACGGCGGAAATCGACCATCGCCTCGTCGCCCTGGATGGCCAGGTCGTCGGCAAGCTGCAGGTCGATGTCGCTCGCTACGCGCAACACGGGCTTGAGCGGCTGACCGATTTCGTCGAGCGGCACCTCGAAGGGATCGGCCGTGACCAGGCCGATCTCGGTTCCGCGCTCGGTAGAGCAAATGGCATAATCGGCCTCGAGGATATCCAGATCCTGTGGGTCGAACCACAGGTCGCGCGAGGCGTAGGTAAACTTAACGGGTACGACTAACGGCATTTCAGTGCCTTCCTGATATCGAACAGCATGACCTCGATGGCCAGCTGGGGAGTAACGTTTCTGGCGATGTTGCGCTCAGCGGTGGTAACCGCCTCGAGCGCCCGGGTGGCACCCGCAACATTGGTCGCGGCGGCAAGCCGCCCGATCGTGTCGCGCACGTCCTCGTTCACAACGTCTGCCGCCTCATCCTGAAGCGTCAGCAGCACGTCGCGCATGAGCGTCCGCGCGCTCGCCAGCGCTTCCATGATACCCGAACGCTCGCGCGCGTTGAGTTCGCGCTTGTTGCGGTCCTCAAGCTGCTTCAATGCTCCACGCGAAAGGTAGTCGGCATTTTGCTCGAGTACCTTTTCCTGCGTGGACTTGACCTCGGCGAGCGGCGCCTTGACGGCGATGATGAGCGACTTAGCGCGGCTGAGCACATCGGCCTCGTCGGCAGCGATGAGCGAATCGATGGCGCGGACCATCTGGCGGCGGGCGTCCTGACGCTCGGCGCTCTTGAGGAACTCGATACCACGCGTAGGGCTTCCCGCCACAGCGACGGCCATGCGGCAGCGCGCGGGGTCCTGACCGGTGGCGCGGCTCACGGCCTGCGCGGCGACGGCGGGCGATACCAGCCGAAACGGCACGCACTGGCAGCGGCTCACAATGGTGGGCAGCATTACGTCGGCCGAGGTGCCCAGCAGGATGAACATGACGCCCTCGGGCGGTTCCTCAAGCGTTTTGAGCAGCGCATTGGCGGTGTTGGCGCGCAGCTGCTCGGCGCGGTCGATGATGTAGACCTTGGCCTTGGCGCGGATGGGTGCGAGGGGCACGTCGTCGAGGAGCTCGCGGGTCTGGGCGATGAGGTAGCCTGTGGCGCTCTCGGGCGTGTAATAGTGCACGTCGGGGTGCGTATGGCGCGCGACGCGCACACAGCTGTCGCACGATCCGCAGCCGTCCCGCTCGCACAGGAATGCCTGGGCAAGCGCCCATGCGGCGTCGAGCTTACCGGCGCCGGGTGCACCCAAGAATAGGTAGGCGTGCGATGCGCGGCCGCTGGCGATAGCGTTGGTCAAAAAGTCGCGCACGCGCTCTTGGGTGTCGAGCTTGGCGAGCAGGCTTGCCTGAGCGGGGGCCATGTTACTCAGCCTCCTGGGCAAGCGCGGCGGCGACAGCATCTTGGGGAATGTCGAGGCCGTACGCGCGAACCTGCTCGACCGTCTGCGCGAAGACATCTGCGATTGGCGCGGTGGCATCGATGAGCTTCACACGGTCCGGCTCCTCGGCAGCAATAGCGCAAAAGCCCTGGTAGACGCGCTCTTGGAATGCCATGCCCTTGGCCTCCATGCGATCGGCCGCACCGCGGGCCGCCATGCGCAGCGCCGCCTGCTCGGGCGTGATGTGATAGACGAGCGTGAGCGCCGGATGCGTACCGGCGACAGCCAGGTTGTTGGCATCGCGCACCATCTGACGGTCGAGGCCATCGGCAAACGCCTGATAGCAGGTCGTGGAATCGTAGAAACGGTCGCACAGGACCACCTTGCCGGCAGCGAGGGCGGGGGCTATGACCTCGTGTACCAGCTGGGCGCGCGCGGCCTCGTAGAGCAGCAGTTCGCAGGTGTCGCCCATCGCCGTATTGGCGGGGTCGAGCAGCAGGGCGCGGATCTTTTCGCTGATGGCGGTGCCGCCCGGCTCGCGCAGAGTTACGACCTGATAGCCAGCGAGGTCGAGCGCGCGGGCCAGCAGGCGCGCCTGCGTGGACTTGCCGGCGCCGTCGACGCCCTCGAGCGTGATAAAGCTATGTTGAGCGGGCTCAAAAGCCATGGGCGCAGCCCCTTCCTACAAGGCGCGAAAGTGCGAGGTATAGCAACCAAGTCATGATACCCCAGGGGCAGGCGCACCCCAAACCCGACCTAGTCGTTGGGGACGTTCTTGAATGACTAGTCGTTTAAGAACGTCCCCAATGACTACCCGGCCGAAAAGGAACGTCCCTAACTGCCGGCTTTTTGGGGCGCTGGGTATAATCGTCGTATTGCATTGAAATGTGGCGAAAGGAGCGGCAATGTCTCGGTATTGCGCCTCGTGCGGCAAGCTTCTTGCAGATGATGCCAAGTTCTGCACCTCGTGCGGTGCACCCGTTGAGCAAGCAGCCGCGAGCGATAGCCAGCCCGCTTTTGAGCAGACCGGCGCCCTCGATACGTCGCAAACCAAATCAAACGATCCTCTCGCCTATCGCCCCGACCCCGCCGCCGGCCCCGCGGCGGTCGAAACGACGCAGCGCATCCCTGTCGCGGGCGGCTCGCCCCAGCAGCAGCCGGCTTCCGCGTATACGCCCGCCTCGCTACAGGCCCCCGCTCCCAAAAAGAGCGGCACCGGGCCGCTCATCGCCGTTATCGTTGTGCTGGTGGCGATCATCATCGCCCTGGTCATCTTCTTTGTGATCAGACCGTTCGACAACGCCGCCACGCAGACGACTGCCGAGGTAACCAAGCTGCACCACGATGACGATGCCGATGACCTAAAGCCCTTCGGCGATCCCAACAGCCTGTACGACGATGATGACGATGACGACGAGGATGGCGGCGAAACAACGCTTTCCGAGCAGAACCTCTACCGTCGATTGAGCGAATACTACGACCTGCTCGAAGACCTCGACAGCCAGGTTCGCGCCTGCGCGCAGGCCTTTAACGGCAGCTATCTGGAAGAAGATCGCACCACCCGTCAAAATCTCGCCGACGTCGCCGAGCGCACGGAGGACACCATCGAGCAGTATTACGATATCGTCGAGGACCTGGACGTCCCCACGAACTCCAAGAATTACAGCTCCTGGAAGGACATCATCGCCCTGTACGACGACCTAGACCACCGCATTGACGCAATCTGCGATGCCTGGGAAATCAGCCTGAAGTACTCCAAGCCCGAGGACCACAAGGAAGAGATCGTGGCGCCGTTGGCGCGCGACAACGAACCGGGAACCAGCAGCAGCAAGTACCGCCTGGACTTTGAGGACCGCTACCCCGGTGCCAAGCCCGTCGAGGTGAACTAGTCACTGGGCGCCCCAAAGCCGGCAGTTAGGGACGTTCCTAAACTGCCGGCAGAAAAGGAACGTCCCTAACTGCCGGATAAAAGACGAGCGAGGATTTTGAGGTCCTCGCTCGTTTTTGTTTTGGGTGATGTTTCGACCGTACGGCTATTTGTCGGCGGCGGCCTTCTTTGTCGTGGCCTTCTTGGCGGCCGTCTTCTTCGCCGTTGAAGTCTTCTTTGCCGTGCTCGCCTTGGTCGTCGTCTTGCGGCCGCGGGCGGGCTTCTTCTCCTTGGTCGGGCAGTCCATGTTCACGCAAATGCGCCACGGGCCGCGCGCCGTGTTGACCACCACGATGGGGGCGCCGCACTCGGGACAGGTCTCGCCCGTCGCCTCGAGCTTGCCACGCGCCGGCAACGGATAGCTCACGCCGCAGTCATCGTAGTTGGTGCAGCGGATAAAGCGCTTGCCACTCTTCTCGCTCTTGTGCGCGATCAAGTCGCCGTGGCGTCCCGCCTCGGCGCACACCTTGCACTCGCCCACCTTAAGGTCGGGCTCGTAGTTGGTGGGACACGTCGGGTTCACGCAGATCTCGAAAGCCTTCTGGCGGAACGGCTGACACTTAATGCGCGGCGCGCCGCACTCGGGGCACACGGCCGCCTCGCCCTCGAGCGGGCTTACCTTGACGCCGCTCGGCACCGGATAGGTCACGTCGCAGTCGGGCCAACCCATGCAGCCAATGAAGCTGCCGCGGGTCTTGGCGCTCGTCTTCATGACCAGGTCCTTGCCGCACTTGGGGCAGCTACCCACGCGCGCGTCAGCCGTGACGGCATCGCTGATGGCATCGCCCAGCTCCTGCGTGTGCTTGAGCAGCTCGTCGAGCACGCCGGCCAGCAGCGCGCGCGAGTGCGTCACGACATGCTCTTCGGTATCCTCGCCGCGCTCCACGCGGGTCATGTCGCCGTCGAGCTCGCTGGTCATATCGGGGCTCGTGATGCGCGGGGCAAACTGCGTCAGCGCGTCGATGATGGCGATGCCCAGCTGGCTCGGCTCCACGGGATCGTTTTTGAGGTAGCGCACGGCGTACAGGCGCTCGATGATGCTCGCGCGTGTGGACTTGGTGCCCAGGCCGCGCTTCTCCATCTCCTGCACGAGCTTGCCCTGGCTGTAGCGCGCAGGCGGCTCGGTCTGCTTGGCCTCGAGCTTGATGTCGAACACGTCGACCGTATCGCCCTGCTCCAGCGGCGGCATCTGCTCGTCGCGCTTAAGACCGTACGGATAGGCCTCGCGGAAGCCCGGGGTCACGAGCACGTCGCCCGAGGCCACGAACGGCTCGCCGTTCACATCGAGCTCGAGCTTGGTGTTTTCGATAGTCGCGGGACCCATGAGCGTCGCCAGGAAGCGGCGGGCGATGAGGTCGTAGAGCTTGCGCTGGCCGCCGTCGAGCGTGGACGGATCGCCCTCGCCCGTGGGATAGATCGGCGGGTGGTCGGTGGTCTCGACCTTGCCGCGGGTGGGCTTCATGGGACCGGCGAGCACCTTTTTGCACACGGGTGCCAGCGCCGGGTTGATCTTTGCCAGGTCGCTCACCACGGCGCCCAGGTCGAGCGTCGCGGGGTACACGGTGTTGTCGACACGCGGGTAGCTGATGAGGCCGGCCATATAGAGGGACTCGGCGATGCGCATCGTACGCGCAGGCGAGATGCCCTCGGCCGCGGCGGCAGCCTGCAGCGAGGTCGTCGCGAACGGCGTGGGCGGCTGCTGCTTGCGCGAGCGCTTGGTCACCGCAGCGACGGTTGCCGTCGTGGCGCCGTCGACGTGGCCGTACGCCGTCTCGGCGGCATCTTTGTCGGGAAAGCGCGCCGTCTTGTGCGCGATCTTAAAGCGATCGTCCTCGGCGGCGCCCTGCGCAGCGCCCATGCCGCGAATCTGCCAATAGTCCTCGGGCACAAACGCCATGCGCTCGCGCTCGCGCTCGACCACCAAGGCGAGCGTCGGCGTCTGCACGCGGCCGGCAGAGCGCACGTTGCCAAAGCCGCCGAACTTGGCGAGCGTCAGGTAGCGCGTGAGCACCGCGCCCCAGATAAGGTCGATGTGCTGACGGCTCTCGCCAGCGTCGGCCAGATTCTGGTCGAGCGAGACGAGGTTATCGAAGGCCTGCGTGATCTCGGCCTTGGTAAACGAAGAATACTGGGCACGGGCAACCGGCAGGTCCGGCGCCACCTCGCGCACCTTGTTGAGGGCGTCCGAACCGATCAGCTCGCCCTCGCGGTCGAAGTCCGTGGCGATGATAACGCTGTCGGACTTTTTGGCCAGGTTCTTGAGCGAACGAATGAGCTCCTTCTCGGCCGGCAGTTTAATGACCGGCGCCCAGGTGAGATACGGCAGGCTCTCGAGCTTCCAGCCCTTGATGGAGATGCCGTCGGCAAGAAACGGCTTGCGCTTGGTGTCGTAGGGCGGGCGGGCCAGGCCATCGGGCATGTCGGCCGGCAGCATCTCGCCGTCCTCGGTCACCGAATACCAGCCCAGCTTTTTATCGAACAGCACGCTGTCGCAAAAATCGGGCGCCAGGATGTGACCGGCAAGGCCGATGGTCACGCACTCCTCGCCCTTCCACTCAAAACGGTAGATGGCGGTGTTGTACACCTTGTCCTTTTTGGGTTTGCCCGTGGACAGACGCTCGGCGATCTGACGCGCGGCATCGTTTTTCTCGGCGATGATGAGCTTCAAAAGAGGCTCCTATCTCGTATCTCTGCGGCTACGCCCGCCCGTATGGCGGCCGACTTACGCCCTTGCTTGCTCAATCTGCCCGATGAGCCAATCGCACCAGGCATCCATGCCCTCGCCCTTGCGCGCGCTCACGGCAAACCGCGGCGCCTGCGGATTGAGGTCATCGAGTGTCTTAGTATACCTATCCATGTCAAAATCGAAAGCCGGGGCAACATCGACCTTGTTGAGTAGCTGTGCGCCGGCGTGTTGGAAGATGCCCGGGTACTTGATGGGCTTGTCGTCGCCCTCGGGAACCGAGAGGATCATGATGGACAGGTTCTCGCCCAGGTCAAAGTCGACCGGGCAGACCAGGTTGCCCACGTTTTCGATAAAGATAACGTCGATGTTTTCCAGGCCAACCGCCTGGTCGAAGGCGTCGACGGCCTCCATGATCATATTGCCCTCAAGGTGGCACAGGCCGCCGGTGTTGATCTGAATAGCGGGCATGCCGGCTTCCTTCATGGTGATGGCGTCGACATCCGAGGCAATATCGCCCTCGATGACGGCGCAGCGAAGACCGGCCTTGTCGCGCAGGCGCTCGTTGGTGCCCAGAATCGTGGTGGTCTTACCCGAGCCGGGGCTCGACAGCACGTTGATCACGTAGGTGTTCGTCTGCTCAAATCGCTGACGCAGCTGATCTGCCAGGCGCTCGTTGCGCGACAGAATCGGCGATGCAATATCAATCGTTTTCTCGGCCATACTTAGCGCTCCTTACTTTGGCCCCTTTATACCCCATCACCAGATGGCTAGCGGGCTAATCGTCGGGGGTTTCGATTTCGATACTTGCGATATCGAGCTCGCGGCCGTGCAGTAGGCGCACGTTGGCACCACCACACTGGGGACAGCGACAGTGGAAGCGATCGTGGTCGAAAACCTCACCGCAGTCCAGACACTCGCTTTGTGGATGGACCTCCTCCACGGCAAGCTCGCAGCCTCGCGTGAGCGGGTCCTCGTCGCGAAATGTCTCCCACGCAAAGTCGAGCGCCTCGCGCACGACCTCGGTCATATCCCCGATACGCAGCGTTACCAAAACGGCGCGCGAGGCCCCCGCCCCACGCGCCGCGCGAATCACTGTATCGAGTATGCCGTTGACAATGCCAACCTCGTGCATACCGATTTACTCCTCGTCGTCCTCGTCGTCAGAGAACAGGTCCAGACGGCTCACGAACAGGCCCTCCTTGCCCTCGCGCGCGGTGATGACCACACGGGCAACGGCGAGCGAGATCTCGTAGAGCGAGAGCAGGGCGCCGTACATAAGGCCCAGGGTGACGGGCGAGCCGTCGGGCGTGATCACGGCCGAGGCCACGAGCAGGCCCACGTACACATAGCGCCAAGCGCTGCGGAAGGCGGCGTAGGACACGATGTGGAAAACGGACAGGTAGAAGATGATGAGCGGAAGCTCGAACGCCACGCCAAAGCCGATCATAAAGAGCAGCTCCATGTTGACGTAGTTCTCCAGATCGGGCAGCGCCGTAGCGACGGCCGAGGTCTCGCCGATGAGCCACTCAAAGCCTGCCGGGATAATGATGAAGTAGCAGAAGATAGCACCCAGGAAAAACAGCACCGTCGAGGCGAGCACCGTGGGCACGACCCACTTGCGCTCGTTGGGGCGCAGTGCCGGCAGGAAAAACGCCAGGATCTGCCAGATGATCATGGGCGTGCACATGACCACGGCCATCTTGATGGCAAGCGAGAAGCGCAGGCCAAAGCCGCCGAGCGTGGTGGTGATGTAAAACTTCCCGTCCGGCACAAAGGAGCGGATGGGGTCTTCCAGGATATCGAGTACCACGGGCGTGGCGAAATACAGCACGATGGCGGCGGCAAAGACTGACACGACCACGATGGTCAGACGGCGACGGAGCTCTCCCAGGTGATCGAAGAGCGGCATTCGCGCAGGTCCGATAGGCATTACTCATCGCCTCCCTTCGGGACGTCGACGGCAGCGACGTCGTCCTCGGCCTCGAGCTCGCGGGCGAGCTGGTCGACGACGGCTTTGCGCTTGCGGGGGCGACGGGCGTAGAGGTCAGCCGTCGTGGGCTCTGCCGGCTCGGGCTCGGGCTCTGCAGCAGGCTCGGGCTCGACAGCGGCTGTGGCCTCGGACTCGGCAGTGGCGGGCTCGACGCCCTCGGTCACAGGATCCTCGGCAGCGCCCTCGCCCTCAGCAGCACCCTCGCTTGCAGCCTTCTCGGCAGCAAGACGGGCGCGACGCTCGGCAAAGGTCTCCTTCTTGGCGGGCGCTGCCGTCTCGGCGGCATCCTCGTCCGCATCGGAATCGTCGTCGGTCGCAGCGGCCTTCTTGGGCTTGACCGGGGCCGACGCGGCCTCGCTTACCGGATCGATAATCTCGGACTGAACAACGGCCGTCATCTTTTCCTGCGTCTCGCGGAACTGACGGATGGCACGGCCGATCGTACGGCCCATCTGCGGGAGCTTATCCGGGCCAAACAGCAAAAAGCCGAAGACCACGATGATCGCGAGCTCACCCTCTCCAATACCAAACACACATACCTCCAAGGCTCGATGTGAGTCGAGCCCGCACCGCGCCATTCGGCCGGAACTCGTCTATTCATTCGGTCAAGTATAGCGCCCGGACGTCAAAACGTCCGAGCGCATCACAAACATATGCCAAACGGCACGCCCTTTTGGGGGCCAAGATTATGCAGCGGTGATCAAAATCTCCTGGTCGACACCCAACAGCTGAACCACGCGCATCACCGGAGGCTGCACATTGGTGCAGCTAAAGCGCTTACCGTGGTCGACCGCGTGGTGCGCGGCGCCCACGAGCACGCCAATGCCCGTCGAATCGATGTAGCTCACCTGGGCAAAATCGAGCTCAACGGCCTCAGTGGGCTGCTCGAGCGCCAGGTCGATGGCATTGCGCAGGCTATCGGCGTTAGAGATATCGATCTCGCCGGTGACCTTAATGGTGTAGAGCTCTGGCGTGGGGTTGGTGGAAATACCCAAATCCATGTATACGCTCCTTTACGTATCGAAAGTGCGGATGGTACGGGAAGCCGCGCGTTAGGCGCGCTCGGCACGCGCAAGCTCGGCAGCGACAAGCTTAACGGCCAGCACCAGCACATCGAGCGCGGCCTCCAGGTCCTCGACCGTGGGATAGCTCGGCGCGATGCGGATGTTGGTGTCGCGCGGGTCCTTGCCATAGGGCCAGGTAGCACCGGCCGGCGTGAGCTTGACGCCCAGGTCGGCGCAAAGCGCGGCGACCTTCTGGGCCGAGCCCTCGGGACCATCGAAGCTCACAAAGTAGCCGCCGCGGGGGTGCGTCCAGGTGGCACAGCCCGTGTCGCCCAGGCCCTCGGTGAGCTTGCGCTCGACGGCCTCAAAGCGCGGGCGCAAAAACTCTGCGTGCTTCTTCATGTGCTCCTTGACCGCCTCGATGGTGGGAAGGAAGCGCACGTGGCGCAGCTGGTTGAGCTTGTCGGCACTGATCAGGCCGGCCTTCAAACGCTTAGAGAACTCGGCGATCACAGCGGGGCTCGCACCGATAAAGCCGATGCCGGCGCCCGGGAAGGTAATCTTGGACGTCGAGGCGAAGGCCACCACGCGATCCTCGGTGCCCGCCGCGCGGGCGAGGTCGAAGATGTTGGCGAGCTCGTCGGTCTCGTCGTACAGGTCGTGCACGCAGTAGGCGTTGTCCCAGAAGATGCGGAAATCGGGCGCGGCCGTGGGCATCTCGACCAGGCGGCGCACGGTGTCCTCGCTAAAGGTGATGCCCGTGGGGTTGGAATACTTGGGCACGCACCAGATACCCTTGATGGAATCGTCGGCGGCAACGAGGCGCTCGATCTCGTCCATGTCGGGGCCGTTGTCGGTCATCGCGACGGGGACGTTCTCGATGCCCAGATCGGCGGTGATGCCAAAGTGGCGGTCGTAGCCGGGAACGGGGCACAGGAACTTGACCTTCTTGCCGTCGTGCGCGGCCTCGTAGGCGTCCCAGGGCTCGCTGCCGCACGAGCCACAACGCCAGAACATGCCGGCGATGTCATGCTCGATCAAAAGGCTCGACGAACCCAGCACGAGCGTCTGCTCGGCGGGGCAGCCCAGGAACTCCCCTGCCAGCTTGCGTGCCGAGGGAATGCCCTCAAAGCAGCCGTAGTTGGAGCAGTCGACGTTGCCGTCGTGCAGATCGGCGTCGGCATTGAGGATATCGAGCATGGGGCGCGAGATGCCCACCTGGGAGGGCGACGGCTTGCCGCGGGCCATATCGAGCGCCAGGCCCTTGGCCTTGACCTCGGCGACCTCAGCCTTGAGCGCCTCGATGGCGGCATCGAGTTCGGTGGTTTCCATCTTCTGGTAGATCGTCTGCATGGGTGCGACCTTTCGCGAAGCGGTACGTTGCAGTTCGTCTAAGTATAGACCGCCACCGCCGCAACGTTATGAAGCCGTGATAGATTAAGTTCATCGCAATGAATTACGAATCGCCGCGCATGCCGGCGTGGGGCGCCCAAGGAGGCACTATGGAGTACGGATCGTTTCAGGCCGAGGAATTCGGCGACCTGCAGCGCCTGGTCGACGGACTGTTTTACGACCGCCACGCCATCGACCGCCTGGATCTGATCGTACAGGCCGAAATCTTGGACCTGGCGCCCGATCTCATGGAAATCGTCAACCTGCTGCCGCCCGGCTATTACGACCGCCAGTCACTTTGCGACCAGCTCAACTCGGCCCTTGCCGCCCACGGCTGGGGCGCCGTCTACGGAACGGTGGAATAGAACCAGTCATTGGACGTTCTTAAACGACTAGGTTAACGCCGATGTTTTGGCAGCGTCAGCGAAAACGACCCTAAGCGAGCAAGGTGACGTGAAATGAAAGGGCGCTGACCTTCTGGTCGCGCCCTTGAAATTGAACGTCAGATTGCCGCTTAGAGTCGTTTGCAGCGTCGAGCAGTTGCGCGGTTTGTTAAAACCGCGCAACAAAAGGGCCAGTGTGCAAAAAAGGGCAAATATGAGTACTGTTACTTTTTTAGTAGCAGCGATTTTAGGCAAAAACAGCCCGCTTTGGCCTTGTTCGCCCTCATTATGAGGACCTCGTCGTCAGTTTCTGATCCACTGTTCACTCGTTAACGTACAGATTGCATGATTATGTCCATTATTTTTCGCACGTAAAATGAAACGCCGTTTGTGACAGTACTCACAAACGGCGTTTTTTGCACACGAGGGCATCCGGGGCATGTCCGGCCCCTGTTTTTGCGCTCTTACTCGTCCTTGGGCGCGGGATGTTTGCAGACCACGCTCATGTAGATCATGCCGATTACGGCAGCGGTGACCGAACCGGCAAGGATGGCGGCCTTGGCAGCCAGAACCTCAAACTGGGCCGTCGGGAAGGCGAGACCGCTGATGAGAATCGACATGGTAAAGCCGATACCGCCCAGAATGCCCACACCGGCAATCATGTGCCAGTTGACATTGTGCGGCAGCTCGCAGGCCTTAAGCTTAACCAGGGCAAACGTCATACCAAAGATGCCGATCGGCTTGCCCAGCAGCATGCCAAAGTACACGCCGAGCGTCACCGGGTCGGTGAGCAGCGTGCTCATGTCCACGCCCACTAGGCGAACCTGTGCGTTCACGAACGCAAAGATCGGCAGGATCACAAAGTTGACCGGCGTGGAGATCAGACGCTCCATGCGGATGAGCGGCGGGGTCACGCGGTGCATGACGCGCTCGACCTTGGTGGTCGAGACGGTAAAGTCATGCTGGCCCAGGATGTGTGCCTCGTCGTCGTAGCGGTCATCGAGCAGCGGCAGGCACTCGCCCAGCCAATCGGTGAGGCTATCGAGCTTGACGCCGCACTTGGCCGGAATGGTGAAGGCCAGGATGACGCCAGCGAGCGTGGCATGTACGCCGCTCTTGAACATGCAGAACCACAACAGCAGACCCAGTACCGAATACGGGGCAAGGCGGTAATGCTGCGTCTTGTTGAGCCACACAAGCGCGCAGGTCACAACCGCGGCGGCGCCCAACCAAAACGGATTGGGGCTCTGACCGTAGAAGATGGCGATAGCGGCGATGGAGATGAGGTCGTCGGCGATGGCGAGCGTCGAGAAGAACACGCGCACGCCGTTGGGCACGCGATTGCCCAAAAGCGACAGCACGCCCAGCGCAAAGGCAATATCGGTTGCCATGGGAATGGCCCAACCGTTGCGGGCGCCGGCATGGTTAAAGATCAGGTAGATGCAGGCGGGAACGACGACGCCGCCCACGGCCGCCAGCATGGGAAGCATGGCCTGACGCGGATTCTTGAGCTCGCCGACCGTCATCTCGTACTTAAGCTCAATGCCCACCAACAAAAAGAAAATCGCCATGAGGAAGTCGTTGACGAAAAGCTCAACGGTGAGGCCAGCCGTCAAATGTCCCAGACCCACATACAGCGGGGTCTCCAAAAAGTGATGGATGGCCTCGTAGGCATCGGTATTGGCGCAAATGACGGCGGCGATGGCGGCGATGACCATAACCGCGGCGGAAATCGTGCCGTTCTCGGCGATGCGCTCCCAGATATCGTGGCGCTCAAAACGCTTGCGCTCACGAACGTTGAACAGCTGCTCGGGTGCTGCCATGGGCGGCTCCTTTCACGGGAAAGCTCCCGTCTTAAAAAAGCACGGCCCGCCCAAGTGGCGGCGCCGCGCTCTAACGTATTACGCTTGCATCTAGCCTACCCTGCACGACAAGCACGCAGACGTGGCCGAAAAGCGGAACCACAGGTTGAACATTATTTGCTCAACGGCGCGGGCGCGCCTGTCCAAAAGACGACGCAGCGCCGTGCACAAAAAACGACCGGAGCGCGGGGCGTCCGCGATCCGGTCGTGGCGTTTGGTCAACTAAACCTAGCAGGCGGCCATGATGGGGGCAGCGACCTGCTTCTTGCGGGAGAGGACGCCCGGCATCCAAACGCCGTCGTGCTCGTCGGCAATGCCCAGGCCCTTCTGAGCAGCCTCGGTCTCACCCTCGAGCAGGACCTGCGAGCCCTCCTCCATGATGTCGGTGATGCACAGGACAATGCCGTCGGCACCCTTCTCGGCGGCGTAGGCGCGCATGGCCTCACGGATCTCGTCGATCATGCCAAGAGCGCGGCTCTTGTCGACAGTCTCGTACTGGCCGATGAGCAGCTTCTTGCCGGCGGGCTCGAACATCTTGATGTCATTGCCGACCATCTCGGCTGCAGTGAAGGAGCCGGACGGACGGGTGAGGAAGACCTCCATGCCAAACTTGACCGGGTCGACGCCCACCTGCTCGCCGAGCTTGGCGGCGACGGCGCGGTCGACATCGGTGGTGGTGGGGCTCTTGAGCATGAGCGTGTCGGTCATCATGGCCGAGAGCAGCAGCTTGGCCTGTACGTCGGAGAGCTCAACGCCGAGCACGCCGGCGAGCTTGGTGACGATGGTGCAGCTGGAGCCCCAGGGCAGGCAGATGTAGTGCAGCGGGCCGGCGGTCTCGAAGTCGCCGATGCGGTGATGGTCGACAACGCCAAAGACCGTGGCGTCCTTAAGACCGGCAACGGACTGGGCGGACTCGTTGTGGTCGGTGAGGACGACGAGCTGACCGGCCTCGACGGACTCAATCACGCGGGGCTCGGCGATGCCGGCGTCGGCAAGCAGCTTGGCGGACTCTGCCGGAAGCTGACCAAGGGCGCAGGCCTCATAGGTGTTGCCGGCATACTCAACCTGGTTGAGCAGCTGGGACAGGACGACGGCGCTCATGATGGCGTCGTTATC
>CAKUGR010000002.1 GCA_934654775.1 uncultured Collinsella sp.
GCCTTTAGACGCGAGCCCGGGGCCCGTGGGTTATACCCTAAGAGCAAACCACCCTTTTTAAGGGTGGTTCTGATTTATAAGCAATTGCTTAATTTTGATTAAGCAACAGGGTGCCAAAAATCTACCTACGCGATAACCGCCTTTTGCGGTTACCTGCGCGTTTTGCACACGCTTGAGCCGATTTATTAACGCTATATGAATCTACATACGCGTAGCTGGTATACAGCCGAGCACAGGCTGTATTTATCGCGGCGATTTACATAGATATAGCGACTGTAACGAACAAGCGTGTCACTGTATTTATTCCAGTAGTTCACTTGATCGGTAGACAAGTGGGCTGCTGCAACGAAACGCTAAGCAGGATGGACTCTATACGGGGACGCCGCAGAGGCAATGGCGGGGGAGTGCGGCAGGCGCTCTGAGAACCGCTTTATGACCCCATTTCCCCTCAACCCGACTACCCGTGCCATGAACCTCAAATCGTTCGTGGAGTTGCCAAAAGAAAAGCCCGCATGGGGTTGCGCGGGCTTTGCACTAGACAGCTAGAAACACCAAGCGGGGCAGACGCAAGTCGAGTACGTCGCGCCGGTGGTGTACGATGGCTCGCCGTTGTAGCCGACATTGAGGAAGTACGCAGAGTAGCTCGGATGAACCGAGCGCTCCCACCAATCGCTACCAATCTGCAAACAAGCGTTGACTGAATCACTATTCGTCACCTTGCCCCTGAAGGCTTCGTACTGGGTTCCCTCGGAGGAAGTCCAGGGGTAGCTGGACGCCCAGTGAGATGTGGAGACAATCTCGGAGTAGCTGAGCAGGAACAGCCTGTCGGAGGTCGCCGCCGCGGCGGCATCCTTGTTCGCGTTGCCGCCCCCGACGTTGTTCGTGAGCTTCTTGACGGGCTTCACCTTGGACTTGAAATCGGCAGGCATGAGGTTCCAGATCTCGCCGGAGTTCATCTTCTGTCGCAGCTCCGACTTTTCCCATCCGCCGGCATTGGTGTCGGTCGCGTTCATGCGGGACGAAATACCCGTCGAGGTGGTGAGGAACGTCAGCCCAGCCTTGCCGCTGCCGTCGGCGAGGTCGTCGTGGTTGATGCCGATGACGCGGTACTCCATCGTCTTGCCGTTCGTCAGCTTCACCGACCACTTCGTACCCGCATCCATAGCGGCCTTGGCCTTGGCGTATACGACCGAGGACGTTCCGTTCTTGGCGATGTCGGTGGCCGCCGCCTTCTGCTCATCCAGCGTCCAATCCTTGGCCTCCTTCTGGGCTACGGTCTTTATCGCCTCGCGGTAGGCCTTCTCCTCCGCGCTCATGAAGCTATCTCCGTCGGTGCCAGAGTTCAACGTATTCATGACTTGGTTGAATTGATTTCGGATGGCTCCCGCCACTCCGGGGCCAGCGAACACGATCACAAGGCCGATTACGGCCGCGATCAGAACGTACTCGATAATACTTTGCCCTCGGAGGCGGGTATTCCTAGGAGATGCCCCCCCCCGAAGGTTCTGCGTCGCTGCATGCATATGCGACACTCCCTTCGTATGGGGATTGATATTGCATGCAGGAGCGTACGATGCGGTACTGGAGCCACGTTTTGTCTTGCCGCTGCGGCAAAACGTAACCAGCTCAACGCCTGCGCGGCTTAACCGACCGCTCGCATATCCGAATTTGTTGCTCAACAAATTCGCAGGTAGCGTAAGTAAAATTGAGTATGGAAGGCTGATGGGAAACGCTCATAGCCTAATCCTTTCCATAAGCCGCGAATTCAGGGGGTAAGGTGATTGGGTAACTATAAAGTAGTCTTCAGGGATGATGGGTCTGGGGATTCGAGCCTGCTGAAATGGGAACCCGGATGCCCGGCGATGGTGACGGTCGTCCAGGTCGCAAGAAACGTCGACACCTCCGCGGCATATTTGCAGATAAAGATCGAGAATCTCTCAGCGGATATCCTGAACTCCATCTCCGGTGTCGCCCATATCGACTATATCGATGGGTCCACAGGCGACGTTCCCTTTTCGGAATTGGATTTCGACCTACCGCAATGCGAGCAGGGAGCCCTTAAGGCGACGGCGCTGCCGAGGGGAGACGTCGAGTCTGCATTCATCAAGTTGCTTCAAATCGACTCCCAGCAAGGGAAGTGGCACTCGACCGGAGAGCCTGCCGAAGCGCCCGAGCGCGAACCGCTTTTGCTGAGCGAGAAGGCGATGACCGAGAGGGGCCACCGGCAGGAAGAGCTTCATATTGACAGCCGAATCACCGGCGGCAGGGCGCAATTCCATCATGGATGGTGGGTGTGTGCATGCGGATGCATCAACGTCGGGCGGGAAAGTTGCCACAGGTGCAAATGCCACAAGGACCTCCTCTCGGACTTGCAGGACGAAGAATCCCTATGCAATTCGGCCGATATACGGTCTCAGAACATATACGACAGGGCCGATTCACTTATTGCCAGAGGGGAGAGTGTCGAAAACCTGAAAAAAGCCCGTGAACTTTTCAAAGGCATCTCTGGTTGGAAGGACGCCGAAGAGCGTGCTAAGGAATGTTCAGAAAAGCTAGCCGCGCTCGAGCCGAAATCGGCAAAGAAGCGCAAAATACTGCTATGCCTCGCCACGGCCGCCGCCGTGCTTCTCGTCTTCTTTCTGACGGCGGGAAGACCGATAGCGATTAACGCAATCACGGGACTGCAAAAAGAAATTCGGTACAGGGAAGCATTCTCGCTTTACGAAGGCGGCAATTTTAGGAAGGCGTATGCCGAATTCAAGTTAATTCGATCATACAGCGATGCGTCGGAGATGGAGGCGAAGGCCGCCAATGCCCTGGCGGAGGATTATGCAAAGGACGGGGATACGGACCAAGCTATCGAATGGTTCAAGAATGCGGACAATGAAACCGGCGCCCACGAGGTCGAATACGGGTACGTGAAGAAACACTATGACAGCAGCGATTCCAAAACGAAGGAATACCTGGACGAGCTCGTGGGGGTGAGCTATCGCGATGCCACCGAACTTTATTCCGACCTTTACAAACTGGATGTAAGGATTCTTGTGAATTCCGATGAGAACGATACCGAAACATCTCTGACAGAAATCGGCTCGAAGTCGATGGGTGACGCCTATGTCCACGTTTTCGTTGACGGCGGAGATCGATCGCAAGAAGAGGTCGATATCCGCGTGTTTGAGGAGTACGCATGGGGCATCGATGGCGAGGTGACAAATAATTATGCTGAAACGCAGCCCGCGAACTACGTAAAAGGATTTAAGCGCGGGTGGAACCTCATTCGGCTTTGGAATCAAAGTTCCGTTATTTATGACCATAGAATCACGTTAATTGAGCCCGTGACGGGAGAGACGCTGGCGACGACAGAATTCCACACGCCCTATAACTAAGCATCGGCTTTCAGTCAACGATATTCCGAATGTCGGGCAAATCGAGTATTTTTTGAGTTAGGAAGAGAAGTACATGCAAATCATCTTTTACGCCCTCATAATCTGCTACGGCATAGCCTGCTATTTTTCAGGGGGGCTAATTGGTAAAGCAGCGAGTGACAAAGGGTATGGGGACCAGAGGTTAAAGCTGGCCTTCATAATCGTGTTCGCGACGCCCGCGAGCGCCGCGATGATCGTTGCGGCGCTTCCCGACAAGAAGCTCCAAACCAGCGTTTCCAATGATTCGACGCCGCATTCGATAGATGCCGAGCTTCCGAAGCTGTAAGGCATCATTGCAGGTGGGCTCGTTCAAGCTCTGAATTGGCAGTTCAAAATCAGGCATCGCGTAGGGCCGGACTAATGCCTGCGCCCTATGCGATGCCGCTGCACCGGTTTTCCAAGCGGGTCATACCGTCCATCTCGGCGCAATGACGCTCGGAACATTGTCGTTAAAGCTCCCGTGGCAGTTGATGTTAGAGACGCTGCAATCCCAGCAGTCGTATCCAAGCGAAACGCGGCTTTCAAACATGGTATGCTTCTCGCCTACAGATCGGGCGTCGAATTTGCTCGCGTCCCAAAACGTATACTGCTCGGCGCCTAAAAGCACACTCTTAATTCCGTGCAAATCGAGCGTCAAATCCCAGTGCCTAAATCTCCTTGTTAATTCTCGAAGGAATTCATATATGAGGTGAGGGAGCAAGATGACGCGTAAATCCTATTTCCACGGTTATAAACGCCAAAAGAAAGCCCTTGCGGGATTGCACTGGCTTTCCAGTAATTGCAGGTGAGTTTAAAAGCAGAATGCCGGATAGAAAGGTTCGGTAACTGAGGCTTCCTGGGAGGCATTGGCGGCGTTCTCTCCAAAAATTCTAAAAGCCGTGCCTGGCCAATTAGCATGTGATCGTGACCACCAATAGCCGGCATGCGTTAGGCTTCCGTAGTTCGAGTCCGATACGCCCTTGGCGGTATACAGTTCATACTGATAACCCTGTGACCATACGGATTCGCCGCCCACACCTCGGTGACACTAAGGATGAAAACCTTATCGGGTGTAGTCGTAGCTTGAGCAATATCATTACCGCCTTTGTTGTCGGTCATTATATTCACGGATTTAATTTTGGCCGTGAGTTCGGTCGGCAAAAGTGCCCAGAGGTCACCCGAATTAAGGCGCCTGCGCAGCTCTGACTTCTCCCAGCCGCCGACGTTGGTGTTCGTCGAGTTAATACGTGCTCGCCCATGACATCGTTGGTCGTCTCGAACGTGAGCTCTGCCTTACCGGAGCCATCCGAAAGGTCGTCATGATTGATGCCGACGATGCGGTACTCGAGCGTCTCGCCGTTTGCGTCCGTCCTCGATGCGCAGCGGAAGGTTCTCGAGGAGGTCTCCAGCACGCCGTTCGAGGGCGACGGATGGAAGAGCGGGCGACATCTCGTATATCGCTCCCGCTGCACCGACGTGGGTCCGTGCCCTTGTCGATGCCGACGGAACCATTGACGCCATCGAGGCATCGAGTGGGGGAGACGCCTATGACGCGGATGATCTTGCCAAACTCGTCGCACTGCATGACGAACATGGGAGCAGCTCCTTCGTCTGGGGAGGTCGCGCTCGGATAGCGCTCTGGCAGCCTGACGGTGCTCAGGAGGGCGCGCTCGTTATGGCCGCTGATGCCACGTGGGCACCAGTCGTTCCAGACGGCGAGGCCTCGGACGCCCGCGTCTACACCTTCCTCGACGTGAGCGAAGCGGTCGGATCTGCTTGCGGCCTCGAGCTGGGGTGCCTCGCCTCCTGCATCGCGATCTTCCTCGCGGCGCTCGCCGTTGCGTGGGCAACGGGACGCGCCCTGCGACCGGCGGCGGAGGCCGAGGCGCGGGAGAGCGCGTTCATTTGCACCGCCTCGCACGACCTCGTCACCCCGCTCATGGCGGTGACCGCGAACTGCGACGTGCCTGAGGCAGAGGCATCAAATCAGGCCGGCCTTGCGTCCTGGGTCGCCAACATCCGTGCTTCGGCGGACGAGATGGCGACTCGCATCGCCGACATACTCAAGCACGTGGGCGGCGACCAGACAGGGCGTTCCCCGCAACGGGCATTATTAACCAGGAAGCGTTTGTTTGCGAGGTACGACGGTGTGAGCGCCTGATTCGTCAGATTCCGCACAGGGGGACCGCGATGGTGGCCACCGCGCCGCCCGAGGGGCCGTTGGCGAGCGAGACGGAACCCCCGTGGGCGCTCGCGGCCTCGGAGGCGACATGGAGGCCGAGCCCGTAGTGGCGGCCTCCATCGCGCGAAGAGCGGGACGAGTCGTCTGTGAAGAGGCGCTCGCAGCCGCGTTCGAGGGCGGCGGGAGAAAAGCCCGGTCCGTCGTCGGCGACCACGATGACGAGGTGCCCGCCCGCGACGTCGCAGGAGACAGCCACGCTCGAGCGCGCGTGCTCGGCGGCGTTGACCACAAGGTTCGCGGCGGCTCGCGCCAGGGCGGTTCGGTCGAGTGGGGCCTCGGGCGCGCCCGCGACAGCGGGGCCCGTGGCCGCGTCGAGCGTCACGCCTCGTGACCGGGCGATCTGGGCGGCCTCGGCGAGGACCTGTTCGCAGAGCTCGGCCGGCCGCATGGGGGCCCTCTCCGCCCCGCCGGACCCGCGCGAGGCCTCGATGAGCAGGCGCACGTAGCCGTCGAGCCTTTCGACACTGCCGGCTATGTCGCGCGCGGCGGCCGCGAGGTCGGCGTCTTTCTCGTCTTCCAGTTCCTCCGCCACAAAGTCGGCGTTGGCGCGCAGCACGGTGAGCGGCGTCTTGAGGTCGTGGGCGAGGAACGCCATCTGCTCGCGCTGCCCCCGCTCCGCGGCCCAGCGGGCCTCGAGCGACTCGGCGAGGGAGGCCCGCATGGCGTCCATCGCTGCGAGGACGTCGTTCACCTCGCGCACGTTGGTGCTGCCGACCGCGAAGTCGAGCTCCCCCGCGCCGACGCGCCCCGCCACCTCCGCGAGCGGCGCCATCTTGCGCGAGATCACGCGGCTCGCGCGGCGCGCCACGAGCGCGAGCGCGAGCGCGCTTCCCGCCGTGGCGCCGACGAGCATGAGGTTCTGCGGGTTGGGAAGCAGGCCGGCGAGATCGCGCGAGACCCACTGCGGCAGGTACTCGCTGACGAGCGCGCAGGCCCCGCCGCCCTTGAGCGGGAACGCGGCGTAGGTGAGGCCCGAACCCCCGCCCTCGATCTCCACTGTGCCCGGATCAGCGGCGAGTGCCGTACGGGCCATTTCCGTCGCGTCCTCGAGCCGCGTGCTCTCGAGGTCTGTCATCAGCACGTATCCGTCCTTGTTCAGGATGAGGTAGCGGTACGCCGTCGGCACGTCCTGCTGCCCACAGACGCCGTCGCGTGCCAGGCCCTCCGCGACCTCGCGCGCATTGGCCGGCCCCCAGCTTGCCTCGTAGACGAAGCCCGCGTTGATCGCCACGGAGAGCACCATGAACGAGACGAGCCACGCCGTGGCGACCGCCGCAAACGCGTAGACGAAGTAGCGCGCGATGACGAAGGAGAGCGGCATGCCCCCGCGACCTCGCGCCCCGATCTTCAGAGCTGCCACTTGTACCCCATCCCCCAGACGGTCGCGATCGGATCGGCGCCGGCCTCGGAGAGTTTCCTCCGGGCGCGGCTGACCTGCATGGATATGGCCGCGTCGTCGGCGTCACTCTCCCAGCCGAGCACCGCCTCGCGTATCTGGGCGCGGCTCATGACCTGCCCGGGGTGGCGGGCGAGGTACTCGCAGATGGCGTACTCGGTGGGCGTGAGCGGCACGGCCTCGCCGCCCACGGCGAGGCCGCGTGCCCCGAGGTCGATCCGCACCTCCCCGAAGGAGAGGGCGTGCGAGCGCGGCCGGCGCTCACGGCGTAGATGGGCCGCGACCTTGGCGCGCAGTTCTGCGGCCCCAAAGGGCTTGCGGACGTAGTCGTCGGCGCCCAGGCCGTAGGCGGCCACGGCATCCTCCTCGGCCACGCGCGCGGTCAGGAAGACGATGGGGCCGTCGAAGTCCGGGCGGATCTGCCGCACGAGCTCGAAGCCGTCGAGCCCCGGCATCATGACGTCGCAGAGCACGAGGTCGAAGCGCGAGAGGTCCATCCCCGGGACCGCCGTCGGGTCCGCCGCCCTGACGACCTCATGGCCGTCGCGGCCGAGGACGCGCGCGAGCGCGTCGAGGATAGCCCGTTCATCATCCACTGCCAGTATCCTCGCCATGTTCGACCTCCTGAAACTCTCGTCGGAATTGTACTAGCGCTGCGCTCAGCGGTCCAGAACCCTGCGCGCGGCCGCGGGTGCCTCGGCTGCGTCGCACACGCGGTAGCGCACGCCCGAGCCGCCGCGCGCCTCGATCTCGAGCCAGCCCTCGCCGTCCGACTCCCGCCCGAAGAAGATGAGCTGGAGCTCTCGGACATTGCCTGTGTCGTCTGCCGCGTCCACCAGGTAGACGTAGTTTGCCCCCGCCCCGGTGGCGTCGGCGTAGGAGCTCGCGTGGCTGCCGGGCTCGGGCGCGGGCGCCCACATGGCGATCTCAGGGTTGGGCAGCACGCGGTCGGCGATCGAGCGCAGCGCCGACCCCCAGCCGGCGTCGAGCAGGGCATTCCCGCCCAGGACGAGCGCTGCGGAGAGGAGGACGAGCATGACGGCGAGCGGCTTCCTACGCATCTGCCCTCCCGTCCTCGAAGCGGCAGAACCAGGCGAGAAGGACGGCGTCGGCTGCCAGGGTGAGCACGAGACTAGCGAGCGCAGTAGTGAGGAGAGGGCCCGCCGCGCGTGCGGCGTCGATGAAGGCCTCCACCCCGAGCGACCCCAGGCGCGCGGGCCAGGCGAACGGCACCCAGCTCAGGGGCGTCACCAGGGCACCGGTGAGCTCGCCGGTCATGAGGCCGTGCGCAAGTCCGCCCACCGAGAAGAACGCGAGGAGCACACCCGCCGCGCCGGCGCCGATGGCGGCGTTGCGGCCGAGGCGCAGGGCCACCCCGAGTCCCAGCGCGTAGAGGGGCAGGCTGCCCAGCACGATGCCCGTCCAGGCGGCCGCAAGCGGAGCGGGCCCGAGCGGCAGGCGCCCGGAAACGGCGAGCACGGCCCCGAACACGCCGAGCGCCACGGCCAGCGCGGTGGCGCCGAGCGCCACAAGGGCGAGCAGCTTCGCCGCGACGGCGCGCCCGCGCGAGGGGACCGCCGTGAGGTTGGCGAGGCGCCCGGCAGCGCGCTCCTCGTCCACGGCGAGCCCGCAGACGATGGCGGACATGAGCGGCATGAGAGCGCCGAGGAACTGGACGTAGGCGTCCGCGCCGAGCGCCGGGTCCCATCGGGCTACGGAGAAGTACTCGCCGCAGGCAATACCAGCTGCCAGGCCGCATACGAGGTGCACCGCCGTGAGCGGGGAGCGCGCCAGGCGCAGGGCCTCGGAGAGCAGGGCCCGCGAGAGAGTCATGCGCGGCGTCGGGTCGGAGAGTCGTGTCATGGCCATCACCTCTCCTCGGAGCGCGCGAACCAGGCCGCGCCCGCCGCCGTGAGCGCGGCGAACGCGAGCGCGCAGACCGCAAGGCCCGCCAGCGTGAGCATGCCATCCGCCGCGAGCGCCCCGCCAAGCGCCATGTCCGCCGCGAGTGGCTCGCCGCTCGGCAGCACGGGGATGAAGCTCGTGGGGATGACCATGCTCGCCGATGGCGGGAAGAGCTGCGGCAGCGGCACCAACGACCAGGCGAACCCGCCCACGAGCTGCGCGACGAGCGGGCAGAAGATGCCTGCGAGCATGCCGAGCCGCGCCGTGAGAAAGAGCCCTGCGGGGATCATCCATGCCGCGGTCACCGTGTTGGCGAGCGCGCAGAGGAGCATCGTGAGCGTGCCCGCGACCGTGAGGCCCTGCGAGGAGAACGCCGATCCCGCGAGGTAGATGCCGAAGACCACGAGGTTCGAAAGCGTGCAGAGCGCGAGGCACCAGAGCGCCTTGGCCCACCAGGCGCGCCCGAGCGGGAAGCCCAGGCCCAGAAGCCCCCGCATCCGCGTGCGAGCGTCCGCCCGCGCGACGCACGCCACCACGAGCGAGAGACACACGGGCAGGAAGAGCGCGTACCAGTAGTTCCACGCGCTGAAGATCTGCACGCCCCGGTAGGGCATCGCGCCGAGCAGCGGCATCGGCAGCGCCATGAGCACGGCCAGGCGAACCGGTGCCGCGTGGCGCGACTTCAGGGCCTCTGCGCGCAGGGCCGCGAGCAGGCCGCCTTTCTCGCCCGTCATGCCGCCACCTCCCCGCGCGCTCGTCGCCCTTCCCGGCAGAAGCTCATGAAGAGTTCCTCGAGGTCCTGCCCGGGACGAAGCGCATCCTCGTAGGCGAGGCGCCCCCCGCAGATGATGCCGATGGTGTCCGCCATCTGCTGCACCTCGGAGAGGATGTGGCTCGAGACGATCACCGTCGTGCCCGCCGCCGCGAAGCCGCGGATCTGGTCGCGCAGCTCCTCGATGCCGATGGGGTCGAGGCCGTTGGTGGGCTCGTCGAGCACGAGCAGACGTGGCCGGGCGATCAGCGCCAGCGCGAGCCCCAGGCGCTGCCGCATGCCCATCGAGAAGCGCCCGGCGTGCTTCTTCCCGGTGTCCGCGAGGTCCACGGCGGCGAGCACCTCATCTATGCGGCTCTCGGGAAGGCCCAGCAGCGTGGTGCGCACGCGCAGGTTCTCGCGCGCGGTGAGGTTGGGGTAGAGCGGCGCCTCCTCGATGAGGCTGCCGATTGCGTAGAGGTCCTCGCGGCACCAGGCGTGACCTGTGAAGAGAATCTCCCCGGCCGTCGGCCGCAGCATCCCGCAGATCATCTTGAGCGTTGTCGACTTGCCGGCGCCGTTGGGACCGAGCAGCCCGTACACCTCGCCCTCGCGGATATGAAGGCTCACATCGGCCACGGCGTCCTGCGCCTGGTCGCCGCGGCCGAAGCGCTTGGTGAGCCCGCGTGTCTCGAGCATATAACCCATGGGTTTATCCTTTCTCTTCCGGGCTCGCGGGCCGACCCACCGTGCCCGCGCGCCTTACCTTTCGGGTTCACCATCCATGGTGGGGTGCGTTTCTAACGAAGCTGTAACGGCCGTTGGGCTCTTTTGGCGCCAGCCCTTCTCGACCCGCACATCATGATTAATTTGCTTAAGGCAACAACTTTCCCGATCGATGTAATCACCGAATCAAAACGTGTACATCAGCCATCAAAGATGCCGAAAAATGTCATATTTGGAGGCTGATGTACACAAATGCAGAATCCCGCACAACCCAGTAGCATCCTCCATATGTCTGGACTCTCTATGCTTACGCTGGATAGACATCGCCAGAACGGGTATAGTATCGAAAGTTTTGTCGTTAACCAGCGGGGGAGTCCTGTGGGCATCAAGAAGAAGATCAAAAAGGAGCTTATCGGCACCTCCGATTACCCGTCGAATAAGATCTTTACGATCTCCAATTTCATCACGTTTACGCGCCTGGTACTCACACTTGTCTTTCTGTATCTGTTTGTGACGGACAACGACCGCGTCGTCGCTATCGTGATTTATGCCATTGCCGCCTCTACCGACTGGATGGACGGCCAGATCGCCCGTATGACCAAAACGGTCTCTTGGCTCGGCAAGGTCATGGACCCCATCTGCGACCGCGCGCTGCTGTTTACGGGCGTCCTGGGCCTGGTGGTTCGCGGCGAGCTGCCCATCTGGGTCTGCGTGCTCATCATCGGCCGCGATATCTATCTGGGCATCGGCACGCTCATCGTGCGCCATTACCACCGTCGTCCCATCGACGTCGTCTTTCCCGGCAAGATCGCCACGGCGCTGCTCATGACCGGCTTTTCGCTCATGCTGCTGGGCATCCCTGTCGTTGACGGCTGGGATCTGTTGCCTTCAACGTTTGCGGCGTTCCCAGGCCTCAACGGGAGCGCAGTACCGCTCGGCATCTTCTTTGTCTACGGCGGCGTGTTCTTCTCCATGCTCACCGCCATCATCTACACCTTCAAGGGCGGGATGGCCATTAAAAATGCAGTCGCCCACCCAGAGGACGAGGACGTCGACTTTCTCAACCCCGAAATCGAAGACTGATTCATTGGGGTATGATTACGTACGGTTCATTCTTTGCGGCATGCCCGCGTTATGTTAGGGGTTGTCATGGACAACAAGGTTAACAATATGCCTCAGAACGATAAGACTGCGGACGCCACCTGCGTTTTCCGTGTTCCTTCGAGCGATGTCACCGTTCCCGACCTTATGGCCAACGTGCGCATCACCGCTCCCGTTCTATCCATCGTCAAGGGCCCGCAGACTGGCGCCGCCTTTGAGCTCGAGGACGATGTCACCACGATCGGCCGCGATCCGGCAAACGGCATCTTCCTCAACGATATGACGGTGTCGCGCAGCCACGCGCGCATTATTCGCGAGGGCCTTAGCGCTCGCATCGAGGACCTTGGCTCGCTCAACGGCACGTGGGTCGACGGCGCCATCGTCAACGCCGCGCCGCTGCACGACGGCTCTTCCGTTCAGATCGGTACGTTCACGCTCATCTACCACGAGAGCACGCCGGAGCGCATCGAAACCGGTGAGTAGGGCATGGCCGAACGCAACTATCTGAGTATCGGCCAAGTCGTCAACCTACTTCGAGGCGCATACCCCGATCTTTCGAACTCAAAAATTAGATTTCTAGAAGATGAGGGGCTCATCACCCCTCATCGTACGCCTAAGGGATATCGTCAGTATTCCAAAGAGGACGTTGATCGCCTGGAGGTCATTCTGCATCTGCAGAAGACCCGCTACATGCCGCTCAACGTAATCAAGCAGCGCTTGGAAAACGCAACGGATCTGTCTACGCTCGCCTACGAGGTGGGCCTGCTGTCTGATGTTCCGCTCAAGACGGAACCCAAGGAGACCAAGCAAAAGCTGCATCCTATCGAGACGATTCCCGACATGCTGGGTGTCGAGATCTCGTTTATCCGCTCTTTGGCCGAAAACGATCTTATCCGCATCATCAAGAGCCCGCAGAACCGCGAGCTTGTCGATGGTCGCGATTTCCCGATCATCCGCTACTGCTCCGAGCTGTCGCGCTTCCACATCGAGCCGCGCAACCTGCGTCAGTACGTATCGTCGGCCAACCGTGAGTCCTCGATGTTTGAGCAGGTGCTCGTGAGCATGCTCGGCATGGATACCTCCGATGACGAGCGCGACGCCAAACTCGAGCGTGCGTTTAAGAAGCTGCATGACCTTACCGAGGGCGTGCACACCGCGCTGCTCAAGAACCGCGTTTTTGAGTCTCTCAACGCCGTGGTCGAGGATGCCGACATCGATGCGCTCGACGAGGAGATCGCGCGCTCCGAATCTACCAAGGCCAAATCCGAAGAGGCAAGCACCTCTTCGGTTGCCGCGCGCGAGGAATCGCTCGTGCAGCCGCTTAAGGTTGTCGCGCCTTCGCATTCCGGCACCGCTACCGCGGGCAAATAACCGCCACCAACCCGGCAAACCATGAAAGGTCACGCAATGTACGACTTCGAATCTCAAATCGTCGACATCCCCGACTATCCCGAGCCCGGAGTCGTCTTTAAGGACATTACCCCGCTTTTTGGCAACCCCGAGGCCCTCAAGGCCATGACCGATGCGCTGGCCGAGCATTTTGCCGGCATGGGCATCACCAAGGTCGTCGGCCCCGAGGCCCGTGGCTTTATGGTGGGCGTACCCGTGGCCGTCGCCCTGGGTGCCGGCTTTGTTCCCGCACGTAAACCGGGTAAACTGCCGCGCAAGACGGTGAGCGCGAGCTACGAGCTCGAGTACGGAACCGATTCCATCGAGATCCATGCCGACGCCATCAGCTCTAAAGATACCGTGTTGATTCTGGACGACTTGGTCGCGACGGGCGGAACCGTCGAGGCAACAGGTAAACTGGTGCGAGATATGGGCGCAAAGCTTGTTGGTTACGGTTGTATCCTTGAGCTTGCGTTTCTCAACCCGCGCGAGAAGCTCACGCCGTCTGACGACGATGTTGAGCTCTTTAGCCTGGTAACGGTGGACTAGCCGCTACCCTTAGATACCGGAAAGGAAGCTCCATGCGCACAGCAAACACGCACAAAAACATGGCACGCTGCGCTGCTACGGCAACCCTCGCTTGTGTTTTGGGCCTGGGCCTCGTGGCTCCGGCCTACGCCGATACCGCATCCGACCTTGCCGCTGCTCGCACCAAACTCGAGCAGATCGGTACCCAAACCCAGCAGATTCATGAAGAGCTTGCTGCGCAGACGCAGGAGCTCGACCAGACCGCTGGCGAAATCACGCAAAAGCAGCAGGAGATCGCCGAGGGTCAGGCTAAGCTTTCGACCTACGTTGCCGGCGAGTACAAAACCGGTGGCCTGAGCTTGCTGCAGGTTTTGACGGGCGTCGACGATTTGAGTGACATGCTCAACCGTCTGTTCTACTACGGCAAGGTGTCCGACAAGCAGGCCCAGACCATTCAGGAGGTCAAGGACCTCAAGCAGCAGCTTACCGATAAGCAGGCCGAGCAGGAGAAGAACGTCGCCGCCACGCAGAAGAAGGTCGACGAGCTCAACGCTCAGCAGGCCGAGGCTCAGAGTGTCGTGAACTCCTTGGATTCGCAGCTGCAGGCCGAGCTTGCCGCCGAGGCAGAGGCAAACGCCGCGTTGCAGGCTGGCATCAACGCCAGCACCGCCGAGAAGGCCACGGTGAGCAATGACACCGCGGGCACGACCGAAAACACCAACAACGGTGGTGGCACGAGCAACAACGGCGGCCAGACCAACAACAACCAGGGCGGCGGTACGCAGACTACGCCCACGCCGCAGCCCTCGACGCCTGCTCCGGCTCCGACGCCTTCCGCGCCGAGCCAGTCCGTTGACGGTGGTTCCGTTGTTTCGCGCGCTTACAGCAAGCTCGGATGTGCTTATTCTTGGGGCGGTATTGGACCGAACAGCTTTGACTGCTCCGGTTTTGTAAGCTATTGCCTCACCGGTCGCTATTGCCGCCTGGGCACCACCGGTACCTTTATGGGTTGGACCCGCGTGTCCGATCCGCAACCCGGCGATGTTGTGGTTAACTCCTACCACACCGGCATCTACATCGGTAACGGTCAGATGATCCATGCTTCCGACTACAGCACGGGTGTTATCATCAGCTCCGTCGCCGCCGGCATGAATAACAACTACATTTTCGTGCGCTACTAAGCTCTTTACACAGCGAACGAATGTGGACCTCGTGGCCTTTGGGCAGCGAGGTCCATTCTTTTGACTCTGCGGCCTGGTTAAAGAATTGGACTGCTATCTAGTATTCAAAACTAGATAGCAGTCCAATCGTTCTGAAAGATGGCTATAATTGTTAAGGAACAAATAGAAAGGACCCTCAATGAGCTGGGCACTTATCTCAGATTCAAGCTGCAATCTTCGCGATTGGCAACCGACCGCACCTCATACCACCTTTGCATTCGCTCCTCTTAAGATTCGAGTAGGGGAGCGTGAGTTTGTCGATGATTTGTCACTCGACGTCCACGAGCTCAATTGCGCCGTTCAGGCAGAGACGAGCGCCTCATCGAGCGCTTGCCCGAGTGTAGGGGAGTGGGCAGAGCTTTTTAAGCTTGCGGATAAGGCGATCTGCATGCCCATCTCCGAGGGTGTCTCGGGTAGTTACAACGCCGCCGCTACGGCGCGCGATATGGTCCTTGCCGAGGAGCCTGAGCGCCAGATTCACCTGGTCAACTCGCGCGCCGCGGGTGGCAAGATGGACTTGATTTTCCTGCTGTTCGATCGCTATCTTGCAAGCAATCCGGATGTTTCCTTCGAAGACGCTTGCAGCTATTTTGATGCCCTTGAGCAAAACAGCAAGATTCTCTTTAGCCTGTGCAACTACCAGAACCTCGCAAAAGCGGGACGCATTCCTAAGGCAGCCGGTGTTATTGCCAACAAGCTCAATATTCGCATTTTGGGAACGGCAAGCGAGGCGGGCGAGATCGAACTCGTTGGGCACACGCGCGGCGAAAAGAAGATGCTCAACAAGATTATCGACACCATGGAGGACGAGGGCTTTACGGGCGGCGAGGTTGTCATCGATCACGTGGAAAATGAGGCGGGTGCCCAGGCGCTGGCCGACCACATCGTCGAGCATTGGCCCGGTTCAAAGACGATTATCATGCCCTGCAATGGCCTAGACTCGTACTACGCCGAAATGCATGGCCTCATCATCGGCTACGGCATAGGCGTGGCTTCGGGCCGATAATGTCCAACGAGACAAACACACGGGCGGGATATGGGGCCAGCGGCTCTTTATCCCGCCCGTCTTATGCCTCGGTTAGCTATTAAACCCATTGAACTTGAGATAACTCATCAGATATGCCTTCGAGACAAAGGACGATACTGCGCTGCGCACGAGCAACGACTCGCGGGTGACCTGATGAGCGGTATCGGGAACGGGCGTCTGCTCGACGGAAAACGCCGCACGAACCGATGCCTCAAGTTGATCGACTACATAATCGAAAGCTGTTGGAGCGTCGTAGCTCAAGCGCTGGATATTAAAGAGCGCCTGGACCGCTGCGATCGGCAACACCTGCTTAAAGATGCAAATGGCGATGAGACGCGCAATCTGCTCACGGCCATACTGCTTTTTAACCGGAGCAGGAACGAGGCCGACCTTCACGTAGTTATTGATCATAGAAGGCGTAATAACAGGTTGCTCCACACAAATGGAAAGCGGCTCCATCCACAGCGAGACATATTCGATAACCTGATCGCGATAGAGTGTCACATTGGGCAGCTGATCATAGCGCGGTAGACACAACGTGTTGAGTTTTCGCACGATATCTGACTGGATAAATGCATCCGGCAGCACCGTCGGCTGAATATCCTCAGGCTTAATGCTGACCGATGTATCAGACATTGGAATAACGTGTTTAACGTGGTTCATAAGGGTCCTCCGTTCATTTTCTATATTGTATTCTAGATTATCTAGTTTTGCATACTACTTACAAGTCAGCGGGGCAAAGCTATAAATAGAGCTTTGCCCCGCTGACGAACATTTGAAAGATAACAACCTTACATAAGATATATTATCGTACTTATGCACGTAGGAAAGCGTATGCGCTGGTTGCCGCTATGGCTCCGTCCGAAACGGCGGTCACAACCTGGCGTAAACGCTTGGAACGGATATCACCGGCTGCGAATAAGCCGGGCGTACGGGTGGCCATCGAATCATCGGTAACAATACCGCCGTCGGGAGCCAGATCGACTAGATGCTCGACAAGTTCGGTATGCGGCTGCGTCCCCGTAAAGACAAAGATGCCAAATGAGCCAGGTTCAAAAGACTCAGCATGCATCTTGCCGCTCGCATTGTCCTTGAACGTAATTGTCGTGGGCATCGCTTCACCAGAAAGCTCCACTATACTAGTTTGGTACCTAACTGAAATATTGTCTTTTGCGAGCACTTTCTGGACCACACCTTCAGGAGCGCGAAACTGATCGCGACGCAGCACGATGGTCACGCTGCTGGCAATGTCGGACAGGAACAGCGCCTCCTCGCATGCCGAATTGCCGCCTCCGATAACAAAGACCTGCTTGCCACGGAAGAACATGCCGTCACACGTCGCGCAATACGAAACGCCACGACCGCGATACTTGTCCTCACCAACAAAACCCGCAGGACGCGATGTGGCGCCCATGCACGCAATGACGCTCTTGGCCACTGTGTCGCCCATATCATGATGGATGGTAAATTGAGCCGCATCGGCATCGTAATCGACGCCCGTCACCATACTCCATTCAACCTGAGCCCCCAGGCCTTCAGCATGTTGTTGGAACCGCTCACCAAGTTCGACACCGCTCAGTAGCGGAATGCCAGGATAATTCTCAATCTCGTTGGATGTGGCGATCTGTCCGCCCGACATGCCCTGCTCAAGGACAGTCGTCGTCAGGTTGGCGCGCGCCGCATAAATGGCGGCAGCATAGCCTGCGGGACCGCCGCCGATAATCGCAACATCGATTGTCTGATCGGTAGTCATGAAGAGTCCTCTCGTCAAAACGTTGTCGTTCTTTGCGCTCATACCCAAATTTACGTGAACGTGACACTCATGCACTACAATGATAAATCCGTGTTACAACGTCGAAGGGGAGTTATCGATGGATCAGACGCAGACGAGCGACGACGCTCCCCTGCTCGAGCTCAGCACTCCCCAATCGGAGCAAACCACGCTCTTGGCTCAGCAAAAACCTCTCGTGACCATCGTGCACGCCTCGGTCGGCTCGGGCCACAAGGCCGCCGCAAATGCGATTGCGCAGGCATTCGACCTTATACGCGGCACCAATGGCATCCCCGAGGATGTTGAGATTGAAGTACTCGATATCCTTGATTTTGGACGTATTAAATTCGACGGCAATAAGACCGCGGCCTCTTTTACGGGAGCCACGCGCCCCATTTACGACCTGACCTGGCGATATACGCTTACGGGACATCTGCTCTGGGGTGGCGGCACGGCATGGTCGCGAATTATGTTCCCCGCCTTCAACGAATATATTCGCAGCCGCAGGCCCATAGCCGTGGTCGCAACGCACATCACAGCAGCCAACGTTGCCGTGGGCGCCCGCGTAATTACGGGCATCGATTATCCGGTTATCTGCGTGCCGACCGACTACGAAGTCGAGGGCTGGTGGCCCCACAAGGACACCGATCTATTCTGTGTTGCCAACGAATTTATGGCCGAAACGCTGCGTCCGCGCAAGGTTCCCGAGGCAAAGATTCGCATTACCGGCATTCCCATTCGTGCTGGATTCGACACGGATTACGATCGCGAGGAAGAGCTAACCAAGTTCAACCTCCCCACCGACAAGACCGTCGTGCTGGTAATGGCCGGTGCCAGCTTGCCTCAGCCTTACGTCCGTTTTCGCGCGGCGATGGACCACACGCTCCCCTTCCTGCGCAGCTTCGAAGACATGCACTTTGTCTTTTTGCCCGGCAAAGACGTGGAGTATGCCACCCGGCTGAAGACGCTCTTCGATGCCATGAAGCTCGAGAACGTCACGGTGTTGGACTATGTCGACGACATGGCGGCCCTCATGCACGGCTGCGACCTGGCAATCCTCAAATCGGGCGGACTCACGGTCACTGAGTGCCTCTGTGCACATCTACCGATGATCCTGCTCGGCAAATCGTACGGACAGGAAAAAGCCAACACCACCATGCTCACCGGCATGGGCGCCAGCATGCACGTCACCACGGCACGTGAGCTCATCGTGACGCTCCGTCACCTGCACGACCATCCCGAATCACTCAAAGCCCTGCTCATCAACGGCGAAGTACTACGCCGCCCCCGCGCAGCCGAAGACATCGCCATCGCCACCATGGAACTCGTAGGCAAACCCCAAAAGCGCAAACGAGCCTTCTGCCGCTTCTACTGGGGCGGAAAACCTGCGCATATCCGCTAGGCGATAGTCCGCTGCTCGGCGGGAGCCGCCCATATATCATTCCATGCTCAAACATTCTCGCTTCGCTGCGAAACTGCGCGTGGAACGATATATGGGCGGCTCCCGCCGAGCAGCTACGTTTACGTAATAGCAGCTATACCAGATTCCCCACCACTAGAACCTGCAAAGGCGAAACCGGAAAATATAAATCTAGTAAGCCGATGCGATAAAGGAGGTGTCCCTTTATCGCATCGGCTTACTAGAAAGATTGTTTTACATCAAGCATGTAGCCCTTTCGTCTGAGCCCCATACATATCGTCCCGCGCGCAGTTTCGCAGCGCAGCGAGAATGTTTGAGCATGGGATGATATATAGGCGTGTCGGGCCGGCCAGCGGACAGTACGTAAACGACTAAGCGACGCCGCTGGAGCCGAAGCCTCCTTTGCCTCGGTCGGTTTCGTCTAGTTCGTCTGCTTCTACGAGATTAACCGTGGGGACTTCTTGGATGACTAGCTGGGCGATGCGGTCGCCTTTGTTGATTTGGATGTTGTTCGTGGGGTCTAGGTTGATGAGGATGACTTTGAGCTCTCCTCGGTAGTGGGCGTCGATGAGGCCGGGAGTGTTGACTATGGACAGGCCTTGCTTAATGGCCAGGCCGCTGCGGGGTTGGACGAAGCCGGCGTAGCCGTCGGGCAGGGCGATAGCTAGGCCCGTGGAGACCAGACGACGCTCAAAGGGCTTCAGAATGCAATCCTCGTTGGAACGCAGATCCAGGCCGGCATCCGTAGGATGGGCGTATTTGGGAAGCTCGACGGTTGGGTCGAGACGTTTAATGTTAACGGTAATGTTGGACATGAAATCACCTTAGCTTGTCGAGCTCTTGCAGAAACTCATCGACGTCTTTGAAATCGCGATAGACCGAGGCAAAGCGGATGTAGGCCACTTTATCGATCTTGGCCAACCGCTTAAGAACCATATCGCCCAGCTCATGAGACGTAACGGCCGTTAGCGTACGGGAGCGAAGCTCGACCTCTATATCGTCAATGATCTCGTTGAGCTTTTTAGTGTCGATATCTCGCTTGATCGTGGCGCGCATCAAACCGACCAACAGCTTATTGCGATCGAACCGTTGCTTGGTTCCGTCAGACTTAATGACCTCGATTGGGTCTTCGCAACGCTCAAATGTCGTAAAGCGATAATTGCACGAGCAGCATTCGCGACGGCGCTTGATGGTGTTATTAGATTCCTGCATGCGGGAATCAACGACGCGGGTATGTGCCTTGCCGCATTTGGGACAGCGCATGGTACCTCCTCTAAAACGATTACAAGGGTACCATGCGACGGTACTTAAATCTTAGGAACGTGCGGGAACTTTAAGATGCGCACCGGCATCGAGCGAGCCATGCTCCAGGTGATTGACGTTGCGGATCATATCAGAGGTTTCCTGCGTGGAAAGACCCTCAATCGGATGCTCCTGGGCAAGCGACCACAAGGAATCGCCAGACTGAACGCGGACGGTCTCGTAGGTAACGTTGGATACCGACTCGGCATATACGGCGTGACGAGCGCTGAAGATCGAGGTAGCAAGTACAAAGAAGAACGTGAGCGCAACGGCAAGAGCGACGATCGTCGAGGCCTTTAGGGCAACGGGAGCCGAAGTCGTGGCGACGCACCGGCTGCGGACGGGCTTACCAGGCAGTGCCTGGAAACCAGATCGGCCGCCTTTGACAACCGTGAAAGCCGGCGCCGTAGGCGTCTCGAGCTTAAGGGCGAGGTTTCCCTGGACCAAATCCGTTACGTTCATCATGTACTCCTCTCGCGTGTTTTGCTGAGAACAGTTTTATCAAGCCGCGCGGACAAAAATGTCTAGCGCGAGAACGAATGTTCGGTTATTATTATCTTCGAACAGTTGTTCCTGTCAAGCAATAATCGAACATTTGTTTGACATTGGCAGAGAGGATCCCCTGATGGCTCGCAAAATTACCAAGCGTCAGCAGCAGATTTACGACTTCATCAAGGAATATCAGCAGGAGAAGGGCTATCCGCCCAGTGTGCGCGAAATGGCGTCGGCCGTAGGCCTCTCCTCCCCCAGCACGGTGCATGCTCACCTCTCTGCCTTGGAGGCTCGAGGGCTGCTCAAGCGCGATGCCACCAAGCCACGCGCCCTAGAGCTCTTTGATGAGGACGGATCCTCTGTCTCGATTTCCAAATCCGATGAGCCCACAGCACCCCGTGGAACGGTGTCGCTGCCACTTGTCGGTCGCGTTGCAGCTGGGATTCCTATTCTGGCCGAGCAAAACATCGAGGACACCTTTACCATCCCGACCGAAATCGCCACAGACCAGGGTTCTTTTATCCTTGAGGTTCACGGCAACTCGATGATCAATGTCGGTATCTACAACGGTGACTACATCATCGTTCGCGAGCAAAAGAGCGCCATGAACGGCGAAATCGTCGTGGCCATGATCGATGGCTCGGCGACCGTCAAGACGTTCTACAAGGAGCAGGGGCGCGTGCGCTTGCAGCCCGAGAACGACACTATGGAGCCCATCTATGCAACGAACCCCGTTATTTTGGGTAAGGTTGTCGGTTTAATGCGCCGGTTCTCGTAATGCAAAAACGCATCACCATATTTGATACCGTCCGCGGGTTTACGATGCTGTCGATGGCAGGTTTTCACGCCTGCTACGATTTGGCCTACCTATATGGATGGGATATGCCATGGTTTACAGAAACGGTTATCCAGGATATTTGGCGCGCTAGTATCAGCTGGGTATTTTTGTTTATCGCCGGTTGGATGTGCACGCTCTCGCGCAATAACGTTAAGCGCGCTCTCAAATACGCGGCCGCAGCCTTGATCGTATGGATTGCAACTACACTGGTATCAGTCGACGATTCAGTAAACTTTGGCGTCATTTATTGCATGGCAGCGTGCACTGCAGTGGTTGCACTCACCCGTCCGTTACTCCAAAAATTACCGGGCTCGTGGGGCATCGCAGCGTGCCTTGTTCTTTTTGCCCTAACCTGGGGCATTCCAAAAGCGGTCTACCCACTCCCCCACCTGGCATGGCTTGGATTCCCGAGCCCGGGTTTTGTTTCGGGAGACTACTATCCGCTCATTCCGTTTGTCTTTATGTACCTTACCGGCTTTTTTGCTGCCCAGGCAGCACAAGCATCAAGCCTCGAAGCGCCAGCATGGGCATACGCCAATCCCATCCCGGCGCTAGCAGTCCTTGGTCGGCATGCCTTACCGTTCTACCTGCTCCATCAGCCTGTCATCCTAGGCGTACTAGAACTCGTTTATTCCGTACGATAGCGCTCAAGACGCGGCGCGATTCGGGCCGGCAACTTCGCCACAATGCGAACGCCTTCCTCGAGATATTCCTCATGCAGAAGGGTTCCCTGCTCATGCGCCAGCGTGATGAGGGCGCCCTCACGATACGGGATATCAGCGGAGAGCAGCACATCGGTGGCAGCCGCCTCACGGGCAATACGGTCAACGAGATCGTCGAGCCCCTCACCCGTCTGGGCCGAGAACAGCACGGCTTCGGGATAGCGACGATGGAAACTCAATCGATCGACGCTATCGAGTAGGTCGATTTTATTGAACACCGTAAGCGTCAAACGCTCACCGGCACCGATTTCGTCAAGAACGCGATCGACCGCCTCGAGCTGGCGCTCGTAATCCTCGTCAGAGGCATCCACAACTTTAAGAATCAGGTCGGCACCAAGGACCTCAGACAGCGTGGACTTAAAAGCATCAACGAGACCATGCGGTAGCTTTTGAATAAAGCCAACGGTATCGGTAATGGTCATACCACGACCGCCGGGCAAGCGATACGAGCGCGTCGTCGGATCGAGCGTGGCAAACAATTTATCCTGCGAAAGCACCGTAGACCCGGTCAGGCGATTGAGCAACGTCGACTTACCGGCATTGGTATAACCGGCTAAGGCAACGCGGAACGCCGGCGACTCGATACGGCTCTTTGACTGGACATCGCGACGCCGTTCAACCTGCTTAAGCTCGCGACGAAGCGCGGCAATCTTGTTGCGAATCAAACGTCGGTCAACCTCGAGCTGGCTTTCGCCCTGGCCAAAGCGCGAACCAATGCCACCGCGCGTCTGCTCTTTAGCAAGATGGCTCCACATACCGCGCAAGCGGGGCAACAGATACTGCAATTGGGCTAGCTGCACCTGCAGGCGGCCCTCACGGGTCTGAGCGTGCAGGCCAAAGATATCGAGAATCAACGCCGTACGGTCGATAATCTTAACCGGTTCGCCCACGGCTTTCTCCAGATAAGACTGCTGCGAGGGCGTTAAATCGTCATCGAAGATAACAACATCGGCATCCATTCGATGCACGAGCCCGCAAAGCTCCTCAACCTTACCGGAGCCAATAAACGATTTTGGATACGGCTTAACTAGACGTTGTGACAAACGCGCCACGCACTGGGCGCCAGCCGTATGGGCCAAGCGCTCAAGCTCGTCAAGGGAACGATCGAGCGGCCAGGCGTTATCGCGCCACTCAACACCAACAAGAATGGCGCGCTCAGGCTCAGGCGCCGTGGGAACAAGAGGAAACCGAGCCATTAGACCGCCTCGATACGGTGCAGGATATCCTCAACGACTTCATCGACCGTAAACTCGTCCATATCGAACCACACGATGCGGTCATCGCGCTTAAACCATGAAAGTTGACGCTTGGCATAGCGGCGCGAGCGCATTTTGATGAGTTCGCGAGCCTCATCCATGGAAATCACGCCGTTAAAAGCATCGATAATCTCTTTGTAGCCAATCGCCTGCATCGACGTCAGGGCTTCTCCCAGCCCCTGATCCATAAGACCGCGGACCTCATCAACAAGACCCTGCTCAAACATCAGATCAACGCGTAGGTTAATGCGCTCGTAGAGCACCTCGCGATTACGCGTCAATCCAAACCACAGAGCGTGATAGTGCTCACGCGGAACACTAAACTGTGACTTTTGCTGCGCGTAGGACACGCCATCATCGTGCATTTCGAGCGCACGAATCACACGACGCACATTATGGGGATGAATAACGGCAGCTGATTCCGGGTCACGCTCGGCAAGCAATGCGTGCAGCGCTTCCTCGCCAATGCGCTTGGCAAGTTCCTGATACCCTGCGCGACGATCGTCCTCAAGCTCTCCCGAGGGAAAGTCCATCTCATCCAGAGCAGCCTTGAGATATAGGCCTGTACCCCCGCAAAACACCGGTAGGCGGTCCTCGCCCAGCAAGCGCTCAACATGTACGCGAGCGTCTGCCTGATACAGCGCTGCAGAATATGCAACGCCCGGCTCAACGATATCGATAAGGCGCAGAGGCGCCGTGCAATCCTCGGGCGCCATCTTGGCGGTGCCAATGTCCATACCGCGATAAATTTGCATCGCGTCACACGACAGCACCTCGGACGAAAGACGAGCGGCCAGACGGTCCGCGACATCACTTTTTCCGACTGCCGTCGGACCGACAATTGCTATGGCGGAAAGGCGTGCCCCGTGAGAAACCATTAGCGCGGCTCGCCGATAACGGATCCAGACAGATACCAGGTCTTGGCAACGTCAACGTCAACATCGACGATCTTGCCGATCAGCTGATCGATACTGTAGCCCTCGGGGATCGGAGCATGAACGGTCTGATTCTTGGGACTCTTGCCCAGCAGCACCGCGTCATTCTTTTTGCTCGTACCCTCAATAAGCGCAGGCACAACTGTGTGAAGCTCACCCTGGTTGTACTCGTGCGCCGTGGTCTCGATAACCTTCACCAGACGGTTAAAGCGCTCAAGAATCACCTCGTGCGGCGTAGGGTCGTCGATCTCGGCGGCCGGAGTACCGGCGCGCTTGGAATAGATGAACGTATAGGCCTGAGCATAGCGGACCGTCTCGGCAAGGGAGAGCGTCTGCTGAAAGTCTTCCTCGGTCTCGCCGGGGAAGCCCACGATAATATCGGTGGAGAGCGCAATATCGGGCATACGGTTACGAATGCGATCGACCAAGCCCAGATAATCCTCGCGCGTATAGCGACGGTTCATCTCTTTAAGAATGCGCGTCGAGCCCGACTGAACTGCCAGATGCAGCTGCGGCATGACGGCAGGAGTCTCGGCCATAGCGTCAATAGTCTCGGGCAGCAGGTCCTTGGGGTGCGAGGACGTAAAGAAGATACGCTCCACACCCGTATCGCCCACGGCGCGCAACAGGTCGGCAAAGCGCGGCTTGCCAAACAGGTCGCGACCATAGGAGTTGACGTTTTGACCCAGCAGCGTGATCTCGCGCACGCCCTGGCGCACCAGACCGGTCACCTCGTCGACAATCTCCTCGAAGGGACGGCTCTTTTCGCGACCGCGCACGTAAGGAACGATGCAATAGGTGCAGAAGTTATTGCAGCCCGTCATAATGGGCACCCAAGCGTGATACTGGGTCTCACGATGCCACGGCATACTCATGGCATCCGTGTCCTCGTGCTCATTGGTGCGGATATGACGCTTGCCGTCCAGGAATGCCTCGGCAATGAGCTCCGCCACATGCGCGATAGAATGCGTGCCAAAGATGACATTGACGTTATCGACATTGGTGAGCAGGCCCTCACCGTCGCGCTGAGCGATGCAGCCGCCGACGGCGACCACGCGCTTGCCGGAAGGCGAAGGCGGAAGGCTCTTACAAGAGTTGCACTGACCGTACAGACGGGTGTCGGCGGCCTCGCGCACGCAGCACGTCATAAACACGACGATATCGGCGTTCTCGGGATCGAGTGCCATGAGACAGCCATATGAGTCGAGCAGGCCACTCACGCGCTCGGAGTCGTGCTGATTCATCTGACAGCCAAAGGTGCGGATAAAGTAGGTTTTACCGGCAAGAATATCGCGTACGGAACCCTGGTCCATGTGTATAAGTCCTAACGAGGTGGAATAGGCGGAATCAAAGAGGGCGGGCAAAGAGTAAACACTCTACGCCACAGGCTTAACGTCGTCCATCACAACGTTATCCATAGCAGCTCGATTAATCTGATGAACGTAAATAGAAAGACGGATGGCCGTGCGCGACTCCCCGTTGATGAGGATGTCGGAGAACACCGGCGCGCAGGAAATATCAAACCCGGTCGGAATCAAAAATCCGCGTGCAATGGCCACAGCCTTAATGGCCTGGTTGACGGCGCCCGCGCCGACGCACTGAATGTTGACGGGAACACCATCTTTGACCATGCCGGCAATGGCGCCGGCAACGGACGCGGGCGACGATTTGCTTGATACCTTCAGGCAATCCATGAAGAAACTCCTGCGTTTAAAAGTACGTTTTAACTGCAATAACTGTATCGTACCGAACGGACTCGGTAAAGATGCTATTCCTCTTTGGCAAGATCGAACGTCACGGTAATACGATCACGCGAAACACGAATCTTGGGGTCGCCGCAGAGGTTGAGATAGTACCGCGAGGCAAGATCGTTAAAGTCGCGCTCCACTGCTCGCGAGAACTGCGCCATATCGTCCTTGGCAATACGCAGCCCGCGACGATCCTTGGCAAGATCGACCGGAGCAGACGCATGTGAGGACGAATCACGCTCGCGTAGCAGGCGTGCGGTCACACCGCGAACGGGCTTAATCTGGCCCGCCAAGATACGGTGCGCCGTACGCTCGGACATCTCAAGGCCCAAACCAGAACAGATACGGATAAAGTCTTCCGCATCCGAAGCAAGACCAAGACGATCGACCACGGGAAGCTCGGCTTCGTCATCGATAAACAAAAGACGAGAAGCATCGAGACGACTGGACGCCTGCGCATGCAGCGTCGCGGCGATCTCGGACGGAGACCCCAGATAGACATCACAGGCGCGCAGCTCCTCGAGGGCAAACTCGCAGGCGGCGCGAATGATGTTGTGAGGGCCACGGGCGCAGACATAGTGGCCGTCCTCGTCCTTCACGGCCTGAGGCCAGCTGGACTGATCGGCGCGCTCGCCAAGGCGGTCGGTAGCGACGCTCACCTTAAAGACCGAGCCAAGGTCAACATCCGACGCAACAACGCGTGCCTCATCGGTGTTCTGCTTAATCGAGAACAATGCCATGCCTCGACCGTGAACGCCCCAACGGTCCATCTTCATGCTCTCGAGCTTGGAGGTAACGCGGGCATCGAAGATGCGTTCCTGCATATCCTGCGGAACGCCCGAGCCGTTGTCCAGAAAGACGAGCGTACGAACGCCATCTTCCTTAGTCGTGGCGAGATAGACCTTGTCAGCGCCGGCATCACGAGCGTTCCGCAGCATTTCGATAACAATATCCTCGACATGCTGGATGTCGTGCTTTGCTTGGCGCCGCTCGGCCTCCGAAACGCGGAGGCGGACATACCCCTCGCCAAGGTTCTCCTCGACGCGAAGGTTGCCCTCCCCCGACATCGACGCGATAAATGAGATGAGCTCGTTCGCGTCGTTCATGTTATTTAGCGATATCGACAGCGCGGCTCTCGCGAATCACGACAACGCGCACCTGACCGGGATATTCCATCTCTTCCTCGATCTGATGGGCGATGTCATGAGCCAAGACCGTGGACTGAGCATCGGAAATCTTGTCCGGCTGAACCATGACGTGGACCTCGCGACCAGCCTGCATGGCATAGGTACGCTCGACGCCGTCATGGGAGTTGGCGATCTCCTCGAGCTTCTCCAGACGTTTAATGTAGTTCTCAGCCGACTCGCGACGAGCACCGGGACGAGAGGCGGAAACGGCATCGGCAGCCTGAACCAGAACATCGAGCACCGTATTGGGATCGACGTCGGCGTGGTGAGCCTCGATAGCGTGGACGATAACGGGCTTCTCGCCATAGCGACGGGCAAGCTCGGCACCAATGACGGCATGTGGGCCCTCGACGTCGTGGTCGATAGCCTTGCCCAGATCGTGCAGCAGGCCGGCGCGCTTGGCAGTCACAACGTCCAGGCCAAGCTCAGAAGCCATCACGCCGCAGAGGTCGGAGACCTCGAGAGAGTGCTGGAGCACGTTCTGGCCAAACGAAGTGCGGTAACGCAGGGCGCCCAGGGTCTTAACGATCTCGGGGTGCAGGTCGTGGATGCCGGTATCGAAGGCAGCCTGCTCGCCAGCCTCGCGCACGCGCTGCTGAACCAGATCGGCGGCCTTGTGGTACATCTCCTCGATGCGGGCGGGGTGAATGCGGCCGTCGGCAATGAGGTTCTCAAGGGCAACGCGGGCAGTCTCGCGACGGACCGGGTCGAAGCTCGAGAGCACGACGGTCTCGGGCGTGTCGTCGATCACGAGATTGACGCCGGAAACCTGCTCGAAGGTGCGGATGTTGCGACCCTCGCGGCCGATAATGCGACCTTTGAGGTCGTCAGAGGGAATATGCACGGAGGTAACGGTGACCTCGGCGGTGTGGTCGGCGGCGCAACGCTGAATCGCCAGGGAGAGGATCTCCTGAGCGGTCTTGTGGCACTCGGCGCGAACCTGCTGCTCGGACTCGCGGATAATCGTGGCGGCCTCGTGGGTAACCTCGCCGCGAACCTTATCGAGAAGCTCCTTGTGGGCGTCCTCGCGGGTCAGGTCGGCGATACGCTCGAGCTCGGAGGTCTGCTTGGCGCAGAGCTCCTCAAGCTCGCGAGAGCGCTTCTCGACCTGACCGGCCTGGCTGGAAAGCTGGTGCTCACGCTTGTCGAGGGCATCGTTGCGGCGATCGAGGGACTCCTCGCGCTGCATCACGCGGTTCTCAAGCGTACGGATCTCGTTCTTACGCTGCTTGTCCTCGGCCTCGGCGGCCTGCTTGTTCTTGATAATCTCTTCTTTGGCCTCGAGCAGAGCCTCTTTTTTGAGGGTCTCGGCCTGGCGCTTTGCATCGCCGATTAGGGACTCAGCCTGTGCATGTGCCGACTGGATCTTTTCGTCGGCCTCGTGAAGACTACCCTGCTTGGCGGTGCGCATGTAGGCAATGGCGGCGATGGCACCCAAAACGATGCCAACGAGCGCTGCGATGATAGGCATGCTCACTCCTTTTTATGGATTCGTTACACAACAAAGCGAACCGTCCTTACGAACGGCTCGCGACATTTGAGTAATATGGGCGCAGCTTATGCGGGTCGGATACAGATAGACATATAAACAAACTCATCAAAGATGAGCACATATCACAAAGCAAATGACAGTGTTTATCGTACGTTGAACCGCAACAGCTGTCAAATAAATGGACCCAGTACGGCGTCTAAAACACGGTGAACGGCTGGTACGCAAAACGCATGCTTCTAGCATGTGTCTAAACTGCACATTCCTCACGTTCGGCATCGAGACGCGCCTTAACGGCATCGGCGGCAATGTGGTACGAAAAGCCCTTGCCCATCAAAAACCGGACGAGCTTTTCGAATCCACGCGTCTCGGGAACACGACGCTTCGCGAGTAAAGCCGATGCGCGAGCCAAATCGTCCTCCACGGCAAAATAATCCTCGGGATAGCCGGGGATATCATCGAGTACGACATGACGGCGCTTAAGCTCGGTCTCAATCTTGCGCTGTCCCCAGCCGCGTCGTTTGCGTTCCTCGATAAAGTACGAACAAAAGCGGTTCTCATCTAAAAAGCGATACTCAGTGGCACGCTGGACGGCAAAATCAATTGCGGGCTGGCGAAATCCGTAACGAGCCAGCTTGTCACGGACCTCACCCGTGGCATGGTCGCGGCGCGACAGCATCTCAGTCACCATGGTAAGCGCGCATTTACGCTCAATGAGCTGCACCGCCTCGCGAAACTCATCCCAATCGCAGGGGAGATCAGGGCGATTTTTAAGGAACAGGCGCGCGACACGAACAGGAATCCAGATGGATCGTTCAAAACCGCCCTCGAGCTCACAGTCGATATGTGCACAAGGCTTTTTTGATGCATACCCACTCGAAAACGAGGAGGCCGCCTTCTTATCGGGAAAGACGACCGTTGCCTCGGTCACCGTATACGACATGAGGGTATCCGCTACTCGTCATCATCATCGAGCATCGCGGAGCCATCGATGGCGTAAAGCTCATCGAACTCCCCAGTTTCGGGCTGATCGGTCAGCTCGACCTCGGACGGAGCATCGTCATCAAACTCAAGCCCGCAGGCGAGGCGAACCTTATGCTCGATCTCATCAGCACAATCGGGGTGTTCGCGCAGGAAGGCCTTAGCGGCCTCGCGACCATTACCGAGCTTATCCTCACCGTAAGCAAACCAAGAGCCCATCTTTTTGCAGATACCGCACTCGACGGCCATGTCAAGAATCGAGCCCTCCTTGGAGATGCCTGTGCCGTACATGATGTCGAACTCGGCAGAGCGGAACGGAGCGGCCACCTTGTTCTTAACGACCTTGGCACGCACACGATTGCCGATAACCTCGTCCTTGAGCTTGATGCTGTCGATGCGGCGAATATCGATGCGCACCGACGAGAAGAACTTGAGGGCGCGGCCGCCCGTCGTAGTCTCGGGGTTGCCGAACATGACGCCGATCTTCTCGCGCAGCTGGTTAATGAAGATGCAGGTCGTTTTAGATTTGGCGAGTGAGCCGGCGAGCTTACGAAGCGCCTGACTCATCAGACGGGCTTGAAGGCCGACCGTAGTATCGCCGATCTCGCCCTCGATCTCGGCACGCGGGGTCAAAGCGGCGACAGAGTCGACGACGATGGCATCGATGGCACCAGAGCGCACGAGCATGTCGACGATCTCGAGCGCCTGCTCACCCGTATCGGGCTGGGAAATGAGGACCTCGTCGATGTCCACGCCGATACGTGCGGCATACGTGGGATCGAGCGCGTGCTCGGCATCAATAAATGCCACGACGCCGCCCATAGCCTGGGCCTCTGCCAAAATCTCGAGCGAAAGCGTTGTCTTACCGGAGGACTCGGGACCGTAAATCTCGACGATACGGCCGCGCGGCACACCGCCGATGCCCAGAGCAGCATCGAGGGCTAGGGCGCCCGTGGGAATGGCCTCGACCTCGAGCTCGGGACCACCGTCGCCGTACCTCATGATGGAACCCTGGCCGAATTTCTTCTCGATCTCGGCCTTGGTGGTGGCGATCATCTCATCGCGCTCTTTACCCGTCGTGCGAGCATGAACGGTACGTACGGGACCTGAATTCTTGGCCATGAATAGCCCTCCTCTTAACATCCTGCATCGATAATAAACGAACGGCTGTTCGTGGTCAACCATTCAGATAAATCATATGCAGCTGACCTTTCCAAAACCCAACCAAACGCCGACCAAACACTGACCAAATGCTTGACCGCAGACGACCAAAAAATGACAGATACAGCAAAACCTTGCCTGCCACCTGCGAAAAGAGCAAATTCGCCAGAGGTCCCTATCTCCACAATTAAGGGGCCCGGAGGCCCCTTAAAACACGTCTATTCCATAGAATGAAGCACGCACAAAATGCGACCCAATGCCTCCGCGACCGCAAGGGCACGAACGCACGAACGATCGCCCTCATAGTGACAACGAATGGAGTCCACGATCGGCACTCCCCCATCGGCCGAGCGATACGCCCAGCCAATATAAAAGGTTCCAGCCGGATCGTCCTCGGTGCCTCCACCGGGGCCGGCATAGCCCGTCGCGCTCACGGCAATATCGCTCTGGTACAGCTCCAGCGAACCGGCAGCCATCTCGCGTGCCGTCTGATACGACACCGCGGTATAACGGTCGAGCGTCTCTTGTTCAACGCCGAGCACGCGATGCTTAATCTCGTCGCAGTACGTCACCGCACCGCCGCGCAGCACCGCCGAGGCACCCGGGATATCGGCGATCGTCGAGGCGATCATACCCGCTGTCAGAGATTCAGCCGTCGAAACCGTCACACCACGAACGCTTGCACGCTCGACAATATCGCGTGCGAGCTCTTCATTGTGCGCGGCAATCTGCTCAAATGATTCCGTCATGCCTACCAGGACCTAGACCGAAAAGACGATCTTGCGGCAGTTCCAGAAGTACTGGGCGCCCGAGATAACGGTCAGGACAACGGCAACGGCGTACAGGAAGCGCGACACCGAGTAGATGCCGAGCGTCAGCGCCACCGGGCCAAGGTGCAAGCCGGCCATCGCAAAGACGCACAGATAGCCGCAGATGGAAACCATCGTAGTCGCCGTCTTGTACTTTCCGAGCTTATCGGCCGCAACGACCACGCCGGCAGCGCTCGCGACCATGCGCAGAGCGCTCACCAACAGCTCGCGGAACAGGATGATAAACACAGACCACACGCTAACGGCACCAAAGTCCAAGAACAGCAGCAAGGCCGAAAACACGAGCAGCTTATCGGCAATGGGATCCAAAAACTTACCGAAGTCGGTAATCTCGTTGCGCGATCGGGCCAGATAGCCGTCAACTTTATCGGTGCACGACAGAATGACGTACAGAATAAAGGCGGCGGCGGCGAACAGGCCGTCGAAGGTGCTCCAATCCGTACCGGCAACGCTCGTGTGAGACAGCGCCGACACGATCATGAACACCGGAATAAAGACGATGCGCACGCACGTCACGATGTTGGCGGGCGTCCAAACACTCGTCAGTTCCTTATTGCTCTCGTTAGCCACGACGCTCTCCTACTCCACAACATGACCGATTAGCTCGTAGCAGAAGCTATCGGTAAACTCGACCGTCAGAATATCGCCCACGGATGCCTCGCTGGCATCCAGGTGCACCGCACCATCGGAATCGGGCGCCTGGAACCAGGCATGTCCGATGAGCTCGGAACCGTCCTCGGTCTCCTCGATACCGTCGACAATCACCTGGGCGCGCTCGCCCACGTGCGCGGCAGTCGCGGCAAAGCCGAGCGACTCGGCCAGATCCATAGCCTCCTGGGCGCGCTCGAGCTTAACCTCTTCATCGACCTGACCTTCCATCTTGGCGGCCAGGCTGCCCTCCTCACGCGAGTAGGCAAAGACGCTCGTGTAGTCAAAGCCGACGGTGTCCATAAAGTCGATAAGATTGCGGAACTCGTCGTCGGTCTCGGTCGGGAAGCCGACCATAGCCGTGGAGCGAATCACGATACCGGGGATACGCTCGCGCAGGTCGCGGAACAGGTCCTCGAGCTCCTGACGCGAACCGGAGCGACGCATGGCCTTGAGGATGCGAGCGTCGCAGTGCTGCACGGGGATATCGATATAGGGCAACACCTCGGGCGTATCGCGAATGGTCTCGATAAGCTCGTCGGTCATGCCCTCGGGCTGCAGGTAGAGTACGCGGACCCACACGTTATGAGGACGCACCGCCTCAGCAACGGCCTGCAGCAGCTGCGCCAGATTGCGCGGCGCGCCCTCGGCGAGGTCCTCGTCGGCAAAGTCGGTACCCCAGATGCCCGTGTCCTGACCGATCAGAACGATCTCGCGCACACCACCGGCGACCAGGTCGCGTACCTCAGAGATAATGCTCTCGGCATTGCGCGAGTGATAACGACCGCGGATATAAGGGATCATGCAGAAGCTGCAGAAGCGGTTGCAGCCATCGGAGATCTTGACGTAGGCGACAGCGCCCTCGACGGTACGCTTGACCTGCGGAATATAGGCGGCAATCTCGCGCTTCACGCCCAGCACGTCATCGACGACCGCCACGATGCCGTCTTCCTCGTCGGCCTTCACAAAGGCCGCGACCTCGGGCAGCTCGTCGGGCAGGTCATCGCCGTAGCGTGACGGCACGCAGCCGCACATGACGATCGGGCAGGAACGTACGCCGTCCTGCACCTCGTTGGCAAGCTCGAGCGTGGTCTCGATGCTCTCGGACGTTGCAGAGGCAAGAAACGAGCACGTATTGACGATGGCGATATCGGCATCCTGCGGATCGAATGCCTCCTCGTAGCCCGCGGCGGTCAGCAGCGAACGCATACGGTCGGTATCGACCTCGTTCTTGGCGCACCCGAGGGTGATATAGAGCACGGAGCCCAACGGAGTATCCATGTTGGAGAGCGGTCCTTTCGAATGAATTAGCGGTAGTTGGTGAACTGCAGCGGCTGGCCGTAGTCCTGGTCGCGCAGGAACTGGATCACGGTCTGCAGCGCATCCTTGGAAGCCGAGGAAACGCGCAGCTTATCAGCCTCAATCGTCACCTTGACCTTAAGCTTTTGATCCTTAATATCCTTGTTGATCTTCTTGGCGGTCGCCTGGTCGATGCCCTCGACGATGTGGCCGAGCACGCGCACAGTGCCGCCGGAGGCAGCCTGAGGCGCATCCCAGGACACGGCCTTAAGATCGATGCCGCGCTTGATGAGCTTAGAGATCAGCACGTCGATGATTTGCTTGGAGACAAAGTCGGCCGGGGCGCTGATCGTAAAGAGCTTGTCGCCCTTCGAGAGCTCGATGGTGGCGCCGGAGTCCTTCAGGTCGTAGCGCTGGGAAATCTCGCGCGCGGTCTGCCGGAAGGCATTGTCGACCTCCTGCATATTGACCTCGGACACAACGTCGAAGCTGGAATCTTTAGCCATGGTTCATCCTTTCGCTTACGAGCGGCTTAGTAGCTGTCGTACGAATAATCGGTAGAATCGGTCGTCGTTTGACCGTCGGTGGCGGTATCGATACCGTCCGTGGACTGGGCGTCAGCGCCATCCGCGCTGTTGGCATCATCGGTACCGTCCGTGCTCTCGCCGTCCTCGGAGTCGGTCGTCTCCTTCTTGGGAACAGTGATCGTCACGCGCGCCACACCCGACGTCTTGGTGTCGTAGCGGACCTTTTCGCCGTTCTTGGTAACGGTGACATCGGAAGGCTTGGACGTGGTGATCTCGATCGAGGACTCGGGCGTGTACTCCTGCTCAAAGGGGCCGGTCGCTTGGGCGCCATAGACCGACTTGCCGTCGACCTTGACCTCAATCCAAGCGGTCTTGCCTTTGGCAACGGAGACCTTGACCTTTGTAACCTCGTTTTCTTCTTTCTTGGCCGTCGTCTTGGTAGCGTCCGAATCGGTCGACTCGTCCGTCGCCTCATCGGTGTCTTCATCTTCGTCGACGGATTCGGTCTTCTTGGAAGATTTCTTGGTCGTGGTCTTGGTGGCAGCGGGTGTCTCGGGCGTCGACTCGGGCGCCGAGGAGCCGCAGCCACGCAGGAGCACCACGATGAGCACAATCAGCAGCAGCGCCACGGCGCCGATACCGGCGTAAACGATACGAGGATCGAGACCGTTGTTCTGGGGAGCACGCCCACCGCCGCGCCCGCGATTGGAACCACCGCGAACAGTGCCTTGGGGCATACGACCGCGGTTATTGTCGGAACGTCCGCGATAGCTACCCTGGCGCTGCATATTTCGCTGGCCTGAGCGGGGTGCGATCTCACCGCGACCCTGGTAGCCGCGCTGGCCCGAATGCGACACTGAGGAGCGCTGTCCATAAGGCTGCGACTGCGAGCGGAGGCGTGGTGTTACCTGCGTGGTATCGGCATCTGCATAGCCGCCGCGCGGACGGCCGGCAGATACGCCGCGGTACCCGCGTTCGGAATATCCGCCATCGCCGTAGCCGGCACGAGGATCTCGTGCGACACCGCGGGCAGCCGGAAGCGCACGGTCCTCGGGCATCGGCGTGCTGCGGAACCGGTCACGCTGTGAGCGAATCTCCTCGCCCGAGCCCGTCTCGGTAATATAGCCAGCCTGCTGAGGGCGCTGGCCATAGCGCGTCGAGCGACCGCCCTGAACCATCAGGAAGCGGCCGTTGTCGACCGATGAGCGCGAGTTGACGTACCCGGCGGCGTCCTGAAAACGACCGCCCTGCTGCGACGTCTCGCGCTCGTAAGCCATCAGGTCGTCAAAATAGGCGTTTACGACCTCACGGGGATTGAGGCCCAAAAAGCGAGCATAGCTCGAAATCATGCCCTGCGCATAACCGCGCGGGGGCATCGATGCAAAATTACCGGTCTCGAAAAACTCGATGATCTGCGGTCTGATTTTGATGGTGTTGGCGACCTGCTGAATGGAAAGGCCCATCCGGCGACGCTGCTCGAGCAGCATGTCACCAAAGCGTACAGCCATCAGAATCCTCCAAACTCACGATCTTCACGTGCCATCTCGGCGTCGACGGACTCCAGCGCGGCAAGGCCTTCCTCGTCCAGAAGGACCTCGCGCGGCTTGGATCCGTCGGGCGGCCCAACGACACCCTTTTCTTCCAGCATGTCCATAATACGCCCGGCGCGCGCATAGCCAACCTTGAGGCGACGTTGCAGGCCAGATGTGGAGCCCAGCTGCGATTCCACCACAATATGGGCAGCTTCCCAGATGAGCGGATCGTCGTCCTGCGGCTCGGCGACACCGGTGCGGACAATACCACCGCCGCCCGCCATGGACATGGAAGCGGGCGCCACGGCGGACAGGATCTCCTCATGGTAGTCGGGCTCGCTTTGTGACTTGACGAACTCGACAATCTCGTTGATCTCGTCATCCGAAACAAAACATCCCTGGATACGGCGGGGCTTGCCCCAGTCGACCTTAGAGAACAGCATGTCACCCAAGCCGGTGAGCTTTTCGGCACCCATCTGGTCGATGATGACGCGGGAGTCGATACCCGTTGCGACGTTAAAGGCGATACGGTTGGTAATGTTTGCCTTGATAAGACCCGTCACCACGTTGGAGCTCGGACGCTGAGTCGCCACGATAAGGTGGATACCGGCGGCACGGCCCAGCTGGGCGATACGCACAATCGACGCCTCGACGTCCTTGCCGGCAACCATCATCAGGTCCGAAAGCTCGTCGATGATGATGACCAGATAGGGCATCTTTTGCGGCGGGTTGTCGTAATGCTCAAACTCGCCGGCGGCCTGCTTTTCGTTGTAGGTCGAGATCTTACGCACGTTCAGGCGCTCGAAAACCTTCAGGCGGCGCTCCATCTCGGACACCGCCCATTGCAGGGCGCTGGCGGCCTGCTTGGGCTCGGTCACCACGGGCACGTAGAGGTGCGGCAGGCCGTTATAGCCTGCGAGCTCGACGCGCTTGGGGTCGACCATGATCAGGCGAACGTCCTCGGGAAGCGCGCGCATGAGCAGGGTCGTGATGATGGAGTTGATCATGACCGACTTACCGGAACCCGTGGTACCGGCGATCAGCAGGTGGGGCATCTTGGCGAGGTCGGCGACGACCGGCGTGCCCTCTGCATCGCGGCCGATGGCAAGCTCAAGCGGACCGCCCTTAACATAGGGCAGCACGTCGCCCAAGTTGACGTTCTGACGCTTGCGATTGGGAATCTCGATGCCCACGAGCGAGGTGCCGGGAATCGGCGCAAAGATACGCACGGACTGAGCAGCAAGCGACAGCGCGATGTCGTCCTCAAGGCTCGAAATCTTGCTCACGCGCTCGCCCTCGCCGGGTTGCAGCTTAAAGGTCGTCACCGTGGGGCCTGCAATCCAGCCGACGACGCGAGCGCTACGGCCAAACTCAAGCAGCGTAGACTGCAGCGACTCGGCGGTTTGTTCCAGTTCCTTATCCGAAGACGCGGCAGAAGCGGACTGAGGGTTTGCATGCAGGATTTCGAGAGGCGGCAGCTTAAGGCCGTCCTCATCTTCGCCCTCGTTATCCGCGGGGGCATTGTCCGCTCCCCCATCGCTAGAAGTAGACGCCTCGGCAGCGCCCGCGACAGCCGTATCGGCGACCTTGGGATGCTTGAGGAAATCAGGAATTTGAGGGGCGGCCGAGACGGGATTCACGGCAAACGGCGGTTCGGACTCGTCGACCTTGTCCGGATCGTCCTCCATCGAAAGCTGACCGGTCACCTGACCGCGCTTTGCCTGACGTCGCGGCAGCAAGGTGGTTTTAGCAGTCTCGAGCGGGGACTCGTCGTCCTCGTCATCACCCTCGGTAAGCTCAATCTCGCTCTCGGACCACGACGGGTCGGGCTCGCTCGTATTGAGTTTGGGCGCGGCCTTGCTCTTCTTGGCGTGGCGGCGCGGCAGCAGCGTCGTCTTGGCGCGCTCGGCCTCCACGACATCGGACACGTCGACAAACGGATCCTCGTCCTCGTCGTCATCGTCCAAGACCGGGTCGACATCGTTACCCATGACCGTGGTCACGGCGGCGTCGGAGCCCTTCTGACGAAGAATGCTCAGGCGTGGACGGGCGACACCGGGCACCGACAGGGCCTCGTCGTCACCCCACGGGCTCGCGTTAACGTCGGCACGACGGCGCTCAGCAAAATCGGCCGCCCGGTCGCGGGCAGAGCGCAAAACGCCGCCCACCGAAAAACCGATAATGACAAAGCCCACGATGGTCAGACCCAACAGGACCACCATCGCGATAGGCTTACCCAGAGCGTTCTGCAGCGCACTCGCAATAAAAGCACCGATGTATCCGCCCGAAGCGGACAGGTTCTGCGGCGTGAACATAAGGTCACACGAGTCACTCGTGCCCGGCACCATCAACGACAGGATGGAGACGACGGCGACAAACACCACGGCGCCGCCCGAAACAGAGCGAATGTTGAGCGGCGAGTCCTCGCCCAAAAAGAGCGTGGCCGCAAACAACAAAATAACGATCGGCAGCACGTAGGCGCCCAAGCCAAAGCCAAGGTGGTAGAAACCGGCAACCGCAGCCGTAACAGGTGCGGTCGCCGGCGAAATCACGGCAATGAAGGACGCAATCGCCAACACGGCAATGACCACGCCGGCGATATCGCGGTTGGCTGAAGGCTCGACCAGAGGCTCAAAATCGTCGAACTCAGCCTCGTGGCCCTTATTGGCACGAAGATGGGAACCGGCACCCTTAGCAGATGCCGGTTGGTTGTTGGCTTTATTGCCTTTGGCGTTTTGTGCAGATCCGCGCGCCAAACTAAACCTCCATGACGACCGGGATGATCATCGGACGGGTGCGTGTACGGCTCCAGATAAAGTTAGAGAGTGAGTCGCGCACGGCCTTGCGAATGGCATCGGAGCCACTGCTCGTAAAGCTGAACTTGCCCTTCTCGATCGTCTTCATGATGGACGCAGAGGCATCCTCGGAGAACTGGTCGTCAATGGCAAAGGAGACACCGCGACCCGAGAACTCGATGGCCTCGATCTTCTTATGCTTAAGCGAAACGATAGCGACAGCCGTGACCATGCCGTCGTTGGCGAGCTTCTGGCGATCGCGCAGAACGATGGGGTCGGTATCGCCGATACGCAGTCCGTCGACGTAGACGACGCCAGACTCGACGGGCGTACCGCGCTTGACGATACCGCCACGCATCTCGAGCGTGTCGCCGTTGTCAAGGATAAAGATGTGGTCGTCCTTGAGGCCCATCTTGCGTGCCAGCTGGGCATGGGCGCGCAGATGCACGGCCTCGCCGTGGACCGGCATAAAGTAGGTGGGCTTGGCCATGGCCATCAGGAGCTTGAGCTCCTCCTGGCTACCGTGACCAGAGACGTGAACGAGGGCGCGGTTCTTATCCCACACGTCGCAGCCAAGCTTGGCGAGGCTGTTGACGACCTGCTGAACGGCCTTCTCGTTACCGGGGACCGGCGTTGCCGAGAGGATGACGGTATCGCCCTCGTGGATAGAGAGCGTCTTATGCTCGCCGTTGGCCATGCGGGACAGGGCCGACAGCGGCTCGCCCTGCGAACCGGTGCACATGACGACGATCTTGTCGTCGGGCAGGTTGTCGATATCGAAGGCATCGATGATATCGGCATCGTCGATGTTGAGGTAACCGAGCTCGCGCGCCACGCGGGTGTTGGTGAGCATGGAACGACCGGTCACGACGACCTTGCGGCCGCACTTGCGAGCAGCATCGCAGATCTGCTGCAGACGATGAATGTGGCTCGAGAACGATGCTACGAACACGCGGCCCGGAGCGTTCTTGATGGCATGCAACAGGTTGGGTCCAACCTCGGCCTCGGACTTGGTAAAGCCGGGGACCGTGGCGTTGGTGGAGTCGGACAGCAGCAGGTCGATGCCCTGCTTGGCAAAGCGGCTGATGGCGGCATAGTCGGGCGTGACGCCGTCGATGGGCGTCTGGTCGAGCTTAAAGTCGCCGGTGTGCATAACGGTGCCCTGGTTGGTGCGGATGAACACGCCCAGAGCGCCCGGGATGGAGTGCGTCATCGAGAAGAAGTCGAGCGAGATGCCACCCAAATTGACGTGGCTGCCGCCCTTGACCTCACGGAACTTGGGTGCACGAATGCGGAACTCGGAGAGCTTGCCCTCGATAAAGCCAAGCGTCAGCTTGCTCGAGAAGATGGGCACCTTGTTGTTGAGGTCCTGCAGCAGATACGGAAGCGAACCGGTATGGTCCTCGTGGCCGTGAGTGACGATGATGCCGCGGAGCTTTTCCTCGTTCTCCAGAACGTAGGTGTAATCCGGGAGCACCAGGTCGATACCGGGCTGCGAATCGTCGGGGAACATGAGACCAGCGTCGACGAGCACCATGTCGTCGCCGCACTCGAAGACCGTCATGTTCTTGCCGATGCCATCAAGGCCGCCGAGCGGGATGATCTTCAAGGGAGATGATTTTTTAGCTGCCATAGGTGAGTGTTGTTTCCTTTCTTCGAAACGGGTCTGGAACAACCGACGGGGCGCTTCTGGCAAACCGACCGCCGGGAACGTACAAACATGCATCACGGAGTCGACGCATTAACCACAGTATGATACCCATTTGCACAACACCAGACCACCCATGCATCAAAGCCCCATCTGAACCTGTGTATCCCGCCGGTCTGGTCTCAGCGGGCCCCGCCGGGAATAGCAAAAGGGCGACCCCTGTCCGGAGTCGCCCTTGTTGAGCTGATTGTGTGCGGCTGTTACTCGGCGTCGTGGTGGCGGCGGGGCTTGCGGCCTCCGTTGTCGCCGGGACGGCGCGGACGGTCGCTGCGCTCGGAGCGCTCGCGACGCGGACGCTCACGGCGCTGGAAGTGCTCGCCGTCGCCCTCGGAGGCACCCTCGGCGCGAGCCGGGGCCTCGGGCTTGTCCAGACGATCGAGCGAGATCTTGCCGCGATCGTCGACCTCGATGACGACGACCTTGACCTCGTCGCCCACATTGAGGACGTCCTCGACCTTCTCCACACGACCCTTGGCGACGCGGGAGATGTGCAGCAGGCCGTCCTTACCGGGCAGCAGGTTCACGAAGGCGCCGAAGGGCTGGATGGAGACCACGCGACCGGTGTACTCCTCGCCCGGCTCGGGAACCTTGATGATGAGCTTGATGCGCTCGACGGCCTGGTCGACGGACTCGCCGGTGCCGCCGACAAAGACGGTGCCGTCCTCCTGGATGTCGACCGAAGCGCCGGTCTCGTCCTGGATGCCGCGGATAACCTTGCCGCCGGAACCGATGACGTCGCGGATCTTATCGGTCGGAACCTGGATGGAGACGATGCGCGGAGCGGTGCTGCGCGTGGTGTGACGCGGCTCGGGGATCACATCGAGCATCTTCTGCAGGATGAAGGCGCGACCCTCCTTGGCCTGCTGCAGGGCGCGGGCCAAGATGTCGAAGGTAAGACCAGTGGCCTTGTTGTCCATCTGCAGAGCGGTGATGCCCTCGGTGGTGCCGGTGACCTTAAAGTCCATGTCGCCCAGGAAGTCCTCGAGACCCTGGATGTCGGACAAGACCACGGTCTTGCCCTCCTCCTGGATCAGGCCCATGGCGATACCGGAGACCGGGCGCTTAATGGGCACGCCGCCGTCCATAAGGGCGAGCGTGGAGCCGCAGGTCGAAGCCATCGAAGAGGAGCCGTTGGACTCCATGACCTCGGAGACCACACGGATAGCGTAGGGGAACTCGTTCTCGTCGGGGAGCACCGGAAGCAGAGCGCGCTCGGCCAGGTTGCCGTGACCGATCTCGCGGCGCTTGGGGCTGCCCATGCGGCCGGTCTCGCCGGTGCAGAACGGCGGGAAGTTGTAGTGGTGCATATAGCGCTTGCCCTCGGTGGGCTCGATGGTATCCAGACGCTGGCCCTCGTTGAGCATGCCGAGCGAAAGGACGGAGAGCACCTGGGTCTGACCGCGCTGGAACAAGCCAGAGCCATGAACGAGCGGCAGGTAGTTGTCCTTCACCATGATGGGACGGATCTCGTCGGCGGCACGGCCGTCAACACGCTCCCCGGTCTCGACGACCATGGTGCGCATGGCCTTCTTCTCGAGCTTCTTGAGCGCCACAGGGATCTCGCGCTCCCAAGCGGCCTGCTCCTCGTCGGTGAACTCGGCGCGGATGGACTCCTTCAGAGCCTCGACCTTACCGATGCGGGAAAGCTTGTCAGCGTCGCGCAGGGCAGCGGCCATCTCGTCGTAGTGGGCGAAGATGCGCTCCTGGACCTCCTCGACGGGCTGGTCGAGCGGGTACTCCTTCTTGACGATAGCGCCGTTGACCTGCTCCCACTCGGCGACGAACTCGTCCTGGGCCTGGCAGAAGGCAGCAAGTGCCTGCTGGCCAAACTTCATAGCGGCGAGCATGTCGTCCTCGGAGATCTCCTCGGCACCGGCCTCGACCATCGAGATAAAGTCGGCAGAGCCGCCCAGCTCCAGGTCCAGGTCAGAGTTCTCGCGCTCCTCATAGGTGGGATTGACGATAAACTCGCCGGTCTCCACGTTACGGCCGATGCGCACGCAGGCGAGCGGGCCCTCGAAGGGCACGCCGCCGAGCGTCATGGCCAGGGAGGCACCCATGACGTTGATGACGTCGAAGGGGTTGACCTGGTCGGCAACGAGCGAAGTGGCGACGATGTGAACCTCGTTGCGGAAACCGTCCGGGAAACTCGGGCGGATCGGGCGGTCGATCATGCGGGCCGTGAGCGTGGCCTTCTCGCTGGGACGGCCCTCACGCTTGAGGTAGCCACCCGGGATACGGCCGGCAGCGTACATCTTCTCGTTGAAGTCGACGGTCAGCGGGAAGAAGTCGTAGTTCTTGCGCTCCTTGGAGACGACCACGGTGTCGAGCATCGTGGTGTCGCCCTGCTTGACCAGACAAGCGCCGGTGGCCTGCTTGGCAAGCTCGCCGGACTCAAAGGTGTAGGTCTTGCCGTACAGCTCAAAGGTCTTGGATACGAATGTCATTGTTCTCCTTTACCCCACAGGCCCCTTGCCTGCGGGCTTCTCATGTGACGCGGGCCCCCTGCCCCCGCCACGCTTCAGAGCGTGATTGTTCACGCCCTTACACAAAAAGAGCGCCCCGCTGCGCAGGACGCTCTTAGCATGTACAAATCCTTACTGGATGTTGTCGCGGATGCCCAGAGCCTTGATGAGCTCACGGTACTCGACGATGTCGTTCTTCTTGATGTAGGAGAGAAGACGACGACGACGGCCGACGAGCATAAGCAGGCCACGACGGGTGTGGAAGTCCTTCTGGTGGGACTTCATGTGCTCGGTCAGCTCCTTGATGCGCTCGGACAGGATGGCGACCTGAACCTTGGGGTTACCGGTATCGACCGGGGAGTTACCGAACTGGGCGGTCAGCTCCGCCTTGCGCTCTTTGGAAACAGTCATTGTTTCACCTTTCGTTTCGCGTCGCCCGCGGGCGACTCTATTCGCCTCGGACTGGGAAGCCGCCGGTGGAGCGAACATCCAAGGTCGAGGTACCAACAGGTCGGTATGTTACCACAAGCGGCGCACGCCTGCGCATCATCACCGACCCAACATGAATTCCATCGCACGGAGCCGCTGATCGGTGTGCGTGGCGGCCCAAACATGCGAAAGCCCCAGCAAAAACGCAGCCGTATGCGGATCGATCTGCTCGTCCATAAGGGCATCGAAGGTCATGGACATCAGAGCGCGCAGCCATGCGACCTCCCCGACCGATACCAACTCGGCTCCGGGCACGCTCGAGGCGCACGACCCGCACAGAAGCCCGCCGGCCTGGGCCGAGAAATGCGAGAGCATGGGGTCTCCGCACGAGACGCAGGCAGAGAAATCGGGTCGGTAGCCAACGTGCGACAGCAGCTTAAAGACAAAGGCCGCCACGAGCAGGTCCATATGCGCCGAGTCGAGCCCGCTGCTGACAAGCGTGAGCGCCCGTTGCGTGATGGCAAAGGTAAAGGGGTCCTCGGCATCCTCGAACGAGCACACGCGCGCAACCTCGGCAATCGCGCTGGCGGCACAGGTCGTCTCGTAGTCAGGAGCGGAACCGAGCGGCGCCTCCATAAGCTCCGCCTGAGAAACCACGTCGAGCGAGCGACCATGCGCCAACAGCATATCAACGGTACAGAAGAGCTCGCAGCGGGCCGCAAGGCGACCGCCGGGCTTACGTGCGCCCTTAGCCACGGCCCGCACCTGCCGTCCCCGTTCGTCGAGCATCGTCAGAATCAGATCAGTCTCTTTGAGCTTCGTCTTGTCGAGGACGAGCACCTTTGTGCGATATGTGCGAGAGCCTGCCATGAACGCCGGGGCTTAATCTTCGGCATTGTAGCCAAAGCGGCGGATCTGAGCCTCGTCATCGCGCCAGCCGGCCTTGACCTTCACGTCGAGCTCCAAAAAGACCTGGGTGCCAAAGATGCGCTCAAGATCGCGACGGGCGTCGATACCGATATGTTTAATCATCTCGCCGCCCTTGCCGATGATGATGCCCTTCTGCCCCTCGCGCTCAACGTATATCGTGGCGTGCACGCGCAGGACCTTCTTGGTCTGCTCGAGCGCGTCGCAGATAACGCCCACGGAGTGCGGAATCTCGTCGCGGGTACGACGCAAAACCTTCTCGCGCACAAACTCGGCCACGAGCGTCTCGTCGGACGCGTCGGTGCCCATGTCCTCGGGGAACCAGCGCGGGCCCTCGGGCAAAAAGTGCGCAACGGTCTCGATAAACGCATCGACGTTAAAGTTCTTGACCGACGACGTCACGATTTCGTCGTCATATTCCATCAGCTCGTGAGCGGCTTTGAGTTGCTCCATGACCTGGGCAGGATCGGCCTCATCGGCCTTGGTGAGCACCAGGACCTTCTTGCAGCGGGCGCTCTTAACACGCTCGGCGACCCAGGCGTCTCCCCTGCCGATGGGCTTGGTAGCGTCGATCAAAAACGCGACAACGTCAACATCGTTGAGCTCAAACAGAGCGCTCTTGTTAAGCTCGGAGCCCAGACCGTCCTTGGGCTTGTGAATACCCGGGGTATCGACAAAGACCAGCTGGTAGCCGGGGCGGTTGACCACGGCACGCATGCGGCGGCGGGTCGTCTGGGCCACCGGCGAGGTAATGGCGACCTTCTTGCCGTAGCAGGCGTTGAGCAGCGTGGACTTGCCGGCGTTGGGACGACCGACCAGGGCAACAAAGCCGCTGCGGAAGCCGGGCTCCACATCGCCAAAACCCGCGAGGCTATCGTCCTCGTCGCACAGGGCATCGAGCTCATCGTCGCTCATGCCCTCAAACGGGTCGAACTCTTTGACCTCGTCAAACGATTCGGCACCTTCGGCCTCGTCCAGGACCTCGTCGTCCAGAATCTCATCGGTAGGCTTCATGTTATCGGACATGGGAATCCCTTTCTAAATAAAGTCGAGCGCGTGGGCAAAGACAAGCAAGCCCACGATCGCGGCGGTAATGGAAAGAACGTACACGGAGGCCGCGGCGATATCCTTCGCGCGCTTGGCCAACGGATGCAGCTCCTGGGTCGCCAGATCGACAATCGCCTCCATGGCGGTATTGCACAACTCGCCATGAATCACCAGGCCGCAGCAGATGATGACCGTAGCCCACTCGGCAATATCGAGCCCCACGATGCAGCCGGCAATAACGGTGCACACGCCCGCCACGAGCATGACCTTAATATTGCGCTCGGTCTTGACGGCGGTGACGAAGCCCTCCATCGCGTATGAGAACGACTTTAAAAAGGACGGATGGTCCTTGTTCGATCCGGGAATCATAGACGGCTCCTAGTCGTGGGCATGATTGGTTATGGGGCCGACGTGGACGAGTTTGGGGTCCTCGCCGCGCTCAAGCGCCAGGTCGCGCAGGATGGCATCCTCGCGTGCCTCCATGACCTCGGCCTCATCGTCCTCGATGTGGTCGTAACCCAGCAGGTGCAGCATTCCGTGCACGAGCATCAGTCGGCACTCATCGGCGGGGCTGTTGCCAAAGCCTGGGGCCTGACGGGCAATAACCTGCGGGGCCAGGATAATATCGCCGAGCTCGAGCGTCTCGTCGGCGGGAATGTCCTCGTCAAAGGCCGAGTCGCATTCAAACGAGAGCACGTCGGTCGTACGATCGATACCACGCCACTCAAGGTTGAGCTCGTGCATCTCGTCCTCATCGACATACGAAAGGGAAATCTCGACCTCACGCTCAACACCCTCGGCGGCAAGCACAACCTCGCAGACGTGCTCCACCTCGGGGGCTTCGAGCAGCGTATCGAGCTCGGCATCGTTGCTGATCAATACACTCAACGGGACTCCTTTCGATCGCGTGCACGCTGCTCGCGCGCATCGTCGTATGCATCATAGGCCTCAACGATACGGCCCACCAGGGCATGGCGCACCACATCGGCGCGCTCCAGGTGCGAAAACGCCACATCGTCGACGCGGCCCAAAATTCTCTCGACATCGGCCAGGCCGCCGCGACGACCCACCAGGTCGCGTTGGCTCAGATCGCCTGTGATCACGAATTTGGAATTAAAGCCCAGACGCGTCAGGAACATCTTCATCTGCTCGGGCGTGGTGTTTTGTGCCTCATCGAGCACCACGAAGGCATCGCTCAGCGTTCGGCCGCGCATATAGGCGAGCGGGGCGATCTCGATTACGCCACGCTCCATAAGCTCATCGGTGCGCTCGCGATCCATCATGTCAAAGAGGGCATCGTAGAGCGGACGCATGTAGGGATCGATCTTTTCCTCGAGGGTGCCGGGCAAAAAGCCCAGGTTCTCCCCCGCCTCAACGACCGGGCGCGTCAGGATCAGACGTCCCACCTCGTGACGCTTGAGTGCGGCGACGGCGAGCGCCATGGCCAGATAGGTTTTACCGGTGCCGGCGGGACCCAAACCAAACGTGATGGTATGAGAGCGAATGGCATCCACATAGCGTTTTTGACCGAGCGTCTTGGGGCGGATGACGCGACCGCGATACGACAGCAGCACGTCATCGCGCAGCGACGAGGCATCATGCTCACCGTCACGCAAAACGGCCAGGCAGCGCGAGACGTCATCGGCAGAAAGCGTACGTCCGGCTGCCGCCTCGCGAAAGGCATGTTCGAAAAAACGCGCGACCAGCTCGACCTCGTCCGGATCGCCGCTCACGGCAACGCTATCGCCGCGGGCAACCACCTGGACGCGCACCAAATTCTCGAGCGCACGGAGGACACCGTCGCCGGCACCCAAAACGCGCGAGGGGTCAATCCCCTCGGGAACGGTAAGTCTAATCTTCGAGGCTTCCATGAACCTCCCTGCGTGCATGGACCAAGCCGGAATCATCGACTCCGATGATAGCAACATCGAGCAGGCACGGGGCTGTGAGTCCACAGGCATCATCAAGACGGGCATGATGGAACGAGCCGAGCGTCAGGTTGTCACCGTACTCAAGCACGGCGCGCTCGACGGTGCCCACGCGACGACGGGCATCGGCAATAGCGAGCTCCTGTGCTGCGGCACGCATACGACGGCTACGCTCGGCCATGACCTCGGGAGCCACCTGGTCGGGCATATCGGCTGCCAGGGTGCCGGGGCGCTTGCTATAGCGAAAGACGTGCATACGCGAAAAGCCCACGCGACGGCACAGCGCCAGCGACCGCTCAAACTCCTCGTCCGTCTCACCGGGAAAACCAACGATGACGTCGCACGAAAGCGACGCCTGCGGCAGGTTGGCGCGAATCATGCGCACCGTGTCCTCAAAGGCCTCAGCGCTATAGGGACGACCCATGCGATGCAGGGTCGCCGTGCAACCGGACTGCACGGGCAGGTGCAAAAACGGGGCGATACGCTGCGGATAGCGCGCCATCACCTTAAGCAGGCGCTCGGAAATATCCATGGGTTCGACCGAAGAGATGCGCACATGGGCGATCTCGGTGCGCTCCATGATGGCCTCGAGCAGCTCATCGATTTCGACATGCTCGTCGGTCACGCTCTTGCCATCGTAGGCACCCAGGTTCACACCGGTCAGCACCACCTCGGGCACGCCGGCCTCCTGGGCTTCACGCACCTGTTCGAGAACGGACTCGACGGGCACGGAACGCTCGGGGCCGCGCGCCTTCCACACAATGCAATAGGTGCAGCGATGGTTGCAGCCGTCCTGGATCTTCACGCCCAGGCGAGAGCGACCGAGCGCATCGACCACCTCGCCATCGCTGCAGGCGGGAACGCTATCGGACTCAACGCCCAGCACCTCGCAGACACGTTCGGCGACATCGATCTTGGACGGCTCGGCGATCACGCGATCCGAAAGCTCCAACAGCTCCTCGGGATGCAAATTGACCACGCAACCGGTCACGAGCACATAAGGCTCGTTTGGATGGGCCAGCGCATGACGGACGGCCTTACGGGTCTTGGCCTCGGCCTCGCCCGTAACGGCACAGGTGTTAATGACGATCAGATCGGCATCCTGGGGCTCCACAATAGCAAAGCCCAGGCGCATAAGATCGGCAGTGATACGGTCAGACTCAACCCGGTTGACACGGCAGCCGAGGTTGACGACGGAAATATGGGGTGCGAGCACGCGGGCTCCTTAATCGAGGATATCGTCGAGGGCACTCTTGATACGGTCGGTCACCGACTTCTTACCGGAAGCGACGTCATCGCCCATCTCATCGGCAAAAGCACGGAGCAGCTCGCGTTGCTTATTGGAAAGATTGGTGGGAACGACCACGCGCAGTTGCACGATCAGGCGGCCACGCGAACCGCCACCGCCAATGCGCGGCATGCCGTAATTATTGACGCTCACGGTGTCGCCGTACTGGGCGCCGGCGGGAACCGTCACCTTAACGACCTCGTCGGGCATAATGCCCTCGACCTCGATCTCGCAGCCGAGCGCAGCCTGCGCAATCGAGATATCGCTCACCAGGTACAGGTCATCACCGTTGCGCTTAAAGCGCTCATGGTCGGCAACGCGCACGTTGACAATCAGGTCGCCCGAAGGCTCGCCGCGAAGGCCGGCCTCGCCAAAGCCGCTCACACGCAGCTGGCGACCGGTCGAAACGCCGGCGGGAATATCGATGTCGATCTTTTCGTGCGAAGGCGTGCGGCCCTGACCGTCGCAGGTCTCGCAGGGATGGTCGATAACCGTGCCCTCGCCATGGCAGTCGGGGCAAGGCGAGGAAGACTGAACCTGGCCCAAAAACGATCGCTGAACCGTCGTGACGTAGCCCGTACCGTGGCAGCGACTGCACTGCTTTTCCTGTGCACCCTCGGCCCTACCGGTACCATTGCAGTCATCGCAAGGAGCAAGACGGTCGTAGCTGATCGTCTTTTTGCAGCCGAGCGCCGCCTCCTCGAGCGTCACCGAAAGGGAAATGGCCATATCGCGACCGCGACGGCGCTCGCGACGGCTGCGAGCGCCACCACCGGCGCCACCGCCAAAGAACGACGAGAACAGGTCGTCCATGCCCATGCCACCAAAGATATCGTTGATGTCGACATAGCCAGAGCCACCGGGGCCGTCCGCGGTGCCGTAACGGTCGTAGTTGGCACGCTTCTGCTCGTCGGAAAGAACAGAATAGGCCTCGTTAAGCTCTTTGAACTTAGCCTCGGCCTCGGGGTCGTCCGAAACATCCGGGTGTACCGTACGGGCTTTCTTTAGAAACGCGCGCTTAATCGTCCGCGCGTCGGCATCCTTGTCAACGCCAAGTACCTCGTAGTAATCCCTATTTTCCGACACGACCGAATCCTTCCGACTTTCAATATTGTCACAGTGCGTCCTATACCCAAGCTGGGCAGGTCGCAATCAGTGTGCTTAATGTTATTGCATTCCATAAGGCGCGACCATGGCCCGCTGAGAGCAACTTGCGAACCAGACCGACACGAGCGCGAACATAAAGCCGTTGGCAAAACCGTTGGCAAACTGCATTGCGCCCCGCTTCCACCACAGCAGACTGCGATGAAGCACGCCATCCGAAAGCACCATGAACAGTCCCATGGCAAACGGGATAAAACACATCACGGCAAAAGCCGAGAACACGCCCGAGATGGCCGACAGCACCAAAAACGGCGCGATGATACCCATGAGGTAGAAGCCGGTGCGAGCCTTACCCTCCAAGCGCTCGGCCTCCACGTGGGCGCGGCCGACCAGGTCTCCGCCCGAGGCACCATTGGTGCCCGCATGGCCCATGTTGGGGATGCGCACCTCGTCGCCATCATGCGTGCCGGCGGGGAACTCAATCGTCTGCTCGGAGGTCACGCGAGTGCGACCGCTGCCACCGCAATCGGGGCACGGATCGGCCACGACCTTGCCGGAACCGCCGCACTCGGGGCAGACCGACTGGAACGTACCGGCGCCAAACAGGAACGACAGGTCGACGTCGATATGGCCGCGACCGCCGCAACTGGGGCAGGTGTGGGCATGCTCAGACGAAACGGAGCCCGAACCACCGCAGTGACCGCAGGTATCGAAGCGCGTATAGCGAACGGTCTTGCTGGCACCGCTCTTGGCCTCCTTGGCATCGAGCTTGATGTCGACGACCACGTTGGCGCCACTCTCGGGGTTGTAGGCCGCCTGACCGCGACGCGGCTGGCCCCAGGCGCCGCCGAAGGGGAAGCCACCCTCAAAGGGATTACCGTAACCGGCACTGCCGGCATAACCGCCACCATAGGGCGAAGCCGTCGGAGCTCCGGCAAAGGGATTGCCCGAGCGCATTGCGTCGTATCGCGCACGCTTCTGCTCGTCCGAGAGCACGGCGTAGGCCTCGGAAACCTCTTTAAACTTCTCCTCGGCATCCGGCTCTTTGTTCACGTCCGGATGGAGCTTGCGGGCCTTCTGCTGGAAGGCCTTTTGAATATCACGCGAGGTGGCGTCCTTAGAGACACCCAAAATCTCGTAGTAGTCTTTTTCGTTCATCGTCGCCATGCGCGGCAACCTCCTGCTCACAGCAGCGTATATATTGCGGTAATTCTACCCGAGCGGCCTAAGCTAGATCCCAAAACAGCTCGAACAGAACATTTCCATCGAGCCAGCCCAAATGGGTCGGCGTCAGACAGGCGCGGGCACTGCCCGCGATGATGTCGGCCGAAGCGACAAGGTTCGCATGGGCATCGCCGGCGTCAGGCACCCAGGCAGCAAGGCCCAACTCAAGTGCGCGGTCGCAAGCGGACACCAGCTCAGCCGCAGGAATGACGCGAGCGGCACGTACCAGCAGGTCGGACCCCACGCCACGCGTCATACGGCAGGCGAGCATCAAATCCTCGGCTACCGCTTCGCGCCGCGAAAGACACTCTGCCTCAAACGCCGTCGCGGCATCGTCACGTTGCACCAGGCGCACGCGATACGAATCGCCACGAGGAGACACACCGGGAAAGAGCTCAGCCAAGCGGTCGAAATCCCCGGCATCGAGCATGCCGGCGGCAGAGCGACCAAGGCCCAAATAACCCTGGCCGGTCCAATAAGCAATGTTGTGGGCACACTCATGCCCGTCGAGAGCATAGCTCGCCACCTCGTAAGGGTGATAGCCAGCCTCGCTCAGGCAATCGCGCGCCACATCCATACAGGCAGCCTGAAAATCCTCATCGGGCTCAAGCGACTCATCGCGGCATGCCATGCGATAGAGGGGTGTGCCCTCCTCGAGCGTAAGAGGGTAGACCGAGACGTGATGCGGAGCTGCCGCAAGGACACCATCGAGCGTGCGTTGCCAGCTCGCCACCGTCTGCCCGGGAAGCCCGCACATGAGGTCGCACGATGCGTCAAGCCCGGCGTCTTTGACCGTCGCGATGGCCGCGAGCGCGCGGTCGGCATCATGGATACGGCCGATAGCGGCAAGCTCGTCATTATCGAGCGTTTGCACGCCAAGTGAAATGCGCGTGACACCCGCAGCGGCAAGGGTTTCGACAAGTGCGACAGTCAGCGACTCAGGATTGGCCTCGCAGGTAAACTCAACGGGCTTACATCGCATGGAGATGCGCCGGGTAAGTTCCACCAGGCGCTCCCCCGCCAGCGACGGCGTGCCGCCGCCCACGTAGACGGTGCGAATGCGCTCAAGCGCTCCAGCCTTGCCAAAGGCATCGAGCCGCGCGTACAGCTGCTCAAAATAGGCATCGAGCGCGGCATTCAAATCGCACGGGGCAAAGCTGCGCGAGTCAAAATCGCAATAGCGGCATTTTTGAGCACAAAACGGCACGTGCACATACAGCGCGTTAACGGCCACCCTTAAGCCTCCAGCGGATGCGCGGGCACCGACTCACCGGCGGCAAGGGCGGCCTCGCAGGCCACCACATCGCGTTCGATATCATCGACCAGTGCCATAAACTCCTCGTAGGTGGAGCAGCGCACCACCTGAGCGCGCCAGGCGGCGGCATGGGGCATGCCCTTTAAGTACCAGCTTGCATACGTACGGGCGCGCGACATAAGCGGCAGAAGCTCGTGCGTCAAAGTCAGGTGCTCACGCAGAGCCTCCAGGCGCTCGACCGAGGAGCGAGAAGGAACCGGCATGCCGTCGAGTGCAAGGGCTCGGGCATCGCCGAACACCCACGGATTGCCGTAGATGCCGCGCGCGATAAACACCGCGCTGGCACCCGAGCCTTGCAGATGCTCAACAGCGTCCTCGGCCGAGAACACATCGCCCGAACCAATCACGGGAATCTCGACAGCGTCGGCAACCTCATCGACGACAGACCAATCGGCCTGGCCCGTATAGAGCTGCGTGGCACAGCGACCGTGCACGGCAACTGCAGAGGCGCCCGCCCCTTCGAGCATCTGGGCAAACGTTGCGGCGTTGCGATCCTCGGCATAAAAACCCTTGCGGATCTTCACGGTCACGGGAACATGCGCCGCGCCCACCGCTGCCTCGACGATTCTTTCGGCCAGGTCGGGCGTGCGCAAAAGCGCCGAGCCCTCGCCCTTGGTAACGACCTTGCGAGCCGGACAAGCCATGTTGATATCAATCAATGACAGGCGATCGCCCACGCGCTCCTCGACGGCAGCGACGGCACTCGCAAACTGATCGGGCTTGGAACCAAAGAGCTGCACGCAAATCTGCTGCTCCTCGTCGGCCGGCAGCACCAGGCGCCACGTCTTATTGCTGGCATAGGCAAGGCCTGCAACGCTCACCATCTCGCTATAGGCAAGGTTGGCACCGCGGCGGCGACACATGATGCGATAGGCGGGGTCGGTTACGCCCGCCATGGGAGCCATAAGGAACGGCTGCTCGGCATAGGCACCCAGCAGCCGCTTGCTGTATTCAGAAAGCGCCATGGACCTACTCGTCCACCTTGAGGATCGCCATAAAGGCCTCCTGCGGGACCTCGACCGAGCCGATGGCCTTCATGCGCTTCTTGCCCTCTTTCTGCTTATCGAGCAGCTTGCGCTTACGCGAGATATCGCCGCCGTAGCACTTGGCCAAAACGTCCTTGCGGCGCGCCTTGACGGTGGAGCGGGCGATAATCTTGTTGCCGATGGCACCCTGGATAGGCACCTCGAACAGCTGGCGCGGGATAATTTCCTTGAGCTTGTCGCACAGACCGCGGGCCAAACCATAGGCCTTGTCCTTGTGGACGATAAACGACAGTGCGTCCACCTCGTCGCCCGAAAGCAGAATGTCGAGCTTAACGAGCTCGGAGGGACGGTACTCGTTGAACTCGTAGTCGAGCGAGGCATAGCCCTTGGTGCGGCTTTTGAGCTGATCGAAGAAGTCCAAGATGAGCTCGGCGAGTGGCATATCAAAGCGCATCTCGACCGACTTGCTCGTCAGGTGGATCATATCGGTCGTGACGCCGCGGTGCTCGATGGCAAGCTGCATGACGGCACCCGTATACTCGGGCGGGCAGATAATCTTTGCCTTGAGGTAGGGCTCCTCGATACGCTCGATACGCGTGGCCTCGGGCAGGTCCTGCGGGCTGCGGACATCAATCATCTCACCATCGGTCTTGTAGACGTGATAGTCAACTGAGGGGCTCGTGGCGATAAGGTCCAGATTGAACTCGCGCTCCAGGCGCTCCTTGACGACCTCCATGTGCAGCAGGCCCAAGAAGCCCACGCGGAAACCAAAGCCCAGCGCCACCGACGTCTCGGGCTCCCACACCAACGACGGGTCGTTGACGTGCAGCTTATCGAGGGCGTCGCGCAGGTTCTCGTAATCCTTGTTGTCGATGGGAAACAGGCCCGTGTAGACCATGGGCTTGGCCTCGCGGTAGCCCGGCAGCGGCTCGGGGCAGGGATTCGACGCCCAGGTGAGGGTGTCGCCCACGCGCACGGCCTCGGGGTCCTTCAGACCCGTGACCACATAGCCCACCTCGCCGACGGTCAGTGCATCCACCGGGGTCTCGGCGGGACGCTTGACGCCCACGCCGTCGACCAAGAAGTCGCCCTCGGCCTGCATCATACGCAGAGTGTCGCCCTTTTTGATGGAACCATCAAAGACGCGCACCGTGGCCACGACGCCGCGGTACTCATCAAAATACGAATCCAGAATAAGTGCCTTGAGCGGGGCATTTGCATCGCCCTTGGGAGGTGAGATCAAAAAGACGATGGACTCCAGCAGATCATGGATGCCCTCGCCGGTCTTGCCCGACACACACACGGCATCGTCGGCGGGAATGGCCAGGTCGTCCTCGATCTCGGTCTTGACCTCATCGGGGTGCGCCGAGGGCAGGTCGATCTTATTGATGGCGGGCACGATGTCCAAGTTGGCATTCATGGCGAGCGTGGCATTGGAGACGGTCTGAGCCTCGACGCCCTGCGTGGCGTCGACGACCAGCACCGCGCCCTCGCAGGCGGCCAGCGAACGCGAGACCTCGTAGGTAAAGTCCACGTGGCCCGGTGTATCGATCAGGTTGAACTGATACGTCTCGCCGTCGTCGGCATCATAGGAGACGCGAACGGCATTGGACTTGATCGTGATGCCGCGCTCGCGCTCAATGTCCATCGTGTCGAGCAGCTGCGACTCCATGTCGCGCTCGTCAACGGTATGGGTGAGCTCGAGGATGCGATCACTGATCGTGGACTTGCCATGGTCGATGTGCGCAACAATCGAGAAGTTGCGGATGTGGGAAATGTCATTTGAAGTATTCATGCGGACTATCTTACCCGAGCGGTACAAAAAATGGAGCCTGTTCCATAAAACAGGCTCCATTTATGCGCGTAATCTGTGTGGTGTGAAATTTACAACTTAGGCGTTGATGCTGTTCACGAGCTTGGCAAGACCGGACTTGCGGTTGGAAGCCTGGTTCTTGTGGATGACATGCTTGGCGGCAGCCATGTCGAGACGCTTGGTGACGGTCTTGAGGGCAGCCTGGGCCTTCTCGGCGTCGCCCTCGGCGACGGCGGACTGGACGTGCTTGGTCAGCGTCTTGAGCTCGGACTTGACAGCCTTGTTACGCATGCGAGCTGCCTCATTGGTGCGGATACGCTTCTTCTGAGACTTGATGTTTGCCACTTCTGGAGTTCCTTTCGAGTTCCTTGCAAAAAATGTATGACACCTCTGAGACACGGTGAGGTCATGCAAGCGCCTACTATAGCACGCTCCCCCTCAAAGAGATAGAACGAATTTGTCAAATAGGCAGGTATCATCACGATTTTCTCAAGATGTTCGTAATCCAGAGCAAAAGCGCGGTCTCCGAATCGGCCGAACCTTTGAGTGCAAGCTCAACATCAACGGCACCCTCCAGGGCGGCAACGAGCTCGGTCATCGAAAAACGACGTGCCCAGGTAAGGTGATTCTTGACCTGCCAGGCCTGAAGCTTGAGCGTCGCGGCGAGCTCACGCCCCTGCCCACGAGAGTCGAGCGCCTTGGCGACGATAAGCTCGCGGATACGACCGCACAACAACGTGTAGGTCCACACGTAACTCTTGGAAGGCAGCAGTTTAAAGAGCTCGAGCGAACGGCGCATGTCGCGGGCCGAGACGGCGTTAAGGAAGTCCCAAGGCTGAACCTCGGCCGTACGCACGATCCAGCGCTCCACATCGGCAAGCTCAATCTGGGGCGCCTCGACCATCTGGGCGAGCTTTGCCAGGTCGTTATCGAGCATGCGGGTGTTTTCGCCCGAGCGCGAGACGAGCTCCTCGGCAGCAGCCGTCGAGATGGACCTACCGTGCTGCGTCGCCATCTGCTGCACGCGGCGCGGCAGCTCCCAGCGCTTGGTGCCCGAGCAATCGATCACGGCCTTCTTATCGAGCTTTGCGACCGCCTTATACAGGCGAGTGTTCTTGGCAAGTGAGTCGGCGATGATGAGGCAGACCGTCGTAGGACTGGGACTTGCGAGGTATTCGACGAGCGGCTCTGAAACCGACTTGGCGAGCTTTGAGCAGCCGTCGAGGATTACCAGACGAAACTCGCTACCCATGGGAAAAGTATTGAGCGAGCCGATGATCGACTCGATATCGGGGTCCTTGGACATGTCGCGCTCGTCGAGGTTGAACTCGACCATGCCCGACTTTTCCAAGCGAGCCTTCATGCGCGAGACAGCGTGATCGCGCTTGACTCCGTCGGTACCGACGATCAGATATGCCGGCAGCAGACCGGTTTCAGACATCGCGCTCCCCTCTCGCAGGCCCTCTAATTCGTACCACGCCATTCTAGCCCAGGGACCTACGGTGCGCCAACGACGTCGTTATGGTCGCTGGCATCGCATCGCGAAACCCTTCGCGGTCGGCGTGACGGTAATGTCGCCGCGTTCAATCGTGCACGCAAAGGCCCCGCCTGCCTTTTGAACCGCATCTTTGCATTCATCGGACGGGTGGCCGTAACGATTTCCCTCACCGGCGCTCGCGAGGGACAGCTCGGGCTTCAGGACATCCAGCAGCTCGACGTCGACCGAAACCTTGGAGCCGTGATGCCCAAGCTTAAGGACATCGATGTCTCCCGTTTCCAACACAAATTCGCGCTCCTGGTCGAGCTCGGCGTCACCGGTCAGCAGCATGCGTAAACGCTTGCCCTCTTGTGCGTAGGTGAGCAGCAGGACGAGTGAGTCTTCATTGCCTTCGCCGTCCACGGACTCAAATGGCCACATCACGCGGGCGCGAAAGTCGCCGATGCCGATGGTATCTCCACGGGCCACCTGCAGATACGAGACACCAGGTCGTCCCACGACCTCGGCAGGGGCATCCTCCAGCGCATCAGCCGCCACGGCAATGGTTCCGACCGAAAATTGCTCCAGCACGGCGGGCAGACCACCCCAATGGTCCTCATCCCAATGCGTCACAAAGACGGCATCGATATGGTGAACGTTATTGCGCACCAGTGCGCGTACCACGCGCTCATCAAGCCCACAGTCGACGAGCGCCACGGTCCCACCCTGGCGAATAAGGATGGCATCGGCCTGGCCCACGTCGAGGACCGTTACCGAAGCCGGCGCACATCGATCCCAATATACATACGGGACGACCGCCAAGAGCACAAGACACGCAAGCCCCACTGTCATAGGACGCGCACGTGGGCGCGGCCACCAGACCAAAAGAGCTAGCAACGCGCACGGCGCCAAGTAGATCCACATGCTATCGGGCGGAACGCTTACCGAGGCGCCTGGCACCGCGGCGAACAGTTGCTCAAAGAAAAGCGCACAGCGTGCGGCAATCATGGGCACGGCAAGCGACCAGTTCTGTAACGGCACCACAAGCGAACAGGGCACCAGCACGAGCGATACGGCAAGCAGCACACTCACCACCGGACCGATAAACGCATTCGCAAGTGGAGCTATGAGCGAAAACGCACCAAAAGCGGGGATGGTGATAGGAAGCGTGGCCAGCTGCGAGCACAGCGTGACGGAAAGCATGCTGGCAATGCCCGTCGGCACGCCCAGTTCAATCAAGGCATAGCTGGCATACGGACAAAAGCAGAGGATGGCAAAGACGCTGGCGCACGAGAGCTGGAATCCCATATCGAACAGCACCGTTGGGCGGAGCAGCACAAAGATAGACATGGTCACAAAGAGTGCCGATGCGCCGTGTCGGCGACGCCCCGCACCGTTGGCCACAAGCGTCGCAAAGACCATACAGCACGCGCGTACGGCCGAGGGCGAGGCCCCCGTAAAGGCGGCGTAGGCCACGAGCGCGATTGCCAACAGCGCCCGTTGACACCAGCGTGAACAGCGAGTCAATTGCAGAACGCCCTCGATTACAAAGCCCACGATAGCCAAATGGCTGCCCGAGACGGCGATGAGATGCGCCGTTCCCGTCACCGAAAACCAGTCACCCGCCGGCTGGGCGCGCAGCTCGGCAGAACGGCCGCAGACAACACCGGCTATGAGCGCACGCGCCGGATCGGTCGCTGGTGCGACAGCCGCAAGCAGCTTATTTCGAAACCGAAGCAGCAGCCCCGGAGACCCTTCATCGACCGATACAATCCGGACGGCTTTAACCTTGCGCACCTCGCCTCGAAGCACGCGCGAGCGTCCATACGAATCGTTTTCAAAGCGCAAGACACGACCGATGACACACACACGCGAGCCGGCTTTGAGCTCGCGGTCGCACAACAGGCGAACCTCTGCCAAGCGTCTACCGTCCGTGCGCGCCTCGCAGGTATAGGAATACGCCTCGTCGTTTATGGACGGATCACCCAGCACCACAAATTCAAGGCTACTCGCCGCTCTGCCGTCGAGCGCCTTTGAGGCGCTCAGCGCACCCGCCGTCCACCACGCCGATACAACCGTGCCCGCAACCAGGCCGATGGTCGCGGCATACAACCATCGTTTCCACGGGATAAGCCGCGAGCAAAAGCGGGCCAGTACAACGAGCAGCGTGGCGGCAAGGAGAATGACCAAGAGTGGTCCAACTGTCGATGCCTGCTCCCCCAGCAGCGCATCGGCGGCCACGTTAAGCACCAAGACACAGCTAACGCACATACCGGCACACAAGGCCATCGTCCACGGTATCAGGGGCCGCGGAGGCATCACATGTTCGCGCTCGGACGCGCTCATACGCAGATACAATCTTTGATTTTGGCAAGCTTCTTCTCACCGATGCCGGATACACGCATCAGGTCATCGACCGAGGCAAAGGGGCCATTCTTTGTACGCTCGTCGATTATCGACTGCGCCATAGAAGGCCCAATGCCCGAGAGCGTCTGCAGCTCCGCCGCGCTCGCCGTATTGATGTTGACGAGACCCGCCGCATCATTCGCGCCCGAAGTCACGACAGCGACGCCATCGGCTCCGCAACCCGCGGTAACCGCCTGCTGCTCCCCCACCTTTGGCACGTATATTTTTTGCCCATCAGCGACCTTGGAGGCCCGGTTGAGCCCCGTCACATCCGCCTCGGCCGATAGTCCTCCCGCGGCATCGATCGCCTGGGACACCCGCGCTCCCTCTTTGAGCCGGTATACGCCAGGCGATACAACGGCACCATCGACATCGACGTACACCTCGGCAGCAGAAGAGCTTTTTTTCGACGACCCGGCGGCATCATCAGAAAGCGTATCCTCAGCCTCCCGCTCAACCGATGTGCCCGACCCATCATTACGCTCAAACGACACGCCGCCGGACTCGCCGCCAAAGCTCGCCATTGCCAAGCCACTCGCCATCGCAATGACAACGAGCATCACCATGAACACCGCCTTGTGCCCGAGCAACTTGCCCGCCAAGCGGTCCATTCGTTTGACCCGTTCGTGTTGTTTGCGCTGCGCCATAGCAAAAACCTCCCAACACCATCGTGTCAGGAAATCGCAGCCAAACGAGCCATTCGCGTAAACTAGTTTTGACGGTCAAACCAAAAGCTGACCAAAACCTTGCGCGAATGTGTCCATTAATTCAGGCAGACGTCAACGAATGAGCGCTTCGCTATCAAACGCCCAGATAGCAAAAGACCGACGATGCAAATCCACCGTCGGTCTATACACAACATTACTCGTGATCTTGATAAATCTCACGCGGAGAAAGCTCCGAATGTTTGCGTTTTAAGGTCTTAGGGGCCTTATACGTGTTACTGGAGAAATCGATGTACTCGGTCTGCTTAAGCAGGCGCTCGATCATCTCCTCATGGTCGAGCAGCTCCCAGGCCTCGTGCACGGCATCGAGCTTGGCATGCGTCTCGGGACGACGCGGCATAAACAGCGTGCAGCAGTCGGGCGCCACCTCAGTGGAAATATCGAACGTACCGATCTCCTGAGCGCGCGCAATGATCTCCTGCTTGTCCGAACCGATCAACGGGCGGAACACAGGGATCCTGACGGCCTCGTTGACGGCCATGATGTTCTCGAGCGTCTGGGAGGCAACCTGACCGAGCGACTCGCCGGTCACGATGGCCTTGGCGCCCTCGATATGCGCAATGCGCTCGGCAACCGAATACATGATGCGGCGATACATGATCACGCGCAGGTTGCTGGGGCAGGTGACGGAAATCTCACGCTGGCAATCGCCAAACGGCACCACGTAAAGGCGGCCGATCTGGACACCCGGCTCAAGCGCACGGATGATGTCCTGCACCAGGTACTCACTCGTGTCGGGCGTCTGCGGACGACCGGAGAAATGCACCGGCACGCACACCGCGCCGCGACGCGCGAGCATCCAGGTCGCCACCGGAGAATCGATGCCCGACGACAGAAGCGTCACAACCTTGCCGGCAGAACCCACCGGCAGACCGCCCACGCCGCGCTCGGAGCGCGCGTACACGTAAACGCTACCCTGGACCACCAGTACGTGCACCATCGCATCGGGGTCGTGCATTTGAACCTTTTTATCGGGGAAGGCCTCGCACAGCACCTCGCCCACCTGACGATTGATATCAATCGAGGTGAGCTCATAGTCAGTATTGGAGCGCTTGGCGTGCACCTTAAACGAATCGAAGGGGCCAAACTCGCGCAGCGCCTTGACGGCGGCGGCGCAGTACTCCTGCGGGTCGCGGTTAGTGTGATACGCCAGGGACACACGGGCAACGCCGGGGACGGTGCGGATGACACGCGCCGCCTCGTCGGCCTGATGCTCGTTAAAGGTCACGAGGATATAACCGGAAATTCGAGACACGGCGTTCACGGAAAAGGCGGCCAAGGCCGCCTTAATGTTATCCATGAGGATATGCTCAAAATGTGCGCGGTTCTTGCCCTTCAGTCCAACCTCGTGATAGTGGACCAAGCAGACGCGAGCTGCCATTTAGGCTTCAGCAACCTTGTGGCCGAGTGCCTTCTCGTAACGGGCCTCGTCATAGGAGATGTCGCCGTCGACGATCTCGTCCATAGCCATCGAGATGGTATCGGCGCCGGAAAGCGCAATGGTGATGTCGTCGACATCCTGGACGGCAAGCACGCGGTTGTGCTGGCCACGCAGCATGCTATTGATGTCGCAGGCACGCTTGGAGGCAAGCGAAGCGAGCAGGAAGCGGTTGTGATCGGTCTTCTCCAGAAGATCGTCAATGCAAGGCTTTACAACGGACACAGACCTCAGATCCTTTCATGCATATCGAGAACGCGAACGAGCTCGTCGGTCGCGCGGTCGAGATCGTCATTCACCACGACGTCGTCGTAGTGGTCGGCAAGGGCAAGCTCATCGGCGGCGTTTGCCATACGCAGCTCGATCGTCTCGGGCGTCTCGGTTCCACGACCGACCAGACGCTCGCGAAGCACTTCGAGCGAGGGAGGCTTGATAAAGATCAACACGGCCTCGGGGAAACGCTCCTTGACCTGCAGGGCACCCTGGACATCGATCTCCAAAATCAGAGACGCGCCCGAAGCGAGCTTGGACTGGACCTCGCTCACCAACGTGCCGTAGCAGTTACCGTGGACCTCGGCCCACTCAACAAACTCACCGTTTGCCACGCGGCGGTCGAACTCCTCGCGCGTCAGGAAAAAGTAGTTGACGCCATCGACCTCACCTTTGCGTGGTGCTCGCGTGGTAGCCGAAACCGTCAGGCCCAGGTTGGAGCGACGCTCGCGCACACGAGTGACGAGCGTGCCCTTGCCTGCGCCTGACGGTCCAGAAATCACAAAGAGCTTTGAATCCTGAGCGCTCACTTATTTGGTCAGCTGCTCGAGGAGCTGCTCGCGCTGACGGACGCCGAGGCCCTGGACGCGACGGGTAGCGGAGATGCCGAGCTCCTCCATGATCTTGGCGGCCTTGGCCTTGCCATAGCCGGGGAGGGACTCGATGAGGGTGGAAACCTTCATGCGGGAAGCGATGGGGTCATCGGAGTTGAGCACGGACTCGAGGGACTTCTCGCCCTTCTTGATCTGCTCACGGAGCTCTGCGCGAGCGTGACGTGCGGCGGCAGCCTTCTCAAGAGCCTGCTTGCGCTGCTCATCGGTAAGCTGAGGGAGTGCCATTCGTACCTCCAAATAGTTGGGTTATATCTGATTCAATATTTGGCATTTTAGCACGTAAAACGTACAAAATGCCCAATCGCGGCTCCATAGGTTAGACGATACCCGCAAAAAGTGCAATATATTGCGCTAAAAGTTGAGCCCCTGACCTGCGATTCCACACAAAGGATGGGAAAGTTTTCGCAGGCACAGGGGCTATTTTGTGCTAATGAGACCCAAAAGTGGTGACTTGAGGGAATCTTTTACGCGACGTTTTCGACCAGCTCGGCGACGATGGCATCAAACGCGGCAACCGGATCGTCGGCACCGGTGATGGGACGGCCCACCACGATGTGGCTCGCGCCGCGCTCAATTGCCTGGGAAGGCGTGGCCACGCGGGACTGATCACCCAGCGCAGCGCCAACCGGGCGCACGCCCGGGGTCACGATCAACGCATCGGGGCCCAGCAGCTCACGCATGTCATGAGCCTCCATCGGCGAGCACACGATGCCGTCGATACCGTTGGCCTGAGCGAGCTTCGCGAGACGCGCGGCCTCCTCGGCCACGGGCGACTCGACGCCGATCTCTGCCAGCGCATCCTGGTTCATGCTCGTAAGCACGGTGATGGCGACAAGCTTGGCGCGGTCCTCACGAGCCTCCTCGGCGCCCTCACGGCAGGCGGCGAGCATGGCACCCGAGCCCAGGCCGTGGACCGAAAGCAGGTCGGCACCGGCAAGCGAGGCCGAACGGGCGGCGCCACGCACCTGATGCGGAATGTCGTGGAACTTAAGGTCGAGAAAGACCTTGAAGCCCAGGTCCTTAAAGGTCTTGACGATCTCGGGACCCTCGGCGTAATAGAGCGTCATACCCACCTTGAGCCAGGCGGCATGGCCCGAAAGCTCATGGGCGAGCTCGAGCGCACGCTCACGGTCGCAGTCGAGGGCGACGATAACGCGGTCGCGGGCATCGGTCTCTAGCATTCGAAAGCACCTACCAGCTCGTTGATGTCCTTCACGCCCTGGGACTCGGCCCAGGCCTCGAGCTCGTGCGCGATCTTGATCGAGGCGCACGGATCGACGAAGTTGGCCATACCGACCGACACGCAGGTAGCGCCAGCCAGGATAAACTCGGCCGCGTCCTCTCCGGTCATGACGCCGCCGACGCCGTTGATGGGGATATCGACGGCCTGGGCAACCTCCCAGACCATGCGCACGGCGATGTGGTGGCACAGCGGGCCCGAAAGGCCGCCCTTGGGCTTGGCCACGCGGGACTTGCGGGTGTGAACGTCGATGGCCATACCCTGGATGGAGTTAATGACCGAAAGGCCATCGGCACCGGCGGCCTCGAGAGCCTTGGCAATCTCGGCAACGTTGACCGGAGCCATCTTTACGAACAGCGGCTTGTCGGTCACCTTGCGGCACGCGGCCATGACAGCAGAGGCGCCCTCGGGCGTGGAGCCCATGGCGGCACCGCCGGCGGCAATGTTGGGGCAGCTCACATTGATCTCATAGCCGGCAGCCCAGGGGCACAGCTCGACATACATCTCGAGCGCACGGACAAACTCGTCCACGGAATGACCGGCAACCTGGCAGATGACCTGGCAGCCGTCCTTGGAGAGCTGCTCGAGCCACGGACCGGACTCGCGGGCGAAAGCGGCCACACCGGGGTTCTGAAGGCCCACGGAATTGATCATGCCGCCGGGGATCTCGGCCATGCGGGGTGCGGGATTGCCGGGCCAGGGCTCAGCAGCGCAGCCCTTGGTGGTGATGGCGCCCAGCTGAGAGACATCGAAGAAGTTCTGGAACTGCCAACCGTAGCCAAAGGTACCGGCTGCGGTGTTGATGGGGTTCTGCATCTTGACGCCGCCGAAATCGACGGCCATGTTCACGGTACCCACTAGAAGACCACCACCTTGGAAGCATCAAACACGGGGCCGCACATGCAGGCGCCCTTCATACCGTCGACCGTCTCGACGTTGCAGGTGTTGCAGGCGCCAAAGCCACAGCTCATCATGCGCTCGAGCGACACCTCGCAGTACACGCCGGCCTCGGCGGCAGCGGCGGCGACCTTCTTCATCATGACGGCGGGACCGCAGCTGGCGACGTAGTCGTAACCGCCCTCGCCGAGCAGCTCAGCTGCCGGATCGGTGCAAAAGCCATGCGTGCCCAGCGAGCCATCGTCGGTGCACACGTTGACCGTGGCACCCAGCGCGCGGAACTCATCGACGCCCACGGCCTTGGACGCGGTGCCAAAGCCCAGGCACACGTCAACGTCCACACCCTGCTCGACAAGCATGTCAGCCAGGCAGAGCACGGGCGGAACACCAATGCCGCCCGCCACGAGCAGCGCCTTCCGGGTGCCCTCGGGAACGAGCCAGCCGCGGCCGCCAGGGCCCAGCAAGTTGGAGGTGGAGCCAGGGGCCATCTGCGACAGACGACGGGTATCATCGCCCACGACGGCGTACCACAGCTCGACGGTGCCGGCCTCGGCGTCGGCGCGATAGAAGCTCAGGGGCACGCGAAGCAGCGAGGAAGCATCGCCCGGCACGGCGATATTCACGAACTGACCGGGCTTGAGCGCACTTGCAAGCTTGGGGGCCGAGATAACGAGCGAGAAGATGCCGTCGGCGATCTCCTGGTTCGAGACGACCTCGAAGTCGTGCATGCGTGCAGTGGAAGGTGTGGGCATAGACGCTCCAATCCCCCATGCGGTTGCATGGTTCAGGCGAACAGAAAGCGCGGCGCCGCAAGGGCGCCGCGCACAAAAGCGATAAGGCTATGCTAGCAGATGCAGCCGTCGGCAAGCGTCTGCTTACCGCCGACAAACACATCGGTGGCACGACCGGTGAGCGTGCGGCTGGCAAAACCGGAGTTCTCGGCGCGCGACTCGTAGCCGTCCTCGCCGACCGTCCAGGTGACGGTGGGATCGAAGACGGTCAGGTCGGCGACGGAGCCCGCCTTGACCTGGACCTGGTCAAGGCCCAGGATCTCACGCGGCTTGATGGCCATGAGCTCGATCATGCGGCCCATGCTCATCTTGCCGGTATTGACTAGCTCGGTGAGCACGAGTGCCAGCGAGGTCTCGAGGCCGATCATACCGAAGGGTGCAAGCTCGAACTCGCGGGCCTTCTCCCACGGGGTGTGGGGAGCATGGTCGGTGACGATAGCGTCGACGGTGCCGTCGATGACGCCCTGGCGGATAGCCTCGGCGTCCTCGTCGGTACGCAGCGGCGGGTTGACCTTGAGCGAGGTGTTGTAAGTCTCGTCCAGGTCGTTCTCGGTCAGGAACATGTGGTGCGGGGTGGCCTCGCAGGTGACCTGCACGCCAGCGGCCTTACCGGCACGAACGAGCTCCAGGCCATGGGCCGTGGAGATGTGCTGAATGTGCAGCTTGGCACCGGTCAGCTTGGCGATCTCGATATCGCGAGCGATCTGCAGCTCCTCGCCTGCCGCCGGCCAGCCCTCGAGGGCCAGACGGGTAGAGACCTTGCCCTCGTTGATCTGGCCGTGACCGACCAGGTCCTCGTCCTGGCAATGGCTCATAAAGACCTTGCCGAACATCTTGCCGTAGTCCATGCAACGACGGAGCATGCCTGCACCCTGCACGCCGCGACCGTCGTCGGTGAAGGCGACGGCGCCGTGGGCGACCATATCGCCCATCTCGGACATAGCCTCGCCCTTAAGACCGCGGGTCATGGCGCCAGAAGGATAGACGCGGCAGTGGCCGACCTCGGCAGCGCGGGACTTGACGAACTCAACGACGGTACCGTTATCGGTAACGGGGTCGGTGTTGGGCATGGCGCACACGCCGGTGAAGCCGCCCTTGGCAGCTGCGCGGGTGCCGCTCTCGATGTCCTCTTTGACCTCGTAACCGGGCTCGCGCAGGTGGACGTGCATATCCACCAGGCCAGGGACGAGGTACTTACCGGATAGGTCGCGGACCTCGGCTCCCTCGGCGGCGAGGTTCTCGCCGACCTCGGCGATCTTGTCGCCGTCGATCAGGACGTCAACGACACCGTCAAGCTCGACGGACGGGTCGACGACGTGGGCATTCTTAAGAAGCAAGGCCATTATCGGCACCTCCAAGCAGCAGATACAGGATAGCCATACGCACGCAGATACCGGCGTAGACCTGCTCCAGGATGACGGAGCGTTGCGGGTGGTCGGCCATATAGGAGTCGAACTCGACGCCGCGGTTGATGGGGCCCGGGTGGCAAATGATCGCGTCGGGCTTCATGAGCTTCTCACGGTCCTTGGTCAGGCCGAAGAGCTTGTGGTACTCGCGAATGGTCGGGAACGGGGCACCCTCGAGGCGCTCCTGCTGCACGCGCAGCATGTAGACGACGTCCAGTTCGGGCAGGACGGAATCGAGGTTGCTCGTCACATGGTCGCAGCCCAGGACCTCGGGCGCCGGCGGCAGCAGCGTGCCGGGGGCGACGGCGTAGGTCTCGCAGCCCATGATCTTCAACGCGGGGATCAGCGAGCCGCAAACGCGGGAGTGGGCGATGTCGCCGACGACGGCGACCTTCAGGCCGTGGAAGTCACCCTTGTGCTCCCAGATGGTGTACAGGTCGAGCAGGGCCTGCGTGGGGTGGTTGTGCTTACCGTCACCGGCGCAGATAACACTCGCGGGCGAATTCTGCGTGACGATGTAGGGAGCACCGGCATGCTTGTCGCGCACGACGATGCAGTCGATCTTGTAGGCGTTGAGGGTCTCGACGGTATCGACGAGGCTCTCGCCCTTGACCGTGGAGGTCGAGGAGCCGCCGAAGTTGAGGCTGTCGGCCGAAAGACGCTTCTCGGCGAGCTCGAAGGAGCTGCGGGTACGCGTCGAGGGCTCATTGAACATGTTGACGATGGTCTTGCCCTTGAGCGTGGGGACCTTCTTGATAGCACGCTCGTTGACCTCGGAGAACGCCTTGGCGGTCTCGAGGATGAGCTTGATGTCCTCTTCGGAGTACTCGGTAATGTCGATCAGGTGCTTATGATTGAACGCCACGGTACTACTCACCTCCCAGCGGCGCGGAGCCCACGTGGGAACCCGGCGCGACGTCGTTGATTTCGACAGCGGTACGGCCGTCGACTTCCTTCATATATAGGTGCACGTTCTCCTCGTGCGACGAGGGGACGTTCTTGCCGACAAAGTCCGGCGAGATAGGGAGCTCGCGGTGACCGCGGTCAACGAGAACTGCCAGCTCGACTCGGCTCGGACGGCCCAGGTCCATAACGGCGTCCAGAGCGGCGCGGATGGTGCGACCCGTGTACAGGATGTCGTCCACCAGCACGACGCGCTTGCCGTCGACGCTGAAGGGAATGTTGGTAGCGTGGATCGCGGGAGCGAAATTGGTCGCATAGTCATCGCGATAGAAGCTGATGTCCAGGCTGCCGAGCGGAACGTCGACACCCTCGATCTCCTTGATCGCCTCGGCAAGCTTCTTTGCCAGAAGGTCGCCGCGCGTGACGATGCCCACCAGAGCGAGGTCTTCACAGCCCTCGTTGCGCTCGAGGATCTCGTGCGCGATGCGGGTCATCGCTCGGTTGACGGCGGTCTCGTCCATGATGACCGCCTTGGGGGAAGTCGTGCCCATCGATCTCCTTCCTCACATGTCTTGACTGCTGACACAGTCAAAAAAATAGATGCCCGACCGCTCAAAGCGGACCAGACACCCACAGGAAGGGCTGCTCGATTGGCAGCTATGTAATTCCATGTGGGTATCTCGTACCCCTTTAATGGTCAAGGGATAGTGTAGCCAACCTCGAGCTCAATTGCGAGCATAAATAGCGGGCAATCCGTAAACGGGCCCAATCACTCCATAAACCTATATATATTTGTGGGACGAGCTTGAAAACCTCGTTGCGAGCTGGCATAATCCCCTCTGCTACACGCAAATCGGATCTACGTCCAGGGCCGTAGCGTGGGCACTATCGCCAAAAGAGGAATATCTCTGTGTAGATTACGCACAGGGAGCTGCTTCTGTGCTATAGTTCAGGCTTGTTTGTTAACGCGACATGTTCGTTTGTCGCCCAAGGAGGGTCAGTTATGTCCAAAGTTTGCGAAGTTTGCGGTAAGCACCCCGTTGCCGGTCGCTCCATCAGCCACTCTCACCGCGTCACCAACCGTAAGTTCCGCCCCAACATTCAGCGCGTCTACGTCGTCGTCGATGGTCACCGTCGCAAGATGAACGTTTGCTCCACCTGCCTCAAGTCCGGCAAGGTTGCGCGCTCCTAAATAAGGTCTTACCAACAAGTACCTCGGACTCTCCGGGTCAAAGACCTCGCGTTCACATAGAACTTACCAAAGGCGTCCTCCCCTACGGAGGGCGCCTTTTTGCGCTCATTGGGGACAGACTTAGATGAGTGCTTTCACTCATTGGGGACAGACTTAGATGAGTGCTTTCCTAAGCTCACAGTGCGTCGATCGGCCCCAATCCATGCCTCACGCAGCCTCGTTCCAGCCTGCAGTGGACTTGGTCACACTTGTAGCGCCGATGCCAGTGATACGGGCAATTTGCTTGACCGTAAGATGCGCCCGCCTGAGCCTCAGCAGACAGGCATCGCGTTCGGGGCGTGGCAGGGCCTTGAGCAGCGCAGGATCTATGCTCGGCAGGACTTCGCGCGCAACGGAAAGGGCCTCCCCATCGGGGATCCGCCGGCGTGGAAGAACCTCCACTGACCAGATCCGCCTGGCGACTTCCTTAAGATGCTCGCAATAGCGACGGGAACCCCCGACAATATCGAGCATGGGGGCCGCATCGCAGATGTCAAAGGGATCGTAGCCCAGCTGGTATGCCCTGAAGCTTGACCAGCGGTAGGCATCGAGCGAGTCGAGAGCGCCTTTTACGGGATTGAGATGGATATAATCGAGCAGCTGCACTGCCTGCGTGTCTGACTCAACCGCAACCCGCGAATAGCGATTGTCAAACAGATGACCCGTTCTCCCCGTTTTCCCATTGAAATACTTAGCATATGCCGTCAGTGCGCACTGCATTGCCTTTGAAAGGTTGTCAAATGGGTCATCAACCATCAAATGGAAGTGATTATCCATAAGGCACCAGGCCAACACCGCCACGTCATGGCGCGCGAACCTGTCCGAGATATCCGATAAGAAACGATAGTGGTCGGAGTCATCTTCATAAATAATCTGTTTGGAGTTGCCACGGTCAAAGACGTGGTAGTAGCCGGTGAGCGAAACGGCGCGGGCGCATCGAAGCAAAATCTCTCCTTTCAAAACTGAACAGGCGAACAGGCAACACCTAAAAGGAGAGAAGGAACGCGAAATGCTGAGCCTGTGACCTATTTATATCCAATAAGCGGCAAAAACAGGTCCAGAACGGCAAAATGGCAAAACGATGTCTGTCCCAAATGAGTGAAAGCACTCATGTAAGCCTGTCCCCAATGAGTGTCCCCAATGAGTGGGGCGATGCAGAGGCGGATAGTTTAGTTGAACCGCTTCATTTAGTTGAAGCGTTTTAGTGTGCCTTTTACGGGAATCTTACCGTTCGCCGAATAATTTCTTGCTATCATGCAAGGCGTAGGGTAAATCTCCGATCGCAAGGAGACACAAATGGTGAAAAAGTCACCGGAAAACACTACTCCCGCAATTGTGGACAACGTAGAGGCGCTTGAGGCTAAGCTCGCTCAGATGCGAGAGGCCCAGGCGCTTTTTGCTACGTACACGCAGGAGCAGGTCGACAAGATCTTCTACGAGGCCGCCATGGCCGCCAACAAAGCTCGTATCCCGTTGGCGAAGATGGCCATCGAGGAGACCGGCCGCGGCGTTCTTGAGGACAAGGTCATCAAGAACCACTACGCCGCAGAGTACATCTACAACGCTTACAAGAACACCAAGACCTGTGGTGTCCTGGAGCGCGACGAGGCCTACGGCATCACCAAGATCGCCGAGCCCATCGGCATCGTGGGCGCCGTCATCCCGACGACCAACCCCACTTCCACCGCGATCTTCAAGACGCTGATCAGCCTGAAGACCCGCAACGGCATCATCATCTCCCCGCACCCGGCTGCCGCCAAGTGCACCATCGCCGCCGCCAAGCTCGTGCTTGACGCCGCCGTCAAGGCCGGCGCCCCCGAGGGCATCATCGGCTGGGTCGATGTCCCCTCCATCGAGCTGACCAACATGGTCATGCGCGACGTCGACATCATTCTCGCCACCGGTGGCCCGGGCATGGTCAAGGCCGCTTACTCCTCGGGCAAGCCCGCCCTGGGCGTCGGCGCCGGCAACACCCCGGTCATCATCGACGACACTGCTGACGTGCTGCTCGCCGTCAACTCCATCATCCACTCCAAGACCTTCGACAACGGCATGATCTGCGCTTCCGAGCAGTCCGTGACTGTCATCGACAGCATCTATGACCAGGTCAAGGCCGAGTTCCAGAAGCGCGGCTGCTACTTCGTCAAGCAGGGTGCCGAGATGGAGGCTCTGCGTGCCGCCATGTTCAAGAACGGCGCTCTCGATCACCGCATCCCCGGCATGGCTGCCGCCAAGATCGCCGAGCTCGCCGGCATCGAGGTTCCCGCCAAGACCAAGATCCTGATCGCCGAGGTCACCTCTACCGACCCCGCCAAAGAGGAGTTCTCCCACGAGAAGCTCTCCCCGGTCCTGGCCATGTACCACGCCAAGGACTTCCAGGAGGCCGTCGACAAGGCCGAGCACCTGGTGCTCGCCGGTGGCCCGGGCCACACCGCCTCTCTGTACGTGCACCCCGCCCAGGCCGAGAAGATCAGCCTGTTCGAGCACGTCATGAAGGCCTGCCGTATCGTCATCAACACCCCGTCCTCGCACGGCGGCATCGGTGACCTGTACAACTTTGGCATGAAGCCGTCTCTGACCCTGGGCTGCGGCTCCTGGGGCGGCAACTCCGTCTCCGAGAACGTTGGGGTGAAGCACTTGATCAACGTTAAGACTGTGGCCGAGCGCCGTGAGAACATGCTTTGGTTCCGCGCTCCCGAGAAGGTCTACTTCAAGAAGGGTTCCACGCCCGTCGCTCTCGACGAGCTCGGTACCGTCATGGGCAAGAAGCGCGCCTTCATCGTCACCGACCAGTTCCTCTTCAAGAATGGCAACACCCGCGCCATCGAGGCCAAGCTCGACGAGATGGGCATCGCCCACGACTGCTTCTACGACGTCGAGCCCGATCCGTCGCTGCAGTGTGCACGTCGTGGCGCCAAGCAGATGGCTCTCTTTGAGCCGGACGTCATCATCGCCGTCGGCGGTGGCTCCGCTATGGACGCCGGCAAGATCATGTGGATGATGTACGAGCACCCCGAGTGCAAGTTTGAGGACATGGCCATGGACTTCATGGACATCCGCAAGCGTATCTTCACCTTCCCCGAGATGGGCAAGAAGGCCTACTTCGTCGCCGTCCCGACCTCCTCGGGTACCGGCTCCGAGTGCACGCCGTTCGCCATCATCACCGACAAGGAGACCGGCATCAAGTGGCCGCTCGCCGACTACGCGCTGCTCCCCAACATGGCTATCGTCGACGCCGACAACTGCATGACCGCCCCGCGCGGCCTGACCGCTGCCTCCGGCATCGACGTCATGACCCACGCCATCGAGTCCTACGTCTCCATCATGGCTTCCGACTACACCAAGGGCCTCTCTGAGCGCGCTGCCAAGCTCGTCTTCGAGAACCTGCCCTCCAGCTTCGAGAACGGCGCCAAGGACCCGCACGCCCGCGAGGAGATGCACAACGCCTCCTGCATGGCCGGTATGGCCTTCGCCAACGCCTTCCTGGGCCTCAACCACTCCATGGCTCACAAGCTCGGCGCTTTCCATCACCTGCCCCACGGCATCGCCAACGCCGTCATCCTGACCCGCGTCATGCGCTACAACGCCGCCGAGGCTCCCGTCAAGATGGGCACCTTCTCCCAGTATCCTTACCCCAACGCGCTGCACAACTACGCCGAGATGGCCAAGTACTGCGGCATCGAGGGCAAGGACGACAAGGAGACCTTCGAGAACTTCATCACGAAGCTCGAGGAGCTCAAGGACTTCATCGGCGTCAAGAAGACCATCGCCGACTACGGTGTCGACGAGCAGTACTTCCTCGACACGCTCGACGAGATGACCGAGCAGGCATTCAACGACCAGTGCACCGGCGCTAACCCGCGCTACCCGCTCATGAGCGAGATCAAGGAGCTCTACCTGGACGCCTACTACGGCCGCGAACCCCAGGATTACGCCGTCTGCTAGTTTTAGCACGGTTTTTAACGGCGGGGGTGCACGGGTGTTTCACACACCCCCGCCGTCGCTTCTATCGCATCGTTGAAAGGATGCAACCATGCTGCTACCCGATTCCAAGACCGAGCTCGTCCGCCGTGGCAACAAGGTCGTTTACGACCTGGGCGACAAGATCGTCAAGGTCTTCAACGAGACCAAGCCTGTCTCCGACGTGTTCAACGAGGCTTTGAATCTTGCCCGCATCAATGAGTGCGGCATCCGCAGCCCCAAGGCTCTCGAGGTTTCCCAGCTCGAGAACGCCAACGGCTGGGCGCTTGTGACCGAGAAGGTCCCGGGCACCACCCTTGCCGAGAAGATGACTGCCGAGCCCCAGCGCTTCGGTGAGTACCTCGAGATGTTCGTCGACCTCCAGATCGAGATCCACGGCTACACCTCCCCGCTGCTCAACCGTCAGCGCGACAAGTTCGCCCGCATGATCGACAGCCTGGATCAGCTCAATGCCACCACGCGCTACAACCTTCAGGAGCGTCTGGACGGCATGACCAAGGAGTTCAAGGTCTGCCACGGCGACTTCAACCCCTCCAACGTCATCGTCGGTGACGACGGCCAGCTCTACGTGTGCGACTGGGCACACGCCACCCAGGGCTCCCCTGCCGCCGACGTTGCAACCACCTACCTGCTCTTCGCCCTCAACAGCAAGGACCAGGCCGAGGCCTACCTGGAGCTCTACTGCGACCGCGCCGACATGCCCATGCAGGTCGTACGTCAATGGACGAGCATCGTCGCCGCTTCCGAGCTTGCTCGTAAGCGCAACGTGAACGATGAGTTCCTTAAGAACTGGATCGACGTCGTCGATTATCAGTAATATCTGAGCGATTCATTTCGCATCGGAGGCACAAAGGAAAACCCCGCAGCTCGCATGGGCTGTGGGGTTTTCCTTTTAGCGATTGAGTACATCGGCAAACAAAAGGACGGCCCCACAACTCCCCTATTTCGGAGAAATGCGGGGCCGCCCCGTAACGCAGCTATTGGCAATGCCGCGGATTAACGACGGGCCGCCTTCACAAGCTCAGCAACCTTGGCGACGACCTCATCGATCGCCACATCCTCGCGCTCGCCCGTCGCACGGTCCTTGAGCTCGACGGTACCGTTCTTAAGGCCGCGCTTACCCAGAACGACCTGATACGGGAAGCCCATGAGGTCGTTATCGGCAAACTTAAAGCCGGGACGCTCGTCGCGGTCATCGACGACGACCTCGATACCCTCGGCGCACAGGCCCTCGACGATTTGGTCGCAGACGGTGGCGCACTCCTCCTTCTTGGGGTCGAGTGGAATCACCGCGACCTCGTAGGGAGCGACGGAAACCGGCCAGACGATACCATGCTCGTCATTGTGCTGCTCCACGACGGCAGCGAGCGAACGGGACACGCCCACGCCGTAGCAACCCATGATAAGCGGCTTCTCCTTGCCGTCCTCATCCATAAAGGTGGCACCCATGGCCTCGGAGTACTTAGTGCCAAGCTGGAAGACCTGGGAAACCTCGATGCCGCGGGCAGCAGAGAGCGGCTTGCCGCAGTGCGGACAGGGATCGCCGGCAACGACAGTAACCAGGTCGGCCCACTCATCGACGGTAAAGTCGCGCTCGGGGCAGGCACCGGTAAAGTGGTAGTCGACCTCGTTGGCGCCGCAAGCCCACTGCTTGGACTCGCGCAGGCTCTCGTCGCAGACCAGACGGATGCCCTCGGGCAGGTTGACCGGTCCGATAAAGCCCTTGTGCAGACCGTAGGCCTGGAGCTCCTCGTCGGTCATCATACGATAGCCCTTGCCAAAGACATGCTCGGCCTTGCAGTCATTGAGCTCGTGGTCGCCCGGGACAATGGCAACGACCGGCTTGCCCTCGGCATCGATCAACGCCAGCGACTTGCGCGTACCGTTCTCGGGGAAGCCGAAGAACTTGGCGACGGCCTCGATGGTGCCCAAGCCCGGAGTCTCGACCTTGGTGAGCGCACCGTCGCCAGGGCCCTCGGTCACGACCACCTTGGTGTTTGCAGCCTCGTCGTCGGCAGCAAAGCCGCAGTCATCGCAGTAGACGAGCGATGCCTCGCCGGCGTCGGCCAGAGCCATGTACTCAACGGAGGTGTCGCCACCGATCTCACCGGAGTCGGCGACAACGGGCAGAGCCTTGATGTAGCAGCGCTCGCAGATGTTGGCGTAGGCCTGCTTCATCTTGTCGTACTCCTCCTGCAGACTCTCCTGCGTGGCAGAGAAGCTGTAGGCGTCCTTCATGATGAACTCACGACCGCGCATCAGGCCAAAGCGGGGACGGAACTCGTCGCGGAACTTATCCTGAATGTGGTACAGGTTGACGGGCAGCTGCTTATAGGAGCGCAGCTCATTGCGCACCAGGGCCGTGACGGTCTCCTCGTGCGTGGGGCCCAGCACAAACTCGCGACCATGACGGTCGTCAAAGCGCACGAGCTCCTTGCCATAGGCATCGATGCGGCCGGACTCACGCCACAGCTCGGCATCGACCATAATGGGCATCATGAGCTCCTGGGCGCCCGCAGCGTCCATCTCGTCGCGCACGATGTTCTCGATCTTACGAATCGAGCGCCAAGCGAGCGGCAGATAGGAATACAGGCCGGCGGCCTCCTTGCGGATCATACCGGCACGAAGCAGCAGGCGATGGCTTGCAAGCTCGGCGTCGGCCGGATCCTCTTTGAGCGTCGGCGCATAGAGCTTAGACATATACATTGCTCGAGTCATTTATTTCTCCTCAATAAGCTTGTCGACCTCGGCCATAAGCGCGTCGACAATTTGATCCTCAGCTACTTTACCAATGATCTGGCCATGCGAAAAGAGCAGGGCCTGACCACGTCCGCAAGCAACGCCCAGGTCGGCGTCGGAAGCCTCACCGGGACCATTAACGGCACATCCCATGACGGCAATCGAAAGCGGCGCGGCATAGTTCTTAAGCCGCTCGGTTACTTCCTCGGCGATAGGAATCAGGTTAACCTGACAGCGGGCGCACGTGGGGCACGAGACAATCTCGGGACCGCGGCGACGCAGGCCCAACGACTGCAGAATTCCCCAGGCAACCGGCGGCTCCTCAACCGGATCGGCCGTGAGAGAGACGCGCATGGTGTCACCGATACCCTCAGACAGCAGAATACCAAGGCCCACCGAGCTCTTGATGGTGCCCTGCAGCTTGGTACCCGCCTCGGTTACGCCCAGGTGAAGCGGAACGTGGGGAATCTCACGCGACAGGGCTCGATAGGTATCGAGCGTCGTTTGCACGCTATGGGCCTTGGCCGAAAGCACAATGTTCGTAAAGCCGCGATCTTCAAAATGCTTGACGAAACGCTCGCTCGACATCACGAGCTTTTCGGGCTGCGTGAGATCATCGCGCTCGGCAATATCCTGCTCAAGCGAACCGGCATTGACGCCGATACGAATCGCACAGCCCGCGGCACCCGCAGCATCGATCACCGCGTCAACCTTGGCCCAATCGCCGATATTGCCGGGATTGATGCGCAGCTTGGCGGCACCGGCCTCCACGGCGCCAATGGCGAGCTTATGGTTAAAGTGGATATCGGCGACAATCGGCACCGGAGACTCGGCACAGATGGTGCGGAAACCATCAAGCGCGGCCTCGGTGGGCACACTCACGCGCACGATATCACAGCCAGCCTGTACCAACGCACACACCTGCGCAAGCGTTGCCTGAGCATCAGCGGTATCGGTGCAGGTCATGGATTGGACCACCACCGGCGCGCCGCCACCAATCTGCACGCCGCCCACATGCACGGGGCGCGTCAGCTCGCGAGGCAAAGAATGGGATAAAGACAATCCAAACACTCCCCTACAGTATAAATCGAAGGATGTCGGAACGAAGCATATAGACAAACAGCAGCGCGAAGAGCGCGATGCCCACATAGCTCACAAACGTCTGGACCTTGAGCGGAAGCTCGCGGCCCGCAATCTTTTGAATGATCTCGATGACCAGCTTACCGCCATCGAGTGGTGGGATGGGCAGCAGGTTCATAAAGCCAAGCGAGAACGAAATGAGGGCGGCAAACGAAAGGAACGTGGCAGGGCCGGCGGCAGCGGCCTGTGAGGACATAACGCTAATACCGACGATCGAAGAGGACTGATCGAGAATCTCCATCGTATGCTGCGGCTGGAGCAGGCGCATCACGCCCTCCGCTGTCTGCAAAACATAGGAGAACGACAGGCGAGCCGATGTGATGGGGTCTAAACGGACCACCTGCGTAGAGGCATACACGCCTAGGCGCTCGTCCTCTTTGAGCGCAACCGTGGTCGAATGCTGCTTGCCGTCACGCTCGTACTCAATGGCGATATCGTCCTTACCGGCAGCCTTGCCGATGGCATCGTAAACGTCCATCCAGGTGGAGCACGATACGCCGTCGACCGAAAGGATCGCGTCGCCGCCCTCAATTCCCGCCTCGGCGGCAATCGAGCCTTCGTCAACCTGGCCGATCACATTGGTATCCACCGGCACCGTGACACCTGCGATGGAATAGATGCTCATAAGGAGCAAAAAGCCCGTCAGGATGTTGACGATAATGCCCGCAAGCAGCATAAAGGCACGCTTGACAAAGCCCTGGCCCAAATAGGTGTGCGATCGCTCGCGTGCAAGGAATTCGGACTCGCCGCACGGCAGCTCCCATACATCGCCCTCGGCAGTCGCGTGCTCGCGATCGAACCGACGGCCGTCAAAGGTGGTATAACCCGCCGCGTCACGCGGCAGGGTCTGGTACTTGGTGGGATAGTAACTGGGCGAAGGCTTTTCCCCTTCTTCATACCAAGGAGCGATGGAGCCCCAGCCCAACAGCAAAGCACAGGCCTCGAGCACATCCTCCTCGGACAGCTCGAGCTCGACAGCAAGATCGGCCACCGTCACACGACCGTGGCGATAGATGGCCGCGAGCACGCGGTCGGCACACGAGACGTCGGTCGGATCCATGCCGCAAATGGCAGCATAGCCACCCAGCAGCAGCGGCGTCACGCCAAACTTGGTGCCGATACGACGCGACGTGTGGTGGATATCAAAGCGACACGGCAGGCCCAAAAAGAACTCAGTCACGCGGACACCGCAGGCACGCGCCGCCAAAAAGTGGCCGCCCTCGTGCAAAAACACGAGGACGGAAAGCATCAGCAGGCCCCAAAAGACCGATGAGAAAACGCTCAGAACAGTATCCATAAAACGAAAAAGAAATCCTTATGAGTTAAGAACGGGTTGCGGCGAGCACCTGCGCGGCCTTTTCACGCGCCCACGCATCGATGTCGCGGAGCTGTTCAAACGAATCGACCGCCTGCGCATCGTGAGCATCCATGCAGGATTCCACAATGCGGTCGATATCGGTAAAGCTGCAGCCATCATGCAGAAAGGCATCGACGGCGACCTCGTTGGCGGCATTGAGCACGCACGGCATGGTGCCGCCCGTCTTGCCGGCACGCTCGGCTAGCGCAAGGCAGCGGAAGGTATCCATATCGGCCGCGTCAAAGGTAAGCTGCCCTAGCTCGCGGAAATCGATACGCGGAGCCGGCGTATCCCAACGCTCGGGATACGAGAAAGCAAACTGGATGGGAATGCGCATGTCGGAGGCACCGAGATGCGCCATCACAGATCCGTCGGCAAACTCGACCATGGAGTGAATCTTAGACTGGCGCTGCACGACCACGTTAATGAAATCAAGATCGCAGCCAAACAGATGCATGGCCTCGATACGCTCCAGACCTTTGTTCATGAGGGTGGCGGAGTCAATCGTGATCTTGGCACCCATAGCCCACGTGGGATGCGCCAGGGCATCGGCGCGCGTCACGCGATCGAGCTCATCACGCGTGCGACCAAAGAACGGGCCGCCCGAGCAGGTAAGCCAAATGCAGTGAGCCTCGCGCGGATTTTCGCCCAGATAGCACTGGTAGATGGCGGAATGCTCGGAGTCGACCGGGATAAGCTGACCCGGCTGTGCCAACGGCATCAGCAGATCGCCACCGACGACGAGCGACTCCTTGTTGGCCAGGGCAAGACGCTTGTTCGAGGTCAGGGCAGCATGGCTCGCCTCGAGACCGGCAGCGCCCACGATGGCCACGAGCACGCAGTCGACATCATCGCGGCATGCGAGCTCGCACACGGCCTGCGCGCCAACGCCGAGCTCCGTGCCCTCGGGCAGTTCCTGGAGCACCGCGTCGGCGCCATGGGAGGCGTCCGCCACGGCGACCGCCGGAACCGAGAACTCACGGGCAGCGGCAACGAGCTCGGAGGTGCTGGAGTTAACGGAAAGCGCCGTCACCTGCAGGCGATCGGCATGCTGACGGCACACATCGAGCGCCTGAGTGCCGATAGAGCCCGTACAGCCCAGAATGGCAACACGAAGACGCCCATCGGGACCATAGGTGGTCTGATACGCCATTACAGCACGCCCCCGATCATCAACAGCAGCTGTGCGGTAATGCAGCCAAAGATGAGCGAATCGCTGCGGTCGAGCATGCCGCCGTGGCCCGGGATGAGATTACCGGAATCTTTGACGCCCACACCGCGCTTGATACGTGACTCGATGAGGTCGCCGATAACGCCCAGGATGGAGACGACCACGCCGCACAGCAGTGCATAGGGCAGGCTCAGCTTATAGAAGTGCGTCGCCCACAGGATGAGCCAGATCAAGACAGAGCCCAAAATGCCGCCGACAAAGCCTTCCCAGCTCTTTTTGGGAGAGATCTTGGGGACCATCTTATGCTTACCGATGCGGCTGCCCACGATGTAGGCAAACGAGTCGGAGACCCAAAGGGACGCACAAACGCCCACTGAAAGCAGAGCGCCGGCAAAACCGGGCACGGCATCGCGCAGCAGCACGATAGCCGACAGCATAAAGCCAGTGTAGATAGGGCCCATGAGCGTCACGGCAACGTCAGAGATGCGAGTGCGCGGAGACCAGACATACCAGATACCAACCGCAAGCATCAAAGCGAACAGCAGGGCGTTCAACAGCAGCGAATCGCCCAGCGCCGAGAGCGGAAAGAGCACGGCGGCAGCGATACCAAGGCGCTCGTTGGCAACCTTGCCGTCGAGCCTCGTCATGCGGAAGAACTCATAGCAGCACAGACCGCTCATGACGGACACGAAGATGGCCGTGGGCACAATACCCAAAACCAGACACAGGATAAAGACAACGGCATAGACGATACCGGCGGCGGCACGGGTGATAAAGCCCGCCAGCCAAGAACCGGAGCCGCTCTTCGCCGCAGGCGCTCCCGCAGTGGCAGCCTTACGCGCAGGCCTCGCGGAAGTAGGCGCCTTGGGAGCGGATGCCTTGGGACGTTCGGACACGATTAAGCCTCCTCGGTCTTACTCAGTCCACCAAACCTACGGTCGCGACCCTGGAAGGTCAAAATGGCGTCGACAAGGCCCCAACGATCAAAGTCGGGCCAATAGGTATCGGTGACATAGAACTCGGAATAGGCGACCTGCCACAGCAGGTAGTTCGAAAGACGCAACTCGCCAGAAGTGCGAATCACGAGCTCCGGATCGGGAAGACCGGCGGTGTACAGGTGCGAAGCAACCATATTGTCGTCTACCGTGGCAGGATCGATCTTGCCGGCGGCGGCATCAAGTGCAATCTGGCGGACAGCGCGGGTGATCTCGGCACGGGCACCGTAGTTGACGGCCAGCGCCAGCGTCATACCGGTATGGTCGGCGCACTCGGCAAGGCCGCGCTCAAACACGTCGCGGGTCTTCTTGGGCAGCGCGGAAATATCGCCCAAAAAGACAACGCGAACGTTCTCGCGCTTAAGCAGCGGCAGCTCATCGATAAACGTTTTGGCAAACAGGTGCATCAGAACGTTGACTTCGTGCTGCGGGCGATTCCAGTTTTCAGTCGAAAACGCATAGGCCGAAAGCACGTCGACGCCCAGGCGCACGCAGGCGGTAATGATCTCGCGCAGCGAGACGATGCCAGCCTTGTGGCCTTCGGTGCGGGCAAGACCGCGTGCCGTGGCCCAACGGCCGTTGCCGTCCATGATGCACGAAATATGGTGCGGAATGTTATTGAGGTCAAGGTCGGAAAAACCGACGCCCGCAGGGGCGTCGGCAAAGTACTCGACCAGTTTATGCTCGTCGTATTGCACCTTAGATCTCCATGACCTCGGCTTCTTTTTCCTTCAAAAGCTCCTCGACCTTGGCGACATACTCATCGGTATGCTTCTGGACCTTGGCCTGCTCGCGACGGACATCGTCCTCGGTGAGCTCCTCGTCGCGCTCGAGCTTGTTGTTAAAGTCGCGGCGGATGTTGCGGATGGAGACCTTCGCCTGCTCGGCGTACTCGCGGCACTCCTTAACGAGCTCGCGACGACGCTCCTCGGTGGGAGCCGGGAACGGCAGACGTACGACGGTACCATCGGAGTTGGGGGTAATGCCCAGGTCGGAGGCACTGATGGCCTTAACGATGGCATTGATGAGCGCCTTATCCCACGGCTCGATAAGCAGCATGTGGGCCTCAGGGGTCTTAACAGCGGCAACCTGCGTAACGGGCGTAGGAACACCGTAGTAGTCGACGGTAATGTCGGACAGGATGTTGGCGTTAGCGCGACCAGTGCGGACCTTGGAGAAGTTGTGCTTGAGGGACTCGAGCGACTTGTCCATGTGGGCGGTGATGTTCTCTGCCATGCTTAATCCTCCTGATAGACGAGCGTGCCGACGGGCTCACCCGCGAGCGCGCGCTTGACGGTGTCCTCGCCATCGATGTTGAGGACCAAAATGGGCATACGGTTGTCCTGGCAAAGAGCCGTAGCCGTAGAATCCATAACCTGCAGGCCGCGGACGAGCACCTCGTGATAGGTGATCTTGTCAAATCGGACGGCGTCGGAGCACTTGACGGGATCCTTGTCGTAGATACCGTCGACTTTGGTGGCCTTGATCAAAATCTCAGCACCGATCTCGCAGGCGCGAAGGGCCGCGGCGGTGTCAGTCGTAAAGTACGGATTACCCGATCCAGCGGCAAAGATAACAACATTGCCCTTGGACAGGTGGTTGATGGCACGACGGCGAATATAGGGCTCGCAGATCTCGTTCATCTGGATAGCGCTCATCACGCGGCAGGGAACATCGTTGTGCTCAAAGGCATCCTGCAGGGCAAGCGCATTCATGACAGTAGCGAGCATGCCCATGTAATCGGCCTGGGCGCGCTCCATACCGCCGGCAGCGCCGGCCATGCCACGGAAAATGTTGCCGCCGCCGACAACGACGCCAACCTCATGGCCAACAGCGAGCAGCTCCTTGACCTGCTTGGCAAGATGATCGGTAACCTTGGGGTCGATGCCGTAGTTGCCATCGCCCATCAGCGCTTCGCCGGAGAGCTTCAGAAGCACGCGTTTATATCGGATGTCGGACAAAGCGATCCTCCTTTAATTAGACTCACAACATAATATCAAAGGCTTAACGGAGAGCCATGAAAAAGCAGGCTGTGAGTAAAACCCACAGCCTGCTCATTACCAGCTACAAGAGCTTATTTACTCGCCACGGACCAGACGGTCAAAGGCAACGACGGTAATGGTGTCGCCGAGCTCCTTGGAGACCTGCTCAGCGTACTTCTTGATGGTGAGGGAGCTGTCCTTGATGAACTCCTGCTCGGTGAGCACGGACTGCTTGTAGAACTTCTCCAGACGGCCAACAGCCATCTTCTCCTGGATAGCCTCGGGCTTGCCGGACTCGGCAGCCTGAGCCATGTAGATCTGCTTCTCGTGCTCGACGGTCTCGGCCGGAACCTGATCGCGGGTAGCGCAGATCGGGGCGACGGCGGCAACCTGAAGGGCAACGTCGTGAGCAAAGGTCTTGAAGGACTCAGCCTGAGCGGTCTCGGCCTTCTCGAAAGCGAACTCGACGAGGACGCCGATCTTACCACCCATGTGGATGTAAGAAGCGAGAGCGCCGTTCTCGGCCTTGCGGGCGGCGAAACGGGAAATCTTCATGTTCTCGCCCATGATGTGAATCATCTCGGTGAGCTCGGAGGAAACGGTCTCCTCGCCCATCGGCTTCTCGAGCAGAGCGTCGACGTCAGCAGGCTCGGTGGTAGCGACAACCTCAGCGACCTTGGAAGCAAAGCCGGTAAACTTGGCGTTGGAGCCAACGAAGTCGGTCTCGCAGGAGAGCTCGAGCAGAGCGCCGGTCTTGCCGTCCTCAGAGACGAACGCAGCGACAGCGCCCTCGTTGGTCTCACGGCCAGCCTTCTTGGCAGCCTTGGCGAGGCCGTTCTTGCGCAGAACGTCGACAGCGGCGTCCATGTCGCCGTCAGCCTCGACGAGAGCCTTCTTGCACTCCATCATCGGGGAGTCGGTCATCTCGCGGAGCTGCTTGACCATAGCGGCGGTAATCTGGGCCATTGTGGTTCCTTTCAAAGAGATGAAAAAGAATGAACTAAGACTGATTTACTCGGCCTTGGGCTCAGCGGCCATCTCGGCCTCGGAGACCTGCTCCTTGCCGGAGCCAGCGAGGCAGGCGTCAGCCATGAGCTCGCACATAAGGGTGACAGCGGAGATAGCGTCATCGTTGCAGGGGATGCCGTACTCGACCTCGTCGGGATCGGAGTTGGTGTCGATCAGAGCGACGACGGGGATGTTCAGGCGCTGGGCCTCCTTGATGGCGTTCTCCTCGCGCTTGGTGTCGATAACGAAGAGAGCCTGGGGCAGGCCCTTCATGTCGCGGGCGCCACCGAGGTTGGTCTGGAGCTTGGTGAGCTCCTTGCCGAGCACAGCCTGCTCCTTCTTGGGGAGCACTGCCATGCGGCCGTCCTCGACCATGGCCTCGAGCTCCTCCATGCGGTTGATGCGGGAGCGGATGGTGACGAAGTTGGTCAGCATGCCGCCGAGCCAACGCTGGTTGATGTAAGGCATGTTGGCGCGCTCAGCGGCGTTCTTGACGGCCTCCTGAGCCTGCTTCTTGGTGCCGACGAACAGCACGTTGCCACCCTTGGCGACGTTCTTGACGAAGGTGTAGGCCTGGTCGGCGTCAAGGATGGTCTGCTTGAGGTCGAGGATGTAGATGCCGTTGCGCTCACCGAAGATGAACGGCTTCATCTTGGGGTTCCAGCGACGGGTCTGGTGACCGAAGTGGCAGCCGGCCTCGAGCAGGGTGCGGATATTAATCTTGGTAGCCATGTTAAACCTCCTGTGGTTTGCCTCCGCGCGGGGTCATCCTCCAAAACCAACCCGGACATGTGCTACCAAAGCCCGGGCACCACGGTATGAAGTAGCCGCGCGTGCGTGATAAAAACCTGTTGCCGTGAAGCAACCCGATGAATGATAGCAGGATTACCTCTTCCTGCCAACCCGCAATCAAAACCACACACCTAAGCGCAACGCGAGCCGCACAGCTTACTCGCCCCGGGGATGGGCCTGGGTCACGGCGCGCTTAAGCCGGTCGGGCGTGAGATGCGTGTAGATCTGCGTCGTGGACAGGCTCGCATGCCCGAGCAGCTCTTGAACCGAACGCAGGTCCGCGCCGCCCTCAAGCAGATCGGTCGCAAACGTATGACGCATCGCATGCGGGGCGATGTCGGCCGGAATCCCGGCGAGCGTCGCCAGCATATGGAACCGTCGTCTGAGCATAGCAGCACTCAAACGGTTGCCGCGCGCAGAAATAAACAGCGGATGCAAGCCGGCTGCGGCTTCGCGGCGCTTTGCCTGCGCGAGCAGCGCCGGTCTCCCCTCCTCGACATAGGTGCGCGTCGCCTCGAGTGCGCGACGATACAGAGGAACGATACGCTCCTTGCTCCCCTTGCCCCATAGCCGCAGCGTGCGCTCGGACCATGAGATGGATTCCACATTGAGCGCCGCAAGCTCTGAGATGCGCGCACCGGATGCATAAAGAAGCTCGAGCATCGTCGCATCGCGCAATCCGGCGGGCGTTGCGGTGTCGGGGGCTTTGAGGAGCGCCTCCACCTGTTGGGTCGTCAGCACGCCGGGCAGGTCGCGCGGCAGCTTGGGCGAGGAAATCGCCGAGATCGCATCACCCTCCACGATTCCCTCGGCAGCCATCCAACGATAGAACGACCGAATAGCCGACAGATGTGCCGCAAGGGTGCGAGGCGCCACCCGCTCGCGCGAAAGCTCGGCCAAATACGCGCGGACGGTACGCACGTCGGCCATACGCGCATCGACACCCGTACGTTCGCACCAGGCGGCAAAGCGCTCCAACCGCGATCCATAGGCAGTCACCGTATTGGGAGAGAGCCCCTCGACACGGGCGATGTAGGCGATAAACGAGTCGACGGTATCGTACAGGTCAAAGGCTATGACCGGTCGCCTCCAAACAAGTCGGAACGCGTGGCCAAGTAGGCATCGAGGGCCTCGAGGGCGCGATCCGCATAAGCCCGGTAGCGGTCGCGCTTACTGCGGCGCTTGCCGTCCTCGAGCGGCGGCACCAGACCAAAATTGACATGCATGGGCTGGTAGCCCACAGTTGCCGGATCGGTCGCATAGCCCACGAGCGCACCCAGGGCGCCCACGCGAGGAAGCTCTATAGAAGCCGCACCGATAGCCTCGGCATAGGTGTTAAGCGCAGCAAGCAGACCGGTCGCCACCGCTTCCATGTACCCCTCGGTGCCGGTGATCTGACCGGCGAGGCGCACACCCGTGCCAGGCACGGCAAAGGTGCCGTCAAGGACATGCGGCGCATCGACAAAGGTATTGCGGTGCATGACGCCATAGCGGAAGAACTCGGCATGCTCCAAACCGGGAACCATATGGAAGACACGCTTTTGCTCGCCAAAGGTCAGATTAGTCTGGAAGCCCACCAGGTTATAGGCGGTCTTTTCCTTGTTTTCGGCACGCAGCTGAATCGCCGCCCAGGGACGACGTCCGGTTCGCGGGTCGGTGAGGCCGACGGGCTTCATGGCGCCAAAGCGGATAGCATCCTTACCGGTACGGGCGACCTCCTCGGCGGGCTGACAGGCCTGGAAGAGGTCGCCGCCCTCAAAGTCCTTGAGCACCACGCGGTCGGCGGTGGTGAGTGCCTCGATAAAGGCCTCGTACTCCTCCTTGTTGAGCGGAGCGTTGAGATAGTCGCCGCTCCCCTGCTCCTCATAGCGCGACTGCGAGAACAGCACGTCCATATCGAGCGTGGAGGCATCGACAATTGGCGCGGCAGCGTCAAAGAACGCCAAGGAGTCGCCGCCGACGAGCTTCATGACCTCTTCGCTCAATGCCGGCGAACACAGCGGGCCCGCGGCAATGACCACGTGGCCCTCGGGAATCTGCGTGACCTCGCCGTGCACGACCTCGATATTGGGTCGGGCGGCCACCTCGGCCTCGACAAGCTCAGAAAACTTGACGCGGTCGACCGCCAGGGCACCGCCAGCGGGAACGGCCGCACGATGGGCGCAATCGAGCAACACCGAACCCATGCGCTCGAGCTCGGCCTTTAGTAGGCCAGCAGCGGAATCCGGACGGGTCGACTTAAACGAATTTGAGCAGACGAGCTCGGCCAAGTGATCGGTATGGTGGGCCGGAGAGCTCACCTGGGGCCGCATCTCGCACAGCTTTACGGCAAACCCGCGATCAGCCAGCTGGATCGCACATTCCGAACCCGCCAGACCGCCACCGATAACCGTTACCTGATCGAACTGCATCTGCAAACACCTTTCTAATTGACACGCTTTCCATTGTGACCGAAGGGCGTCTGGGCGTGAAGCGCAAACTTTGAGGGCGCATACCTTCCATCCATCATGCGTTCGATAAGGCCCTCGAGCTCGAGCGAGCCCAAGAGCTTGAGCACGCCGACAGCATCAAGCGAGACGAGCGCGGCAATGTCGTCGACCTTGAGCGGTGAGGCGATAAGCGCATGCATCACGGCCTGCTGCGTGGGGTCCAGATCGGCAATACCGGGTGCATCGGGACGCGAGTAACGCAGCGTGCCGTAGATGCGCGAGATGGCCATCTCGATTGATTCCTCGTCGATGATGCAGCAGGCACCATTCGCAATGAGGTAATTCGTGCCACGCGACTCGGGCGATAGGATGGAGCCCGGCGCTGCAAGTAGCTCTCGACCCAAGTCCATAGCGGCTTCCGCCGTGGAGAACGTACCCGAGGGCATGCCCGCCTCGGAAACAAAGAGTGCCTGCGACAAGGCGGCAATAACGCGATTGCGCCGCGGAAAGGCGAACTTACGCGGTCCCATACCCCACGGCGAAATCGAAACGACCGCGCCACCCGTATCGAGTGTACGCGTGATGAGGCCGGCGCTCGAGCGCGGATAGACAACATCAGCACCGGTACCCAGTACCACGACGTGCTTGCCCCCGGCGTTGACCGCAGCCCAACCCGAGGCCTGGTCGCAGCCGACCGCACCGCCCGAGACCACCGTCACTCCCGCCTCAACCGCCACCTTGGCCGCAAGTTCTGCCACGGCGAGACCGTACGGCGACGCCTTGCGTGCACCGATGATGGATAGCGCAGGCGTCGAAAGCACCTCGGCGTTGCCGCGCACATAGAGCGTCTGGGGTACATCAGAAAGCTCTAAAACGGTCTCGGGATACAACGCATCACCTGGATGCAGTTCGAAGGTCCCCTCGGCCATCATTGGTCCCTCCTTCCCTGGTACATCGCCGCCTCGAGCACGTGATCCTGCGACACCCGTTCGCTTTCGGCAACATCGGCGATCGTGCGCGCAATGCGTACCAGGCGCACGATGCCGCGGCCCGTGAGATGCGCGCGCTTCGACAAGCCAAGCACGCATTTCTCGGCGGCCTCATCAAGCCCAAAGGTCGAAACGACGCCGTCAATGGACCGTGACTCATCTTCCTCGGCCTCGGAGTCCGCATCGTCCATACGGGATTCACGCCAGGCGCGAAAGGCGCGCCCTCGCACGACATAATCGCGCAGCTCGGCCGATGACATACCCTCCGCGCCCTCAATGATCACCTGAGGATCGGGGCGGGTCACGTCGATCATCATGTCGATACGATCAGCCAAAGGACCGCGCAACTTGCCCCGATAGCGCTCGACCATCGACGCGGAACAACGACACGGCACCTCGCGATCGCCCAAAAACCCGCAGGGGCAGGGATTACTCGCTGCTAGCAGCTGAAAGCGCGACGGGAACGTAAAAGCCCCGTCAACACGCACGATCCTCACGTAACCGCGCTCAATGGGCTGACGCAACGTCTGCAGCACGCCGGTGGGAAACTCGGCGAGCTCGTCCAAAAAGAGCACGCCGCCATGAGCCAGACTGATCTCGCCCGGGTGCACCGGACGTCCGCCGCCGATAAGACCCGCGGTCGAAATGCTGTGATGCGGGCTGCGGAAGGGCCGATGCCCCGCAAGCAGCCCATCGATGTTCTCGCCCAAGACCGAATGGATACACAGCGCCTCCTGCTGATCTTCAACAGAAAGCTCGGGCAAAATACCCGTCATGCGTCGCGCAAGCATGGTCTTGCCCGATCCGGGCGAGCCGATCATAAGCAGGCCGAGCTCGCCGGCGGCCGCAAGCGCCATGCCGCGTTTGGCGACCTCCTGCCCCAGCACGTCGGCATAATCGAGCTCGGGCTCAAAGGTCGCCTCAAGCACTTCAGAATCCAGGTAATGCCGTGCGGCATCCCCCATGCCGTGGGCAAGCTGAGACAGGTGGTCGATAAACCCGCAGTCAACGCCCGCAAGCGGGACGTGTTGATCGGACCTACCGGCGATAAAGGAAAGCCCCATTTCGCGCGCCAACAGCTGAAACGCCACCTCGCCCTTGACGGGCAGCACGGTGCCGTCCAGACCAAGCTCTCCTGCGATAAGGCAACGATCGAGGTTGTCACGGGGAATCTGTCCATCGGCCGCCAGAACCGCGATGGCAATCGGCAGGTCAAAACCGCTGCCAGTTTTACGGATATCGCCGGGTGCCAGGTTGACGGTAATGCCAGAGCGCGGGATCTCGAAGCCGGCCGAGCGCATGGCGCACCGGATACGCCCGCGCGACTCCATCACCTCCATACTCGGGATGCCGAGCATCTGGATGCCCGGAACGCCACCGGCAAGCGAGACCTCGACGGTGACGGGAATTGCCTCGACGCCGCGGATACAGGCCGCGTGTACGGCAAACGTCTCGAACGCCATCACGACACCTGCCAATCGAACGCATTGTACTGGTGCTCGATCTCGGCGATATGCCCGCCGCGGATGGTGACGCCCACAGCATCGAAGCGAATCGACCTAAGCGGATAGTGCTCCATGAGATAGCAACTTGCGATACGGCGATACCGACGCTGCTTTTGGGCGTCCACGGCCTCCTCGGGAAAGACCCGTGTGGTGCAATCCAGGGCGACGCGTCTCGTCTTGACCTCGGCCATCACCACGACATCGTCGAGCTCATCGAGCAGCACCAGATCGGCTTCGCCCTCAATGCAACGATAGCCCTGCTCCAACAAGGTGTATCCACGCTCGTTAAAGTAATCGATGGTGATCAGCTCGCCCAGCATGCCGAGCTCACGGGGACTGAGCCCCTTGATAAACTCGGGGGTAATCGCCCCGCAGTCGAGCTCGCCGTCTTCCCAGCGCTCCTTGAGTTGCTGCGTCTTGCTCTTTTTGCTTGCGGCACACATGGGGTCTCCTTTCCCGCACACTGCATTGCCCCGATGATGAAGGCACCTTTCATGCGGGTAAGTACCGGAAGCAAACCAAAAGCTGACCAAATGCCGACAAAAAACGGGCCGTACGCAACAATCACGTTGCACACGGCCCGCTACCAGCAGGTTTACAAAACGCCAGAGGTCCCTGTCTCCACAATTGACCTAGAAAAGGCGCTCAGTCTGCAGAAAGTTTCCGCAAAAGCTCACACGATGCAGCGGACAAAGTCCGTGTTTGCGAATCGCCTCGATGTGCTCGGGGCTTGCGTAGCCCTTCGACTCGGCCAAATGATACTCGGGGTACTCGGCGTCGTACTCGACCATCATCTCGTCACGCGTGACCTTGGCCATGATGGACGCCGCGGCGATACAGGCGATTTTTGCATCGCCCTTCACCACGTCGCGCTCGTTGGGAACGGCACCCAAGGGGTTACCGTCCATAAGCACGCAATCGGGCTCGAGCCCCGTATCGGCCACGGCGCCCGCAACGGCAGCGCGGATGGCGCGGGCCATGCCCATATCATCGATATCCGCAGGCGCGATATGGCAAAAACCAATCGCCGTCGCGACCTCGGCAATCTTCACCGAGAGCAGCTCGCGGCGCGCGGGCGTGAGCTTTTTGGAATCATTGATGCCCCAGACGCGCGGCTCCATGGGAAGGCACACGGCGCACACCGTCAAAGGACCGGCCACCGAGCCGCGACCCACCTCGTCGACACCCACGACCACGCCATCCCCACCGAGCTCGTGCATCAGCTCGTACATACCGTTGACGCGCTCGCGCTCGGCAAGTTCCTTGGCATGGCGCTTAAGAGCACGCTCGCAAGCCTTGATCACCTGCTGGCGCGGATCCTCGCGATAATGCTCCACGAGGGCGGGGACCTCCTCAAACGTGGCGCTCGCCAGCTCGCCGGCAACCTGCGATGCCGAAACCGAGCTCGTCATGTTGGCCATATCGGGACCTCCTTGCATGCAAATCAGATAAAAAGAAGGGCCACCCGAAGGTGACCCTTTTGTCCAAACGAGTGGACAGACGCTGCGATCTTCTTAGCGCTTCTCGGGGATGCGAGCAGCCTTGCCCACCTTGTCGCGGAGGTAGTACAGCTTGGCGCGACGGACGCGACCATGACGGACAACCTCGAGCTTGGCGATCTTGGGGCTGTGAAGCGGGAAGGTACGCTCAACACCGACACCGAAGGAAATCTTGCGGACGGTGAAGGTCTCACGGGCACCGGCGCCGGCCATGCGGATGACGTCACCCTGGAAAACCTGGATGCGCTCGCGGTCGCCTTCCTTAATGCGGTAGTGAACCTTGACGTTGTCGGCAACGCGGACCTGCGGGATGTCCTCGCGGATCTGCTGACGCTCGATTGCGCGGATGTAATCCATGTGCAATTCCTTACTCTTCTAGAGGTGCCGTACCACCTTGGCCGGCACGTAGTTGAACAAACGTATTCGAGTATACACGCCACGACCTCGGCTGCAAGAACTATTTTGCCCGTGCGCAAAAAGACAAAAACGCGCACTCTTTCTGCACTTATGCGCCGTCCGCAGCATCAGTCGTCGGCGTCGTCACGGTCGTTCCGGGCGCGATATATCCGTATTCGAGCAGCACCGAAAGCGCATGCTGCTTCCAGGTGGCAAGCTCCTCGTCACTATAGTGGCCATGGACCCATTCGTTCATCGAGTCCTCGGCGTCTTGGGGCACCAGGTCCTGGCTGTCAGCCATCAGGTACAGAATGCCTAAGATGTCGAAGTCCTGCTTGGTCATCTCATCCTTGTTTGATGTGCTGATGAGGCCATGATCGATGCCGTAGCGGCAGATATCGGTCAACACGGTAACAAGGCCCGTAGGAATCGGCGAGGCATCCTTCGCGGTAGCGGGGGCACTGGCATCGGTCGAGGCTTCGGCCGCATCGGTCGCCGGGGCAGTTTCGTTCGCGTTCGCATCAGGTGTCACCTGCTCTCCCTGAGCAGGAGCCGTGCTATCCGTCGTTGCCGAAGAATCCCCCGAAGAAACGGACGCAACGCTCACCGGCGTCTCGACCACGGTCGTCATCGGGTCGACCGGTGCGGGTGCGGCGATGACCTCGGCCCAATCGGAATACACGCCGTCAATAAAGGCGCGAACATGGAAGGTGCCCGGTTGCGAGATGGTCATCGTGCCGTCTGTCGCGACCGAAATGCCCTTACTCTCGAGCTCCTGGGCCTCCCAGCTGCAGACTCTATCGACTTCCTTGCCCGTCGTGTCATAGACCGTAGCCGTCAGGCCTTCGATGCCGTTGAGATTTTCCTCGACGCCGACGACAGTCTGTGCCGAGCCCTCGAGTTTGATGCTGCCGTTAAACGGCTCGGGCGCCACGTCACTTACCTTATATTTGTAGGCCGCGGCGTCGATCTCGTCATTGGTCGAGACATGCCCGTTCACGTCCACATAGGTATCCTCGGGGATAAAGTACTTTACGTAGGCGGTGCCGGCCTTTTTACCTACCACGACTTGTTCGTGGGTGACAGGGTCGGTCTGGATCTCGATGACGTCGGACTTACATTCCTTGCCCTTTTTATCGACCACGCGCCAGTCGCCCGACGACTTCACAAAGCCGTAGTAGTCAACATCGTCCTCGTCCCTTGCACGCACGCGATAGGAAGAGATGGGATCTTCCTCTCCCACCGTAAGCTTTCGGGTCTTATCGGTCTGCAGCGACACGAGAATCTTGGAGATGGGCTTAATAGGCTGCGGCGTGCCCAACTGCGTATCGACCGTCACCGACTCAAACGACAGATTGGAACCCGTAATGGACATGGGATAGGTCGCGGCCATGTCGTTGAGCACATTGCACGTGCGCGGGGCGCCACCGTTGCGCGAAGGCACCTCGCGATCGGCCAGGACTGAATTCCAATCGATGGCGCGCACCATGTGGTTGTTGGTGCGATACGACCAGCTCGTGACGTTTCCGGCTGTGGTATCGTAGCCGTCGTCGCCACGATGGGCGATTGAACGCAGGAACAGATTCTGCACGGCGTCGGTCGACTGATCGCCAAAGGTGGTGTAGAACGAGCGCTGGTCATAACCGGCGGTATGGAACTCCTGCACGGCGGCGTTATCGTCGTAGCACTCGCCGTTCATGTTAAAGATGATCACGTCGAACGTCACGCCCACCGGCTGGTCATAGTCCTCGGACAGCGTCGTGGTAGAACTCGTCTGCTTGCTGTTGACCTGCGTATGCGCCGGAATCGTCATATTGACGGTGACCGACTGATTGTCCGTTGTGGTAATCGACTGTTCCTCGGTTTTGCTTGCCTCCCACAGCTGGGACATGGTGGTTTCGGCCGAAAACGAGGTCTCGATCTCCTCGCTCGCTGTTGCGGGCACGCCCAGCGACTCCTTGAGGCTCACCGATGCGCCCCACGAGCCGCCTTTGGAATACGATGCGGATTTAGAAGTGCTCGTGCCGACCGTCTCCTCGGTACCGCGGGCGAGCGTGATGCTCTGCGAGGCGTCCTCATAGCCGACGTTGAGCGCCGAGGTAACGAGCTCCTGCTCAGTCTTAGAATCGACAAAGGAATAGCCCGGCGCGTCCTCGGGCGCACAGTTAAGCTTGTTCACGCTGTTGAGCTGCTGAACTCTAAAGTTATAGAACGCGATGCCAAAGCCATTGAAATCGTACTGGTAGGTACCGCCGAGCTTGTCCACGCACGCGATGGTGGCATAGATCACGTCTTGCTCGCTCGTGTCTTGCGACAGGCCGTCGAGTGGCACGTATTTACGAAAATCCTCGCCGGTCAGCTTGTGGCCGATGCAGTCGGCGATATCTTCGGTCAGGCGCTCATAGACCGCGTTCAGGCCTTTCGCCGACGTCAGGCCACTTTGAATGGACTTGTCGGCGCCGTCAGAATGCTCGCCGTTGCCGCCTGAAAGCGCATCATACAGATAGATGTAGTGACCCTTACCGAAGTCCTTCTCAAAGCCCTTGCCGGCGTGGTCCCAGTACAAAAAGTCCTTGGAATCGTCGCCTCCGCCATAGCCAAGGATGTTATAGGCAAGCGATGCCCAGTTGGGCAGCACCTTTTTGACGGCGGCCGTGTAGAACGAGACGTTGTCGTACATCGAGGTACGGCCCTCGAGCTTGCCGTCATCGATATCTACAAACGTGCAGTCGCGATCGTTGACCGTAATGGTGAGCGGGTTGACCACGTCACCATAGAGCTCGTCGCGCGAATCATCCTGAAGGGCAAAACCGGCTGTCGGCATCCCGCAAAGCGCCGTGACCGCAACGACCACCCAGCACAGGGTCATCTGTGCTCCCCGACGCGCTCGTTGCAAATACCTGGTGAGGTTTTTCATCGCAGTCCTCCCGTCAGTTGCCAATGTATTGGACCAACGTAAAACGCCGCCGCGTCCACAGGGGGCGCGGCGGCGCGAAGGGGGGCATAAAAGGCGCAAATGGAACGCGACTCGGTTAAGCGGAACGCTTGGCCTCGACCTTGGCCTGAGCGGCAGCCAGACGCGCCAGGGGCACGCGATAAGGCGAGCAGGATACATAGTCCACATCGGCCACGTTGAACAGGCCCTTGATGGACTTAGGGTCGCCGCCGTGCTCGCCGCACACGCCAAAGTGCATGCCAGGGTTGGTGGCGCGACCCTTCTCGACGGCCATGCGCACGAGCTCCAGAACCGCCGAGTCGATGGTCTCGAAGGGGTTGTCCTTCAAGATCTTCTTATGCAGGTACAGCGGGATGAACTTGGCCTCGGCGTCGTCACGCGAGAAACCAAAAGTCGTCTGCGTGAGGTCGTTGGTGCCAAAGCAGAAGAAGTCGGCGTGCTGCGCGATCTCGTCGGCGACCATGCAAGCGCGCGGCAGCTCGAGCATCGTGCCCACGGGAATGTTGAGCTCGACACCTTCCTCGGAGGAAACCTCGGCAATCACGCGCTCGATGACCTCGCGGGTCTGAACGTGCTCGGCCGTAATGGAAACGAGCGGGACCATAATCTCGGGACGCGGGTCGACGCCTTCCTTGATAAGGCGGGCGGCAGCCGTTGCCACGGCACGGACCTGCATGAGCGGCAGGTCACCGAAGACGACGGACAGGCGCACGCCGCGCAGGCCGAGCATCGGGTTGGACTCGACCATGCCGTCGATACGACGCAGGCGGGCACGCAGGGCGGCGAGTTCGTCCTCGCTGGCGCCGGCGGCCTCCTTCTTGGTGATGGCGACCTCAAGCTCGCGAGGATCATCCAAGAACTCATGCAGCGGCGGATCGAGCAGGCGAACGACCACATCGCGACCGGACATAGTCTTGAACATCGCCAAGAAGTCCTCGGTCTGAACCTTGAGCAGATCGGCCAGGGCCTGCTGCTTCACGGCCTCATCGTCTGAAAGGATAAAGCTCTGGATGATGTTCTTGCGATCGCCCAGGAACATGTGCTCGGTGCGGCACAGGCCGATGGCCTCGGCGCCAAACTCGAGCGCGAGCTCGGCGTCATCGGGGTTGTCGGCGTTGACGCGCACGTGGTTGGCGTGGCCGTCAGTCTCGTCCAGGCGGATCTCGTCGGCCCAGGACAGAATGGTGTCCAGGTCGCCGGTGAGCTCAGCGGAGACCAAATCGACAGCGCCATCAACGACAATGCCTTGGGTTCCGTCGATGGAGATGATGTCGCCCTCGTGCAGCACGCGATCGCTGCCCTCGATACGCACGACCTTCTCGGCCGCGTCGATATGGAAACGCTCGACACCGCAGACGCAGGGGGTACCCATGCCACGGGCGATAACGGCGGCGTGGCTCGTCTTGCCACCGTGGCTCGTCAAGATACCCTCGGCGGCGACCATGCCCTTCAGGTCGTCGGGGTTGGTCTCCCAGCGGACCAGAATGACCTTATGGCCCTCGGCAGAACGCGCGACGGCATCATCGCTCGAGAACACGACCTCGCCCACGGCGGCACCGGGACTGGCGTTAAGGCCGCATGCGAGCGCCTCGTACATCTTGGAGGAGTCGAACTGCGGGTGCAGGAGCTGGTCGAGCTGGGCGGGGTCGATGCGGCTCACGGCCTCCTCGCGGGTGATCAGACCCTCCTCGACCATTTCGATAGCGATGCGCAGGGCGGCGGTTGCGGTACGCTTGCCCACGCGGGTCTGGAGCATCCAGAGCTTGCCCTGCTCGATGGTGAACTCGATGTCACACATGTCGCGATAGTGATCCTCGAGCGTCAGAAAGACGCGCTCGAGCTCCTCGCCTGCGGACTCAAGGCCCGGGGTGGTCTTGAGGTCGGCGATGGGCTCGGTGTTGCGGATGCCGGCGACGACGTCCTCGCCCTGGGCGTTAACCAGAAAGTCACCGTAGAACTCCTTGGTGCCATCGGCCGGATTGCGCGTGAAGGCAACGCCGGTCGCGGAGGTCTCGCCCTTATTGCCAAAGGCCATAGCCTGGACGTTGACGGCGGTGCCAAGGTCGTCGGAAATGCCGTGCTGCCTGCGGTAGATGCAGGCGCGCTCGTTCATCCAGCTACCAAAGACGGCCTGGATGGCAAGACGCAGCTGGAGCTCCGGATCATGCGGGAAGACCGGCTTGCCATCGGCGACCTCGAGCTCGGGGTACAGGGCGGCCTCGACGTTATCGGAGAAAATGCCCTTGAAAGTCTCGACGAGCTCCTGCAGGTCCTCGGCCGAAAGCTCGGAGTCGACGCGAACGCCGGCGGCCAGGCGGGCCTTGGTCAGAGCATTCTCGAACAAGTCGGCATCGACACCCATGACGACGTTGGAGAACATCTGGATAAAGCGACGATAGCTATCCCAGGCAAAACGCGGATTCTGCGTCTGGGCGATGAGCCCCTGGACGGAGTCGTCGTTGAGGCCCAGGTTGAGGACTGTGTCCATCATGCCGGGCATGGAGAACGGAGCGCCCGAGCGCACCGAGACGAGCAGCGGATCGGAGGCATCGCCGAGCTTCTTGCCGCAGCGGGCCTCGAGGTCGGCCTCGGCGGCAACGATCTCGTCGAGCGCGCCCTCCGGCCACACGTTGCCGGCGCCGGAGTACTCAACGCAAGTCTGGCAGGTAATGGTAAAGCCACCGGGAACCGGCAGGCCGATACGGCTCATCTCGGCAAGGTTAGCGCCCTTGCCGCCAAGCACAAAGTTCATGGACTTGTCGCCCTCAGTGACACAAGCGCCCTGGGCATCGGTTCCAAAACGGTAAACCCTCTTGCAATCGCTCACGATACTTCCCCTTCCATGCGCTCTCGCGCACGACCGTGGTAACGAATCGACCCGCCGGATGCGGGCCGTGAGGGAACTATACGGCGGGATTTGAACGGGCTTGAGCAGAGGATGCGCGGTTTGGTAAACGTGCTAAAACCTGCGGTAAACGGTAGGTAAAGGTGGTTACCTTATGAAGATACCACTACAATAAATTAGCAGGTCAAATGTAGGTTTCTTGCTAAATCGCTTTACCAAAACCAGTCAATTAGAGACGGGGCATTTTAATCACCGTCCCAGAAAAATCATCCCAGAAAGGACTACTGCTGTTGAGCGCGGCGGGCGGCACGGCGGGCTCTTGCCTCTTGAATCTCTTCGAGATGCGCGATGATCTCGGAGGCACTCTCCTCGATCGCCTTGCCGTCGGTGCGCACCACAAAGCAACCCAGACGTTTCATGAGGGCACGGGCCTCCTCGAGCTCGCTGCGTACACTCTCGGGCTCGGCATAGGAGCCGGCAACGGCACGGGCATAGTCGTCGCCCAGGCGGCTATCGCGAATCTCGGAAATCACATCGACGGTCGAAATCAGACCGAACAGGCGCATCGGATCGACCTCGTAAATCGACTTGGGCGGCTCCATACCGTGCGCCAACGGCACGTTGGCGACCTTGTAGCCCTGATAGGCCAAATACATCGACAGCGGCGTCTTGGATGTGCGCGACACGCCCAGCAGCACGATATCGGCACCCGACAGATCGTCGCAGCCACGCCCGTCATCGTGCTCGACAAAGTACTCCATGGCCTCAATGCGGTGGAAATACCGGTCATCGGTCTTGTGAATCACGCCCGCAACGCCCTTGGGCAGCATACCGATAAGCGACGACAGCACCGCAAGCGTCGGTCCGATCAGATCGACCGAGCGAATGTGCAGCATGCCCAAGTAGTCGAGCACGCGAGCACGAAGCGCCGGATCGACAATAGTGTGGAACACGGCAATATCGCGATGGTCGGCATCGACACGCGGACCCACAAACGACTTAACCTGCTCCACTGAGTTCACCTTGGGCAGGCGCAAGAGACGAAAAGCCCCTTCATCAAATTGCCCGGACGCCGCAAGCACCACCTCGCAAGCGGTATCTCCGAGCGAGTCGGAGATAACGATGACGGTGGGACGAACGGTGACCGGGCAATCCATGCGGGGCTCCTTTTGCGCTTACGCGCAGGCTAGCTTACTTTTTGCGGGCAAGCTCACCGATGTTGGCGATGCCGGAGAAAACGGCCTCGAAGCGGTTGAGCAGCTTAAGGCGATTATCGCGGAGCTGTTCGTCCTTGTCCATGACCATAACCTCATCGAAGAAGTGGTCGATGGGCGCGCGCAGGGCGGCGAGGGCGGCAAACGCGGCCGGGTAATCCTCGGCAGCGAGGGCGGCATCAACGGCGGTCTGAGCGGCCTCGGAGGCGTCGGCCAGCGCAAGCTCGACCTCGCCCATCAGGCTGCGGTCGTACTCCGCGCCCAGCTCGGGCTTGGAGATATGCGCGGCACGGGCATAGGCGGTAGCCAGGTTGTCGAAGGTCTCGGCATCGTTCTTGCGGGCCTCGTCCAGGGCGGCGCAGCGGGCGAAGAAGACCGACGGGGCGATGATGTGCACCGCGGAGACAGCAGCGACGGTATCGGCCGGGATCTTCTCATCGCGAGCCATGCTCACCAGACGGCCGTGGAAGAAGTCGCGAACCTGCTGTGCGACCTCGGCGGCGTCAAAGGCAATGCCCTGCTCGGTATAGAGCTCAAGGGCAAAGTCGATGAGCGACGTGGGGTCGATCGGCAGGCGATCGCGCAGGATGTTGATGATGCCGATGGCGGCACGACGCAGCGCGTAGGGGTCGGAAGAGCCGGTCGGGGGCTCGCCGATGGCAAAGATACCGGCGATGGTATCGAGCTTGTCGGCGCAGGCCACGATGCAGCCGGCGGTACCCTCGGGCAGTTCGTCACCGGCAAAGCGGGGACGATAGTGATCGCGGATGGCGTGAGCGACCTCGTCGTTCTCCCCCATCGCGGTGGCGTAGTAACCGCCCATCACGCCCTGCTGGCTCGTGAACTCGACGACGGCGTTGGAAACCAGGTCGGCCTTGCACAGGTGCGCGGCACGGCCGGCATCGGCGGCCAGGTGGGCGCCAAGGTGAGCCTCGCGGGCAATAGCGAGCGCGAGCTGCTCAATACGCTCGGACTTGGCGAGCACGCTGCCGAGCTTCTCCTGGAAGGCGACCTTGGCCAGACGCTCACGGAACTCGTCGAGGGAGATCTTCAGATCCTCCTCGTAGAAGAACTTAGCGTCGTCCAGGCGGGCGCGCACGACGCGCTCGTTGCCGTCGATCACGCGCTCGGCGTTCTCGGGCTTGCTGTTCGAGACAACCACGAACTCACGCGTCAGCTTGCCATCACCGTCATAAATCGGGAAGTAGCGCTGGTTGGTGAGCATAGACTCGCAAATGATCTCGTGCGGAACCTTGAGGAACTCCTCGTCGAAGGTTCCGACGAGGACCGTCGGCCACTCGCAGAGGTTGATGACCTCCTCGAAGACCCTCTTGGGCGTGTCGACATGGCAGCCGGGACGAGCGGCCTCGACCTCGGCAATACCGGCGAGGATGGCCTCGCGGCGGCGCTCGGCGGAAAGTACGCCGGCACCCTCGAGCACCTGCTCGTAGACGGCGGGGCTGGCGACCACGTGGTCACCGGCACCCAGGACACGATGGCCGCGCGTGGTGTTGCCGCTCGTCACATCGGCAAACGACACGGGCACGACGTCCTCGCCCAGAAGGCAGCAGATCCAGCGGACCGGACGCACGAACGTGGCGTGCTCGTGACCCCAGCGCTGAGAGCGGTAATTGGGCCACTGCAGGCCGGCGATGGTCTTCTCGCACAGGGCCGTCAGGATCGGGGTAGCCGGGGCAGAAGGAATGTTCTTCTCGGCAAAGACGTACTCGCGTCCGTCGGTGTCCTCGCGGCGCACCAGGTCCTCGGCAGCCACGCCGCACTTACGAGCAAAGCCCTGGGCGGCCTTGGTGGCGTTGCCGTCGGCATCGAAGGCGATGTTGGCCGCGGGGCCACGCTTGACCTCGTGAACCTCATCGGTCGCGGTGGCGACATCGGCAACGAGCGCGGCCAGACGACGCGGGCTCGAGATCACGCGGACCTCGCCGTGGGCCAGACCGGCCTCGTCGAGACCCTTGGCGATCATGGTGCCAAGCTGCTTGACGGCATTGTTCAGCGGTGCAGAGGGCATTTCCTCCGTACCGATCTCAAACAGGAAATCCTTAGCGTCTGCCATGGCTTACGCCACCTCGCCTTCCTGGTCGGCATTCTCGTTGATTCCGGCGACCTCGGCCATGTAGGCCTCGCAGCACGCCTTGGCGACAGCGCGGACGCGCAGGATGTAGTTGGCGCGCTCGACTGCGGACAGTGCACCGCGGGCATCGAGCAGGTTGAAGGCATGGCTGCACTTCATAACGCAGTCGTATGCCGGCAGCGGCAGCTTGCGCTCCAGGCAGGAGTGGCACTCGGCCTCGTAGTCGTCAAACTTCTGACGCATCATCTCGACGTTGGCGACCTCAAAGTTGTAGGCGCTGAACTCGCGCTCGTTCTCCAGGAACACGTCGCCGTAGGTCATGGGCGTGCCGTCGGGCAGATAGCTCCACACCAGGTCATAGACGGAGTTAACGCCCTGGGCGTACATGGCGATACGCTCCAGACCGTAGGTGATCTCGACGGGCACGGGGTCGACCTCGATGCCGCCTACCTGCTGGAAGTACGTGAACTGCGTGACCTCCATGCCGTTGAGCCAGACCTCCCAGCCAAGGCCCCAGGCGCCGAGCGTCGGGCTCTCCCAGTCGTCCTCGACAAAGCGGACGTCATGGTCGTTGGGGTCCAGGCCAATGGCGGCCAGCGAACCCAGGTAGAGCTCCTGGGCATTGACCGGCGAGGGCTTGATGAGCACCTGGAACTGATAGTAGTGCTGCATGCGGTTGGGGTTCTCGCCGTAGCGGCCGTCGGCGGGACGGCGGCAGGGCTGCGCATAGCAGGTGCGCCACTCGGCGGGACCGAGCGAGCGCAGCGTGGTCGCGGTATGGAAGGTACCGGCACCGACCTCGGAGTCATAGGGCTGCATAATGACGCAGCCCTGCTCGCCCCAGTACTGCTGGAGGCGCAGGATGATGTCTTGGAAGGAAAGCGATGAAGCGTTCATGCCTCTAATATCCCCTCGTCGAAACGATTACACGGTTAGGTACTATAGCGGTTTTTAGTCGATAGCGCCGATACGGTTGAGCGGCCAGTAGCGCATAAGCGCCACGGCAATCAGATCGGAGCGGTCGACCGGGCCAAAGTAGCGGGAGTCGGCTGAGTTCTCGCGATTGTCGCCCATTACCCACACACAGTCGTCAGGGACGGTGTAGGGATAGCTCACCTGGGCGGCGGGCGCCTGGACCGAAAGCGGCCAGCTCATGCCGGTCGTATAGTCCTCATCGAGCGCCTGGCCGTCAACGACGACCTTGCCGTCCTGCAGGTCGACCGTCTGTCCGGCCGTGGCGATGACGCGCTTTACCAGCACGTCATGCTCGGACGTGGCATCGAGGTTGTGGAACACCACAATGTCACCCTGTTTGACGGGCTGTCCGAGCTCGAGCGTCACCTTCTGCGCCAGAATCTGATCGCCGATCTCGATCGTGGACTCCATGGAGCCAGTGGGCACCACGAAGGGCTCGACCACAAACGTACGAATCACGAAGGTGGCGGCGAGCGCAATCGCAACGATTACGATCCACTCAAAGGCGCCCCTCAGGGCAGATTGCTGCGATGGAACCATTCTCACTCCTCGCTCTGCGAATACGAAGCGTCCAGGATCTCCTGCGCGTACGCGCGCTCCTCAGCCGTAAGGCGAGCCGTCTCGATCAGATCGGGACGCCAACGACAGGTGCGCTCGATGGCGTTTTTGCGGCGCCAGGCATCGACCTTGGCGTGGTCGCCGCTTACGAGCACCGGAGGCACGCCCTCGCCGTTGAACTCGGCGGGGCGGGTGTACTGCGCGTACTCGAGCAGGCCGCCGTCCTCAGCAGTCGAGAAGGACTCATCGACATTGCTCATCTCGTCGCCCAGGGCGCCGGGAATGAGCCGTACGACGGCATCGGCCACGACCATAGCGGGCAGCTCGCCGCCCGTAAGCACGTAGTCACCGATCGACAGGCGCTCGTCGGCATACGCATACGCGCGCTCGTCGACGCCCTCGTAACGGCTGCACACAAACAATAGGCGCTCGCTTTTGAGCAGGCGCTCGGCCACATGCTGCGTAAAGGGCTCGCCGCAGGGGGTAAAGAACACCACGGTGGGCTTGGGGCCCTCGGCACTAATGGCCTCGATGGCCTCGGCGATGGGCTCAACCTTCATGAGCATGCCCTGTCCGCCGCCGTACGGCTCGTCATCGACAGTGCGATGGCGGTCGTGCGTCCAGTCGCGCAGGTTGTACGCCTTAAAATCAAAAAGGCCGGCCTTGCGGGCGCGGCCCAAGATCGATGTGGACATGACGGGCTCAAACATCTCGGGAAAGACCGAAAGGGTCTCAATCAGCATGTTGTCCTCCCTACTTGTCCATATCGATCAAGCCGTCCATAACCTGGACGGAAATTGTTCCTGTGTCGGGAAGATCGAGCACAACCTGCTCGATCACGGGGATCAGCACCTCGCCGTACCGATCGCCCTCGACAACCCAAACATCGTTGGCGGGCGTCGACATGATCTCGGCAATCGTTCCGAGCGAACCGAAGCGCTCATCGACCACCTCGCGACCCATAAGGTCGGTATAGGCGGCGTCGAGCGAATCGAGCTCAAAGTCGTCACGGTCAGCCAGCACGTAGCATCCGGTGATGCCCTCGGCGGCCGTCAAATCGTCTATGCCCTCAAACGAGACCAAATCGCCATCGCCCGTATCGGTGACGGACACGACCGTGCAAAAACGGTCGCGCTTGAGCGCCGGCGGTGTCAAGGCGACACGCATACCCGGCTCCAATACAGAAGGAAGTCCCCGCAGCGGCTGCGCGAGGACCTCCCCCTTCCTTCCGTGCGGCTTAACCACACGGGCGATGTTTTTGTACTGGGACCTCAAGGTCCTAGCCCAGAACCTCTACCTCGACAGCAGTGTCGAGGCGAGCGGCCAGTGCACGGGCGAGCGTGCGAATGGCCTTGATGGTACGGCCACGACGGCCGATGACCTTAGCGACGTCATCCTCGGCAACCGAAACCTCAATCGTGGAGGCGTCGTCACCATCAATGACCTCAAGGCTCACGGAATCCGGGTCGTCGACGATCTGAACAACGAGATATTCGACGAGATCGGCGATGCGATCTGAGAGCATTGCCTCACCCTCGAGCTGTGCAGCGTCAACCTCAGGCACGATTTACTCCTCGGCGCCCTCAGCGGCCTCAGCGGCAGCCTTAGCGGCCTCGGCCTCTTTGGCGAGCTGCTTCTTGGACTTCTTAACGACGGTCTCGGTCTTCTCGCCCTCGTTGGCGGCCTTGACCAGAGCGGCGACGGCGTCGGTGAGCTGAGCGCCCTTGGACTGCCAGTCAGCAATCTTCTCGAGATCGAGGTTGATGGTCTTGGGGGCGGTCATCGGGTTGTAGCGGCCAACCTCCTCGATGATACGACCGTCACGCGGGGCGCGGGAATCGGCGACGACGACACGGTAGTACGGACGCTTCTTAGCGCCGTGACGAGCAAGGCGAATCTTGACTGCCAAAGGAAACTCCTCCAACCAAGCAGCTTTAGGCTGCAACTACAAACAAACAGTTGAACATAATACGCCATCGACGCGGGCAGGTGAAGTCCGTGAGACCAACTTCTTCGGTGTAGTCGAGGGCAAATCCATATCTTAGACAAGAATTCGCGATTTGCAAGCACATCCACGCACCCCACATGAGCTGCGCGGTATACTCGTGACATGGAAAGACGCGAACATACATACGGTTATGAGGATGCTGCGGGCGTCACGCCGCCGCCCTGGACGGGTCAGGCGGTGGGCCTGATGGACCTCGATGCATTTTTTGCGAGCGTGGAGATGCTCGACCACCCCGAGTGGCGCGGCAAGCCGCTCATTGTGGGCGGCGATGCCGAATCACGCGGCGTCGTGTCCACATGTTCGTATGAAGCGCGTCGTTTTGGCGTGCATTCCGCCATGCCCTCAGCCGAGGCACGACGCCTGTGCCCGCAGGCAATTTGGACACACGGGCACTTCGATCGCTACCGCGAGGTGAGCGCGCAGGTCATGACGATTCTAGCCGACGAGACGCCACGTGTGGAACGCGTGTCCATCGACGAGGCCTTTATCGATATCACACCGGGTCGCTTTGCACCCGAGGACCCACTGCTGGTTGCGCGACGCATCAGTGACCGCGTGGCGGCACTGGGGGTGACCTGCTCCATCGGCGTTGGGTGCAACAAGACCGTGGCCAAAATCGCAAGCGAGCGCGACAAGCCGTTTGGGCTGACTATCGTGCGCCCCGGAACCGAGCAGCGCTTTTTGGCTGCGCTGCCGGTATCTGCGATGAGCGGTATCGGGCGCTCGGCCGAGGAGCGGCTGCGCCGCATGCGAATCTATACGCTGGGCGAGCTGTCGCGTGCGCCGGAGTCGACGTTGGCTGCAATCTTTGGCGTGAACGGCGAGCGTATGCGCCAGCGCGCGCTGGGTCTCGAGATTTCCGAGGTCACAAGCCTGGATGAGGAGCGCGAGGTCAAATCGGTGAGCAATGAGCGCACCTTTGCAAAGGATTTAACCGAGCGCGGGGATATCGAGGCGGCGATTGCGCTGCTCGGCGAGTCGGTTGGACGCCGCCTGCGCCGTCAGGGCCTGACAGGCGGAACCGTAACGCTCAAGCTCAAGTATTCGTATGGCAGCGGACGCACGGCACAGCGCCGCTTGCCCCACCCCACCGACGACGAGAATATCTTTGTGGCCGTAGCGCTCGAGCTGCTCGACAATATCTGGCAAGAAGGCATGCACGTGCGCCTGGCCGGTATCGGCATGAGCGACTTCAACCACCAAGGCGGCATCCAAACCGATCTGTTCTGCGAAGTCGATGACCGCGGCGCCCAGTCGAGCGACCGACGCGGCCTCTCCGTCGCCATCGATGCCGTCCGAGACAAATTCGGCGACACTGCCCTATCCTTCGGCCGCCAATCCCGCTTCTCCTCCCAATGATTTGCTTTTGGGCAAAAAGAAAGCCGGGCAGCTGCAGGTAGTGCAACTGCCCGGCGAGCGGTAGAGGGTAGCTCTAGAGAAGCCCCGGCCCAAATAAGGTCCTAGAGGAGGTTGAGGGGGAGCTGGGGAGCGTCGCCCCAGAGCTTTTCTAGGCGGTAAAAGTCGCGGGCCTCGGGGGTGAAGACGTGGACGACGACCGAGCCGTAGTCCATGAGCATCCAGGTCTTCTGTTCGCGGCCCTCGATGGAGAACGGGTGCTCACCGCAAGCCTCGGCGACCTTCTCCTCAATCTCGTCGACGATCGAATCGACCTGACGGTTATTGGTACCGGTGGCGAGCACAAAGTAGTCGCACACGTCGGAGAGCTCGGTCAGATCGAGCACTTGCACGTCCTCGCCCTTCTTGTCGTAGGCGGCCTGCGCGGCGGCGCGGGCGACATCCTCGGCGGCGACACCGCTCGCGGAAAGCGAGGCGGCGGTGCGGTCGGACGTGGCAACGAAGCTCTTGTGCTCCACACCTTCAAGAATCTGCTCGTCGGTCATGGTCTCATCGGCCATGGAATACCTCTTTCTAGACACGCCCGAGCTAGCGCAGCTGGGCGTAATGGTTGTAAATCGTAATTGCCGTGGGATAAAGATAACGCCCGGACTGGATCACGTAGACCAGACCCTGCGCAAAACAGGAGAAGAACAACTCGTCAAGCGTCGACTCCCCCACCATCTTGCGCAGCGCGTGGGCATAATCACCATGGCGGTTGGGCTCGATGGCATCGGCCACAAAGACCACCATATCGAGCGGCGTCATATCGCAAGCGCCCACCGTGTGACGGTCGACAGCCTGAAAGACCGCCGACGATAGCTCGGGAAAAAGCTGCGGAAGCTCATAGGCGGCAACCGGGCCATGGAGCAGCGGCGTCGCGGCAGAGGGCGAACCGGCGACCTTGATGCCATAGTGCAGCGCGCGCGCCACGAGCTCATCATCGGAGAGCACCTTATCCCAGTCGTGGATCAGGCCGGCGGCAGCGGCATCAAAGCGATTGACACCATACACCTCGGCCAGATGCAGCGCGGTCTCGGCAACACCCAACGAATGCACATAGCGCTTGCGCTTATCCTTCATGCGCACGTCGAGCAGCTCGTGAATGCGCTGGAGCAGCGCGCGCTCGTCGCCCTCAAACTGATCTTCTACCGACAACGTTCTCCCCCATCACTCAAAATCTTCTTGACCCAGATCGGCATACAGACCGCGTTTGCGAATGTAGCCGAGCACGGACTCGCTCGTAAGATAGCGCGCGCTCATGCCGCGGGCAACTCGTTTGCGAATGTTGGTCGAGCTAATCGCCAGCGCCGGAATCTGGATATAACGCACGTCAAACGGCAGGCCCGACTCTTTGATCCGCGCGCGAGCCGTATCGATATCGAAGCCCGGTCGCGTCGCCGCAATAAACGTGGCAAGTTCGGCGATTCGGTCGGCATCATGCCAGGTCACAATATCGATAATCGCGTCGGCGCCCGTAATAAAGTAGAGCTTTACCTGAGGCGGGTAAAAGTCGCGAAGGGCATGAAGCGTATCGGCCGTATAGGTCACGCCCGGACGGTCGATCTCGAATCGGCTCGCCAAAAAAGCCGGATTCGCAGCGGTGGCGAGGACCGTCATGGCATAGCGGTCCTCGGCAGGCGTCACCGGCTTGTCGAGCTTAAAGGCGGGAGAGCCCGCCGGCATAAAGAGCACGGCATCCAGGTCGAGCGATTCGCGCGCCTGCTCGGCGGTCACCAGGTGACCGTAATGGATCGGGTCGAAGGTGCCGCCCATAATGCCAAGCCTATACTCCCGCCCATCCTCGATGGGCAGCTCGGGCAAACCGATTCCACCGCGCAGCGACATGGTCTACTCGCCCTCCGGGGTCTCGACATCGTCGGCAACATCTGTCGCATCGACAACCTCGACGCCCTCATCCACGGCGTCTGCCACCTCAACGACCTCGACGGCGTCCTCAAGCACATCCTCGTACTCGGAGAAGTCCTCGGCACCCTCAAAGTCAAAGGCGCGCTGGCAAATGCGGACTTCGTCACCTGCGCGACAGCCGGCCTTCTCGAGCGCGTCGTCAACACCCATGCGCGCAAACTTATGCTGCAGGTAGATGACGGCCTCCTCGTTTTCCCAGTCGGTCTGGATGACCATGCGCTCGATGGCGCGACCGACCACGCGGAAGGCGTGCGGCTCTTCCTGAACAATGCGGAAACGCTTCTCACGCTGCAGGCGACGGCGCTCCCACTCATCGTCGCGCAGGTCGACCGGCTCATCGGAGACAGCCAACTCGGCGCGCAGCTTAGCCACCTGCTCGCCCACGGCAAGCATCAGCGTGTTGAGGCCGGCGCCCGTCACAGCAGACACGGCAAAGAACATATGTCCATCGTCGAGCGCAGCGCGTTTGAGGTCGGCGATCTTATCGGCCGTGCCCGGCGCATCGCACTTGTTGGCGACGACGATCTGCGGGCGCTCCGAAAGCTCGGCGCCATACTGCTCGAGCTCGCGGTTGATGATGCGATAGTCCTCGACCGGATCGCGATCCTCAAAACCGCCCGTCATATCGACGACATGCATGATAAGTGCCGTGCGCTCGATGTGGCGCAGGAACTGATGGCCCAAACCCTTGCCCTCGCTCGCACCCTCGATAAGGCCGGGGACGTCGGCAACGACATAGGAGTACTCGCCGGCACGCACCATACCCAGGTTGGGCACGAGCGTGGTAAACGGATAGTCGGCGATCTTGGGTCGGGCGGCGCTCATGCGCGCGATGAGTGAGGACTTACCCACCGAGGGGAAGCCAACGAGCGCGGCATCGGCCATGAGCTTCATCTCGAGCTCAATCCAGTGCTCCTCGGCCGGCTCGCCCAGCTGGGCGAATGCGGGCGCGCGGCGCACCGACGTCACAAAGTGCGTATTGCCCAGGCCACCGGCACCGCCAGGAGCCACGACAACGCGCTCGCCATCGTGCACCAGGTCGGCAATCTCGAACATCGGAGTCTGCGTCTCGGGGTCGAGCTCGCGCACCACGGTACCCATGGGGACCTTAAGGATCAGGTCCTCACCGCTCTTTCCGTTGCGGCGGGCTCCCTGACCGTGCGTTCCGCGCTCGGCACGAAAGTGATGCTTAAAACGGTAATCGATCAGCGAAGACAGCTGAGCATCGGCCTGGATGACGACATTGCCGCCACGACCGCCGTCGCCGCCATCGGGGCCACCCTTGGGGACAAAGGCCTCGCGCCTAAACGACATGCATCCGGCACCGCCGTCGCCGCCGCACACGTTAATGCGGCTGATATCGGTGAACTGTGACAACAGAATCGCCTCCTACAAAAAGAGGGAGACCCTTGAATCCTAAAACTCAAGTGCCTCCCACATATGTGCTCTATGAAGGGTGAATTACGCGTTCGCGAGCGGGCGTACGCTGACCCTGTGCTTGATACCCTTGTGGAACTCAACGGTACCGTCGACCAGCGCGAACAGCGTGTCGTCCTTGCCACGGCCAACGTTCTCACCCGGGTGGATGTGCGTGCCGTGCTGACGGACGAGAATCGTGCCCGTGGTTACCGTCTGGCCGGCGAAGCGCTTCGTGCCAAGGCGCTGACCGCGGGAGTCACGGCCATTACGGGAGGAACCGAGTCCTTTTTTGTGTGCCATTGTGTATACCTACTCTTTCGTTACGAGTGTAATCTACTCGGCGACGGGAGCCTCGGCAACAGCCTCGGCCTCTGCCTTGACAGCCTTCTTGGCGCGGGACGTAGCCTGGACCTTCACGATCTTCAGCTTGGTGAGCTGCTGACGGTGACCCTTCAGACGACGATAGCGCTTACGCTTGTGGAACTTGAAGACCAGCTGCTTCTCGCCCTTGAACTGCTCAACGATCTGAGCGGTAACCTTGGCCTTGGCCAGCTTGTCGGGATCGGTGACGATCTTCTTACCATCGTTGAGGAAGATAACCGGCAGGGTGACCTTGTCGCCCTCATTGCCCTCGATCTTCTCGACGGTGATGACATCGTCGGTGGCGACCTTGTACTGCTTGCCGCCCGTGTTAACGATTGCGTACATGTTTACTTGCCCTTCATGCATCAGTTAGTGCAACAGCCGAATATAGTAGCAGGCGATAATACCCCCGTCAACGAGTATGTGGAGCAAATCCACAAGTTCGCACAGGTATGGGGCTGACGAGTCGGCCCTCGTCGTCCTCGCATGCTTGATTCTGACGCTCGACATCGTAGGAGCAGATGGTCACGAGGTCTTGCATACCGGTGGAAACAATAGGTGCATCGACGCCCGGGGTCAAGCCCTGCAACAAAACATCAGCAGCAGAAAGCAAAATCTCCGGACGCATGGAGCCCTCGTTGTCGGCATGGGTGTCAAGCATGAGCACCAGATGGTCCGCGCGCTCCCCCGCCGTGAGCTCATAGCCAACGAGCGTGTGGTCCAGATCCAGACGCTTGCTCTTTTTGCCGCGCGCATAGTCAATACCATGGCCCGCGCGCAGCGTGTCGATCGCGGCGCGCACCTCGTCAGCACTCACCGGCGCCTCGGGGTCCAAATGCAGGTCGATACGATACGACAGGCGCGTGAGCTGCGCGGTCAACGCAGGCGTGCGCACGTCGATGTAGGCGGCCTCGATAGGCGCCAGATCGGCCGGGGACGCCGCGACCAGGCGCTCAAAGGCCTCGTCAAGCGCGACGAACTCGGTCATAAACAGGTCATACCACTCGCAGGTCGACGACGTGCCCACGGGCAGCGCCGACGAAAAGCCCACGCGCATATGCGGCGAGAAACCCTGCGTCACGGCATAGGGCAGGCCCGCACGGCGCACGATGCGCTCAATGGTATGAATCAGTTCCAGGTGGCCCAGGTACTTAAGGCGATCACGCTTGCCGTAGCGAACGCGCAGCCTAAAGAGCGTGGGGTTGTCGGTCAAGCGCTCACTCATGCGCGATCACCCATCAATACATTCTTGGCATGGAGCGTGGGGCAGATTCCGCAGCCGGTGCACGACGTGCGGGTGCAGTCGGGCGTCGTGACGCCCTCGAGCGAACGGCGGTATTCGCGCTCGAGGAAGCCGCGCGAGCAGCCGGGGCTCACGTGCTCCCAGGGCAGGCGCCAGTCCAGCTCGTAGGGCAGGTGCACCAGCTCGTTGAGGTCGATGCCGTTTTTGGCAGCGGCTGCCTTCCAGTTATCGAGCGAGAAGTGCTCCACCCAGGCGTCAAAGCGAGAGCCGGCACGCCAGGCGTCGATGATGACGGGCGTCATGTCGCGACCGGCGCGAGATAGCGCGGCCTCGATAAGCGAGGTCTCGGCATCGTGGTAATGAACGCGGACGGCGCGGTTGCGCACACTCGTGATAAGCAGCTTTTGGCGGCGCTTGACGTCGTCGTAGTCGAGCTGCGGGCACCACTGGAACGCGGCGGCCGCCTTGGGGATAAAGACGGAAACCGAGATAGACACCGAGATGGAACCGCGGCGCGCCTTGGGCACCACGGAACGACCGAGCTCCAGCACGTGGTCGGCCAGGCTGGCGATAGCCACGATATCCTCGTCGCGCTCACCGGGAAGGCCCATCATAAAGTAGAGCTTCATACGGTTCCAGCCGGCCTCGAAGGCCGCCTTGGCCGCACGGTCCAGGTCCTCCTCGGTCACGTTCTTATTGATGATGTCGCGCATGCGCTGGCTGCCGGCCTCGGGCGCAAACGTCAGGCCGCCCTTCTTTTCGCCGGCGACCGACTCAGCCATATCAACGCCAAACGAATCCAGGCGCTGCGACGGAATGGACACGCGAATGCCCGTGTCCTCCAGACGACGGTTGAGCCTACCGAGCACGTCGCGGATGCAGGAGTGGTCGGTCGTCGAAAGCGAGGTGAGCGACACCTCGTCATAGCCGGTCTTTTCCAGGCCCTGGATCACCGAGGACACAATCTGGTCGGCCGAGCGCTCACGTACCGGACGATACGTCATGCCCGCCTGGCAAAAACGGCAACCGCGGGCGCAGCCACGCAGAATCTCGATAGACAGGCGATCGTGGACGAGCTGCGCATACGGCACGCACGACTGAGAAAGCGGATTGGTGGCACCAAAGTCCTCGACGACGCGCTTGTAGACTACCGGTGGGACGTCCTTGCCCTCGCGCGGCACGGTGTAGCCATGCGGCGAGCAGGGCTCGTCATAACGCACCTCATACAGGGACGGCACATAGGTACCGGCGACCGTCGCGAGCTGCTCAACGATCTGGGCGCGCGAAACGCCCTCGTCGCGCAAACGGCGATGCAGCTGGCAGATCTCGAGCAGCGATTCCTCGCCCTCGCCGATCAAAATGGCATCGAAGAATGCCGCGTACGGCTCGGGGTTATACACCGAAGGACCGCCGGCGACGATAATGGGATCGTCCTCGGTACGGTCAGCAGCCAACAGCGGAATGCCGGCGAGATCGAGCGCTTCGAGGAAGTTCGTCACAGCCATCTCATGCGGCACGTGCATGCCGACGATGTCGAACGAGGCCACGGGCGCCGCACCCTCGAGCGACAGCAGCGGAATCCCCGCCTCACGCATGGCATCGCCCATATCGGGCCACGGCACGTAGCCGCGCTCGCAGGAGATGCCCTCAGCCTGATTAAGGATGTTGTAGAGAATGGCGATGCCCTGGTTGGGCAGACCGACCTCATACACGTCCGGATAGATCATGCAGCAGCGATAGTCGGCATCGGCCTTTGAGAGCGTGCCCCACTCGTGGTCGATATAGCGACTCGGCTTTTCGACCTTGGCGAGCAGCGGCTCGATCAGATGAAAACAGTCTTGGTATGGAACGCGCAAAAGAAACCCCTAAGCAGCGAGATCGGATGCGTCCTCGAAAGGACTCATAGGACGGGTGGCACCGGCGACCGTGGTCACCAGATCGCGAACGCGCGAGAACGTGGCAGCAGCGACCTCGTTGGCGCGGCTGTAGTCCACATCGCGCTCGTAGAGCGACACGAGCGCGCGACCCATACCATAGGTGCCGGCAGCTGCGGTTAACGCCTTGACGACAAAGCCAATGTGCGGCGTCTGCTTCACCAATGCGCGGGTGACGGCGCGAATCACCAGACCGCCGGCGAGCACGCCCGCGACCTCATAGCCGCGCTCGGGCTTTATGCCGCGCCCAAAGACAGCCGCGAGCTCAAAGAGCATGCCCACCTGCGCCAGCGCCATCACGGGATAGTCGGCACCCGGCAAAAACACCAGGGCGCCCGTCGCCATGTTGGTGAGCGCGCACGAGGTAATGATGCGATTGGCGGCCGCGATGCGCATAAAGGCAAAGTTAGCGGCAAAGGCCGTCTCCTTGTCCGTGCGATCGAGAATCCAGCGGGCAAGCGTCTCGAGCAGATAGGTCTTATCGGTCGCCGCCACCACGCCGAGCATGGGCGTGGACTCCTCAATGAACGGCACCTCGACGGCGGACTCGGCAAGCACGCACACGGGCGCGCCGGCGATCACGAGCTCCTGTACAGCACTCTCCAGGCGGTCGGATCCACACGAGAGGACCAGCACCACGTCGGTATCGTTCTTGGGAACGATTCGGTCCTCCTCCAGGCGATCGACACGCACAATGCCCGAGGTCGTCTGCGGCACAAAGGCATCGCGCACCGTCTCGACCAAAAAGCGAGACGCAGTCGAATCAAGGTAAACCGAGACACGCACCGGCGTATCGGAATCCTTCTTAACAGACGCGCCCATCTTAAAAGCGCTGGTCAACTTATCTACGGGAATCTTCATGGCAAACCCCTCCAGCGGTTACGCGGCGCCCGAACGATGCCGCCATATGGATTGTACGATACCCACCGTCAGCAACTGAATCATCATCGACGACGAACCAAAACTAATGAACGGCAGCGGAATACCGGTAATCGGCATCATGCCAATGCACATGCCGATGTTCTCGAAGGTCTGGAATGCCCACATGCCGACGATGCCCACGCACGATAGGCGCAAGAACAGTGACTCGCACTTAAAGGCAACGCGGATCGTCGAGAAGATCAGCAGCACGTAGAGGCACAGGAGCAAAAAGGAACCGCAGAAGCCGAACGTCTCGGACAGGAAGGCAAAGACGAAGTCGGTGTGGAACTCGGGGAGAAAGCCGCCGGCCGACTGCGTCGCGTGGCCCAGGCCCTTACCAAAGAAGCCACCCGAGCCGACGGCAATGAGCGACTGCTGAAGGTTGTAGGCATCATCCGAATTGGCATTGTCGGGGTCGATAAAGACCGTCAGACGGTTCATCTGATACTGCTTGATAAGCACGTCGTGGCCAAGGAGCGAATCAAAGACCGAGTCGAGCGCCAAGATGAGCGCAATCAAACCAACCAGCAGGGCCAAGGTCGACAGTACCCATTCGCGGCGCGCACCGCTCATGCAGATGACGATGGCACCCGAGACCAGCACGACCAGGCCCGAGCCCAGGTCGCCCATGGCGACGACGGCCAAAAACGGGATGGACAGCATGCCGCAGAGCTTGACGTAGTCGCGAACGGTATCGATGCGGCCGTTGTATTGCGAGCCAAGCGTGGCGATAAAGAAGATGGTGATGAGCTTGGCGAGCTCAACGGGCTGGAAGGTCAGGCCGATACCGGGGATCTTGATCCAGCCCGTCATGCCCAGACCGCCCGTATAGGACAAGCCCGGAATCTTGGGCGAGAAGATCACAATAAGGTCAATGACGAGCAGCGCCGTCGAGAAATTGGAAATGCCACGCAGGTCGGTGCGCCAGACGAGCACCGCCAGCACCGCGCCAATGCCAATACCCAGCAGGTGGCGCGAGAACGAGGCATCGGCCTTAAACTGCGAGGCCGACCAAATAATGATGGCGCCATAGGCAACGAGCGCGACGGTAGCCAGCAGCACACCGATGTGGACCTTCTGGCGAAACGTGCCGCGCGAGGCCGAGAGCTGCTTGTTGACGCGGTCCAGGCTGCTGCGGGAGCCGGTCTTGGTTGAGCGGAACAGGTCCGCCGGCGAAAAGTCCATCGCAACCTCCTATCGAACCGAAGAATCGCCCGTAGCCGATGAGGTATCGGGCTCGTCATAAATCGCACCGAGTACATCGCGCACGACATGCATCGCCGTGTCCGATCCGCCACCGCCCTGTTCCAAGATGGTGGCAATCACGTACTTGGGATCGTCAGCAGGGGCATAAGCGCAGAACCACGCGTATTCGTCCTCGCCGCTTTTCTCTCCCGTGCCCGACTTGCCGTATACCTGCGGCGTCAGGGTGCCAAAGTGTGCCGCCAGGGACGTCGATGCCGTATAAATCACGTCGTGCATGCCGTTGCGAACAAGAGCCAAATCCGAATCGCTGTTGATCTTGGCCTCCAGGCGCTTCTTCTTGCCCTTGCCGTTGTACTTATAGGCATCACCGTCGCCATCGCGAGACACGGCAGACAAAAACACGTGAGGCACGTACTGTTTGCCGCCGTTGGCAAGACCCATATAGGCGCACGCCATCTGCAGGGGCGTCACCAGGATGTCGCCCTGGCCGATAGCGATGTTCGTCATATCGCCAGCGTTCCACTTGCGGTCCTCGGCAGAGGCGTCGGTGAAGTACGACTCTTTCCACTCGGCATCGGGAATACGGCCCGCGCCCTCACTCGGCAGATCGATACCGCAGGTCTTGCCTAGGCCCCAGCGGCGAAAAACCTCCTGCAGGCCCTCAGGGTGCTGGTCGTTGTAGAAAAACGCCTTGCCCATGTCGTAGAACACGGGGTCGCACGAATTGGCGATACCGGACTGCAGCGTCATGGTGCCGTGGCCGGAGTGCAGCCAGCAATACTTGCCCCACGACTTGCCCAAGCCCGTCCAATAGCCCGTGCAGTTGGTCGTCTGACCCGAGGTATAGGTTCCAAACTCAAGGCCCGCCAAGGCCGAGAGCGGCTTAATGGTCGAAGCCGACATGTACTGGCCGCTAATAGCGCGGTTGAGCAGCGGGTGCGAACCCTCGTCGTCGTTGAGCTCGGTCCACACATCGTTGGAGACACCACCGATAAACACCGAAGGGTCGAACTTGGGCTCACTTGCCATGCCCAGAATCTCGCCGTTGTTGGGGTCGAGGCACACCACGGCGCCGTTGCCGGCGTTGCTGTGGCCCGTGGTCTTGGCAAGTTCGATAGCGCTCGCCAGCGCCGTCTCGCAGGCTTGCTGAATCTTGAGGTCAAGCGTGAGCTTAATGTCGGAGCCGGCCTTGGCAGGCACGGCGCCGGCCTGTCCGGTCACGTTGCCCGAGGCATCGACCTTAACCGTCTGCTCGCCGCGAATACCCTGCAGCAAGTTCTCGTAGTAGCTCTCAACACCCGCCTGGCCCACGATATCGCCCGACTGGTACGTAATTTGACCGGCGGCGCTATCGTTATCGCCCGAAGTCTTCTTGTTCTGCGCCTCGAGCTGCTCGGAGGTGATGGTGCCGGTGTAGCCCAAAATGTGACAGGCTGTCTCACCGTACGGGTACTGGCGCTCGGTGCGCTCGGCAATCTTCACGCCCGGAAACTCACCAGCATGTTCCTGAATATAGGCAACCGTGGAGCGACGGACGTCCGTCGCGATGGTATGCAGGCTCTGGGCGCCCTCGGAATTGTCCTGGATATTGCGCAGCACTGCGACGTAGGGCATACCGAGCACGTTGGCAAGATGGCGCACCAGCACGGTGTCCTCGGCCAGGTCGCGATAGGCGACGACGGCAAGTGAGGGACGGTTTTGCACAAGTGCCACGCCATTGCGGTCAAGGATTCGCCCGCGCACAGCCGGCGTGGTGACAGTACGGGTCTGGTTGCTCTTGGCCTGCTTATCGTAGTAGTCCGACGAGACCATCTGCATACCCCACAGCTTGACGGCGAGCGCGGCAAACATCGCGCCCACGCCGGCGGTGAGGATGGAGAAGCGACCCTTGAACGCGGTCGCGGCGGTATTGCCCTCGCCCTCAGTGGCGCGCGGGGCCGTTCCATGCTGCGTGTCGTAGGTAAAACGGGAATCGCCGCGGCGCATGATGACCAGCGCGACCACAATGGCCACGACCAGCACGATACCGGCGATGATAACCGTCATCTGGGAAGACATCTACGGGCCTCCCCTATTTGAGTTTGCGGGTCTTGGGCTTAAAGCGCATACCCGTCTGACGACCACCGCGCGCGGAGAATCCGTAACCGGACTGCGGCACGACACCGGACATCAAAAACGGGATGGCAACCAGACCCGTCAGGATCGAAGACGGCAGTGCATGACCAAAAATAGCCACCACAAAGCTCGTCTCCAAACCCATAAACAGCAAGATAACGCTGTAGACCACGTTGATGGCAAGCGCGAAGGCGCCCACGGTAATGCCGCGCGCGGTCGGCGAACCGCCCGTCTGACCGGCGGCGCTGTGCACCAGGGCAAAGCTGCCCACCGTCAGCAGCAGCGACATAACACCCACCGGCACGGCAGCGGAAAGGTCATAGAACAGGCCGCTGCAAAAACCGCAGACGACGGCTCGCGTGGGATCGCCCGAAAACACGCTCAGACATACCAGGATGATCATAAAGTTGACGCGACCGCCAGCAATGGAGATCTGCGGCGCCAGGCCCGCCTGCAGGAGCACGCAGACAATGGCAGCAATGACAAACGTGCGGGAGCTTGCCCCCTGCTCGTGTAGATCCATGGACACGCCCCCTATTCGCTCGAGCCGGAATCGGTTGTCTCGGACGATTCGGAGCTCTCGTCCGAGTCCTCGTCCTTAGTCTTGGTCGCCGAATCGCGCGAGGTGCCCTGCGGCGTGCTGTTAGCAGAGCTCACGTCCTCGTCCGAGGCCGACTGCTCATCGGTCAGCGAGGTGATGACGAGCACCTCCTCGTTATTCTCTGCCGTGGTCTGGGCGCGTACGACGATGGTGTAATACACATCGTTGGCCGACTTCTCCACCGAGGAAACGGTGCCGAGCGGCAGGCCCTTGGGGAACACGCCGCCAATGCCAGAGGTCACGATGATATCGCCCACTTTGACGTCGGAGTCGACGCTCACGTACTCAAGGCGCAGGGTGCCATCGGGCTGGCCCTGCAGCATACCCTGGGCGCGAGTATCCTGCACCATAGCCGACACGCCCGAATTCTCGTCGCCAATCAGGCGCACGGTAGAGGTCTTGGCCGATACCTCGATAATCTGGCCGATAACACCGGCGGAGCTCGTCACGGGCATGTTGATGGTAAGGCCGTCGGCAGAGCCCTTGTCGATGGTAACGGTCGAGGTCCAGGCATCGCCCGACGCACCGACAATACGAGCAGCGGTCGACTTAAGGTTGTAGGTCGATTGCAGCCCGACCAGGCCCTCCAAGCGCTCGGCAGTCTTTTGAGCCTCGGAAAGCTCGGCGACCTTAGAGGTCAGCACCTCGTTTTGCTTCTTGAGGTCGTCGAGCGACTCCTGCGAAGCCGTGAGGTTGGAGAACACGTTGCCGATCGCGTTGAAGGGAGCCGCCACGGCCGAGCCCACAAAGCGCACCGGCGAGGTGATCGTCGTCACGCCCGAGCGCACGGCATGAATCGGCCCGGCCTCGCCCTCACGGATATAAAACGTGAGTAGCAACACCGAAATCAGGCTGAAAACAATCAACGGGCGCATACCCGTTGATTGTCGCTTGGTATTCAGATTTGGAGAGAAACCCGAAGATCGTGCCAAATGGAATCCACCTTTTGGAAATTAAGCATTGGTCTGGACGAAGCCACCGTCAAAGGCGTTGGCCTCGAGCACGCGGGCGCAGCCGTTTACGACGTTATCGAGCGCCGTGGGGCTGACGTTGACCGAAACGCCGGTCTCGTCGCGCAGACGCACGTCGAGACCGCGCAACAGCGCACCGCCGCCGGTCAGCAGAATGCCGTAGTACATAAGGTCCGAGGCAAGATCGGGCGGAGTGGCATCCAGGGCGTCCTTAACGGCCTTGGCCATCTCGTCGAGCGGCTTGTTAAGCGCGCGACGAATCTCCTCGCTCTCGATGCGAACGGTCTTGGGCAGGCCCGTGATCACGTCGCGGCCGTTGACCTCGACGTCGAGCTCGTCCTTAAGCGGCACGGCGGAGCCGACCTTGATCTTGATATCCTCGGCCGTGCGCTCGCCGATAGCCAGGTTGTAGGCATCGCGAACGTGGGTGAGAATCGCCTGGTCGAACTCGTCGCCGGCAATGCGGATGGACTGCGATACGACGATGCCGCCCATGGCGATAACGGCGACCTCGGTGGTGCCGCCGCCGATATCGATGACCATGGAGCCAGTAGGCTCCTCAACGGGCAGGTCGGCGCCGATGGCAGCGGCCATGGGCTCCTCGATCAGGTACGCCTGACGGGCGCCAGCCTGGATCGTGGCCTCAAAGACGGCACGCTTCTCGACCGACGTGACGCCGGAGGGAACGCAGACGACGACGCGCGGACGCGGAGTCCACGGATAGCGCTTCTCGGAAGCCTTGTCGATAAAGTAGCGAAGCATGGCCTCGGTGACATCGAAGTCGGCGATGACGCCGTCCTTAAGGGGACGAACGGCAACGATGTTGCCGGGCGTACGACCGAGCATGCGCTTGGCCTCGATGCCGACAGCCAGGATGCGCTCGTCGTTCTTGTCGATAGCGACAACGGAGGGCTCGCGGATGACGATGCCCTTGCCGCGCACGGAGACAAGCGTATTGGCGGTGCCGAGGTCGATGGCAAGATCGCCCGCATAGCTACCGAAGAACATATCCATCAAAGAAAACAACGCAACTCCTGATGTGTTGGATGATTGCTGGAAAACTACTAGCCCATCATACTAGCGCAAGCCCGGCACCTCACTTGCGGTGAAGCACCGGGCAGCGCCAAATCTCATAAGGTCACTACTGGTTGTCAGCGGCCGAGAAATCGATGTCGAGCGAGGAGACAGCCCAACCGATATGGTTGTCGGAGCGCACGAATTTAACGGTGTACTCCTGCTCGCCGCCCTTGGACAGCGAAGCCTTCACCTTGGCGGTGGTCTCGGTCATGGACTGATCCATACCCTCGATGGAGACGGTGGCGCCCTGCGGAATCGAGGAGATGATCATCGCCTTGGCGTCCTCGGACAGGCTCGAGGCCAGGCAGGACTCGGCCTTGGCGGTATCGCCGTCACCGGCAGCCTGGAACAGGTCGGTGATGACGGACTCCTGCGAGGGGACGCCCATGCCGCGCGTATAGGCATAGCCAAGACCGCCGGCAGCGATCACGATGAGCAGAAGCAGCACCAGGAAGATCTTAAGACCCGTGTGGCGGTGACGACGACGCACCTTGGCCTGTTTGCGGTCCTGCTGGACCATCTCGGACTCGGACAGCGTAAAGAAGCCGGTGTCAGAGGGATCGGGCATAAACTGACCGGTCGCGCCCGTGGGATCGAGCGGGTCGACAGCGGGAGCGTCCATCGCGGGAGCCGGAGCCGTAGACATGGCCGTCTGGGCCGAAAGCGCGGCGAGCGAGTCGTGCACGCGGGCAAGCTCGTCGGCCTGCTCGGGCGTGAGCTGGTAGATACCGTCGGCGGTGGCGGCGTTAAAGGCATCGAGCGCATCGGAGGGACGGCCGGCGGCGGAAAGCGCTTGGCCCATGCCGGCGTTGAGAGCGCGCGTATCGTCGCGCGGGCCGGCAAAGTCGATAGCCGTGCGGTAGGTCTCAACGGCGTCTGCGGGGCGGCCGAGCTTGATGAAGCAGCGGCCCAGATCGCCGAGGGCGGCGGCAGGAGCCGGGTTGGCGCCGTCGATGGCAGCCTGACGGAAGGCAGTACCGGCGTTGGCATAGTCGCCCGACTGGAACAGCGCGTTGCCCAGACCCAGGTAGGCCTTAAAAGGCGTGGCGTAGGAAGCGTCCTGGGTAGCTGCAGAGAACGCCTGGGCAGCCGTGGTGTTGTCGCCCACCGCGGCGAGTGCCTTGCCGCGGTTGGTGAGCAGAGCGCCGCGCTTGCCATAGGCGCCGTCGTTGAGGGCTGCGGCGTAGGCCTCGGCGGCCTCGGCGTACATGCCCAGATGCATCAGGGCGTTGCCACGCAGGTGGTCGGCCTCACCCATGATCTCGTTGGGAGTCTTTGCCGCGCCAAGCATCTGGGCGGCAGCGGAAAAATCACCCGCGCGATAAGCGGCGCGGCCCTGTTGGATCAGCTGGCTATTCAAGGAAGTCCCCTTTACTCGTGAACGATCTCGACATGAACGATCTCGTCGCCGGCGCGCAGCTGCGAGATGACGTCGAGGCCCTCGACCGTGGTGCCAAAGACGGTATAGCCGGAGTCGAGGTTGTGCTGGGCACCCAGGCAGAAGTAGAACTGCGAGCCCGCGGAATCGGGATCCATGGAGCGGGCCATGGCAAGCGCGCCGTCAACATGGCTGTTACGCGGATTGGTGGCAAACTCGCCCTTGATGCAGTAGCCGGGGCCGCCGGTACCGGGCATGCCGTCGGGACCCTCAAGGCCGGCAGCAACGTCGGCGCCAGGCATATCGCGGGTATTGGGGTCGCCGCCCTGGATCACAAAGCCGGGCACATAGCGATGGAACTTAAGGCCGTCATAGAAGCCCATTGTGGAAAGCTCGCAGAAGTTCGCCACATGGATGGGGGCGCCCTCACCGTCAAACTTGACCTTGATGGTGCCCTTCGACGTCTCGATCACCGCGCACTCGTCACCGACGAGCTGGTACTCGGGCGTATAGAGCTCTTTCTTAAAACCAAACATGTGGTTCCTTCCTCGTGCATTTAAAGCATATTTGTACGAATTGTAGCAATAAGCACGGGCTTCCATCAATTGCGCACGCAGGTTATGCCGCCGGAGGGCAACAAATTACGAACGCTGCTGCGGCCTCCACGCGCTCACGTTGGCGTCGTACTGGTTAAGCGCGCTGTTGCCGCCTTGTGCAATGGGCGCCAGGATCTCGCTTTGACGGGCGCTGAGCGACTCGCCGTCGGGAATGGACAGCGAGATATCCCAGCTCTGGCAGATCACGTCGACACGCTCGTACATCCACTGGGCAAGCTGCTTTAGATGATCGATGTCCTCCGCATAGACCGTGTCGTCCTGAACCTTGAGGTTGTTGAGCTCATCCTGGGTCTTTTTAATCTGGTCGCGCAGGGCATAGGCGCTCTGCGACAGCTCCTGGCGGGTGGAGAGCGGTGTACGCAGATAGCCGTTATTAAACGAATCGATGACCTCGCCGATCTGATCCTCGTCGCTGTACGACACGATGGTCTGGTACAGGCCGTCGAGCCTGGTGTAGAGCTGGTCGTCGGTTAAGACGGTCTCCTCCTGAACGACCTCGGACGTATCCTCTTGCTTGGACTCTTTCTCGGTGGCCTCGCCCTTTTGGCGCGACGGGAAGGTGGTCTTGGCGGCCTGGCCAAACTGGTCGTAGAAGCCGGGCATGACGCCCATGGGATCGGCAGTCACAAACCAATAGGCACCACCGCACACGGCGGCGAGCACCGCGATGACGATGAGCGGTTTGGGGATATGGCGCTTGTGCTTATGATAGGCATCCTCGTCGGGGTGGATCTTGCGCTTGGGCTTTTGCTTTTTGGGCTGGGCATCATCGCGCAGGGACACCGGCGTGAGGATATCGACCTTGGGGATGCCAAAGTCCTTATCGAAGGCAGGCAGCACGCAGGTCTCGTTGGGGTCGGCTGCGTCGGAGAGCACCGCGGCGGCAGATGCCGGCGCGTGGGGCACCTCGGTATCGATCTGCTCCTGCGTCAGGCGCGGAAAGCCGGCCGTGCGCCCTGCGGCCAGGTCGGATGCGGCCGCATCCTCGGAAAGGATGCCAGGCGCGGGGCGTCCACACTTGGGGCAGGTACGGTCATGCGGGGACAGACGGGCACCGCAGCCGTCGCAGAACACGAACTCGGTATGCTCGGGGCCATCGCCCGGACCAACATATGCGTTGCAATAGGGGCAGAACGAGGCGCCGTCCTCGATGGTCTTTAGGCAATGCGGGCAGATCACGGCATCCTCTTTCCGAAGCAATTCAAACAATTGAGGTTAGAGCATAACATCGACACGGCCCCACAAGCGCAAGGCACCAATTCAACATCGCCGGGCAGTCTTTTGGGGGATGATTTTTCTGGGACGGGGATTAAAAAATCATTGTGTACCTAATGATTTTTTAATCCCCGTCCCAGAAAAATCATCCCTGAAGGCAGCGGACTACTTCTTTTTCTTGGGCATCGAGACCTTAATGCCCTGGGCGGACTTGGTCACACGCGAGCGTTTGGTGCCTGTGCTCTTCTTTTTCTTGGGCTGCGTCTTTTCCACACCCTCGAGTGCACGAGCCTCGGCCTCGCGGACAGTGCGCGCCTCACGGCGCTGCGCCATATCGGCGGCAACACGCTTGGCAAAACGCTCGGCGGTCGATCCCGTCGAGCTCACCTTGCCGCCGCCGCGACCCAAACGAACTCGCACGCCACGGCCAAAGCCGGTAGCCGCATGGCGGCGACGGGGCTTAAGCGAATCCATCATCGTGGCAAGCTTAAAGAACACCGCGCAGGTAAAGACGACGATAACCGCCAAGATGACAATCTTACCCATCGAAAGGTTGGCGATCGACAGCAGCTCCGGGAACCCGATAACGCCCGTCAGGATGCCGGCGACGACAAACACGAAAAGCACCACGCGCAAGGGCGTGAGCGGCTGCGAGATGCGCCAGATGAGGCTAACGCTCGCCGCGCACGACGTGAGCAGGCACATCGTGGACAACGTAAGCTGGCTAAAGCCAAACACACGCGCCACAAAGATATCGAGCGCTGCGGCCAAAATGACCGCAATCGACGCCGGCAGTGCGCGCTTAAGCACGTTGGTCAAGAATGACCCCTTCACGCGGGCGTTGTTGGGCTCCAGGCCTAGCACAAAGCCGGGCGCGCCGATGCAGAAGAAGTTGATGAGCGTCATCTGAATGGGCTCAAAGGGATACGGCGGCAGCGCGATGCAGAGCGCCGCCAAGCCCATCGAGAACAGCGTCTTGGTCAGAAAGAGCGCGGCAGAGCGCTGCAGGTTATTGATAGAACGACGGCCCTCGGCCACCACAGCGGGCATCGAGGCAAAGTCGTTATCGACGAGCACGATCTCGGCCACATTGCGCGCGGCATCGGAGCCGGCGGCCATCGCCACGGAGCAGTCGGCCTCCTTGAGCGCCAGCACGTCGTTGACGCCGTCGCCCGTCATGGCCACGGTGTGCCCGCGGCGTTTGAGCGCCTGTACGAGCTCGCGCTTCTGCTGCGGCGTCACACGCCCAAAGACGTGATAGCGGTCCACCGCCGCATCGAGCTTGGCAGGCGTATCGAGGGTCGTGGCGTCCACGTAAGCGTCGGCGCCCGGCACGCCCACCACGCGCGCGATCGACGACACCGTACGCGGGTCGTCGCCGCTGATCACGTTGAGGGTCACGCCCTGCTCGTTAAAGTAGCCGATAGTCTCGGCCGCCGAGGTGCGAATCTCATCGCGGATGGTCACAAAGCCCACGGGCTCGGCCTCGCCCACCATATCGCCGTCGGGCGTAAAGCCGTCCACGCACGCCACCACGAGCACGCGGCAGGTATCGGCGAGCTCGGCCACACGATTCTCAACCTGCGAAAATGCGCGACCAGAGAGCACAAACTGCGCAGCGCCCATTACATAGGAGCCCTGCGCAAACGACGCACCGCTCCATTTTTTGGACGACGAGAACGGAATGACCGACAGCGGCTCGGACACCTCGACCGGACGATCGGCGTAGTAGTTGAGCAGCGCCTGGCAGGTCTCGTTGGCATCTGCCGAGGTCGCACGCGCCACGTTGGCGAGCGCAAAGTCGAGCACCGTGGTCTCGACGGGGACAGCAGCCTCGTCCGAGTCCGCGCCAAAGCCAACACCCTCAACAGGCAGCGGATAGGTGCCCTCGACCTCCATACGGCCCGAGGTAATGGTGCCCGTCTTGTCCAGGCACAGCACGTCGACGCGCGCGAGTGTCTCGATGCAGTAGAGCTGCTGTGCCAGCACCTTGCGACGCGCCAGGCGCACCGTGGCAATCGCGAGCACCGACGAGGTCAGCAGTACCAGGCCCTGCGGAATCATGCCCAGCAGGGCACCCACCGTGGACAGCAGCGCCGAAGAAGGCACACGACCGGCCAGCAGCTCGGAGAAGCACCAGGAAAGCGCGCTATCGCCCGGGGTTCCCGCGGCATCCCACAGCTCGCTCACACTCGAGGTAAAGAGAGCCAGACCAAGCGGAATCATGATGATGCTCGCGAACCGCACGATGGCGTTGAGCGCGTTCATGATCTCGGAATTGACCTTTTTGACGTACTTGGCCTCGTTGTTGATCTTTGCCACGTAGTTATCGGCGCCGACATGGATCACGCGGGCGCGCAACAGGCCCGAGTCGATAAAGCTGCCGCTCATGAGCTCGGAGCCGGGCTGCTTTTTGATGAGATCGCTCTCGCCAGTCAGCAGGCTCTCGTTGACGAGCGCCTCGCCCGACACCACCACGGCGTCGGCGGGAATCTGGTCACCGCGCCCCAGGCGAATGATATCGTCGAGCACGATCTGGTCCAGGTCGAGCTCCACCTCGGCGCCGTCGCGCACCGCGATGGCCTTCTTAGATGTGAGCAGCGTAAGCTTGTCGACCATCCGCTTGGAACGCATGGACTGAATGACGCCAATTGCCGTGTTCAAGAACACCACGAACAGGAACGTCAGGTTCTTAAACGAACCGGTCAGCAACACCAAAATCGCCAAGACCACGTTGATCAAGTTGAACAGCGTGCAGAGGTTCTCGATGATGAGCTCTTTGACCGACTTGGTCTTGAGCTCCATGTTGCGGTTGATCTTACCGGCGGCGATGCGCTCCTCGACCTCGGCGGTCGAGAGTCCGCGCTCGATATCCGTTGCTGCCATACCACGTCCCATCACGTCGCGTCGGTATAAGAAAACCGCCCGGACCATGCGAGGTTCGGACGGTCTTACGTTCGATGGTGCCCCATGTTGGATTCGAACCAACGGCCTTCTGCTCCGGAGGCAGACGCTCTAATCCCCTGAGCTAATAGGGCGAACGGTTGGCATTATACCCAAGTGCGCCACGGGCTAACAAAATAATAGAAAAAGCTTTGCAATTACGTGGGAGACGCGCCGCGACGGCGCGCTTTAGGCGGCAAAAGCGAGTCAGATAGTATAAACTCTCATGCACCATATAAAACGGCTCGCGATGCGGGCCGTTTTTGCAAGGACTATCCATCGAGGTGAGAGGCACACCATGATTGCAATTTTAAAGCAGAGCGCCAGCGACGAGGCCGTCAGCCACATCGTCAGCTGGATCGAGAAAAAGGGACTCAAGACCGACGTCTCGCGCGGCGAGAACGAGACCATCATCGGCCTGGTGGGCGACACGACCAAGATCGACCCGTTCCTGCTCGAGTCCATGGACGTCGTCGAGCGCGTGCAACGCGTCTCCGAGCCGTTCAAGCGCGCCAACCGCAAGTTCCACCCTGAGGACTCCGTCATCGACTGCGGCCACGGCGTCAAGATCGGCGGCGACCAGTTCCAGGTCATCGCCGGCCCCTGCTCCGTCGAGGGCGAGAACCTCATCCGCATCGCCCGCCGCGTGAAGGCCGCCGGCGCCACGATGCTGCGCGGCGGCGCCTACAAGCCCCGCACCTCCCCGTACGCCTACCAGGGCATGGGCCCCGCCGGCCTGGACCTGCTGTGCGAGGCATCCGCCGAGCTCGACATGCCGATCGTCACCGAGATCATGGACCCGCGCGACGTGCAGGTCTTCTTGGACAAGAAGATCGACGTCATGCAAATCGGCGCGCGCAACGCCCAGAACTTCCCCCTGCTCAAAGAGGTCGGCAAGACCAAGACTCCGATCTTGCTTAAGCGCGGCATGTCCGGCACGATCGATGAGCTGCTCATGGCCGCCGAGTACATCATGAGCGAGGGCAACGACAACGTCATCCTGTGCGAGCGCGGCATTCGCACCTTCGAGACCCGCACCCGCAACACCTTCGACCTCAACGCCGTGCCGGTGCTGCACCACCTGTCGCACCTGCCCGTCGTCGCCGACCCCAGCCACGCCACCGGCTACACCCGCTACGTTGAGCCCATGGCGCTCGCCGCGACCGCCTGCGGTGCCAACGGCCTGGAGATCGAGGTCCACGACGAGCCCAGCCGCGCATGGTCCGACGGCGCTCAGGCCCTCACCCCCGACCAGTTCGACGACACCATGCGCCGCATCCGCGCCATCCGCGAGGTCGTCTGCCAAGAGACCATGGAGTAGGCCATGGGTACGGTGAGAAACGCGCGCGTTAACCAGGGCGGCCCCAAGTGTGCCGGTATCGTCGGCCTGGGCCTCATCGGCGGCAGCTTTGCCCGCGGCTATGCGCAGGCAGGCGTCCGCGTGCTGGCCTGGGATCCCGATGACGATGTCATGACGGCCGCCAGCATGGGCACCGTTGCCGGCGAGCTCAACGACGAGACGCTCGGCGAGTGCGACATTATCGTGCTGGCATGCTACCCCGAGGCCTGCATCGAGTGGCTCGAGGCACACGCCCAGGCACTCGCCGACGCCACCGATACCGAGGCCATCATGGGCCCCGTGGTGATCGACACGGTGGGCGTCAAGGGCATCGTGTGCGAGCGCGCCTTTGAGCTCGCCCGCGAGCACGGCTTTTACTTTGTGGGCGCGCACCCCATGGCGGGCACGCAGTACTCGGGCTATGCGCACTCCCGCGCCGACCTGTTCCAGGGCGCACCGCTCGTGCTCGTTCCGCCCGCGGTGGACGACGCACTTAAGCTGGAGCTTTTGGGCCAGGTGCGCGAGATGGTACGCCCCTTGGGCTTTGGTAAGTTCAGCGTAACGAGCGCCGCCGAGCACGACCGCGTCATCGCCTTTACGAGCCAGCTCGCGCACGTCGTCTCCAACGCCTATGTTAAGAGCCCGACCGCTCAGGTCCACCACGGCTTTTCGGCCGGCAGCTACCGTGACCTCACCCGCGTGGCGCATCTCAATCCGCAGATGTGGTCCGAGCTCATGATCGACGACGCCGACGCGCTCGCCTTCGAGATCGACCATCTGATCGAATCGCTCAGTGCCTACAGCCGCGCCCTTAAGGACCGCGACCAGCGCTATCTGGAGAATCTCCTTGCCGAGGGCGACCGCATCAAGCGCGCGCTCGACGACGAGGCCTCCCACTAGACCACCTATCACGCCAGGTCGAAAGGACCGAAGCTTATGGCGATTACCATCGATATCGACACCGCACGCCCCTACCAGGTGCACGTGGGCACGTTTTTGCTGGAGCAGGCGGGCCCGCTCGTACGCGCCACTGCCGGCGGCTCTCGCGCCGTCATCGTGACGGACACCAACGTAGGTCCCCTCTACCAGATGCCCGTTAAGCAGAGCCTGGAGGCGGCGGGTTACGAGGTGAGCATCTGCACTTTCGAGGCTGGTGAGGCCCATAAGCGCGCCGAGACCTACGTTGCCATCTTGGAGTTTGTGGCCGAGCACGAGCTTTCGCGCTCCGACGTGATCGTGGCGCTCGGCGGCGGCGTCGTGGGCGACGTGGCGGGCTTTGCGGCCGCCACCTACATGCGCGGCTGCAAGTTTGTGCAGATTCCCACGAGCCTGCTCGCCATGGTGGATTCGTCGGTCGGCGGTAAGACGGCTATCGACCTGGCTGCCGGCAAGAACCTCGCCGGCGCCTTTTGGCAGCCGAGCGTTGTTATCGCCGACGTGGGGTGTCTGGCGACCCTCACGCCCGAGCAGTTCGCCGACGGCTGCGGCGAGGTCGTCAAACACGCCATAATCGCCGACCCCGAGCTTTTTACCGAGCTGGAGAAGACCCCGCTCACGCTTGAGCTTCTCAACAAAGACGTCGCTCGCGTGGCGCTCATCATCGCCCGCAATATCGACATCAAGCGCGCCGTGGTCGTTGCCGACGAGCGCGAAACCAATCAGCGCAAGCTCCTCAACTTTGGCCACAGCGCCGGGCATGCCGTCGAGGCCTGCGAGCACTTTGAGCTCGGCCACGGCAACTGCGTGTCGATTGGCATGGGCATCATCACGCGTGCCGCAGCCCTGCATGGCATCTGCGATGCCGCACTGCCCGCTCGTATTGAGGAGCTCTGCGCCCGCCATGGCCTCAAGACCCGCTGCGACCTTTCCGCCGATGCCGTCTTTGCCGAGGCGCTCCACGACAAAAAACGTGCGGGCGACACCATCGACCTGGTAATTCCGCACGACATTGGCCGTTGCAGCATCGACCGCACGCCGCTTTCCACCTTCCACGATTTAATTGCCGAGGGCCTCGGCCAGAAGGGAGACGCATCCGCATGCTAGCCCGCATCACCCCGTCCCCACTCAAGGGCACTGTTCCCGCCATCGCGTCCAAATCGATGGCGCATCGTCTCATCATCTGCGCCGCGCTTGCCAACGGCGAGACGCACGTTACCTGCAACACGACCTGCGCCGATATCGAGGCCACGGTGCGCTGTCTTACGGCACTCGGCGCCCGCATCGAGACCGTCGAGGACGGCTTCCAGGTCCACCCCACCATGAAGAGTATTGAATTTGGTCTGCTCAAGGCCCTTGCCGGCGGCACGCTCGACTGCGGCGAGAGCGGCTCCACGCTGCGCTTTATGCTGCCTGTCGCCTGTGCGCTGGGTGCGGAGGCCACCTTCGTGGGCCAGGGCCGCCTGGGCGCCCGCCCGCTCTCACCGCTCTCGGACGAGATCATTGCCGCCGGTTGCGACCTGCAGGGCCTGGGCGGTTTTCCGCTCAAGACGAGCGGCCGCATGCGCCCGGGCACCTTTGTGCTTCCGGGCAACGTGAGCTCGCAGTATATCTCCGGCCTGCTGCTGGCGGCCCCGCTTTTGGCCCAGCCCTCCTGCGTGCAGGTGACTGGCCTCATCGAGAGCCGCCCCTACATCAACCTGACCATCCAGGCCATGAAGGCCTTCGGCGTCGAGGTCAACGTCGAGCGTATTCCGGCCAAGGACGGCCAGCCCGAGGTCACGAACTTCCGCGTGAACAGCGGCTCGTACCGCACGCCCGGCAGCGTAGCCGTCGAGGGCGACTGGTCCAACGCCGCCTTTTGGCTGTGCGCCGGCGCCATCGGCACCGATCCCATCACCGTCGAGGGCGTGTCGCTCAGCTCCGCACAGGGCGACCGCAACGTGCTCGCCGCCCTTTCGCGCTTTGGTGCCCGCATCGTGCGCTCCACCAACGCCGCCACCGTCCAGTCCGACAAGCTCGCCGGCTTTGAGATGAGCGCCCACGACATTCCGGACCTGGTGCCTGTCATCTCGGCCGTGGCATCACTGGCGCAGGGCCGCACGTTCATCCGTGACTGCGCGCGCCTGCGGATCAAGGAATCCGACCGTCTGGTCACCACAACCCGCGAGCTCACCGCGCTGGGCGCGCAGGTGCGCATCGCTGGTGACGACCTCATCATCAAGGGCGTCGATGCCTTTACCGGCGGCGAGGTCGATTCGCACAACGACCACCGCATCGCCATGATGGCTGCCATCGCCGCGAGTCGCGCCACCGGCGAGGTCGTGATCCACGGCGCCGAGGCCGTCAACAAGTCCTATCCCGATTTCTTCGACCACTACCGCCTGTTGGGCGGCAAGGTCACGCTCGAGGAGGAATAGCATGTCCTCGACCTTTGGCAACGGATTGCATCTGAGTATCTTTGGCCAGTCGCACTCTCCCGCCATCGGCTGCTCGCTCGATGGCATTCCGGCGGGTGTTGCCGTTGACCAGGAGCAGCTGCAGGCCTTCCTCGACCGTCGTGCCCCCGGCCGTGACGAGACCGCGACCAAGCGCCGCGAGGCCGACGCCGCCCACATTATCGCCGGCATAGTTGATGGACACACCACGGGTGCGCCTATCGCCGCGATCATCGAGAACACCAACACGCGCTCCAAGGACTACTCCGAACTGCGCCGCAAGCCCCGTCCGGGACATGCGGACTTCCCTGCGCGCGTGAAGTATCACAACATGCACGATGTCGCTGGCGGCGGGCATTTCTCCGGCCGCCTGACGGCACCCTTGTGCATCGCGGGCGGCATCGCGCTGCAGGCGCTCGAGGCCCGCGGCATTAAGGTCATGGCGCACGTGGCGCAGATCGGGGGCATCTCCGACCTGCCGATGGACGATATGGTCTATCGCGAGGCCGACCGCAAAGCGATCCTAACGAACGATCTTCCTTGCATTGACGCCGCCGCAGCCGGCCGCATGCGCGAGGAGATTCTGGCCGCGCGCGACGAGCTCGACAGCATTGGCGGCATCGTGGAGTGCGGCATCTACGGCCTGCCCGCGGGCGTCGGCGACCCCATGTTCGACGGCATCGAGAACCGCATCGCGCAAATCGCGTTTGGCATTCCCGCCGTAAAGGGCGTGGAGTTTGGCATGGGCTTTGCCGTCGCTGCCATGCGCGGCAGCGAGAACAACGACCCGTATCGCATCGACGCCGAGACCGGCGAGATCGAAGTCGAGTCCAACAACGCCGGCGGCATCCTGGGCGGCATTTCGACCGGCGCGCCCGTCATGTGGCGCATGGCTGTAAAGCCCACGCCCTCCATCGGCCGCGAGCAGCAGACAGTGGACATGGATGCCATGGAGAATGCCGAGCTCTCGGTCCACGGCCGCCACGATCCCTGCATCGTCCCGCGCGCCGTCCCCGTAGCCGAAGCAGCCGCAGCCCTGGCCATCTGGGACGCCCTCCTCGAGGACGCCGCCCAGCGCTAGTAATCCCCATGGGGGCCAACTCCGGCCCCCATGCCCACCCGGTGATTTTTCTGGGACGGGGATTAAAAAATCATTAGGAACACAATGATTTTTTAATCCCCGTCCCAGAAAAATCACCGCAGCCCCGACACGTGAAAGGGGTCCCTATGGACCTTGCTGACATCCGCCAGACCATCGATGGCATCGACACCACGCTCCTCAACAGTTTTGTCGAGCGCATGGACATTGCCACCGAGGTCGCCAAGTCAAAAATCGAGATGGGCAAGGCCGTCTTCGACCCCGCCCGCGAGCGCTCCAAACTCAACAACCTTGCCGGCCGCGCGCCCGAGCGCTACGAGGCGCAGACCATCACGCTGTTCCGCCTCCTCATGAGCATGAGCAAGGCCGAGCAGCAGCGCTATATCAACGAGCTCAAGGGCATCACGGTCTCGCAGAAGGCGCACGCCACGGCAGTTCCCCTCGACACGCCCTTCCCCCAGACGGCCAGCGTCGCCTGCCAAGGCGTTGAGGGCGCTTACAGCCAGATCGCCGCGTGCAAGCTCTTCGACGTGCCCGATATCGCGTTCTTCGAGACCTTTGAGGGCGTCATGCGCGCTGTGCGCGACGGATTCTGCGAGTTTGGCGTACTGCCCATCGAAAACTCCACCGCGGGCTCGGTCAACGCGGTCTACGACCTGCTCGCGCAGTTCGACTTCCACATCGTACGCTCGCTGCGCCTCAAGATCGACCACAACCTACTCGTCAAGCCCGGCACCAAGCTGCAGGATGTTCGTGAGGTCTATAGCCACGGTCAGGCCATCGCGCAATGCGCCGGCTTTATCGAAGCGCACGGCCTGCACGCCACCAAGTATCTCAACACGGCTATGTCGGCCGAGATGGTCGCCAACTCCGAGCGCACCGACGTCGCCGCCATCGCCTCGCGCAGTTGCGCGGCGCTCTACGGTCTGGAGGTGCTGGAGCCCAACATTCAGGACTCGGACAACAACTACACGCGCTTCGTCGTCATCAGTCGCGAGCCACGCGTCTATCCCGGCGCCAACCGTACCTCGCTCATGATCACCACGGCCAACGAACCGGGCGCCCTCTATCGTGTGCTCGAGCGCTTCTATGCGCTCAACATCAACCTTATCAAGCTCGAGAGCCGCCCCATCCCCGGGCGCGACTTTGAGTTTATGTTCTACTTCGATCTGGACTGCCCCTTTGGCAGCAAGGCCCTCGACAACTTGCTCGATTCCATCGATGACGTGTGCGAGAGCTTCACCTACTTTGGCAGCTACACGGAGGTGCTCTAGATGACTGACGTCGCCACAACCCGCCCCTACGGCGTGCTGGGCCGCGTACTGGGCCACAGCTACACCCCGACCATCTACAAGGAGCTCGCGGGGCTTGAGTACGTGCGTTTTGAGCGCGAGCCCGAAGACCTCGCGGCCTTTATGACCGGCGACGAGTGGGAAGGCACCAACGTGACCATCCCCTACAAGCGCGCCGTCATGGAGTACCTGGACGAACTGAGCCCGCTTGCCGAACGCATGGGCAACGTCAACACGATCACGCGTCTGGCCGATGGCCGTTTGCGCGGTGACAACACCGACTACTTCGGTTTCCAGCGCCTGGTCGAGGAGCTGGGCGTGGAGATTGCCGGCAAGAAGGTCCTCGTGCTCGGAGCCACCGGCGGCGCTGGCACCACGGCAAGTATGGTGCTGGGCGACCTGGGCGCGATCGTGGTGCCCGTGGGACGCACGAGTGAAGTCAACTACGACAACATCGCACAGCAGTCCGACGCCGCGCTGCTCGTCAACTGCACGCCTGCCGGCATGTTCCCCCACTGCCCCGACGCGCCTTGCGCGCTCGAGGGCCTCGACGCGCTCGAGGGCGTTATCGATATCGTCTACAACCCCGCCCGCACGGGACTCATGCTCGAGGCCGAGCGTCGCGGCATCCCCTGCATCGGCGGTTTGCTCATGCTTGTGGCCCAGGCGGCGCAAGCCGTCGAGCGCTATACCGGCCAGGTCACCCCGCGCGAACGCATCTTGGACGTGACGGAGCGCCTGTCTCACCGCGAGCAGAACATCGCACTGATCGGCATGCCGGGCTCGGGGAAAACCCGCGTGGGTGAGCAGATCGCCCTGCTCACCGGCCGCGAGCACATCGACCTGGACCGCGCCCTCGAGGAGCGTCTGGGCATGCCTTGTGCCGACTTTATCGTCAAACGCGGCGAGCCGGCCTTCCGCGAGCAGGAGACGGCGGCCCTGGCCGACATCTCCAAGCGCAGCGGCCTGGTGCTCTCCACCGGCGGCGGCGTGGTAACGCGCGACGAGAACTACCCGCTGCTGCACCAGAACAGCCAAATCGTGATGCTCAACCGTAAGCTCGATGAGCTCGCCCACAAGGGCCGCCCCATCACCGCACGCGACGGTATCGACAAGCTGGCCGAGCAGCGCATGCCGCGCTACCGCGCCTGGGCCGACTACATCATCGACTCGCGCGACTGCGCAGCCAACACCGCCCGAGCCCTCCTCGACACCCTCCCACCCGCTCTCTAACCAAAACCACCACAAAGGGGACAGGCACCTTTGTGGTGGTTTTCCATTCAAATCCGTCCGATCGCAAAGGAAGCAACCATGAAAGCTCTCGTCATCAACGGACCCAACCTCAACATGCTCGGCATTCGCGAGCCGGGCATCTACGGCAGCGACAACTACGACCGCTTGGTCCAGATCTGCAAGGAGGCCGGCGCCGCAGAGGGCTTCGACGAGGTCGAGGTCTTCCAGTCCAACCACGAGGGCAGCATCGTCGACAAGATCCAAGAGGCATACGGCAAGGTCGACGGCATCGTCATCAACCCGGCAGCTTACACGCACACCAGCGTGGCGATCTTGGACGCCCTCAAGGCCGTCGCCATCCCCGCCGTCGAGGTCCACATCAGCGCCGTGGAGACGCGCGAGGACTTCCGCCAGGTAAGCTACGCCCGCCTGGCCTGCTTTGCCACCATCACTGGCGAAGGCCTCCAGGGCTACGCCCATGCGTTTGAGCTGCTGAAAGAGCATCTGCTACACTAATCCCTGGGACAAAATAATCAGGTTTGTTTGTCCCAAAACTTAAGTAACTGTTCGATTGACATACAAAGGAGCATATCCATGTCCCAGTACGATTACCTCGTCGTCGGTGCCGGCCTTTCGGGCGCCGTCTTTGCCAACGCCGCCAAGCGCGCCGGCAAGTCGGTCCTAGTCATCGACCGCCGCGACCACATCGCCGGCAACATCTACACCGAGGACGTCGAGGGCATCCAGGTCCACCGCTACGGCGCCCACATCTTCCACACGTCCATGAAGGACGTCTGGGACTACGTCAACCGCTTTGCCGAGTTCAACAACTACGTCAACTCGCCGGTCGCCAACTTCCACGGCAACATGTACAACATGCCCTTTAACATGAACACCTTCGCCAAGATGTGGCCGGGTGTCGTCACGCCGGCCGATGCCAAGGCCAAAATCGCCGAGCAGGTGGCCGCCGAGAACATCGGCGAGCCGGCCAACCTTGAGGAGCAGGCGCTGTCCCTCGTGGGCCGCGACATCTTCGAGACGCTCGTGAAGGGCTACACCGAGAAGCAGTGGGGCCGCGACTGCCGCGACCTGCCCGCGAGCATCATCAAGCGCCTCCCCTGCCGCTTTACCTACGACAACAACTACTTCAACGATCGCTACCAGGGCATCCCCATGGGCGGCTACACCAAGATGGTCGCCAACATGCTCGAGGGCGTCGAGGTGCGTTGCGGCGTGGAGTACAAGGAGCTGGCCGCCGCCGAGCCCGATATCGCCGCCAAGACGATTTATTGTGGCCCCATCGACGCGTTCTATGACTTTAAGCTGGGCACGCTGGAGTACCGCAGCCTGCGCTTTGAGACCGAGACGCTCGACGAGCAGGACCACCAGGGCGTGGCCGTGGTCAACTACACCGAGCGCGAGATCCCCTACACGCGCATCATCGAGCACAAGCACTTTGAGTTTGGCACGCAGGACAAGACCGTCATCACGCGCGAGTACCCGGCCGACTGGAAGCCCGGCGACGAGCCCTACTACCCCATCAACGACGCCAAGAACGAGGCCCTCTACAAGCAGTACGAGGAGCTGGCGGCGCAGGAGGGCGACGTGATCTTCGCCGGTCGCCTGGGCGGCTACAAGTACTACGACATGGACAAAGCTATCGCCGCGGCCTTCGAGCTCGTCCGCAACGAGCTGGGCGTGGAGCCCACGGAGGCATAAGAACTCAAAACGGGCCTCTTCGCGAGCCGAAAACTTTTCAAGCGGACACGCTAACGCCGGCAGGAGCGATTTCGCCCCTGCCGGCGTTTTAGTATGGAGACGGAATTGGCTGTTTTGTTCATTATCTAGCCGAGAATATAGGGAGACACAGTCTGCCACAGAGGCAAAAACCGGAAGTATGCGGCAAATCAAAAATATGCCATGCACGCCGAGATGCCGCAACGCCTCTACCTGCGGTTTCTCCGAGGGAAAAGGGCGTCGTGCTCGTGGGTTCCGGAATTTGCCGCATACTTCCGTGCAGCGATTCCGGAAGTGCGGTAAAAATCCGAGATCGACCGACCAGACTCCGGTTTTACGCTTCCGCGACCTGCGGTTTTGTTGCCGAAAATCGGGTTGTGCTCGGCGATTTCCGATTTTTCCCCGCACTTCCGGAAAATGCAGCGACACCGAGCGCCCTGACGCGGAAAACGCGACAAATTCCGCTGGAAAACAACCTATTAAACGCAAAAACCGCCTATCGGCGGTTTCCACGGACCAAGCCGGACGTACCGTCGCAAGGCCTCATCACAGTAGGAACATTAAGGAAAAACCCAATCTCAGTCAATCCTTTACCGGCAAGCCGCAGCGAATTAAGGCTGAGCAGCAATGCGTCAGTAAAGTTACATGTGAGCAGAAAAACACCCGCAACTACGTCTTTTCCCAACTTGGATGTAAGTTTTGACAGGCCGAATCTTACATCCAAACAAAAAAGAGGGCCGACGCATCAACCCTCTTCAGGTGTCGCCCGAAGGCTTCCACCGCAATTGACTTTATTCTAGTCGATAGCCTTTGTTTGTCTATGGGCCCAATAGCCATTAGGACGTCATTAACGTTTTTACGTCCGCCAGCCTCAGCGCAATATAGTTTCTCATCATGAGCGCAATGAAGAGAGACGGCCATCCAGAAGAACAGCCGCCTCTCCGCAGGACGTAGGCCCGTAGGTTGACTACGTCAATACCGCTTATTTACTCTATCGCCCGGGCTCCAAGGGGTCAATTCAATTTAAGAGAGCAGTCGTTATCTTTCGCGAATCTGCATGAACGCAGCTGGCTATTATCATAATCTACCCGGCGAGCAGGGCGATTCATTGGAAGCGTCTTTAGCGTACGGGACGGGCATCTACGCCAGCTGGCTCTTGCCGATCTACTGTATGCTCACAGCGTGAGAGAGCGAAATCGTTGGCAGCACTGTCGTGATTACCGGGCGATCGATCGAGGGGCTCGGGTGCACCGATGGCTGGATCGGCATCATGCGATATGGCTGCTTTGAGCGGCTTCTGCATCGGAAGACAAGCACGCCAAACAGTACATACATGAAAAAAGGGCAACACTCTCTTGTTGAAAGCGTCGCCCTTAAAGCTCCCGCAGAGCTTTTGTATGATAATTAGATATGCTACACCATCTCGCAGAGATGTACAGCACCGAGAATCGCTATTCCTAGCAGAACAAACGCCGTGGATGCGGCGGTCCAATTGCCATCGGCGTTATTGAGGCTTTCTCTACATCCGGATGTTCATCTCTTTAAACACACTGTATAAGACATCTCGTGCAATTAACCCTTGATAGGCCCTAACAAGCTCACCTAAATCATCAAGCATTGCTTTCGTCTCGTCGTCAGGTAGAACACGGCAGAGCAGGGAGTACATATCGGAAAACCTTGCCCCTCTTACGACCGCACAATAGAGCCGCTCGTCATGCGCGCAAATATTCCTAAAGCCAGATAGAACTTGAATGACGCGAAGTAACATTACCGGCTCGAGCCTGTGATTTCTATTTGCGGTTTGGCTGACCAACTTGCAGGCAGCATTTTGCACGCCGCGTTTTTGAAGCTGATAGAAATGAGATATGTTGCCAAATGTCAGATCATTCTGAAGAACCCACAAGGGCACTGCACCGTATTTATTCAAATAATGCCTCACAAATGGGCGCATACGCTGCTCGTTTGATACCTTATCATTCAGCAGTTTTAGCAGTTCAGCAAGATTCTTCGAGTGCTGGTAACCCTTATTGCCTCGAAACGCCTTAGGCACGAGCAAATCACTAGACGCAACATAATTAGAACGATCCAGGTAGGCATCTGCAGCACGGTATTCATTGCAAAACGAATATACAACGGCGTTCTTAAGTACGGCCTCTGCTCTTGCAAGATAGGAAAATGTAAGTTGTCTAAGTTCTCTATCGAACAAAAAGAGATCGTAGATGTTCTTGAATGAAGTGCCCTCTCTAAAAACATCATCTGACGAGGACTGTGCGGCATTTTTATCAAGAAAAGGGCCTTTGTAGCCATTTATAACTGCGTAATAGCTTTCACGCCTCAGGCAATCTACCGTGGTTGCATCAGTCGCCACCCCACGGCTCTCTAGGAGTTCTATTAGCTGAGCGAAAGTCTTAAACTCTTTTGCCAAAACAATCTCCTAAAATCAAAGGGCCGTTGCCGGAAGCCTCCGGACAACGACCCTTCTTTGTCATCGCCTCACTTAGAGTCCACGACGACTGCATCACTGTTTGTATAGTACCCTAAATTAATCGCTAATGCGGTGCATACAGGAATTACATTCTATGTTCGGTCAAATCTTTCATGAATCAGCCATTGACCGGGGCCAGCACGCCGAGCCAGCGGCAACTGCTAAGATTCATACAGAGCCGCCTCCTCGTTAACATGTGACAGTATTTTTCGAGCGTAAGCGACTATCTAGTTAAACATAAGACTCCGCAACATAAAACCCGGGCTGATATTGCCCAATTAGTCGTTCTAAGTAGAGGCGATCTCTTGCAATCAGAAACTCCCACAACCTGTCACCGTTCATCAGAACACGGTTAAATGAATCGACTTCAATGGCTGCCATGCGAGTGATGGAGACGTAACGGTCTTCTTTCAATCTTTGTCTAAACACAACGGCATGACGAGGGCTCAACGGGAAGTAAACGCCGCAAGGATCTTCATCGCCCTCGTTCTTCCACTCGACATGCACGGGAAGCGACGTTGTGACAAACTCAGCACCATCAGGCGCTATGTAAAACAGGCAATCCATGTCAAGCAATAAGACAAGTAGCTCGTACAGAGGCGCGCCCTTATCGAGCCTGAACAGCGCCGTATCCAAACAAGCAAGCTCGACAATGGCTTCAAATTCGTCCCCGTACCCTGCGAAATCCATTTGCAAAATGTCTTCGTCCGTGAAAAAACCACTCGACAACAATTCGACGGAGTGTGCGCCAGAGTTACCCCTCACCTCATTCAGCCATTTAGGATTCCTCACAATGAAAAAGGCAAGCAAAAATGCCAACCGAGTAATCAACTCGACGCCCCCTTCACCTTTTGGCAGTTTTTGAGAGTCAAGATAACTGAGCAGCGACCGGTAGGCAGGAGCAAGATCGTTCTCGATTTTGCCAAGAGTAGCTTCAATTACACCCTTTTCAACGAAACCGTCTTCACCCAAGGCCTGGCGTCGCCTAACCTCATAGAGGTAGTTTTCCGCACAAACGTTTTCGGGCTTCGTTCAAAAGACGGGTTTCAATCCACCGGCATCGCGCCTCACAACACTGAGATAACCCGCGTCATCAGTAAACGATTTGAGATAAAACCGAGGCACGTAGTGCTGGTTCTTAACTCCAGACACGCTTACACCCCCAACATAATCAAATCACCCTAGTCGGCTGTGTAAAAAGGGTTAAACCCAGTCTGGACGTCCGAGACAAGAGAAATATATTTATCAGGAACGATTCCCAAAGCATCAGGTTCTTCCGTCTCAAACAGAAATAATTGGACATCACCTTTATCCACAAGTGAATAAAACTTCGAAATGATTGCTCCTATCGCCCCACGGCTTTCCTCATCAAATGGCGACGAAACATGGTCAAATACAAGCAAGGGGGCAAGTGGAATGTTACGCTTTGGAAGCAAGTAATGCATGAATGCAAAGTAACCGCAGATCTGCATCAACGAGTGACGAGCACGACTTCCAGTAAACAAATCAACGCTATCGTCCCTTTCGGAAAAGGTGGGCTGAAGCCCCACTCCTTCCTTTTGAAACTTGATATGAAAATCAAGTTGCTTAAAATCAGATTCAACAAAGGAGGACACCTGAGAAGCCGAGTGATACAAATCGGTTACGGTATCAGAAATGGAATTAATAGAAGCATTGTCATCAGAATGCTTAAGTTTAAGCAGCTCCCGTTTTAGACGAGAAATATCCGTTTTTACATCTTCAAGATCATCAGGCTTGCAGAGCGCCGAATACCGGGATAAATACTCATTTGCCACCAAAACAGCCTTGCTTTTTTCATTAAAGTCTAATGGATTAAACACCACGTTTGCAGCTGTTAACTTGGCTTCAAGTTGAGCCAGCCTGCTCTCTTTGCGAGCAAGTAATTCCTGTTGAAAATCAAGGTCTTTTCGGGGTATCGCCGTTTCAATTTCACCAAGTAAATTGCAAGTTTGACCCAAAAGATCTGCCCTAGAACCATCGTCAGCAATCAGCGAGTTCAACCTGTCCAGAAGGCGATACCGTTTCTCATCCTGAGCCTTTGTCCCCTTAAGCTCGCGAATCATTTGTTTCTGAGCCTTGATATCGCTTCTTAGCTGATCCGCCTCAACAACATCGTTTGCCATCAAGCTAGAAGAAGAATTAAGTTCAATGGAAACAGCAGCCGTCTCAATTAATTCAGATACGACAGCAACATTCCTGCCATCGAAACGTTCGACGATTCCGAGCTTGGCCAGCTCTTGATTAACTGCTTCTAAATAGTGATTGAAAAAATCACGTTGAGATTCTAGCTCGCGAGCTCGCTTGCTAAGTTCGGCTATCCTGCGCTGAAGGAACACGATTCGATCTGGGTTGGTGCTAAACAGATAATCAAATAAGGGTCTCTGCTTAACCCGATATTTAGTTTCGAGAAGCTTGCTGAAGAAGCCATTAATTCGGCCGACCGTCACTTCATTAAGAAAACAAAATAAGGTAAAAGTCCTATATGTCAGCTCTTGGCCGACATATTCAGAGAGGTTGGTAGGGTCATCCGCCGATTCCAGAAACAACGTATTGAGGTAATTTCTATATTCCGCGAGATCAGATACCTTGTAAGGTATTCCATCTATTACTAGTCCAAACTCATCGCCAGCCAAATCGCGATACAAGGAAAAACCATGGCCATTTAAAGAGACCTGCATCTTGGCCGCCTGTAACGACCCCTTGAACCAAGGCGACTCGGATAGCTTCTTCTTCTCAGCCCCGAGCATATAGTCGAGAAAATTGTAAAATTCGGTTTTTCCAGAGCTATTAGGACCCTGAATGTAATTAACGCCGCTCGAAAAGGAGTATCTAAACGACTCCCCAGAACAAGAGATTAGTTCCAAGCACTCAATGCTAAACATTACGAATCATCTCCGACAGAACATATTTATCGTCTAGAGAAGCGACTTCTCTTATCAATTTTGGGATAAACGAATTGTTCACTCTGCAGCCCTGTGCTCGTCCCTCCTTAGTGAGGTGGACAAAAATATCTTCAATAGCAATGAGACCGCCCGCACTGGCTATCTCGATGGCTTCAACTGAATATTGAAGCTCATATAAGAAAGAGCTATAAGTACCAGAAACCGCGCAGGTAGCTCTCTCGATTAGATTTTTTGAGCACCTACCGTTCAACAGCTCGTTTCCATGAGATTCGATTGATTTCGACAAGAACGTTAAAACCAATAATTTAGTAACGCTCATGCTGTCAGCGCAAGAAAGAATAGCAAGCAAATAGTCAACATAAATGCTGACTACTATTGCTCTTTGGCGAAGAAAAAGATCATTTGAGCAGCTAATCATTGGTTTCGTCTTTCCATGAAATTCTTTTCTCAGTAGGTGTTTCTTCCCTCGTAAGCCAAATGCATGACCCCCATTTTTCATGATCGTTATACGCATAGCTATTTTGGCAGCGCTTAGTTTCTATTAGCCGTCGCATTGGATCGTCTTTGCCATCAAGCTTTAGCAGGTTACACGAATCGCAAAAGTTATTAAATGTAGCGCTTTCCAAACTAGCAACAGTGTCAGCCTGACACTTTGCAAGTCTCTCATAATTTATAGAGCGATAGTATTCACAGAAATACAGATGTTGCGTAATAAATGAAGCATCTTCCTGACAGGAGTACAGTTGTCGATATTCACGCGACGACTCCCTGGCGTCAAGCAAATCGCCATCAGCAGCAGCCATCCATGCTGAGTAATCTGGCTCAAATCGTTTTGAAGATATTTTTGCGCATATCTGCTCGCAAAGCTGCATAAATGACTCATAGTCGATTTTATAAGGAATTGCTTTTAGCATCGCTTCGGACACATTAAACTGAATCCTTCTCCTCAGCTCAGCAACTCGCTCATCAAATAAATCAACGTTCGAAGTAAGGTGAAAAATACTTGAAAGATTATCCCTAATCTCAGCATTAATTGCATTCTCGTTAATGGCGTAAGCACTCGCCTTCTCTTTGACACAAGAAAAGAGCCTGACAATGTCGTCATCATTTAAAGAGGCCCTTAGCTTCGCGGCATTTGACCTACTGGACTTTTTAGCCCTTTCATCAAGACTCTCAATGAATTGAATGGCGGTAATGGCATCAAAATGTACGGAAAGGCTTTTATCATCCGAATAAAGAAGCCAAAAGGAAGAAATCGACTCGTGCTTGCTAACGGCAAGAATCCAGTTCGTATAAATTTGGACAACATCCCGTTTACCAACATTGGTATTTTTAACCTGAATAAGCCGAGATTCACAAAGCCCAATCCGCCCACTTAATTCATCAAGGCTGGTAGAAGCTGAGATGTCATCAAGATATTCATAGCTGGCAACTGCATTGGGGTTTAACTCTGTCACCTGCTTCAGAAACACTTTCATCTGGAAAGCAAAACCTGCTTGCGAGAGTATTCCTGATAGATCCATATCACACCGCCATAAAATCACTAATTAAAAACAATTCTACTCCACCGTAGTCATTTAACTCGCATGACGGAGGGGCTAAGGCAATTTAAGTCCATCAAACAATGTCACATGGTTCACTATTTAATTGCAGCCAAAATGAAATCGGGTGATATGTACAGTTCGCAGTACGCACCACGCCGATTAACCCCTTTCGGGACATGCGGCAATCGAAGGTGGCTGGGTCTTTCCCAGCTTCAAGTCGCCGTGCATCTTCAAGACACCGTACCCTTAGGTATAATTGACAGAACAGATGTACGAATCAAATAGATTGGAACGCCATGTCAAATGAAGCCGAAATCAAAGACCTCTTTACGGTTTACTACATGAACCATTCCAAGGTTTATGAGATGCGCATGTTGCTAAACAACAAGATTTTTAAAGAGGGAACAAGCGAAGAAGAGAAGGCCACTTCAGGTAAAGCGGAGCTCCATGCAGAAGGAGAAGGAAAAATACCACTCTTTTCTAAATTTTCCGGGGAGGCGAACGCAGAACTGGGGCACGAAAAGCGAACAAAGCTGATAGATACGCTCGAGTACATCAGCACCAAGAGCCGAATGCTTGCTGAAATCAAAGGATACTGCCTCAGATTTGACGAAAATGAGCGTAAAGAGGGCGACCTTGTGTACATCGATAACGTTAGCCTCTCGTTGCTCAACGAGGACGAAGTGCGCACCCTCATTACAATCATGTCGGGAACGTTCGATGGGATTACAGTCCCGGAGGCCGGCGGCCTCAATGTTGGGCACCTATTCCAGTCCTTCATTAAGTCGGGCACGTCATTCAAACTCATCGGAAAAATCGAAGGGGGCAATAGCGCCAATGGCAGCGACAGTAGCGACATTATCGTGAAAATCCCCATCGATGGAACGGATCTTTTCGAAAGCGATTACTCAGTCGATGACCTCCTTATCGGCAAGGTCGGCATCATCGGAATTTGCAAAGGAAAAGTACGACCAGCGGACCTTCGTAGCTCGTACGAATACTTTCAAACGAAAGGCAAGGCGGCTGAACCGGTGAACGACGGCTTCATAGACGGCTCAGCCAAAGCACGTGCAAGCGATCCGACCAAAGAAGAAGAGGCGACCGAAGCTACCTACATCGATGTCATCGCCATCATTCAGGCAGTCAATAAAAAGAGCAAATAAGACATGCTGAACTTAACAACATACAGGAGAAACCAGTTCGCCCGTCTAAAGGACAGGCTTAAAAGCGAAGGATACGACTATACCTCAGCGTTATCACTTACCAGCACTGCGCAAATTGCACAGCAAGCTAGAGAGCGTAGTATAGCAGTCGATATCTCGTCGCTTATATCCCTGCCTGATTCTTCTGGCGGCAAAGCAGGCATAGTCGCAACATTTGAAGCCCTTCTCTATCAAATGCCCAAAAACACCGTGTTTGTCGCCGACGAAACGGCGGCAAACAAATACGCCTACGAGATGCGCACCATATTTGACACCGTACAGCCTTGTGATATCGATAATAATAGTGAGGACCAAGCCGTGCTCAGCAAAGAGAATCCGAAGCGCCTGATAGACCTTGACGACTCAGAGACAAAAGCGCTGCTCGACCAGTTCGCTTGCGTCCTCATCGGACAGGACCAATTCAAAGGCGAATTTCGCAAACAGGTCGAGATATTCAGACTGTTTAACAGCATCGGCGAGCAGCCGATTCTCTCCCTGTTCCTGATCGGACCCTCCGGCGTGGGCAAAACCGAGACCGCGAGGATTCTCAGTAAACTGCTCGCCCCGGGAGAGCCACTACCAAAGGTCAACTTCGGCAACTACAGCAGCAAGGACTCGCTCAATTCACTCATCGGCAGCCCGCGTGGCTACATGGGCAGCGAAGAGGGCGAGCTATCAATGAAGATAGAGCGCAGTAAGTCGGGCGTCATTCTCATCGACGAGTTCGAAAAGGGAGATTCCGCAGTCTGGAGCTTCTTCCTAGACCTGCTCGAGAACGGCAAGTTCACGGATTCCCAGGGCGAGGAACACGACCTTAACGGCTATACCATAGTATTCACCTCGAACACACCGAGAACCGAGGTGCAGGACAAGTTCCCACCGGAACTGCTCTCGAGGCTCAATCTCAAAGTAGATTTTGCGGCCCTGAGCGATAAGGAGAAAAAGACCTTCGTAAGCAGGTACATAGCATCGGTCGCTAAAAAATACCGTTCAAGCGTCGACGAGTCTCTTGAAGATCAGAATGTTATCGCCAAACGAGCGCTTCAGGAGATCAGCACCACAAACGAAGACAACATCCGTATCCTCAAGAACAACGCGCGCAAATGGTTCGCGGACTACATCGCAGAACGAAACAAGGTAAACTCCTAGCACAAAAAGGCACTAGGGGCCAAGTTGACCCTAGTGCCTACGCGCAATAGCGACGATACGGTTTCGTAATGCAATCCAGGAATCGGCCTGCGCCGACCCCCCCTAAAGTAGACACACTTTTTTCCTATAAGCCACATGATGATGCCCTAATGAGTAAATACTCGAACGACTTTTCGGCGTTCACAAAACCAAACGAATCAAAACTTCGCTCAACAAGTTTATTAAAAATAGGATGGCGAGATAAAAAAGCAAGGTAAGGACAGTAATACGCTTACGTGAAAATTCTAGCTGTAACGAAGTACTGCAATCAGATATAAGCCACTGATATACAAACATGTCGTGGCCCTTTGGAAACAGCACAGCATTACTGCAACTTACTCTAGGCTGATATTGTTCCCAAGCAACAGCTTCCAAAAGCCTAACCCTATACGGAGTAAAAACGGAATTTACTTCCCATTGTCGTGAAGCAATTACCGCAATATGCGTTTCTCCAACATCGGTTTTAGAATCAACAAGTCTACGTACGACCGAATTCGGAAGACCCCTAACCTGATTGACCGGAAGTGAAATCATGGTACGAAACGGAACAATAGGTCCAGTAATAACCTCTCTCATATCAGCGGGGCCAGATAGCAGGTCACCAAGTGACGTGAAAGGCATTCGCATTCTAAAATACAAAGATGAGGTTTTACGCGAAAGAGCCGAGACGTCGTAGGAAAGCGAAAGTAAGGACCCTCCCTCCAAATAATCAACAGTCAACCCTTCATCCCACGCAAAAGGCAGGACCAATAATGAATTTCCACAGTCATCAATAACAATTGTTTGACTGCCGCAGCACGTGGTTTTGCAATCCCGATTGAACAAAACTTGATTGAACTCGTTATCACGAAACGAGGGGGAAAGATCAACAACATCGTTCTCATCTATTCTGAAAGGAACAAAGATAAAGAGCCCCGTTATTTCGTCCTTGCATGGGATTTGAACACCGAAATCTATTTCAGAAGAACGCCCAATATCGGCCCACACGTTAATTGACAAATCAACGTGTGCTGCTGCGTTGCCGCAATTAAACACTCCAATAGCAAAACTATCGTACTCACGCTGCGCCATTCCGTTCTCCCTTAAACCGCTTTCACTTCCCCAATCATGTGCGACCGTCAAATAACGCGCGCAGCGTAATGCTTCACATGTTCTTAACGGTCGCTTGCTACCCGAGCAAAACTGCAGGAGGCGCAACAACACCATGTCACCGAAGGTGACGATTGCCCTCTCGCAGCACCCGCTCCAATTCACCCCGTCACCGTACAGCAGCTCGGTCCCAGCGTCCGCCACGACGCTTAAGGCCTTTCCCAAGACCCCGTGCAACAAGGAGACTGTGTCGTACGCCAGGTCTAATAAGAATTCTGTAATAGCCATCATTCTTTCTTAGAACCTGTTGTTGTGCTGATTTCAAATTCCAAGACGAAGACCGTTCATCGTTAAACGGAAATCAAGGGGTGGCCCTTACATTAACGTTTTCGAAGCAATCGCCTATATCTTCCCCGTATCGGCAAGACGCCAGTACTGCTTGCCCAGAGCTGTCAGCTCGCATGACTTAGATTCCATGGCAGCAAAGTACATATGCTCGGCTCCCACAGGACGGACAAGGCCTATACCCTCCAGCTGTTGAAGGATCTTAAACTTCTCCGTATTATCCTTAGTCGCATAGGGTTCAACAATTTGATGCTCTTCCCAATCGGGGCTGTTGGTGGGCTCATAAGACGGATCCAAGGACAGTTGAGCAGCGGGTGCATCAAACAAAGACGGCAACTGCCGCAAGACGTTATCCGGAACCTGCGGGACGACTTTCCTTAGCGAGATAAACGAGTTCACATTGGTCCTAAACACAGGCCGCTGATCCCATGGCCCGAGAGCCTTATCAATATACGCGTAGACTCCACCAGGAGTAACGTGTCCCATCACGTCTGCTGCGCCGCCATTTAGCGCATCCACGAGAAGCGATGTGAATGTTCCGCGCCCGTTAAGCTCCTCGGCGCATTCGTTAGAACAGCATGCGCTCATAATTGTTAGACCTTCAACGAGCATCGAGGAAGTCCCGCCCAGTACGCCAGGAGCCCCCATACAACCAGAATTACAGCTATCGAGTAGAATTACGCGATTCTTGGCCTTGGAGCTATTTGCTATCGCCAGGATTTCATCGAGAGAAAGTTGGCCCTCAGGATCGCCCCGCCCCGATAATATAAAACCACTTTTAGTTGCATCGCATCTTCCACCGTGCCCGGCAAAATACAGCAATGCAATCTCGGGCTCCCCGGAAAAGCAGTCCTCGATCATCTGCTTCAATACGTAAGGAGACTCGACATTCATCGCAGGACGAACCTCAAAATTGGGAGAGCCATCACCGTTTTTGGCCAACACTTCGGCCACGGCATTAGCATCGGCGACGCAGCCATGAAGCGGAGTCGACGCATATTCATCAATGCCGACAACAAGCGCCTTGCGATCCTTCATTACATCAACTCCAAAACGGCGGCAACAAAAACTCAAACAGCGAAAACAGACAAACCAAGAATAAGCAGATAGAGACAGCCACGATCAGCAGAATCATCGACACCTTAAGGCACTTTCTCATGTGCTCGTTCTTGCGATTAAGCGATTCAAAGTGGGGCTGCACAGCTCTCGCCTTGCCCTCGGCAACTTCCATTGCAGAGGCAAAAGGCGCACCGCGATTAACCTCGCCCGCTACATAGTCATTCAGCTCGATCGGCGATGCAAGAACGCTCATCTTAAGCCTGACTTGGCTAAGCAGCGACAGCAGAAACGATGCGCCCAACAGCAGCATAACGACAACATAGCCGCTCGCCAGCAAAACAAAAGACGCCGTAGCCCCGTTGTTGTAGCTATATTTAGCAAATAACACCGGGGCTATCGTCAATAAAGCAACGGAAATAATGGAAACGCAGCTTAGTAAACAGTTAGACAAACGCTCGTACGAATCGCAGCGACTCAGTTCTGTCTGATACGACAGCTCGGTCATCCATGAAAGATATTCGGCAGAATAGTCAACAGCGTCGATACCCGCGCCTACGCTATCGTTCTCTTTTTGCTTTCGGCTGCGTTTGCCCATTTATTTCTTCTTTTCCGGACGAGGAGAGGGGGCTCCAGGGCAAGGGGATCCGGGGCAAGGGAACTCGGGCCTCTTTTCGGTATTGCCACGAACTACTCTGATTGGCGGATTAGGGTGACTTGTCGGCTGCTGCTTTTCAGGCGACGGCTTTGAGGGATTCGAGTCTGAATTTCGCTTATTAAAAAACATGATTCTCCTAGAGTGAATGTTGCCGGACAGCGTCGACAATACCATCCCTTGTCCAACCAACCAAAACGTCGGCGTTAGATGACACTTCATAAGGGACGCGCATCTGTCCCCGTGGCCTAACCCCAATAATCGGCTTGTTAAACCTCAAGGCAGTTTCAATCTCAAAGTCGATCCACTCGCTATAGGCAACATACATTCCGGAGAGAACAATTACGCAGCTACAACTAGAGATTTTATTTGAAATCCTCTGCTTAAGCTCAGCCTTGCTCCTGGCGTCAATCGGATTCTCAATAGGGACAGAATAGTCTGACCACTTAAAGTAGGCAGCCGCATTAAACCAATCCTTTAGCGTCCTATACTCATTGCTGTAATCCCATGAATGACTAATAAAAATGTGATAGTCACGAAGACCCATATAGCGCTCCCCTCTTTCAAAGCGTGATTTAACAGTTCATACAACCAATCGCCATGGCAATCGTCGTCAATCAAATAGCTAGGGCTAAGAGACAACTCCCTTTAAATACTCAAACGCCTTCTGCGACCCACAGACAAAGCTGCATGCAGATTTATATTGAAGAGACTGTCCATCCCACTCCGATGAAAACCCTCCCGCCTCATCCAAGATGAGTGCGGCCGCGGCATAATCCCAAGGCTTCAGCCTCTTTTCGAAATAGCCATTAGACCTTCCGCAGGCTATATAGCAGATTGCCAGCGCAGAAGAACACATGCGACGCAAATCCAGGCAGTCGCAAAATACTTTTTCGGCGATACCGAAAATCTCATGAGCGCCGTCTTTATGCGTTGAACCAGCGCCAAACTCAATAAGGCAATTAGTAAGCTCACGGTCGGATGCTTGAATTTTAGTACCATTCAAAAAAGCTCCTAAGCCCCTTTGAGCGGTAAATAATTCATCGCTATAAGGATTGTAAACAATGCCAAATACAGGCTTTTCATCACAGACAAGTGCTAACGAGATAGTGCTTGCGCGATAGTCAAAAACAAGATTTGTAGTACCGTCAACAGGATCAAGGATCCAACGAGTGGGCTTCACCTCGCCAGGGTCTTCCTCCTCGCTCATAAAACCTATTTCAGGCGTTAACTCAGCAAGTGCAGACTTAACATACGAGCTAATCTTTAGATCGACTTGCGTAACAAAGTCAGCGTCACCCTTCATTGAGGACTGAGACCTCAGATCGTTATCAAAGAAAAGTGGTTTGACAGACTTGACAACATCAATAATCGCTTGATAGTCCATTTTTACCCCTCCGCCGGCAACGTACAAAACAATTCAGGACATTCGCGCTTGAGGAAACGGTTCATAAGCTCCTCACTCTCAAAGAAGTAAATCTCACCAGACTTGCAGGCTATGTTTATATTGTTTCTGCCAACAGCATCTTGAAATGTTCCATCCATAAAAGCCTCCGAGCCATCGGAAATTGCAAATTCATGGACGCCACGACGATGTCCCGCAGTCACAGATTTACCGCCAAACGCACCGTTGTCCCGTCTGTACGCCTCATAGACACCGCACAGCCTTCCGTCTTGGCAAGAGTATTCGCCTTGCCATTCCGTCTTGCTCCTACCGTTGCGAGGGATAATATTTCCACTAGCGTCAAGACTCGCCTTATGGTTGACTCCATCGACATGAACCATCGTAGCCGATTGCTTACTGCAGCTAAAAACTGCGGTCCCGACTCGGATATACGTATCATCATTCGGCGAAAGATGAACTTGACGATAGGTCCGTCCAAACTCAATACCAAAACAGCCCTGTGCGGACAACGCTCGCACCCAACCCGATGCCGAATTTGCACGCCTATTGCCCTCGATAAAGGTAGATAACGTCGATCTTAAAGAACTGATATCTGCAACTTGGCAGATGGTGTTTCCATTAAGGCGATCCAAGAAACCAAGCTGGTTCTTTTCCGAAGTCTTCAAAGTCTCCTTTTCGGAAGAAGACAACGACGAGATGCGTTTTAGCTCTGGCAGCTCAATAATAATGATCTTAGTGTTGTTGCTTCGAGCGTGTTCCAGTGCGTACACAAGCTCATATTCAGTCCAGCTACCGGTAAATTCGCCAATCTTATTCTTAGGACCGTATTCACTACCCATAAGAAGGATAAAGAAATCAGAGTCGTCTATAAGCCGCTCGATATCATTTATCCCATCCTTTGATTGGATTACGAAATGCTCAGTTGCCACTGGAAATACGTCCAAATCAAGAAGAACATCGAGTGTTGCCCTGCGCTCCTCTTTAAGAGAAGATACGGAGGATACAAATGCGGTGTACATCTTCCTTTGCATTTCTGCTCCAATCTGATTTGCAGATATATCTCCAACGGGCGACGGACAAATGGCCTTCATCCAGCCCATTCAGTTTGATATAAACGAAGATAGTGAGATGTTGAGTGGCGTAGGCCAAAGCAGGAAACCTAACCCCAGAACATGAAACGCCATCGCGGCACGGAAATAGATATCAATCTGCAGCAATCAGCGAGATGACCTAAGCGTCATCTCGCAAAATTATTAGTATGTAGAAATGCTTCATCGTATAGCAGCATGACAACCTCCAGCAATCAGTTAACCTCATAGAAAGGTCAACGTGCGGACATAAAACGTCATGCTCCAGACAGTGAACGTCTGAGTAGATATTACCCCCATGCGTGTGCAGCAGAACCATTGTTTATTAGTTTTTCGTCAAACGGTGGTAACGCACAAATTCTTACGCAAATTGACAACCGCATAGCGGAACACGGCCCGCGCCCCGTCATATGATTTCTAGCGGCTAAACAACAAATCACCGACGAAAGGGGCACGGGCCGCGCCTGCGAACATCGCATCGGTAGACGAGGAAACGCTTAACGCGCCGCTCGACGAGGAGGCGTCCGAGCTCGTCGGGGCCGAGCGCTACGAGAGGACGACGGACCGGGAGACCTACCACAGCGGCCGCTACACGAGAAGACTCGTCACAGGCGCCGGGGAAGTCGATCTCAACGTGCCAAAGCTCTTCGGAGCGGCCGCGAGGACGGTGCGCGACGGGTTCGCCGAAACGCTGGCCGACACGGAATTACCGCCCGAGCACTGGCACCGGATCAGGACGAACAACGGGATCGAGCGCATCAACCGCGAGATCAGGAGGAGGACGAGGGTCGTCGGGACCTTCCCGGACGGCAACTCGGTCCTCATGCTGGTGACGGCGAGGCTGAAGCACATAGTGGAGCAAGAGGAGGTAGCTGGATATGTCGAAGCTGGAGGAGATGGACGGGCCGAAGGGAAAGACGGAGGGCTAGAAGAGGACGGGGCTGAGGCCGGTTAAATCAATTTGCGAAAGAATCTTGAAGGTACCGTTGTGCCGACACGCGTTATTCAACGTTGCTTAAACAAGCATGATAACTGTAATTACTTGATTTAGAATGCTGCTCGATTACCCAGAGCAAAAGGCGCCGGATGCTATATCGACACCCGGCGCCTTCACGACAGCGGAAGAGTGATCCTGGTATTTAGGCTTTCTATATCAGGACATTAATTTCTAGACTTCTCTTTTATCAGGCTCGATACGGACGAAATAGACTGAGGGTTTACAAGAATTAGGACCATATATCCGACGAGTGAAACCAATGCCGCGAAAACAGTATTGCCAATCGCAATGGAAACCATAAAAATCAATCCATAGCAGCATTCTGCAGCCGTCTGCCTAATCCAGCCACAATGCAAGCGCCTCAATGCAAGAAATCTTCCGCATAAAACGCTACGCAGGACAATGGCACCGACCAGTCCGTAAACAACGAACTCTACGCTATCAAAAGTATAAGCACCGACACAGGAAGCAACTAGGCTAAAGATGAGAGCGGCGACATTGAATCCAAGTAATTGCTTGGTGTCCTCATACACTTTTAGATAAGTTGAATATAGCAGACTCGTTTCACAGTCAAAGACAAACATCGGCATTAAAATACCCAGGTAAGTAAGGCTATCTCGATAATCAGGTAGCCATGCACTCAGAATAATACTTGCCGGCAAGTACAGCACATACGCCAAAGGAGAAGCAACGTATATCAAATCTCGTAACTGACCGTATCGCTTCTTTAACTGGTTTTCATCTAAACGCCTAAGAACAGGAAATAACACCATTGAGAACTGCGCAATGAAAACCAAGACAAAGGAGATCAGAGAAAAGGCGAACGACATTTGGCCGAAAGTCACTAAGCCCCAATGCATGACAATCACTTGACGAGCAACCCCCACGACAAGGCTCGATGCATAATAAGCAATCATGATGCGCAACCCAGTACGCATGTCATTAACAATTTGCTGAATCTCTCGGGATAGAGAAGAAAGATCAGCATGAAGAATACTTCTGCCACAAATGAGGCAATACCCCAAGGACATAGCTGAACCAACAACATATGCAATAGCAATTGGCTCGTAGGACTTATCACCGACCAATAGGAGCGCAATTAAAATGACCACAAAGGACGCTTTACTGACAACAGCGCCCATCGAATAAATCCGCGTAAGATTGACTGCCTGAAATACAGGAGCGATAAAGCCGTATGCGTTTTGCACCACAAGATAAATAAGTAGCAATAACAGCACGAAACGAAGATCGGACTCAATGCCAAAGAATAAAGATGCGATCCAAATCACCGCAGCGAGCACCAGCTGCGACAAAACGACGCAGAAGTACTCAGTCTTAATTCGAGAAAAGTCAAGGTCCTTATATCGCATGCCACCAAGGCGGAGATACAGGCCATCACCAACGCCAAACATAGTAACCGCAACGTAATTAGCGTAGAAAAGAAATAGCTGCCAATGAGCATACTCAGTCACGCCAATCATCTTTGGCACAATTAAGGTCATTATGAAAGCAGACAACAGAGCGATACCTTGAGCAAAAAATGCGTAAGTAACATTCCTACCAACACCCCCATACTCAACCGTAGAGAAACAGGGCCTCAACATTTTTTTTATTATCTCTACCATCTAGCAGTCAATCCTTTTCCCGCGCGTTCACAGGATTAGTCGTAATAGTTTATCTATGCATCAGAAGCGGAGGATCCGAAATGCCCAGTGTCCTCACCTGTAATGTCACAAAGCGAACGTTTTTGCTCAATGGATGCAAGCCCAAATATGCACCACGCCAAAGGAGAAAGACCGAGTCCATTGGCTACCTGAAAGGCGAAAAGTGCCAAGACAGAAATTGTCAGGCGCACCCGATCAGCTTGTCGTCTTTCATTGTTCGCGTGCAGGCCCACCATAAGACCCCCGATGAAATACACATAGGCAATTAGGCCGAGAGGGCCAAGTTCAACCAATAATGTAAGAACATAGCTAAAAGTGGCGTGCGTTCCATAATCAGCAAATGTTAGAGCGGGTGCCATGTTGTAGCCGCCGCCCCAAGGGTACCGAGAAAACTCAGACAGAGCATTAAGCATGTACTCGAGACGTATCCGATTGTCAGAAGCGGAGAGATCTGAGGACGCCATGCCTTCGGTCCAGCCTTTTGAAAGCACATCGAAATTGATTGAGTTAAGGAATCCATTTATATCAGAAAACGATACAATCAGAATGGCAGTGGCGCACATCAGCAGCAAGAGAACGGTTAACCACTCAACTCCAGAACGCTTTCTCATACAGAAACCCTTAGTCCGGTCATGAGCGCCCATTCGAATTAGATATGCCAAAAAGATGAATCCAATAAACAGAACTAAATTACCGGTGCTAGACAGTCCAAACAAAAACAATAACGCTACAAAAACGGCGGTCTTGAGAGTCCCATTAATATCGATTAACGAAGTCGCAGCTAAATAGACAATCGTTGCAGCTCCGACAAAGTAAGAAACCTCTAGATATAATCCCTGCGCTCTGAAGGTATATACAAGGTACTTGACATTTTCTGCCCAAGGACTGGCCGCACCCCAAGGAACAGAAATGTAAAAAGCCGGTTGTGGGAATACATTGTAAAAAGTAAATGCAGTGCCACTTTGAAAGGCGGCGTATTGCATGAAAGAAACGACGATATTGATGAGAAGTCCAACCCAAAGTCCCCAAGCAATAAACTTGCTGTATTCGCTGTAGGCAATCACGGCAAAATAGATGCACAAAGAAGCGGCAAGCACTACTAGACCGTTTAAATATGGATTAACTTGCACTCCTGGATGGTTAAGGCATGACAACAGAGCAAGAAAACCCGAAACAGCAATCAGGACAAGAAAAGGAGAAAGGCCTCGGAAAAAATAATGTTCCAATTTGACGACTGTACCTTTAGGATCGGATATCGCCCGAATAATAAAGGCTAGCGCTCCAACCAAATAAGCGATATCCACATAAAGATTGCCAACTTTTGTTATATATACGACTCCCTGGAGAAAGCTAAGTCCGAGCACAAATGCAATAATACTGAATAAATCAAGTTTAAAGTTTGCAAGTCGCGCCGTGACTTTGGACCTCATTTTAGTAAACCCTTTCCCAAGAAAGCCCTAATATCGTCTGCCCGATTTGCAAGACTTAGATGATTCTCAAAGTAATTCGAGTATTGACGAAATACATCTGAAGCAGCGATATCAGTCCTTTCGAAAGAAAGGACATCCTCAATAAAAGAATCCTCGTTATATTCAATTCTCAAAATATCTCTTCCGGTCTCAGAAAAAGACTCGATGCAGGCACCATAAATAGGAATAACGCCATTAGCGAGATATGAAGAGATTTTTGTAGGAGTCGCAACACGGTTGATAACCGAATCTTCCCTTAAAACAAAGCCATATTTAGCTTGAGCAAGACTCTTCCAAATTTGATCTTGAGGCTTACTGTCAACAACAACACCGTCCAAGCCCATAGCGGAAACTCTTCTATTAGCCTCATCGACGTCTTCGGTAAAGAATAAGAATTTAGCATCCGGAAGCACGGAGCGCACGCGAGCAAATGCACTAAGCATCTGTTCGATACATTGATATTTAACCAGACTGCCCGCATAAGTAAAAACTGGACGTGAGTATTTTTCCTCGACTTCAAAAGCCTCAGGATGGATCTCTTCGTTTGTACAAGCCATTACATAGCTCTTTGAGGCTAGATCAATTTCATACTTTTTTTCATAGTGCCTAAGCATGGCGTTTGATACCAAAAATACCTTATCAGCCCACAAAAGCGCCCGTTTTTCGACGAAATTGCATATTGAAAGACGGCATCGACTTTCATGGCGCATAAATGACTCTTCAGGCCACACTCCCTGAGACCAGAACACGACATTTTTGAATCCATTAACGTGCAGTTTAAAGACATCCATTGCCGTAGCGACGACCAGAATATCTGATTTGGCGGGCTTAATCTTCTTGTCATCGGTGAAGTAGTTCACAGAAAACCCGAGTGATCCATATGCTTCACCGATTGCTTCTAAGTATTTCGACGTTACAGTAGGGTTCTGAACATACAGTTTTACCCAGACATTTGATTTATTCATAATCTGATCCCAAATTCATTACAACTGACATTCCGCCTTAGCCTGCCAAAATATCTGCAATACGCTCACTGGCACGCCCGTCACCGTAAGGATTTGAAGCTTGGGACATTGCTAAATATTCATTCTCATCAGACAGCAGACGGTCGAATTCGCGATATATAATTCGCTCATCGGTTCCGACAAGTTTTAGTGTTCCAGCCTCAACTCCTTCGGGACGCTCAGTGGTATCTCTCATCACAAGAACTGGTTTTCCAAGGCCCGGGGCCTCTTCCTGAATGCCACCACTATCGGTAAGAACCAGATAACTTGCGGCGAGGAAATTGTGGAAATCAAGAACTTGAAGAGGATCGATAATATGGAGGCGATCGAATCCATCAAGTTCGGCATGAGCAGCCTCACGAACTTTAGGATTCATATGAATGGGATATATCGCTTTTGTATCAGGGTGACGCTCCATAACACGTCGAATAGCCCTAAACATTCTATGCATCGGTTCGCCGAGATTCTCACGACGATGCGCGGTGATCAAAATTAAACGACTTCCTTTTGCCCATTCGAGCTCAGGATGGTCATATCCCTTTTGAACAGTCGTGTTCAAGGCATCTATACCCGTATTTCCAGTAACCCAAATTGCATCCTCCGGCTTCCCTTCATCAAGAAGGTTCTGCTTAGACTGAAGCGTCGGCGCAAAATAATACTTGCTGACAATGTCAACTGCCTGTCGATTAAATTCCTCAGGCCAAGGGCTGAAAATATTATGAGTGCGAAGGCCGGCTTCAACATGCCCGATAGGAATTTGAAGATAAAAAGAAGCCAATGCAGCAGCAAATGAGGTCGTCGTATCACCATGGACCAAAACAACATCAGGGGTTTCTTTCTCAAGAACGTCCTTGATTTTAACCAAAACGCTTGATGTAACGTCAAATAGCGTTTGATTCTGCTTCATAATAGCCAAATCGTAATCAGGAACAACATCAAATACAGAAAGGACCTGGTCGAGCATTTCCCGATGCTGGCCCGTCACAACGACGACGACATCAAAGGCGTTAGCTCGCGCTTTTAGCACATTCACCAGCGGGCACATTTTAATCGCCTCGGGACGAGTCCCGAATACGAGCATGATTTTCTTCATGATAGCTCCCATATAATTAAACCTATAAATATCTGAACGGCCAAAAGAGGAATAAAACGTACTCTAGCTAAATAATCGACTCTGCCACCTTAATGAAGGACTGAGCGCAAATGCCGCTAGAGAAGTACTAAGAACTCAGAGCGCAGCGATAGTATTCCTCTAGTCTTTTAATCTCAGTCTGAAGGTCATAGCCCCTCTTAGCCAACAACTGGGCTGGCTCAGCAAAGCGTTCCGCATCAGCAATTTCAATAATTCTCTCGGCCCAAACCGAAAGAGGGCAGTTGAGTCCTGCTTCAACAGTCGTAGGAAGCAAAGCCGCCTCCTTGGTTACTCCGTCAGAAATGAGACAAGGCAAGCCGGCAGCCTGGGCCTCCACGAGCACAAATGGCAAACCTTCGTGGATAGAAGGCATTACAAAACAATCGGCTGCCCGCAGAAGATCAGCTACATCTTTTCTAAAGCCCAGCAACTTGACATTATCTGAAATACCGAGACTGCCAATCTTATTTGACAATTCATCCTTCAATGCGCCGTCACCAACAATGAGAAGAACCAATTCCTTATTCTGCTGAAGCGCCTTACTGAATGCCTCCAACAAAAATGAATGATTCTTAACTGGGGCCAGCCTTGCAATGTTGATGCAGACCCTTTTCTCATCGTCCAAGTTCAGTTCATCACGAACAGATTGTCTGATTTGAAAATCATAACGATATTTAGAGCAGTCAACAGCATTGCGCAATATGAAATCCTCAGGACGATAGCCGAAATCATCTCCGAACATCCATTGACCTGCTTCTTTACCGCAAGCAAAACGATTTGTGGTCAATGCGGATGCCTTACGATTCAGTATGTTGCCCAAGCGCGCTTTTACTTGATTGGAAGTCATATATCCGGTGTTGTGTGAATGGAGAATCCGCACAACGCAGCCAAAGGCTTTTGCGGCCTCAAGAACCTGATAATTTTTGCCCGTTGAATGAACATGAACAATATCAAAATGCCCAGAAGACCTAAAAAAGGCGTCCAACGCTTTCTTGTATCGCGAAAAACTAACAGGAGAATCCAACCAGATGCCATCAAGCTTGGTAACTTTAAACCCCATGTCAGCGAGGTCTTGCTCCATTGGATAAGTCTTGCCATCATCCAAACAAAGAAATTCGATTTCAAACGAATCGCGGTCGATGGATGTAGCAATATTCCAAAGAAGAGTTTGTATACCACCCTGCAGAAAGCGATCTACAAAATAAAGAACCCTAATCTTGGACTTAATCATTTACCCACCACCTTCTTGACCATTCGTTTAGCTTGATCATAAATTCCAAGCTTTTCACACGCATGCCTGGCAAAACGCTCGGCCTTCACTTTTCCGGAATCGGGGAACCACTTATTCATTAGCTCCTCGCCATCCAGATTCGCTACATCAGCCATAAATTCATCGCGGCGCGGATTCAACTTCACGGACTTAGTAAGTTCACGAACACCTTCTACTGCGGCCTCAACATCAATCTCCTTCATACGGGCATAGCTTGAGGCTCGATCAAGCAATTCTTGCCCCTCATCGCTTTGGATTAGAACTCGAGTGACGCCTCGATTGTCATCGAACTCTTTCGAGAGTCGATAAACATCGAAGAAATCCCAGCAAGTCAAATCAGTAACGCGATAACGCTTTTTGAACGGGCATTCGTAACAGATGGGTCGATCTGAAAGGTCTGCAAAAAAGGCCCTTAGGTAAGGATCCGTTTCGACACCTTCGCTGTACAGCCTTTCTCCATCCAGAGTCTCGCCTTCGAGCTCGCACATATTTGAATAGCGATAGCCAAACCGTGATTTATCTCTAAAAAGAACGGTCTCACCTTTTACACCAATCTTTGCGTCGAGCCATTCGACCTGCCGCGCGAACACAGCGCGAGCGGGGTTCGCGCGGCAGACGAAGTCTGCCACGCGTAAATTTGCCGGCTTGCCGCCCAAAAATCGAAGCAGACCTTCGCATTGGCAAGGGGTACCAATAAAGAAAACTTCACGTCCAGTTTTTAGTTGTTGTTTGACCTCGGGATACGCAGGGCCAACAACGCTCTGAACATATTTACTGTTGCGGAAGCGCCAAAGTTCATCAACGCTCTCCACAGAAAAATGTCCAACCTTAAGTCGCCCAGGGGCTCCTTCGGCTCTCACAAGCTGTTCACCGCGCAAATAACCTGCGCCAAACACAATACCGCCGTTAGCAATCACGGCCTGAGCAAGGGCAGTAAAGGCCCCACCAGAAGTGCTTTCAGCAAGCACCTTTTGATCATTATGCTGGACCAGAAAGGCTCGCTGGGATTTAGGCTCGTCCTTATCAACATTAAGCACCGGGCAAGCCTTTTCGCATAATCCGCAATCAATGCACTGGTCAACATTGATTACGGGGTACTCGCAGCCCTCGGCGTCATATTCCATTGAAATACACTGCTTGGGACATTTTTGAGCACAGGCAGCGCAACCGCAGCATTTACTTTTATCCGTGATGGAGATCATACTCTTCCCTACAACTCAAGAGCGGATTGGAGCCAATTGGCCGATTCATTCCTATACGCATTAAGTCTTTGACGTACTGACGCAAAGTCGATTTCATTTGCCATAGCGGTATGGAAAGCATCCTTCGATTCACAAATGCGGTCAGAGTTTCCAAGCACTCGAAGTAACGTATCAATTCTTGAGTTCGTAGACTGGGCGCCCATATTCTCGTGGCGACGGAACGAGAAGAAGGGCACCTCAAAAATATTGGAGAATACACTTCCGTGGAAAGAGTCAGTGCAGACATACGAAGCATGGGCAATCAAATTGACCCACTCAGCCGGACCGGCCTCCCAAGGATAGTAATCCGCATAATCGTCATCAGTCTTAACATATTCATCGGGATGAGCAATAGCGACGATTTTCAGATTATGTCGCTTAGCAAGATCCAGAGCACATTCACGATTCCATGCATTCTTACCCATGAAATAGCAGAAAACATACGGCTCGTCAGGAACACTAATCGATGAGGAGTCAGCGAGACTCGACCACTGATTACCGGTCAGCAGCATCGTAGGATCGCACACAACAGCGCATCGTTTACCCGTAGCCTTCTCTACCAGATCCGCTCCTGTATCCTCACGGACTGAAATGGCAGAAAAATCAGAAAGAAACTCTTTTGTTTTACGAAGATAATTTTCCGGAAGGGAAGACACTCCAAAACTTGTGGAATAAGACACCTTGCGAACAGGAGGCCGCACGAAGGAAAGCGTAAAGTACCTACCAGCAATGTTAACAGGCAGCCAAAGCTGATCGCTACCAACAACAACGCTGTCATAATCAGCCACAAGTGACCCAAGCTCTTCAAACGAAGTAGCTTTAGGAGTAAAACTGAAATGAGTTGACTCGAAAGAGGAAAATGCACTTTTCCTCTTTGCCATTTTCTTTCCAAAGTCAGCATCAAACTTCTGCTTGATGCGATGCTTTACAAATCCCAGCTTTGCTCGATAAAGATCTACATCAAATAGATGCTCAAGATAGTAATCATTACGTCCTGCAGAAATAGCATGACCCAGGCCACGTTTATCAATAGTATTGACTTCAACTCCCAGCTCCTCAAGGGCGCGCTGGGTCGCGTACGCCTGAAGAACGCTGCCAAAGTTGATTTTGTCATGACACGACGCGACTGCAACTCGCTTAGAACATTTAATAGTCAAACTATCCCCTTAATCAACAGAACCCAAATAGGTCATATAACAATCCAATAAAACCCTGGCCGCAGCATCAATTTCAAATACCTGCAAACCGGCATCGTCACCAGGCGCGAAGACCTTTGTGCTCAACTCAATTAGTCTTTCGGCCCACTTTATACAGGAGCTAGAAAGAGATTCAAATTGCATCATGGTTGTAACAGCAGTCTCAGAGGTAACGGCATCAGACGCAAGAATGGGTGTATGCGATGCCTGACATTCGACTCCAACCATTGGGAGACCTTCATACAGGCTCGGCAGGCAGAAAACATCAAATGCTCGATATAAAGATGCAGCATCGCTTCTAGTGCCCAAAAACTGAACAGAATGGCTAATCCCCAGACAATCAGCTTGGTTCTTTATCTGTTCAACCAACGGACCAGAACCCACCAAAACTAAAACTGCATCATTACGAATCTTTAAAACCTGATTGAATATCTTAAGCAAATATGAGTGATTCTTTTGCTCCGTGAAACGACCAATATGCCCAATTAGAAGCTGACCGTCGGCAACACCAAGCGATTGCCGCGTCTTTAGGCGATCCTCATCATTTGGCGCGAAAACAGACAAGTCAACTGCATTACGCATGACTACAAATTGAGAACTCGATCCAAATAACCATTCACCAGCGAATTGACTACATGCAAATCGGTGTGTTGGATACCGATTCGATTGCGTTTTCAGCACTGCCTTCAGAGCGTTCTTGGCATACTCGCCCTTACCGCTCGTAGAGTGACTATGGGCGATCCGCACAGGAACACCCGCCTTCTTTGCCGCAAGAAGCGGAAAAACGGAAAGAGCGTTAATATGGCTGTGCACAATCTTCCAACCCTCTTGCTTAAAGAGGCGCTGAAGCTCTCGCTGGTATTCAACTATATGCTGGTAGGGCGGAATCTCAAAAATCCTGCCACCGAGCGATTCAATTTCTTCGCGCGGAACAAGCGTCGAATCGTCATCAACAAGAAAGTCAAACTGCACTTTGCTGCGATCGATGTGGCGGTAGTAATTCATGACGACAGCTTCGACGCCACCGCCGTTCATTTTTCCAACTATCTGTGCGACACGAATAGGATTGGTCATTTATCGCCCCGTCCTCTTCTTGCCGAACATGGCGCCAAAGGTGCCGGTAAAGCATTTCCAGTCCATGCGGAAACATCGGTTACGCACGTAATGGAGTTCAATCTTTTGGCGCAAACCGCTCTCGAATGTCGCGGCGTTGCGGTCGGTTGCCTGCCACAGGCCCGTAATGCCGGGCTGAACAGAAAGCAACTCGGCCTTCTCCTCATCAGAAAAGTGCTGCTCAAGCTCATCTCTTGTAATGGGGCGCGGTCCGATGACGGAAAGGTCGCCGTTCAGCACGTTCAGGAACTGCGGCATTTCATCAATAGAGCACTTGCGAATGAACTGACCAACCTTAGTAATGCGGGGGTCACCATCAACCTTGCGCTCAACCTCCCACTGATGTAACTGCTCGGGGCTCAGATACTTCTGCACGTTGCCGGCATCAGCGACCATGCTGCGAAGCTTAAGGATGTTGATGGTCTTACCGCCCTTGCCAACACGTTTTTGCGCATATACCGGGTTGCCAGGAGATTCAAGGCAGATGAATACACAGACGATGGCTACTGGAATTAACAGAACAACGCTTACGCAAAGGCTGAACACGAAATCGAACAGCCTCTTCAAGAAACGATAGGCCAACGTACCGCTCGGTTGTATCTTCCGAATAGTTAGCGTCTCCCCCATGGATGCTCTGCTTTCAGTCTTCTCTTCAACAGTCAAGTTCAAATCCACGTCCCTGATTCCAGGGATCCCCCAATCGATGAATTCAAAATGCGAATGAATTGCCGGCGCAACGTCTCCCTTACGTTTTGCTGGGCACGTCCAACGGAAGCAGCTCCCTAAATGCGGAGTCGCCTTCGCCTACGTCCACCAGGCACCAGCGCTTATGACGGTCAATCTTTTTAACGCGGGCCTCTTGCCCCACCAAGGGCCCCTGCTCTATGTGCAGCACGCCGTCTTCTATGCGGGCGACGCTGTTGCGCACCACGCCCTCGTCGTCGAGCACGCTGCGGTACCAGTCCTGCGCATCGTCTGGCATGGGTGCATAAGCCCGCTCCCTGCTGCCAGCAATGCGGCAGCCAAAGCTCAACTGGGCCAAAGCCTTGTCGAGCAGGGCGGCATCGTGCGTGGCGACGAAGAAGTATTCCTTGTACATGGGTTTGGTTTGGAGCGACCACGCGCCGTCCCGCTTAAACCAGAACTCCTTTTGCATCACAAAAGCGTCCTGCATCAGCTCGTGCGGGATAATACGACGGACCTTTTCGCAGGTCTCGCGCTCTTTTCCATTGGGGGTGTGGACCAGATACCAGCGGACGCGGCCGCGCTGGCTGTTGGTGATGGCGCCACTAAAGGCACCGGGCAGCTGCTCTTGGCGCCGCATTGTCTGTTCCATCTCTCGCCCCCTTAACTTGCTCCGCGACGCACGCGGATGCAGGGGCGTTAAGAACAGGCTTCTCGCTCGCAGCTAGGCGCAGTCGCAAAAGTACAGGTTTTTGTATCTTTTGACGTTGCTCATTATACGAGCAAACTGCTCGCGTTTTCCCAGATTGCACAAAATGCGCCGCGAATGGGTGCATCTCCATACGCCTCTACAAAAACCTGTACCTTTTTGCACAACAAAAAAGCCGCTCTAACCAGCGGCTTTTCTTCTATAGACAACAAAAAAGGCGACCGCCCGCGAGGACGATCGCCTTTGTTAATTCTTGTGTTGTTTGTGCTAGGCGCGAGTCTTGATCTCCTCGAGCACCTTGGCCACAAACTCGTCAACGCTCATCTGAACGGTCTCGTTGGAGCGGTCGCGGACGGAGATGTTGCCGGCCTCGACCTCCTTCTCACCCAGAATGAGCATGTATGGCACGCGGTCGATGCTGCGGGCCTCGCGAATCTTGTAGCCGATCTTCTCGTCGCGGTCGTCGCAGACCACGCGAATGCCGGCCTCCTCAAGCTTGGCGCACACCTCGTGGGCGTAGTCGCGGCTCTTCTCGGAGACGGGAAGTGCCTTGACTTGCACGGGGGCCAGCCAGGTGGGGAACTTGCCCGCAAAGTGCTCAATCAAAATACCGATGAAGCGCTCAATGGAGCCAAAGCACACGCGATGCAGCATGATGGGACGCTTCTTGGTGCCGTCGGCGTCCACGTACTCCAGATCAAAGTTGAGCGGCATCTGGAAGTCGAGCTGGACGGTGCCGCACTGCCAGGTACGACCGAGCGAGTCCTCCAGATGGAAGTCGATCTTGGGGCCGTAGAAGGCGCCGTCGCCCTCGTTGACCTCGTAGTCCATGCCCAGCTTCTCCAGAGCGGTGCGCAGGCCCTCCTCGGCGCGAGCCCAGTCCTCGTCCGAACCCATGGAGTCCTCGGGGCGGGTGGAAAGCTCAACGTGATACTTAAAGCCAAACTTTTGGTACACGGAGTCGATGAGGTTGACCACGCCCACGATCTCGTCGGTCAGCTGGTCGGGACGCACAAACAGGTGGGCGTCGTCCTGGTTAAAGCAGCGCACGCGGAACAGGCCGTGCAGGGCGCCGCGAAGCTCGTGGCGGTGCACCAGGCCGATCTCGCCGGCGCGTATGGGCAGCTCGCGGTAAGAGTGCGGCTTGGAGGCGTACACCAGCACGCCGCCCGGGCAGTTCATGGGCTTAATGCAGTACTCTTCGTCGTCGATGACGGTGGAGTACATGTTGTCCTTGTAGTGGTCCCAGTGGCCAGAGGTCTTCCACAGCTGCTTGTTCATGATGAGCGGCGTGGAGATCTCCACATAGCCGGCCTTGTGGTGGATCTCGCGCCAATAGTCCAGCAGCGTGTTCTTAAGGATCATGCCGTTGGGCAGGAAGAACGGGAAGCCGGGGGCCTCGTCGCGCATCATAAAGAGGTCCATCTCGCGGCCGATCTTGCGGTGGTCGCGCTTCTTGGCCTCCTCCAGCATGTGCATGTGCTCGTCGAGCTCTTCCTTGGTGGCAAAGGCGACGCCGTTGATGCGGGTGAGCATCTTGTTGTCCTTGTCGCCCTTCCAGTAAGCGCCCGAGACGCCGGTGAGCTTAAAGGCCTTCAGCGCCTTGGTGTAGCAGATGTGGGGGCCGACGCACATGTCGATGTAGTCGCCCTGCTGGTAGAAGGTGATGCGGGCGTCGTCGTCCAGGTCGCCGATGTGCTCGACCTTGTACTTCTCGCCGCGCTCCTCCATAAGGGCGATGGCCTCGGCGCGGGGCTTCTCGTACACGGAGAACTTAAGGTTCTCCTTGACGATCTTTTTCATCTCGGCCTCGATCGCGGGGAAGTCGTCCTCGCTGATCTTGACGCCCTCGGGCAGGTCGACGTCGTAGTAGAAGCCGTTGTCGGTCGCGGGGCCGTAGGCAAAGTCGGCCTGGGGGTACAGGCGCTTGATGGCCTGCGCCATGATGTGCGCGGCGGAGTGGCGGATGACGTGCGTGACCTCGTCCTGCGGGAGCTCGGCCACCGAGCCGTCATTGTAGAGTGCCTTCATGGGTATGTTTTCTCCTCTCGGATGCCTGGTGCAAGTGCGTGCGCCCGGCGCTGGTGCGGCGCTTGCAGGCGCGGCGTTTTTGACTTGCATCATTATAGGCAGGTTGCCTTGGTATACAAGCGCCCGCCGCACCTTAATGGCACGGCGGGCGATTTTCTACGCATGCTTCATCGTGTGGGTGTTGGGCTGCGGGGCGTGGGACGGCTGCGCGAGATGCGCGGCGCCCGCGGCTTGCGGCCGGCCCGGCGATGGATGCGTTACTGGATGCGAGTTCGGCAGTAGGGGCAGACCTTCCAGTGCGCATCGAGCGGACGATGGCAGCTGGGGCACACGTTGCGAACCTGGGTGTCGCACACGGGGCAGACCACGAAGTCCTTCTCGATGGGCGCACCGCACTGCGGGCAGGTGCCGTACTGGGCAAGCTGGCGCTCGCGCAGGGCCATGTCCAGCTCCTGCTCCTCGCGGTCGGCCGCGTAGGAGTGCGGGCGCAGGACCAGGTAGGCGATGAGGCCCACAAACGGGATGAGGGCGATGATGCCCCATGCCACGTAGGCGCTGGCGCCGCGGCGACGGGCGTCGATGAACACATAGACGACCGACAGCACGTACAGGGCGATGATAAAGCCCACGAAGGCATAGATGACGCCCATAAGCTGCGGCGACATGAGCTCGTTGATGTATTTGGACATTGAGGTGTACCTTTCGGAATATTTACAGTCCGGTCAAGTTTACCACGGGGTTTGTTTATATGGGACCACGGCAAGGTACGGGGCAGGCGCGGACACAAACATCTCAATCTGTAACAGGTGGGAGCGGAATCCGGGTCTAGGTGTTACAGATCGAGACACAGGGGTCCCTCCCCGACTTCAATCTCGATCTGTAACATCTTGAATCCAAATCCTCAGCTAACTGTTACAGATTAAGACAAAGAAAACCGTCCGAACCGAATGTCTCAATCTGTAACAGCTAGGGGCCAGAAACCCTTCTATCTGTTACAGAACAAGACAAAGGAAAACGTCCAATCTCAATATCTCAATCTGTAACAACAAGTCGACAAAAACAGGACTAACCGTTATAGATTTAGACATTCGAAACCGACTGATAGGTTCATCTAAATCTGTAACATCTAGACCCCAAAACGGTCCCCAGATGTTACAGACCGAGACAGAGGATTCCCTCCCCGACTTCAATCTCAATCTGTAACAGTTAGGACTGTAATTCCCTTCTAGCTGTTACAGATCGAGACAAACGTTAGACCCGCTTGGCAAACGTCTCAATCTGTAACATCTAGGAACCAAATCCTCTGCTTACTGTTACAGAACGAAATAAAACTCCGACATCGAAGGCGGCAGACGAGGTTGTTGGCCCCACTGGGTCTCCCCTCGCCTGCCGTTGACGGATGCTGCGGGGCTGTTCGCCGCATTGCCGCCGCACTGGGGGTGTGCACAACGTAGGATAGTCTTATTGACAGCCTGTCAACTCGTCTGGGAGGCACTGTGACAGAAACGTTTGATATCGCGATTGTGGGCGCGGGCATCACCGGATGCGCCATCGCGCGGCAGCTCGCGCGCTATGACCTGTCCATTTGCGTAGTCGAGGCGGCCAACGACATCGCGCTGGGCGCGTCGAAGGCCAACGGCGGCCTGGTGCACGCCGGCTACGATCCGGCGCCGGGCACGGTAAAGGCGCAGGTCAATGCCCGTGGCTGCGAGCTGTATGGTACCTGGGCCCAGGAGCTGGGCTTTTTGTTTAGCCGCACCGGGTCGATGGTGCTGGGGTTTAACGACGAAGACCGCGCACACCTGGAGAAGCTGCGCCAGAATGGCCTTGCCAACGGCGTCCCCGAGCTGTCAATTATCGGCCCCGAGCGCATCCACGAGCTGGAGCCGCGAGCGAGTGCCAAGGCGACGTGCGCACTGTGGTGCCCCTCGACTGGCTTTGTCGATCCCTTTGAGGTCGCCATCGCCGCGCTGGAGAACGCCGTGGCCAACGGGGTGACGTTTATGCGGTCCGCGCCGGTGGAAGCGATTGAGGTTGCTGGCGGCGAGGCTACCGACGGGGCTGCGCGCTTTACGCTGGTGACACCCGCCGGAGACGTGCGCTGTCGCCACCTGATCAACGCCGCGGGCAACGGCGCCGCGGATATCTCGCATATGGCGGGCGCCGAGGAGTTCCAGATGGTCTGGCGCCAAGGGAACATCGTGGTGCTGGACAAGGAGCCGCGTGCGCTCATGCCGCTCTACCCTGTTCCCACGCCGGTGTCCAAGGGCGTTATCGTCACGGGTACCGTACATGGCAACACCGTGATTACCGCGACGGCCGCCGTGCGCGAGCCGGGCGATACACAGACCTATGCGAACGACGTCAACGCGCTCCTGACCGGCGCGCGAAAGCTGGTGCCCGATCTGGACACGCGTCGTGTGGTGCGCGCGTTTGCCGGCGGACGCCCGGTCATTCAGGGAACGAACGACTTCTTTATTGGGCAGTCGGCCGTGGTGCCGGGGCTGTTCCAGGCGGCGGGCATTCAGTCGCCAGGAGTGGCGAGCGCGCCGGCCATTGCCGAGTGCATGGAGCAGGTGCTGTGCGATGCCGGCGTGGCTCTACACGAGCGAGCCGACTGGAATCCGATTCGCCGCGCGCCGGACGACTTCGACCGTGCGCCGCTTGCGCGCAAGGAGAAGCTCATTGAGTCCGACCCTGCATGGGGGCAGATCGTCTGCCGCTGCGAGACGGTGCCCGAGGCCGAGATTGTGGCCGCGATTCGACGCCGCCCGGGCGCGGTTTCGGTCGAGGGCGTCAAGCGCCGCTGCCGCGCCGGCATGGGCCGCTGCCAGAGCGGCTTTTGCCAAAGCCGCGTGGTGGCGATTCTGGCCCGAGAGCTGGGCTGCGACCCCAGCGAGGTGCTGCTGGAGGATGCCGGATCTTGGTTGGTTGAGGGACCGCTGAAGGGGGTGCGCTAGGATGGCGACGTTTGATATGTGCGACGAACGCGCGGAGGTCGGAGCTGCAGCGCCCGTGCAAACGCAGGCCTTCGACGTGATCGTCATCGGAGGCGGCCCCGCCGGTATGGCGGCCGCGCTTGCCGCGCACAAGGCCGGCGCACGCGTGGCCATCGTGGAGCGCGAGCAGCATCTGGGCGGCATCCTGCGCCAGTGCATCCACCCGGGCTTTGGACTGTCGCACTTTAAGCAGGAGCTCACCGGTCCCGAGTACGCGCAGCGCTTTATCGACCAGGTGCGCGCGACCGACATTGCGTTGTTCTTGAGCAGCATGGTGCTTGGAATCGATTCGGGCGAGGGCGCGGACTCGTCAAGCGTGGATGAGGGTGCGGGAGCCGCCGCGGTCCACACCGTCACGCTCATGAACCCCGCCGGCATGTTGCAGCTCACCGGGCGTGCCGTCGTCCTTGCTATGGGATGCCGCGAGCGCACCCGCAGCGAGATCAAGATTCCCGGCAGCCGACCTGCCGGCGTGTTTACGGCCGGCCTGGCGCAGCGATACATCAATATCGAGAACCTCAAACCCGGCTCGCGTGCCGTCATTTTGGGCTCGGGCGACATCGGGCTGATCATGGCACGCCGCTGCACGCTCGAGGGTATTTCGGTCGAGGGCGTGTACGAGCTCATGCCGTACGCCAACGGTCTGCGTCGCAATGTGAAGAACTGCCTGGACGATTTTGGCATTCCGCTGCATCTGTCGACTACCGTCACGCGTGTGATCGGACATGACCGCGTGGAGGCCGTCGAGGTCAGCCAGGTCGACGAACACCTGGCGCCTATTCCGGGGACTGAGCGCATCGTTCCGTGCGATACGCTGCTGCTTTCGGTGGGATTGATTCCCGAGAATGAGCTTTCGGTGGGCGCGGGCGTGGAGCTGGACCCGCGCACGCGTGGCGCCGTGGTGGACCAGAGCCTGCAGACGGGCGTGCCGGGCATCTTTGCCTGCGGCAACGTGCTGCACGTACACGACCTGGCCGATAACGTGACGACTGAGTCCGAGCGAGCCGGCGCGGCTGCGGCGGCGTGGGCGTTGGGCGGTAGCACGGGTGCCGGGGTGGACACTGCGGGTGCGGGCCGCGAGCTCACAGTCTCCCCCGCCGGCATCGCAGGCTACGCGTTACCCGGACGTATTACGACCGTGGCACTCACCAAAGTCAACTTCCGCGTGCGCCGACCGGTCGATACTGCCCGCGTGCGCATCCTCGCAGGCGGTGAGGAGCTGTTTGCGGGCAAGGTTCGCGCGTTTAAGCCGAGCGTTATGGAGAGTTTCCCGCTACCGGCGAAAGTCATCCAGCAAGCGCTCGACCTTGGTGCCAGTGAGATTGTCCTGTCCGTCGATCCCGTCGAGGAGGCATAAAGCTATGAGCGATAACGTGATTGAAACGCTGCAGTTCAACTGCACGACCTGCCCATCCGAATGCCTCCTGACCGTAGAGGTGGAGCGCGATACCGACGGCAACGTGGCGGCAGTGCATTCCGTGACCGGCAACAGCTGCCCGCGCGGCGACAAGTTCGCGCATCAGGAGCTCACCTGCCCCATGCGCGTGCTCACGACGACCGTAGCCGTATCTGGCGGCGACGAAGCCCTGCTCCCCGTACGCACAGCCGAGGCCATCCCGCTGGCACTCCATGCCCAGGCCATGGACCTCATTCGCGGCCTGGTCGTCGACGCCCCCATCCGAATGAGCGATGTAGTCCGCCCCAACCTCCTAGACACCGGTACCGACCTCATCGCCAGCATGGACATCGGCCAAACCTAAGTAGTCATTTTGGGACGGGGCTCTTTTAGCTACCCCGTCCCCTTCCCTTCGGCAGCAAAAGCGCCCTCTCGGCTGCTAGCGAATTTGTGCCATTTCAAAACTATGCCGGATTACGGGGCTAAATCGAGAACCCCCAACCACAACGCCCATTTTCGATTTTCGCCAAGCCGTTTACCTGCGGTTTTATTATTCCCATTTCACCCATGGTCGGGCAAACCCAATCCAGCCCCGTAATCCGCCACACTTTTGAAAACAGCTCATTTGGGACGGACCTCTTTTGGCCTCTTTTGCCCGAACATCCGCTCAAATGATTTTTCTGGGACGGGGCTTTAATAATCATTGGGTTCCGAATGATTATTTAAGCCCCGTCCCAGAAAAATCATGCCAAGGGGTGTCCCAAGGTGCCGGCATAAAAGGAACGTCCCTAAATGCCGGGCATGGGATACCATGGTGGCACCCTAGCGAAAGGATGTTTCATGGCACATGTCGATGACCAGCGTGTGGCTCGCGTACTCGATGCGCTCGAGGCCCAGCACCCCGGTGCGCAGCTGCTCGTGAATGACCCGTGGTCGATCTACTACCTGACCGGCTTTTATGCCGATATGTTCGAGCGCTTTTGCGGCGTGCTGCTCACGCGCGACGCCGAGCCGGTGATTCTGGTCAACGCCCTGCACCAACTGCCCGAATACGATAACGCTCGCGTGGCCTACCACACCGATACCGACGTCGTGGCCGAAGCCATTGCCCGCGAGATCGATCCGACCAAGCCCCTCGGCATCGATACCGTCATGCGCTCGGGCTTTTTGATGCCTCTCATGGAGCGCCACGCGGCGAGTGAGTTTTTCCTGGGCGACTTTGCCGTGACCGCCGCTCGCACGTACAAAGACGCCGCCGAGCAGGAGCTTATGCGCGTGTCCTCGGCCGCCAACGACGCCGTGATGGTCGACGCGATCAAACTCGCGCACGAGGGCGTGACGGAGCGCGAGATTGCCGACCAGATGCTCGGCCTGTACCGCAAGCACGACTGCGAGGACTTTAGCTTCCCGCCCATCGTGAGCTTTGGCGCCAACGCAGGTGATCCGCACCACGAACCCGACGACACTGTGCTCAAGCGCGGCGACGTGGTGCTGTTCGACATTGGCGGACGTCATCGTAGCTACTGCTCAGACATGACGCGCACGTTCTTTTGGGGCGAGCCGGACGAGGAGACGGCGCGCATCTACGACATCGTACGTCGCGCCAACGAGGCTGCCGAGGCACTCATCGCGCCGGGCGTGCGCATGTGCGACCTGGACCGCGCCGCACGCGACGTGATTGAGGACGCGGGCTACGGTAAGTACTTTACGCACCGCTTGGGTCACTCGATCGGCCTGCAAGATCACGAGCCGGGCGACGTTTCGTTCGTCAACGAACAGGTAATTGAACCGGGTATGACGTTCTCCATCGAGCCGGGTATCTACCTCCCCGGCCGCACCGGCGTCCGCATCGAGGACCTGGCCCTGGTGACCGAGTCCGGCGTCGAGATCCTCAACGCCTACTCCCACGATCCGGCCCGCCTAGACTAGCCAATGCGGCAAAGGGACAGTCCTTTTGCCGCATCCCGCTAACGACGCGCCACGAAAACGGGCCATCTACTACGTTTAACCCGCATGGGTCAACCATGCGGGTCTTTTTTGAAAATCGCCAAGCCTTCTACCTGCGGTTTTGTTTTCGCAATTCTCGGTGTGGTCGAGGGTGACCGGTCAAACGTAGTAGATAGGCCCATTTCGTGGCAAGCAGGTCTGCATAAGGCAAAGGGTAGCTAATTTGGGACGGGGCCATTTTGACTACCCGCTTGCAGGGTAGTCAAAATGGCCCCGTCCCAAATTAGCTACCCCCACAGCCAAACGAAAGGCCTCCTGGCCCTCGTGGTTTACGAGGAACGGGAGGCCTTCTTGTGCCCTAGGACTCTATGCGCTCGGCGCTACTCAGCGCGATGGCGCAGTTTTTCGATCGCGGCGGCGATCAGCGCCAGCAGGCCAGTTCCGCCAAGTGCGGCGACGGTAACGGCCGTGCTGTCGCCCGTCTGGGCCAGGTTCCCAGCGGCAGCCTTCTTACCGTTCTTCTTCGCATCCGAAGCCGGCTTGACATCAGACTTGCCGCCGTTGTCCTTGCCGTCCGTCGGCTTCTGCTCAACGACCGGCTCAACAACCTCAACGGTCACCGAAGCGGTGAACTGCGAAGGTGCCGGCACCTCAGTGGCAGGACCATCGTCAGCAAGCGACATCGCCACAGCCCCGCCGTCAACATCCATCGTTGCCGTAATGACAACGGTGCCATTCTTGAAGGCCTTGACCTTGCCGTTCTCCACCGCCGCAATGGTCGGGTCGGACGAGGTCCACTTCACGGAACCGCGCAGCATCGCGCCGTCGGCCGCGTTGCTCGCCGCGGCGGCCAGGTCGATCTCCTTGCCACGCTCGACCTTGAGCGTGGTCTCGGCGGTCGTAGCCTTACCGTTCTGGTCGACAATCACCATGCCGTCGGCAGCCGGACGCGGCTTAACACGCACCGCGCAGCTGACCGCCAGCTCCGTACCATGAACCTTACCGGTTACCGTCACATCGTCGGCGCCCCAGTTCAGCGCGGGCACGTTCTCCCAATCGACGTCGTAATCCTTCTGGCTACCGTCCTTCATGGTCACAGCGACTTTCTTGGGCAGCGCCTTCAGAACCTCATCGGGCGAGCTGAACTCAAACACCTCAACGGAATCCAGCGTCGCGGGCGTTACAGGAATGTTCGAGTCCTTCTCGGACACGGTAACGGTAGCCGTCACCGTGGCAGAACCGGTCTCGTCCTTCACGGTACCCGTAACGACAATGTCACCGAGCTCACCGAGAGCCTTCTGGGTCAGTGCGCTCGTATCCCACGTAATGTCCAGATCCTTAGCGGAGCCGTCAGAATACGTCGCGCTCGCCTGCTTGGGCAGATGGGCCACGACGTCGGCAACCTTGTCGTCGCGCTTGGCGGCGATGTTCCCGGCGCCCTCGGCAAGCGACGCACTCTTGATGACCGGCTTGACCGCAACGGTCGCCGTCACCGCAAAGCCGCCCTGCTCGGTGGTGCCGTGCACCGTGAGCGTCTTGCCCGTCGTGGCGATATCGGCGGTGGGGACATCGGTCCACGTAATGGCGGACGAAACCTCAGTCTTGCCGTCGGCCATCACCACCATCGCCTTGAGGCCCGCAAGCGCCTTAGCAATGTCCTCGGAAGAGGCACCGTCAAGCACCGGCTGCTCAAGCGTCAGGCTGTCATTCTTCACGTGATGAGGAATCTCGCGCTTGGGCGTCTCGACGACCAGCTTGCAAGTGGCTTTGAGCGTTGTGCCCTCAACGGACCCTTCGATCGTGTGCTCGCCGACGGCGGCAAGCTGCTTGTCCAGGCCGTCCGTGTTCCACGTAACCGCAGCCAGGTCCGTGTGGCCGTCGGTGTAGGTCACGCCAACGGTCTTGGGCAGCTGACCCGTCACCGCATCGGCCTTCACGTCGCGCTCGACCGTAATCTGCGGCGCCTCGGCTACCTTATTGATCGTCGTCGTGGAGGTAACGACGACCTCGACCGGCAGGTTACCGTTCACCGTTACGCCCTTGGCGACAACGGTGCTGCCATAGGTGGCGGCAGCGGCAGGGACCTCGGTCCACGTAATCTCAGACCCCGCCGTCGTCTTGCCGTCCTTCATGCGAACGGTCGCCTTCACGCCCTTGAGCGCATCACGCACAGCATCGACCGTTGCACCCTCGGGAACGTCAACGCCTGCGACAGGCTCAACGGACGCCGGAATCTCGGCATCGCTCTTTACAACCGTCACCGTACAATTGGCCTTGACCGAAGTGCCCTCAACCGTGCCCTCGAGCGCAATGTCACCAAGCTTGCCCAGGGCATCCGTCGTGAGCGGAGCCTTATCCCAGGTGACGGCAGCAATCTTCTTTGAGCCGTCGGACATGTTGAGGGTCACCTGGGCAGGCAGCGCGATGTCAGCAGCAGCCGTGTTGCGGGCAACCGAAAGCTGGACGCCAACGACGCTCTCAACAACAGGCTTCAGATTGATCGTAGCCTTGACATCAAAGTTGCCGACCACGGTCTTACCCGTGACGATAACGCTCGTGCCGTCCTTCTTAATGGTGAGGGCCTGCTTGGGAGCGGTCCAGTCAATCTTTGAATCGACCTCGGAGCCGTCCTTCATGGCGACCTTAACGGTCTTGGGCAGCGCAGCCACAACGGCATCGGGCTTCGCGCCGTCGTCGACCGTCACGGCGTCAACCGTGCCGGCCAGGTGATCAGGAATCTCGCGCAGCGGCTTGACGACCTTGATCGTGCACTCCGCCTTCTGGTCCGTGCCGGTGACCGTGCCCTTAACCGTGACCTTGCCCTCCTTGGCAAAGTCCTCGTCGCCCAGATCCCTAGTGTTCCACTTCACATCGACCGCAGCATCGGAGCCATCGGAGTAAACCGCAGTGACCTTCGCAGGCAGCTTCTCAAGAGCATCCGCAGCCTTCGTATCGCGCTCGACCTCAATGTCATCAGCGGCGTCAAGGCTCACGATATGCGCGGTTACCTTGACCTTCACCTTTACGGTCATGCCGTTGTCCGTCAGGCCCGTGACCTCAAACTCGTTGCCAGCGCGGCCCAGGCTATCGACCTGAGACCACTTAACGGGAGTCTCGTTCTTAGTCTTGCCGTCCTTCATGACCACCGTCACCGTGGACGGCAGCATGGCCATCAGGCCCACAACCTTGGCATTGTCCGCAATCTGAATGTCGGAAATCGCCTCGATGTGATCGGGCGTCTCGGCATCCTGGTCCACCACAGTCACATTGCAGGTCACCTTGGCGCCAATAAGCTTAACCATGCCAGTGATCTGCACGGTACCGGTTCCGCCGAGCAGCTTGTCCGTAACGTTGGAAAGGTCCCATGTGTCAATGTCGAGCAGATCGGTTGAGCCGTCGGAATAGGTCGCCACAACCTGCTTGGGCATCTGCTGGTACAGGTCCTGCTTGGACGTACCCTTGGCCACGCTAAACGACTTAGCCTCGAGCTTGGTAATGGTCCGCGGCGCCTCGCGAACGTTAACGTACACGATGGCGTTGACGTTGTCGATGCCTTTGAGCTTGCCGACAAGCTTATAGGTGCCGGTCTCACCAAGGGGCTCATTGATGTCGAGGCCGTCGGTGTCGGTCCACTTTTCGATCTCAACGCCGCCAGCGTCGCTTTGCGTCATGCGGTATGAACCATCGGAGAACTTCACGGTCGCTTGATCAGGAAGCTTCAAAGTCATCCCAACCGTCGTGTTAATCACAAGCGATTCGGGCTGCAGCGCAACCTTTTGAGCCTTCTCGTCGTCAACCGTAACCTTCGCGGTCACGACACCGTTCTCATCTACGCCAACCTTCTGGCCTTCATCGTCAACAAGCGCCATAACAGCAGCGCCATCAAAGCCGACAACGCGGCCAGTCACATAGAACGTACCAGGCTTCTCATACTTCTCGGGGGCAATCGGATCCCATTCAACGGCAGCATTCGAAACGGAGCCGTCGCTCAGCTTAACCGCCATCACAGACGGCATCGCCGGAACGGTACCGGCCTTGGTGGTTACGGCAGTCTCACCGTTATCGAACGCTTTCTCGACACCAGCAATCACAATCTTGGTTTGGACGGTGACACCGGTGAAGGCGCTATCGCTGTATTGATCAAGCCCGTAGGCATATACCTTACCGGAGACCGTCGTAACTTTACCAGGCTCACCGGTATAAACCGGAGTGCGAATCTCGTCCCACTGAATCCAAACGTCTCTAACTTTGCCGTCACTCGTGGACGCTGTAACATTCCACGGCAACTCAGGCGTAACTCCACTGGCGGTAGTAATGCGCTCGGGAACGCTCATGGACGCAATTGAGCAGACATCGACAGTAACCGTAGCCTCCGCACCACCTGAAAGTTTGCCCTTAACCTTAAAGGAGCCATCCTTGGCATATGCATCTGGAGAAACTTCATCCCACTTTACATTCTCACGCTGCGGTCCAGTGGACATGTCGTTATCGTAAACAACCTCAAGTGAGTTCGGCAGAGCAGGCTCAGTGCCAGGCACGGTCCACACAGTTCCGCCCTGAACAGATGTGGCCCTATTCACAACCTGAACGTTTGCAGTTACGGGAATATCCACCACACTGTTATTGCCGCCCGTATAGTAAGACAGCTGAGCGGTACCCGAAACGATTCCACCTTGGCTCCAGTCAAACCCCTTTGTGTTCCATGTCACGGAAGCGTATTTGGAGTGATAGCTTGGATGGTCTTCGATATCAGAGCTCACCAGGTAAACGGTAGTCGGAAGCAGCTCTGAACCATCATGGCCTTTAAGAACCTTGATGGTTTCAAGCTCCGCCTTCCAGTTATCCGTAACAACCACATGAATCGTTGTCGGAATATTCGTCCCCGCAACTGTGCCAGTTATCGTGCAGTTCTCCTTTGGATGGTTGATTTCCGATCTCAGCCGAACACGTTGAGCGGATAGACCGTTCCCGCAGCTAGCCGAACGCCCCCGAGGCC
>CAKUGR010000003.1 GCA_934654775.1 uncultured Collinsella sp.
CCGACGGGAAACGAAAAAGCCCGGTTTTAAACCGGGCTCGAATGAACATGCCTATTGACAATGGCTTTCTCATATTAAGAAAGGCCACCGTCGCTAAGACGATGACCCAACTTCATTAAGCAACGGCTCTGCCCAGCTCTCTACAACTTGGGCTGCCGTCGGCACCATTTTACCCTCCTGACGAGGAATTCGTCCATATTTCAAAAATCAAATTGTGCCCGCGTTGTCATCCCGCGTGTTGTCATCCTGCTATCGAAGCCTACCGAATGCCTGCCATAGGGACATTAAAGCGCCCGCTTGCTGGGGGAGCAAGCGGGCGCTTCTGAGCGAATGCGTTTGCGGTCTAAACCGCTCGGAGCAACAAGCGATCGACGTTAGTTGCTAGACTCGGAGTCGTCGCCGGAGCCGGAACCGGAGACGGAAACCGTCAGCGTGATCGTGGTGTCGGTGGACTGCTTACCGGTGGGGGAGACGCCCGTAACGGTGGCATTCTCGTTGCCGCTCACAGGGTTGCCGTTCTGGTCACAGAAGCCGATGTTGTAGAAACCGGCGTTGTTGAGCGCGGTGACGGCGGCGGAGATGCTCTTGCCGTACAGGTTGCCCGGGACGCTGGCCTTGCCGGACTTCTTGGCGATGACGACGGTGATCGTGGCACCGGGCTTCTGCTTGCCGCTGGGGTTCCAGCTAATTACGGTGCCCTCGGTAACCGAGTCGTTTTCCTGGTAGCTCACATCGACGCCAAAGCCAGCCATGTCGAGAGCGTTGCGCGCCTGGGCCTCGGTCATGTCGGTCAGATCGGGCACCGAGGTGGTGTCCGGGCCGCTGGAGACCTTGTACGAGATGGTCGTGCCCTTCTCGACCTCCTTGCCGGCAGCAGTGCCCTGCTCAAAGACCTGGCCCTCTTCGGCCTCATTGGCTTCCTCCGAAGCGCTGCCCTTCAGGCCCACGCTTGCCAGTGCGGCCTCGGCCTGGTCCTTGGTCAGGCCGAGGAGCTGCGGAACCTCAACCTTCTCGGAGGGCTTAGGGCCCTTGGAGATTACCAAGTTCACCCTCGTGCCCTTGGCTTTCTTGGTGTTGCCGTTGGGGGTCTGCTCGGCGACCTTTCCCTCGTCGACATCGTCGTTGTAGCTCTGGTCGACGGTGCCAACCTCAAGGCCGGCTTCCTTGATCTGCTCAATAGCGGTTTCCTGGTCCTTGCCCAGCACGTCGGGCACCGTGACCTGTTCGCCACTGAACATGCCCGTGGCAAAGGCCACTACAACGCCAATCACGGCGACGGCGGCAATCACGGCGGCGATGATCTTGTTCTTGTTGGACTTAGGCTTCTCGACCTCGTAGGAGCCCGTGGAGCCCGAGACAGCGCTGCGGGCGGTGTTCTGACCGCTCACGCCCGAGACGGGACGAACCATAGCGCGCGTTGAGTCGGAAAGCTCGCGGGTCTTGGTGGCGCCCAGGTCGCCGGCGGCACCGATGATGCGCGTTGGCTCCGAGACGTTGACGGCACGGCCGGACAGGTAGCTGTTGAGCACCTGGCGCAGCTCGTCGGCCGTCTGGAAGCGGTTTGCCGGGTCCTTCTCCATGCACTTGAGGATGATGCGCTCCAGGTCGGCATCGACGCCGGAGTTGATCTGGCTCGGCGGGATGGGGAGCTCGTTGACCTGCTTGAGCGCGACCGAGATGGCGTCGTCGCCGTCAAAGGGCACGCGGCCGGTGGCGCACTCGTACATGACGACACCCAGCGAGTAGATATCCGAGGTGGGGCCGAGGTCCTGGCCGCGGGTCTGCTCGGGGCTTACATAGTGGGCGGTGCCCAGAACGTTGTTATCCTGCGTGAGGTGGCTGTTCTTGGCGCGTGCGATGCCAAAATCCATTACCTTGATGTTGCCGTCGGGCAGCACCATGATGTTTTGCGGCTTAATGTCGCGGTGGATGATCTCGTGCTTGTGTGCGACCGAAAGCGCGGAGCTGATCTGCGAACCGATCTGCGCGACCTTCTTGGGATCGAGGGCGCCGTGGCTCTTGATGCCGCTCTTAAGGTCGGTACCGCGCAGGTACTCCATGACGATGTAATAGGTGTCGCCGTCCTTGCCCCAGTCGTAGACGCCCACGATATAGGGGGAGGACAGGCCGGCAGCTGCCTGGGCCTCCTGCTTAAAGCGGGCGGCGAAGGTGGCGTCGCCGGCATACTGCGGCAGCATGATCTTGACGGCAACCGTGCGGTCGAGGACCTGATCCTGTGCACGGAAGACGGTCGCCATACCGCCCGTTCCCACCTTATCCTTGAGGAGGTATCTTCCCCCGAGGACCCTCTGTTCCATTCCTGCTCCTAACATAACTATTCGCTCAACGATGTGTGTAGTACCAAATGTGTGGCCGCTGGGGCCGTGTGGCGCGTTGCCGCTAGCTCATCGGCCGCGGCGCGCCCCAAGTATCCGCTTTGATCACGGGCATCACGCTCCCTGTGCGGCGAGCGCCGCGGTCAGGACGATGCCGGCAATCTTGGCTGCCTTGACGTCGTGTTTGTCGAAATCCTCCAGGGCCACCGAGATGGCAACCGTGGGTGAATCGTAAGGTGCAAAGCCAACAAACATAGAGTTGACGTTGGTGCCGCCGGTCTCGGCCGAACCGGTCTTGCCGGCAACCTTGACGCCCGGAATCTGGGCATCGGTGCCGGTGCCGGACTGGACGACGGCGAGCATGGCCTGCTTGACCTGGTCGGCCGTGGCAGAACTGACAGCCTGGCCCAGCGAGCGGGACTGCGTGGTTTTGACCACGGTTCCGTCCGGGGCGAGTATCTGGGACACAAAGAACGGGTCCATGACTACGCCGCTGTTGGCGATAGCGGCAGCGATCACGCAATTCTGCATAACGGTGGTCTGCGGGCCAGGCGTGTGGTCCATGCCGACGGGCTGGCCGGCGCCCGCCCAAGCGGTCTCCCACTCGGTCATAAGCGACGGGTCGGCCATGATGGAGGCGGTGGAGGTCAGATCCTGGCCGAGCTTTTGGCCGTAGCCAAAGGCGTTGGCAAACTGGACGAGCGAGCTGGCGCCAATCTCGTTGGCCACCTGGCCAAAGACGACGTTGGACGATACGGCGAAGGCCTGCTGCAGGCTGATGGTGCCGTAGCTCTCGTTGGCATAGTTGGTGACCGGCGCGTTGCCAATATCCATGGAGCCGGGCGCCTGGTACGTGCTGGTAAGGCTCGCGGTGCCGGTTTCGAGCGCCGCGGAGAGTGTGACGACCTTAAAGGTCGAGCCCGGGGTGTACAACGCGTCCATGGCACGGTCGTACATGGAGCCGTCCTCGCCGCCGCCCGACTGGAGCAGCGCGTCGATGTTGGTGTTGTCGTAGGTGGGCGAGCTCGCGCACGCAAGGACCGCACCGGTGCGCGGATCCATGACCACCACAGCGCCCTTAAAGCCCTTGAGCGCCTGCTCGGCAGCCGTCTGGATGCGCGAGTCGATGGTGAGCTTGGCGGTATTGCCCGGCTGGGTCTGCCCCGCGAGCGACGCGATGGCGTTGTTCCAGCTAGAGTAATCCTTGGAGCCGGTGAGCGTATCGTTCATGACGCTCTCGATGCCGGCGGTGCCGTATTGCTGGCTTACGTATCCCACCACGTGCGCGGCCATGTTGCCGTTGGGGTAGGAACGGGCGTAGGTGCCGTCCTCCTGCTGCAGCGACTCGGCTAGCGTCACGCCGTCGGACGTGATGATGGAGCCACGCTGGATGTACTTGGAGCGGGCGATGGTGTGGTTGTTGGTCGGCATGTCCTGGTAGTCCTTCGCCTTGATGACCTGGACATAGGTAAGGTTGCCGATAAGGATGGCGAACAGCGCCGTAAAGGTAAACACGGCACGAGTCAGACGGTTGGCAAGTGCCACGCGGCCGAGCACGCCGGACTCAGGCGTGTCGAGCAGGCGACGACGCATGCGAGAACCCGCGGAGTGGCTGCCGTTGCTGTAGGAAGGTGCGTTTGCAAAACGCGTACCGGTCGGGGCAGCGGCGGATGCGACCTGGTCATCGGTGATGGCGGCCATGGTGCCGGTGCCGGTGAGCTCGGCTTCGCGTCCGGTTGCCTCGTCGCCGGCGCGCAGCAGCAGCGCGACGATGATAAAGCTCGCCAGCAGCGAGGAGCCGCCTTGGCTCATAAAGGGCAGGGTGACGCCGGTTAGCGGGATCAGGCGGGTTACGCCGCCAACGATTAAGAATGCCTGGAAGCTGATGGCCGCCGTAAGGCCGGTCGCGCTAAAGGCGGCAAGGTCGGACTTGGCGCGGGCGGCCGTGGTGAGGCCACGCACGGCAAAAAGCATAAACAGGATGAGCACGGCGCCGCCGCCCAAAAGGCCCATTTCCTCGCCGATGGCCGAGAAGATAAAGTCGGACTCGACGACGGGGATGTTGTTTGCCATACCGTTGCCAATGCCGACGCCAACCAGGCCGCCGTCGGCCAGCGAATAGAGCGACTGCACGATCTGGTAGCCCTGGCCCTGGGCGTCCTTAAACGGGTCGGCCCAGATCTGGAAACGCACCTGCACGTGCGACAGGAACTTGTAGGCGCCCACGGCTCCAACGGCCAGCAGCGCAAGGCCGATGATGACGTACGAAAAGCGTCCCGTGGCAACATAGAGCATCAGCAAAAAGATGGTGTAGAACAGGACGGCCGAGCCCAGGTCGCGTTCGAAGACGACGATGAGCAGGCACACGCCCCACACGGCAAACAGCGGCAGCAGCAGGCGGAAGCGCGGAATCTTGAGGCCCAGGATCTTGCGGTTGGAGATGGAGAGCAGCTCGCGGTTCTCGGCCAAATAGCCTGCCAGGAACAGGACGATGAATACCTTGGCGAACTCGCCGGGCTGGATGGTGAAGCCCGCGATGCGAATCCACAGCTTGGAGCCCGAGATCGTGGTGCCGATAAAGATCGGCAGCATCAGCAGGATGATGCCGATAATGCCAAAGGTGTACTTGTAGCGCATGACCACGTCGAGGTTCTTGACCAGTGCCAGCGTTCCCACCATGAGCGCCACCGAGACAAACAAGATGATGAGCTGCGAGATGGCGAGGTCGGGGGCCAGGCGCGTCACGAATGTGATGCCGATGCCCGAGAGCACAAAGACGATGGGTAGGATGGCGGGGTCGGCGCCGGGCGCCAGGATGCGCACGGCGATATGCGCCGCGGCGAAGGCGGCGAACAGGCCGATCGGCACGGCGAGCGTCTCAAAGGAAATTGTGGCGCCCGCGGTGAGCACGTACATCGCATAGAGCAGGATGACGGGGAACGCCGAGGCGATGAGCAAGAGCAGTTCGGTGTTGCGGCGACTCATAAGCGGCACTCCCTTTCTAATTCTTATCGGAGGCTTCGGCCTCGGCTGACTGTTCGGCGGTTTTCTCGGAATCTGACTCGGAGGTGGATTTCTGATCGGTGTTGTCGCGAATCGTTTGCGCGTCAATCACCTGACGAGTCTGCTCCTCGTCAATCTGATGGCGGTACTTGGAAATGGTGTCCTGCGCATCGTCGACATTCGTTTGCGGAATGCCTGCCTTCAGGCGATTTTGCGTGTCTTCGGGCAGGTCGGACAGTTTGATGCTGGTTTCGCTCTCGAGCCAGTGGAGTTCGACCCCGAGCGTCTTGCCGGGCAGGCCGCGCCAGACGGCGACATTGCCGTGGTAGGTTCCCAAGTAATAGGAGCCGGTGACGCCCGTGTATGCCCAGATGCCTGCTACCAGCACAAAGACAAGGGCCAAGATGGCGGCGATGGTGACATTGCGGCGTCGGACGCGTTTTGCCTCGCGCATGACGCCGTCGTCGACCAGGTCGACCACCACCACGGTCACATTGTCGTGGCCGCCGGCGGCGAGCGCCGCGTCCACCAAGTTGTCGACGCAGATCTGTGCGGTCGAGGACTGCGTAGCGATGTTCTCGATATCGCTATCGGGAATCATGCTCGAAAGACCGTCGGAGCACAGAATCAGGCGGTCGCCTTCCTCGATGTGCAGGGTAAAGTGGTCGGCATACATGGCGGGATCCGAGCCCAGCGCGCGGGTGATGACCGAGCGGTTGGGGTGGACGCGGGCCTCGTCGGCCGTAATCTCGCCGGCATCCACGAGCTCCTCCACATAGGAGTGGTCGCGGGTCACGCGGATGAGCGTGCCCTCGTGGAGCAGGTAGGCGCGCGAGTCGCCCACGTGGGCGATAGCGAGCGTGTCGTTTTCGATGTAGGCGCAGGTGGCCGTGCATCCCATGCCGGGTTTGCCCAGGCCGTTGAGGGCGGCCTCGATCACGGCGGCGTTGGCGGCCTCGACGGCTGCGGCCAGGCGCGCGGCGTCGGCGGACTGCGGCGCCGTCTTGGCGATGGTCTCGACGGCGATGGAGGATGCCACCTCGCCGGCGGCGTGTCCTCCCATGCCGTCGCACACGCAAAAGAGCGGCGACTGCACCAGATAGGAGTCCTCATTATGCGGGCGTACGCATCCGACGTCGGAGCGGGCGCCCCACATAAGCTGCGTGGTGGTGCCGGCGTCGTAGGTCGAGTCGGTCTCGATGCGCTCGTCGGTCAGCGGCTCAAAGCTCATGGTCGAGCCGGGATCTTTGAGCTTTGCCTCCACGGCGGCGACATCGATCTCGGCGGTGTCGCCGGGGGAGACAGTGTCGGCATCGTCTCCCGACTCGGCGTCGGAGATGTCCGGAAGGTTGAGATCTTCGGTTACGCGGTCGGCGGGATCGGCGTCCTGCTGCGGCTCGACAGCCGTCGGCTCGGGCGTCGCAAAGTGCGACGGCGCGGGCATGCTCTGGGGTTGAGCGGAGGGCTCGGGAGCTGCGGCGGGCTGCTCGACTTCGGCAGGCGTTGCGGATGCGGGTGCCGCCTCGCTTGCCGGGGTGACGGGGAATACCGGTGCGGCAGGCTCGGGAGCTGCAAACACGGCCGCGCTCTCACTGATCGCTTCGGCGACGGGCTCGGCAAAGTGAGCCGGTGCGGGCGTTGCCTCCGGTGCCGCGGGCTGCTCGGCAGCGTGCGCGCCGATGGGGGCGTCGAGCTGCTCGGTGTCGGCGTCCTCGTCATCGGCGAGTGCCGGATATTCTTGAGTTACATGCGAAAGAGGCAGGGAGAACACGGTGTCCTCGGGCTCCACGGTCGCAGGGCGCGCCGGAGCGGCATGGGCAGGCGCAGCTGCGGGGGCAGTCGGCGTCTCGGGCATGGTTGCGGACTTGTTCTCCTCGTCGATCATCGACGGTTCACCTTCATGACCACGTCGCCAATTTGGACCTCGTCACCCTCGCGCAGCGTTGCGGGCTCCACCAGCTGACGGCCGTTAACGAGCGTGCCGTTCAGCGAGTTGAGGTCTTCGATGATGAGTGCCGGGCCCTGCAACGAAAAGCGTGCGTGCGAGGCCGAGACAAACGGCTCGTTGATGCAGATGTCCGAGGACGGCGAGCGGCCCACGATGACGGGGCCGAGCATGTCTACATGGATGCCACGGATGCCGCGCGGACCCTTGTCCACATCGATCGTCCAGATAGCGGAGTCGCGGCGCTGGCCGCGTACGAGTCCCACGCCGGTTTTCATGACGGCGAACAGGAAGATGTAGAGCAGGGCGACCAGGACGATGCGGCCTGCAAAAAGGACGATATCGATGTTCATAAGCGACTATCCCCTAAATTCAAAGGTGCTCAGGCCAAACGTCAGCAGGTCGCCGTTGCGCAGCGGGCAGCGCGTGATGCGGCGGTTGTTGACGAGCGTGCCGTTGGTGGAATTGAGGTCCTCGATCGACCAGTCCGAACCGGTAAAGGTGAGCTGGGCGTGACGGCGCGATACGTTGGGGTCGCGCAGGGCGATGTCCGAAACCGAACGCTCGCGGCCGATGGTCACCTGCGCGGAAGTGATGCTGTGGCTCTCGCCGCTCACGACGTCGACGAGCTGGGCGAGCGGGCGCTGCGGGGCGCGGGTGTTCGCCATGTTGGAGGCAATACCGGCCGCGGCGCCAAGGCCCACGGCGGCGCCGGTCGCGGCGGCTCCGCCCATACCGGCGAGGGCGTCACGAGAGACGGTCTGCGGCACGGGGATGGGCGCGGCGGCGGGGTCGGGGACATTGGGCGCAAAGGGATCGGCCACGGCGAGCGGGTCGGGAGCGGTGACACGGGGCGCCGGCTGCTGGGGCATGGCGGCGGGGTGTTGCTGCTGCGGGGCGGCGAACTGCTGCTTGCCGGCGCGGGGGGCGCTGGCGGCGCGGCTTGCAGCCGAGTTGTTCTGGCCCAGGCCATTCTGGTAGGCGCGCTCCTCCTCGTACAGACGACCGAGCGTGGGGGCGTCGACGTTCTCGGCAAAGACCGAGAACTTACCGGCACGCAGCTGCGGATCGATCATAAAGCGAACGAGGGGCTCGCCGACAAACACATAGCGGCGCTTTTCGGCCTGCGCCTTCACAAACTCGCGGACTTCGCGCGAAAGCTCGGGGTAGAACGGGGCGAGCATGGGGTCGTCGTCGGCGGCGATCAGGATGGTATAGAGTGCCGGCGCGGTGTTGACGCCGTTGATCACCAGAGTCTGATCCTCCATGTCGCGAGCGGCCTGCTTGGCAAGCTTCTTAAAGGAGAACGGGGCACGGGTGGCACCGAAGATGCCGGCCACGTGGTCCTCGAAGATGTTCAGGAAGTTCACGAAAGATCACTCTCCGTATAGGTTCTTTGGTATCCGAGCAAATATAGGCATATCCCAACGATTATAGAGGATAGGGTTCCCGCAACCGCCGCCTTGACGACGACCGCGGCCGCAAGGCTGGCAATTTCCATATGGTGTGCAAGACAGAGCGAGGCCGCAGAGCCTATTCCGCAGCCGGCGATGGCAGCGATTGCAGTCAGGTTCGAGCCCTGCTCGGCACGCTTGGCATGGGCGTTGAGCAGCAGAGATGTCAGTGCAGCTGTCGCCGCGACGAGCACGATGGCAGCCCAGAAGAGCATGTCTCCCAGCGCCGCGGCAACATTGCCGAGTCCCAGCACGCCTCCGGCGGAAAGCGCAACCGTAGCCAGGCGGCCAAAAAGCGCGCCCATCCCCGTGGCGGCCGCGGCGCTTGCCGGGCCGAGCCAAAAGGCCGCGATGCCGGCGGCGACCCCGGCGGCAAGGAGGACGTCGCCCGTCAGACAGCCAAGTGCCACCGCGCAGGTGAGCGCGGCGCTCGCGGCGGCCTCGGTGCGGCCCCAGGCGATCCACCAACCGGACATGGTGGCGGCAAAGAGCACCGCGACGGGCAGCATCGACAGGATGCCCTGCGCCTGCATGGTGGCGTTGGCCATAAGTACCAAAAAGCCCACGGCCGAGATAGCCGAGCCAATCTGCGGGGCCAGGCCGGCGGCCGCCCCAATCGCGATGGCCGCGGCAATAAGTCCGGGAAGCGCCGCGACGCCAGCCGTCTGCATGAGCAAAAAGCTAAAGGCACCACACGAGAGAGCCGAGATGGCGCGCATGGTGTAGTTGCGCGCGTGGCTCCAGCGCGTACCGGCCCAGCCGAGTGCGGGGTCGACCTCGATGGTGTCGTCCTCATAGGGCAACGATTCGATATCGTCTGCCGCGTGCTCGTCATCCGAAAGCTCGCCCACCATCTGCTCCAGGCTGCGACGGCCCTCGCGCACGCTGCCCAAGCCGGCGAGCAGCCGGTCGCAAAAGGCCTCGATGCCGTTGGGCCGGTCCTGCGGCATGGGGGAGAGTGCGCTCATGAGCGCGGCCTCGGCCCCCGGGGGGAAGTGCGGGATGAGCTCGCTGGGATAGGTGGCACCGCCGATGATGCGGTCGAGCGAGTCGCCGGGCGTGGCCGCCATAAAGGGGGCGCTGCCACACAGACCCTCGTAGATCACGCAGGCGAGGGCAAAGACGTCGGCACGTTCGTCGACCGTGCCGGTCTCGATATCGAGTTGCTCGGGCGGCATGTAGCCGATGGTGCCGCCGCGCGAGCCGCCAAAGCCGCCGGCAGACGACAGCCGCGCCATGCCAAAGTCGGTGAGCTTTACATTGCCCGAGTGGTCGATGAGCACGTTGGCGGGCTTAATATCCAGGTGGAGCACGCCGTTGCTATGGGCGAAGGTGAGCGCCTGGCCCAGTGCGTCGGCAATTGCCGCGGCTTCGTCAAAGGTGAGCGAATGGCCGTCCACGCGATGCAAAAACTCGGCTAGGGACATGCCGTCGACATATTCCATGACTAGGTAGGCATAGGCGGTATCGTGCGTAAAGTCGATAACCTGCACGATATTGGGATGTTGAAGCATGGCGGCGGTGTGTGCCTCGCGCAGGACATCCATGATGTCGCTGGCGGGCATGCCGGCACCGTTGATAAGGGGGATGCGCTTAATGGCGACGCGGCGGCGCAGGTGCGTGTCGCGGCAAATCTCGATGGAGCCAAAACCGCCGGTCGCAAGCGTCTCGAGCGGCTGGTACCGCTTGAGCAGCTCGCGAGAGCTGGTGCCCTCCAAGGGAACGTCCGGTGAGAACCGGGCGGTATGTTGCGAGAAAAGCGGCATGGCCAACCCTCGTGCGTTTAAAGTTCGTTTGCGAGCGGCGGGCGCGGGGCGTGGCCCGTTCCAGCGTTCGCGGTGGCATAGATGCTGCTAGTGTAGCACGCTCGGGTGAAAGGAAACCGCATCCCACTTTGGAGTGCCAAAACGGGATGCGGTTTCCGCTGTCAATCTAAGTTCTGCCTAAGCAGACGACTGGTGCTTGGATGCCGTGCCGGGTCTTAGTGCTTCTTCTTGTTCTTCTTCTGCTTGCGCTGTTTGGCCTTCGCGCTCTTGGGCTCGCTTTCCTGCTTGGCCTGGGCGGCGGCCTTCTCGGCCTTCATCTTCTTGCGTTTGGTCTCGATGCGGAGTTTTTTGTTGATGCGTGCCTTGAGGAAGGAGCCAAACTGCTCGGCATCGCCGCGGACAAAGGTGCCCTTAGGGATCGTCACGCCCTGGTCGGCGAACATGGCCACAAAGATGCGCTCGCCGTCGAGTACGTGGTCGAGCTTCTCGAACGGGAAGAACTGCGACTTGCCGCTCTTGCCCCAGACCATCAGGCCGTCCTCGTTGACGGCGACGCGGCGGTAGCGGCCGCCCATGGACTCGTCGGCCTCGACGGCTTCGATAAAGTCGCGCGCGAGCGTATGGTGCAGATTTTTGCTCCACCAGCCCAAAAAGGCGCCGAACACGATCAGCACGACGCCGAACTTGATCCAGCTGCCGCCAGCCACCAGCATGCCGATGCCGATGAGCGCGGCAATGGCGGCGGCGACGTACAGGGAGCCGCAGCGCCTGGGCGAGGCAACCAAGCGGGCGAAGTCGGTGACGAGGTCGTTTTCGTACTGATACTCGTTGAGGTACAGAATGCCGTCATCGGCTGCGGCCTGCGTCTCGAGCGCGACCTCGACCTGGTCGGCTGCTTCGAAGGGAACGAGGTTGCTCTCTGCGTCTGCCATGCTCTTTGGACTCCTATCGCGGCGGGCTCGCCGTACGGGTTATTATGGATGCAGTATGCCGTGCGACCGCATGGCCACCGCGGCAACAAGACTCAGTATACCCGGGGGAGCACCCATGGAATCGTTGTACCGAAAGTATCGCCCGCTCACCTTCGACTCCGTGGTGGGCCAGCAGCATATCGTCTCGACGCTCGAGCACGCCATTACCGAGGGGCGCCTGTCCCACGCTTACCTGTTCTGCGGTCCGCGCGGTACGGGCAAGACCACCATGGCGCGTATCCTGGCCAAGGCGCTGCTCTGCCGCAATGCCGAGGCGGCGCGCGCCGAGGGCGCGAGCGGCTGCATGCCCGACGGCACCTGCGAGGAGTGCGAGCTCATCGCCGAGGGCAACCACCCAGACGTCTACGAGCTCGATGCCGCAAGCCGTACCGGCGTAGACAACGTGCGCGAGGAGATCATCAACTCCGTTAACTTTGCCCCGGTGCGTGGCAAGTACAAGATCTATATCATCGACGAGGTTCACATGCTCACGACGGCGGCGTTCAACGCGCTGCTCAAGACGCTCGAGGAGCCGCCGGCGCACGTGATCTTTGTGCTGTGCACCACCGACCCGCAAAAGATTCTGGAGACCATCCTCTCGCGCTGCCAGCGTTTCGATTTCCACCGCATCGGTAACGAGGATATCGAGCGTCGCCTGGCATACGTGTGCGAGCAGGAGGGCTTCGACTACGACGACGAGGCGCTTGCCATCGTGGCGCGCCATGCCAAGGGCGGTATGCGCGACGCGCTTTCCACGCTGGAGCAGCTGAGCGTCTTCGGCAACGGCACCGTGCATGCGGACGATGCCCGCTCGCTTTTGGGCGAAGTTTCGGACCAGATTCTGGGCGAGTTTGCGCGCGCCATTGCTGGTCGTGATGTCGCTGAGCTGTATGGGCTTATTCGCGCGCAGGTCGAGGAAGGCAATGACCTGCTGGAACTGACGCGCGACCTGGTGGCGCATGTGCGCGATGTGTACGTGGCCTGCGTTGCCGGCGCCCGCGCCGAGCTGTTTGAGGGCGGCTCCGAGCAGGCCGAGGCGCTTGCTGCCGAGGCCGCTGCCTTTGGCGAGCATCCTGCCGACCGTCTGGCCCGCGTGCTGACGGTGCTCGACGATGCCGCCTTGGAGATGAGGGGTGCGAGCGATGTGCGCCTGGTGCTCGAGATCGCCTGCACGCGTCTGGCACGTCCCGAGGCCGATCTGACCATTGAGGCTCTGGCCGAGCGCGTGGCGCGTCTGGAGGCCATGGTTGCCAACGCCGCCGTTCCGGCGAGCGTGGCTGCTGCTCAGGCCGCCCCGGCGGCCGTTGCGGCTGCGACTGCGACGGCACAGCAGCCGACGCTCATCTCGGGTGCCCGAGCTGCTGCTCCGGCGGCGACCGCTCCCGCTACGGCGTCCACGCACCAGGGGGGTATGCCTTGGGACCGCGGCGCTGCGGCTGCTCCAGCGCCTCAACCTGCGCCTAAGCCCGCGTCTGCGCAAGTCTCTAAGCCTGCGACGCCTGCACCTCAGCCTGCGCCCACGCCGGCTCCTCAGCCCGTTGCGGCTCCGGCTTCCACGCCTGCCGCATCGCCCGCGCCGGTGCCGGTGTCCAAGCCCAACACTGCCGCTCAGGTTGCTGCCGCCGGCGCCGCCGAGACCCCCGCGGTTGAAGATGCCGGTGAGCTCCAGCGCAAATGGGCCGAGGTTGTCGAGCGCGTCAAGGCTCGTCAGGCCTCCTACGCAGGGCTTTTGCTCAACGCCCGCGCCACGGCAGACGACGGCTCCAAGCTCACGGTTTCGTTCCCCGCGGGCTCGACTTTTGCCATCAAGATGCTCGGACGCGCCGACACGCAGTCGGTAGTCCTGCCGACAGTCAGTGCGGTCTTCGGTCGTCGTACCGTCGACTATGTCCTGGATGGGGGTGGCACGCCGGCTCCTCAACATGAGGAGCATTCTCCATCTGCACGGGCTGCGGCATCTGCGGACCCGCAACCCGTGTCCTCGGCGGCCCCTGTATCCTCGAACGTCAGCGCGACGCAGCCAAAAGCGGCACCGGTAGCGGTACCGACCCCGTTGGCGCCTGAACCCGCTGTGCCCAAACCGGCTGCTCCGGTCCCCGCGCCCAATCCCGCCGCCGCGCCTGTGCCCAAGTCATCCGACCTGGCCAAGGCCCCCTGGCTGCGCTCCGACAACCCCGCTGGTGCTCCTGCCACGGGCAAGCTCCCGACCGAGCCCGCACCCCGAGCGCCCGAGCGCGCGTCCGCTCCCAAGGCTCAGCCCGCCGCGCCGTCTGCGCCGTGGGAATCCGAGCAGGTGCCCTATGACGACGCCATGGTCGGCGGTTTTGCTGCCGATGCCGGCGGGGACGATCTGCCCCCGTTCGACGTGCCGGGTGCGGCGTCCGCGCCCAAGCCCGCTGGAACTGCCCCCAAAGAGGAAGACGCCCCCGCGGCTCCCTGGGAGTCCAACCCCGGCGCGGGCAGCCCCTTCGGCCATCAGGGCGCAGCCCCAAGCATCCCGCAGACCGAGGACGAGGCCAAAGCCCTCATCCGCAGTGTCTTCGGCCAGTCCACCATCTTCAAACCGGTGGAGTAGCTGCGCAGGCGGGTATACCGCTCAAGAAGAGGGCTCAATGTCCGGGCGCATCTGTGTTTCGGACATGTGTAGCGTGGTGCCGCGTATCTCGCATTCGAGTAGGCAGATGCGTGACGGTCGGCCTAGGGTGCTGAGGTCGACACGATACGTCGCATGGCTGTCCGTGTGCTCGACTTGCTCGGCGTTAACGGTTGCTCCGATTGTCAATAAAGAGCTCGGTTCGGCATCGACAATCTTGGCGTCCTCTATCTTGAGCTTGAACGCTTGATAGAGGGACGGGCTGTTGTAGTAAACAGTTCGGGTTCCACCGGTGCACTCATCGGTCGCTTCCCATTTGACGACCGGCTGGTCCGAGCTTGCTATCAGCAGTTCTGCTCCAAAGGCTATGGCAAAGGCGACGACGGCCAGTAATGCCCAGCCGGCAAAGAGATAGAGAATCAAATATAGAGTGGGGTGTTTTGAGCGGATGTTTTGGAGCACGTCGGGGGCATTCATGGGGTACCTCCAAATTGCTATCTATGGCAATCAAATTATACCCCGCCGCCATGCGCGCCACCCCGAGCGGCGGTCCGGCATTTTGGTATCTAGCTGGATGCAGAAAATGTCGGGTCCGGCCCGGTTAGGTAGAGTTTGAGATATTATGCAAATGTGAATTATTCGTCTTTGCATAATTCGGGAGTGCATAATGTTTGTCGGACGCGAGGCAGAGCTAGCAAAACTCGAATCCCTTTATGAGCAGAGTTCATTTCAGATGGCCGTCGTGTACGGTCGTCGACGCGTGGGAAAGACGACGCTGATTAACGAGTTCTGCCGCGGTAAACGGACGCTCTCGTTTACCGCCCTCGAGCAAAGCGACGCCGACAACCTAGCGGATTTTAATCGTGCCATCGCGAGCTTTTTCAATCTCCCCACATCGCTTGGCGGGTTCTCTTCCTGGGCTGACGCGCTGTCCTTCATCGCCGATCGAGCGCGCACCGAACGGTTTGTCTTTGTGTTCGATGAGTTTCCCTATGCGGCGATGCGCAACGAGGCGCTACCTTCGATTTTTCAGGTAGCAATCGATAGGGCCTTCAAAGAAACGAGCGCCTTTCTCATTCTTTGTGGTAGCAACCAGGGTTTTATGGAAAGCAACGTTCTGGGGCGCAAAAGCCCTCTGTTTGGCCGGCGTACGGCCCAAATCAAGGTACGCGACCTTGGATTTAGGGACGCGGCCAAAATGCTTCCGGGTCTGAGCGCTCAAGACGCCTTTAAATTCTACGGCTGCTTTGGCGGTGTGCCGTACTATCTGCAGCAGCTGGACCCAAGCGTAGGGCTCAAGGAGAATCTGGCACGGCTTTACTTCGATCCCATGGGGTTTCTCTATGGCGAGCCGGAGGGCCTGATTCGCCAGGAGTTCCAGGAGCCGGCAATATATAACTCGATTCTGAGGGCTGTAGCTGCCGGCGCAAACCGTGCGAAGCAGATTGCCGACCGCGTGGGGATCGCCCAGACAACGCTGCCTCGCTATCTCAAGGCGTTGGAATCGGTAGGAATCATAGAAAAGGCCGTTCCGTTTGGCGAGAACCCCGAAACGAGCAAGCGCGGAATCTATCGTCTTTCGGAGCCGTGCTATGCGTTCTGGTTCCGGTTCGTCATGCCGTATTCGTCCGATATCGAGGCGGGCCTGGGGCGAGCGGTTGTCAATGCGCTTCCAGAAGAGCAGCTGAACGAATATCTGGGTCACCGGTTCGAGGCGTTGTGTGCCGAGTGGATGGTTGAGCAGGCCAAACAGGGCAAGCTGCCAATTCCGGCAACGGCGGTGTCGTCTTGGTGGGGAACGAATCCCGCCAAACGGGCTCAGGATGATATCGATGTTTTGGCTGCCGATCGGATCTCTAAGCGTCTGGTAATCGGCGAGTGCAAATATAGGGAGTCGTTTGATGAGTCGGCAGAGATTGATGACCTCAAAAGCAAGCGCGACCTGGTCAAGGGCTTCGTCGCCTCGAATTTCATGCTGTTCTGCAAGCATGACGTGAGCGCCGCCACGAAAAAGAAGCTCGCCGCGCGCGAAGATTGGCGAATCGTCACGCTAGAGGACATGTATATCGACTGAGGTAACACGTCCGCCCCGCCCGCTTGCCCTGCGCCGTGGTACGATTTTTGAGTTTGAAAGTCCCGCCGCGTTCCGGCTGCCCTTGCAGCTCGGCGTGCGGCCGCACGTAAAGGAGCCATTATGGCCGGTATGAACATGCAGCAGATGATGAAGCAGGCCCGCAAGATGCAGGAGCAGCTTGCCGCCGCGCAGGAGAACCTCAAGTCCCAGACCGTCGACGCCTCTGCCGGCGGCGGTATGGTCAAGGTGACCGTTAACGGCGAGATGGAGCTCGTCAACCTCACCATCGATCCCGATGCGCTTGATCCCGAGGACGTCGATATGCTGCAGGACATGATCATGGCTGCTGTCAACGAGGCTGTCCGCGGCGTCAACGAGCTTGCCAACAAGCAGATGGGCGCCATCACCGGTGGCCTCAACATCCCGGGCATGCCGTTCTAAGACGCGCATATATATGAGTGCGAATCACAGTCTGCAAAAACTGCTCGATGAGCTGGGTCGTCTGCCGGGCATTGGTCCCAAGTCGGCCCAGCGCATCGCCTATTACCTGCTCGAGGCCGATGCCGAGGAGGCCCGCCGCCTGGCCGAGGCCATCCTGGAGGTCAAGCAGGAGGTTCACTTTTGCAGTCGTTGCTTTAACTACGCCACGGCCGACGAGTGCTCCATCTGCCAGGACCCGATGCGCGATACCACTCGCATTTGCGTGGTGGGCGAGCCGCGCGACGTCCAGGCAATCGAGCGCACGGGCAGCTACCATGGCCTGTACCATGTGCTGGGCGGCGTGATCAGCCCCATGGACAAGATCGGTCCCGAGCAGCTGCATATCCGCGAGCTGCTGGCGCGCCTGGGCCATGAGGACATCCACGAGGTCATTATCGCCACCAACCCCAACATTGAGGGCGAGACTACGGCGAGCTACCTTGCCCGCACCATCAAGCCATTGGGCGTTGAGGTATCGCGTCTTGCGAGCGGCCTTCCCGTGGGCGGCGACTTGGAGTATGCCGACGAGCTTACGCTTGGCCGCGCTATCGAGGCCCGCCGCGCGATCTAGCCGCCGGGCGCGCTGCGTCACGGCCATCGGCTTGCCGCACGGGGCGCCCATAATTGGGCTCTCGTTCGCGCGTTTGTTGTGCAACAAACCTGCTTTTCGTCCGCTTATCGCGTGGATGGGTCCGCTTGCACCGCGTATTTGCCCAATCGTTGCGCAACCTTTTGAGTTCGCTGATACACTCAAATATGGATATGAAAGAATGCGCCGCTCCTGAGCGGCGTGTTTTTGTTGGAGGAGAACGCATGCGGCCCGGGGGCACTCAGACAAAGCATGGCGCCACGGTGCGCGTGCGACGCCGGCTGGGCCTGGCGCCTCGGGCGTATGTGCTGCTGTCTTGTTCGCTCGTGCTGGTCATAGCCGGTGTTTCGGCTTATGGTATGACGGTGCCGTCCATGGTGCAGGCGCATGCTGCGCGCGAGCTGCATATTGGGCGCAAGGTCAAAAGCGACTTGGGAACGACAACTGGATATGCGTGGGCGAGCGTGGTCTCGCATGTTGTGTTCGGTGGCGACGATGCGGACAGTCCCGAAACATCGGACAACGAGGTTACGCTGGCAAACGGTAAGACCATTGTGCTCACCAACACCAAGATCATCACGAAGCTTTCCAATAACAGCGTGGCTTCTGTCGTTAACAAGACGGAGCAGCAGAAGGAACAGGATACGCAGCAATCGGGTAAGCCCGGCGGCTCGGATGGGTCTGGCTCCGGTTCCGATTCGACGGGCGCAAGCGGCGGCTCTAGTTCGGGCTCCACGTCTGGCGGTGGTTCCGCGGGCGGTGGCTCGACAAGCGGCGGCACCAGCGGCGACACGAACTCGAGCGGTCTCTCGGCTGCCGAGGAAGAGAGCATCCACAGCTGGCTCGTGACCAAATACAACATGCTCGACAGTTATGTCTCTCGCGCCAATAGCGCGGTCTCGACCTATAACACTATGGGAGACACCGGACCGTGCGACACCCTGGCCAATGACATGTTTGTCATCCGCGCCGAGTTCGGTCGACAAAGGTTCTCGACCAAATCTAAGTGGTATCGGCAGTATGCCAATCTGTGGGGCTGCTATACCAACCTGTGTCAATGGGTTGGGCACTACGGCGACGACGACGTCGCGCTCAACAACTTCAATACCAACGTGGCGGCGATCGCCCTATGACGAATGACCTTGCTTCTACCGTATCGCATGCGCTCGATTGCGACCCCATGGTGGGCCTGCGTCTGGCACGCGTCGACGGGTTTGAGCCTGCCGTCGCCCTGGGAGCGGACGAGCTTCCTGCCTACCTGCGCCGTTTCACGATGCTGTTTGCCGATGACGCCACCATGCGCCGTGGCGGCATCGGCCGCGTGACGCGTGCCGTCAACGCGCAGGGTGAGGCCGTGGCGCTCAAGCAGCTCATCTTGCCAACGCGCGATGGGTTTGACGATGACGCTGCACACGAGGCGCTGGTCACCAAGTTCGAGGCGGCGTTTCGTGAGGAGTATGAATGTCATCGCGCGCTCTCGGGCCTTAAGGGCTTTCCCCGCCTCTATGGATGGGGCGAGGTCGACGGCGTGCCCGCGATTGTCATGGAATGGGTCGAGGGCGAGACGCTGGCTCGCCTGCGTTCGCGCCTTGCCGTGGACGATGCCGGGCGCCTGTCGCCGCTCGTGGCGGCGCGCTTGGGTCGCGACCTGTTCGATCTGCTCTGCCGTATGAACCTGGTGGGCGAGGGATTCGTCCATCGCGATATCTCGCCCGCTAATATTATGGTGCGCACGGCGCGCCTGCCGCTCGACCGACAGCTTGCCGAAGGCACTTTCGACCTGTGCTTGATCGACTTTGGCTCGTCGCTGGCGCTCGAGCCCGCCTCTGCGGTGGCCGGCACCGGCGGCAAGGCGTCGTTTACCGAGCGCTATGCCACGTTGCGCCGCGCGACGGTGGCCTACGCCCCGCCCGAGATGCTCACCGACGATATTCCCGACCTGCGCATGCTTCGCATGTCGCCGGCAATCGATGTCTATGCGGCGGCGAGTACGGTCTACGAGCTCATCGCCGGTGTCGCGCCGTACGAAGTAGCGCCGGGTGCGTCGGGTACTTCGGGCTCGCGCAAAAAGACGCGTGATATCGCCAGCCCTTATCGCCTCAAGATGGATACGCTGCCCGATTATCCCGTCGGCGCCCACGCGCCCGGCTGCGACTTGACGCAACTGCTGCGACGCGAGCCCGATGTGGCACTTGCCGCGGCCGAGCAGGCTCAGCAACTGGGGCTCGATCCAAATTCCGAGGATCTGCGCGATGCGCTGGCGTTTGTCGACGCTCAGCTGTTCGATGTGGTGATGGCCTGCCTGTCCTGCCATCAGGAAGATCGTCCCGAGCCGGCTGCGGTGGAGGCGGCGCTCTCGGCATTTTGCGACCACTATGCGCAAAATGTCGCCCGCTCGCTTCGCGCCGAGCCGCTCATGCCGTGCCCGATGGAGGCGTCGGGGCACACGGCCCGGCGCGCGGCGATGGTTGGTGCGACGGCGGTATGCGGCGTGCTTTGGGCTGTGGTCGTGGTATCAGCGGCACTGTTGGCGTCGGGCGCCCATGTGACGCTCGTCGTGGGACCGCTTATGTGGTCCGGAAAGTTACCAGGCATCGTCGCCGCGCTGGCGTTGGCGATGCCAGGCGTGGCAGGTATTGCCGCCGGGGCCTTGGCGCGCGACCGCCGTGCGGGATTTCTGCGGGGCGTGTTGGCCCTTTCTGCCTGCGAGGTTCCGGCGCTGGTCGCACTCGCATGTGCCGTGTTTTCCCAGCATGCCGTGGCGGGTGGTCTGGTGGCCGCCTTACTTGCAACCTATGCGCTCGCGTGGTTTTTGCTGGCGATGGGGTTTGCTTTTGAGCTTCCTGTCGTGTCAGCGCGACGTGCGAAAATTCCCATGGCGACGCCGCTTGCCGGTGGAGCCGCGGCTGCCCGTGCCTTTGGCGGGCCGGCCGAAGTATCCGACACTATCTCTGCGACCAAGGAGGGCTAAGCTATGGCTTCTCAAGCTGAGCTCACCCCGTGCGGGGCAATGTTTGACATCTTTAAGCGTGCGGCGCACCTGAGCCATATCGAGCTGTGCGGCCTGGTGCTCTCGAGCCGCCCGCTCGCCGACGGCCGTAGCCCGCAGAGCCGTGCCGCCGATCGCTCCTGGGTTTCGCGCTTTATCGTGCGCGCGCCGGTCGGCACGCTGCAGGAACGCTATTTTGCCGATTACGGCACCTCGGCCGCGCGTATCATGTCGCAGCTGGCCCTGCGCCGTCGCAATCCCATGGACGCCGCGGCCGTGACCAATATGGTGTGCGGGCCCGCCGGCGAGCCCATGGTACGGGCACTCGAGGAATGCCATCAGGACACGAATCTCTATCGCAATGCGCTCGAGCGCCTGTCTCAGGCGGCAGAGCTCATGCCCGCCGAGCGCGCCGAGGCCATCCTGGTGCTGTTTGTCGCCGTGGGCTGCTCGGCAGATGTCCGCTCGTCGGTGACCTACGCTATCGACTACGCCCATGCGACCTGTGGCGGCGCCACGTCGACGCCGCGCTCGCTGAGCGCATCTTCGGTCGCGGGCGAGCACGAGGCCGCGCCGGCGCATCCATTGGGACTGCTGCGCGTGCAAAACGGCTACGTGGTGAGCGCCCCGCGCTGGATCCAGCCGAGTGAGGAAGGCGTCGAGATCGGCGCGCTGGCCACGGGGGAGGGCGACATCACCGACGTCGGCGACGACGTCTCGGCCCGTCATGCCCATATCTGGTGCGATGCTCAAAATGTCTGGCACGTCGAGGACTTGTCATCCACCAATGGAACCGTGGTGGTAAACGGTGCCACGAGCGTGTGCATCCAGGTGGAGCCCGGTCGCTCCGCCCAGCTCAATCCCGGCGACGAGCTCAAGCTCGGCGAATCCACCACCTACGCCATCCTCCTCGGCGCCCTCTAACTCTTGGACGCATAACGCATGAGAGTGGATAATCTCCCACTTTTGGCCAAGATCCAGGCAAAAAGTGGGAGATTATCCACTCTCGATGCAGGCTGCGACTTTTCCGTCCGAGGGGCCATCTCGCCCCTTGACGGTCACCCGGGGTAAACCTTTACCGCCCGCCTATATTTGCCGAAATTACACTTGACGGCGGGGTACAATAAACCCGCATGCGGATTTCCGTTGCGGGCGCTTCCCATCGCCGGGGCGTGCCCGGGAGCATCCGGCATGCGGCCTTTGCGGCGCTCGGTCATGTGCAAGACGGGTAGCTGGGCCTGTGGAGCGCGTGCAGCCCTCCTCGCCTCGGCAGCCTTCTCTCCACGCCATGTACCTGCTGCTGAGTCCGCCTGCCAGATGATTGGAAGCAACAGCGAAAATCCCATCACGCCAACATCCCGGCGATCGCCGGGGCCTGTATACCTATATGAGAGGAGAGGGGTATATGGCGCGTAAGTTTAAGTCTATGGACGGCAACGAGGCGGCCGCATATGTTTCGTATGCGTACACCGAGGTAGCGGGAATTTATCCCATTACGCCGTCCAGCCCGATGGCCGACCATGTCGACCAGTGGGCGGCCCAGGGTCGCAAGAACATCTTCGGCACCCCGGTCAAGGTCGTCGAGATGGAGTCCGAGGCAGGTGCAGCCGGTACCGTTCACGGTTCGCTGGGCGCCGGCGCTCTGACCACCACCTACACGGCTTCTCAGGGCCTGCTCCTGATGATCCCGAACATGTACAAGATCGCGGGCGAGCAGCTCCCGGGCGTCTTCCACGTCTCCGCGCGTTGCGTCGCTTCGCACGCCCTGAACATCTTCGGCGATCACTCCGACGTCATGGCCTGTCGCCAGACCGGTTTCGCCATGCTCGCCGAGGGTAACGTCCAGGAGGTCATGGACCTCTCGCCGGTGGCTCACCTTGCCGCCATCGAGGGTAAGACCCCGTTCCTTAACTTCTTCGATGGCTTCCGCACCAGCCACGAGATCCAGAAGGTCGCCATGTGGGACTACAAGGATCTGGCCGAGATGTGCGACATGGACGCTGTCCAGGCTTTCCGCGACCACGCGCTCAACCCTGAGCACCCGCACACCCGCGGCAGCCACGAGAACGGCGACATCTTCTTCCAGAACCGCGAGGCCTGCAACAAGGTCTACGACGAGCTTCCCGCCGTCGTCGAGGGCTACATGAAGAAGATCAACGAGAAGCTCGGCACCGATTACGGCCTGTTCAACTACTACGGCGCTCCCGATGCGGATCGCGTCGTCGTGTGCATGGGCTCCTTCTGCGACGTGCTCGAGGAAGTCATCGACTACCTCAACGCTCACGGCGAGAAGGTCGGCCTGGTCAAGGTTCGCCTGTTCCGTCCGTTCTCCATCAAGCACTTTGTCGACGTTCTCCCCGAGACCGTCAAGAAGATTGCCGTCATGGACCGCACCAAGGAGCCGGGTTCCATCGGCGAGCCGCTCTACCAGGACGTCGTCTCCGCTCTCTACGAGGCCGGCAAGACGGGCATCAAGGTCGTCGGCGGCCGTTACGGCCTGGGCAGCAAGGACACGCCTCCCGCGTCCGCGTTCGCTGTCTTCGAGGAGCTTAAGAAGGACGAGCCCAAGCGCGAGTTCACCATCGGCATTGTCGATGACGTGACCAACCTGAGCCTGCCCGAGGCCGAGGATGCGCCCAACACCGCAGCCCCCGGCACCATCGAGTGCAAGTTCTGGGGTCTGGGTGGCGACGGTACCGTCGGCGCCAACAAGAACTCGATCAAGATCATCGGCGACCACACCGACAAGTACGTCCAGGCCTACTTCCAGTACGACTCCAAGAAGACCGGCGGTGTCACCGTCTCGCACCTGCGCTTTGGTGATTCCCCGATCCGTTCGCCGTACTACGTGACCAAGGCCGACTTTGTCGCTTGCCACAACCCCAGCTACATCGTCAAGGGCTTCAAGATGGTCCGCGACGTCAAGCCGGGCGGCACCTTCCTGGTTAACTGCCAGTGGAGCGACGAGGAGTTCGCCGAGCACATGCCCGCCGTGGCCAAGCGCTACATCGCGAACAACAACGTCAACGTCTACCTGATCGACGCTATCGACCTGGCCGCCAAGGTCGGCATGGGCAAGCGCACCAACACGGTGCTCCAGTCCGCCTTCTTCGCGCTGGCTAAGGTCCTGCCCGCCGAGGACGCCCTGCAGTACATGAAGGACGCTGCTACCAAGTCCTACATGAAGAAGGGCCAGGCCATCGTCGACGCCAACCACAAGGCCATCGATGCCGGCGCTACCGCTTTCCGTAAGTTCGAGGTTCCGGCCGACTGGGCAACCGCCGAGGATGCCGCTCCCGTCGAGCTCTCCGAGGAGACCAAGTCCGCCATCGCCCAGCAGGTCAAGAACCTGCTCGAGCCCATCGATCGCATGGATGGCGACAGCCTGCCCGTTTCCGCCTTCGTCGGTTGCGCCGACGGCCAGTTTGAGCTGGGCGCCTCCGCATACGAGAAGCGCGGCGTCGCCGTGGTCGTTCCTCACTGGGACGAGACCAAGTGCATCCAGTGCAACCAGTGCGCCTATGTGTGCCCGCATGCCACCATCCGTCCGTTCGCGATGACCGAGGACGAGGCTGCCGCCGCGCCCGAGGCTACCCGCACGCTCGACGCCATGGGCCCCAAGGCCAAGGGCATGAAGTTCACCATGGCCGTGTCCCCGCTCGACTGCATGGGCTGCACCAACTGCGTCAAGGTCTGCCCCAAGGGCGCCCTCGAGATGGTTCCCACCGAGCAGGAGATGGACCAGCAGCCCGTTTGGGACTACATGGTCGAGAACGTCTCCGAGAAGAAGGAGCTCATCGCGGCCAACGTCAAGGGCAGCCAGTTTAAGCAGCCCTACCTGGAGTTCTCCGGCTCCTGCGCCGGCTGCGCCGAGACCGCCTATGCACGTCTGGTGACCCAGGTCGCCGGCGACCGCATGTTCATCTCCAACGCCACCGGCTGCTCCTCCATTTGGGGCAACCCCGCTGCCACCGCTCCTTACTGCAAGGACAAGGACGGTCACGGCCCGGCGTGGAATAACTCCCTGTTCGAGGACAATGCCGAGCACGGTCTGGGCATGGCCGTCGGTTACGAGGCCGTCCAGCACAAGCTGATCGCCGCTACCCAGGACATCATCGCCGCCGATGGCCCGTCCGATGAGCTCAAGGCCGCTGGCCAGGCTTGGATCGACTCCGTCAACGACGCCGAGGCCTCCAAGACCGCTGCCGCTGCCTACGTTGCCGAGCTCGAGAAGTGCGGCTGCGACGCTTCCAAGGCAATCCTCGCCGACAAGGCTTACCTCACCAAGAAGTCCTTCTGGATCTTCGGCGGCGACGGTTGGGCCTACGACATCGGCTTCGGTGGCCTGGACCACGTCCTGGCTTCCGGCCACAATGTCAACGTCTTCGTCTTCGACACCGAGGTTTACTCCAACACCGGCGGTCAGGCCTCCAAGGCCTCGAACCTGGGCCAGGTCGCTCAGTTCGCCGCTGCCGGTAAGGTGACCAAGAAGAAGTCCCTGGCCGAGATTGCCATGAGCTACGGCTACGTCTACGTGGCGCAGGTCGCCATGGGCGCCAACCCGGCTCAGACCCTCAAGGCCATCCACGAGGCCGAGGCCTACGACGGCCCGTCCCTCATCATCGGCTACAGCCCCTGCGAGATGCACTCCATCAAGAAGGGCGGCATGCAGAACTGCCAGGCCGAGATGAAGAAGGCTGTCGAGTGCGGTTACTGGAACCTCTTCCGCTTCAACCCCGAGGCTGCTGCCGGCAAGAAGTTCTCGCTCGATTCCAAGGAGCCCGCGGGCGGCTATCAGGAGTTCCTGATGAACGAGGCCCGTTACGCTTCGCTGACGCGTTCCTTCCCCGAGCGCGCCGAGGAGCTCTTCAAGGAGAACGAGCAGGCCGCTATGGACCGCTACGCTCACCTGCTGAAGCTCAAGACGGTGTACAACGAGGCCTAGGTCTCCCACCGCAGGATCTGAGGGCTGACCTTCGCGGACGTCCTCGGACATGAAAGAACCCCCGCTGCGCACTACGTGCGGCGGGGGTTCTTTCGTCCTGCGGAGTGTCCGCGAAGGTCAGCCCTCAGATCCTGCTACGACTACGTCCTCGGATTGTGGGGCTGAATGAAGGACGTGGTCGGTGGGGCCTTTTGTCCCCTTCGCTGTTTCGCGGCTTTGCCGCGAAACCACGCGCTGCTTTGGGCATAGAGGGGGACCTGGTTGCGGACCCAGATGACCTAGAGGGATATGGGTGCAAACGAGAAATCGTTGTTGGGGTCGTCCTTTTCCATAAACTCATCGAGGCAGAATGTCATATAGATTGGAACGTACAGGACCTTGCCCTCTTTGCTGAGGTTCTCGTGGCTTAGCACAACGGCCTCGGGGATTTTGTACTCGCTCACGCTCATCAGACGGTCGAGGGCCGCATGGGCTCGAACCTTCTTGCCCGATTTGACCTCGATTGGGACAACGTGCCCGCGGGCGCCTTCGATCACAAAGTCAACTTCGCCGACCTCGCGTGTCTGGTAGTACCATGCATCAGTTCCAAGGGCGACAAGCTCCTGCGCGACCACGTTCTCATAGAGACCGCCGAGGTTGGGGGTTTTCATATCAAGGTAGACAGCGCGTGCCGTGCTGCCGGGATACCGTGATGCGAGCATGCCTGTATCAGACTCGTATAGTTTAAAGGCGGTCGCCTTCTCTGTCCTCTTAAGAGGACTCCGGGCCTCCGTCACCTGGGCGACCATCAAACCGACGCCCGCGTTCACCAGCCATAGGAAATCCTGCTCGTATTTTTGAAGGCGAGCCCCCTCGCCCAGGGATGAAATAACAAAGCGATGGGACTCCGCCTCAAGCTGAACGGGAATTTGTTCGAAAATCGCGCGAACGTTAAACGCTCGAGTCGATGCATATTTAGAGATATCGCTTTTGTACTGATCGACCAGCTGAATTTGAAGCTCACGCGTCCTCACGAGCGAATAACCCGAATCGATATAGTTCTGTACGACCTCCGGCATGCCGCCGCAAACGATATAAGCTCTAAAGTTTTTGAGCATCGCCTCATGAATATAGTTTTCGACGGGACGCCTCTCGACAAGGCAGCTGCGGATGTCTGCAAGCACATTCTCGCTGATGCTGTTTGCCCAACAAAACTCTTCAAAATCCATTGGCCGCATAACAATGTGCTCGACATACCCCACCGGGAAAGAAGAGATCCCCTTAAACTCAGTCCCAAGCATAGACCCCGAGAAGACATAGCTAAAGCGCCCGTCCTCGACCAACGCCTTCATGAGCGTGACGATCTGCGGATACTCCTGTATTTCATCGACAAAGATAAGCGTATCTCCCTCAACAAGCGGTGCATCCGCAAGAAGGGCCACGCGGTTGATAAAGTCAACGGCGTTCTTAGCGCCAATAAGCACATCTCTTGCCTCGGCATCGAGCAGCAAATTGGCCTCAAAATACGACGCGTAGTTGTCTTTACCAAACGCGCGAATCGCATAACTCTTGCCAATTTGACGCGCACCGGTAACAAGCAATGCCTTATGAGAGTTATTTTTCCAGTTCAAAAGCCTATTAGTGACCTTACGGCGTAGCATTAAACCCCCAAATGACAAAAATTAGCAAATAGATTTACCCCTAATCATACAAAAATCGGCAAATAGATTTGGCTCTAATCATACAAAGATTGGCAGATAGCAAAGATATGCTTAGGTCTCTGGGCTATCGAACCAGCGCAGTGCCATACGAAAAGGCTGGGGACGCTGTTGTTGGCGTCTCCAGCCCTCTGATTGCTACTTTGGGTCCCGTGGTGGGACTTTGTTAGTGCTACCTGGTTGTTTTACCTTGTCTCGCCACTTTCTGTGCGTAGGCGGTAGCCGTGGACCAGGTCGCTGATGGCCGGCCAGGGAATCTGGCGGTCGACTCAAGATTGGAGCTGGACCAGATAGCGCTCGGTGGCGCGGGTGAGGGTGGCAAACTGCTCGTGGGTCTCGACCTGGGCGTAGAGGTCGCGGCCTGTGTCGAGCTTGCGGCGGCGCATATAGTCGATATCGCGTGGCTCCTCGAGCGTCATTTGGTCGGCAAGTGCTTCAAGCAAAGTGGTGTACTCTACTCGCGGTCGCTTGCCGCAAAGTGAAGCGCGTTCGGCTATCCCTTTTGTTGGATGAAAAGCCCCGTGTTATTGCAGGGGTGCATACTTGTCTTGCAAGTGCATAGAATCTCGTATAGTGCGAGTAAATAATTGCAGTGTCCGTTATGTGTTTAGCAAAGATATAGTTTGCATAATCCCGCCTAATCCTTGCTCCATTTAAATAAAGTCGCACGTAAATGGCGCAAACATATCTGAGCTGGGGTTCTGTACGCTGAGCGGATAAAAACGACCGTTCACCGTTCAACTATTTTCAAAATGAATAAAATGAGCGATAAAGAGAATATAAACCTTAATAAACTCGCGTATCGCACGGACGCGGGTTATTAATGGGTTGTAGGCCTTTTACAGAAAGGATTCCAGCAATGTCTAAGCCTCTTGGCAAGCCCGATCGTATCGTCGTCGCCCTCGGCGGCAACGCCCTCGGCAACAACCCCGTCGAGCAGATCGAGGCCGTGAGCAACACCGCCCACGCCCTCCTCGGCCTCATCGAGCAGGGTAACGAGATCATCATCACCCACGGCAACGGCCCGCAGGTCGGCATGATCCAGAACGCCTTCGCCGCCGCCCACGACGCCATCGGCACCCCCGAGATGCCGCTGCCCGAGTGCGGCGCCATGTCCCAGGGCTACATCGGCTATCACCTGCAGCAGGGCATCGGCCGCGAGATGCACAAGCGCTATAAGCGTTGGCACGCCGCCACCGTCGTCACCCAGATCGAGTGCGACCCGGACGATCCCGCGTTCAAGAACCCGACCAAGCCGATCGGCCCCTTCTACACCGAGGAGCAGGCCAAGGAGTTCATGGCCGAGGATCCTTCCAAGGTCTTCGTCGAGGATTCCGGCCGCGGCTGGCGTCGCGTCGTCGCCTCCCCCGATCCCAAGAAGATCGTCGAGGCCGACTCCATCCTCAACCTGCTCGACAACGAGTTCATCGTCATCGCCTGCGGCGGCGGCGGCATCCCCGTCGTCCGCGACTACGAGAACAAGGGCTGCTACAAGGGCGTTCCCGCCGTCATCGACAAGGACCTGGGCGGCGAGCTGCTGGCCGAGGACTGCGACGCCGACGTTCTGTTCCTGCTGACCGCCGTCGAGCATGTCGCCATCAACTTCGGCAAGCCCAACCAGGAGGAGCTCGAGGACATCACCGCCGACGAGGCCGAGCGCCTGGCCGACGAGGGCCAGTTCGGCAAGGGCTCCATGGAGCCCAAGGTCCGCGCCGCCATCAAGTTCGCCCGCTCCCGCAAGGGCCGCACCTGCATCATCGGCGCCCTGGACAAGGCCGCCGAGACCATGGCCGGCCTCTCCGGTACCCGCATCCACGAGTAGTCTCTACTCTGTTGCCTCTCTCGTGGGCGCCAGGCAAGACGCCCGCAAACTAGCCTCTCTTCATGAGCCCCGCAGTCCGCTCCGACCGCGGGGCTTTTGCTATCGGTAGTCATTGGGGACAGACTTAAATGAGTGGCACTAGTCATTGGGGACAGACTTAAATGAGTGGCACCAATCAACTGCGGAAAGTGCATCCCACAATGAGTGTCCAAAGCGGGGCACAGTTTCCTTTGAGGCCCTCAACCGGAAAGTACATCCCGGAATTTTGCCGAAAAGTGGCCCCCAGCTTCCCAAACAGGCCGTGCGCGGAAAGTGCATCCCGCTATCGAACTTCAAAGCGGGATGCATTTTCCGTGCCAGCAGTTCCGGGCAGCCAGAGACCACTCATTTAAGTCTGTCCCCAATGACTAGTAGTAGGCCCACATGGCTTCGACTTCGTTAAGGACCTCTACGACGCCCCAGCGGCGGGCGCTGCGGCTGGCCGAGTTGGGGTCGAAGACTTGAATCTGGTCGGCGTCGTCAATACCGTAAAGCACAATGTAGTGGCCCACGTTGGTAAAGGTGCCCGGCCGAACAGCGGCGATGACGGGCGCTCCCGAACGCAGCGCCTGAGTCATCGAGTCGCGATCGTTATGGAGCTCCGTTCCGTTAAGTCCCAACTGCCACGCGCCGCTCGTCATAAACGACCATTCGGTTGCACCGGTGGGGGCGTAATTGCCCGCCTCGGAAAGCGCGCACATATCGACGGGGGTCATATCGGTGCGTCCCGTCTTAAAGATATAGACCATGGTAAGGCACGTAGGCCCGCAGGCATTTTGTCGGATGGTGCCGCCGGCGTAAGGCAGCTCCGACCACGCAGGGTCGATTTGATAGATATGGGGCATCGTGCCGGCTTGCCATTGCGAGCGCGGGGTCGAAAAGGCGAAAGAATAACCGGGCGCGACGGGGGCCTTGAGCAGCTTGTCCTCGGCGGTGGGCTCGAGACCGGCCGAGCCGTGGGAGACGCACGAGCCCAAAAACAAAAAGACCAGGCAAGCGACGATAGAGCAAAGTGCGATACGCGCGCGGCGGAAGGGCAGCGCGGGCGCGCCGCCGCCAGCTCGAGATACTGGGCGAGAGCTCATGCCGCTGCGTCCGCGCTGCGGGTGCGAAAAAGAGCGGCGGACAAAGATGCCGGGCTGACGGCGCCCGTTGCGACGCAGCTGCGGCACGTCCGTCTGGCGCTGGCGCGTGCCGGTGCCCGTGAGGGAGCGAGTGCCCTGGGGCTGACCGGTGCTGCGGTTGCGGCGTTGTGTCTGCGCACGCGATTCGCTCGACGAGACAGCCCCGTCACGCCTGCGAGTCTCAGCACTTCCAGTTTGCTTTTGAGCTGTTGAGCCCCCAGTATTCCGCCGAGGCGTGGGGCGAGGCTGCTGTGATCCGCCCGGGTACTGCGAGCCGGTGGCGGAAGAAGACGAGCCTCTGGGCGTCGGCGTGGTGCGGCCAGCAAGGCGAACGCTCTGTCGCCGTTGGTCGCCATCGTTAAAACCGTATGCCATTCGAACCGCCTTGCCTCATGTATAACCTGTCTATCCTACAAAAAAGATGCGCAACAAATGCTCACATGCGCCAAAAGCTTGGTAAACGGCACGAACGGGGCAAGCTCGGCGCCATTAAGCGACACCCCTCTCTAACGGGGCGGATCGCGCCATCAAAACGGATGCTCGCAACGAGCGGCAAACCGTGCCGTTCGTCCCAAAAACGGCGCCGCTCGTTTTGCAGTTCTGCCTTCGGTCGAGCCATGGGCGGCCATGCTGTGCCGAGGCCGTATCTTAAAGCCACGAAATAAAAGCGCGCGGCAAAACAGACCGCGCAAGGGGTGACGTCAAAGAGGCGTCAATAAGGAAAGGAGGGGAACAATGGCGGACAAGAACGCAGAAGTTGCAGTCGAAGGTAACGGTGGCATGAAGAAAACGCTTTCGCTCTGGAACTTCTTCACCATCGGTTTCGGTGCCATCATCGGAACTGGCTGGGTTCTGCAGGTCGGCGACTGGATGGTCGTGGGCGGCGGTCCCGTTCCCGCTATGATCGCATTCCTCTTGGGTGCAATCTTCCTCGTGCCCGTCGGAGCTGTTTTCGGTGAGCTCACGGCTGCTATCCCCATCTCGGGCGGCATCGTCGAGTATGTCGATCGAAGCTTTGGCCGTACGCTGAGCTACATCACCGGTTGGCTCCTGGCCCTGGGCAACGGCATCCTGTGCCCGTGGGAGGCAATCGCCATCTCGACCCTCGTGTCCGAGATGTTCGGCAGCCTGCCCGGTCTTGAGTGGCTGCGTGCCGTCAAGCTCTATACCATCCTGGGCGCCGACGTTTACCTGTTCCCGACGCTGATCGCGCTCGGCTTTGCAGTCTACGTCATCTTCCTCAACTTCCGTGGTGCCAGCTCGGCCGCCAAGCTCCAGGCCTTCCTGACCAAAGCCCTGCTCTGCGGCATGCTACTCGCTATGGGCGTCTCGCTGTTCACCGGCTCGCCGGACAATGCCATGCCCGTGTTCTCCCAGGTCACCGGCGCTGGCGGCGGCAAGGCCGCTACCGAGAGCACCAGCCTGTTCGCCGGCATCGTGTCGGTCCTGGTTCTGACCCCGTTCTTCTACGCCGGTTTCGACACCATTCCTCAGCAGGCTGAGGAAGCGGCCGAGGGCCTCAACTGGAACAAGTTCGGCAAGATCATCTCCCTGGCCCTGCTGGCCGCCGGCGGCTTCTACATGGTCTGCATCTACTCGTTCGGCACCATCCTCGACTGGCATGAGTTTGTTAAGAGCCCGGTTCCCGCGCTTGCCTGCCTCAAGGGCATCAACATGCTTCTGTACCTGGCCATGCTCGTCATCGCCACGCTTGGACCCATGGGCCCGATGAACTCCTTCTACGGCGCCACGAGCCGCATCATGCTTGCCATGGGCCGCAAGGGCCAGCTGCCCGAGAAATTCGCCGAGGTCGATCCCAAGTCCGGCGCCCCCAAGCTCGCCTGCGTCGTTCTGGGCGTCATCACCGTCATCGGTCCGTTCCTGGGCAAGAACATGCTCATTCCTCTGACCAACGTGTCGGCCCTCGCCTTCATCTTCTCCTGCGGCATGGTCGCCCTCGCCTGCCTGCGCATGCGCTTCACCGAGCCCGACCTGCCTCGTCCCTACGAGGTGCCCGGCGGCAAGTTTGGCATCGGCCTCGCTATCGCTGCCTGCGCCATCATCATCGGCCTGCTCGTGATTCCATTCTCTCCCGCCTCCCTCAACATGGTGGAGTGGAGCATCGTGATCGGCTGGTTGGCTATTGGCCTGGCCCTCATGGCTTTCACCAATTCCCGCAAAAAGTAACGCCTAGCCGGGGCGGATCGGGTGCGCGGAATCTTCTCTCCCGCGCACCGAACCCGGCACCACTTGGGTAGCTTTGTGAGGCCTTAACCCAACACGGCCTCGCCCACTATATGGATCCATAAGGAGGAACCATGTCCACTAAGTATGCAATCGTTGGCGGCAAGCTCATCGACGGTACCGGTGCCGAGCCGGTCGAGAACTCCCTCGTTCTCGTCGACGACAACGGCAAGATCGAGTACGCCGGCGCTATGCAGGACCTTCCCGAGGGCGTTGAGGTTATCGACGCCGCCGGCAAGACCGTCCTTCCCGGCCTGATCGACACCCACCTGCACTTCTCGGGCAACCTGACCGACGATGACACCGATTGGGTCATGCAGCCGCTCCTCGAGAAGCAGGCCGTCGCCGTCAAGCAGGCCTATGACTGCCTCACCCACGGCCTCACCACCGTCTGCGAGATCGGCCGCTTTGGTATCCAGATCCGTGACTGCATCGACAAGGGCGTCTTTAAGGGCCCGCGCGTTCTGGCCACCGGCCTCGGCTTCTGCCGCGTTGCCGGCCACGGTGACTCCCACCATTGCACCCAGGAGCTCAACAAGGAATCCCACCCCTGGGGCGACCAGGTCGATGGTCCTTGGGATCTGCGCAAGGCCGTCCGTCGTCGCCTGCGCGAGAATCCCGATGCCATCAAGATCTGGGCTACCGGTGGTGGCATCTGGCGCTGGGACTCCGGTCGCGACCAGCACTATTGCTCCGAGGAGATCCAGGCTGTGGTCGAAGAGGCAAAGATGGTTGGCATCCCCGTGTGGAGCCACTGCTACAACAACCACGCCGCTGCCTACGATTCCGTTCGCTTTGGCTGCGAGCAGCTGATTCACGGCTTCGATATCGATGAGCGCACCATGGATCTCATGGCCGAGCAGGGCACCTTCTTCACCCCGACGATCGCCTTCCTGCCCACCTGGTACGCCACCTATCCGCCCGTTTACGTCCCCGAGCTGCACGACAAGTACGAGGGCACTCTGGTCGAGAAGGAGCTGCAGCGCAACTACGACTGCCTGCGCGAGGCCAAGAAGCGCGGCGTCGTCATGACGATCGGCTCCGACTCCTTCTCCTTCGTCACCCCGTACGGCACCTGCTCCATCGAGGAGATGTACGAGTTCGTCGACAAGATCGGCTTCACCCCGGTCGAGACCATCACCTGCGCCACCCTCAACGGTGCCAAGATGTGCCACATCGAGGACGAGACCGGTTCCATCGAGGCTGGCAAGTGCGCCGACCTGCTGGTCGTCAACGGTGACGTCGCCGCCGACATCCACGTGCTCAACACCGACAACATGGACGTCATCATGAAGGACGGCTGGATCGTCGAGGCTGGCACCTTTGGCGAGGCCAACAAATACAGCGCCTAAACTACCGTTCATCGACGACTGGATGTAAAACACAGTATTTGATTGCATAATGCAATGGAGAGGGTCGCTTGCGGCCCTCTTTATTGCTATGGGTGCGGTAGATAAAAGGGGATGACGGTGGATTTAAACAGGCTGATTCTGGGCAAGAGCTACAACTCTACCAAGGTCTTTCGTACGGCCCAGCATGTGGTCCAGGCCATCCTGCTCGGTGTTGTCGTTCCGGCGCTTATCCTGCTGCTTATCTGGGATTTAACCGATAATCCCAATCCCGTTCCGGGCGTTGTCGTTATTGCCGGCCTGGTCATGCTGTGCTTCTTTTTCTCGTATGTCTTTGTGGTCCCCGACGACCTCACATCGAGCGCAACCGACCGTACGCTCGCCATCGCATCAAAAATATTCGCCTACACGTCGCGCGGCCTTACGCCCGAAGCGGCCCTGGGCGCCTCTAAAATCATCCTGTCCGAGACCATCGCCTCTGCCATCTGCTTTACCGATGGCAAACAGGTGTTGGCAAGCTGGGGCGAGGACTCGGCAAAGTGCCCTGCCGGCACCCCGGTCGTGCTCAAGACCACACTCAACGTGATCGAGTCCGGCGAACAGAGTGTATTTTCGCGCGACGCCTCCAATGAGACGGGCGGCTATTTTCCCCGCCTGCGCGCCGGCATTGTCGCGCCGCTTACCGTGCGCGGACATTGCGTGGGTACGCTCGAGCTGTACTATCCCCGCCTGAGCAGCATCGATATGCGCCAGACGGCGTTGGCCTCGGGCTTTGCCGATCTCATTTCCACGCAACTCGCGAGCTTTGAGCTCGAGCGCCAGGACGAGCTCACGGCCCGCGTTGAGCTTCGCGCCCTGCAGTCGCAGGTCGACCCGCATTTTCTATTCAATACCATCAGCACCATCGTGTCGCTCGTGCGAACCGAGCCCGACAAGGCGCGATCGCTGCTCATCGACTTTTCCAATTACTATCGTCAGACGCTTTCTGACTCCGATACGCTCACCACGCTCGAGCACGAGGTGGAACAGGGCACTCGTTATATCAATCTTATGCAGGCCCGGTATGGCGACGGCCGTCTGCGCGTCTCGGTCGACATCGACTTTGAGGTGCGCGACAGCCTGGTACCGCCGTTTATCTTGCAGCCGCTGCTCGAAAACTGCATCAAGCATGCGCAGCGCGAGACCGAGCCGCTTTCTATTCATGTAAGGGCTTTCGAGACCGATGACGGTTTGGAGATCATCGTCGAAGACGACGGCATCGGTATGAGCGAAGAGGTCTGCGCGCATCTGTTTGAGCAGCATCGCCGAGAGGAGCCCGAGAGCATTACCGCCGACGGCTCCATCAAGCGAGGTTGCGGCCTGGCGCTCTTCAACGTGCTTCAGCGCATCCATTTCTTTTACGGAGAAGATTCTGGCATGCGCGTGAAGTCTCAGGAGGGCGTGGGAACGCAGGTCATCGTTGAGTTGAACGGCGAGCCACATGAGCCGGCGCCGCTAACGGTGTAGCACGCAGTTGGATTGAGAGAAAAAGAGGGGAAGCGCATATGTCCGAAGGCTGGAACATCCTGGTGGTTGATGATGAGCCTCCAATTAGGGCTGAGCTACGCTATCTGTTGGAAAAGGATACGCGTGTGGGTCAGATTGCCGAGGCGGGCAATGTCACCGAAGCCGTGGAGTCGATTCTGTCGAACAAGCCCGACGTGCTGTTTTTAGACATTACCATGCCCGGTCGCTCGGGAATTGAGCTTGCCGAGACGCTGCAGAACCTAAAGACGCCGCCGGTCGTGGTGTTTGTGACGGCATTTGCCGAGTATGCGGCCGATGCCTACAACCTCGACGCTGTCGATTACGTCGTCAAACCGGTCGAGGATGCCCGCTTGTCAAAGGCGCTCGACAAGATTGAGACTGCCCTGGGTGCTCGCCGTGTCGTCCATGCTCCGCGCCAGCCCTTGCGTCTGACGGTGGATCGCGGGGGCAAAAAGGTGTTCATTCCCGTGGCGGATGTCTGCTACTTTGAGGCGCGCGCCGATTTTTGCAACGCCGTCTGCGCCGAGGGGACGTATCTAATCAATGAGTCGATTTCCTCGCTCGAGCGGCGCCTGGCCCCCGAGGGCTTTATCCGTGTCCACCGCAGCTATCTGGTCAATTTGGAAGACGTGCACAATGTTGAGATTGGCTCCACGGGCCTGATGGAGCTCAGGCTCGACCGCGTGAGCTCGACGGTGCCGGTGTCCCGTCGTCGTGCTGCTGAGGTTAAGGCGCATCTGGGGCTTGCGTAAGCGGTCTGCACGCCATCGTTTGCCACCGCAGGTTTGGCGTGACCGTGCGGTGGGCATAATGGGTGGCATCGAATGAAATCGAAAGGATCATTATGCCTGCGCTTATCACCCATCATCTGTTTGGCGAGGAAAGCATCGACCGTCTTCCTCAGGGCGTTATTACGTCCGACGAGGAGCGCATCGCCTTTATCCTGGGAAACCAAGGTCCCGACCCGTTTTTCTTCCACATCCTGACGCCGCGCATTTCCGACTGTACGTCGCTTGCTCAGGTCATGCACCGCTCGCGCATGTCGCGTCAGTTCTCGTGTCTGCGCGATGGCGTGTCGCACCTGCAGCCGCGCGATGCCAACCTGGGTCGTGCGTTTGCGCTGGGCCTGCTGTCGCATTATGTGCTCGATCGCAATGCCCATCCCTTTGTCTACGAGCAGCAGTTTGGCATTGTCGAGTCCGATCCCGAGCTCGAGGCTTCGGGCAGCCAAGTTCATGCCGTGCTCGAAAGCGACTTGGACGTGCTGATGCTGCAGCTCAAGCGCGATGGGGCAACGGTCGAGGATTATCCGCCGGCGGGCGAGATCGTCACTACCGACCGCATCAATCGCGTTGCCGGCGTGCTGATGAGCTACGTCGCCGGGCGCGTGTACGGTATCGACATCCCGGCGGGGGAGTACGCCGGCGCCGTAGCCGACATGCAGCTGCTCTACCGCACTATCGAGCCGGCCGGTTCGGCCAAGACGCGCGCGATTGCCCTGCTCGAGGGCTTGGTGCACGATTATTCGCTGCTCGACGGCCTTGCGCACCGCGTGACGACCGAGCTGCCCGAGCGTACCGGCAACCTGGGCCACTTGGCATGGAAGAACCCCTTTACCGATGAAGTCTCGACCGAGAGTTTCCCCGAGGTCTTTGACCGCGCGCTGGTCGATTACGAGTGCACGGTCGCCCGCTTTATCGAGACCGGCGATATGGAAGCCGTGACCAACCACGTCAATTACAGCGGTCGCGTGCTCGGCGCCGACGAAGAGTTCGACCGCGAGGAGTAGGGCTCGTGCGTGCCCCTTTGCCGAATCCTTACCGGCGCCTCTGGACAATTGGGGTACGATGAACTAACTGCATATCGGGCGAATACGAAGGGGCCCTGTCCATGAAATACACCAAGCTCGAGCGTAACTGGGTTATGTACGATGTGGGCAACTCGGCCCTCGTGCTGCTCAATACCTCGGTGGTGCCCATCTACTTTAACGCCATCAATACCGGTGCTTCCTCGGCAGACCTGGTGGTCGCTTGGGGCAACGCGCAGACGATTGCCTCGCTAGTCATTGCCATGCTCATGCCCATTCTGGGCGCGCTTGCCGATTACGCCGGCAACAAGATCAAGTTCTTCTTGGGCTTCTTCCTTACGGGCCTGGTCCTTTGCCTGGCGCAGGCTATCCCAATGTCCGCCATGGCATTTTTGACCGTGTACGTGCTGTGCACCATCGGCCTTAACTCTTCTATGACGTTCTACGACGCCATGCTGCCCGACATTACCACCGACGAGCGCATGGACGCCGTGTCCAGCTCGGGCTATGCCTGGGGCTACATCGGTTCCACCGTGCCGTTCATCATCTGCCTGGCGCTTATCATGGGTGGCCCCGCTCTTGGCGTCCCCACCATGCTGGCAACGCGTCTGTCGTTTATCATCACCGGTGCCTGGTGGCTCATCTTTACCATGCCGCTCATTCGCACCTATAAGCAAAAGTACGGTCGCGAGCGCGGTCCCCAGGACACCATCGGCCACATTGTGGGCGGCGTGTTCTCCGAGGTCGGACAAACCATGCGCGAGATCGCCCACAACAAGACCGTGCTGGTCTACATGATCGCGTTCTTCTTCTACATCGACGGTGTGCACACGGTCATTTCTATGGCAACCAGCTACGGATCGGCTCTGGGTATCGACTCGACCCAGCTGGTGCTGGCTCTGCTTGTTACGCAGTTTGTGGCCTTCCCGTCCGCCATCATCTACGGCAAGCTCGCCGGTCGCGTGGGCACGCTCAACATGATCTTGGTGGCCGTCGCCGCCTACATGGGCATCGTGCTCTTTGCCGCGTTTTTCTTAAAGACTGCCTTTGAGTTCTGGGTGCTCGCCATTTTGGTCGGCTTGTTCCAGGGTGGCGTGCAGGCGCTCAGCCGCAGCTATTTTGGCCGCATCATCCCCAAGGAAAAGTCCAACGAGTACTATGGCTTCTTCGATATCTTTGGCCGTTACGCAAGCGTTATGGGCACCTTCCTGGTGTCGGTTGTCACCTCGCTGACCGGCAACCCGTCGCTGGGTGTCCTTTCTATTGGCGTTCTGCTGGTTGTTGGCTTTGTGCTGCTGGTCCGTCTGTCCCGCATGGTTCAGGCGGCGGCGTAAGGCAACCGGGCTCAGTACAGCAATTGTGCCTATCTGCAGTACTCTTTTGGAAGTAGCCGCATAAATCATTCTGACTTCCGAGCAATGTTTAGCCCAAGTGGGTATGATGGAATCAGCTAGGTCGCGGGGCGTCGCCTGTGTTTGGCGGCGCCCCGTTTTTGTGTTGCAAGGAGGGTAAAGGTATGAACGCCACGGTTGTGATTCCAACATATTGGGCTGGCGATGATACCCAAGCAAACGCTCCCGGCACCTACGATCACTCAACGTCGCTCAATGCCGCCAACCCGGAACTCGATCGCTGCCTGACTTCGCTCGAACAGGTGCGCGACATTCCGCGCATCATTCTCTTGGTGGTCTGTCCGGTTTCTGCCACGGCCGACGTATCCCATCGCGTGCAAGAAATCGTTAATGCGCATCCCACACTTAAGGTCACTGTCGTTACCAATACTCAGGCTTCGCGTGTTGCCGACCGCGTGGCACAGATTGCGCCCAAAGGCTCGGGCGAGTGCGTGAGCCTGCGCGGCTACGGTGCCATCCGCAACATGGGTCTTGCCTGCGCGGCGGTGCTGGGGCACGACGCGGTTGTGTTTTTGGATGACGACGAGACCGTCATCGATGCCGACTTTATGAAGCGTGCGACCTATGCACTGGGCCAGCAGACGCGTCAGGGCCTGCCGATTTTGGTCAAGAGCGGATACTTTTACGATCGCGACGGGTCGCCGCTGGCTCCCACGGACAAAGTGGGCATTTGCCATCGCTGGTGGACCAAGCGTATCGAGTTCAACCGCTGGATGAAAAAGGCGCTTTCGGGCACCCGTATCTCGCGCTCCAACTACGTGTGCGGCGGTCTGATGGCCCTGCACGCCCGCGCCTTTACGCGTGTGGCCTTCGATCCGTTTATCACCCGCGGCGAGGACCTGGACTACCTGTTTAACATGCGCATGTTCGGCTATGACGTGTGGTTCGATAACGAGTGGACCGTGCGCCACCTGCCGCCCGAGTCCGAGAAGCGCTCGCCGCGCTTTATGCAGGACGTGTACCGCTGGTACTACGAGCGAGCCAAGCTGACGTTCGCCGCGCATCAAAAGGAGCTCATTCCCGTTACGGCGGCATCGCTCATGCCCTATCCGGGTCCGTGGATTTCGCGCGAGCTCGACGACCGCGTACGCAAGACCGCCATGGTCCGCAGCATGTTTACCCGCGAGCACGAAGGGTATCTGCGCATCTGGCGCCATGGTATTGACGAGGCGAAGACCTATGCTCGCCAAAACGCCGCAAGCTACCTGCGTTTTCAGAGTTTCTGGCCCAAGATCATGGACGAACTTTGGCGCGACGCACAACTGATTAGCATCCTGGAGGGGGCTGAATGATCGACCGCCGCGCCCAGCGCGATAATTCAATTTCAATCTTTCGCATCATCGCCGTCGTCTGCGCCGTTTGCGTGTTGGCGTATTTTATCTTTGCCCTGGCGACCGGCATCGAGCCGATCGCCACGGTGGTCGCCTGCGCACTGCTGTGCATCTTCCTGTGTATCTTTATCTTCTTGACGCTCAACCCCGATTCGGTACGCTCCCAGTACACCGAGGAGACGCTCTCGGTTGCCTCGGCCATGCTCGAGGACATTAAAGGCGGCCTGACGCAGGAGTCGGCGCTTTTGGTGTGCCAGCGTATTCTGCCCGAGACGCGTGCCATGACCGTTGCCATCACCGACGAGAGCAACGTGCTGGCCTGCGCGGGCGAGTTCGAGGAAAAGCTGCTGCCCGATTCACCCATCCACACGCTTGCCACGCGCTACGTCATTGAGCACGGTATCGTGCAGTCGTTCAACCGCGTGGTGGACGTGGTGGGCTCGGATGGTTCGCACAACCAGGTCCCGGCGGGCATCATCGCCCCTATCAAGGTGGGTGACCGCACCGTCGGCACGCTCAAGTTCTACTACAAGACCCCGCGCGCCGTCGACCGCACCCAGTATGCGCTCGCCTCGGGCTTTGCCGAGATCCTGTCCACGCAGCTCGCCATCCACGAGCTCGAGGTGCAAAAGGAGCTCACGGCCCGTGCCGAGGTTCGCGCCCTGCAGGCGCAGATCAATCCGCACTTTCTGTTCAATACGCTCAACACCATCGCGTCGTTTACGCGCACCGATCCGTTGCGTGCCCGCGAGCTGCTGCGCGAGTTCTCGTCGTTCTACCGCGCCACGCTCGACAACTCGGGGTCGCTCATCCCGGTCTCGCGCGAGGTGGCCCAGACAAAGCGCTACCTGACGTTTGAGAAGGCGCGCTTTGGCGAAGACCGCGTACTGGCGACCTTCGATGTCTCGGAGGATGTCGAGGACACGTTGGTCCCGGCCTTTGTGATCCAACCGATCGTCGAGAACGCCGTGCGTCATGGCATGGGCGATGACGGCGCTCTGAGGATCGACGTGACCGTCCACCAAGACGGCGACGACGCGATTCTGATCGCCGTGGCCGACAACGGCGTGGGCATGGACGAGGGCACGGCTGCGAGGCTGTTTGATGAGCGCTCCGCACGCCCCGATGCCAGCTCCCCGCAAGGCGGCGGCGCCGGCGTGGCCATGCACAATATTTCTGAGCGCATCCATCGCTTTTATGGACCGCACTCTTATACGCGCGTCGAATCGGCGCCGGGCAAGGGTACCAAAGTGCTCCTGCATCTTGATTTGTCAGAGAGCATCTTCGACATTCAAGAGTAAAATAAAAGGCTACGGGCTCAACGCCAAGCGGCGGATGCCCGTCGTAGTTTGTTGACGAAAGGTTTAAACCCTATGCTGCGTGCGATGATTGTGGATGATGAGGCCCCGGCCCGTTCGGAACTTCGCTTCTTGCTCGAGCAGACGGGCAAGATCGGCACGATCACTGAGGCGTCGAGCGTTCGCTCCGCCATTGAGATGTTGATGGAAAGCCGCGTCGATGTCGTATTTCTCGATATCTCGATGCCCGGCGCTTCTGGCTTGCAGCTTGCCGAGGCGCTGCATAAGCTCAAGAATCCGCCGGCGATTGTGTTTGTGACCGCATATAGCGATCATGCCGTTGAGGCGTTCGACGTAGATGCCGTCGATTACCTAATGAAGCCGGTTGAGGAGGCGCGCCTGGATCGCGCGATCGAGAAGGTCATGCAGCGCGCCAAGCCCGTCACGGACAGCAAGGCCACCATCGAGCGCATTCCGGTGGAAAAGGGCGGCCGTAAGGTCCTCATTCCCGTCGACGACATTCGCTTCATCATGGCCAAGGATGATTACTCCTGCATCTACACGATCGACGATCGCTTCCTGTCGACAACGTCGCTGGCGCAGTTCGAGGCCAAGCTTTGCGACTTTGGCTTCTTCCGCGTGCATCGCCGCTATATCGTCAACTTGGCGTGCGTCACGGACGTGGAGACCGTGCCCTCGGGCGCTATCCAGCTGGGCATTACGGGCGTCGACGAACGCGTGCCGGTTTCGCGCCGCCGCGTCGTGCCGCTCAAGAAGGCCCTGAGCCTCTAGCACACTGGCCCCGCAGCTCGGTAGACCAATTGTCTGCGGAGCCGTGGGGCTTTTTGTATAACCGCCAAATCAGTTTTGCAGAAGGGATCCCATGAACAGTGCAAGCGCCAAGCGCATCGACATCATCTCGGACACCCACGGCTATCTATCGCCCGCGCTCCTAGACGAGCTCAAGGGCGCAGATCTGATCATCCACGCCGGAGACCTCACGTCAGAGATGGATTACGAGCATCTGTGCACCATCGCCCCCGTGCGAGCGGTCCTAGGAAACAACGACTACTACCGCGACTACGGCCCGGATGTAGACCGTCTGGCCCTCTTTACCTACGAAGGCCTCAAGTTCGCCGTAGCCCACTACCGCGAAGACCTCCCGGTGGGATCCGTAGACGTAGCCATCAACGGCCACACCCACGTAACCAAAGAAACCCAAGTAGGCCGCTGCCTGGTCCTCAACCCCGGCAGCGCCAGCTACCCCAGAGGCACCCGAGGCCCCACCATGGCCAGAATGCTCGTAAAAGACGGCCATGTCATAAGCACCAAGTTTATTGACTTGGAGTAACCGCAACAAAAACGGGGGATGCAGATTGCATCTCCCGTTTTTCTTTGAGCCAAAGGCAGAGCTTCAGCGACAACCTTAGACAACCCCGCCGAGGAGAACGGGGACCTCGAGCCGCGGAAGCGGCGAGGAACAACAACGACTCGAACAAAGTGACGGCAGGGAGGGTCTCCGGGGCTGGGGGCGGGGGTTAAGTTTGTCGCGAGTTCCGCACGCAAAGGAAAGCACTTAATGTGCTTTCCGTCTTGCGCAGGACTGTAGAGCAGCAAACTTAACCCCCGCCCCCAGCCCCGGAGACCCTCCCGGATGGCCCCAAAAATTTTTTCAAAAAAGTTGTTGCGCGCCGGACAGACTTCTGTGTATACTAATCCCCGCAGCGCACGCGAGCGGAAACAAACGCGAACGACTGCCTGGGGAGTTAGCTCAGTTTGGTTAGAGCGCCGGCCTGTCACGTCGGAGGTCGCGGGTTCGAGCCCCGTACTTCCCGCCAACGCAATTAAAGCCACGTCTTCGGACGTGGCTTTTTGCGTTTGATAGGACCTCGATCCCATCGGCATCTTTCGCCCAAAACCAAATCCTTCCAATTCCCGGACAAGCTCCGTTTGAGACATATGTTCAAACAAGGCGTTTGTTGCGCAACACCAGTTCAACGAAGCAGGGGGTTAGGTTATACTGAATCGCACTGTGGGCCGTTTTTGATGCAAGAGGCTTCAAACACGGCATTCAGTGGGCACCCGTTTTGCTATTTGGGCGTCCATACGGTCATTGGTGTCTCGACGTAAGCTCGGCCCCGGAGCTCGTTCGAGCTGTTCCTATTCCTTGAAAGGGGAAAAATGGACATATCGAGGAAGACTGATTACGCCCTTCGCATGCTCGCGATGCTTGCCGAGGACCCGGAGCGTCTGCTTTCTGTTCGCACTGCCGCCGAAGAGGTCAATGTCCCGTATTCATTTGCCCGTTCGATCCAGCATGGTTTGGTTCAGGCCGGTATTGTCGAGAGCCTGCGTGGCGTCCATGGCGGCATGCGTCTTAAGGTCAGCCCCGACGATGTCACCATCCGCCAGGTCGTTGAGGCAGTCCAGGGCCCCATGGTCATGAACGATTGCACCGCGCCCGATGGTGACTGTGCGCGCATGGGCACGTGCTGCTATCATCCCCTGTGGGCCGGAGCTCAAGCGCTGATGCGCGACTACCTCGATTCCGTTTCGCTGGGCGATATCGTCGCTCACCGCCAGTTCCCGGCCGTCGATTCCAAGTTCGCCGACCGCGATGCGTTTCCCGAGTACGCCACCTGTACGTGCGCTTGCCGGGAGGAATAGCGCCGCATAAGGAGCATAGCCATGATTCAGGACCCCTTTCGTTCGATGATTCGTTCGGAAGGGGTTCTGCGCTATCGCGACCTTCCGTGGCGCCGAACGCGCGACCCGTACATTATTTGGCTTTCCGAGGTTATGCTGCAGCAAACGCAGGTGCCGCGTGTGGAGACGCGTATGCCCGCGTGGCTCGATCGATTTCCAACCGTGCAGGCGCTTGCCCAGGCCGCGCCTTCCGATGTTTTGGACGCTTGGCAGGGGATGGGCTACAACCGACGCGCCCTGGCGCTCCACAAGGCCGCTCAGCGCGTTGTAGAGGACTGGGACGGGGAGTTTCCACGTGAGACGCGCGACTTGGTCGCCCTGCCCGGTATTGGTCCGGCGACAGCGCAGGGCATCCGGTCGTTTGCGTTCGATCTACCGGGTGTGTATCTGGAGACCAACGTGCGCACGGTCTTTCTGCATCATTTCTTTCCCGATGTGCCGGCCGTTCCCGATCGCGAGCTGGTGCCGCTGATCCAAGCCGCCTGTCCGGCGGCTCCTGGTACGACGGCGGATGAGGTCGCTCCCTTTGCCGTGCCGCTCGATGATGCCGACACGCCGCGCGCATGGTATTACGCGCTGCTGGATTATGGCGCGTATCTTAAGAAGACGCTGCCCAATCCGTCCAGGCGCTCGGCGAGCTATAGCCGTCAGTCCAAGTTTGAGGGCTCGCGCCGTCAAAAGCGCGCCCATATTGTGCGCATGCTGCTGGCTGCGCGCGATGGGCAGCCGGCGGGCATCACACTCGCCGAGGTCGTGGCGGGTGTCAACGAAATGGAGGCGGCGGCAGACCGCGAGCCGGTCGAGCGCGACTTGGTTGCAGGCATTTTGGCCGATCTTGAGCGCGAGGGCTTTTGCCGCGCCGAAGGCGACCGATGGGTGAGCGTGTAGCCTGCGCAAATCTGAAGAACAGGATTGTAAGGTTTAGATTCTCGACATGAGGGCATCCTAAAGACAAGGCCGCTCGAAGCCTACGGGCGGCATGTGTTGAAGGGAAGTACACCTATGGATTTTGAGAACTCCCAAACCAAGAAGAACCTCGAGACCGCTTTTGCCGGTGAGTCCCAGGCGCACACCAAGTATCGCTACTACGCATCCAAGGCCAAGAAGGATGGCTACGTTCAGATCTCGAATATTTTTGCCGAGACTGCGGGCAACGAGTCCGAGCACGCCAAGCTGTGGTTTAAGTATCTGCACGACGGCGCCGTTCCCGATACCCTGGACAACCTGCGCGATGCTGCTGCGGGCGAGAACTACGAGTGGACGACGATGTACGACGAGTTTGCCAAGACCGCCGAGGAGGAGGGCTTTGCCGAGATCGCCGCGAAGTTCCGCGGTGTCGGTGCCGTCGAGAAGGCCCACGAGGAGCGCTACAACAAGCTTGTCGAGCGCATTGAGTCGGGCGAGGTGTTTGAGCGCGAGGGCGTGAAGGTGTGGAAGTGCCTGAACTGCGGGCACCTGCACGTGGGCGCCGAGGCGCCCGAGGTGTGCCCGGTTTGTAACCACCCGAAGGCGTACTTTGAGGAGCAGGTGGTGAACTACTAGCGCGTGACGCTAGCTGCTGCGGAGCGCAGGGCGGGGAAATACCTTTCCCTCTCGCTCACGGCTCCGCAGGGTCGCGCGAGGCAAAGGTATTTCCCCGCCCTGCGCTCCGGCTTTGGGTCGTCGCGTGCTCGCTACGGAAAAGCTGATAAGAAGTATGTGTGCCGCCCTTTTTGGGGCGGCACGTTTTGTGTGGGGCCAGTTGGGGCGGCGCCATTGCTTAGGGGTACACTGGGTAGTGCTTTTGTTTTTTACTGCCTGATGGGGTGTTTTGGTATGGGTAAGAAGTCTCGGGCTCGGGTGGCTGCGACGGGGACTCGTCGTGATCCTAATCGCGTGGTTGATGAGGGCGGTAAGGTTGCCCGTGCCGATAAGGAGAAGAAGGTTGGTGCGCATGCTCATCCTGAGTGGGCGCCTCATTTGAATTCGGCGAGTGAGGACCTGACTGCCAAGCTGTTTACGATGGTCGAGGTCATCTTGGGCGTGGTGCCCGTGGTGGTCATCGGTCTGTTCTTGGCATCGAAGGATGCCACGAGCGTGGATAAGCTCACCGATGTCTTTTCTCAGGACCCCTCGATGGTGGTTGCGTTTATCTCTGCGTGCCTGCAGCCGTTTGTGGCGTACATGCTGTACATGGTCTATCGCAAGTACTGCGAGGGCGATGCGGGTTTTGTCGCCGGCAACCTGATTGGCCTCTTGTGTTCCGAGATTTTGCTGCTCAATATTCCCGGCGTCATCGGCATGGGCATCTTGTTGTGGCGTGTCTGGCGCAACGTTGCCCCGCACTTCGGGAGCTGGCTGTTTGAGCGTCGCTTTGTGGGCGTTCTGGCTGACATTGCCGGTTCGCTCGTGATTCTAGCCTTGGCGTTTATGTGCGCCACCGCCGCCCGCGGTCTCGCGAGCATGTAGTCTGTCCTCACCGACCATGGAGCGCGGGGCAACTGCTGGCCTTGCCGCTCCGGGCGTTAGACCCGCGGCGCATCCCTTTCCCTCTCGCTCACGGCTTCGCAGAGTCGCGCGAGGCAAAGGCATACGCCGCGGGTCTGACGGCGCGGGCTTGCCAGCGAGTTTTGGCTCATAGATTGGTTTGTGTGCCGCCCCTTTTGGGGCGGCACGTTTTGTTTGGGGTCCCGGTCTTCACAATTTCCGTCAAGTTTTTGGTCAGCTTTTGGTTAGTTGGCGGGTTGGCGGAAGGGCAAAAGATCATTCGATAAAAAAGCTCAAAGAAAGTGCTGGTAGGGGAGTTGTTGAGGTTTTCGACAGCTTTTGTCAGCAAGAAACTTTGCAGCTATTGCTACGGATTGCGTTGCCGTGGCCTTGGCGGTGCGGGATGCTGGGCGCAAGCGTCGAATGCTCCGATTGAGGAGGCCAGCATGGACCTGTTTCTTGAGACCCCGCAGCAACAAGCCGAGCGCATGTTGCGCCAACAGCAACGGCTTATGGAGATGCAAATGCAAGGGGTAGCCGCCCAGCCCCCTGCGCAAAATGCCACGCCCGAGGTTTCGCTTGCGGGCGGATCGGCGCCAGAGAACTATTCCGTACAACAAGATTCTTATGCGCAGGAGCTTGCGTTCGACAAACGCCGCACGCGTCACCGTCGCGTGGGCCAGCGCCTGCGCACATTAGCGATGATCGTGCTCATTCCGTTAGGACTTGCGGCGATTTTCTTGGTCTCGTATGCGCTCACCTGCATCCTCAACGGTGCTTCGCCCAGCGAAGTGCTCCAACATCTGTCAGCCCTCGGCCAGCGCCTAGGTGATGTCATAACAACCATCCGCGCCGGCTGGGAGAGCTAGCGTTTGTCACATTAGGCCTTCTTGGGTGTAGGGATTATCGTCACGAGTAGAATTCTTGCATCCTATGGGTCCTGTCGTGCGACTGAATAGTATTATTGAAGATGAATAATAATAGCAAATGAACGGAGGTGCTCGCTTGAATCTGACTTTTGAGGGATTTTTGAAAGGCTATTGCCGAGAGCTATCCGGACAGCAGTCGCTGAGTTTTAGGAAGCTTGTAAAGCAGGCAACAACGGTTGAGCCGCGCGTGGCGGAGCCTCTGTTTTTGCTCGCTTTAGCGCAAGGAAAAGCCGAATACGTTCTGGGTTTATCCGAGGGCTCGTGGATGGAAGAGGATTACCGAGGCGTTTTGTCCTTGTACGATCAAGCGGGTAGCATGGCGTCTCTATGCGCCAAAAGTGAGCTCCCTAACCGTTATGCCAACGTTTGGCGTGCGTATAGAGCGGTAAAGGAAAAGCCAGTGGCGGACAGAAGGAGCAACGCCCTGATGCGAAAAAGAACATTGGGAGCGCTAGGGAAGTCGGACGTAACGCGCTACGGTCTCTGCCGCGATTTGAATCTGAATAAGGGAAACGTGTACGCATACTTAGCCGGTGATGACTCGAAGGTGAGCAGGAAGACAGCGCGCCGCATTATGGAATATGCGGAGGAGAGAAGCGCCCAAGAAGGGGCCGAGCGCCCGGTGCGTGTGGCGGGGTAAGATTGATCGCGGTTTTGATTGATAATCGATTGGGTTTGTTGGGCGGAGTCTATGTCTGCTATTGATATTGCGCTTGTTGTGATTGCCTTGGTGGCGGTGGGAGTTGCTGTGGTTTGCGCCCTGCAGCTTAAGGGCCTTCGTGCCGAGTTGCGAGAGCGTGGCGGCAACGATGCGGAGACGCTCGCGGCGCTCGAGCAGGCCAACAGCACGCTCGATGCCCTCAACGTCGCGTTGGCCGAAACCCGCCGCACGGCAAATGCCATCGCGCAACAGCAGACAACCGATGCGGCCGTGGAGCAGCAACGCTACCTGACCATCGCGCGTGAGTTCTCGCAGGCTGGCGATCGTATGGATGACCTGCGCCGTGAGACGGCTCAGCAGCTCGGCGCCAACCGCGAGGGCATCGAGCATCGCCTGGACAAGGTGCGCGAGACGGTCGATGCCCAGCTGGGCGCCATCCGCAAAGACAACAACGTGCAGCTCGACCAGATGCGCGCGACGGTGGACGAGAAGCTCTCCCGTACGCTCAACGACCGTCTGTCTGCATCGTTTAAGCAGGTGAGTGACCAGCTCGAGGCCGTGTACAAGGGCCTGGGCGATATGCAATCCATCGCCACCGGCGTGGGCGACCTTAAGCGCGTGCTGGGCAATGTAAAGGCACGCGGCATTTTGGGCGAGGTTCAGCTGGGCGCGATCTTGGCAGACATCCTCACGCCCGACCAGTACCTGGAAAACGTTGCCACCAAGCCCGGTGCTTCGGAGCGCGTTGAGTTTGCCGTCAAGCTACCGGTGGACGAGGGCGATCCCGTGTTGCTGCCGATCGACTCCAAGTTTCCGGGTGATGCGTACGAGCACCTGCTCGATGCGCAGGAGTCGGGCGACGCCGATGCCGTGGCCGCTGCGCGTAAGACGCTCGATACGATGGTCAAGCGCGAGGCCAAGGATATCTGCGAAAAGTATCTGAGCGTGCCGGCGACCACCAACTTCGGCATCATGTTCGTACCGTTTGAGGGCCTGTATGCCGAGATTGTCAGCCGTCCCGGGCTTATCGAGACCCTGGGCCGCGACTATCACGTCAACGTTGCCGGTCCCAGCACCATGGCTGCTATTCTCAATAGCCTGCAGATGAGCTATCAGACGATTAAGCTGCAAAAACGCACCGACGACGTACTGCGCGTGCTCTCTGCCGTCAAGGCCGAGCTGCCGCGCTATCAGGCGGCGCTGCGCCGCGCCCAGCAGCAGATCGAAACCGCGGGCAAAACGGTCGAGGGCATTATCACCACGCGGACCAACGTTATGGAGCGCAAGCTCAAGGACATCGACGCGCTGGAGGATGCCGAGGAGGCCGACGCGATCTTGGGGCTCACGTCCGCGGGCCTGCTCGCAGACCAAGAGGACGAGGACTAGCCGAAATGGACGGCGGGGCGCCAGCGTGGACGCGGGCGCCCCGCCGCTTTTCGCGTCGCGCTTGACTGAAGCGCGCTTCAATGTGCAACAATGGCCTCTCGCCCTATCAGACGCGAAAGGAAGCCCATGTCTCAGAGAAGCACCAGTCCGCTCAAGCGCTCCACCGTGCGCCGCACGCTGCGGCGTTTTTGGGACGTCACGCGCACGCAGCCGCTGATCGTCTTTCTCTCGGTGTTCTCGTCGGCGGGCTACATCTTTTTGCTGACGTTTGCTAACACCTACGTGATGGCCCTCATTGTCGACCGCGTCCAAGCCGGTCCCGTAGCGGGTGACCAGGTGTTTGAGGTGTTTGGCCCTTACATCCTGGCGCTCGTGCTCGTTAACCTGGTGGGCCAGATTCTCTCCAAGCTGCAGGACTATACCGTCTACAAGCTCGAGATTGCGGGCAACTATCACCTGGCGCGCCTGTGCTTCGACACGCTCTCTAACCAATCCATGACGTTCCACACCAGCCGCTTTGGCGGATCGCTTGTGAGCCAGACGAGCCGTTTTATGAGCGGCTACACGGGCCTGGTGGACGTGACGGTGTATTCGCTTATCCCCACTATCACCTCGGTTGTCTGCACGGTGGCGGCGCTCGCCCCGGTGGTGCCCACATTTACCGTGATCCTGGTGGGCATCATGGGCGTCTACATTGCGTTTGTCTGGCTTATGTACAAGCGCATCATGCCGCTTTCGGCCGCGACGTCCGCCGCGCAGAGCAAGCTGTCGGGCGTGCTGTCCGACGCGGTCACGAACATCCTGGCCGTCAAGACCTGCGGGCGTGAGGACTTTGAGCGCGACCTATTCGATACCGCTGACCGTGCCGCGCGCGACGCCGAGACGGTCTCGATGCACGCCATGATGCAGCGCAACTTTACGACTTCGGGCCTTATCGTCATTACCATGGCCGTGGTGAGTGTGTTCGTCGCGGGCGGCAACGCGTGGTTTGGCATTTCGGCCGGCTCGCTCGTCATGATCTTTACCTATACGTACAACCTCACTATGCGTCTGAACTACGTGAGCTCCATGATGCAGCGCATCAACCGCGCGCTGGGCGATGCGGCAGAGATGACGCGCGTGCTGGACGAGCCGCGTCTGGTGGCAGACGACGAGAATGCCCCCGAGCTCAAGGTGCGCGAGGGCGCGATTGATTTTGAACACCTGAGTTTTGCGTACCGTGACGCCGCGGCGGGCGAGAGCGTGTTCAACGACCTGACGCTCCATGTGACGGCGGGCCAGCGCGTGGGCCTGGTGGGCAAATCGGGCTCGGGCAAGACGACGCTCACCAAGCTGTTGCTGCGCCTGGACGACGTGCAGGGCGGCCGCGTGCTCGTGGACGGCCAGGACGTCTCGCGTTGCACGCAGCAGAGCCTGCGCCGCCAGGTTGCCTACGTGCCGCAGGAGGCGCTGCTGTTCCACCGCTCCATTCGCGAGAATATCGCCTACGGTCGTCCCGACGCTACCGACGAGCAGATTCGCGAGGCCGCGCGCCTGGCCAATGCCCTGGAGTTTATCGATCGCCTGCCCCATGGCTTTGACACCATGGTGGGCGAGCGCGGCGTTAAACTTTCGGGTGGTCAGCGCCAGCGCGTGGCCATCGCCCGTGCCATCCTCACCGACGCGCCGATTCTGGTGCTCGACGAGGCGACCTCTGCCCTGGACAGTGAGTCCGAGGCGCTGGTGCAGGAGGCGCTCGAGAACCTGATGCGCGGGCGCACCTCCATTGTGGTGGCGCATCGCCTGTCCACCGTGGCGGCGCTCGACCGCATCGTGGTGCTGGCAGACGGCGAGATTGTCGAGGACGGCACGCATGCTCAGCTCGTCGAGGCGGGCGGCGAGTACGCAAGCCTGTGGAGCCGCCAGACCGGCGCATTTTTGGAGGCTTAAGGCCCCCGTACGTGGGACAATCGTTTCCGGGAAGTTATGTTTCTGCCGAGTCGAGGAGTCGTTATGCCACGCGAGACCAATGCCGCCAAACGCGAGCGCGCCATCGAGGTGTGCGAGCGCCTTAACCGTCGCTATGGCCCGGTCGAGTGCTTCTTGGACCACGAGAATCCCTTTAGGCTGCTGATCGCGGTGCTGCTCTCGGCTCAGACGACCGACGCACAGGTCAACAAGGTGACGCCAAAGCTGTTTGCCCAGTGGCCCACGCCCGAGGCCATGGCCGGGGCGAGCGTGGCTGACGTGGCAGACACCATCAAGTCACTCGGCTTCTACAAGAGCAAAGCCAAGCATGCCGTGGAGGCCGCGCAGATGATCGTTGCCGACTACGGCGGCGAGGTACCGGCCGACATGAAGGAGCTTGTAAAGCTGCCGGGCGTGGGACGCAAGACGGCGAACATCGTGCTCAACGTGGGATTTGGCATTGTTGAGGGCATCGCGGTCGATACGCACGTCAACCGCATCGCGCACCGCCTGATGCTGAGTCCCAAGACGCACGCCAAAGAGCCGCTCAAGACCGAGCAGGATCTGCTCAAGATTTTGCCGCACGAGTATTGGGAGTCGGTCAATCACCAGTGGATCACCTTTGGCCGCGAGATCTGCGACGCCCGCAAACCCAAGTGCGACGAGTGCCCGCTGGCGGATTTGTGCCCCAGCGTGCGCGTGACGGGATAGGGCCCGGCGCGTTTTGCCGGCGTCCGAAGGCTTTGGCCAATGTTGCGCAACACATTTGGGCTGCGAAGGCTCAATATGATGGCGACAGATGCCGTTTGTTGTGAGGGGATGCCCGAGTATGTTTTGCACCAAGTGTGGCTCCGAGATGCCCGACGGAACCGATTTTTGCACGAACTGCGGGGCACGCATGGACGCCGCTTCTCCGGCGGCCGCGCCCGCCGAGCCCGCGCCGATGCCGGCGGCAGGAATGCCTCCCGTGCAGAAGAAATCGCATAAGCGCGCGGTGATTGTCGGCATGTGCGTGGTGGGCGTGCTCGTTGCCGGCGGTGCCGCGCTGGCACTGACCGGCGTGCTGGGTCCGCTTGGGCAGGGCAATTCATCGCGGATTACGGTACTTGGGTCCGACGAGGGTTCGGCCGAGCACAAGGACAAGGGAAGTGCCAAGGAGAAGCCTGCCGAAGAGCGAGAAGAGCCGGAAGAGCCCGAGCAGACGGGCAGCAGCGTAAAGGTCGACCTCAATGACCAGGCAACCTATGCCGCCGCGAATCTGTTCCTGTCGAACTTTACGGAGGAACACTTCGATCGGGACTGGTATCAGGCGGGCGGCTTCGATTCGACTGACGGACTTTCTGATGACGAGAAATACAAGCTGGTCAAGTTTATCTGGTGCCATTTTATTGACAACGCGCCGTATCGAATCGAGAAAGGCGACTATGACAACGGTCACTATCAGCGCGTGGCGACCGATGTGATCAATAGGGAACTCAATCGCCTGACGGGTCTGACGCTCTCGGATGCTGACATGACCTTTGATAAAGGGTCGGGTGGGCAGATGCTTGCCGATTCGGCCGAAGCGCATGACGGGTACTTATATCTGAAGCAGGAATACGGCCAGGGAAATTACAACCCATCGTGTGCCATCGTTACGGGCGCGACTGACCTTGGCGACAACATCTACGAGCTCACCTATGAGGTCTACAGTGCTGGCGGTGCGTTACTTCCTTCCGACATCCCCGAGAGCACTTACGGCCTGCCAAAGGACCAGTTCATTGCCGCAATTCAAGCGGACGCATCCATGGGCCGTACTGAGACTTGCACGGTCCGCGTCGCGCAGGGTGACGGCGCTCCGACCTTCACACTGCTTAAAATGGGCGTCTACGACTAGACTCGGCGTATAGCTCACTCTGATAGCGCCAGGCGGCTCGTCCGTCTGGCGTTTTTGTTGCGGGGCTGGGCGTACGCTTGAGCTGGAGTCCTCTCCATGCGCTACCATGACAGGCAACGAATTTGACGAACGACCCGCCGAGCTTGCCCCGGCGGGCTTTTGGCGTTGCAATGCCGGAGGAACAGCATGCTCATTCACCGTATAGCCGCGCAGCTCTACACTGCCGAGGCCTTGCAGACCGTCGAGGCGGGGCTCGATGCCGGCGAGGACGTGACGCTGGCCGTGTCGCAGTCGGGCCGCACGCTTATGGCCGCCGCCCAGTTTGCGCGCCGTCCGCGCCCCACGGTCTACATCGTGAGTGGCGAGGACGCGGCCGATCGCGCCGCACGCAGCCTGGCAGCCTATGTGGGCCTGGCGCACGTGTGTCGCTTCCCCGAGCGCAAGGACTATCCCTGGCGCGAGCAGGCGCCTGACGACGCCGTGGTGGCCCAGCGCTGCGAGGCCCTGGGACGCATCGTGCGCGGGGACAACTGCATCATGGTCGCCTCGGCCCGCGCGCTGCTGCGCTGCGTGCCGCCGGTCGAGAGTCGCTACTGGGAGTCCACTACTTTTGCGGTGGGCGAGGAGATTCCCTTTGACGAGGTGCCGCAGCGTCTGGTGGGCATGGGCTACACCAATGCCGGCGCCGCCGACGCGCCCGGCCTGTTCCGTGTGCACGGCGACACCGTCGAGGTGTTTCCCGCGCAGGAAAAGGCACCCGTGCGCATTGAGTTTTTCGGCGACGAGATCGACCGCATCCGTCGCATGGTGAGCTCCACGGGCCAGACCATCGGCAACGAGGACAGCATCGAGATCTTCCCCTGTCGCGAGCTGGCGCTCACCGACGAGGCCGTTCACAACATGCATGTGGCGCTCTACCGCGCCAGCCAGGACGACAGTAAGCTGGCGGCGCTGCTCGAGATGGTGGATGCACGCATCGTCACGCCCGAGCTCGACCGCTTTTTGCCGGTGATGTACGGCCAGACCGTGAGCCCGCTGTCGCATGTGAGCGGCAAGGCGCTCGTGGTGCTGTCCGAGCCGCGCTCGCTGTTCGACGATTGCCTGCGCGCCTACGAGGATATCGAGGCCCGTGCCGGCGAGGCGGGAGTCGACCGCCTGGACGGCCTGTACGTGCGTGCCCAGCAGCTCGACTTTGGTGCTCAGCAGCGCCTGAATTATGTGAGCCTTATCCGTGCCGGCGGTGCGGTGACGGCTGAGCTCAAGATCGAGCAGCCGGCCATCGCGGGCTCGGACAACCGCTTTATGACGCGTATCCAGGAGGTCGTGGGCAAGCGCTATGCCTGCGTGTTTGCCATTCCCGACCGCGGTGCGCGCGAGTCGATGGAGCTCACCTTTGGCGACGAGGGCATTACCTTTGAGGAATCGCTGACCGCGGCGCCCGAAAATGCCGGCGCCATCGGCGACCGTGTGCGCGTGGCGGCGGACTCTGCCGATCGCACTGCCCGCCAGGAGGCCCATGCCTCAATCCGTGACCGCAAGGCTGACGCGCTCAACGCCCGCTCGCTTGAGGCCGGTGCCGCCCAGGCTGCCGCCGGCGCCGCCGTGCCCACCATCTCGCGCGGGCGCGTGACCTTTGTGGACGCCGCCCTGCCGCAGGGCGTGGTGGTGCCCGACGCCAACCTGGCCGTGTTCTCGATCGCCGACCTCAACGCGCGCATGGACGCCAACCGCGCGCGCAGCCGCCGCAAGGTGGACATTACGCAGATCACGTTCCCGTTTAAGCCGGGCGACTACGTCGTTCATGCCACGCACGGCATCGCGCTCTTTAGCGAGATCGCGCGCCAGGAAGTGGGCGGCAAGGAACGCGACTACTTTTTGCTGGAATACGCCGATGGCGACAAGCTCTATGTGCCGCTGGAGCAAGTTGACCGCATCACGCGCTACGTTGGTCCCGACGGCGATAAACCGCGCCTGACCAGGCTCAACACCGCCGACTGGACGCGTGCCACCAACAAGGCGCGCAAGAACGCCAAAAAACTGGCGTTTGACCTAGTCGACCTGTATACGCGCCGCTCATCGATCGCCGGCATTGCCTGCCCGCCCGACACGCCCGAGCAGATCGAGATGGAGGAGAGCTTCCCTTACGACGAGACACGCGACCAGCTGGAGGCCATCGCCGACATCAAGGCCGACATGGAGGCGCTCAAGCCCATGGACCGCCTGCTGTGCGGCGACGTGGGCTTCGGCAAGACCGAGGTCGCCCTGCGTGCGGCGTTTAAGTGCGTGGACTCCGGTCGTCAGGTCATGGTGCTCTGCCCCACGACCATTCTGGCCCAGCAGCACTACGAGACGTTCTTTGAGCGCTTTGCCCCGTTTGGTCTTGAGGTTGAGGTGCTCAGCCGCTTCCGCACGCCGGCGCAGCAAAGGCGCGCGCTCAAGGCATTTGCCGAGGGCACGATTGATGTGCTCATCGGTACGCACCGTCTGCTTTCGGCCGATGTGAACCCCAAGAACCTGGGCCTGGTGATCATCGACGAGGAACAGCGCTTTGGCGTGCAGCACAAGGAGCAGCTCAAGAACCTGCGCGAGCAGATCGACGTGCTCACGCTTTCCGCAACGCCCATTCCGCGAACCATGCAGATGGCCACGAGCGGCGTGCGCGACATGAGCCTGATCACCACGCCGCCGACCGGTCGCCGTCCTGTGATCGTGCACGTGGGGGAGTACGACCCCGACGTGGTGAGTGCGGCGATTCGACTGGAGGTGGGCCGCGGCGGCCAGGTGTACTACGTGTCAAACCGCGTCAAGACCATCGACGACGCCGTGGCACGCGTGCACGAGGCCGCGCCCGAGGCGCGCGTGGGCGTGGCGCACGGCAAGATGAGCCCGCGCGAGGTCGAGGACGTGATGATCGAGTTCGCGACCAAAAAGATCGACGTGCTTATCGCCACGACCATCGTGGAGAGCGGCATCGACAACGCGACGGCCAACACGCTCATCATCGAGGACTCGCAGCGCCTGGGTCTGGCGCAGCTCTACCAGCTCAAGGGCCGCGTGGGCCGCTCGGCCACGCAGGCCTACGCGTACTTTATGTTCCCCGGCGAGCTGCCGCTGACCGAGGAGGCCACGGCGCGCCTGACCGCGCTTTCCGAGTTCCAGGACCTGGGCAGCGGCATGCGTATCGCCATGCGCGACCTGGAGATCCGCGGCGCAGGTTCGCTTATGGGTGCCGAGCAGCACGGTAACCTGTCGAGCGTGGGCTTTGACCTGTTTACGCAGATGCTGGGACAGGCCGTGGCCGAGGCGCGCGGCGATGATGACGCCGGCGTGGAGGCGGCAAGCGTGGGTATCAACCTGCCGGCCGACTACTTCCTGTCCGAGGAGTACATGCCGGCGGTGGACCAGCGCGTGCTCGTGTACCGAAAGCTTGCGGCGGCTGAGGACCTGGAGAGCATCGACGAGGTGCAGGAGGAGACCGAGGCCGCGCACGGCGAGCTGCCGTTGGCGGGACTCAACCTGTTCAATCGCGCGCGTATCCGCATTCGCGGCGAGCGTCTGGGGCTCGAGAGCGTCACGCTCAGCGGCGGGCGCATTACCTTCCTGGGTGTTGACGTGCCTAAGAAGGTAGCCTTTGAGTTCAAGAATCGCTACGGCGCAGTGAACTTCCCCAAGAGCCGGAAGCTGTCGGTGCCCTACAAGGCGGGCGCCGGTGCGGGCAGCGGCCTGGGCCGCGGCCTCGACGCCAACGACGGCACCGGTCCCGTCGCAGCCGCGCTTATGCTGCTGCAGCAATTGGGCGCCAGTGATGATGATTAACAAGTAAGGGGCGTGGTGGGACAATGTCCCACCACGTCGCTGGCTGACCTTCTGCCCGACCGAAAGGATGCCATGTTCGGGTACATCTATAAGAAAGACGCCGCCATTATTGCGGCTATCCTGGCCCTTTGCCTGCTCACGGGCAGCTTCTTCGATTACCAAATCTCGAGTGCGCTGTTCAACATCGCCAGTATGTACGGCCGCTTTATCGAGGCTGCTGGCGAGCTGCCGTTTGAACTGACGGCGAGCGTCGCGGGCATTATGCTCGTGCGCGCGGTGCGCCCCGATTCCAGGGCGAGCAAATGGCTCGCCGTGCTCGGCATCCTCGTCAATGTTGGCCTGGCCGGCTACGAGATCATTTCGTCCCTGCGGGTTGGCGGCAAGCTCGTCGCGGTCCAGTTGGTACTGACATTTGTGCTGGTCATCGCCGCCAACCTCATCGTCTATCGCCTTACGCGCAAAACCTCGCCCGACGAGCTCACGCGCTGGGCGTTGATGGTGCTTGCTGTGTGGGTCGCTCAGGCCATTATCCTCAACGTCATCGTTAAGCCACTGTGGTCGCGCCCGCGCATGCGTGTGATCGAGGTCACGCCGGGGCTCAATTTTCAGCCGTGGTGGGTGATCGGCAACCCCGACAAGTGGAGCTATATTGCGGCCGGCGTGATCAAGGACGGCTTTAAGTCGTTTGCGAGCGGTCACACCGCGCATGCGGCGATCGGCCTGATGCTTGCCGGGCTTCCCGCGGCTGCCTTTACGGAAAAGCCGTCGCGCCGCCGCGTGGTCTTTTGGGCCGCGGCTGTGGCCGCAGCACTCGTCGCCTTTGGCCGCATCGTGATCGGTGCGCATTTTTTGACCGATGTGAGCTGCGGCTTTGCCCTGGTGCTGGCACTCGAGTGTCTTGCCGCGCACATTGCCTATCCGCACGGCGTACAATAGCTCCACCTGAATCATCTGGCCGATACCCGGTAAGAGAGGATTGCCATGCTCGCGTTCAACAACGACTATTCCCACGGCGCACATCCAGCGGTGCTGCAAGCGCTCGTCGACACCAACATGGAGCCGCAGCCCGGCTACGGCACCGATACGCACACCGAGCGTGCCAAGGAGCTTATCCGCGAGGCCTGTCAGGCCCCCGATGCCGACGTGTTTTTGCTGGTGGGCGGCACGCAGGCCAACGCGACGGTGATTGACATGCTGCTCGCGCCGTACGAGGGCGTGGTTGCCGCCGAGACCGGCCACGTTGCCTGCCACGAGGCGGGCGCTATCGAGTTTGGCGGTCACAAGGTGCTCACCATCCCCGGCTACGAGGGCAAGATGCACGCCGAGGACCTTGAGAACTATATCCAGGTGTTTTACGAGAACGAGAGCTACGAGCACATGGTGTTTCCGGGCGCCGTGTACGTGAGCCTGTCGACCGAGTACGGCACGCTGTACTCAAAGGCCGAGCTGGCCGAGATTTATGCGGTGTGCCAAAAGCGTGAGATTCCGCTGTTTGTGGACGGCGCCCGCCTGGCCTATGCGCTGGCAGCCGATGAGTGCGACATTACCCTGCCCGAGCTGGCACAGCTGTGCGACGTGTTCTACATCGGCGGCACCAAGTGCGGCGCGCTTTGCGGCGAGGCCGTGGTGTTTTGCGGCATGCACGCTCCGGCGCATCCCATTCCGCGCATTAAGCAGCACGGCGCGTTGCTGGCCAAGGGCCGCCTGACGGGCGTCCAGTTTGAGGCACTCTTTACCGATGGCCTGTATTTTGAGATCGGCCGTCAGGCGATTGAGACCGCGAAGGCCCTTCGTCGCGTGCTGCACGAGCGCGGCTACCAGTTCTTCTTGGAGACGCCTACCAACCAGCAGTTTGTGATTCTGCCCAACGAGGACATGGCGCGCATTCGCGAGCATGCGGCGATTGAGTACTGGGAAAAGTACGATGAGACCCATACCGTGGTGCGTTTTTGCACCAGCTGGGCCACGACGCAGGAGGACATCGACGCGTTGGCAGCTGTCCTGTAGGTTGATGTGATGACGAGGGGCCGCCTTGCGTCTTGGTTTGGCGTAAGGCGGCCTTTGCTTTTGATGGGGGAGGGGCTGTATGCCCGAGGAATCCGTGATGTCCGAGCCGACGATTCGTCTGGCGACGCCCGACGACGCGCCAGCCCTGCTTGCCATTTACGAGCCCTATGTGCTCGAGACGGCGATTACCTGCGAATACAAGGTGCCGAGCGTTGAGGAGTTTGCCGGGCGCATTGCCAAGACGCTCGAGCGCTATCCGTACTTGGTGATGGAACTCGATGGCCGCCCAGTGGGTTATGCCTACGTGAGTGCACTCAACAGCCGCGAAGCCTATGACTGGTCGGTCGAGACGTCGATCTACCTGGCACGCGATGTGCGCCATGGTGGGCTGGGGCGCAAACTGCACGATGCGCTCAAGCAATGCCTGGTCGCGATGGGCATTACCAACATGTGCGCGCTCATTGCCGTGCCGCACGACAAGGATGACGAGTACCTGACGCACAACAGCCAGGATTTCCATGCCCATATGGGCTATCGCCTGGTGGGTGCCTTCGACCGCTGCGCGCAAAAGTTCGGTCGCTGGTATGACATGTGCTGGATGGAGCTGGTCCTAGCCGAGCGCGTCCCCAACCAACCCAAACCAACCTGGTTCCCCGCACTTGTTGCCCAAGGTTTCAAACCTACCATTTAGGGACAGGTTTTTGGCTGTCTTGCGGTATCAAATTGCCGCAAGAAGCGCCGCGTTCGTACGCTTTTTTGACTCGAATCGTCCCGTCGAGACACCTTGCGAGCTAAGTGAGTAGACTTTTTGGCGCAAGGCGAGCACAAAGCGTATCTGCTTTAGTAAAACCGCAGGTCACGGAGATGGCTGTTTTGGTTGTGCTTGGCAGGTCGCGAAAAGTCTACTCACTTAGGTTTACGGTGCTGGATATTCTGGGCAGGAACAGTTGAGCTTGGGCGGCGCGTGTTGCCAGGCGATGTTGGCATTTGCGCCATGCCGGCTTGAGATTTAATAAAAACCGCAGGTAAAACGCATATTAGTTAGTTTCGCCTCGTTTAGTGCGCTAGCCGATGGGCTCGGTGTATTTGGCGCGGTCGGTGCGTTGGATGCGCTTGGAGACATGGAGCGGGCGGCCGTCGGTGTCGTAGACGTAGTCGGTGATCAAGATCAGCGCCTGCCCGCGCTCGACGTTGAGCAAAAACGCCTCGTTTTGCGAGGCATAGCACACCTCAAAGGTCTTATGCCCCTGCGCCGGCGCGCGATGGAACTCTTGGCGCAGCGTCGCGTAGAGCGATCCGTTGAGGTCGCGATCGATGAGCGACCCAAAGCTTGGCGGCAGATACGTGGTCTCCAAGCACAGCGGGGCGTCGTCCAGATAACGCAGGCGGACGAGCTTGACGAGCTTGCTGCCCACGGCGGCATCAAAGAACTTGGCCACGCTGCCCGCCGCCTTGGCAAAGCCCGAGTCCACCGTGCGCGTGGTGGGCTTCATGCCCTGGCCCTCGACCTGCTTGGTGTAACTCGAGAACACCAGGTTGTTCTCGTGCACCTCGGGCGTGTCGGCCACAAAGGCGCCGCGTCCGCGCTCGGTGCGCACCAGGCCCTCATCCACCAGTACCTTAAGCGCATGACGCACGGTGCTGCGCGAGAGCCCCGACTCGTCCATGAGTTTCATCTCGGACGGCAGCTTGTCTCCACGCGCATAGGTGCCGGCGGCGATGCGGTCGCGAAGCGTGCCCGCCAGGCGCTCGTATTGGGCCAAGTTCTTTTTCGATGAAGTGCTCATGCGATCAACCTGTACCTAACTTGTATGCTTACCTAACCAAGCATGTATCTAACATGACAACAAAAGCGCTGGTAAATGATTTCTGAGAATCATGTCAGCAATATTTCTAAGACAAATATAGCATACAACTAGTCGACATCGCCAAAACATGTATGTAACTTGTATGCCTGTGATGAGCATCAAACGAGAAGAAAGGCTGATGCACGATGACTACTCAGGAACAGGTTAAGGACGTCGTTTCGCAGGTTTTGGCTGACAAGGCGGACAAGGGCGGCATCAAGCGCGTCGTGTGGATCGGCGCCGGCGGCTCCAACGGCGGCAACTATCCTGCCCAGTACTTTATGGAGCACGAGGCCACGCAGGTCGTGAGCTCCAGCTACACCAGCAACGAGTTTGTGCACGCCACCCCGGCATACGTCAACGAGAACACCCTGGCCGTCGTCGTTTCCATGCGCGGCACCAAGGAGACCATCGTCGCCGCGCAGGTCGCCAAGGATCACGGCGCCAGCACCATCGCCATTTACGTTGACGAGTCCGGCCTCACCGAGGTCTGCGACTACAAGGTCCAGTACGACAGCCTTGCCGTCGACGAGTCTTGCATGGGCCGCACCAACTCTGCCGTCGTGACCATGATCGCCGTGGAGCTCACGCAGCAGACCGAGGGCTATGCCGAGTACGAGACCGCCATGGCCGCCTTCGACCTGGTCGATCCCATCTATCGCAAGGCCGTTGAGTACACCTGTCCGCTTGCTGCCAAGTGGGCCGAGCAGAACGCCGACAAGCCCTGCATCAACGTGATGGCTCAGGGCCCGCTCTTTGGTGCCGCCTATGTCTTTAGCATCTGCAACGTTCAGGAGATGCTGCAGATCGACTCCTGCACCATCAACACCTGCGACTTCTTCCACGGCCCCTTCGAGATCCTGGACAAGCGCACTTCGCTGTTCCAGCTCATCAGCGTCGGCCGCAGCCGCTGCAACGATGAGCGCGGCATTCGCTTCGTCAACCAGTACGGCGGCGAGCGCGTCTACCAGCTCGATGCCAAGGAGCTCGGCCTCAACGACATCAAGGACAGCGTGAGCGAGTACTTCAACCACCTGATCTTCGCCCCGATCCTCAACAACGTCTACATGCGTGCGCTTTCCGCCGTCACCCACAAGGACTACATGACGCGCCGCTACATGTGGAAGCTCGATTACTAAGGGATAGAGCAGCCTAACAGCTCGATGCCCTCATAAGTTGCGGTGGAATAGTTCCTGTTTGGGGGCTTGAACCCTCTATTCAGGAACTATTTCACCGCAACTGCGTTTGGCTACCCTTGCAAAAGTGGCTTCCGTTCGCCGATTTCGGTCTTGATAAATGTATATAACGACTATAACGTAGTATGAAACATATTGGTAACAAAGCCAAGGAGGCTACGTTGAAGAGAAGCAATCTGGGCTATGTGCTGGTGCTGATCGCCGCGCTTATGTGGGGCACCATCGGAATCTTCGTTAACGGAATCTCGGCCCTCGGCGTTTCGTCTCAGAGCATGGCGGCCTTTCGCCTGTTGTCCGGCGCCATCCTAATGGCTCCGGTCTTGGTGTTTATGGGTTGCCAGGGAGGTGCTCGTGAGGGAAAAGCCACGGGCCCCATGGCGCTCTTCAAAGCAAGCCCCAAAGAGCTTGTTCCCTGCGCGCTTCTTGGCATCATCGGCCTCGCCACCGCTAACACGCTTTATTACGAGTGCATGGGCGAGGTGGGCATGTCCACGGCGTCGGTGCTGCTCTACACCTCGCCGGTGTTTGGCGTTGCGCTCGGTCGCGTGCTCTATTGCGAGGACGTGACCCCCAACAAGCTCGTTGCCATCGTCTTTAACATCGTTGGCTGCGCGCTTGCGGTGACGAGTGGCGACCTTTCCGGTTTCCATTTCTCGGTATGGGGTGTTGTGTCGGGCGTGATCGCCGGACTTTGCGGTGCGCTGCTGGCCGTGTTTAGCCGCATGGCCACCAAGACGCTGCATCCGCTGGCCGTCACGTTTTGGGGCTTTGTCTTTGGCGGATGCTTTATGGCAGCCCTTTCGGCTCCGTGGTCCGATGTGGCCGCAGCAATGTCCCCGCAGCTCATCCTGCTGTTTGCAGGCTTTGGCTTTATCCCAACGGCCCTTGCATACATCTTTTATATGCAGGGCCTTTCTATGGATCTAGAGACGTCGAAGGTGCCGGTCGTGGCTTCGTTCGAAACCGTGGCGACCGTCCTGGTCGGTATTGGCATCTATGCCGAGTCCGCCGGCGCGATCAAGGTCCTGGGCATTGCGCTGGTGCTCATGTCCATCCTGATCATGAACACCGACTTCTCCAAGCTGCGCAACAGCGTCATTGCCAAACGTATTGTCGAGAGCATGACTTTTAAGCCCAACGCGTGGTGGACGGAGAAATCGCAGGACATGGATCTGTTCAAGGAGCGCACGGGTATCGCGCTGGAGCCCACCGTGCAGGAAAGCCCCTGGTACTTCGTGCGATAGGGGAGTGGCCTACCACTTGATGTGGCGATGTTCAAGCGACACCGAACCACCTCGCGTGAACGTTTCAAACACGTTAAACCCGTCAACGGTCGATTTTCACCCGTGAACGGTCTTTATACTAATTAGCAATATAAGCAACGTATAAGACGTTATAATGACCATAACGAAAAGGAGGAGGCAAGATGAATCAGATCATTCTCGCATCTCATGGCGGCCTGGCCGCAGGCGCCAAAGACACGCTCGAGATGGTTCTCGGCGACGTGTCGAACGTCCACGTCGTGTCGCTTGCTCGTGACGACAAGGAGCCCATCACCAACAAGGTGGACGCCATGATCGCCACGTTCAACGCGGACGACACCGTGTATGTGCTCACCGATATGCTCGGAAGCTCGGTCAACAACAATATGGTCGAGCTTTCCAAGAACGGCACGGTGTTCACGGTGATCAGCGGTTTCAATATCCCGCTGGCGCTCACGCTCGCTATGAGCCCCGCCCCCGTTAAGGGCGCCGAGCTCGCGGCCCTCATCAACGAGGCCCGCACCGGTCTGACCAACCCCAACGCACCGGTCGAGGCTGCCGCGGCCCCCACTAAGAAGGCCAAGGCGCCCCGCCACAGCTCCGGTCCCGCCAAGATCGTCCTCGCACGTCTTGACTACCGTCTGCTGCACGGCCAGGTCGTCTTTACCTGGACCACCAAGGTTCAGGCCGAGCGCATCATCGTCGTCGACAACGCTGCCGCCAACGATGACATCAAGAAGGGCGCCCTCAAGCTCGCTAAGCCCCAGGGCGTGCGCCTGAACGTCTTCACCGTTGAGCGTGCCCTCGCCAAGATGGACAAGCTCAACACCCTCGGCGAGCGCGTCATGTTCGTCTTTGGCAACACCGCCGAGATGCTGCAGTTCTGCCAGGGCTACAAGCTCGACGCCATCAACTTGGGCGCCACCGCCAACCACGACGGTGCCGACCAGATCGGCGGCAAGGACAGCTCCGTCTTCTTCGACGCCAACCAGAAGGCCGACGTCAACCAGCTGCTCGACATGGGCATCAAGCTCTATGTCCAGCAGACCCCTACGTATCAGAGCGTCGACATCGACGCCAAGCTGTAATCAACCAGGCTTTTGCCTGACTGAAAGGAGAAGGGTATGAATACGTTCATCAGTGCGGTGCTCGTCGGCCTCGTCGGCGTGTTCTGCATGTGGGACTCCCGCCTGCTCGGTCGTCTTAACTTCGAGCAGCCCCTCGTTGGCGCTACGCTCGTCGGTCTGCTGCTGGGCGATGTGCCCACCGGCCTCGCCGTCGGTGCCGCCGTCGAGCTCGTGTCCATGGGCCTGGTGCAGGTCGGCGCAGCCGTTCCGCCCGATATGGTCCTGGGCGGCATCGTGGCCGCTGCCTTCGCGTGCCTGACCGATGCTTCCGCCGAGACCGCCATGACGATCGCCATCCCGGTCGCCGTCCTGGGTCAGCTCCTCGGCATTGTCTTCCGTTCCATCATCGCCGCCCTCACCCATGTGGCCGATAGCGCGATCGATAACGGCAAGTTTAAGACCGCCTACCGTATGCACATCTGCGCCGGCTCCGGTCTGTACGCCATCATGTACTTCCTGCCGATCTTCCTGGCCGTCTTTGTCGGCACCGACCTGGTCCAGGCCATCGTCAACATGGTTCCCGAGTGGCTGTCCGTTGGTCTGAACGTCTCGACCAAGATCATGACTGCCTACGGCTTGGCCCTGCTGCTCACCATGATGATCAAGAAGGGCATGACCCCGTTCCTGTTCATCGGCTTCCTGCTCGCCGCCTACCTCAACCTGTCCGTCATCGCGGTCGCTCTGATCGGTGTGTGCCTGGCTATCGTCTTCATGGGCTTCAAGTTCAACGGTTCCCATGCAGCCGCCGGTGTCGATTCCGACTACGATCCGCTCGAAGACGACGAAGACTAAGGAGGAACACACTATGGCAACCGCAACCAAGGACGTGTCCCTGAACAAGAAGGTCAGCCAGTTCTTCTGGCGCTCCTGGGCCATCCAGGCCTCTTGGAACTACGAGCGTCAGATGAACATGGGCTTCCTCTACGGCATGGTTCCCACGCTCGACCGCCTCTATCCGGATGAGTCCGACCCCAAGCAGCTCGCTGCTAAGAAAGAGGCTTACCACCGTCACATGGCGTTCTACAACTGCACCCCGCAGACGAGCGCTTTCGTCCTGGGCCTCGCCGCCTCCATGGAGGAGGAGTACGCCAAGGATCCCGAGAACTTCGACCCCGATTCGATCAACGCGGTCAAGACCTCCCTCATGGGTCCGCTTTCCGGTATCGGTGACTCCTTCTTCCAGGGCACCATCCGCGTCATCGCCTTCGGCCTGGGCGTTCAGCTGGCTCAGCAGGGCTCTATCATGGGCCCGATCCTGGCCATGCTCATCTCCATCGTCCCCTCCGTGCTGATCACGTGGTTCGCCGCCAAGATCGGCTACCAGGGTGGCCACGAGTACCTGAGCAAGCTCCAGGGTGGCGACCTCATGGAGAAGCTCATGTATGTCTGCGGCATCGTGGGTCTTATGTCCGTGGGCGGCATGATCGCTACGCTGATCGGCGCCACCACCCCGCTGCAGTTCGCTGACGGCACCGTCGTTATCCAGGACATCCTGGACGGTATGATGCCTCAGATGATCTCCCTCGGCCTCACCGGCCTTATGTACTGGCTCATCAAGAAGAACGTCAACACCGGTTGGCTTCTCGTGATCGCCATCGTGGGCGGCATCGCCCTCTCCGCGGCCGGCATCCTGGCCTAGTCGCAACCAAGCGCCCAAACGCTTTCCCCTGGGGACCTGCCTGGGCCCCATACCCCCAGGCAGGTTTCCATCCCTAAACGTGACAAAGGGGCAACTCCTTTGCCACATCCTCAACGGGCTGGCGACTCGGCCCCAATCACGGTAACCCTGCGAGCGTCCGGCAATGTGGCGCCGCAAAAATCGAAAGGAATGTGTCAGATGTACGAGATCGACCTTAACCTCCCTAAGCAGATCGTCGCTGACGTCCTGTCCAACCACGAGATCCACAGCGTCGCTTTCGTCGGCTGCGGTGCTTCCATGTCCGACCTGTACCCCGCCAAGTACTTCCTGGCCAACAACACGGACAAGCTGAACGTTCAGATCTTCACCGCTAACGAGTTCAACTACGACACGCCTTCCTGGGTCAACGAGCACACCTTCGTGATCACCTGCTCCCTCGGTGGCTCCACGCCCGAGACCGTCGAGGCCAACAAGACCGCCAAGAAGCACAACTGCCCGGTCGTCTCCCTCACCAACAAGGCTGGCTCCGCTCTGACCGTCGACGCTGACCACGTCATCGTCCACGGCTTCCATGCCAACTTTGCCGCCAAGGCCGAGAAGCCTGGCTACGCCATCGCTCTTGCTCTCGAGATCCTGCAGCAGACCGAGGGCTATGACAAGTACGACGACATGATCACCGGCCTCACCAACGTCTTCGACCTGTGCGAGAACGCTGCTCAGTCCTGCAAGAAGCTCGCCAAGAAGTTCGCTGAGGACTTCAAGGACGACAAGATGATCTACTTCATGGCTTCCGGTGCTTCCGAGAAGATGGCTTATTCTCACGCCGCCTTCCTCTTCACCGAGATGCAGTGGATCGACGCCGCCGCCTACAACACCGGCGAGTACTTCCACGGCCCGTTCGAGGTTTCCACCGAGGGTAAGCCCTACGTCTTCTTCATGTCCGATGGCGCCACCCGTCCGATGGACGCTCGCGCCCTCACCTTCCTGCAGCGCATGGGCGCCAAGGTCGCTCTGATCGACTCCAAGGACTACGGTCTGGCCGACGCCGTGCCGGCGAGCGTTGTCACCTACTTCAACCCGCTGCTGCACCTCGCCGTCATGCGCGAGTACGGCAACCAGATCGCCGAGGCCCGTCAGCACCCGCTGACCATGCGTCGCTACATGTGGAAGCTTTCCTACTAATCACAAGTAAGTAAACCTTACGGGTTGATTGAAAGGGGATGGGGTTTGCGCCCCGTCCCCTTTTTGCTCTTGAGAGGAGATGCGTATGATCAAGGCAGTGCTGTTTGATATGGATGGCGTGCTGGTCGATACCGAGTGGTTCTACAACCGTCGTCGCGTGGCGTTTATGGAAGAGAAGGGCTTTCACTTTGACGAGATCCCCGATCTTTCGGGGTCTAACGAGCCGGCCATTTGGAAGTCGCTGGTACCCGACGATGTTGAGCTGCGCGAGCGCCTGCGTGTGGAGTACAAGCAGGTCTACAGTCCTGTCCATCCCGTTCCGTATGCCGAGCTGCTCAACGAGCAGACGGAGCCGGTGATGCGCGAGCTGCACGAGCGCGGCGTGAAGTGTGCCATCGCGAGCTCGTCCTATCGCGAACTCATTGACGAGCTGGTGGAGATTGCCGGCATCGCCGACGTGCTGGACTACACCATCAGCGGTCACGAGTGCAGCGCGTTTAAGCCCGACCCCGAGATCTACCTGCGTGCCATGGAGGTGCTGGGGGTGGAGCCTGCCGAGTGCCTGGTTATCGAGGACTCGCCGATGGGCATCGAAGCCGGCAAGCGTTCCGGCGCCCGAGTCCTGGCGCTGCGTCCGCACGAGGGCGTCAACCTGGACCAGTCCGCTGCCGACACCATCATCGACAACCTGACCGACATTTTGGCCGCTTTGTAGCGTCGATTCACCGCAAGAAGCACGGGTTCAAACGTTTTTTGCGGTGGGCTGGCTCAATTTGGTTTCGATTTTGATCTGTTTGGCTTCGATTCGGGCTAAGTGAGTAGACTTTTTGGCGCAGGCCGAGCACAAAACATATCTTCCTTTGTAAAACCGCAGGTCACAGAGGTGGCTATTTTTGGGTGCGCTCGGCAGATCGTAAAAAGTCTACTCACTTGGAATTTTGCCCTTTGGTCGTGGGGGTTGCTGGTCCCGTTTTGGTCGTCGAGAGAGGGTGAATTAAAGCGCCTCCTCTCGCTCCATGCTACAATCGCGAGCATACCCCACAACTACATTTGCCTTCGAAAGGAGCCTGCGTGGCGAACGCCATCGAACAGCTCACGGACCGAGTACTCGTGCTCGGCCGCCTTACCATCGTCCGCCGCGCTATTACCGCTGTGGCGGTCACCATTTCCGCCGTTCTCCAGACATTTCTGATCCAGGCGTTCATTAGGCCCGCCGACCTGCTTCCGAGCGGTCTTACCGGCGTCGCGGTCCTGCTCGATCGCGTTACCTCGCTCGGCGGCGTTCACATCGACATCTCGCTCGGTATGCTCGCGCTCAACATCCCCGTGGCGCTCCTATGCTGGAGCGGCATTAGCAAGCGCTTCGTAATCTTCTCGATGATGCAAGTTGTGCTCTCATCGCTGTTCCTCAACATCTTTCATTTCGCCCCGTTTTTGGGCGACAAGATCATGCTCATCATTTTTGGTGGCGTGGTCTCGGGTCTGGGTGCCGCCATCGCGCTTAAGTCGGGCGCGTCGACCGGCGGCACCGACTTTATCGCGCTATGGGTGTCCAACCACACGGGTAAGACCATCTGGGGCGTCATCTTTGGCTTCAACTGCGCTATCCTGGCGATCTTTGGCTTTATGTTTGGCTGGGACAATGCGGCGTACTCCATCGTGTTCCAGTTTATTTCGACCAAGACCATCGACAGTTTCTATCGTCGCTACGACCGCGTGACGCTGCAGATCACGACGCGCAAGGCAGACGAGGTCATGACTGCCTATGTTGACCATTTTCAGCACGGCATTAGCTGTGCCGAGGTCATCGGCGGATACAGCCGCGAAAAGATGTACCTGCTGCATGCCGTTGTCTCGACCTACGAGAGCCAGGACATTATCAAACTGGTGTGCGACATTGATCCCGGCGCCGTGATCAACGTGTTCCACACGCTCAACTTTGTGGGCGGCTGGTGGGGCGGTCATGTCGACGAGCCCATGCCCACGGCCGTACCCGATCCCGATAAGCCCGCGCGCATGGCCAGCAGGCAGGCGCGCCTCATCGAGCAAGACAGCCTGCAGCAAGACGACGGCAAGTAAGGATTTGCTGTATGTGGTGTATCGTTTTATCAAACTGAGGTAACATATAAAAAGACGTTATATACGTATTAGTTATTTCGATATTTTGATAAGAGTGATCAGACATGCCTGCACCAAAAAATGCACCGCTTTACCAGCAGATTTACGACGAAATCAAGGATGCGATCGAGAAAGGTGTTTATGCACCCAAGGAGCGTATTCCGTCCGAGCTTGAGCTTGCCGAACAGTACGAGGTGAGCCGCATTACGGTGCGCCGCGCCGTTGAGGAGCTGTGCTCCGATGGCTACCTGGTTAAGCAGCAGGGCCGCGGCACCTTTGTCTCCACGCCGCACATCAACCGCCAGTTCCACGCCTCGACGCTGCAGACGTTTACCGCGCTGTGTGCCGACAATGGCATGAAGGCGGGCGCACATGTGGTCGATCGCCAGATTGTGCCGGCACGTCAAAACGAGATGGAGTTCTTTGGCCTGCAGAAGGACGCGCTGCTGCTGCATATCAAGCGCGTGCGTACAGCCGACGGTGAGCCCATCTTTGAGGAGAACATCTTTGTGCCGTTTGACGCCTACCGTGAGCTGTTGACGGCCGATCTTGAGGACAAGTCGATTTTTGCCGAGGTCGAGCGTGTTGGCGGAACGCCGATTGTCTCGGTTGGCTACCGCACGGTTGAGGCCGTTCGCGCCAATGCCGAGCAGGCGGCTGAGCTGGGCATTGCTCCGCACGATCCACTGCTCAACCTGCGTGCCGGCTTTATCGGCCCCAATGGCGAGCCGGTCCTGATGGGTAAGCAGTACTACGTGGGATCGCGCTACGTTATGGTGATGTAAGTTACGCGGTTTTACCAAGCCGCGTAACGGCTCGACGCTGCGCCTTTGGTTCCGCCGTTCTAACGAACGGCGGACCGGTCGACGCTGCAAGCCCGCCAGAGCGGCAATCTGACGTTCAGCTTCGGCGGCATGACCAGAAGGTCAATGCCGCCTCGCTTCGCGTCACCTTGCTCGCTCTGGCGGGCTTTCGCTGTCGTTGCCAAAACATCGACTACCCATAGAATGAGCGTGGATAATCTCCCGTTTTTGGCTAGGTGACGGGTTCAAAGTGGGAGATTATCCACGCTCATTCGGAAAGTGTCCAAAAATCCACGCTCGTTCCCTTCGGATTGTATCGCCCGCGGCCGGCAGCCGTGCGGCCCCGTCCGCATGGCGGCGTATAATCGGCGACAGATGACTTGGACGTTAGGAAACCATGACCGATAGCATGCAGCAGATGGCGCTCGATACGCTCGGCGCCTATTTTGGCTACACCTCGTTTCGCCCGGGCCAGGACCGCATGGTCGATGCGATTCTTGCCGGTCACGATGCGCTGGGCGTTATGCCCACGGGTGCCGGCAAGTCCATCTGCTATCAGGTACCTGCACTTATGCTGCCCGGCATCACCTTTGTGGTGAGCCCGCTGCTGTCGCTTATGGAGGACCAGACCCGCGCGCTGCTCGCGGCGGGTGCGCGTCCCAGCTACCTCAACTCCAGCCTTACGCCGGCTCAGCAAAATACCGTGCTCAAACGTGCGCGCGAGGGCCGCTACCAGCTTATGTACGTGGCGCCCGAGCGACTGCTCGAGCCGCGCTTTCTCGCCTTTGCGCAGGAGGCCGCGGCCGCCGACGGCATCGGCGTGCCGCTCGTGGCCATTGACGAGGCCCACTGCGTAAGCCAGTGGGGCCAGGATTTCCGCCCCGCCTACTTGCAGATTCGCGAGTTTATCGACTCGCTGCCGCAGCGCCCGATTGTGGCGGCCTTTACCGCCACGGCGACCGAGCGCGTGCGCGCCGACATTCAGCAGATGCTCGGCCTGCAAAACCCCGCGACCGTGGTGACGGGCTTCGACCGCAAAAACCTTTACTTTGGCTGCGAGGAGATGGGCGACAAGGCCAAGACCGCGTGGGTGCGCGACTACGTGATCGCGCATTCGAGCGAGAGCGGCATCGTGTACTGCTCCACCCGCAAGACGGTCGACGCGCTGGCCGGCGAGCTTGCCGAGGCGCTGGGGCCCAGCGGAATTCGCGTGGGGCGCTACCACGCCGGCATGGGCAGCGACGCCCGCCGCCAGAGCCAGCGCGCCTTTATCGACGACGACATCCAGGTGATGGTCGCCACTAACGCTTTTGGCATGGGCATCGATAAACCCAACGTTCGTTACGTGATTCACAACAACGTGCCCGAGAGCATCGAGGCCTACTATCAGGAGGCGGGCCGCGCCGGCCGCGATGGCGATCCGGCGAGCTGCCACCTGCTGTGGAACGGCAACGATTTCCGTATGCGTCGCTTCCTGATCGACCGCGGCGACGCGGCCGACGAAGCGCTCGATGACGAGCAACGCGCGTGGGCGCTCCAGAACCGCTACCGTCTGCTCAGCCAAATGGAGGGCTACTGCAACACCACCGGCTGCCTGCGCGAATACATGCTGCGCTACTTTGGCGACGAGGCCGCGGCCGAGCATGCGGCGGCGGGCGCGGGCGGCACGGCGGACGAGGCCGAGGGTTGCGGCAACTGCAGCAACTGCCTTACGCAGTTCGAGGTCGAGGACGTGACCGACATGGCCCGCGCCGCCGTGCGCTACGTGGCCACGCGCCCCATGCGCTTTGGCAAGTCGCTGATCGCCGACGTGCTCCACGGCGGCAATACCGAGCGCATTCGCCAGATGCATCTGGACGAGGACCGCGGCTATGGTGAGCTGTCGAGCGAATCGGTCGGACGCATTAAGGACATCATCGGCCAGTTGTGCGGACGTGGCTACCTGGCCACCTCGCAGGGCCAGTATCCGGTGGTGGGCCTGGGTCCGCGTGCCGGCGAGGTCGAGGACGAGGCCTTTGCCTTTACCGTTAAACGCCGCGCGTCCAAGCGCAAGGCGTCGGCACGCGCCCGTCGTGCCGTGGACCTGCTGCGCGAGGAGGCGGAGCTGGACCAGCGTCCGCGCGTGGGCGACGATGCCGAGCTGTTCGAGCGCCTGCGGGCACTCCGCAAGGAGATCTCGACCGAGCTGGAGATGGCGCCGTACATGGTCTTCTCCGACAAGGCCCTGCGCGGCCTGTGCCGCCTGCGTCCGCAGACGCGCGACGAGCTCATCCAGGTCAACGGCATTGGTGAGAAAAAGGCCGACAGCTTTGGCGAGCAGTTTATGGCGGCGATTGAAGAGTTCGAATCCGAGCATGCACGGGATGGAGCATAAACGATGGCGACCGAGATCAAAACCGAGCGCGCCGAGCGTACTGACGTGCCCGCCGTGCCGCTGTACCAGCAGGTCATGGATGACCTGAAGGGCGAAATCGCGCGCGGCGTGTACCCCGCCGGCTCGCGCATCCCTTCCGAGATGGAGCTCGCGAAGTCCTACGGCGTGGGGCGCATCACCGTGCGCCGCGCCATCGAGGAGCTGTCGCGCGCGGGATATCTCAACCGCCAGCAGGGGAGGGGCACCTTCGTGTGCGCCCCCAAGCTCAAGCGCAAGATTCGTCAGAAGGGCGACGTCCAGAGCTTTACTGAGGGTTGCGCTGCCAACGACATGGTGCCGGGTGCGCGCCTGGTGTCGCGCACGGTGGTCGCGGCGACGCACGAGGATGCGGCGTTCTTTGGTGTGGAGCCCGGCTGCGAGCTTATCGTGGTCGAGCGCGTGCGCACGGCCGACGGCATCCCCGTCATGCTCGAGAACAACGCCTTTGTGCTCGCCGACCATCCCTACCTGCAGACGCTGGCCGACGAGGACCTCACCGATAACTCAATCTTTGCACTCGTTGCCGAGCATTCGGGTCGCGCGCCGCTCAAGTCCGACCCCTGCACCGTGGAGATTGCGCTTGCCGATGCTCAGGCGGCCCCGCTGCTGGAGGTGCCGGTCGGCGAGCCGCTCTTTTATATGGAGGCGTACTTTACCGATGCCGATGAGCGCCCCCTGTTGCTCGGGCGCCAAAAGATAGTGGGCTCGCGCTACGTGTTCGACATCTAGCGTCCATAGATAGAACAACATAGAACAAATTTGCTGAAATGACTTCACGGGTGACGTCTTGCGTGCTATAAATAGAACAACATAGAACGACTGCAGGTACGAGCTACTATCGTTCAAAGTCGCCCCACAAGGAGGAACATCAGCATGAACGCACATGATCTGGTTCAGGAAATCATCGAGCGCAAGGGCAAGATCGAGAACGTCTTTTGGATCGCCTGTGGCGGTTCGATGATCGACCTGATGCCGGCCAACGAGCTGCTCAAGCGCGAGGCCACCACGTTTACCTCGACGGTCTACACGGCACGCGAGTTTTGCCTGATGGCCCCCAAGAGCCTAGGGCCGAAGTCGCTTGTCATCGCCTGTAGCCACAGCGGCAACACGCAGGAGGTCGTCGACGGTTGTGAGATGGCGCTGGCTGCCGGCGCCGAGGTCGTCGCCATGACCGACTGCGAGGGTTCTAAGATCGACAACGGCAAGTGGACCACCTGGGCCTACCCGTGGGGCGAAGGCGTGCCGCAGGCCGAGGTGCCGCAGGGCATCGGCGCTCTGATCGCCGCCGAGCTGCTCGACCAGCAGGAAGGTTACGAGGCGCTTGCCGACATGTACGAGGGCCTCAAGCAGATGGATGCGCTGCTGCCCGCCGCCCGCGAGAAGGTCAACGCCGAGCTGGGCGCCCGCTTTGCCGAGCTCTGCCAGCAGCATGAGTTCTTCTACATTCTGGGTTCCGGCCCCAACTTTAGCCAGACCTACGCCATGGCCATCTGCTCGCTCATGGAGATGCAGTGGCAGCACTGCTGCTACATCCACTCCGGCGAGTACTTCCACGGCCCCTTCGAGGCTACCGAGCCCGGCGTGTTCTACTTTGTGCAGCTCGGCGCGGGCGAGTGCCGCCCCATGGAGGAGCGCGCGCTTGCGTTCCTCAACACGCACACCGACACGATCATGGTGCTCGACGCGCTCGAGTACGGCGTGGGCAACGTGCCCGCCAGCGTGCGTTCGTTCCTGGAGCCGATATTCTTCTACGCGATGAGCTGCGAGCTGCGCGCCGCCCGCGGCAAGGTCTTCGACCACAGCCCCGAGATTCGTCGCTACATGGGCATCGAGCAGTACTAAGTAACGGGGAAACAACTTTTCACGACGGGGCCTTCGCCAAGCGCAGGTCCCGTTTTTGCGTTTCAGGGTCCCTTTCAGTTCGTTGAAAAACGAAGGTGAATACTTTTCCCGAGAAGTGAACGACCTATTTTGGACCCCCGAAGCATCCACACTTTTTGGCGCCAAAACCGCAGGAAAACTTCGACAAAACCGCAGGAAACAGCGTCTGAAAAATGTCGATGCTTCGGGGGGCCGATTTTGCTCGTTCACTTCTCGGGAAAAGTATTCACCTTCGATTCGCAAGGGCGCTGCGTGAGCCAAAAAAGCGGGCCGCGCCGGGGTTTCCGGCGCGGCCCGCTTAGTATCGCACTTAGATTCGCGAGGTTGCGGCAGCCAACGACCTACTTTGCGTCGTAGGCCTCGGCATCCCACCAGTCGAGCTGGGCGATGTTGTCGCGGATGTGCTGGCAGCTCTTGTGGAAGCCCTCGAGCTCGTGCTCGGACAGGTCGAGCGTGTAGACCTCCTCGACGCCCTCGGCGCCGATCACGCATGGCAGAGAGGTGAAGATGCCTTCCTCGCCATACTGGCCGGTCATGAGCGTGGAGGCGGAAAGCACGGCGTGCTCGTTGTGCAGAACGGCAGCGCAGACGCGCGCGGCGGAGTTGGCGACGGCGTACTCGGTGCACTGCTTGCCCTGGTAGGTCACATAGCCGCCCTTGCGCGCGAGCTCCTCGACCTCCATGTGGTCAAAGGCGTACTTGTCGGGGTTCTCGGCCTGGAGCTCGTTGAGGCTCTTGCCGGCGATGGTTGCGGACTTAAAGGCAGCCAGCTGGCTAAAGCCGTGCTCGCCGATCATGTAGGCGTCGATGGACTTGGGGCTCACGCCGACCTTCTTGGAGATCTCGGTGCGCAGGCGGGCAGAATCCAGGCCGCAGCCCGAGCCGATGATCTTCTTGGGATCGTAGCCGGTCAGGTGCCACAGCTCGGTGCACACGACGTCACAGGGGTTGGAGATGCTCACGAAGATCCCGTCGAAGCCGGCGTCGACGATGCGCTTGGCAAAGGTGCGGGCGGCGTCGGTGGTAAAGAACAGCTCGCCGTCGCGGTTGCCGGCGGCCAGCGCGACCTTACCGGCAGCGTTGACGATGACGTCGCAGCAGGCCAGCTCCTCGTAGTGGTCGTAGCAGTTGACGATCTTGGTGTTGTACGGGACAAACGAAAGGGAGTCGCGCAGGTCCTGGACCTCGGACGTCACCTTGGCCTCGTTGATATCGCACAGGTACAGCTCGTCGGCAATGCCCTGCATGAGCAGGCTGTTGGCGACATGTGCTCCTACGTGGCCCTGGCCGACCACACCGATCTTACGCGTCTGGTACATATATGTATCCTTCCGGCCGAGTTTTTCGCGTCGAACCATTGTAGCGTCCTGCTGCCACTTTGCTAGGCTAAAGCGCCGTAGATTTTTGGGACATGCCTTAATCTTTACTTTTGGAGTGATTTGGACCGCTGACGGCATCGCTGAGCGATGTGCTCGCGTGGATGGGGCCGCTCGTTGTACCATAGCTGCAACTGACTCGTAAGGAGCATCCATGCCCATTCGCATTCCCGACGCCCTCCCTGCCGCCGCGCAGCTCGAGAGCGAGAACATCTTTGTCATGACCGAGTACCGCGCGCTGCACCAGGACATCCGTCCGCTGCGCGTGCTCATCCTCAACCTCATGCCCACCAAGATCGCCACCGAAACGCAGATCATGCGCAAGCTCTCCAACACGCCGCTGCAGGTGGAGGTGGACCTGCTACGCACCAAAACGCACGAGGCCACGCACGTAAGCGCCGGCCACCTGGAGACGTTCTACCGCACGTTCGACGACATCCGCGACATCCACTACGACGGCCTGATTATCACGGGCGCGCCCGTGGAGCAGATGCCGTTCGAGGAGGTCGACTACTGGCCCGAGCTCTGCCAGATCATGGACTGGTCAACCACGCACGTGCACTCCACGCTGCACATTTGCTGGGGCGCGCAGGCGGGCCTGTATCACCATTACGGTATTCAGAAGTACGATTTGCCGGCTAAGGCGAGCGGCGTGTTCGAGCATTATCTGGTGAAGCCGCAAAGCCCGCTGGTGCGCGGTTTCGATGACCGCTTCTATGCCGTGCACTCGCGCAACACCGATGTGCGCCGTGAGGACGTGGAGGCCGAGCCGCAGCTTGAGGTCGTGGCCGTGTCCGACGAAGTGGGCCTGTACATCGTCAAGTCGACCGACAGCCGCCGCTTCTTTGTATTTGGTCACCCCGAGTACGATACCGACACGCTGCGCCTGGAGTACGAGCGCGACGTGAAGCGCGGGCTCAACCCCCAAGTGCCGGCGCATTACTTCCCGAACGACGACCCCTCGGCCGAGCCGCTCAACGTCTGGCGCAGCCAGGCTCAGCTGCTCTACACCAACTGGCTCAACTACTACGTCTACCAGACCACGCCCTACGACCTAGCCCGCGCCGGCGAGGAGCACTAGGCTGGGGCGGTGCCGCCGCTGTGGCCGTGGCGCGCGGCGAGCGAGGAAATCTGGACACACGAGCGTGGATTTTCGGACGTTCACACGATGAGGGTGGATAATCTCCCGTTTTTGGCTTGCTAGCAGGCTCAAAGTGGGAGATTATCCACTCTCAATTTCTGGGCATGTGCCGAGCTGGTAGCCCGTTGCGCGCCGAGCACGTGCGGGCAACGTCGCAAAATAGGTAGTTTCGAACCGCAGCACATTTTCTTTCCGAGAAACATATGGAATAAAGGTCTCTAAATGTGGAGACAGGGACCTTTCGGCAATCGCTCTGCCTGCGGAAATACGCCATTAGTAGAAAACGCCTAAATCCGTCAAGCATTTGGTCAGCTTTTGGTCGGCATTTGGTCAGACTCCGCATGAAACCGTCTGGTACGTTTGCGTCGTTCAAGAGCTGGGAGGCGACATGGGAAACGCGACGGCGCATCAAAGGCTTGCGAGCCATATCAAAGCATGCGAGCAGCAGATGAGCTGCGTGTACGCGCGTACGGCGGCGGAGGCAAAGCAGATTGAGCGACGGGTGGCGGCGGGGAGTCTCGAGGTGGTCATGCCAGGGCTGTATGCGCGCCCGGAATATTGGTCCGAGCTCAAGTTTCGGCAGCGCTACCTGCACCGGGTGCGGGCGCTCGCGCAAAAGCACCCCGACTGGACATTCTGCTCCTATACGGCGGCCGCGATTTGCGGCCTTTCGGTCTCGTATGCCAATTTGACGCACATCCATATTGCCGTGATGCCGACGCAATCGACGACGCCGGGCTCTAAGATCGTTCGCCATCGCTATATCCGGCGCACGCGGGCCAGCGAGATGGATATTGCCGTGACCGATATCGACCAGACGATAACGGATTGCCTGGTCGATGCGTCGTTTGTCGAGGGCCTGATCATTGCGGACTCGGTGCTTCACGAGCAACTTATGTCTAAGCAGCATCTCATTGCGACGATCGACAAGCTTGGCCTGAATCGCCGCGGTGTTGTGACGGCGCGCAGGGTTGCGCAGTATGCCGATGGCCTGTCGGAAAGCGGCGGCGAGTCCAAGGCGCGCGCTTTGATGATCGAGCGCGGCTGGCAGGTTCCGGAGCTGCAGGTTGAGCTGTTCGACCCGGTTGAGCCGGGAAAGCCATATCGCGTTGATTACTTGTGGCGCGTGGGCGACCGGTTGATTATCGGGGAGTTCGACGGATTCATTAAAAGTGAGAAGGCAGTGGAGGAGGGCAAGCTCGCAAAGGCGCAATTTGACGAGCGCCAGCGCGAGTCGAGACTTTCGATGCTCGATAACTGCAAGGTTGTGCGCTTGTGCTGGGATGACCTGAAAGACCCGACAAAGCTCGACCGCAAGCTTAAGGTTGCCGGCGTGCCGCGTGTGAGTTGAGGCTGTCGCGGCGGTGCCCGCGCCCGCATGAGCGTGGATTATCGGACATGTGCTCAACGAGCGTGGAAAATCGGACACACGAGAGTGGATTTTCGGACGCCTGTTGAATGAGGGTGGATAATCTCCCGCTTTAGGCATGAAACTAGGCAGAAAGTGGGAGATTATCCACTCTCATTTTGTGGGGTACGGTGCGCTGGCATTTAGGCGCTGATGATGTTGGGCAGCGGCAGGTCGTGGGCGTCGGTGGGGACGTGCTCGACGCGTTGCTCTTCAAAGGCGATGCCGACGATTCGGCACGATGTCGAGAGCGTGGGCAGGTAGCGGTCGTAGCAGCCGCCGCCGTAGCCTAGGCGTGCGCCGGTGCGCTCGAAGGCTACGAGCGGCACAACGACCATGTCGAGTGCCTCGGCAGGCACGATAGGGAAGCGGTCGCTGTCGATGTCCATGGCAGCAAAGGCTCGCGTAGGATGGGCGATAAACGGAGCCGTGCCGACGTCGCCGCTGGCGACTGCTCGCATGCGCATGCGTTGGCCGCAAGCCGCGGCGTCAGCTGCCGAGAGTATGCACGGATAGGCCACCTGCCAGTCGCGTTCGGCGGCAGCGGTGGCAAAGGCGGCAGGATCAATCTCGGAACCCATGGCGGCATAGACGGCAACGGTGCGCGGGGCCGCGGTGTCCGCGCGCTCCAGCAGCTCAACGAGCCGTGCACAAACGGTGGCGGACTTCGCCGCCCGCACATCCAGCTCAATTGCATCGCGCCGGGCAATCACCGCCTGCCGCAGCTCAGCCTTATCCATCCCAGCCACCTTCTCCCAAACCTACCAAAAAGGGACAGGTTTATTTTGGCAGGTTTTATATGGGAAAACGCGATGGATTCAGCCCAAACCACCACAAAGGTGCCTGTCCCCTTTGTGGTGGTTTGGGCTGAATGTTGCGCAACAAGGGCCACGGTTTCCGGTTTACCTTCATGGTGGAAAGAATGCACCGAAAGGAGCCCACCATGTTTTGTCGCTCGTGTGGCGTGCAGCTTGTCGACGACGCCCTCTTTTGCCCCGTATGCGGCGCGCCTGTAGCGCCCGACCAGGTCGCGACCTCGCAGCAGCTCCAGCCTGCCGCGCCCGCCTCTCAGCAATACGTGCCCGTGCAGCAGCCCGCGCGGCGCAAGCGTTCCAAGAAGCCGTTGATCACGATTGCCGCGGTTCTTGCCGTGGCGGCGGGTATCGGCGGCGGCGTGCTGTTCTACTTCACCCAAGTCGCGACCACACCAATCGACGAGAAAACCTTCCCGGACAGCGGCATGCGCGCGCTCGTCTCGACCAAATACGACACCAATGGCGACGGACGCATTTCGAACGACGAGGCCAAGGCGGTGACGTCGGTCGAGCTGGACGGCGTCACGTCGACGCAGGGCCTGGGTAAGGTGTTCCCCAACGTCGTCAGCGTGGAATCCGGCGGGGACAAGCTGGTCAACCTGGACCTTTCGGGCTGCGGCGACCTTAAGACGGTCGACCTCAACTCGGCGAGCAACGTCACCGTCGTTAACCTGGACGGCTGCGACGACATCGAGAAGCTCGACCTCAAAAACGCCCAGGAACTCAAAAGCATCGACCTCTCGGGTAAAAAGAAGCTCGCAACGCTGGCGCTGCCGCAGGACACGAAGGTTAGCGGCATTAAGGACACGCAGCTCGAGGAGCTGTGGCTGCCGGTGTCCTACGAAGGCACCGATAAATCGGACCAGTACGGCGATATCTATGAGATCGAGCGCGATAAGAACGGCTATGTCACGGGGTACACGACCGCCGTCAAGCAGGGCGGCGGTATGAGTTGCAGCGTTGAGCACGATGAGTCTCACCGCGTCTCGGAGATTGAGGAAGATCGGGCGGGCGGCTACGTGAACATCAACACGTTTACGTACGACGCCGACGGCAACGTTACACGCATCGATAGCGATGGCGACATAAGCGATGCGTCGAGCACCACGACGTTTACCTACGACGCGGACGGAAATCTGATCGACAAGACGACCAGTGCGGGCTACGGCGAGAGCGCGAGCACGTATATTTATCAGGACGGCAACATGGTGACCAACACCGATACCAGTCCGGCCAATCCTCGAACGGTCGTCTATTCGTACGGCTACGACAAGGGTCGCGTGACGTCCTTCACCACGGACAGCCAGGGCGACACCGCGGGCACCAGATGGACGCTCACGATGAGCTACGAGTATGACAAGGACGGAAACATTTCGCGCGTCTCGCCCGTGGCATATGACACGCATGGCAACGATTACGGTTCGCTGAGCTCGTCGTTTGCCGCCGTGAATTATTCGTACAGCGACGGAAAGATCGACCGGATCGAGTCCGAGCGCGGCGGATATGCGGAGTTCTATTACGACGAGCACGGCAACCTGACGTCGGTCGACGAGTATGCTGGTCGCGGTTCGGATGCCGAGTTTGAGTTTGAGCACGAGGTAGAGTACCAGCGCTACTTCTGCAACAAGCACGAGAAGAACAAGCCGGAGGAGTGGATTCGCCTGGATGCGGAGTACGACGTCGACCACGGCAGCTGGAGCAACGATTCCGACTATGGTCGCGAGTGCTTTGCAAGGATGTACAAGCTCAATCCGCTGGCAGCCACGCCAAACCCGTTCCTCAAGTAACAGCTCACCCGCAAACCACCACAAAGGGGACAGGCACCTTTGAGGCGATACGAACGCTTGTTCTATACGTACATTTGTTCTATAGTTGACATGCTTGCATTGGATGAAAATCGCAACTAGAATATAGTTGCAGAATGTGGGGCGGGATGACTCGGACCGATAAACTTATCGCTCAACTGTTTGGCTGTCCTTCGACGTATAGATACGCTGACTTTCTTAAAGTTATGGCCTCATATGGCTTTGAGATGGACAACAAAGGCAAGACATCCGGATCGCGCATTCGCTTTTACAGGCCATCGGACGGCAGGATGTTTGTGATGCACGTGCCTCATCCATCTGACGAATTGACGGCGGGGACCATCCGAAACATTGTTCGATTTCTACAGGATGTCGGAGGTAGCCATGAGTAACGTTTTGGCTTACAAGGGCTATTTTGCCCCGGTCGAGTTCGATGCCGAGCAGCACGTGTTAACCGGAATGGTTGCCGGCATTAGGGATGCAATTGTGTTTGAAGGCTCTACGGTTAAAGAAGTGGAGCAGTGCTTCCACGACGCAGTCGATGATTACCTTGAGTTTTGCGCCGAGAAGGGCAAGGAGCCCGAACGAGCTTTTAAGGGTTCGTTCAACGTGAGAACGGGCTCCGAGCTTCATAAGCAAGCAGCGCTGGCGGCGGCAAAGAAGGGTGAATCGCTTAATAAATTTGTGGCCGAAGCAATCGCCGCGGCGTTGTAATACGGCCCAACAGCCATCAAAACCACCACAAAGGTGCCTTTCCCCTTCGTGGTGGTTTTTGCTTGGTGCGTTAGGCGAGCAGGTCGACTACGTTGAAGCCGGCGTTGCTCTTGGCGATGACTTCGCGGCCGCCGAAGACGCAGGTGGGCGACTCGGCTGCGATGCGCGTCACGTCGGCGCTGAGCGAGCGCAGCTCAGCGGGCGTGGCGGCGAGCATCTGGGCGCGACGCTCCTCGCGGGCGTGCGGATCGAGCCCTGCCAGGTAGGTCGTGTTGCGGCGCTTGGTGAGCGCGTACGGCTTCACCGGCGCATCCATGCCGCTCACGCAGCTCACGATAAAGCCCTCAAAGGCGGCCTCGTCAGGCTCAAAGCTGCCGAGCCATGCGCCCGCGCGCTCCACACGCTCAATCGAGGGATCGATCGCGGGATCGCGGTAGGTGTAGAACGCCGTCTGACGCTCGCCGGCCGCGCGGAAACCGCAGCCGTACGCGCCACCCTTTACGCGGATCTCGTTCCACAGGTAGTCGTAGGAGAGTGCGTTGGCAGCCACCGCCCAGGCGCCCGTCACGTCGATGCCCAGGCGACGCGGGTCGCACGCGCGCGCAGCAAAGCAGATGTCGCTGGGGATAACGAAAGCCTCGTGACGGTCGCGCGGCGTCAGCACCACGAGCGCGTTGCGGCCGGCATCGGCGCCGTCGCCCGCGCCCAGCCCCAGGTCGCCCGCGGCGGCCCAGTACGCGTCAAAGTCCTCGTCGCTGCCGGTAAAGCTCGCCATGCAGCCATCGGCCACAAAGATGCGGCCCGCCAGCTTGGCAAGCTTGGCGCGCAGCCCGTCCAAGCGCTCGTCAAAGTGCTCGAGCAGATCGCGCAGGAACAGGTAAAAGTCCACGCCCGAGAGCTGCTCGCGCACCACGGCCGAAGGCGAGCTGTAGCTCATCGCGCGACCCAGCGCCGCCGAGTGGCCGTTGTTAATGAAGCCCTGCTCAAGGCTAATACGAATCTGCGTGAGCACGTCACGCACGCGGTCCGCGTCGGCGTCTGCCAAAAGCGTGCTCGACCACACCTCGCGCGGCAGACTCGCCAGCGCATCGATCTTCTCGGACAGGGCGCCGGCGCTCACCAGCAGGTAGGGGCGCGCGCCGTCCACGTCGGGCTGCGTCATGACCTCGGTCGTAAAGCTCAAAAAGCCCAGCTTGCCGGCGAGCAAGTTGTCGAGTTCCTCGGCCGAGTGCTCGCGCGTGGGCAGCTGCTTGAGCAGGCGGCAGAGCAGTGTTACGTAGGGCAGGTCCTCAAACGCGACGCAGCTCAGGTCGAAATACTGCATGGCGTAGGCCAAGCGATTGGTGGGAATGCCGTGACGCAGACAGGGGATGGGCGCGGTTGTGTCCACGACGAGCGGCGGCTCGGGGCGTGCCTCGCCAATGTCGGACACGCGCAGGCGCGGCAGCGTGGCCTTGGCCTCGGGCGTGTCCTCGGCCTCCTGTGCGGCACGCAGCGCGTCCGTGCGCTCGACCACATCGGCCAGCTCGGCATCGGTCATGGCGTCGCGCTTGGCAGCAAGTTCCGCAGCCTCGGCGCTCTCCGCACCCTCGGCGGCGTCCACCGGCACCAGCTCGACGAGTGCCATGTGGTCGTTCTCCAGCACCAGCTCGCGCAGCAGGTCCTCAAAGTAGGAGCCGTCCAGCTCGCCGCGCAGCTCCTCGTACACCGGGCCGTACTTGAGCGCCAGCGTCGCGGCGTCGTCATCGTAGAGCCAGGTGCTCAGCGCGTCGCACGCAATGGCCACGCCGTCGGCGATGCCGTAGTCGCGCTGGCGCAGGTCGTACTCGTTGCTGCTGATGATGGCCTCCAGGCGCTCGCGCGGAACGCCGTGCTCGCACAGGTCGCGGCAGGCGTCCTGGAACACGCGGCGCAGCTCGCGCGCCACGCCGGGCTGAGCATTTTGCAGCATGATGAGCTCATAGGGCTGCAGGCACTCGGCCGCGGTGTAGCTCACCGCGTTGCCGCCCAGGCCTGCCGCCAGGATCGCCTTCTTAACCGGCGCCTCGTTGGACCCCAGCAGCGCCTCGAACAGGATATCAGCCGCGATCGTGCGCTTGCGGTCGAGCGCGCTGCCCAGTACCAGGCCCAGGCCTACCAGGGCGTTCTCGGGCGTGGTGGCCATCTCGACGCGCCTATACTCGCAGGCCACAGGCGCCTGCACGTCCAGCGGATTGGGCGCCAGCGTGGACGGGTCCTCGCCGGCGGCAACGGCAGCGTCCATGCGGCGGCTCGCGGCACTCGGCTGCGACAGATAGCGCTCGTCCAAAAAGGCCAGCGCGCGGTCCACGTCCAGGTCGCCGTAGAGCGTGATGTAGGAGTTGGAAGGATTGTAGTGGCGTGCGTGCGTGTCCAGGAACTGCTCGTAAGTGAGCGCGGGAATCGAGCGCGGGTCGCCGCCGCTCTCGTGCGCATAGGCGGTGTCGGGATAGAGCGCGGCGTTGACGGCGTCGTCCAGCACGCTCATGGGGTCGGACAGCGCACCCTTCATCTCGTTGAACACCACGCCGTTATAACGCAGCGTGCCCTCACGCAGGTTCGCGGAGCTGTCGCCGCCCTCGCCCTCGACGCTCTCCGGCAGGTCCAGCTCGTAGTGCCAGCCTTCCTGCTCAAAAATGGTGGGCTTGGTATAGATAGCCGGGTTGAACACCGCGTCCAGGTACACGTCCATCAGGTTGTACAGATCCTGCTCGTTGGTGGTGGCAACGGGGTAGATGGTCTTGTCGGGGTAGGTCATGGCGTTGAGGAACGTCTGCATGGAGCCCTTGATCAGGTCGACAAACGGCTCCTTGACGGGGAACTTGGCCGACCCGCACAGCACCGAGTGCTCAAGAATATGGAACACGCCGGTGGAATCGGCCGGCGGCGTCTTAAAGCCAATGGCGAAGGCCTTGTTCTCGTCGTCGCACGCCAGGTACAGCAGGCGCGCGCCCGAGGCGGTGTGGTGTAGCGCGTAGGCGTCCGAGTCGAGCTCGGGCACGGACTCGCAGCGCTCGACGACAAAGCCATGGCAGGTGGTGCCGGGTACCAGCAGCGCAGCAGCGGCAGCGCGCGGATCGGTTGAAGAAGTGGACATACGCAGTCTCCTTTGAAGCCCCAGCGGGGGCGAATCGAGTCGAATCCCCGAGAGTATACCCATATGGGGCCCACGACCAATCTGCCGCACGAGCGTGGATTTTCGGACGCACGAGCGTGGAAATTCGGACGCCCGCCGGATGAGCGTGGATTTTCGGACGAAATCGGCCGCCAAATGCTCAAAAACCGTCCAAATATCCACGCTCATTTTCCAACCGTCCAATAATCCACGCTCGTGTGGTGCTCGCTGCCGAGCCGTTCCAGCGCACGTTCACCCGCGCCGCCGCATCCGCACCATTTCGCGAGCCCTGCGCTGCAACCTGTACCAAAGCAGCTACAATAACCCAATGTGCATCGCGCACGACGATGATATCGGCGCCCGCGAGTAGGGGAGAATACATGGCAGAGCAACAGATAACGCCGGGGACCAAGCTTCAGGTGGCATTCGATGTGCCCATGGGCCAAAAAACCGACTTCAACATGCTCGCCACGTTCAAAGACACCCTGGATGAGGCGTACTTCCTTATGAGTGCGCCCATGCTGGCCGGCAAGCCGCTGCTCATGGACGAAAACCAAAAGCTGCTGCTGCAATACAAAGTGGGCGAGGAAACGTTCGTGATCGCCGGCTACCCCGAGTCGATCGAGAAAAAGGGCATTCGCACCTACTGGAAAATGCGCAAAGTCGCCGAGCAGCGCACCTTTATCAAGCGCCGCGACGAGCGTTTTAAGGTCGCCATGCGCCTGACCTACCAGCGCGACAATGCGACCGTCTCCGAGCCCGAGGACGCCATGACCATCGACGTCTCGGCCGGCGGTCTGGCCATCTACCTCAACGATTACCCCGACGTGGGCGAGGCCCTGGCCGTGCAAATGCCCACGATCCGCCTGCAGGGCGAGCGCCACGAGCTGCCCGAGCAGCTGGGCATCGTATGCTGGGTGCGCCGCGCGCCCAAGGGCAGCCTGTACCGTAACGTCTGCGGCCTGCAGTTCCGTTATGCCGACGACATGGAGCGCGAGCTCGTCAAAGAATACGTCGGCTACATCCGCGCCAAGTATAAGCTCTGATCGCCATGGCACTGTTCAAGCGAAACGACAACAAAGATAAAGCTGCCGAGGATCTGGCCGAGGATCAGCCCCGCAAGCCCAAGCCCAAGCGCGAAAAGCGCGGCGTGGTGCGCATCGAGGAGCTGGAGCAGGCCCTGGCCGACCAGGACCTCGACGACATCGACCCCGACGCCGTCGTCTCCATGTACATGCCCAAGCGCCGCATGGAGCGCATCGGCGCGGCGCTGCTGCGCATGGACAAGCTGCAAAAGGCCCTCGTGGTGCTGGCGCTTGCCTTCGGCGTGCTGTTTGCCCTGTCGTTTATGCAGGAAAACATGGGCAACTTCACCATCAACCTCAACCGCCTGGAGCTCTTCCGCCGCGGTGTGGCCATTGCCGACAACGGTGACTTTAACAACGCCACCGCGCGCCTGGCGGCCGACGCCTTGGACAACGGCACCAATATCGCTGCCGAGGACCTGCCCGACAACCTGGACGATATCGACGGCAGCCACAACGGTAAGAACTACGTGGCGTACACCTTCTATATCCGCAACGCCGGCAAGACCGATCTGGGCTACAGCGCCAAGCTTAAGGTGGTCAGCGCCAGCAAGGGCGTGGAGAAGGCCGCGCGCGTGAGGGTGTATCGCAATGGCGAGCCTACGACCTATGCGGCGGCAGCGACAGACGGCAACCCCGAGCCCAACACCGAACCGTTTGCGTCAAAAGATGTAGTGACGACCATCAGCCACAAGAACTTCCGCGTGGGCGATGTGGACAAGTACACCGTGGTCATTTGGCTGGACGGTGACGATCCGGAGTGCGTGGACAAGATCATCGGCGGCGCGGTGGAGTTCGGCTTCGATTTCGATTCGTCCGAGACCGACGACACGAGCCTGTTCATTAAGTTCGTGCAGGATATTGCCGATACCCTCACCGGCAACGACCCCATTAGCGCAAGCGGCAACGAGGCGCCAGATTACTACAAGGAACACAACGTGACCTGGAGTAACCGCCGCAACCAAAAGAACTCGCCCGCGGGGGACGAGGATAACTAGAACAAAGAAGTGCCGGGCCGGGATCGATTCCCGCCCGGCGCTTTTGTTATGCCGAGGTTTTGTCGCCGGCGGTGGAAGCTGCTGAGGTTTCGCCCAGCAAGAACACCCGCAGGGCGAGCTTGATCGCATAGCCCGGTTTGACCTCGGTCACGTTGCCCATGCGCTCGCCGAGGTCGCTGCAATAGGCGTAAACGTCGCGGATCAGGTCCGCGCCCGAGAGGGTGAACATGTAGCCCGCGTCCGAAAGTGCGTTGGGCACCGCGGGCAGCCCGGCAGCCTGGCAAAAGCTGGCAAGATCGGGAGCCATGGCGGCTGCGTAGTCAATCGCGTGCCCGTTATTCAGTGCGGTCTGCTCCTGCTCACGGGTGTACGACAGCGCCGCCGCCAGCACAAAGCTAGGCGTGGGCGCATTGACGTCGTCGGTGGTGGCGACGAGCTTGCCGGCCGCCTGCGTGACCAGCCAGGCGACCTCGCGCTGGCAGCGGACGGCCTTGCGCGTCACCGGTTTAATGGAGCCGGAAGAAACGCTTCCTTTAGGTTGAGCGGCAGCAGCCATGGGATCCTCCTGGCAAATAGCCTGTCAAGCAGGCAGAAATTACACGTGCTACATCAGTATAGCGAGGGGGAGGGCCCGGGGCGAAGCGCGGTGGGGGAGAGCGCGTACGCTGGCGCGCAACTGTGACCGCAAGTCTTAAGGCGGACTTATGGCATCGCTAAAACGCGCGTTAAAAAAGGGCGAACGGCGTTTACATAACCCAAGGTAGACCGTTGAATCAATTGGATTATCAGGTCGCGAAAACTCATAAGGAAATCGTAAGAATTATGGTATTCTCAAACCCATGTTTTTAAGGATGGGCAAGCAACATCCAACACGAAAGCGCGGGCTCCCCTTCCGGGCTTCTCGAGGGTCATCTGGGACGAATGGGGAAAGAAAGGGGTCCGTATGGATACCAAGGCATTAAAGAAGCAGATGGGCGCCGCCATCGCCATGGTGCTCGTGGCAGCCGTAGCCCTCGGCTCCGCCACCTTCGCATGGTTTGTGACGAACAACAAGGTCGACGCCACCACGAGCACGATCTCCGCTCAGTCGAACGCCGCGTTCATGACCATCACGAATGGTACGACGGGCGCAAGTGGGGTTGATACCACTACAGTCACTACTAATGTCGAGAAGAAAGCTCTCTTCCCCGCGACCTACGGCGAGGAGGCCGGTGCCACTAAGGGACAGTGGATGACTGGTTTCGGTAAGGATCTTGATGATGGTACGCTTAATAGTGTACTCGAGCTTTGCAAGGATCCGAAAAATGCCGAAACCGCTGGATCTACTGTTGCAGCAGTGAAGGGCAGCTATGCGCTTCAGCAGGACTACAACATCAGCTCTAAGGGTCAGAATCTGACTAATCTCGAAGTTGATAAAGTCGAAGTTGCCAAGAATGCAGCGTCAAACTCTGAGCTCATGAAGGCCTTGCGCGTGCTGGTTACGAACGAGAGCGGGAACACTTGGGTAGTATACGGACAGAAGGCGAACTCGACTGAGTTCGAGGTTAAGCTTACTTCTGCCGATCAGAATGCCGCTGTAACTCTTGGCGATATCACCGCTGGTCAGGATACTGCAGTCCATGTTTACCTTTACTACGAGGGTAAGGATGCTGTAGTTAAAACCACGAATCTTGAGAATAACCTGTTGACCGATACTGCAAAGATGACGGTTTTCTTTAAGGCTGCGGCAGCCAACAAATAGTCTGTGTTTGTACGCTGGCTTAAGAGGGCAGGTTCCCAGCCCGGGATCCTGCCCTTTTCCTTAACGAAGGGAGGCGACGGGTATGCACGATTCAGTAAAGAGGCTCAAGGTTCAGCTTGTTGGGGCAGCGTTGACCGTCGTCGTCTCGGCGGTAGCGCTTTCTGCGACCACATATGCGTGGTTTGCTGCGAACAATAGAGTTCACGCCAATACGAGTACTATCTCCGCTCAAGCGAATGGCATGGTGCTCCAAATCGTTGAGGGCGACACGCCCGACCATGGCTCCGACACCTCCACGGTCGCTTCCGCAACCGGTCACGAGATTAGCCCGTCGTCGACGAACGATGCCAAAAACTGGTATGTTCCCCAAGACTGGCAAGGCGTTAATGTGAGTACCTATCAAAAGGTCGAAACATCCATTTCGGGTGAGGCTCCCGGCAAGTACACCATTCAGGGCAACGATTACTATGCATTCACCGCTGCGAATTACACGCTGTATACCGTGGCGAACACGGGCGTTGCCGATGTGTATTTGGACGCGAGCAACGGCTCGCCCATTACGATCACGCAGCATGGCGGCACGCAGAAATGGTTCGACAAAATCAAAGGCAGCCTGCGCGTGGGCATTGTGATCAACGGCGAGCTGCGCGTTGTCTATGCGCCAACCGCTCCCTCGACAACCGATAAGGGTAACGACGTGATTACCGTTGCGGGTTGGTCGCGCGTCGACTCTGAATCTCTGAACAAGGTTGTTGCTCCTACGTATTTGCACCTTTCTGGCACCGATTCACTCGATCAAAACGGCGATAACTGGGGTGCTACGAAAGCGGGCGAAGTCTATATTAAGCCGAGTGGCAATGCACAAAAGGTCGCTTCGGGTGTCGGTTACAACGGCACGAACATGAAGATTGTCATCTGGATGGAAGGCACCGACTCAGACTGCCAAAACTGGTCCGAGCAGGGCAAGAACACCACCGCTCCGACCTTTGACGTAACGGTCAGCTTGGTCGGTATCGTGCCGGACGGTAAGTAATCCTAAGTTTTCGAAAGTTAAATAACGAGGGCCAGTTCAATTAAGAACTAGCCCTCGTTTTGTTTATGCCAAAGGCGGCTTGATTACAGCCCGTACACCTCAACCATGGCCTCGCCGATGCGGTGGGGTATGCCGGTGACGAGTGCGTTGCCCATGCAGAAAGCTCGATGGCCGTCGGTCATGCCGGTATCCGTCCAGCCCTTCGGGAATCCCTGGAGCTGATCGAGCTCGTCAGGAACGAGACGGCGGAAACGACCATCCGGGCACTCGATGACGTGCTTAAAGCGGCTGGCTCCCGTGCCGCCTTCTCCCGTGAGGATGGTGCGGCTCGGTTTGTCGATAGCATCCGGGAAGCTCATGGCTCCCTCGGAATACGTGTACGTAAAGCCCGTCTTTTTATTGGTGCGCTCTTCGCGCTTGCTGCCCTTGAGGTAGCGCCAATCGGGGAGCTTCTCGTCGGAGATATAGAACTGTTCCGGAACAGCCGCCTCGTCGACAAGCACATCGCCAAGCACGCGGCGCTCGCCGTGATAATTCTCAGCGAAGTCGCAGGTCAAAACATGGCAGCCTTGCATGACTCCGGCGTTCTTGAATTGGGAGGTCTTTTGACCAACGCCAAAGCGAGTCGAGTTCTCGTAAGGATCGGGCAGGACATCGAGTTCGGCCATTTCGTCAGGATAGATGGCGGGGAAGGCCTTCGCCATGACGCCGTTGCGCATGCGGTCAGCAAGATCGACCTTGCCGGCGTTCTTCTCGCAGAAGATGTAAACGCGCTTGCGGCGCTGGGGGAAGCCGTATTCCGCGGAATTGACCACGCGCCATTCGACGGTGTAATCGAGGTCGGCGAGGCAGCTCAGAATGATGGCGAAGTCGCGACCACGCTGAGACGCGGGCGACTTAAGCAGGCGGTCAACATTCTCAAAGAGACCGAAGCGCGGCTTTTTCATCTCGAGGAAATGATAGATGTCCCACCAAAGGACACCCTTCTTGCCCTCAATGCCATGCGCCTGATTGAGCGGTCGAGCGACGGAGTAATCCTGGCAAGGGAAGCCACCGACGACCATTTGCACGTCGGGGATTTCAATCTCGCCGGCTTCAGCCTGCTCAAGGACCTTATTAATGTCCTCGTTGACAACGGAATCCACGCCAAAGCGATCCATATAGCAACGCGCTGCGAACTGGCGGGACTTGGTTCCGGGCGGCTCCCACTGGTTGGCCCAGATGGTATGGAAGGGGCCGGCGGGCTTCATGTAAAACTCGGGATGGCGCGGGTCGGCGTAGCCTTCGAGACCCAGACGAAATCCGCCGACGCCCGCAAAAAGCTCGGCAATGTTAATCTCAGACACGTTTCTCCAATCGCTGCTGTGTCCGTTTATGGTGCTCACAACAATAACCGATCGAGCGGACAAGATCAAGACCTCAATTTCATGGAGGAAAACGCTGCCCTGAACTACCATGGGTTTAACTGTGATGTTCGGAGGCCCCCCATGTCCAAGAAACACCTCGATTTCAAGCGCATGCTTGACGATACTGATTTCTCTGACCCCTCAAGCATCGAACGCTATGCCGCCAATCTCGATGGTATGACGTTTCGCGATATCCTCGAGCTCGGCATTGCGCCAGAGGGGGAGAGCGCGCCCAAGGACTTTGGGTCCAAGAAGTACAAGGGCGGCATGGGCAATCTTATCGAGGAGCGTTACTTTGGCTACAAGGCTAACAGCGATGACCGACCAGATTTTCCCGAGGCGGGCGTCGAGCTCAAGGCTACGTGCTTTGATGTGCTCAAGGACGGTCGCAAGTCTGCCGGCGAACGCCTCGTTCTGACGATGATCCCTTACGACCGTCCTGTCTCGCTCGACTACGACAGCTCGCATCTCAAGACCAAGCTCAGCAATATCCTGCTGATTTACTACGGCCGCGATCGTTCCATAGATAAATACGATCAACGCATCGAGCGTGCGGTCATGGTCCGTCTGCCCGAAGAGGACATGAAGATTATTCGCGCCGACTACGAGAAGATCATTTCGTACATTCAGGATGGCCGCGCAGACGAGCTTTCGGAGGGCATGACTACCTACCTCGGTGCCTGCACGAAGGGTGCTACCGAGGCGACGATGTGGGCTGACCAGTACTACGAGTACTTCAATACCGATACGGGCGAGATTGAGCGCCGTCGTGCAAAGCGCCGGGCCTTCTCGCTTAAGCGCTCGTACATGGACTATGTGCTTCATACATATGTTCTTGGTGCCCCGCGCGTCGGCGAGAGCATCGTTCAGACTGGTGATGAGTCCATTGATTTCGAAAGCTACGTTACCGCGTTTATCGAGCGCCACTATGGCGAAACCGATCGTCAGATTGCGGAGCAGTACGGCTTGGAATACACGGGCAACAAGGCGCAGTGGACCACGCTTGTGTATCGCATGCTCGGCATTAAAAGCAATGCTGCCGAGGAGTTCGTTAAGGCAGGGATTAACGTTCGTGTTTGTCGCGTTAACAAGAGAGGGCACATCGAGCAGGCAATGTCCTTCCCTCCGTTTGAATTTAAGCAGCTAATCAATGAGGACTGGGAGACGTCTCCTTTCCGTGCGCGCCTCGAGACCAGCCGTTTCTTCTTCGTCGTGTTCCATGAGGATCACGAGGGGGCGTGGCGCCTTGACCGCTGCTTATTCTGGGCGATGCCGGCAAACGAAATCGAAGGTCCCGCAAAGGCTTGCTGGGACGAGACGCGAAAGGTGATTCGTGAGGGCGTTAAGCTCAACTCGTATCGGGATGCGAGCGGAAAGCTCAAGGTGACCAACAATCTGCCCGGTATGGCGGACAATCCGATTGTTCACGTCCGCCCGCATACCTCGAAAGCTGCGTATAGGTTCGCCGGCGGAACCGAAATCGGCGATATTGCTAGGAACGCCTACGAGCTGCCCGACGGACGCTGGATGACCAGGCAATCGTTCTGGTTCAACAAAGGCTACCTGGAGCACATTCTGGGATTGTAGACCCTCGAGCCTGCAACTCAACTACCTGCGCATACTCGATTTTCGAGGAAAACTGGACTCGATTTTCGAGTTTTTGGCTACAGGTAAATCCCCTCGCACAGGCTCTTATGGAACTGGGTGTGATGGTCGCGGGCCCAGGTAAAGAGGGCCTGGTCAAAGTTGCCCTGGGTGGCGGGGATGCCATAGACGCCGGCGACCTCCACGCGCACGAACTCCAGCGCGGGCAGCTTGTTGATGGCCGTGAGCGCAAACGGCGACGTGGGCTCCTCGAACAGGTAATGGCTGCCTTGCAGCGCGCCGCAGCCGGTGCACGTGCTGGCGAGCGACGTGGTCTTGGTGGTGCGCGACGTGACGGGCTTGTAGCCGCAGCGCTGACGCAGGTAGTCGCGGATCTCGGACGGTACGCAGCCCAGCGCGGGGACGATGGCCACGGCGTTGGCGCGGAAGGTGTCGATCGCGATGTGCCCCGCGTCGTCCATGGCGGGCGCATCGCCGGGCGCGGCTAAGCTGTCAGAATCCTCGGCCGCCAAATACGGAATGCCAAAGGCCGCGACCGTGGTCTGCTCATGGCACTTCCAGCATTCGCGCTTGCCCAGCACCAGGTAGATGTAGGGCGCGCTGGGGTCGGAGCGATCCACGCCGGGCAGCCACGCGGCAAAGGGCTCGGGGTTGACGCCATCGGGCACGTACCAGATCTTCTTGGCCCGGTCCCACTTGGCGCCCAGGGCCTTGGCCTCGTCTTTGTGCGAAAAGGGAACATCGAGCTCGGTGCGCATGGCGGCTCCTTTGTGCGGCTTGCGGTGCATGTGTCCCAAGGATACCCCAGCGGTGGGCGTGTGGTCGCTGGGCGAGCACTATGGCCGCTCGAGAGGTCGCGGAGCATTTTGGCGAGGGCGCGCCGTCAAGCAAATGGTCAAGTAAATGGTCAGCTTTTGGTCAGCTGAGCGGCAACCTTGCCAAAAGCTTGACGGATTTGCGTTTAGACGTCGACGAATGAACACTTTGGATGCGCTGCAGCAAAAAACCGCTGGTCGTTTACGGGAAACTTGTCAGGCTCGCGAGCCGCTGGTGACGTGCGTGCTATCTTCGCGCCATGAGCTACTTCATCGTTTCACATAACGCGGCACTGGCGCTTTTGGCGCACATTCCGAACCCTCGCTTTGGGGATTCGGAACCAGAGGTCGTGTCGATTGCAGGTGCCTGCGCGCTCTGTGACCAAGAGGCGCAGGAGTTTATCGATCGCTATGACCTGGGGATTGGCGTGCTGGACCTGATGGTGCCAAAGCGAGCCGACCGCCGGCGGACCAAGCACGTTAAGACGCACCTGTGCACCAGCGAGCTCCCCGCGGGTTCGTTTATCTCTCTGGGCCACTGGAGGGGCGACCTTGATGCATACGTGTGCTCTCCCGAGCTGGCATTTTTGCAGGCCGCGCACGATGGCGATGCGGCGGAGGCCATTTATGCCGGCTATGCCATGACATCGGACTACCGGCTGGATGACCTTGCTCCCGGCGGGGTGACCAGCAGGGATGCGGGCATGCGCGATGGGAAGCTCACGACCAAGGAGCTCATTGCGGCGTACCTTGACCGGGCGTCAAAGGTGAGGGGCGCCGCCAAAGCAAAAGCGTTGCTTCCGTATGTGGTGGAGGGCTCGCGATCTCCAAGGGAGTCGGGGCTTTGCATGTTTATGTCGTTGCCTGCACATTACGGTGGGCTTGCGCTGGGCAAGGCCGAGCTGAACAAGAAGTACTTCATTCGCGATGGATACAACGATGGGCGTAACCGCAAACTGCGCGTGTTGGAGCGCACGCCCGACATAACGCTTACGGCGAAAGCGGAGGTGGGCCTGGATAAAGTAAGGGCTGGCTTGCTGCCCGAGGTGCTTACCGCGCTGGTCGATTACGACAGCGACGCCATCCATGACGGACGCGAGAAGATCCGCAAGGATGCCGAGCGCCGCAACGAGCTGCAGATGCTCAATGGGGTCGCGCACTTTACGGTGACGACCGACCAGGCAAGCGACTACGACAAGCTCGTTCGCCTGTGCGAACGCGTCCGGCGCAAGCTGCATCGTCGCAAGCGGCCCATATTTTACAAGCCCATGACTGAGGAAGCGCGATATTTGGCACAGGCGCGCGTCGAGACAAAGCGGTTTAAACTCTGGCAGACCGTTATTGAGGCACATCAGCATTGGTAAGTGGGCCTTTGGCGGCGGAGGGGGTGCTGCCGCATTGAAGGTGAATGGTTTTCCGTGAAGTGAACGAGTGTTTTTGGACCCCCGAAGCATCCACACTTTTTGGCGCCAAAACCGCAGGATTCTAACGACAAAACCGCAGGAAATGAGCCGCCAAAAGTGTCGATGCTCCGGGGGTTCGTTTTGGCTCGTTCACTTCGCAGGAAACCATTCACCTTCGATTTGCGGGCTGTCCGGATACGGCTACGAGGGCCACATCTGGGTCTGATCGGGGCGATCGTTAGGGTTGCTTGGGCGATTTTGGGCCTGATCGAGGCGATTATCAGGGCTGTTGGGCGGCTTTGGGCGCAGTTGAGATGTTTGTCGGCGCTGTCGAGGCGGTATCAGCCACGGTTGGGATGGTTATTGGAGCTGTCGAAGCGGTTTGGCCGCCTCGGTGTCCTTTTGGATTGGCGGCGTAAAACAAAACAGCTCAGAGGCGAAGCCTCTGAGCTGCGAACATTTGGTGGGCGTTAGAAGATTTGAACTTCTGACCTCTTCCGTGTCAGGGAAGCGCTCTCCCCCTGAGCTAAACGCCCGATCAAGGGTGCGCGAGTGCGCAGGGAATAATATAACGGAGCTCCCGCCCAGTGGCAAGAACTATTTTAAAAAACTGGTGAATTGTGGCCCCATCGGAGCCCGCCGCAGCGTGAACAGCACGCGGAAAGTCCCGTTTGTACCCCCGATGAACTGCACGTTCGCGTAAAATAACTCCATTATGGGCAAATCGTGCCCAGGCAGTTTACAACGCGGCATATGGGGGAGGGACATGTCGGACGCGCGCTCGCTGCGAAAACAGTTCAATCGCATGCTCGCCACGTTGCTGGTGGCCCTCGCTGCTGCTGGAGCCGTAACGTACGCCTGGTACATCTACAACGCCAACCGTCATATCACCGACGTCAAGATGGCCGCGGGCACGGGCGTGACCTTCCTTATCTCCAACGAATACGACGGCGAATACAAAACCAACGCCGGTCTGAGCTTTACGGGTCTGCTCGATCCCGTCTCGACCGATAACGTGCTCAACGGTTTCCAAAAGGTAACGGGCTTTACCGGCGGAACCACGCAGGACTCGCTGTTTGCCAGCATGTTTGGCGCCGCCGAGCATTCCGACTACTACAAGACTTCCCTATACCTGGCCACCAACTCGGCCGCGACCGATGTGTACCTGTCGGGCATCGACTTTACCGAGCAGGACCCGGCAAACCCCATCTCCACTGCGCTGCGCGTGGGGCTGGTAGCCTATGTCCCAGGCAAGAGTGACACCGTAACGGGCCAGTACGTCTTTGAGGTCTCGAGCGAGCACAATCCCCAGGCGCGCTACAACACGCTCGACGGCAAAGATGCCGGCGAGAACGAGCAGAATCACCGGGTGCTCGACAGCACCCGCTCCGATGGCACCACGGTTCACTTTGACCAGCTGACCAGCGCAAACTTCTGCGACTACAACGAAGACACCGGTATCGTGAGTCTCAAAGAGGCCACGACCAAGATCTGTAGCCTGCCCGCCGCCGCCAAGGGCGCAAACCGTAGCACGCCCGTGCGCGTGGACGTGTACGTGTGGCTGGAAGGCTGCGACCCCGACTGCACCAACAACTTGGCCGCCACCAGCCTGCAATCGCTGGCGCTGCGCTTTGCCGGCAAGCGTTCATAAGGGGGCCGGGGATGAGCACATCGAACATCAAAGATATCCTAAGCTCGCGCCGTCGCATGGTTGCCGCGGCCGCATGGATGCTGGTGCTGGTAGCCGCCCTGAGCGCCGCGACCTACGCCTGGTTTAGCAACTCGCGCTACACCAACGTGACGCCCGTGGCGCATACGGTAAGCGACGAGGGCTCCGACCTGCAGATTGGACTTTCGGCCAACGGACCATGGGACACAACGACAACGCTCGCCGCCGTCGACAAAACGCTCTATCCCATCTCGACGGCCGATCTTTCCCGCTTTTGGCGTGGCACGTTCCAAAACGCAGCGGGCATCACGACCGACTACGCCGACTGCACCGCGCAGCTGGACGACTATGCCCTTTCGGGCACGCTGTACCTTAAGGGCAGCGACAGCGCGCTCAACGTGTACCTGTATCAGGGCCAGATGAGCGTGACGAGCGACCCGCAGCTGCTGGCCGCGCTGCGCCTGGGTCTGGTCATCACGACCCAGTCGGGTACGCAAACGCATATCTTTACCTGCGACGACCTGGGCAGCACCGCGGGCGCCACCAGCAGACGCACCACCGCGCAAGACGGCGTGGTCGTGGGTGCTGGCGCCTCGGGTTGGACCTACATCGCCGACCCCGCGCGTGCCATAAGCGCCTATAGCATGGACGGCACCGGCGACACGCCCACGCCGCGCGCGGGTGCCACGCCCATTTGCACGCTGGCCGCCAACGAGGTGGCAAGCGTTCGCTACGTTGTGTACATGGAAGGCTGCGACGCCCAATGCATCGACGAGGCTCAGGCCCGCGATGTGGTGCTGCAGCTTGCCTTTGCCGCGGCCAAGGGATAAGGGGGCGAGCGACATGGAAGATACGAAGCACATGCCAGCAGATAGCTGCAAGGACAAAACCCAGAGCACGACCCCCGCGGCCTCCTCCAGCGCGTCCGCCGGGCGCACCGCGGGCACGGACGCCGACGCCCGCCGCCGCGCCCGCCGCGCGCGTGCCTACATCGCGCTCGTCATGGTGGCGCTCGCGGCGACCCTGGGCGCCGCGACCTACGCGTGGTTCACCAGCAACATGAAGGTCAACACCAACTCGGTGAGCGTGCACAGCGACACGTCCAAGCTGGTCCTGGAGCTGGGCGATGCCGATGCCGGCAGCTGGTCGCAGCAAGGTGACGCATCCCTGGCCTCCACCGCGAGTGGGGCCGCGACGCTCTATCCGGTCTCGACCTTCGACCTCAACGGCTTTGCAGCCTGCGCGCAGAACAATTCCAGCGGTGACGCCACGGTATTTGAGCAGGCAAGAGACAATGGCTCCGCCTACTATCACGGCTGGGTTGACCTGCGCCCCACCATCACGGGCACGGGTGCCAGCAAGGTCAAAGGCAAGGTGAGCCTGTATCTGGCCGAGTCGCTGGTCCCGCAGGGCGTCGACGCCGAGCTGCTGCGCGCGGCCCGCGTGGGCATCAAGATCTCGAGCGGCGGCCAGGCGCTCGCCACCAACATTTTTGAGCTCGACAGCTCCGACAGCGGCCATCGCGGCGAGCATCCCACGACCGCCCCGGCTGGCCTTGTCGGCTACACCGACGGCATGCTGCTGGGCTGGCAAAACGGCCAGCTCGCCTGCGGCGCAGACGTGACGCAGGATCCGGCCGCCTTTACGCTGGACACGAGCGAGACGGCCACGCGCCCGCAAAGCACGCTCGCCACGCTGGCTCTGGGCCAGGCCTATCGCCTGGACATCTATTACTACATCGAGGGTACCGACCCCGATAGCGCCGACTACCTGCACCAGGACCCGGGTACCTTGCACCTGGCCCTCTTTGCGACCTTGGACGGTGAGTAGCCATGACGCATAAGCAACTCGCTGCCACCCGCAAGCCCAAAGCCGCCGCCCCCGCCGACACCGGCCTGCGCCGCAAGCTCACCACCACCGTGGTCCTGGTCCTGTTTGCCCTGGTGGCGATAGCCATGGCGACCTTCGCCTGGTTCTCCATCGCCGATAGCGCCAAGACCCGCATGCTCATGATCGACGCCAACGCCGACGGCTCGCTGCGCTTTGACCTGGACGAGCACGCCACGTTCGAAGAGTACGTCCACAGTCTGGGCTTCGACCAGATCTCGGCGCGCATCGCCAGCGAAAAGGGCGTGGACATCGACGCGTCCAGGCTCAAGCCCGTCACCACGAGCGACTACCAGACCTTCACCTTTGAGGACGGCTCCACCGCCGACCCCGCCACCGGCGCCTACCTGGAGTTCACGTTGCACTTTATGAGCAGCACGGACCTGCGCGTGCGCCTGACCGGGCAGGACGGCGACAACGGCGCATCCGGCACGCGGTTTAGCTCCGACACCGAGGGCATGGCCAGCGCCATGCGCATGAGCTTTACCGCCGACGGCCAAACTTGGGTCTACAACCCCAACGGGGGTGGCGGCTCATCCGGTTCGGCCACGGTCTTCGGGCTCGGATCGGGCGAGGCCACCGCGGCGAGCGACATGTTCGATCTGATAAAGGATACGGATAAGCCGGTAACCGTTCGCATATGGCTCGAGGGAACGGACCCAAGTTGCACTAATATGCTAAAGGGAGCTAACTATTCGGTTTCGATGCGCTTTGAGGGCATCGAGGAACAGTAGATACGCACGGCGGCCGTCGGGTCGCACACGACTTAAACGGCAACGGTAGTAAGGGACATCATGCAATCTGTTAAAAAAGTCGCATCCATCGCACTGAGCGTCGTCATGTGGATCATCATCCTGGTGGCGGCCCTGTATGCGTTTACCACGCTCGCCACGCGCGAGGACGGCAGCGTGTCGGACATCGCCGGCTTCACCCCGCTCGCCGTGCAGTCCGACTCCATGGCGCCCACGTTTAACAAGGGCGACCTCATCGTCATCCAAAAGTGCGATACCTCCAAGCTCGAGGTGGGCGACATCGTGACGTTCCACACCATCATCGACAACGAGTACGCGCTCAACACGCACCGCATCGCCGCGATCGACGAGGTCAACGGCATGCGCAGCTTTACCACCAAGGGCGACAACAACGACGTGGCCGATACGCACATCATCAGCGACGGTGACATTGTGGGCAAGTACCTATTTGCGCTGCCGCAGATGGGCAAGGTCATGGACTTCCTGTCCAGCTCTATGGGCTTCCTCATTGTGATCGTGCTGCCCATGCTGCTGTTCTTTATCTACCAGGTCTACCACCTCATCGTGGTGGGCATGAACCTTAAGCGCGCCATGGCCGAGGAGGACCGCCTGGCCGCCGCGGCTGCCATCGTGGACGCCGAGGGCAAGGGCACCGCTGCCACCGTCACGGCCGATAACGCTGCCGAGCAGCTCGCCCAGGCCGAGGCCAAGCTCGAGGAAGCCCGCCGTTTGAAGGCCGAGGCCGAGGCGGCGATGAACGCAAGCAAGCAGGAGGGCACCGACGGTGAGTGAGTTTCTGGGATTTGCCTGGGAGCTGCTGGCAAAGGTCGTCTACAACGTCGTTGCCGTCGTGAGCTCCATCCTTAACCTGCTGGTATTTGGCTGGGTTGAGTACTTCAACATCTTTATGACCTACTTCACCACGTTTGACCTGGTGGGCAAGATTGGCGCGGTCATTCTGTTTGCCATGCTCATCGCGGTCCCCGTGCTGATCGTGGCCATCCTGGTGCACCGCTACCGCATCAACCGCCGCCTACATCGAGACGACACGTCCAACAAGGCGCTCTACCGCGAGATCGGCCGCCTGAACAAGCAGGTGCTCGACCTCATGGACGAGAAGAACAAGCTGCTCGCGCTCAAGGTCAACGCCATGGGCGGCACCAAGCAGATTCCGTACGTGGGCGCCTCGGCCCTGGCCGACGACCACCTGCCCACGGTGGGCAACGTCGTGGGTGCCGCTGCGGGTGCCGGTGCTGTCGCGGGCGAGGGCGCCACGGCCGTCATGTCGGGCAACGCGTCGCTCGCGCTCGATGGCGCGGGCGTCAAGGATGCCGCAGCCGCCATGGCCAAGGCCACCGTCGAGGCCAAGACCCTTGCCGAGGAAAAAGAGATCGCCCAGGCCAACCGCTTCCCCAAGCTGTCGCTCGTGGACCTCAAGTATCGCGACTGGGAGTCTCCGGTCTACGACGACGCCATCTCGCTGGAGGATTTTGTCGACAGCTTCCGCGCGTTTGCGTGCAGCCAGATGAAGCTCTACTACACGCCCGAGATCATCCGCCGCTTTGTGGCCGGCATGGCCGCCTCCAAGCTGCTGATCCTGGAGGGCATCTCGGGTACCGGTAAGACCTCGCTGCCCTACAGCTTTAGCCGCTACCTGGACAACCCCGCGACCATCGTGTCGGTGCAGCCGAGCTTTCGCGACCGCACCGAGGTGCTCGGCTACTTTAACGAGTTTTCCAAGCGCTTCAACGAGACCGAGTTCCTCCGCGCCGTGTACGAGGCGGGTCTGCGCCAGGACCCGTCCATGATCGTGCTCGACGAGATGAACCTGGCCCGCGTGGAGTATTACTTCGCCGAGATCCTGTCGGTGCTCGAGATGCCGAGCCACGACGAGTGGGTGCTCGACCTGGTGCCCACCCAGTGGGCCGCCGACCCCAAGGCGCTCCACGACGGCAAGCTCACCATCCCCGACAGCCTGTGGTTCATTGGCACGGCCAACAACGACGACTCCACCTTTACCATCACGGACAAGGTGTACGACCGCGCGATCCCCATCGAGCTTAACGAGCGCGCCGACGCGTTTGAGTGCGAGCCGCACGAGCGCGTGCACGTGACGGCCGACCACCTGCAGTATCTGTTCCAAAAGGCCAAGGTCGAGTACGTGATCGACGACGAGCTACTGCAGAAGATGCACAAGCTGGACCAGTACCTGCAGACCCGCTTTAAGCTGGCGTTTGGCAACCGTATCATCAAGCAGATGTACGACTTTATCCCCGTGTACGTGGCGTGCGGTGGCACCGAGCTGGGCGGCATGGACTACATCATCGCCCGCAAGGTGCTCAAGAAGTTTGAGTCCATGAACGTGAGCTTTGTGCGCGACGAGATGAAGGGCCTGATCGAGTACATCGAGAAGACCTTTGGCGAGGGCGGCCTGCCCGATTCCGTCATGTACCTGCAGCGGATTCAGAACTTCTACTAAGCGCGTGCGAGCGCGGGGCGTGGGATAAGGCGATCAGTAGTCCTTGTCCCGCGCGCCTTCCCCCGATCGATCCAACCTATGGAGTAACCCATGTCCGAGACCATTCAGGACCTCTATACCAGCTTCTCCGAGCAGATGGAGCCCATCCAGGAGGACAGCCGCTACTTCCGCTATCTCTTTGAGATGGCGCAGGCCTCGGGCACCACGATCGAGCAGCAGCGCGAGGAGCTCGTCAAGGTGGTGGACGAGGAATGGATCAGCATGATCGAGGACTCGCTCGACGCCATCAACACCATTATCGAAAAGCCGCGCCGCTTTATCACCACCGAGGAAGAAGTGGTGCCGGTTTCGCTCGCCAAAAAGATCAGCGCCGACAGCGTCCGTCATCTCAGCCAGAACACGCAGTTTTTGGCGCCGAGCGACGATGGCGGCGTCCATCCCACGCGCATCCTCAACGTCAATACCGTCGAGACGTACGATCTGTACGAGAACCGCTTTATCTACCAGCTGATTCAGCGCCTGCTGACGTTTGTGGACAAGCGCACCGACGTGATCTTTTGGTCGACGGGCAACGAGATCCGCAACCGCTTTAAGATGCACAGCAAGATCGATGACGCGTACGAGGAGATCGAGTATAACGTCGAGATGACGGTCAAGAACCGCCAGAGCTTTGCCGAGAACGACGCCGACAACATGGACGTCTTTATGCGCATCGACCGCGTGCGCCGTCTGGTCATGGCACTGCGCGGTGCGTCGTTCTGCCAGATCATGAACGGCTGCAGCGCGGTCCGCAGCCCCATCCAGCGCACCAACCTCATCATGAAGGACCCCAACTACCGCAAGTGCTACCAGCTGTGGCAGTTTATGGAGCGCTACGACAAGGTGGGCTACAACATCGATGTGCAGCAGCAGTCGCTGGCGTTCGACGACGAGTACATGGTGCAGATGTACACCAACCTCATCAACAACTACGCCGTCTTTAAGAGCCTGACCGATGACGAGCGCAATCTGCAGGAGCTCGAGAGCGTGCAACACGCGCCGGTGGCGCCCAAGTTTATTAAAGAGATTAAGGAGGAGCAGGTCGATAGCCCCGACCTGCCCGATGTCGAGGTCCGCCGCGTGTTTGTGGAGGAGGTCACGCAGGCCCAGCTTGATGCCGAGCAGGCGCTGGCCGAGGCCCGCGAGCAGATCGAGGAGCTGCAGGGGCAGGTCAAGTCCTGGAAGGTGCAGGCGCACGCGCTGACCGACGAGCGCGATGACCTGGCCGACGAGCTGGACGAGGCCAAGACGCGCGAGCTGGCGTTGACGCAGCGTGCGCAGATGGCTGAGGCCGATGTTGAGGAACTGCGCGGATCGCTGGAGGACGTCGAGGCCGGCAAGAAGGCCGCCGAGGCCGACGCTGCTGAGGCGCGTGAGACCGCGGCGGCGCAGCTGGCGCAGATGCGTGCTGAAGCCGATGCCGAGGTCGCGGCCGCCCGTGCGGACGCGGAAGCCAAGGTTACCGCCGCCGAGCAGGCTGCTGCCGCGCAGGTCGCGCAGGTTAAGAGCGAGTCTGCCGCGGCCCTGGCTGCCAAGACGGCTGCCGATGCTGCTGAGCTGCATGCCAAGTTGGATGCCGCCAAGCTGCAGATTGAGGAAGTGCAGCTGACGGCCGAGCGCGATGCCCGTGCCGCGCAGGAGGCGGCTGACGCCGCCGCTGCCGCTGCGGACCAGAAGCTCGCCGACACCGTTGCCGCGGCCGAGGCGAAGGTCTCTGCCGCTCAGCAGGCCGCCGATGCCGCGATCGACGCTGCCCGCGCCGCAGCCGATTCTGCTGTTGAGCAGGCTGCGGTGGATGCCAACGAGAAGGTTGCCGTCGCTGTCGCCGAGCGCGATGCCGCCACGCGCGCTGCCGAGGAGGCCCGCGCCGATGCCGACGCGCGTATTGCCGCCGCCGAGCTCGAGGCCGGGGAGCGCATTGAGCAGGAAGTTGCCGCCGCCCGCGCCGCTTGCGAGCGCGAGGTCGAAGCCGCCCGCGCGGAGATGCAGCAGCGCCTGGATTCGCTGGCGCACGAGCTGGAGCAGGCCGTGCGCGATCGCGCCCGCGCCGAGCGACGCGCCGAGGGCAACAGCCTGTCGCGCTATCTGCTGGCCCGCCTGCGTGGAGATGCCGATGAGGTTGCTGCTGGCGAGGGCGACGCTCCTGCAGCGGATACCGCCGAGGTCGATGACGCCGCCGACGCCAACACCTCCGCAAAGGACGCCGACGAGTGATGAAGCACGTGCTCCGCGTGATCAACGTGTTGGCGACCGTGGTGATTCTGGTCGCCTTTGTGGTACTGCTGCGCACGGTGTTCACGCCCGCCGGCGAGATCCCCACCATCATGGGCTATGGCTTTATGCGTACGCTGACCGGCTCGATGGAGCCGGCGATTCCCGTGCATTCGTTTATCGTCGTCGATACCGACAACAGCCAGGCCTACCAGGTGGGCGATATCATTACCTTCCATTCGTCCGACGACGCGCTGGAGGGTTCGCTCAACACGCATCGCATCGTATCCGTGGAGGCCGCGGCCGACGGCTCGCCGGTCTACCACACCAAGGGCGATGCCAATCCGGTCGAGGACGCCGCGCCCGTGCCCGCCGCCGATGTGGTGGGCCGCGTGGTCTTTGTCTCGGCAGGCCTGGGCGTGGTGGTGTCACTGCTCACCAATCCGCTGCTGTTCTTTCCACTCATCGTGGTGCCGCTGATCGTGCTGCTGGTGCTCGAGATTCGCCATATGGTCAAGACCACGCAAGATGTGGCGCGTGCCGAGGACGAAGCCGCCCTGCGCGCCGCCGTGGAGCAGATTCGCGAAAAACGCCGCCGCGAGCAGGAGCAGAACGGCGCCGGTGACGACGGCGACGACGATTCCGCCGACGAGGGCGACACCGACGACGCTGGCGCCGAGGGCGACCTTACCGACCCCAACGCCTCGGACAATTAGACCGCTCGGCGTAGCTCGCCGCGCCTTTCGTCCCCACAATTTGGACGCTCGTAGATGTTCCGCATCATCTGCTTTTTCATACCAATAGTCGTGCTACAGTTTGAGCGCTTTGTTGGCAATTGATTTCGGGGGAGTGGAATGAAACAGGAGCGCTCGGTCCAGCATGCCCATGAAAAGGCTTCGGTGCCGATGACGGCGGCGTCCGATTTTGTCGTTCCGGAGGGGACCGACGAGCTGAGCCGCAGCACGCGCCGCGCGTGGCGCGACCGCCTGAACAGCGCCTCGACGCGCAAGATGATCACGGGCGTTCTGGCCACGCTGGTGGGTGGTTCGTTTTGGGGCTTCTCGGGTACCAGCGCGAGCTTTCTGTTCGATACCTACCACGTCGATACCCTGTGGCTCATGAGCGTGCGCCAGATTCTCGCCGGCCTGCTGTTTATGCTCGTGGTCGTCACGCGCGATCGCGCGCGCCTGGTCAAGCTCTGGACCACGCCCGCCGACCGCAAACAGCTGCTGCTCTTTACCGCCTTTGGTCTGCTGTTCAATCAGTTTTGCTATCTTTCGGCCGTTCGCCTGACCAATGCCGGAACCGCGACGGTGCTCCAATGCCTGCAGCTGGTCATCATCATGGGATACACCTGCGTCATCGATCGCCGTATGCCGCGTCCGCGCGAGGTCATCGGCATCGGCCTGGCTCTGGGCGGTACGTTTTTGATCGCAACTGGCGGCGACCCCACCAGCCTGAGCATCTCGCCGCTCGGCCTGGTCGCGGGCCTTATGTGCGCGGTCAGCGCCACCTGCATGGCGGTGATTCCGGCCAAGATTCTCCCCGAATATGGCAGCCCCATCGTTACGGGCTCTGCCATGCTCACGGCGGGCGTGGTTTCGTGTGCCGTGGTTCAGCCGTGGGCTCATATGCCGGCGCTCGACGCTGCTGGTATCGAGGCGCTTGCGGTGTTTGTGATCGTGGGCTCGTTCTTGGCGTACATGCTCTATATGCAGGGCGTTAAGGACATCGGTTCGGTGCGCGCGAGCCTGATCGGAACCGTGGAGCCGGTTTCGGCGACCATCACCAGCGCCGTTATGCTGGGCACGGTGTTTTTGCCGACCGACCTTATCGGCTTTGCCATGATCATCGTGATGATGTTCCTGACGGTATAGCCCCTGCGGTTGCTTTAAAGGATAATGAGCTGGCGGCGCGTTGCTTTGGCGGCGCGCCTTTGTCTATAGAGAGGACCTCTTATGAAGTACTTTGGCACCGACGGCTTTCGCGGCGAGGCCAACGTTGGGCTGACGGTAGAGCACGCCTATAAGATCGGCCGTTTTGTGGGCTGGTATTACGGCGCCAATCGCAGTGCTAAGGCACGCGTGATCGTGGGTAAGGACACGCGTCGTTCGAGCTACATGTTCGAGGCGGCGCTGGTGAGTGGCTTGGTCGCGAGCGGTGCGGACGCCTACATGCTGCACGTGATTCCGACGCCGGGCGCGGCGCACCAGACCGTGGAGGGCTGCTTCGATTGCGGCATCATGATCAGCGCGAGCCACAACCCGTTTTGCGATAACGGCATTAAACTCGTCAACAGCGACGGCTTTAAAATGGACGAGGACGTGCTGGAACTCATCGAGGATTACATCGATGGCAAGACCGAGGTGCCGCTGGCCACAGGCAACCACATCGGTGCCACGGTGGACTACATGCAGGGCCGCAACCGCTACATTGCCTCGCTCATCGCCAGCGCGAACTTTTCGCTGCAGGGCGTCAAGATCGGTATCGACTGCGCCAACGGCTCGGCGTCTTCGGTGGCCAAGCCGGTGTTCGACGCGCTGGGCGCCGACGTGCGCGTGATTAACGCCGCGCCCGATGGCTTCAACATCAACGTCGACTGCGGTTCCACGCATATGGAGCGCCTGCAGCGCCACGTGGTGGAGCAGGGCCTGGACGTGGGCTTTGCCTACGATGGCGATGCCGACCGCTGCCTGGCAGTGGACGAGCGCGGTCGCGTGGTCGACGGCGACCAGATCCTGTACGTGTGCGGCGTGTACCTGAACAAGCATGGTCGCCTTTCGGGCGGTACCGTGGTGCCGACGATCGCCAGCAACTTTGGCCTGATCAAGTCGCTGGAGCTTGCCGGTCTGAGCGCCGTGACCAGCGGCGTGGGCGACCGCCACGTGTATGCCAAGATGCGCGAGGGCGGCTACAGCCTGGGCGGCGAGCAGACGGGCCACACGATCTTTGGCGATATCGAGCGCACGGGTGACGGTATTATGACCTCGCTGCGCGTGATGGAAGTGATCCGTGCCGAGCGCGAGACGCTCTCGCAGCTCACGGCGCCGTGCAAGCTGCTGCCGCAGGCGCAGGTGGCCGTGCGCGTTGCGGACAAGGACGCCGCGCTCGATAGCATGGGCGTGCAGAACGCCATCACCGAGGCCGAGGCTTCGCTGGCGGGCGAGGGGCGCGTGCTCGTGCGCAAGAGCGGAACCGAGTCGGTGATTCGCGTGCTGGCTGAGGCTCCGGACCAATCGGCCGCCGACGCCGCCATGAAGCGCATCACAAGTGCTTTGGAAGCTCTGTAAGACGCATTCTGGGCTGTTTGACAGGGGGTTATAAAAGGCCGTGTGCAAATAAGGGCAAATATGAGTACTGTTACTAAATAAGTAACAGCAAATTATGACCCCAAGAGGCTATTTTGGCAACGCCCGAACGTCATATCGAAGAGCATTGCTCCTCATATGTCCAATAAACAGGGTCCCAGATAAGAACCAATCCTATCTGAGACCCTGTTTTTACTCAAAAGAAATGCTATCAACCCGACAACAGTACTCATTTTTGCCCTTTTTTGCACACGGCCTCTTCGGAGTGGCCACCCGGCACCTGAGGACGTTCCTTTTCTGCCGGCACCCAGGGACACTCCTTGACGCCTAGTCATCGGGGACGTTCTTAAACGACTAGTCGTTGGGGACAGTCTTTGCCTATTGGCCGGTTTGCTGGCCGGATTGGCAAGGACTGTCCCTATCCGCCGGCAGAAAAGGAACGTCCCTAACTGCCGGCCTTCAAGATCTTACAGCTCGTAGAGTGTGGTGAACTTGTCCTGCAGGTAGCTGCAGTAGTAGCGGGCGTCAAAGTCCATGCCGCAGGCGCCCTTGATAAGCTCCGGCGCGTCCTTGGCGCGGCCCCACTGCCAAATGTGCTCGCCCAGCCACGCACGGACGGGTGCCAGGTCGCCGCTCGCGCAGGCGCCGGTAAGGTCGACACCGTCGCGGCACATGGCCGGTACAAACATGGCGTCGTAGGCGCTGCCCAACGCATAGGTTGGGAAGTAGCCAAACGAGCCGCCGCTCCAGTGCGTATCCTGCAGGCAACCGTGCGTATCGTCAGGAACTGGAATGCCCAGGTACTCGTCCATAAAACGGTTCCAAAGCGCGGGGATATCCTTGGCCGTGGCCTCGCCGGCAAACAGCATGCGCTCGATCTCGTAGCGCACCATAACATGCAACGGATAGGTGAGCTCGTCGGCCTCGGTGCGAATCAGCGACGGCTGCGCGATGTTCACGGCGTGGTAGAGCATGTCCTCGTCCACGTTGCCGTAGACCTCGGGCGCGTGGCGGCGCAGCACCTCGAGCAGCGGGCCCATAAAGGCGCGGCTGCGACCCACGGTGTTCTCAAAGAAGCGGCTTTGGCTCTCGTGGATGCCCATGGAGGTGCCGCCCTCCAGGCACGTGCGCGCGTAAGCGGGGTTCACGCCCAGCTCGTACATGGCGTGACCGGCCTCGTGGATGATGCTGTAGACGTTGGAGATGCAATCGTCCTCGTAGATGTGCGTGGCGATGCGCGCATCGCCCACCGAGAAGCCCTCACTAAACGGGTGCTCGGTAAAGGCGAGCGTGGTGTCGTCCAGGTCCAGGCCCACAAGCTTCATAAGGTCAAAGCTCATGGCGCGCTGGGCAGCCTCGGGCACATGGGCGTGCAAAAAGTCGGCAGCCGGCTGCTGGCTGCGCTCGCCGATGGCGTGCACGAGCGGCACGACCGTGGCCTTGACCTCGTCGCAGAATGCGTCGAAGCTCTGGGTGGAAAGGCCGCGCTCATACTGGTCGAGCCAAACATCGTATGGGTCGCGTTTGGGGTCCATGAGCTCGGCCTGGCGCTTAAGCTGCCCAACGATCTTGTCCACGTAGGGCTCAAAGCTCGCCCAGTCGTTGGCGGACTTGGCCTTGTGCCACACGGCGTCGGCCTCGCAGGTGAGCCTGGTCCAGGCCTCGGCCTCCTCGGTGGGGATGGCACTGGCCTCGCGCTGGTCGCGACCGAGCACGCGAATCTCGTCGAGCAGCTGCGGGTCGTCGATCTTGCCGTCGGCGACGGTCTCGCGTGCCAGCGAACGCACAAGCTCAACGGACTTTTCGCTGGTTAGGAGCTTATGATGCTCGCCTGCAAGGGTGCCCATGGCGTCGGCGCGGGCGGCAGCACCGTTGGCGGGGGCGATGGTCGCGCCATCGAACTCGGCAATCTTGAGCAGATACTCGCGGGTCCACAGCTTGCTCTCGAGCTTGCGGAACTTCTTGACGGCTTTTTTGGCCTTGATGCCCTTGGCGGCTTTTGCCACGGCGGCCTTGGCCTTCTTATCGAGCTTCTTTCCCATACCATATCCTTGATCTCGCAGGCCGAGCGCCGCAGGCGGGTGCACGACCAGTTTGCACAGCTACCTGCCTTGTACCCAGCGCGAACAAAACGGAACGCGGCGATGCACGCGCAGAATGTGTTATCCTATAGCCCAATGCGTTGACGGAGAGGGTTTTGCCCGCCGCGTCACCGGCAAGAGAGGGAAGGTCATGGGCTGCAAGCCTTCCTGCGGTGACAAGGGCCAAGCGTTCACTCCCGAGCAGCGACCTCAACGGGCACGCGGCCAGCGGCGGCGAAGCCCCAGTAGGGAAGCCGTGAGCCTCGCGATAAGGGGCGCAGAGTGGGCACGGCGGGCCAGACATCCGCCGCGTCAAACAAGGTGGTACCGCGGAATTCAACCGTCCTTGGGCAATGTACATGCCCGAGGGCGGTTTTTTGTTACCGAACCGGGCCGCGTTTTCACAACGCCAGGCGGCGGCAGTCGTCCCGGCGAGCGGGGAGCGCGAGAGACGAAAGGGAAGACATGAGTCTGATTGATGATCTGGTCAAACTCGAGGAAGAGGCCAAGGAGCTCGTCGCAGGCGCCGACGACGCCGCCAAGCTCGAGGCTGCGCGCGTTGAGCTGCTCGGTCGTAAGGGCCGCATCACCGGCTTGATGCGCATGATGGGCAAGCTCGCTCCCGAGGATCGCCCCATCATGGGCAAGCGCGCCAACGAGATGCGCCAGCTGATCGAGGGTATGCTCGACGAGCGCACGACCGAGATGAAGGCCGCCGCCCTCAAGCACGCGCTCGAGCACGAGGCCGTCGACATCACGCTGCCGGGCATCCGTCCGCAGATCGGTCACCAGCACCTGATCAAGCAGATCATCGAGGAGGCCGAGGACATCTTCTGTGGCATCGGCTATACCGTCGAGTCCGGCCCCATGGTCGACACCTCCTACTACAACTTCACCGCGCTCAACGCGCCCATGGATCACCCGAGCCGCTCGGCCCGCGATACGTTCTACGTGGTCGACAACAACCCCGGCAGCGTCGCACACCCCGAGGCGCACGCCCACGGCGAGTCCGACGTGCTGCTGCGCACCCAGACCTCGGGCGTACAGATCCACACCATGGAGTCGCAGAAGCCGCCCATCTACATGATCTGCCCGGGCACCGTCTATCGTCCCGACACGGCCGACGCCTGCCACCTGCCGCAGTTCAACCAGATCGAGGGCCTGGTCGTCGACGAGGGCATCACCTTTGGCGATCTTAAGGGCACGCTCGACTACTTTGTTAAGTGCATGTTTGGCGAGGATCGCAAGACGCGTTACCGCCCGCACTTCTTCCCCTTCACCGAGCCCAGCTGCGAGGTGGACGTGAGCTGCCACGTGTGCGGCGGCAAGGGCTGCAACTTCTGCAAGCACAGCGGCTGGATCGAGATCCTGGGCTGCGGCATGGTCGACCCCAACGTCCTCATCAACTGCGGTATCGACCCCGAGAAGTACACCGGCTTCGCCTTTGGCATTGGCGCCGAGCGCGTCGCGGCCCTGCGCTACGACCTGCCCGACCTGCGAACTCTCATGACGGGCGATATGAGATTCTTAAATCAGTTCTAAATCACCCGTTTTAGCAGGCATTTCTTTCTCATAAGGAGTAATCAAGTGAGAGTTTCTTACGACTGGCTCAAGACCATGATCGATATTCCGGAGGATCCCAAGACCCTTTCGGACGAATATATCCGTACCGGTACCGAGGTCGAGGCGATCGACACCGTGGGCGAGTCCTTCGACCACGTGGTGACCGCCAAGGTGCTCACCAAGACCCCGCACCCCGACAGCGACCACATGTATGTGTGCTCGGTCGACGTGGGTGACAAGAATCTCGACGCCGACGGCAACCCCGCGCCGCTGCAGATCGTCTGCGGCGCGCAGAACTTCGAGGCCGGCGACCACATCGTCACGGCCATGATCGGCGCTGTCCTGCCCGGCGACGTCAAGATCAAGAAGAGCAAGCTTCGCGGCGTCGTGTCCATGGGCATGAACTGCTCCGCGCGCGAGCTCGGCCTGGGCGGCGACCACTCCGGCATCATGATCCTGCCCGAGGACACGCCCTGCGGCATGCCGTTTGCCGAGTACGTGGGCTCGAGCGACACCGTGCTCGACTGCGAGATCACGCCCAACCGCCCCGACTGCCTGTCCATGATCGGCATGGCCCGCGAGACCGGCGCCATCTTCGACCGCGATTTCCACGTTGAGCTGCCCGCCATCAAGGCCGAGTCCGGCCGTGCGACCGACGACGAGCTTTCCGTCGAGATCGCCGACGAGGGCCTGTGCGACCGCTACGTCGCCCGCATCGTGCGCAACGTGAAGGTCGGTCCGTCGCCCGACTGGATGGTCAAGCGCCTCAATGCCCTGGGCGTGCGCCCGCACAACAACATCGTCGACATCACCAACTACGTGATGATGCTCACCGGTCAGCCGCTGCACGCCTTTGACCTGGATACCTTTGCCGAGCGCGAGGGCCGTCGCCGCGTGGTGGTCCGCGCTGCCCAGCAGGACGAGAAGTTCACGACCCTCGACGGCGAGGAGCGCGTGCTCGACGCCGGCATGGGCCTCATCACCGACGGCGAGCGTCCCGTGGCGCTGGCCGGCGTCATGGGCGGCATGGATTCCGAGATCGAGGACGATACCGTCGACGTGATGGTCGAGAGCGCCTGCTTCAACGCCGGCCGCACCTCGCACACCAGCCGCGATCTGTCGCTGATCTCGGATGCCTCCATCCGTTTTGAGCGCCAGGTCGACGAGACCGGCTGCGTGGATGTCGCCAACGTTACCTGCGCACTCATCGAGGAGATCGCCGGCGGCGAGGTTGCTCCCGGCTATGTCGACGTTTTCCCCGCGCCCAAGACTATCGACAGCATTAAGCTGCGCCTGGCCCGCGTGCATGCCATCTGCGGTGCCGACATCGAGCCCGACTTTATCGAGCGCTCGCTCACCCGTCTGGGCTGCACCGTCGAGCGCGACGGCAAGGACTTTATGGTCACCCCGCCGAGCTTCCGTCCCGACCTGCCGCGCGAGATCGACCTGATCGAGGAGGTCCTGCGCCTGTGGGGCATGGGCCGCGTGACGGCGACCATCCCGGCTGCCAAGAATCACATCGGCGGCCTGACCCGTGAGCAGAAGCTCACCCGTAAGGTCGGCGAGATCCTGCGCGCCTGCGGCCTTAACGAGACCACGACCTTTGGCTTTGCCGCCCCGGGCGACCTGGAGAAGATCGGCATGTCCACCGAGGGCCGCGGCTGCCCCGTGGTGCTCATGAACCCGCTGGTGGCCGAGCAGACCGAGATGCGTCGTTCGCTGCTGCCGGGCCTGCTGCAGTCCGTGGCCTACAACGAGGCCCACGGCACGCCCAACGTGCATCTGTACGAGGTCGGCAGCCTGTTCCACGGCCGCGAGAACGCCAGCCTGCCCAAGGAGACCAAGTCCGTGGCGGGCGTGCTCTCGGGCCAGTGGAGCGAGCAGTCCTGGAACATGAAGTACCGCAAGCTGCGCTTCTTCTTTGGCAAGGGTATTGTCGAGGAGCAGCTCGCCCAACTGCGCATCGAGAAGGTCCGCTTCCGTCCCGTCGAGGGCGAGGGCTACGCCTTCCTGCAGCCGGGTCGTGCGGCCGAGGTTCTGTCCGGCGGCACCGTACTGGGCTGGGTCGGCGAGATTCACCCCGAGGCGCGCGAGGCTATGGGCATCGACGAGGTCGTCGTTGCCTTTGAGCTCGACCTGGACAAGCTGATCAAGGGCGCCCGCAATCAGGAGAACTACCGCGAGTTCTCGCAGTACCCGGCTGTTGAGCACGACCTTGCTATCGTGGTCGATAACTCCGTGACCTGCGAGGACCTTGAGCGCCGTATTACCAGCGCCGGCGGTAAGCTGCTCGAGGGCGTGCGCCTGTTCGACGTCTACCGCGATCCCATCCGCATCGGAGCGGGCAAGAAATCCATGGCCTTTGCGCTTACGTATCGCTCCGACGACCACACGCTCACCAGCGAAGAGGTCGAGAAGGCGCACCAGAAGATCGTCACCAAGGTGTGCAAGGGCGTAAACGGCGAGGTCCGCGGCTAGGGCTTGCGACTGAGGCGTGGGCCGTCGGGCGGAGGCATGACTGAGCTACCGCCCACCAGCGCCCTGCATCTGTGACATATGTATTGCAAAACGGCGTGTCGCTTTGTTGGCGGCGCGTCGTTTTGCTATGATAGCCGGCGGCGTGTTACGAATCGGCCGATGCGTAACACTGACAACATGGTTCAAACGGCGCGCAGTCCCGTGCGCCGACAACCGGGAGGCGTATATGCACATTCCAGATAATTACCTGTCCCCGCAGACGGACGCCGTGATGGCGGTGGCGATGGTCCCCGTATGGGTCCACTGCATTAAGAAGGTGCGCGCCACGCTCGACCGCGAGCACATGGCTTTCCTGGGCATTTGCGCCGCGTTCTCCTTCCTGCTCATGATGTTCAACGTGCCGCTGCCCGGCGGCACCACGGGTCACGCCGTCGGCGGCGCACTCATCGCGCTGCTGCTGGGTCCCGAGGCCGCGACTATCGCTATCTCGGTCGCGCTGGCGCTGCAGGCGCTGCTGTTTGGCGACGGCGGCGTCCTGTCCTTTGGCGCCAACTGCTTTAACATGGCCTTCGTGCTGCCGTTTGTTGCCACCATGGTATTCCGCGCGCTCAACAGCCGCCTGCACGACAAGAGCTGGGGCACCTCGGTCTCTGCCATTGTCGGCGGCTGGGTCGGTCTGTGCGTGGCTGCCCTTTGCGCTGCCATCGAGTTTGGCATTCAGCCCATGCTCTTCACCAACGCCTCGGGTGCTCCACTGTACTGCCCCTTCCCGCTGTCCGTTTCCATTCCGGCCATGTTGATCCCGCATATGCTGGTCGCCGGTGTCGTCGAGGGCGTGGCGACGGCTGCGATCTACGGTTTCATTAAGAAGACGGCGCCGAGCATCATTGTCGGGCCCGAGGCCGTTGACGGCCAGCTCGCCGCCGATGGCGCTGCCGCCAAGAAGACCTCGCTGATCCCCACGCTCATCCTGGTCGCCGTGCTTGTCGTGGCGACGCCGCTGGGTCTACTTGCTACCGGTGACGCTTGGGGCGAGTGGGACGCCGAGGGTGCCGCGACCGCCGTTCAGGAGGCTGGCGACGACAGCCTGCAGGCTTCGGTTGGCCTGGATGCCCCGACGTTTGCCGATGCGCTGCCTACGGGTGACTACCTGCAGGCGTATTCCGAGGAGCAGGGTCTTGGCTTTGCCGGTCAGGCCGCCATGTATATCCTCTCCGGCGTGATTGGCGTCGCGGTGCTTACCATCGTCTTCCGTCTTGTTTCGTTGACGGTCAAGGAAAGCGGTGCTCATGGCAATGGCCGAGCTGCCTAGCTGGCTTGCGGCCGAGGAGCGATACGAGCCCACGGGGGCTCGGCATCGCGTGATGCAAAAGAACGTCCTGCACCTGGCGAGCCTGCTTGAACGGGTTCGCCTGGGCGGCGGCGCACACAAGGGCGGGTCGGTTATCGACCGCGCCCTTTCTTGCGTTTCGGCTCCGGTGCGTTTGGTGGGGATGTTTGCCTGCGTTCTGTGCGTATGCCTGACGCAGAGTCCGCTGTACCTCATGTTGATGGCGGCTATCGCGCTGGTGCTCGTTGCCGTGCGTCCCGTACGTGGGCTGCGGGCGACCTTTGTGCCGGCGCTTGGCGCTGCGGGGCTTGCGGTGGTTCTGGCACTGCCGGCCCTGCTGTTAGGCGCATCGGCTGCGAGCGCCATGCTCAAGATCGCGCTCAAGACGTTCATCAATGTGTCGCTCGTGCTAGGCGTTTCGTGGACGCTTACTTGGAGCCGCATGTCGGCGGCGCTCAAGATGTTGCACCTGCCTGACGAGGTCATCTTTACGTTTGATATGGCGCTCAAGCACATCGAGGTGCTGGGCCGCACGGCGCACGACCTGACCGAATCGGTCATGCTGCGCAGCGTCGGCCGCGCGCCTGAGGGGTTTTCGCGTACCGACTCGGTCGCGGGTATCATGGGCATGACCTTTATCAAGGCGATGGAATGCAGCCGCGCGATGGACGAGGCTATGCTTTGCCGCGGCTTTGCCGGTGCGTATCCGGCGCCCGCGCGCGTCCGGTTTGGCTGGCGCGATGCGGTCTATGCGGCCGGCGTGGTTCTGCTCGTCGTGTTGTGCGCGGTGCTGTAGGCGCTGCTGGTTCCGGCTGGGGATGCAAATAGGGAAGGGCGACGTTTTGACGATCGATATGAATAGTGCGGCGGGCACGAACGGTGCGGGCGGCGCCGAGGCCACGCCGCTCATCGAGTTGCGCGATGTGGTGTTTTCCTATGCGGGGCATACGGTTGTCGACGGCGTATCGCTGCAGGTCGATCGCGGCGAGCTGGTTGCCCTGCTCGGCCCCAACGGCTGCGGCAAGACGACGATCATGCGCCTTATCAATGGCCTTGAGCTCGCGGACACGGGCACGTACCTGTTTGACGGACATGCGGTCGATGCAGCATATCTCAAGGATTCCGCGACGGCCCAGCGTTTTCATCAGCGCGTGGGCTTTGTGTTCCAGAATGCCGACGCGCAGCTCTTTTGCGCCACGGTCGGCGAGGAGGTCGCGTTTGGTCCCGCCCAGATGGGACTGCCGGCAGACGAGCTCGAACGCCGCGTACGCGATGCCATGGAACTGTTCCAGGTTGCCGACCTGGTCGATGCCTCGCCTTATCAGCTTTCGGGCGGGCAAAAAAAGCGCGTTGCGCTGGCCGCGGTGGTGTCGATGAACCCGGATATCTTGGTCCTCGACGAGCCCACCAACGGGCTCGACGAAGATTCATGCGACATCGTGGTCAACTTTTTACTGGCATACGTTGCGGCGGGCAAGACGGTCCTGATGAGCACGCATCATCAGGATTTGGTGCGACGCCTTGGGGCCCGTGCGATCTATGTCGATCGCTACCATCACGTGGTCGAGGCCCCCGTGTCGTCATATGGAACAGAGAACGGCGCCGCCGAATAGTTGCTGCGTAGGGCATGCGTAGCCGCTCGTACGACTTGCCGTGAATGGTATAGTTATCCAGGTTTTACGGGGGTGGCTATGCCAAGTTGGAATATTCATATTGCTCAGACGGAACGACTGCTGGCGCGCGCCGGTACGCTTGCCGATGGCGTGCGCGACCGCAACGCCTTTTTGTTTGGCTGCGTGGTTCCAGACATTTTTGTGGGCTATATGGTTCCCGGCGTTGCTGATCCCATTCCGTATCGCATCACGCATTTTGCCAAGCCAGAGCCTATCCCCAAGCCGCGCGAGCATGAGTTTTGGGATACCTATGTGGCACCGCTTCTTAAAAGTTCGCCCGCCGGCGCTCCGGCTGCGGCGACCTCGATTATCGAGGAGCGCGAGCGACTGAACCGCGTGCACTATCCCCAACGTTATAAGGACGCCGAGCCGGTCGCCGGGCCTGGTGTCGGCGAATTTTCGCTTGCATCCGAGGACGTGGCACAGTCGTTGCTCGATTTAACGCTGGGCGTCTGGTCGCATTTGGTGGCTGATACCGTGTGGAACACGCGCGTGAACCAGTATCTTGAGGCGCACGGCGGCAAGCCGAGCGAGGAGTTCCGCATCAAAAAGCAGGGTGACTTTGACTGGTTTGGCAAGACGCTCGGCATCGTTTCCATCCCGCGTGCGACCGATCGTTTGTATGCCGCGGCGGCCCAGTTTGGCCAGTATCCGATCCCGCAGGAGTACGTGCTCAAGACCATTGGCGTCATGCACGAGATCGTGCGCGAAAATCCCGGCGAGCCGGACCATCCGCCGTATCGTCTGCTGACCGAGGAATTCTTTGACGCAACGTTTGCCGAGGTCGTCGAACTGACCGAGGCCGGCTTCGCCGAGCGCGTGGCCGCTCCCGGCACACCCGCGGTACCCCTGATCGCCAGCTGCTAGCTGGGCGGCTTGACGGCGAACAGCTCATCCCAATCGACCAGGAGTTCCCGTCGAAGGGCATCTTCGGCGGCACGTTCCTGTTTGGTCTTCGGCGCGTAGGGGAGTCCCGCCTTTTTATGGATGAGTTCGGCGATGTTGTTAAAGCTCTTCGTGTCTTTGATTTGCTCATAGATTATCTGGATAACGTCATAACCCATGCTGGTGAGCGCGGTGGTGCGCTCGGCATCGGAGAGGCTTGCGGCTTCGCCATCGTGGGCGGAACGGCCTTGGCATTCCAAGATGACGCCCATGCTGTCGGTATTGCTCTCGATGAGGATATCGGCGTAGCAACAGGTTTTGTCATACAGTGAGCGCGCGGCGTCGCTGAGTGGGATGCGCACGTTGTTTGCGATGTTGATGCCCAAGCCGCCTTCGTCGCGGGGGAGCGAGACAAGCATGGAGGTCTGTACTTCGAAGGGCGAGGCGGTCTGCCCCGTCATGTGCTCGGTCGCCCAGCGCAGTTGTTTAACGCCGCGCAGGCCTGCGGCCTGCTTGGCGAACGCGGCGATATCCGCCGCGTTCAGGAGCGGTGTGCGCTTCCACATGTTGGTGTCTTTGCCGTTGACGTCTTGGATCCGCTCCCAACCGCAGTTGGGTGGAATGAGCTTAAGCAAGATGGCTTCATCGAGTTGTTGCCGCGTTCGCTCGCAGGGCTTAAACACTGCAAAGGAGCCGCACATCTCGTAACAGGCCATGAGTAATTGGTTACGTGAGACCTGCGTAGCAAGGTTGAGCAGCGTGAACTCTGGCGACGTGACATCAAATCCATGCTCAGTCTGCCTAAACGACCCAGGAGGCGGCTCTTGGGTCAACAAGCGGCTGTGGAATAGTTTTCCGTTAAAGCGATTGCCTCGGGCGCTTACAAATCTCCAAACTGGCTTGCCAAGTAGATCTTCAAATACTGGCTGCTGGGAGTAATGCACAAGGCGATGGTCATGGTCGGGTGGCAGGATTGCCGGATAGAGCCCCAGTATCTGAGGTGGAATGCGATAGTACTGGAAAGCTGTGGGTCCGCAGGCAAGAAATGACATAGCAAACCGATCGTTTGAGCGTTGTTTGGGCTAGAAAATGCTACTGGTTTCGGAAGTGCGGGGAAAAAGAGAAACAGGCCAAGCACAAGCGGTATTTGAGCCAACTTTATCAGGGGTTTTGTTGAAATAAAAGGGTTTATGCTCAGGGGTGAGCGATTTTTCCCCGCACTTCCGAAAATATGATCAGAATAGGGCTTGCTAAAACGCTTTAGCAGTCACAGTTGGGGTGTGGGTCCGCCACCGGGCGGACGCTATCGATGCTGGGGAGGTTCGTTTCGGGCCTTGAAGGGCGATTTTCGCGTCCTTTGGTAAAAAAGTTGGCGCAAGTCGTGCTGCGTTCCGGCATCAACATATAGAAAAAGGGCCCGGAAGGCGAAGCCTTCCGGGCCCTTTGCAATGCAAGTCTGCTTGCAAGTGCGATTTAGCGCACCTGAGCGACGTAAGCGACGTTGGTCGAGGAGACCTTGTCCTCGAGCTGGACGCTCATGCGGGGATCGCCGGCGGTAGCGACGGTCAAATCGCCAGTCTCGACGTAGCCGAGCTCCTTAGCGGTCTCGATTGCCTTGACGATCGTGCCGTTGACGGTGCCCTGGGTAATCTCGGCCTGGTGCGGGATAACGCCCCAGTACATGATCATCTGCTGGACGGCCCACTCGTGGCGGGAGAACGCGCAGATCGGCATGTTGGGACGGAAGTGCGAGATCAGGCGAGCGGTACGACCGGTGGTCGTCGGCACGGTGATGCACTTGGCGCCAACGGTGGTGGCCATGTTCACAGCGGACATACCCACAACGTTGTTGACGACGCGGGTGCCGTGAGCGTCGGCCGGAACCTCGAGCGGAGCGTGAGCCGGGAGGTACTTCTCGGTCTCGAGAGCAATGCTGGCCTGCATCTTGACGGCCTCGACCGGGTACTTACCGGCAGCGGACTCGCCAGAAAGCATGACGGCGTCGGTGCCGTCGTAGATGGCGTTAGCAACGTCGGCAACCTCGGCGCGCGTCGGGCGCGGGTTCTGCTGCATGGAGTCGAGCATCTGCGTAGCGGTGATGACGGGCTTGTAGGCCGCGTTGCACTTGGCGATGATCTCCTTCTGGATGTGGGGAACGAGCTCGGGCTTGATCTCGATGCCCAGGTCGCCACGGGCGACCATGATGCCGTCGGAAGCCTCGAGGATCTCGTCGAAGTTCTCGACGCCCAGGGCGCACTCGATCTTCGGGAAGATCGTCACGTGCTCGCCGCCGTTCTCGCGGCAAAGCTCGCGGATGCCGCGGACGGACTCGCCGTCACGGATGAAGGAGGCGGCGATGTAGTCGATGTTCTCGGTCAGGCCAAAGAGGATGTCCTGACGATCGCGCTCGGTGATGGCAGGCAGCGAGATGTTGACGTTGGGCATGTTGACGCCCTTGCGCTCGCCGATCAGGCCGTCGTTCTTGACGACGCAGGTCATGTCCTGGCCGCTGACGGACTCGACCTCGAGGGCAACCAGGCCGTCGTCGATCAGGATAAGGGAGCCCTTCTCGACCTCGGAGGGCAGAGCCAGGTAGTCGAGGGAGATGTGCTCAGAGGTGCCGTGGAAATCCTCGGACGTGGGCTGAGCGGTGACGACGATCTTATCGCCGGTCTTGACGGCAACCTTCTTACCGTCGACCAGAAGGCCGGTGCGGACCTCGGGGCCCTTGGTGTCGAGCAGGATGCCGACGGGCAGACCGAGCTCCTTGGAAATACGACGGACGCGCTCGATGCGACCGTGGTGCTCGTCGTAGGATCCGTGCGAGAAGTTAAAACGGGCAACGTTCATGCCCGCCTTGATCATCTCGCGGATGGTCTCGTCGCTATCGCAGGCGGGACCCATGGTGCATACAATCTTGGTGCGCTTGTACATTCAGACCTCCATCTGACATCGTCTTGCGCTGATAGATAAACCATAAGAAATAAAACTGAGATGATTATAACGAAATGCCGACCGAATACCCCAAAAAATCGACCGTATGCCGAATTAGAAGTTCATTTTTTGCGGAAAAACGGTATATGCAAAAACTTTACCAACCGTTCTAACCGCTGCTATCTGGGCGATATTTTAGTTCGATGATGCGCCGAAGAAAAAACGTTTTATCAATGTTGAGCGTCACACTGTCTGCACCGTTGCGCCTGTACCGTGTTTCCAGATGGAATGTTTTGGCTAGACGCGCCGCTTTGGGGTACCATAGCTCCACTATCAACTGCCGCTCAGCACGGCAGCCTTGATGAGCCCTTGCCCTTCTCCTGGGAATTATGATCGGGCATCAATCTGCTGAGTGGCCCGAATCCCAGGAGGGGACTCTATATGCAAAAGGAATACCTGTCCGCCGCGGCGGAGGTGCTCAGCGACCAGGGTGTCGATGAGCACCTCGGCCTGAGCACAGGCGAGGCGTTGTCGCGTCTTGCCAAGACAGGCCCTAACAAGCTTGAGGAAGCCGAGAAGACGCCGCTGTGGAAGCGCTTCTTTGAGCAGATGGCAGACCCTATGGTCATCATGCTGATCGTTGCCGCCGTTATCAGCGCGCTCACGGGCATGGTCAAGGGCGAGGCGGACTTTGCCGATGTCGCCATCATCATGTTCGTCGTTATCGTCAACTCGGTGCTGGGCGTGGTCCAGGAGGCTAAAAGCGAGGAGGCTCTCGAAGCCCTGCAGGAGATGAGCGCGGCGCAGTCCAAGGTGCTGCGCGACGGCAAGCTCGTGCATCTGCCGAGCGCCGAGCTCGTGCCCGGCGACGTGATCATGCTCGAGGCGGGCGACTCCGTCCCGGCCGATTGCCGCGTGCTCGAGAGCGCCACGATGAAGATCGAAGAGGCCGCACTGACCGGCGAGTCCGTGCCGGTCGAGAAGCACGCCAACGTGATCGAGCTCGCCGCGGGCACCGACGACGTGCCACTCGGCGACCGTAAGAACATGTGCTACATGGGCTCCACCGTGGTGTACGGTCGCGGTCGCGCCGTCGTGGTCGGCACCGGTATGAATACCGAGATGGGCAAGATCGCCGGCGCCCTGGCCGAGGCCAAGGAAGAACTCACGCCGCTGCAGGTTAAGCTTGCCGAGCTCAGCCGCATCCTCACCATCATGGTGATCGTTATCTGCGTCGTGATCTTTGGCGTCGATATTCTCCGCCACGGTGTGGGCAACGTCCTCACCGACCCGACCGCGCTGCTCGACACCTTTATGGTCGCCGTCTCGCTCGCCGTCGCCGCTATTCCCGAGGGCCTGGTCGCCGTCGTGACCATCGTGCTTTCGCTCGGCGTGACCAAGATGGCCAAGCGCCAGGCGATCATCCGCAAGCTCTCTGCTGTCGAGACCCTTGGCTGCACACAGACCATCTGCTCCGACAAGACCGGTACCCTTACCCAGAACAAGATGACCGTCGTCAAGCACGAGCTCGCTGCGCCTAGGGAGAAGTTCCTGGCCGGCATGGCGCTGTGCTCCGATGCCCAGTGGGACGAGGAGCTGGGCGAGGCCGTGGGCGAGCCGACCGAGTGTGCGCTCGTCAATGATGCCGGCAAAGCTGGTCTTACCGGCCTGACTGCCGAGCACCCGCGCGTGGGCGAGGCCCCGTTCGACTCGGGCCGCAAGATGATGTCCGTGGTCGTCGAGACCCTGGACGGCGAGTACGAGCAGTACACCAAGGGCGCGCCCGACGTGGTGATCGGCCTGTGCACCCATATCTACGAGGGCGATAAGGTCGTCCCCCTGACCGAGGAGCGCCGCGCCGAGCTCGTGGCAGCCAACAAGGCCATGGCCGACGAGGCCCTGCGCGTGCTGGCGCTGGCAAGCCGCACCTACACCGAGGTCCCGGCCGACTGCAGCCCCGCCGCACTCGAGCACGACCTGGTCTTCTGCGGCCTGTCCGGCATGATCGACCCGGTTCGCCCCGAGGTTGCCGATGCCATCCGCGAGGCTCACGACGCCGGTATCCGCACCGTCATGATCACGGGCGACCATATCGACACCGCCGTGGCCATCGCCAAACAGCTGGGTATCGTCACCGATCGCAGCCAGGCTATCACCGGCGCCGACCTCGACCGCATGAGCGACGAGGAGCTCGACGCGCACATCGAGGACTACGGCGTGTACGCCCGTGTCCAGCCCGAGCACAAGACCCGCATCGTCGAGGCTTGGAAGTCGCGCGACCAGATCGTGGCCATGACGGGCGACGGCGTCAACGACGCCCCGTCCATCAAGCGCGCCGACATCGGCGTTGGCATGGGCATCACCGGTACCGACGTCACCAAGAACGTTGCCGACATGGTGCTTGCCGACGATAACTTCGCCACCATCATCGGTGCCTGCGAAGAGGGCCGTCGCATCTACGACAACATCCGCAAGGTCATCCAGTTCCTGCTTTCGGCCAACCTTGCCGAGGTGTTCTCGGTGTTTATCGCCACGCTCATCGGCTTTACTATCTTCCAGCCGGTGCAGCTGCTGTGGGTGAACCTGGTCACCGACTGCTTCCCCGCGCTCGCGTTGGGCATGGAGGATGCCGAGGGCGACATCATGAAGCGTAAGCCGCGCAACGCCAAGGACGGCGTCTTTGCCGGTAATATGGGCCTGGACTGTGTGGTCCAGGGCTTGATCATCACCGTGCTGGTGCTGGCGAGCTTCTTTGTGGGCGTGTACTTTGACATGGGCTACATCCACATCGCCGATATGATCGCCGGCAATGCCGACGAGGAAGGCGTGATGATGGCGTTCATCACGCTCAACATGGTCGAGATCTTCCACTGCTTCAATATGCGCAGCCGTCGTGCGTCGCTGTTCACCATGAAGAAGCAGAACAAGTGGCTGTGGGCTTCCGCTGCGCTGGCGCTGGTGCTGACGGTGATCGTAACCGTGCAGCCGACGCTTGCCGAGATGTTCTTTGGCCCCGTGACGCTCGAGCTTAAGGGCGTTATCGCCGCGTTGGGCCTGGCCTTCCTGATCATTCCGCTGATGGAGATCTACAAGGCGATCATGCGCGCGGTCGAGAAGGAGTAGGTCGAAAGGCTATCCTTCCCACCGGCCCGACCGCCTGCGGGGTTTCTCCTTCGCTGGTCCTCGCGCTTCGCGCTGCGGGATCGCTCAGAAGAAACCCCTCCCGGCGGGCGGGCCTTCGGATAACCTCTCAGGACCGTAAGCTGAGGGAAAGTGTGTGAGCCGGTCGAGCGTTTGCTCGACCGGCTCTTTTTGTGGGAAAATACCTGCTCAGTTGTGATTTTTGGTGCTGGGAGGCGTTTGTGGCTAAGGCTAAGGCGAAGGCGAAGAAGAAGACGACGGGGGCGCGGGCTAAGCGTGATCGTCGTCGGAAGCTCGCGACCGAAGCTCCCGCATCTGCTGAGGAGTTGCTGGCGAGTGTTCCGGGGCTTGACGCGCTGCAGGATGTTCCGGCGTTCGATGACCTGCCGGTCGATGCGGCTCAGCAGGCTGCATTTGACGACTTTTGCGCACAGGCCGAGGAGCCCGAGCAGATGCAGCTCGGTGCCGTGGTGCGCCTGGACCGCGGGTTTCCGCTGGTGGCGACTGCCGATGACACGTTTCGTGCCGAGCATGCCGTAGGGTTTGCCAAGTCGCGTGGCGAGGACGAGGTCTTGCTGCCCGCCGTGGGCGACCGCGTGGCGGTGCGTCGCGCTCCCGGGCACGACATGGGCGTGATCGAGTGCGTCCTGCCGCGCCGTACGAGCTTTGAGCGTTGGCGTGGCCGTGCCCGCGGGGAGCGTCAGGTACTCTGCTCCAACGTGGATAGCGTGCTGATTGTGCAGGCACTCGGTGCCGGCGAGGTGCTGCTCGACCGTGTGGCGCGCTCGCTGGTGCTGGCGCTCGATTGCGATGCCGAGCCGGTGGTGGTGCTCACCAAGGCCGACCGCTGCGAGACCGATGAGCTCGAGCGCGACCTGGACCGCGTGCGCCGTCTGGTGGGTCCGGACGTGCGCGTGATCGTGACGTCTTCTGCCGAGGGCCTCGGCCTGGACGAGGTGCGCGCCTGCGTGCCGGCTGGGAGCTGTGCCATGATCTTGGGCGAGTCGGGCGCCGGCAAGTCAACGCTGCTCAATGCGCTGCTGGGCCACGATGCGCTGGCCACTGGTGGCGTGCGCGAGCGTGATGACCAAGGTCGCCACACCACGGTTGCGCGCGTGATGGTGGCGCTGCCGGGCGACGCCGGCGTGATCGCCGATGCCCCGGGCCTGCGCAGCCTGCCGCTCGTGGGACATGAGCGGGGCCTGGCGCGTGCCTTCCCCGAGATCGTCGAGGCGTCGCGTACGTGCCGGTTTGGCGATTGCACGCACACTCACGAGCCGGGTTGCGCCGTTCGCGAGGCCGAAGATGCCGGACAGATCGACGGTCTGCGTCTGGAGACGTTCCAAAACCTGGCGTCATCCATGCGCGTGAGTGCCCAAATGCTCGACCCCGATGTTCATCTGTAATTGAATTTTCCTATGACAGCCGTCTCCTAATTGCTTGGGAGACGGCTTTTTTGCTGCCAAAGCGCCTCGAAACATGCGTTTTGCCGACGTGCTGACCAAAACCTTGCCACGAGCTTGACGGGCTGGTCAGCTTTTGGTCAGCAATTGGTTTGACACGTAAAACCAAGATTGCGATTGCGCCGCTTTGCGCCCTGGTCGCCCAGACAATGGTGGTACGGGCATTTGCCCGGCACCGCCATGAGAGGAGCGGCCGTGAACAAGAGCAAGCGCATCGCCATCAGTCTGGTCGCGGGCGTGCTTGCCGCGGCGCTCTGCATGGTCTACGGCTCGTCGATCCGCTCGCAAGCCGAGCAAGCCCAGGCCGAGACCTTGGCAAAATACGGCGGCGATCGTGTTGAGGTGTGCGTCGCGGCGCGCGATATCGATGCGGGCGAGACCCTCGACGAGACTAATGTCATAACTCAGGAATGGCTGGCGAGTCTGCTGCCGCGTGATGCGGCGACCGAGCTGCGTCAGGTGCGCGGCGACGTGACGACCTCGCGCATTCCCAAAAACGCCGTGATTTGCAATGTCTACACCAAAGCCGAGAGCCACAAGCTCGAGGTGCCTAAAGGCAAGGTTGCCGTGTCGGTGGCGGTCGATGTCGAGCACTCGGTCGGCGGCGCCACGGGCGTGGGCAGCTACGTGGACGTGTACGTGCAAAAAGATGGCGTGACCGACCGGCTGTGCGGCGCGTACGTGATCGATACCAGCGAAGAGGCCGGCGCCACGCGCGAAGGCAAGATCGAGTGGGTGACGCTGGCGGCAGACCCCGAAGATGTCAAGGAATTGCTGGGAGCCTCGGGAAAGGGAACGGTCAGCTTGACGATTCCCGCTACGGCGCGCGGCAAAAAGAGCGGAGGCGACGAGTGATGAAGGCGATCTGGCTTGCGTGCTGCGCATGCGGCGATTACGGGCTGCTACAGCAGGAAGTCGAGGGTCGCGATGTGGGCGCGCAGGTGCTTCGCGTGGGCGACCTGGACGGGCTGGTATCCATGGCACGGGCGTTTCCGTCGCGCCGCGGTGCCGCCATCATCGCGGCGTCTCTGTTCGATACCGAAGACGTGCGGAAGACCGTTGCGCGCCTGACGGCCGAGGGCCGTGTGAGTCGCGTCGTCGTGTTGATCGAGGCACTCGACCCGTCGGATATCGAAGGGCTGTTTCGCGCGGGGGCGACCGAGGTCATCGCTGCGCACAGTTTGTGTGGCAACGGGCGCGCGGGTGAGGGAACGGTTGATTCCGATCGGTGCATGACGATTGGGCCCGATGCTTTTGTTGATAGGGAACCCGGGGCGCCTCGCGCTACAAGAGGCCCGCGTGTTGATGAATATGGAAAAGCGGAAGCCGAGCATGGTCGGCGCCCCCGGGACCCCCTTGTATACGATCATGTCGGAGAGCCGGTGCCGTATGGCGATGACGTTCCGGTCGAAGATATGGGATACGTGCATGGCGTGAATCTGGCCGATGAGCTCGATGAGGTCGAGGGCTTTGCCGGTGCTGGCGAGCCGTGTGCCGCTGCGCCTTCGGCCGCGGAACCGCAGCTCGGGCAGCCTGCCATGCCGGCTTGGGCTCAGAGCATGACCGCGGCGGGGGAGACGGGGATGTTGTCGCCCGCGCCCGCGTCGCCGGTTCCTGCGCCGTCAGCCCCCGCGCCGGCGGCGGATGCTTCGATTCCGTCGCGTCGGGCACCGGTCGTCTGCGCTGTTTCGGGTTCGGGCGGTTGTGGCAAGTCGACGATCGTTGCCACCATGGCGCATGCGGCGTCGCTGTTGGGTTTGCGTGCCGCCGTGCTCGACTTGGACCTCATGTTTGGAAACCTATACGATCTGCTGGGTGCCGATGCCCCGCACGATATGGCGACGCTTATCGAGCCGTCGGCGGCGGGTGTGCTTGCCGAGTCGGATATCGTGGCCGCGTCGATGCGCGTTGCCCCGGGCGTCACGCTCTGGGGACCTGTCGCGGCCCCCGAGAAGGCCGAACTCATGGCGCGCCCGGTGGAGCTGCTGCTCGATGTTTTGCGTCGCGAATCCGACGTGGTCTTTGCCGACACCTCGGTCTTTTGGGGCGATGCCGTGGCCGCCGCGGTGGCGGCGAGCGACCGTTGCCTGGTCGTAGGCGATGCGGCGGTATCGTCCGCGACATCCGCTTCGCGTGTCATTGAACTGGCGAGCCGTGTGGGCGTGCCACGCACGCGCATGAGCGCCGTGTTCAACCGGTTTGGTGCGCGCGGTGCCGACGAGGACGTCGCCATGCGTTTTGAGATCGCCTGCGCGCTGAGTTCCAAGATCCGCATTGCCGATGGCGGCCAGGACCTGACCGCGCTCATGGCATTCGGCCGCGCCGACGAGGCGGTGGGCCAGACGAGCGCTTTTGCGACCAGCGTGCGCGAGGCCACGCGCGAGATGCTCGTGGAGCTGGGCTGCGCCGTCGGTCCCTGGAGCGACATGGTCACCGACCGCGCGACGCGCACCGAGCGCCCGCGCATCCGTCTTCCCTGGTCGCGCGAGGGTGATCCACGATGAGCCTGCAAACAAGGATAAAGGCTGCCGGTGCGGCCGCCGCGGCTACCCCCGTCGATGCGGGACGCCGCCGCGCCGTTAAGCGTCGCACTAAGCGCGCGGTGATGGACCGCATGGGCTACGACGAGGTGGCGCGCATCAGTGCCTACGTCGATCCGTCCCTTGCCCGCTCGGAGCTGCGCCCGGCGGTAGAAGCGGCGCTCAACGTGGAAGAGTCGACCGACTTGGCGGCGCCCGAACGCGAGACCATCATCGACGAGATCTTAGATGACGTGGTGGGTCTAGGCCCGCTGCAGCCGCTCATCGAGGACGACACCGTTACCGAAATCATGATCAACGGCTGCCGCTCGGCCTTCTTTGAGCGCGGCGGCGTTTTGTATCCCATCGAGCATGCGTTTGAGGACGACGAGCAGATCCGCGTGCTCATCGACCGCATCATCTCGCCGCTCGGCCGTCGTATCGACGAGCGCAGCCCCATCGTCAACGCCCGCCTTAAGACGGGCTATCGCGTCAACGCGGTGATTCCGCCCGTGGCGATCGACGGGCCAATCCTTACCATCCGCAAGTTCTCGGACCGTATCTGTTCGTTGGACGAGCTCGTGGGGCTGGGGTCGCTGCCGCTTTGGTATGCGCAGTTGCTGTCGTGCGCGGTGTCGTTGCGGCAGGATCTGGCGGTTGCGGGAGGCACGGGCTCGGGCAAGACCACGCTGCTCAACGCGCTGTCGTGCGAGATTTCCACCGGCGAGCGCATCGTGACGATCGAGGATTCCGCCGAGCTCAAGTTTGCGCATCACCCCCACGTAGTTCGTCTGGAGGCGCGTGAGGCGTCAATCGAGGGCGAGGGCGCGGTGACGATTCGCGACCTGGTAACGAATGCCCTGCGTATGCGCCCCGACCGCATCGTCGTGGGCGAGGTGCGCGGCGCCGAGTGCTGCGACATGCTGCAGGCCATGAATACGGGCCACGACGGCTCGCTCACCACGCTCCATGCGGGTACCGAGCAGGAGACCGTGGTTCGCCTGACGCTGCTTGCGCGCTACGGCATCGATTTGCCGAGTGAGCTTATCGAAGAGCAGATCGCCATGGCGCTCGACGGCATCGTGATGTCCGAGCGTCATGCAGATGGCAGGCGCTTTGTGGCCTCATATTCGGGGGTTCACCGCGGCGCGTCGGGCGGTGTTGAGCTCGAACGCTACGTGACGTTCGATGCCGCCGAACGTACCTGGACGCTCGACCGCGAGCCGCCGTTTATTGCGGAGGGCTTGCGGTCGGGGACGCTCACGCAAGAGGAGGTGGACGAATGGAGATCGCTATGCCCCTCGTCGTAGGGGGGTTGGCGGGGCTTTCTGTCGCGACGGCGTGTGGGGCAGAACCTCGTGTGCCGCGGATGCCGCCGGCGGAGCTGGCGCGCCAGACGCTCGAATCGATGGCGGAGAAGCTGCCGCGTGAGTTGGCGGAAAACGACCTGCTGACAAAGATTGCCCGCTCGTGGGCGTCGCTGATTCCCGCAGATCGCCTTGGGCTTGCTATTGAGGATAACCCGGATCGTCTGGCATTTCTGCTGCTGTCGAGCGGTATCTGCAGCGTTTTGCTGGCCGTTGCGTCGTTGTCGCCCATCGGCTTTGTCTTGGGGCTGGTGGCGCCGTTTGGCGTGGGTGCCGCGCGTGACACCTTCGATCGCCGACGCGAACAACATGATGTGGAAGAGGCCATGCCCGAGGCATTCACAGCGTTATCCATGTCGCTTGCCTCGGGGCATTCGCTGGCACAGGGTATGCGCTTTGTGGGCGCCCATGCGCAAGAGCCGGTGCATACCGAGTTTTTGCGGGTGGCGGCGGCAATCGATTGCGGTATCTCGGCGACCGACGCACTCGATGACCTACTCGTTCGCATCGATGCCCCCGGCCTTTCGCTTGTCACCTTGGCGCTCAAAGTATCGCAGCGTACCGGGGCTCCGCTTGCCGGCTTGCTGTCCGAGGCGTCGAGCATGGTGGGTGAGCGCATTGAGCTCAAACGCCGTCTGGACGTTAAGACGTCACAGGCGCGTATGTCGGCACACATGGTCGCGGCGATGCCGGCGGGCATGTGCGCGGTACTGGCTTTGCTTTCGGCAGACTTTCGTCGCGGTCTTGCGACGCCGGCTGGTGCGGGCGCCGTGGTGCTGGGACTTGCCCTCAACGTCGTTGCCCTGGTAGTTATCCGGCGCATTATGCGGGTGGAGTTATGAGTGCCCTGGTCGGGGCCGCGGCTTGTCTGTGTGCCCTGAGCGTATTTGCCGCGACAGGTTTGGAGCGTGCGGATGCTCGCAAGATTGCAGAGACGTGCAAGCGTGAGGCGGTACTGGTCATTGCTGCGGGCCGCTCGGTGATCGATGCCCTGACCGCGCGAATGAAGGGCGCGATTGGGACGGGCGGCCCGGCGCGGGTGTCGCTCGGTGAGGTGTCCGAGATGATCGACGTGGTGCGCCTGGGGCTTTCTGCCGGCCTTTCGTTTGACGCGGCGCTCGAGATTTTCTGTGCCAATCGTCGGTCGGTGCTGGCCGTCCGTCTTGAGCGAGCCTGCATGGCGTGGCAGGTGGGCGTGGGGACGCGCGAGGCCGAGCTGTTGGCTGCCGCGCGTGATTTGGACGTGAAGGCGCTCGAGACCTTTGCCATCACGGTGGGGCAGGCGCTTGCCCTGGGCGCTCCGCTGGCCGAGACGCTGGCTGCTCAAAGTCGCGAGATCCGTGCGGCCCATCGCGCCGCAGTCGAGCGCGAGATCGAGCGCGCACCTGTCAAGTTGCTGATTCCCACCGGCACGCTCATCTTGCCGGCGTTGCTTCTGTCCATATTGGGCCCGCTGCTGGGAGCAGGCGGGATGATGTAGGGAGGAATATATGAACACGATGACCGACATTGCGGGCAAGGCTTGGAGTTGGGCTTTTTGCCAGGCAATCCGCGCTCGCCAGCGCGCCAAGGCGCTGCTGCAGGAGGAGAGCGCGCAGGGCACTACCGAATACGCCATCTTGGTCGGCGTGCTCGTGGTGATCGCGATTATCGCCATCGTTGCGTTTAAGAGCAAAGTCGAAGAGCTATGGAACGCGATCAAAGACGGCATCAACAGTCTGTAGGAGGCGGGCGGCCTGTTGGCTCGCTGCTGGTATGTGCCTGCTTAACCGTGGCGATAGCGGCGGCGCTTTGGGGGTTGGGTGTTGCGCGGCAGCAGCGTCCAGACGCTACCGCCGATTTGGGATCGGGCTCGGCGGTAGCGTCACAAGCAAAAGACGCGCGGGATGCGGGCGCCCAGGATGCCGCCGTCACGGCTCGGACCTTTTTGCAGGTGCTCGATGAGCGGGCGGCCAGCGCGACGGAGCCCTCTGCAGACAACGCGATCGCGGTTCGGCTCGCATGGTCCGAGGATCGGCCGATGACCGAGGCGGCGGCAGACCTGTTGCGCGCCTATCGCGAAGTGCCCACGGCCCAGCTTGCCCTGAGCGGCTACCTCGATATTAAGGGCAACGTATGGGGCGCTATCGTGCGCGATGGACGTGGCTGGGTCGACATGGTGACGGTTGCCGCGGATGCCGGCGATGCTTCGTGCCGCCTGCGTGCCGTGCGTCTGGTTCCGCAAACAACGGAGTCAAAGGAGGGGTCGTGAAATGCATGATGCCCTGCGTGAGGAATCTGCTCAGTCGACCGTCGAATACGCCATCGTCACCGTGGCACTGTTGTCGATCGTGCTGGCGATTGCGGGACTTTGGCGCGCAGGCACCGACGGGCGCTTGGCGGCGCTGGTCGAGCAGGCAGCGTCTCATGGCGTCGCTCCGTCGTCGGTTATCGATGCCGCGACGGGTGCCAAGGACATCGCGCTGTACTGATGCCGCGCGCGAGGATCGGGCGCAGTCTACGGTCGAGGCCGCCTTTTTGCTGCCAACGTTTTTGACGCTCATCCTGCTCGCATTGCAGCCGGTGTGCCTGCTCTACACGCGCGCGGTCATGGAGTCTGCCGCCGCCGAGACCGCGCGGCTTATGACCACGACGACGGTGGAGGACGACGATGACCTTAAGGAGTTCACTCGCCGTCGACTTGCCGCGGTGCCCAATGTCTCGATTTTTCATGCCGGCGGGCCGCTGTCGTGGGATATCGAGTTGGGCCGGGCGGGCGCGGGCGGCACCTCGTCCGTGTCTGTTGCCGGCGAGGTTAAGCCGCTGCCCGTGATCGGTGCATTTGTGCAGGCCATGGGCAGTGCGGGTGAGGGTGGCTATGTCGAGCTCAAGGTCGATGTCTCGTATCGATCGCGTCCCGAATGGCTGGAGGGAGATTATGATTCATGGATTGCTGCATGGGATTAGGCGCTGCCTGCTGCGGGTGACGCAAGGGCTTGCGGCCTGCCGTCGACCACGCGATCGCCGCAAGCGGGGTGGCTTTATGGGTCGTGCCGGTATCGACTTGTTTATCGAAGACGGTGCCTATACCACGCTCTCCTCTGCGGTTGTCATTCTAGTGGTGCTTACGCTGCTGTTTTCATCGACCGCGGCGATATGGAGCATGTCGCGCGCCGGAGACACCCAGGTGGCGGCCGATAGTGGCGCGCTGGCGGGCGCCAACGTGGTGTCGTCTTATCACACGGCCGCCACGGTGGTGGATGCGAGCATTTTGAGTTTGGGCCTGGCGGGGTTTGCCACGATCGGCACCGGCTTGGTGGCCATCCTCATACCGGGTGCCGAGGTTGTTGGCAGCGATATCATCGACACGGGAACCCAGATCATTAAAACGCGTAACAAGTTTGCCAAAAGCGCGACAAAGGGCCTGCAGAAGATCGAGACTGCCTTACCGTATCTGGTTGCCGCGCGCGCCATGCAGGCAGTATCGGCGCAGGATACCGACAGTGTGACCTATACCGGTACGGCGCTTGCCGTGCCCAGGACGTCAGAGTCAGATTTTGTTGCGCTCGAAGGGTCCGAGATCTCGACCGATGCCATTGAAGATGCATCGGAAGATCTGGAGCGTGCGGCCGAGGAGCTGCAAAAAGCATCGGAGGAGACGGCGAAGGCCAAAGAGCGCGCCTGGCTAGCGGATTGCGGTGGATCGGATAAAGGTTCGGTCGGCAGCTGTTCTTGTATGTGGGAGCGCGCAAAAAGCCTAACGGATCTCCCCGGTGTTCAAAATCCGCATTACTCATCGAGCGTTACGTGGGAGCCTCAAGTTGCCCTTGATCGCGCGAAGGACTACTACCATTGGCGTCTGACAAATGAGAAGCCCCAAGGCTCGAGTGTCGAGATGAAGGCAGAGTCTGCGGCGCGTAAGGCGTTTTATACCTACGCGAGCGCGGAGGTCGATCGGGCATATATAACCGAGAACGGAGACAGGGTTTCCTCCTATATTCCGCTGTTGCCGCGCAATTCTGACGAGGTGCGGGCGACGGAACTCTATACCGATGCGGTGTGGCCGACTAGCGTGAACGATGACAAGGCGTATCTGCATTACGGGACGACCTGCCCTAACTATAAGAAAGGAACGCCGAGCGGATTTGCTTCGGTCACCGATTACGATGGACAGGATAAATGCAGCAAATGCCATTTTGGCGTTTCGTCGCTTGGTGCTGTTGCGGCGCCTTCAACCTCTATCGAAAACGGCTTCGAGTATCACTTTGATAAGTTCAAAGATGCCCTGGAGGACTACGTCGACTGTCGCAACAAGGAGCTTGAGCTTGAGCGTCAGACCGAGGACGAAGCCGACCGTGCGGGCAATGCGTTCGATACCGCCATCAAAGAGCTTTCGGGCGAGCGCCCGCGTATTGCTCCGCCCGGTCGCAACGGCGTGGTCGCTTTTGCGGTCTCGGGTGCCATCTCCAGCCCCGACGAGCTCAACTCCTCGTTTAACACGGCAGTTGAGCTTGGCGATCGTGGTGCAATTTCTGCTGCAGTGCTCGCGCCCGATGATGCGACGGCACAAAATAACGTCCTCTCGCGGTTTTTCTCGACACTGGAGGAGCGTTCGGGCGGCCTTGCCGGCGTGCTCGATGGCGTTATGGATGTTTGGGGCCGCCTGCTTGTGGGGTACGGAGACATCCAGGGTGCGGCCGACGAGCTTATGGGAGAGCTTATCGGTGGCTTGGGAGGGGGTAGCGGTGCGTTGGGTTCCATCGCGTCGTGGCTCGGCGACACCGTCTCATCTTCCGTAGCGGCGCTGGGGCTCGAACCGTGCGATCTGCGCCTGCGAAAACCGGTGCTGACCGATACCGCCAACGTCATTAAAAGTCCGGGGTCCGATATCGCAGGCATTTCTAAAGCTCAAGATACCCTGCGAAAAATCCCCTTGGGCGTGACCGACCCCAAGGCACTTTGCGAGGCCTTGGAATATCACGTCGAGCGCACCATCAGCGGCGCGGTGTTCACGCTTGCGGAGATCCCGCTGCCCGGCGGCGGCTCCATCCCGCTCACGGTCGATGTTGCCACGCTGGCGGGGGCTTTTGGCGGTGGGTCGTAATGGGCATTCGCACGGGCTTGCGCGAGGAGCGTGCCCAGGCGACGGTCGAGATGGCCGTGGTTGCGCCCGTCCTGATCGTGCTGGCTCTCATCGCGTACAACGTCATGATCTTTGCCGGCGCGGTCGCGCGCTTCGACCGCGTGGTGCCCGACATCGTGCTGGCGCACGCTGTGGCGCCGGGCGGGGAGGGTGACGAGAGCTCCATTGACGCTTCCGCGACCGTTCAGGCTCAGATTCAGGATGCCATGGAGGGATATGGCCTACAGGTCGAGGTCTCGAGCGAGCAAGGCACGGCGTCATCGGATGGTGGCCTGCTCTCTCTTTCTGGTACGTTTAGGACCTATACCTGCACCATGCACTACGAACCGTGGCCGAGTTCGCTGAGCATCGCCGGCGTTTCCCTGGGGGCGCCGGCCGTGCTCACGCATGAACGCGCGGTGACGGTCGATCCATGGCGCCCGGGGGTGGTCATGTGAGTGCGGCCTCGTCCTATATCGCCTACGCGCGGGCGCTCAACAGGTTGGGCTGGACGCCGGCCGAGTTTGTGGTGGCGGAGTCGTTTACCGTGCGTCTGCGCGGCATGCTGGGACGGCGGCCGATTGCCGCCAGCGGACTGCCGCTTGTCATGGCGTTTCCGCGCTGTTCCTCGGTTCACACCTGCTTTATGGCCTATCCCATCGACATCGCCTTTATCGATCGCAATGGCAATGTCCTCGTATGCTACGAAAACGTACGTCCCTGGCGCATGTGCTCCTGCTCCGGCGCCTGGGCGGCACTCGAGCGCCCTTCAATCATTGTTTCGCCCCCTGCTCTCCAACGCGTGCCGGCATAGGAATTGGCGACAGTGGACTTTCGTCATACGAAATTTGGTACGATGGAGGAGGAGATGCATGGATGTCGAGATCCATCCCAACGCCAAAAAGCACCTGACGGAAAAACAGGTGCTTGGTGCCTGGCTCGCGGTTACTGAGTGTATTCGCCGCGAGTCGGAAGACGAGCCGCCGAGATGGCTTGCAATTGGATGGCTTCCGGACGGACGGAGTGTGGAGCTTGTCGCGGTCGAACTTATTCGTGGGTGGCTCATTATTCATGCCTTGTCTCCGGTTCAGAAGAAATTCTGGCAAGAGATCGAGCGAGCTCGGCAAAGGGGTCGATGATGGGCAAGACATATACGACCGCTAATGGTCAGGTTGTAACGGATGAAATGATTGACGCGTGGTGTGAGTCGTACGAGCGCGGAGAGTTTCCGGATGGCGAACACACTGTTGGGGGGATCGTGCACGGGCGGCCCCCGCTCTCAAGTGAGGGGACGGCAACGCTGTCAGTCAAGATTCCCCTAGGAATGAAGGAGGCGATTCGTCGACGGGCGGCGGCTGAGGGAATGACACCAAGTGAGTTTGCTCGTGCGGCCCTGAGCGAAAAACTTCTTGCTGCCGGTTGATGCTTCTGACGTGCCGTTCTATAGGATCGAGGTCGTGGCCGATGTCGCGTTCAAAACTTTTTTAAAATTCTCGGTTGACCGGAGCGCGTCCTTGGTTATACTAATCAAGCCTTGAAACAAGGCACACCTCAAATGGCTGGGTAGCTCAGTTGGTAGAGCAGAGGACTGAAAATCCTCGTGTCAGGGGTTCGATTCCCTTCCCCGCCACCTTGAATTGACTAGGATCTCTGCAAAGGGGTCCTTTTCTTTTACGTGGCCCTTGCGCGGAATCGAACCCCGTGAGGGCGCGAAGCTGAGTAAACGCGTGAGCGTTTGCCAGCGGAGCTCGCAAGGCGCGGAAGCGCCGCAGCGGTCCGCACGCGCGGAGCGCGGGCGCGATTCCCTTCCCCGCCACCTTGAATTGACTAGGACCTCTGCAAAGGGGTCCTTTTCTTTTACCGGGGCTCCTGCGGAAACTGCATCCCGAAATTTGGCTTCAGAGCGGGATGCGTTTTCCGCTTTGAGGCCGCTTGGGAAAGCTAGGCCCGGAATCCGGCGAAAAAACGGGATGCGCTTTCCGGTGCACGCGTGCATCTCGGCGTGCCAGCTCGAGCCCGCCTGGCCCGGACATTCCTCCTACTTTTGCGCCACTTTGTAGACCGTTCGGTCGCCTGTCCGCATGCGCGGGTATACTCAAAACGATACTTTTCCTATGCAATACGATGCAGGCTCGACCTGCGCGATCCGAAGGGGGCAGTGATGGAGAGGATACTCGGCGTTAATCTCTCTGGCTGGTTTATTCCCGAGCCCTGGGTGACTCCGTCGCTCTATGCGGCAACCGGTGCATCCAATGCGGCCGAGCTGCAGGATGCCATGGGCACCGCCGCTTATAACGAGCGCATGCGCCGCCATTACGAGACGTTTGTGAGCGAGGACGATTTTCGCCGCATGGCGCAGATTGGCCTCAACGCCGTGCGCCTGCCGGTGCCGTGGTATGCCTTTGGCTCGCAGGAGTCCGACGCTTCCTACATCTCGGTTGTGGACTATATCGATCGAGCCATTGAGTGGGCTGCCAAGTACAACATCCGCGTACTGCTCGATCTGGCGACTGTACCCGGCGGCCAGGGCGATTCCAACGATTCGCCCACCACGCCGGAGGTCGTTGCCGAGTGGCATTCGTCCACCAACGGCCGTCATGTCGCACTCGACGTGCTTGAGCGCCTGGCCGATCGCTACGGCGAGGCAGAAAGCCTGCTGGGCATTGAGCTGTTGGACACGCCGCAGATGAGCGTTCGCAAGAGCCTCTTTACCATGACGGATGGCATTCCGGCGCACTACCTGCGCAACTTCTATCGCGACGCGTACGAGCTCGTCCGTTCGTATATGCCCGAGGACAAGATCATCGTCTTTTCCTCCTCGGGACATCCCGGTGAGTGGAAGCACTTTATGCGCGGTGCCAAGTACAAGAACGTCTACATGGACCTTCACCTGTATCATTACCGCGACGAGTACGCGCTCGACATCACAAGCCCCCGCGGTCTAACCACGGCGATTTCGCGCAACAAGCGTGAGCTCAAAGAAGCTATCGCAACCGGGTTTCCCGTATTGGTGGGCGAATGGTCGGGCGCGGCGATCTTTGCCAACTCGTCAGTTACGCCCGAGGGTCGCAATGCCTACGAGCGCGTATTTATCGCCAACCAGCTGGCGTCGTTTGCGCCGGCGGCTGGCTGGTTCTTCCAAACGTGGAAGACCGAGAAGCGCATCGCGGCATGGGATGCCCGCGCGGCACTCGGCACGCTCGAGCGCGGCATGATTGAATAGGTTGATATGACGCAAAACAGCGCCCGCACGGGCAAACTTTATGTGGTCGGTACGCCCATTGGTAACCTGGGCGACTTGTCCCCGCGCGTCGGCGAGGCATTTGGCGCCGCCGATGCCATCTGCTGCGAGGACACGCGCGTGACCTCAAAGCTGCTGATGCACCTGGGCATCTCCAAGCCGCTCGTCCGTTGCGACGAGAACGTGATTGCAAGTCGCGCGGCCGGCCTGGTCGACCGCCTGCTGGCGGGGGAGACCCTTGCCTTTGCCTCGGATGCCGGCATGCCGAGCGTGTCCGACCCCGGCCAGGCTCTGGTCGAGGCGGCGCGCGAGGCCGATGTGCCCGTCGAGGTCATTCCCGGACCTTCCGCATGCGTCACGGCGCTCGTGTCGTCCGGCATTCCCTGCGAGCACTTCTTCTTCGAAGGCTTTTTGGGCCGCAAGCACGGCGACCGCGTGCGTCGCCTGCAACGTCTTGCCGTGGTGCCCGGCGCACTCATCTTCTACGAGTCTCCACATCGTATCGTGGCGACGCTCGAGGCCGTGGCCGAGGTCTTTCCCCAGCGCGATGTTGCCGTCTGCCGCGAGCTCACCAAGCTGCACGAGGAAGTCTTGCGCGGGTCTGCCGCCCAGCTTGCCGAGGAGCTGCGTGCCCGTGGCGAGGTAAAAGGCGAGATTGCGCTGGTCATCGCGCCGCCGAGTGAAGACGAGGAGGCCGGCATCGCGCCGGTTGGCACCGCGGCGGCAGACCCCGATGGGGCCCTGCGCGAGGATATCCGCGCCGCGCTCGAGGAGGGCGAGCCCGCCTCCGCGGTGGCAAAGCGCCTGTCGCAGAAGTATTCGCGCCGCAAGCGCGATGTCTATGCCATGGTGCTCGATATGCAATAGATGGAGGATATTCAACCCTTGCGTTAGAATCATCCCCTGTATGCAACGTTTTTCTGGAGGACAGACCCCATGGATCAAACCAAGCCTTCGTTTTTTATCACGACGCCTATCTACTACGTCAACGCCGATCCGCACCTAGGCACGGCTTATTCCACCATCATTGCCGACGTCCAGGCTCGCTATCGCCGTTCTGCCGGCTATAACGTCAAGTTTCTGACCGGCATGGACGAGCACGGCGAGAAGGTCGCCGAGGCCGCAGCCAAGCACGACATGACGCCGCAGGAGTGGACCGACAGCCAGGCTCCGCACTTCAAGGAGCTTTGGAGCAAGCTCGAGATCTCCAACGATGATTTCATCCGTACCACCGAGCCGCGCCAGCATCATGCCGTGCAGTATCTGTGGGAGCGCATGAAGGAGTCCGGCTACCTGTATAAGGGCAGCTACGACGGCTGGTACTGCGTGCCCGACGAGACCTACTTCACCGATACGCAGGTCCAGAAGGGCGACGAGGAGTACGGCAGCGTCGGTCAGCACCTCTGCCCCGATTGCCACCGTCCGCTCGAGCGCGTGCAGGAGGAGTCCTACTTCTTTAAGCTTTCCGCCTTCCAGGACAAGCTGCTCAAGCTCTATGACGAGCACCCCGATTTTGTTGAGCCCGCGTTCCGCATGAACGAGGTGCGCAGCTTTGTCGAGGGCGGCCTCAACGATCTTTCTGTGAGCCGTACGAGCTTTGACTGGGGTATTCAGGTTCCGTTCGACGAGGGCCACGTGACCTACGTGTGGTTCGACGCGCTGCTCAACTACATGACGGCTGTCGGCTACGGTGTCGACACCGACGAGGCCCGTGCCGAGCTGGCCTATCGCTGGCCCGCACAGTTCCACATCGTGGGCAAGGACATCATCCGCTTCCACTGCGTCATTTGGCCCGCCATGCTCATGGCTATTGGCGAGGCCCTGCCCGAGCACGTCTTTGCCCACGGCTTCCTGACCGTGCGCAACGCCGAAACCGGCAAGGCCGAGAAGATGTCCAAGAGCCGCGGCAATGCCATCGCTCCGCAGGATGTTATCGACATGCTGGGCGTCGAGGGCTATCGCTATTACTTTATGACCGACGTGGTGCCCGGCACCGACGGCGCCATCAGCTTCGAGCGCATGGAGCAGGTCTACAACGCCGACCTAGCCAACAGCTGGGGCAACCTCATCTCGCGTTCGCTCAACATGAGCGGCAAGTACTTTGACGGTTGTGCACCTGCCAAGCCTGCATCGTTCGATGCGTTCGACAACCCACTGGCAAAGATCGCCGACGGTCTGGTCGATCGCTACATGGCCAAGATGGACGTGCTGGATTACGGCGGAGCTAAGGACGAGGTCATGGAGCTCATCCATGCCGCCAACCACTACATCGAGGACTCCGAGCCTTGGGCGCTTGCCAAGGACGAGGCTAAGGCCGACGAGCTGGCATTTGTGATCTACAACCTGCTCGAGGCCATCCGCATCGCCGCTCACCTGCTGATGCCGCTCATGCCCCAGACCTCTGCCGAGACCCTGCGCCGCCTGTCCTGCGAGGACGAGGCCGCGAGCGACGACCTCAAGGGCATTTGCGCTTGGGGCCTGCTTGCTGGTGGTCAGCCCGTCGAGAAGGGCGAGCCGCTGTTCCCGCGTCTGGGTTAAGACGCCGCGCGCCATATCGGCAATTTGCTGTTTAGATGTAAGGGCATGGCCGCAACGGTCCATGCCCTTTTGCTTTACGATGCAGCCACCATGTTAAGGAGGCAACCATGACAATTTCGCCTTTGGCAAACCCCACGGCAACTAGGGAGCTGCTAGAGGAGTTTGGCCTTGCGACCAAGCATCGCCTGGGCCAAAACTTCCTGATCGACAACCATGTGATCGAACGTATCTGTGAGCTCGCTGAGCTTGCGGGCGATGAGCGCGTGCTCGAGGTCGGCCCGGGTTGCGGCACGCTGACGTTGGCCCTGCTGCAGGAGGCGGCGTGCGTTACGTCGATTGAGGCCGATCCCGAGCTTGAGCCGGTGCTCGATGCCCACGCCGCCGACTATGCCAACTTCCGCTTTATCATGGGCGATGCGCTCAAGGTGACGCCGGAGCAGATTGAGCAGGTTGCGGGCGGTAAGCCGACGGTGTTTGTCGCGAATCTGCCTTACAACGTGGCGGCGACGATCATCTTGCAGTTCTTCCAGACGATGCCCGCGCTCAAGCGTGCCGTGGTCATGGTTCAAAAGGAAGTTGCTGATCGCATCGCCGCGACGCCCGGCAACAAGACTTATGGCGGCTACACGGCCAAGCTGGGCCTGTATGCGCAGGTGACGGGTCGTTTTGAGGTGCCGCCGCGCTGCTTTATGCCGGCGCCGCATGTGGATTCTGCCGTAGTGCGCATCGATCGCGTTGACGGCGTGGTACCCGAGGGCCTCGACCGCGAGTTTGTGGCTCGTGTGATCGACGCTGCGTTTGCTCAGCGCCGCAAGACGATCCGCAACACCATGAGCGCCAACGGCTTTGCCAAGGACGTGCTCGACGCCGCCTTTGAGGTCTGCGGTATCGCACCTACCACGCGCGCCGAGACGCTCGACGTCGCCGCCTTTGTGCGCTTGGCTCAGGAGCTTTCCCATGACGCCTAATGTCGGACGCGTGACGTTTACAAAAAAGAAGAAAACGGTGGCCTGCCCGGTGCCGCTGGCGCCGCTTGCCGATACGCATGCGCACCTGCTCTCATTTTGGAGCAAGGAAGTGCCCGAGACGCTCGAGCGTGCCAAGGAAGCGGGCATTGACTTGTTGGTGACGGTCTTCGACCCCATTGCCGATAAGCGCAGCGTGGCGGACTATAGCGACTGGCTGGTTCGCGAGATCCTGCCGATGCAGGATATTCCACAGATCAAGTATCTTGCCGGCGTGCATCCGTATGGAGCACCGGACTATACCGATGATATTCATGCCGAGGTTGTGGCTGCGCTCGACGATCCGCTGTGTGTTGGTATCGGCGAAATTGGCCTGGACTACCACATGGATTACGACGACGATATTGCGCCGGCGCCCCACGACGTGCAGATCGACTGTATGGCGCGCCAGCTTGAGCTTGCCGTACGCCGCAATGTGGCGGTAGAGCTGCATTTGCGTCATGAGGACACGGACGGGGAGCGCACCTCGCATGTGGACGCCTACAACGTGTTGCGCGAGGTCGGCGTGCCCCAGGCCGGTTGCGTACTGCACTGCTTTGGCGAGGACCGAGCCACGATGGAGCGCTTTGTGGATTTGGGCTGTTACATCGCCTATGGCGGCGCGGCTACCTTTAAGCGCAACGACGACGTGCGCGAGGCATTCGCGGCAACACCGCTCGACCGTATTTTGTTCGAGACGGATTGTCCCTATATGGCGCCGGAGCCCATTCGCGGTCTCGAGTGCGAGCCTGCAATGATTTCCATTACAGTAAACGCGCTGGTCAACGACCGCGTCGATCGTACCGGCGAGGACGCCGAAGCAATCGCTCGAGCCGCCTGGGAAAACGCCTGCAAACTTTTTCAAAAATAGTTCTTGCGTTCGCGGTGGCGCTCCGTTATTCTAATTCCTGCACGCGGGCGTGGCGGAATTGGCAGACGCGTACGGTTCAGGTCCGTATGGGGGCAACCCCATGAAGGTTCAAGTCCTTTCGCCCGCACCATTAAATGAAAGAGCTCCCAGTAATGGGGGCTTTTTTGTTATGGGCCCATCGCAGGGACTTGAACCTGTGAAGGAGCGAGCGTCAAGAAAACGCGGAGCGTTTTTAGCGAGCTGGCGAGGACGCCGGCAGGCGGCCGAAGCCGGTGCGGATCCGCGAAGCGGATACGCGGACGTCCTTTCGCCCGCACCATTGAATGAAAGAGCTCCCAGCAATGGGAGCTTTTTTGTTATGGGCGGTCGCCTTGGACGGGTATCCTAGTGCCAATGTATGCCCAATAGAGGAGAAGCCATGCTGTTTTCCGGTATCATCGCCGCCCTTACCAGTCTTTTGATCCCCATCATCATCCTGTTGCTGCTGCTTCCCAACGCCTGCTATGTCGTCGAGCAGCAACATGCCGTGATTATCGAGCGCTTGGGCAAGTTCAACCGCATCGTCAACGCGGGTTTCCACCTGAAGGTGCCCGTAATCGACCGCAAGGCCGCTACGGTGAGCCTGCGCACCATGAAAAACGGTTTTGGCATCGACGTTAAGACCCAGGACAACGTGACCATCGGCCTCGAGGTCTCCGCTCAGTATCACGTGAGCTACGACATGGGTGCCGGCCCGGCGGATTCGGGCATCTACAAGAGCTACTACATGCTGCAGGAGCCCGTCGACCAGATGCGCGACTTCATCACCGATGCCCTGCGCTCCTCGATTCCCGTTTACACGCTCGACGAGGTCTTTGCCAAGAAGGACGACATTGCCAAGGACGTCAACGCCACCGTTTCCGAGCAGATGGCCGCCTACGGTTTCACCCTCGTGTCGACGCTCATCACCAAAATCGCGCTGCCGACCGAGGTCGAGAACTCCATGAACGACATCAACGCAGCCCAGCGCAAGCGCGCCGCGGCACAGGAGCTTGCCGAGGCTGACCGCATCAAGCGCGTCACCGAGGCGACCGCCGAGGCCGAGGCTATGGAAAAGGCCGGTGAGGGCATCGCCAATCAGCGCAAGGCCATCGCGCTGGGCATCAAGGACTCGCTCGAGATCATCCAGGAGACGGGCGTCGGTAACGACGAGGCTAACCAGTTGTTCATGTTTACGCAGTGGGCCGAGATGATGACGGAGTTCGCTCGTATGGGTAAAAATTCGACGGTCGTGCTGCCGAGCGACTTTTCGCAGTCAGCCTCGATGTTCGAGCAGATGCTGGCAGCGGGCAAGGTCCAGAACGAGTCGAAGGAGTAGGCGCGCGTGAAATACACCGTAGTTTGCGTCGGCAAGCTCAAGGAGCGCTTTTGGAAGGACGCGTGCGCCGAGTACACCAAGCGCCTAGGCGCCTATGCCAAGGTGGATATGCGCGAGGTTGCCGATATCGATCCGGCTAAGGCGGGTGGTGTTGATGCCGCGCGCGACAAGGAAGGGGCGTCGATTCTTGCTGCCCTGCCACCGCGGGCGCATGTGATTCTGCTTGCCATTGAAGGCAAAGAGCGCTCGAGCGAGGAACTCTCGGCACGGCTCGATGACCTTATGCTGCGAGGCAACAGTGACATCGCTTTTGTAATCGGCGGATCGGACGGCGTGAACGATGCCGTGCGCGCCCGAGCTGACGAGATGCTCAGCTTTGGACGCATTACCTTACCGCACAACCTGGCGCGCGTGGTGCTTCTGGAGCAGATCTACCGCGCCTGCAAGATTAGCCGTGGCGAGCCGTATCACAAGTAGGTCGGCAATACGAAACAATGGCGTGGGACAATAGCTCTCGTTTTGAGAGATGCGTCTGAGAGGACTATGTAATATGAAGATCGGATTTGTCGGTTTTGGCAATATGGCAAGCGCTATGGCGGATGGCTGGATTGCCGCCGGTGTGTCTGCAGGCGACATGTGCGCCTGCGCGGGCCGCTACGACGCCCTCGTTGAGCGTTGCGAGGCACGCGGCATGTCCGCCTGCCATGATGCGGCAGAGGTTGTCGCCGCATCCGATATCGTGGTCGCTGCGGTCAAGCCGTACATGATCGAGAAGGTCTTCGCGCCGCTGAAGGACGCGCTTGCCGACAAGATCGTCCTTTCGGTCGCCTGGACCTGGGACAGCGCCAAGTGGGAGCAGGTCCTTCCCGGCATCGCGCACATCTCTACGGTGCCCAATACGCCGGTTTCGGTGGGCGAGGGCGTTATCGCCTGCGAGAAGGCTTCCACGCTTAGCGACGAGCAGCGCGATACGGTGCTCGGCCTGCTTGGCAAGCTCGGTACGGTGGTCGAGCTCGATTCGAGTCTGCTGTTTGTGGGCGGTACCGTGGGCGGTTGCGCTCCGGCGTTTGTTGCCATGGCGATCGAGGCTCTGGGCGATGCGGCCGTCAAACACGGTATTCCGCGCGCCGATGCCTATCGCATTGTGAGCCAGATGGTGCTGGGTACGGCAAAGCTGCAGCTTGCAACCGGTCAGCATCCCGCCGCGATGAAGGATGCCGTGTGCTCTCCTGGTGGCGCCACCATCAAGGGCGTCGTCGCGCTCGAGGACGCTGGCATGCGCAGCGCCCTAGTCAAGGCCATCGACGCAACCCTCCAGTAAAACCTTCCATTTAGGGACAGGTTTATTTTGGTAGGGTTTTCCTGCGGTTTTGTGCCTTGAGCAAAAAGCGCCCCGCAACTGGCTCAATTCCAGTTGCGGGGCGCTTGCGTTTGACCAGATAAAACCGACCAAAATAAACCTGTCCCTTTTTGGCAGGTTAGTCCCAGAAGCTGTCTTCTTCGTCCTCGGACTTGGGGCCGCGGTCGACATACATCTTATGGGTGCGCTTCTCCATTACAAAGGCAAGAATCGCAAACAGCAGGATGCCGCCGGCGAAAAGGATGGCAAAACCGGTGCGGGTGCCAAACAAAAAGGAAAAAACTGCGTCCATTGGGTGCCTTCTTGCGTAGTTGGGTTGGGTCGTAAACGCTCATAAGTATATACTTGCCCATACATGTACAAGGTTGCAACCTAAATGGAATGTATATCGCCGGAGGATCTAATGCTTGATATCAAGTTTGTTCGCGAGAACCCCGATGCCATCGATGTCGCCATGGCTAACCGTCAGACGTCTTGGGATCGCGAGAAGTTCTTTGAGCTCGACGACGAGCGTCGTGCCGTCATCACCGAGGTCGAGGAACTTCAAGCCACGCGCAACGCCGAGTCCAAGAAGATCGGCGCCCTGATGAAGGAGGGCAAGAAGGACGAGGCCGAGGCCGCCAAGGAGGCCGTGCGCGCCGTCAACGAGAAGATTGACGGTCTGGCCGAGCGCCGCACCGCCCTCGAGCAGGAGCAGTACGACTTCATGGCTCACCTGCCCAACATTCCGTGCGATGCCACCCCGTACGGCAAGGACGAGGACGAGAACATCGAGCGCCGCCGCTGGGGCACCCCGCGCGAGTTCGACTTCGACTTTAAGCCGCACTGGGATCTGGGCACCGACCTCGACATCCTCGACTTCGAGCGCGGCAACAAGCTCTCCGGCAGCCGCTTCACCGTTCTCGGTGGCGCCGGCGCCCGTCTTGAGCGCGCCCTCATCAACTTCTTCCTCGATACGCACACCAGCCGTGGTTTTAAGGAGTGGTGGCCGCCCATCGTCGTCAAGCGTCAGACCATGTTCGGCACGGGCCAGCTGCCCAAGTTCGAGGACGACGCCTATCACGTCTCGGGCGACAACTTCCTGATCCCCACCGCCGAGGTCGTGCTCACCAACCTGCACGCCGGTGAGGTCCTCGACGCCGACACCCTGCCGCGCCGCTACACCGCCTTCACCCCCTGCTTCCGCGAGGAGGCCGGTTCCGCCGGTCGCGATACCCGTGGCATCATCCGTCAGCACGAGTTCGACAAGGTCGAGATGGTCAAGTTCGCTAAGCCGGAGGAGTCCGACGAGGAGCTCGAGAGCATGACCGCCGAGGCCGAGTACCTGCTGCAGCAGCTGGGCCTTCCGTATCGCGTGATTAGCCTGTGCACCGGCGACTTGGGCTTCTCTGCCCGTCAGACCTACGACATCGAGGTCTGGCTGCCGAGCTACAACGCCTACAAGGAGATCAGCTCCTGCTCCAACTGCGGCGACTTCCAGGCTCGCCGCGCCAACATCAAGTATCGCGACCCCGAGAACTTCAAGGGTTCGCGATACCTGCACACCCTTAACGGTTCCGGCCTGCCGGCTGGTCGTACCATGGCTGCCATTCTGGAGAACTACCAGAACGCCGACGGCACCATCACGATCCCCGAGGTTCTGCGTCCCTACATGGGCGGCCTCGAGAAGATTGAGCCGGTCGCGTAACTTGGCTGCATAGGCGATATGCAAGGGCGCTCCTTCGGGGGCGCCCTATTTCGTGCGCAGGTCCATACCATGCCGTGCGGACAGCTCAATAGAAAACACACGAACAACTGTTCTGTATACAGCCATCTACCTGCTATGCTTTTGCTAAATAAGAGCGAGAGAAAGGGGACGCGATGGAGCTGTTCGACGAGCGGGTTGTTTTGTTCCAGAGCGATGAGGGCGGTGAGCACCTGCTGGTAACGTGCGAGCCGTCGGGTATGGGTGGCTTAGTGGTTCGGCAGACGAGTGAGGGACCATTGACGCAATGGTGCTATGAGGAGTCGCCGCATGTGGTCGAGACGCTTGTGGCGCATGAGGGGCTTGTGGCGCTTGAGCGGTTTTATGAGGTGGGAACTTCTAACCAGGTGGCGCACATGCTGAGTATCTCGTTTGCCGACTACGACTGTGCCCAACGGGTGCGGTCGCTTCTGGGGGAGCTTGGCGCCGGGTTCGATGTGATCGAAAAGCCAATTGATCGCACGAGAAGCGCTGATGCTTGCAGTGCAGCGTGACAAATTGCGGTCCGCGCGAAAAAAAGTTTGAGATTTTGCTTGACTCTAACGAACTAAAGTGGTTTTATATGTCTTGCGCTGCGGCGTTACCTCAGCTGGATAGAGGGTCTGACTACGAATCAGAACGTCATAGGTTCGAATCCTATACGCCGCACCAATTGAAATTGAAAGCCTCCGGCAACGGGGGCTTTTCTTTTAGGCAGACACCGCATGGATTCGAACCTCGGTCGAGGCGCGAGCGTGAAGCGGACGCGGAGCGTCCGTAGCGAGCGGGCGAGTCCGCCGGCAGGCGGGCGAAGCCGGTGCGGATCCGCGCAAGCGGATACGCGGAATCCTATACGCCGCACCAATTGAAATTGAAAGCCTCCGGCAACGGGGGCTTTTCTTTTAGGCAGACGCCGCATGGATTCGAACCTCGGTCGAGGCGCGAGCAGCTCAATCATCACTTCGAAAAATTTTTTTCAAATTGTTGCTTGACCCATCGGGGGCTCGCGTGCATAATAATCCGTGCGTTGCGGCGTTACCTCAGCTGGATAGAGGGTCTGACTACGAATCAGAACGTCATAGGTTCGAATCCTATACGCCGCACCAATTGATTTTAAAAGCCTCCGGCAACGGAGGCTTTTTTATATGGCGATACAGTTGAGTGACAGGCTTTGAATGCCGACCGATCCAAGCCGCCCCAAATTGCCTCAAATGAGTAAAAATCAAATTCAATAACTTTTTTTGAAAAAATGCTTGACCATTATTCAGTCCATGTGCATAATAATCAACAAGTCGCGGCGTTACCTCAGCTGGATAGAGGGTCTGACTACGAATCAGAACGTCATAGGTTCGAATCCTATACGCCGCACCATTTGAGATTAAAGCTCCCGGCAACGGGGGCTTTTCTTTTACGTAAACACTGCATGGATTCGAACCTCGGTCGAGGCGCGGGCGTAAAGAAAACGCGGAGCGTTTTTAGCCCGCGGGCGAGCGCGCCGGCAGGCGGGCGAAGCCGGTGCGGATCCGCGCAGCGGATGCGCGGAATCCTATACGCCGCACCAATTGAACTTGAAGCCTCCGGCAACGGGGGCTTTTCTTTTATGGCGACATCCCATGGATTCGAACCTCAGTCAAAGGGGACTATTTCTCATCGACTCGTGTAAGATTTCGAATATGCGTCTCGGTGGAACTGTGGCGCGCTCCTTCTTCAGACGACCGATCAGGGTGATATTTCGTGGCAGAGCGTCCGACATACAAGCTCAGGTTTCTCGATCCCAAAAAGCGCTTTCCGGCTATGCCCGAGCAGCCTGCGGGACGCTCGTATGGCGTGGTTTGGAAGCTCTTTGGCGAGGACCCGCATGAATCATGCTATGTCGTCGAATTTGTTGGCAAAAGCCATGTGTCGCTTTTGGGCTGCGTGAGCGTTTCGGGTGAGGTCTATAAGGTTGACCGTCCCGTTAACGAGGAATCGCTGCCCGACGATCCCGACATGCAACTGATTCTTGATGAGTCCGATTCCAGCATCGGTGAGATTGCGGTCAGGGGCGCCGATGGGACGATGCATTCCCGGGCGCGAGTCATCGGCTCTCCCGAAGGCACCATGCGCGAGCAATCCGATCGCGAGACGTGGAATTCGACGCGCAGCCTTCGCTACGGCGAGTTCATGGCCTCGATGTTCTTGCGTTACGTGATATTCGCCGATTCCGAAAACGCTGTCGCAAACACGGCGGACGCTGACGGCCTCGACGACGGCATGAAAAATGCCGTCGACAAGATCAAACTTGTAAAACTCCCCGAGCCGGTTGAAGTGCTGCTGGGTTTTGACTCCACGCCGCTGCCCGATGCTATCGAAACATTGCTCTACCGCATTGACCACACGGATAATCCGAGCGGCATCGAGCGCTATGCCGCCGCTTTGATGGGTGAAGTCAATCTGTCTCGCCTGCGCACCATCGCGGCCAAAACCGAAATGAGCCTGGCGCGCATCGATCGCTTGAGGCTCTTCTATCTCAATTTTGACCGTAGCCTGTTGGATCAGGACGAGATCGATACCCTGCTTGCCATCGAGTGCCGTTTGAACCGCCTCTCGGGCATCCTCGAGCGCATTGGGGCGGGGTTGGGCCCCGTTGCCTCGTCGCCAAGCTTTGAAGGCTGCTCGCTCTTTGACCTATGGCATATCAGCAAGACGACAAACGATGTCCCTCGGCTGCTCGAAACGCTGTCGAATGACAACCCGTGGGCCAAGCCGGGGACGGTTGTGTGCCAGCCCGGTGGCGAGTGGGACGTTCGCACTCGCTTTGCACGTATCGTGGAGGCGCTCAATGTAGTCACGCGGCTCGACTATACCTACCGAGCGAACATCGCCGAGGGGATTATGCTGGTGCGATTTGGCCGCACGGTTGTCGATGCTATGCCGCAGCGCGAATACGATGCTCAAGATGACGCCTGGCGCGAGGTGGATGAGCCTAAGCGTGCGGCATGGGCTGCTGAGCACGATGCACGCGTGGCGCTCACACTCGCGGCGGCCTGCTTTGCTTCGGGCGCCTGCATCACGCGCTGCTACGTGCAGATTGCGGCTCCCGACGGCGAGCAAGGTGAGCGCATTGTCGCAACGTATTCTTTTGGCCGTGCGGCCTATCTCGCCGATTGCGTTTCTGTCGCCAAGGATTTTGAGAGTATGGACATGGATGACATGCCCTGCAAGCATTTGCTCGAGGCATACGAGGCAGACGCGCCGGATATGATTGAGCCTGCGGAGGTCCATGCTCGCCCGCGCGACGACCATCGTCCGCTGCCGCCGGCACTGCGTGATCTGCTGCTTGCCGACACGGCTGACGAGCTTGAGGTCATGGAAGAGGACGACGATCCATATGTCGCTCGCGTTGTCGAGCTGCGCGAGCAGTCCAAAGTGGATCGTGCTGGTGCTTTCGAGGGCTTTTCCAGACTTGTTGAGGAACTTGAAGCCAAGTGTGCCGTTGCCGAGCTTTTGGCGACGGGCCCGGTGCAGACTCAGTTCTGCGACAACCAACTGGTGCGTATGGTGTTGCCGGTGATGGAGGAGGACCGTTCCGTGCGGATTCTGCGCGCGCCCGATGCACTGTATTTTGCCCAGCACGAAATCTGCAGCTTTTACGCCGAACAGGAGGACTTTGAGCGTGCGCTGCCCGAGGTGCGCCGTCTCTACGATTTGGCGCGCTCGTCCATGCAGTCACACTTTGCGCTGATCAACGTGCTGGCGCGCTTGGAGCGCTATGACGAGATTATCGAGGTGGCGCGCCACGGCCTGCGCATTGCCAGCGATCGCCCCTCGATCGGTTACCTGTTCTATCGCCTGGCGTTTGCCTATTGGAATTGCGACCAGCTTGAGCTGGCACTGGCGTGCTACCGCCTGGTGCCGCGTGGCGAGGAGTCGGGCGGCAGCGCGCAGGAGGAAATGCAGGGCCTTATGAACGAGATGGGCGTCATCAAGCCGCCCACGTTTGAGGAGGCCGTCGAGACCATCCGCAAGGCGGGTCTTGAGCTGCCGCCGGTGCCCGCCGTGACCAATCAGCTGGCGGATGCTGCCGTGCAGCTGGTCGACAACGGCTTCTTTTTCCTGGCACGCGGCTGCATCTTCCAAATGTGGCGCACCATGGGCAACGACGAGCTCGGCTCTCTCAACCGCTCGCTGGGGTGAAGTCAGGCTGAGCCGTGCGGCCATCACCCCAGCATCTCTTTGAGCGTAACAAGCTCGACATTGCCTATCGCAGCGGCACGTTGGCGGCAGTTGTCGGTAAATCCTTCCTTTGAGAATAAGTAGTACCGCTCGATACGCTCGCCCAAAAGAGTACCGCGGCGTAGGAGTGTATCGAGCACATCGGCTTCCACAGCCTCATTTCGCCATTTACATTCGCCGACGATGAGCCCGTTATCGATACTTTCGAACACGATGTCGATTTCATCCTGCTGCTTTGTTTGAGGATTGGTTCCCCACCACGTTCCGATTCCTTTAAACAGAATGTCCAGGCTGCCGTTGGCCACTTGCTGAGCTAACCATTGGCGACAAATGTCCTCGAATACCGGCCCAACGAATGTCGGGAAATCGGTTTTAACGATTGCGCTTGCAATTTTATCCTCGAGTCCAACTTCGAGTGCGCCGGCGTATTTGGGAATGAAGTAGTACCAAAAACGAAAGAGGTTATCGCCGATGCGGTAGAAAACCTGACGTTTTTTGGCATGGACTTGAGGCGTTACGCGCTCAACAAGCTGAAGCTCGGCAAGGGCGTCAAGTAATTGGGATACTTGCGGGCTGTTGAGGCCAGTGGTATCGGCAATCTCCTTAGGCCTGACGTAGCCGTTGGCAATCGCAGAAATAACGGCGTTGTAAATGGCGGGATTCCGCACCTCTTGAAGCAGGTAGTTTTCGGGTTCGATATGCAGGTAGGCGCCCTGACGCAAAACATGCTTTGCAAGATTGTCTGCCGTTGAATCCGAATCATCGAACTGGCTGAGATACATGGGGATGCCGCCCACAGCCGCATAGAGCTCGACAAGCTTTTGAGGATCGGCTTGTGGAAGCATTTTCTTGGCATCGAAAATGGAAAAGGGCTTGAGCTTTATCTGCAGAGTTCTGCGTCCGTATAGAGGGCTTTTATAGCCCATGACCTGGTGCTCCATAAAGCTCATTGAAGACCCGCACAGAATAAGGAACAGCTTGCTCGATTCACGGTTTTGGTCGATGAGAACCTGAAGGAACGACGAGATGCCCGGATAGCAGGCGGCCAGATAGGGATATTCATCGATAACAAGAACCAGACGCTCCTTTTGAGCGATCTCGAAGGCAGCGGTGAGTGCGTTACAAATAGAGTTTGTTGTTGGCTCGGGCGTCATCAGGCCAAAGGCTGGGTCGATTTCCGAAAGGGCCTTGTTGAGCAGGCGAACGTTGTCGCCAATAGTTGTTTCGAGCGCCGTGAAAAAGCAAACTTTTGGCTTATTGGCGACAAAGGTTCTGAGCAGGCTTGTCTTGCCAACGCGGCGGCGTCCATAGACAACGGCAAATTGAAAAGGATCGCTGGAGTAGGCGGCATCGAGCTCGCACAGCTCGCGCTCTCGCCCAACAAAAGACGGCATTTGCATCACCTGCACATAGATAAGGTATAACTAATTAAACTATAACGAATTAAGGTATGAATTACCATACATTGATCAAATGACTGATATGATGAACGAAAATTTTTACATCGACCCAGGTGAGAGGGTCAGACGTAGCTGGTGAGGACGTGAGGACGTAATAATCGCTCATTCTGCTAAAACTGTTAAACTCTGCTAAAGTTGCTAAACTTTGAGAGGAGATTACGGTCTGCAGATGTTACAGATTGAGACGTTGTGTCCTGAGGGATTGTTTGTCTTGATCTGTAACATTTACGGGCCGATTTGCTCGATAACTGTTACAGATTGAGACGTTATGTTTCGAGGGACTGGTTTGTCTCGATCTGTAACATTTACGGGCCGATTTGGTCGATAACTGTTACAGATTGAGATGATTGGCTGAGGCGTTTGCTGACAAAATGGAATCGCCTCAAAAATTCCCCTTGCCCATCCTCGGCTGTTTGGTTACTATAGAACGGCTGTTACGGAGAGCTGACCGAGAGGCCGAAGGTGCTCGCCTGCTAAGCGAGTATGCCCCAAAAGGGCATCTGGGGTTCGAATCCCCAGCTCTCCGCCAGTATGAATTGAAAGAAGGGTCCCATTTGGGGCCCTTTTTTAATATCAGCTACGTTAGCTGGGAATTCGAACCCTCAAAAATAGAGGCGCCCCGCTGGACGCCTCATTTGGTTTGGATGTGATATTGCCCCGGCGCTATACCTCGGGTGCCTTGGCTACGGTCTCGCTCTCAGCTGTGAGCGGGCGGTTGTCGATGCGGCGGCCCAGGCGGTCGAGCTTCACGAGCAGCCACTCGATGGGATTGGGCCCCGTTCCTTCCTCGTCGGCAACCAGATCCATAACGGCAATCTTGGTGCCGTCCTGCTTAAGCGTAACGCTGCCCACCTTATCGCCAACATGCACCGTGCCCGAAAGGTCATCGTAGCTAACCTTTTCGGTCACTTTGCCGGCGAGTGAGAACACCGTTGCCTGTGCGGCGGGGTCGGCGAGCGTGGCATCGATCGTCTTGTCCGTCCAATCTGTCTGGCTAATGCGCGCCATGAGCGGGTTGCCGTTGGCGGTCTTCTCCTGCGTGTTGGCGATCGCGACCGTGACCTTGTGGCCGTAGTACCAGTTGGCAAGGGTGGCGGTATCGGTAAAGCGCTGGTCGGTGGTGGTGGAGTTCAAAATAACGGTGTAGATCTCGTCGCCGTCGCGGTTGTAGGCGCTCGTAAAGCAATAGCCCGCGTCGTCGGTGGTTCCGGTCTTGCCGCCAATGTTTCCGTCCTGACCGAGCAAAACGTTGTGCGTGTCCATGGAATGCGAATGGTCTGAGCCATCGGCGCCCGTAACCTCAATCCAAGAATCCTCGCTCGCGACGACTTTACGAATCGTATCGTTTTTCATGGCCTCCTGCATCATCAGTGCCACGTCATGTGCGGTTGAGTGCATGTCGCCGGCCCATTCATCAAAGTCCAGACCGTGTGGGTTCTCAAAGACCGTGCCGGTGCAGCCGAGCTTTTTGGCGCGCTCGTTCATAGCCTTCACAAAGGTTGCCTCAGCGTCTTTGGTCTTGGGGTCGATCTTTTTGCCCACGTACTCGGCAAGCACGATGGCGGCGTCGTTGCCCGAGGGGATCATCAGGCCGCGCAGAGCCTGCTCCACGGTGAGCTCGTCGCCTTCGAGCAGGCCGGCGGTCGAGTTGCCCACGGTGGCGGCAGCGTTGCTCACCGTGACCTTCTCATCCATCTTGCAATTCTCTACGGTCAAAATCGCGGTCATGACCTTGGTAATCGACGCGATCTTAACCTGCTCGTCGGCGCTGCGGGCGTAATAGACGGTGCCGTCCTTGCCCATGACGATCGCGTTGGTGGCATCGATGTCGGGCAGGTTCTCTGCCGTGATGCCGCGTACGTCGGCGGTTTTGCCGCAAACGTTGTCGGTTGTGAGCACTTGTGCGCCGGCAGCAGTAGGCATGCTGGCGGCAAGGGTGATGGCGCAGGCAAAGCCGGCGACAAGCTGGACAGAGCGCTTTGCAAAAGAGGTAAGGGACTTCACGGATTTCGCTTTCGACGGGATGGTCTCTTCTGGCACTAGAGTATATCGTTTACCGGCGGTGACGATCGTTGCGCGCGTGCATGGCCCGCATCCGTGCTCGAACGGCCGCTTGGGTGCTTAAGGTCGACTTAATCGCCCGCGCTTGTTGTGTGTGGTGGGCGCCGCCTCGGGCATAATGGAGCGCGAGAGGAGCACGCATGAACGAGCGCATACTGGTAGTTGATGACGAGAAGGCCATCGCCGACCTGGTTGGTATCTTCCTTACAAAAGAGGGCTTTGATGTCCAGATCGCCTACAGCGGGGCCGATGCGGCCAAGGCAATTCTGGAGCAAGAGTTCGACCTAGCACTGCTCGATGTCATGCTGCCCGATATCGATGGCTTTGAGCTGCTGCGTACCATCCGTTCCAGCCATACCTATCCCGTAATTATGTTGACGGCACGCGATGCCCAGCAGGATAAGATCGAAGGCCTTTCGCTTGGCGCGGACGATTACGTGGTCAAGCCGTTCCGCCCGCTGGAGCTCATCGCGCGCGTTCATGCTCAGTTGCGCCGCTACACCAGCTACGGTAGCCGCGCGCAGGTGGCCGAGTCGCCGACCCTCCAGCTCGACGGCCTCGAGATCAACCGTGACGCTCGCTCTGTGACGGTGGACGGTGCGCCGGTGCGCCTCACGCCCATCGAGTATTCCATCTTGCTGTATCTGGCCGAGCATCACGGCAGTGTAGTGCCCGTGGAGGACCTGTTCCGCGCGGTGTGGAACGAGGACTTTATGCCCGGCTCCAACAACACAGTGATGGTGCACATCCGCCACCTGCGTGAAAAGATCGGCGACGACGCCCAAAAGCCACGCTTTATCAAAAACGTCTGGGGCGTCGGCTACATCATCGAATAACGCCTTTGTTTGTGAGGACATGGACATGACAAAAGACGATAGGCAGGCATTCGAGGTGCCCGATCGACTCTTTGAATATGTACGGGCAGTCGTCGACAATCGTGCGCTCGCGACGGTGCTGCTCTTTTTGCTGAGCCTGCTGCTGATCGGCATTAATAATATCGCTGGCATCCTGGCGGCTCTGCTCGTTGGCTTTTTGCTGATCGATCGATTCGAAATCGTTCGCCGCTGCGTGGTGATCGGCGGCGCCGCATGGACCATCACATTGGCGATTGGAGCCATGGCGCTTGGCGGCATGGCCGAGCCTGTGTTCTTTGACGCCGCCTTTGTGTTTAACATGCTCGGCTTTGTGCTGGCGCTCGCCGTGTGCGTCCTGTTCTTTTGCGGCCGCGCTCTGTACTATCAGGGCTATGAGCAGGGCGGGCAGCATGCCGACCGCGTGCTTGCCGCCCGTATTCAGGATCGCCTGATCGATCACCCCGACGCCTGGGACAATATCGACGGCGATTTCCTCGAGGTCGAGGGCGCGCTCAACAAGGTTCGTGATTGCGAGCGCAAAGTCCAGCAGGCCCTGCGCGACGAGTCACATCGCAAGGATGACTTGGTCACCTACTTGGCGCACGACCTACGCACGCCGCTTGCCAGCGTGGTGGGCTATCTTTCGCTGTTGCAGGAGGCTCCCGATCTGCCAGTTGAGCAGCGTGCGCGCTTTACGGGTGTGGCGCTCGACAAGGCTCACCGGCTCGATGCACTCATCGAGGAGTTCTTCGACATCACGCGCTTTGACTTCCACGATATCGTGCTCACGCGCGGTTATGTTGACCTGGGATTGCTGCTGGCGCAGGTGGCCGACGAGTTCTATCCCATTCTCAACGAGCAACACAAAGATGTCCAAGTTGATGTGCGCGAGGACCTGACGGTGCTCGTGGACGGCGACAAGATGGCCCGCGTGTTCAACAACATTATGAAAAACGCCATCGCCTATAGTTACGAAGGATCGGTTATTACGATTGAAGCTGGGCGCCAAGACAACGGCGGCGTGCGGGTGCGCTTTATCAACCAGGGCGATCCTATTCCCGAGGCAAAGCTCAAGGTGATCTTTGAGAAGTTCTATCGCTTGGATGCGGCGCGCGCAACCAAGCGAGGTGGCGCTGGGCTGGGGCTTGCCATCGCCAAGGAGATCGTTTCGGCGCACGGTGGCACTATCGCGTGCGAATCGACGCCCGAGCATACCGTATTTACCATTGAGCTGCCCGCCGCGTAGCGAAGGCGACCTTACAAACACCTGACAATGCGCTCACGTGCGTATGAGCCGCAATTTCTACTATCGATACTGCTGAATTGATATCGATGTGGAGGTATGCGGTATGACGGCTGCTGCGGCTATGGAGCCCATGGAGCTTGAGGAACTCATGGAAGCGCAGGCCGAGGCCGCGCACGAGCGCGAAGTTGGGGATGCGACTCGCCCCACGGCGGAGGACCTTGCCGCCTCACCGACGCGCATCGATGTTGAGGGCCTCGACCTGTTCTATGGCGACCACCATGCGCTCAAGGACGTGAACATCAAAATCCGCGACAAGCAGATCACCTCGTTTATCGGGCCTTCGGGCTGCGGCAAGTCAACACTGCTGCGTTGCTTTAACCGCATGAACGATGGCATCAAGGACTGCCGCATCGAGGGCAGGATTGCACTCGACGGTCAGGATATTCTTGGCGACTACGACATCTGCTGCCTGCGCCAGCGCGTGGGCATGGTGTTCCAGCGCCCCAATCCGTTTCCCATGAGCATCTACGACAACGTCGCCTACGGTCCCCGCGGCATAGGCGTGCGCGACCGCGCCGTGCTCGATGAGCTGGTCGAGGATTCCCTGCGCCGCGCCGCGCTGTGGGACGAGGTCAAGGACAAGCTCAAGGAATCGGGTCTGGGTCTTTCGGGCGGCCAGCAGCAGCGTCTGTGCATTGCCCGTGCGCTGGCCGTGCAGCCCGACATTCTGCTGATGGACGAGCCGACCTCGGCGCTCGACCCCGTATCAACGCTGGTGGTGGAGCAGCTGGCCTGCGAGCTCAAGGAGACCTGCACGTTGGTGGTCGTTACGCACAACATGCAGCAGGCTGCGCGCATCTCCGACTCGGTCGCGTTCTTTTTGCTGGGCGAGCTGGTGGAGCATGCGCCCACCGCTCAGCTCTTCAAAAACCCGGCCGATCCGCGCACGGCGGATTATTTGACGGGCCGTTTTGGCTGATACTATCTAGTGCAGGCGCCTTTAGGGTTAAGATGCGGTCATGCCGGCCGCAAAGGGGTTCAACATGATCTACTACGTCGAGGACGATGACAACATCAGGGATTTGACGGTCTACGCGCTGCGCAAGCAGGGAATCGAGGCCGAGGGCTTTTCGTGCGATGGCGAGTTTAAGGCCGCCGTGGCGCGACGGGTGCCCGATGCTGTGCTGCTCGACATCATGCTGCCCGATACCGACGGCTTGGCGATTATGCGTCGCCTGCGCGCCGATCGCCTGACGGCGACGGTGCCCATCATGATGCTCACCGCCAAGGACACTGAGCTCGACAAAGTCATGGCGCTCGATGGCGGTGCCGACGATTACCTGACCAAGCCGTTTTCGCTCATGGAGCTCGCCAGCCGCTGCCGTGCGCTGCTGCGCCGCGGCGGCATGGTCAAGCAGGCGAGCGATGTGCTCAGCGTGGGCGATATCGTGCTTTCGCCCAGCCACCGCGAGGTGACTGTTGCCGGTGAGCCGCTCAAGCTCACCCTGCGCGAGTTCGACCTGCTCGAGTACCTCATGCGCAAGCCCGGCGTGGTTTTTACCCGCGAGTCGCTGCTGCAGAGCGTGTGGGGCTGGGACTTCGACGGCGGTTCGCGCACCGTCGACGTGCACGTGCAGACGCTCCGCCAAAAGCTCGGCGAGCATGCGAGCGCTATCGAGACCGTGCGCGGTGTGGGCTATCGCCTGGCCGAGCCTTCTGCCGGTGACGATGCCGAAGAAGCCGGCAGCGCGGCCACCGTATCGGAGGAGTAACCCGTGGTCTTCGCCCCCCAGGGAAAACGCACCCTGTCGCATCGCGTGTTTGCGACGATTTTTGTCTGTGCCATGGCGGTTATCGTGGCGTTTACGGTGCTGGGCGCATTCTTTGTGCAAAACACCTTGGCGGATGCCACGAGTGCCAATCTGGCGCAGGAAACTGAGCTCATTGCTGCCGCCCTCGACGAGCAGCAGGAGCCCATCCCGTTCTTGCGCAGTCTCGATCGCGAGGACTTGCGCATCACGCTGATTAACAAAGACGGGTCAGTTGCCTACGACAACGAGGCGTCACCTTCGATGCTGCCCAATCACGGCGATCGCCCCGAGGTCGCCGAGGCCTTCGAGAGCGGCTCGGGCTCCGCGGAGCGCGCAAGTTCTACGCTCGATGAGATCATGTTGTATCGCGCCGTGCGTCTTGATAACGGTCAGGTTGTTCGTCTGGCGCAAGCTCAGCCCGGCGTTGCGGCGATTTTGCTGTCGATGGTGGCGCCGATGTTGCTTATCGCGGCAGCCGGCGCGGTGCTCTCGTTTTTCCTAGCACGTCGCGAGTCCCGTGCCATTATTGCGCCGTTGCAAGAGGTAGATCTGGACCATCCACGCCGCAGCTACGAGCATGCCTATGCCGAGATGGTTCCCATGCTCGAGCGCATTGAGTCGCAGCGTCAGGAGCTTAAACGCCAGATGGCAGTGCTGGCGGACAACGACCGCATGCGTCGCGAGTTCACGGCAAATATCACCCATGAGCTCAAGACCCCGCTTACCGCGATTTCGGGCTATGCCGAGCTTATTGCAAACGGCATGGTCGAGGGTGAGGACGATCTGCGCACCTTTGGCGGCCGCATCTACCGTGAGGCGGGCCGTTTGGCGGCGCTCGTCAACGATATCCTCACGCTTTCGAACTTGGATGAGGCCGAGCGTGCGAGCGATGGCGAGGCGGTGCCCATTGGCTCCACGGAGCCCATTGAGCTTTCGCGTGCTATCTACGCGGTCGAGCAACGTCTTGAGCAGGTCGCTCGCCAGGCGAATGTGACGATAGACCATGAGACCAAGCCTGTGGTCGTCGAAGGCGTAACGCGCCTGATCGATGAGCTCATCTATAACCTGGCGAGCAACGCCATTCGCTACAACCGGCCCGGCGGTACGGTGACGTTGCGGTGCGGAACCAACGACGACGGGCACCCGTATCTGTCGGTTGCCGATACGGGTATTGGCATTGCGCCCGAGGAGCAGGGTAAGGTATTCGAGCGTTTCTATCGCGTTGACAAGAGCCGTTCTAAAGCGCGCGGTGGAACGGGTCTGGGTCTGGCCATCGTCAAGCATGCCGCTCTGTATCATCACGCCTCGCTCGATCTGTCAAGCGAGCTGGGGGTGGGGACCACCATCACAGTGACGTTTCCCGTGCAACAGGACGAGCAGTTCGTGTAGCAGTGCTGCAAACATGTGAATTTCACGCCGCATCGGGGCTGCCGGTGCGGCGTTAATGTTGCGCAACAATGGTGTAAGCGCTGTATCTTATGTATAGAGTTCGGACTTGGCAAAAAGATGCGATATCATACGAGCAGTTTTGTCGATATGAATTAGGGAAATGAAAGGCAAGCTGCATGACCCTTCTCGAACTGTTCCAGCTGCTTAAAAAGCACCTTAAGCTGGTCATCGCCCTCCCGGTGGTCTGCGCGATCGCGATGGGCGTCGTGTCCTTCACCATGATGGACAACACCTACACCGCCACGACGAGCATGTACATTCTCGCCAAGACCGATGGTAGCCAGACGAGCTACTACAACGACCTGTCGGCGAGCCAGATGCTCTCCAACGATATCGCGACGCTGCTCGATAGCGACAGCGTCAAGAGCGGTGCTGCTAAGGAGCTGGGTCTTTCCAACTTGGATGATTACAAGGTGAGCGTTACGAGCGAGACCACGACTCGTGTCATTTCGCTGTCCGTGACCGGCGCCAGCCCCGACGGTGCCGCCGCTGTCGCCAACGCCATTGCCAACTCGGTGTCTACCGTGGCTCAGGACGTTGACGCCGCCCAGGCTGTCAACGTGATCGATAAGGCAAAGATCCCCAGCCAGCCCAGCGGCCCCAACCGCAAGCTCTACATCGCGGTCGCCGCTCTGGCCGGCCTGTTCGTCGCCGTTGCGATTGTCGTGCTGCTCGACATGCTCAATACCCGCGTCCGCTCCGTTGACGATGCCGTCGAGCTGCTCGGTGTGCCCGTTATCGGTCGTTTCCCCGTTGTGAAGGGCGGTAAGTAATTCATGGCCCGTAAAAAGAAAACCAGCGATACCCTCGCCTTTAGCAACGCAGCCAAGACGCTGCTGGCAAACATTCGCTTTGCGAGTGTCGATACGCCGATCAAGTCCATTACCGTGACGTCTTCCATCCCCAACGAGGGCAAGTCCACCATTGCGGTCAACCTGGCTCAGGCCATTGCGACCAGCGGCAAGAGCGTCCTTCTCGTCGAGTGCGACATGCGTCACCGTACGCTTGCCAACCTGCTGGGCCTCCGTCATTCCGGTGGCCTGTACGCCGTCCTTTCCGACCAGATGTCGATTGACGAGGCTGTCGTCGAAACCGGTCAGCCCAACTTCTTCTTCCTCGATGCCGAGCCGCGCATTCCCAACCCGGCTGACATTATCGCCTCGCGCCGCTTTGCCAAGCTGGTTGCTGCGCTGGAGGAGAAGTACCAGTACGTCATTTTCGATACGCCGCCCGTGGGCACCTTTGTCGATGCCGCCGAGGTCGCCGCGATTACCGACGGCACCATCTACGTTATCCGTGAGGACTTCGCCAAGCGCAACGAGATCCTTGCCGCCTTCGACCAGCTCAACAAGGCCGAGGTTAACGTAATTGGCACGGTCATGAACTGCTGCGAGACCTCGAGCCATGACTACTATTACTCTTACTATGGCGAGGACAAGGGCCAGAACAACGCTGTTGCCGGAGTTAACCCTGCTGTTGGCGGTGCCGCTGCAACGGGGACCCCTGCGAAGGCGAAGCGTTTTAAGAAATAGCAACGACGCAGATAAGAGGGCGATATGAGAGACATCCACTGCCATATCCTGCCCGGTGTTGACGACGGCGCGGCGAACCTCGAGCAAAGCTTGGCGATGCTTGAGGCGGCCCGCGCCGTCGGCGTTACGCACATGGTGTGTACGCCGCACTGCCGGGACCCGTATTTTGACTTCGAAAAAATGTGGGAGGCCTATCGACTGCTTTGCGCGCATGCGGGCGATATGCATTTGCAGATGGGCTTTGAGGTCAATCATGCCAAGCTCATGGATTTGGGCATCGAATGGGCCGATCGCCTGCATTTCGATGGCTCAAACGAGTTTTTGCTCGAGCTCTCGACGCGTGCTGATTCGTATGACTTTGAGGAATACGAGAACACGATTTACGACTTGCAGTGTCGCGGTTACCAGGTGATTATTGCCCATCCTGAGCGCTATCGTGCGATTCAAGAAGATGTGAGCGTGGCTGAACGCCTGGTCGACCTGGGCTGCAAACTGCAGGCTTCGGCGGACTTTATCGCAGGTGGACGGTTCGGTCGCGAAAAGAAGCCGGCGCAGCGCCTGTTTAAGCAGGGCCTGTACAGCTATATCGCGAGCGATGCCCACAACGTGGGCCACTACGATTGCCTGGCAAAAGCACGCGCGAAGTTTAGCGTGGGAGCTCATTTCCGCTAAAATTTTTCCCCAACGTTCGCATCGAATGAAGGGGCCGTTATGGATATCCAACTTAAGACGGGTTGCTTTGAGGACGCGGCGCTGGTGCGCCGCGCCGTTTTTATGGACGAACAGGGCTACGAAAACGAGTTTGACGCTATCGACGAGGCTCCGAGTTGCATCCACGTGACGCTCTACGTTGACGGCGAGCTCGCTGGCTGTTCGCGCGTGTTTCCCGAGGAACTCGAGCGTGTGGCCGACGCGGAGGCCCCGGTGTCGCCGGCGTGCGATATGGACGAAGGCGTCGCGGCGGGGGAGACATACATTATGGGCCGCGTTGCGGTGCTATCCTCAATGCGCCGCCGCGGTCTGGCGAGCAAGATCGTCGAGGCCAGCAATGCTGCCGCACGCGATGCTGGCGCCAAGCTCATAAAGTTGCATGCACAGGAGTACGTGCTGCCGCTCTATGTCAAGGCCGGCTACACGCAGATCGCGCCGGTGGACTACGAAGACGAAGGCCAGCCCCATGCCTGGATGGCCAAACGCATGTGCGACAGATAGGGACGTTCCTTTTAATATGAGCAGGACATTGTCAAGAGGCAAAATCGGGCCTGGCCCCAACGATATGGGGTCAG
>CAKUGR010000004.1 GCA_934654775.1 uncultured Collinsella sp.
GCGCGACGGATGAGGCGCTTGAGCTTGTCGAGCTGGCTCTCGCGAGCATGCGTGCGCAGGTTGGTGAAGTACACCTTGGCGGGTGCAGTTGCGGTCATAGACATATCCCCTCGGTCTATATGGCGTTACAGACATAAGAGGATGGTACCCATTGGAGTGGGGTCGAAGTCAAGCACGGCGACGGTCCATCCGGCAGTTAGGGACGTTCCTTTCCTGCCGGCACTCATTGGGGACAGACTTAAATGAGTGCCGCCAGGGACAGTCCTTGCCAGCCCTGCCGGCGAACCGGCGAATCGGCAAAGACTGTCCCCGATGACTAGTCATTTAAGCCTGTCCCCAATGACCACTCTTGGTCATTTAAGCCTGTCCCCAATGACTACCCGGTGACTACTCTTGGACTTTGAGGGCCTCGGCCAGGGGGACGCGCTTGATGGAGCGCGTGTGCAGCAGCGCCACGACCAGGTAGGTCGCAAAACCAATGCCCACGCACGCCGCCATGGACCAAGCGGGCACGTAGATCTCGATATTGCCGTTGTAGGCGAGCAGCATCGAACGGAAGATGGCCGTAAGCGAGCCGATGATCACGGGCAGGCTCAGCACGAGCGACGCCGCCACGCACAGCGTGATCGAGCGGATGTACAGATGCGAGATCTCGCCGTCGCGATAGCCAAAGACCTTCATGTAGCTGATCGAGCGGGCGCTGTGGTCGATCACGGCCTTGGTCAGCAGGTACATAAACAGCAGGAAGATGAACACCGCGAGCCCGACCATCATGCCAATCATGTCGCTCATCATGCCAATAAACTGGTCGCCCACGGCGCGCATGTCGTCGGGCGTGGTGTCGCCGGCAAAGTATCGCGCGTCGAGATCGAGCTTCTCGTCGCTCACGTAACCGTTAAAGTAGGCGGGGTCGTTGTCGAACAGCTCGTTAAAGTCGTCGATGCTCATGTAGATATTCATGTCCGACTTGGAGCCCCAGGTGGCGTCCTTGCCCGCGTACTTCAGCGAATAGTCCTTGCCCTCGTACTTGTCGCGGAGCGTGACCTTCTGCCCCTCGCTCCAGCCAAACTTGTCGAGCAAGCCACCGCCAAAGACGACGCGTCCGTCGCCCACATCGAGGCCCTTCCAGTAGCGCGAGTTTGCCGAGATGCCGTAGATAGAAATCGTCTCCTCGCCATTATCATCGCCGCGGTCGTATTGCAGCTGGTAAACGGCATATTTCTCGGCCTGCGCGATTGCGCCCGCGCCGTTGTCAGTCGTATTGACCGGGTGGATATCGTCGTTGTCAGTGTCGATCTTAGAGGCCTTGTCGATCAGATTGATGGTCTCGTCACGGTCGCAGCCAAGCGCATCGGCAAGATCGTCGAGGCGCGCATAGAGCGCATCCTTCTTGTCCTGAACGCTTGCGAGTGCGTCCTGCGCCGCGGCAAGGCTCTCGGCAGACGGAGAGCTGGCTGCGGCATCGGCTGCTGCCTGCGCGGCATCGGCCGCGTCATCGAGCTCGTCATCGGCATCCTGGGCGGCAGAAAGCAGCGCGCCGTCAACCGACTGCAAGCGCTCGAGCGCCGCCCACTGTCCGCGCTCCTCGGGAGTACCCTCAAGCTCTAACGGAGCCTTGAGTGTGTACTGATGCTCGGCGACCAAGCTCGTCTCCAGGTTGTCCGCGTAGTGCGTCATCGTGGGCAGAATCGCCAGGCCAAAGAGCAGCAGTAGCGACGCAAACGCAATGCCCACGAAGAGCGTGGCGAAGTTGCCCAGGTTGCGCAGGAAAACGCGCAGGCGGAAGCGGGAGACAAAGCCCATGCGCTCCGGCAGCTGCAGACCGCGCTTGGTACCCGACTTACCGCTCGCCTCGTGGCGAAGGAACTGCAACGGCGTCTTGCCCATCTTGCGAAGCAGGCCCACCAGCGTGATGAGAATGAGCGCGGCGGCGGGAACCACGGCGCACTTCACGAAGATCTCCCAGCTCCAGTACACCTGGAAGGGCGGCAGGCTGTACGAGCCGTAGTAGAGACCGCGCATGGGCTCGGTAAAGAACACAACGCCGAGCGCGGTGCCCAAAAGTGCCGCGACCACGCCCACGATGGCAGGAAGTGCCAGGTAGTGCAGCACAATCTCGCGACGGCGATAGCCGCTGGCGAGCAGCGTGCCGATGATGGCGCTCTCCTCCTCGATGGTGGCGTCGGTGAGCACCACAAAGACAAACGCCATGATCACGATGATGATGTCGAGCAGCGTCGTCCACATCATGGAGTCGCCGTCCACATCGTCGCGCGCATAGCCGATGCCCTGGTTGGAATCGGCATCGGTCAGGTCGTCCACGCGCGCATCGGCATCCGTCAGCGCCTCGACCATATCCTGCTCGGCATCGATGCGGTCCGCGGTGGGGAGGTCGCGATCGGCAAAGGTGAAGGAGTAGGTGTAGGCGGGCGCGCCGCCGGCGTCCTCAAGCGCGGCAAAGCCGGCGTCGGTGACCTCGGCCACGCCATAGGTGATGGTGTTGACCGTAAAGTCGGAGTTATTGAGGAACAGCGCCTGGCTATCGGGCTGGGTCATGATGCCGCAGATGGTGTAGGTGCGTCCCTCGAGCTCGACCTTGTCGCCCACAGCAAGATCGTTGTTGGTGGCAAAGACACGGTCGATTGCCACCTCATCGTCCGTCTTGGGCTGCCTGCCCTCACAGTAGGACGCGATATCGACCTTGGTGCGGTGCGCATAGGTGCGCAGGGTACGCTTGGTGCCGTCGTCGCCAGCCGCCTTTTTGATGATGGCGTCGATGGAGAAATTCTTGTAGAGCGTGACGCCGCCGACGTCGTCGGCTGCATCCTCGGCTGCCTTGAGCTGATCTTTGGTGGCCTCGAAGGAGGTGGTCACGCGGCCGTCCTCGATCGTGTATGCATCGCGCATGTCGTCAATGAGGCAGCCGATGGAATGCGCCGCGAGCAAAAAGCCCGAGGTAAGGGCGATGCTTCCGCACATAAGCAAAAAGATGCCCAGGTACTTGCCGATATTGCGGCGCAGCTCGCACGGGAGTCGCTTTGCGAGAGGTGTCATGGCGTCGCCTACCAATCGAGGTCGGCGGCCGCGATGGGCGACTCGTTGAGCTCGTCCTCGACGATGCGCCCGTCGCGCAGGCGCAGCACGCGATTTGCCATGCGCGCGATGGCGGCATTGTGGGTGACAATGATGATGGTGCAGCCGTAGGTGCGGTTGACGTCCTCCATGAGCTGCAAGATTTCCTTGGACGTCTTGTAGTCAAGCGCGCCCGTGGGCTCGTCGCACAGCAACAGGCCCGGATTTTTGACGAGCGCACGACCGATGGCGCAACGCTGCTGCTGGCCGCCCGAAACCTGGCGCGGGAACTTGTTGCGGTGCTCGTAGAGGCCCAGCGAACGCAGCAGGTCGTCGATGTTGAGCGGGTTTTTGGACAGGTGCGCCGTGACCTCGATGTTCTCCTTGATGGTGAGGTCGGGCACCAGGTTGTAGAACTGAAAGACAAAGCCCAGCTCACGGCGGCGATACTCGCCCAGATCGGCAGGCTTGAGCACGGTGAGGTCGCAGCCGTCCACCATGATGGAGCCGCCGTCGGCATCCTCCAGGCCGCCAATGAGGTTGAGAAAGGTCGACTTGCCCGAGCCCGAGGGCCCCAGCATGACGCAGATCTCGCCGCGGTTGATGGACGCGTCGATGCCGTCGAGCACCGTCAGGCGTGCATCACCGTCGCCATAGTGTTTCTTGAGCCCTTTGACCTGGACATAGGCTTGCTTTGTCGCCATGCTATCCCCCATTGTTAGCCTGTTGCTACTTTTCTAGGGTAATAGTAAACCCCGGCGAACTATTTTTAAGCGGCGGGCAGGATTTTTTCCAACCTACTCATTGGGGACAGACTTAAATGAGTGAAATCGCTCATTTAAGTCTGTCCCCAATGAGTGGTCTTGCCAGTCCGGCCGGCGAGCCGGCGAATCGGCAAAGACTGTCCCCAACGACCAGTCGTTTAAGAACGTCCATTGACTAGGCGGCTAGGCGTGGGATTTGTTGTGGGTGAGGGCTAGGCCTACGGCGGCGATGGCCGCGGCAAAGAGCGCCGTGACGCCCAGGTCGCAGGCGATGTCGCCCAGCACGGTGGACGTCAGGTCCGAGGCGAGCGCCTTGCCGATCGCGTCGTTCACCCAATACGTCGGCACAAAGTGCGCCGCCGTCTGCACGGCCGAACCCATGAGTGACAGCGGCATCCAGGCGCCGCCCAAAAACGTCATGAGCATGCCGAGTAAGTTGCCCACGCCGTTGAGCAGCTCCTCGCGCGCGCCCAAGCTCGACAGCGTAAAGCCAACGGCCAGCGGCGTGCACGCCAGGGCAAACGTTGCCGCCAGCGCCAGACACACACGACCCACGCCGACCTCGGCAACCGCGCCGGCAAAGCCCACGACACCCATCATGCTCGACACAAACCAGATGCAGACGGTGAGCACCGCGGCAGCCGCGAACACGGCAAGCGAACGCTGGCGTTCGGAGACCGGGCCGGCCTCCATGCGGCGCACGCGCTCGGGCTCGTTCATGCCCGAGAACACCAGTCCCACCGACACGATGACCGACGAGATGATCGCGTACGCGCCAAAGTTGAAGTACGACTCGAGTGGGGCGACGGCAGTCGATTCGATCTTGACCTGCTCGATCTGGACCTCGGCGCGCTTGGCGGCAGCATGCTCGGCGGCCTTGGCGACGTCACCGTTAGAGGAGGTGGGTTCAAGCGCCGCCGCAGCACCCGCGAGCGAGATCCAGCGCGAGGCCTCGGCAGACGAGAGCGCTGCCGCCATGGTGCCGGCGCCGTAGGTCACATCGAGCTTGGGCAGGGCCTCCCCCGCACGGGCGGCCGCAACAAGATCGTCCTCAAACCCCTCCGGAATAAAGAACACGCAATCGGCGCTGCCCTTGGCGCTGTTACTCTTGGCGAGCGCATCCGCAAGGTCGTACGCGTCGTCGCCGACGCCCGTGACCAGGTCAAAGCGTGAGCCCAGGTGCTTGGTGAGCGCCCGCGAAAGGTCGCTATTGTCGCGGTCGACCACGATCACGTTGGTGTCGTAGGGCTTGTACTCGGTAAGCTGCGACGAGTTCCAGCTCACCGAGGCCGCGATGAATACGCCCATGAGCGAGATGAACACCGTATAGATGAGCAGGTAGAACGGGTGCGCGAGCGCCATGCGAAGCGCGGTCTTAAAGGTGCTCATAGCGGCTCCTTCCAAAGATCAGCGTAGCGGCGGCGACAAACACCAGGGCCATCAGGACGAGCGCGCCGACGCGGACGGCGAAGGGCCCCAGGTCCTCAAAGAAATACAGGCGATTGAACATGTCACAGATGAGCTTGACGGGGTTGAGCCAGCTCTCGGCCGGGCAGGCGCGGGCGACGTCGTCGGCAAGCGCCATCGCCGGCTCACCGTAGAGCCCGGCAAACAGGGCACACGTGGTGGCAAAGCCTGTGAGGATGCCTGACTTGGACGCCTTGCCGCCCTTAACGGGCAGCGTGCCCACAAAGAGCCCCAGACCCGTGGCGGCAAGCGCGGATGCGGCGCCGCCCACCAGGCACAGCCCCTCGCGCCCGCCAAAGTCGACGCCAACGACTAGGCGCACGTAGCCAATCGCGACCGCCATCGAGGCAAAGGAAACCAGCCACGAGCCGACAAAGATGCCGGCCAGCGACGCCGTCTTGGAAAGGCCACCCACGCAGCGGCGCGCGCCAAGGCCCGACAAATTGGGCTGCAGGTCGACGACGCTCAAGGCGGCAAACTCGGCAGACATCATCGCGACCAGACCAAAGAGCGCGTAGTAGTAGATGGTCGTGCCGTCGGGCGTGGTGCGCGTCAGGCTCACGCGACGGGTTCCGCCCTCGAGCGACAGGGCGTGCGCAACTGCCTCCGGGTCGGCAAGCGCCGCCGGATCGTCTTGGGCAATCTGTGCCATGAGCTCGGCATTTTGCGTATACGAGCTTGCCACCGTCTCCAGAATGCTGCGGTCGGTGAGCACCGTCGACGCACGCGAGCTGTCATAGCTCGAAAGCAGCGTGAGCCTGGGCGCACCCGCGTCGTCGACCGTGTAGATGCCCGCGACTTCGCCGGTCTTGAGCGCACGGTTCGCGGCGGTCACATCCTCGCACTCGTGAATCTCGAGCAACTGATCGTCGCCTTCCTTGGCAAGCGACGTCGCCACATCCTTAAAGGTCGAAACGTCCCAGGCCTCGTCGGCAACAACGGCCATCGGCACCGGGTCGACCTTGCCGTCGGAACTCAGGTTCGCAAACATAAACATGAACATCGTGGAAAGCGCAACGGGAAAGATGGCGCCCCAGACCCACGTGCTCGGCCGGCGCAGCAGCGTCTTGACCGTGATAATGATGGTGTTGAACATGGCCACCCCCTAGTCGCGCAGCTCGCGGCCGGTGATCTCGAGGAACACGTCGTTGAGGGTCGGCGGCTCGCTCCACACGCGGCCGAGCGCCACGTCGGCGGCGCGCAGCGTGTCGAGGATGTCGACCAGGTTGTGCGGGCTCGCTTCGCAGGTGCAGACGAGTTCGCCGCCGGACAGCTCGACGCTGAGCACGTGCTCGAGGGCGCGCAGCCGCTCGACCGTGGCGGGCTCGACGGCGCCGACCTCGACGGTCACGCGCTCGCCCATCTGGATCATGCGCTTGAGCTCGTCGTTGGTGCCCTGCGCCAGCACGCGTCCGCCGTCCATGATCATGATGCGGCTGCAGATCTGCTCGACTTCCTCCATGTAATGGCTGGTATACACCACCGTGGCGCCCTCGTCGCGCAGACGGCAGATGCCCTCCAGGATGGCGTTGCGGCTCTGCGGGTCGACCGCCACCGTGGGTTCGTCAAAAAAGATGAGCTCGGGCTTGTGCGCGATGCCGCAGGCGATGTTAAGGCGACGCGCCAGGCCACCCGAAAGCTTGCCGGGGCGGAACTTGGTAAAGTCGCCCAGCCCGACAAAGTCGATCGCCTCGTCCACCAGCGCGCGGCGGCGCTTGCGGTCGTTAACGTAGAGGCTGCAGAAATAGTCGATGTTCTCGCGCGCTGTGAGCTCGTCAAACACCGCCACCTGCTGCGGCACCACGCCAATGCGACGCTTAAGGTCGTAGCGGGCGGGCGTCATGGGCTCGCCGAACAGCTCGATGGCGCCTTTGTCGTAGGAAAGCAGCTGCAAAATGCAGTTGATGGACGTGGTCTTGCCCGAGCCGTTGGGGCCCAGCAGGCCGAAGATCTCGCCGGGGGCGATGCTCAGGTTAAAGTGGTCGAGCGCAATGAGGTCGTCGTAGCGCTTGACGAGGTTTTCGACGTGAACGATGTCTGTCATGAGGCGGCCCTTCTGTTGGTCGTGGCCCGGTACGATTGCATCATCGCAGGAGCGGGCGGCGCGCACCAGTGAGCTTTGTCACGAGTGCGAGGGGGCGGAGGCGAAACCCCCGCTCGCACGAGCGATCGACGCCGATTTGCCGCGCAGGAGGAATGTCACTGTTGCCCCGGGTGGCGCCTCCCCCGCGCGCGGCATCGCGTACAATACCCGTATGAACAGGCTTTTCGACAAATCGATCGTGCTGGCGTGCTGCATCGCAGCCGCCTTGGGTCTTGCTGTGGACGCTCGCCTGGTCGCGGCGTTTTGCCTTGGCGTTATTACCACGTCGCTTGCCGAGCTCGCGCAGAAGGAACGCACGCGCCGTGTAAGCGAGACCGCGAGCTGCGCTTACATCATCGCGGCCGTCTTCGTGCCGCCGTTTGTGCCGTTTGCGTCCCTCGCCCTCTATGACATCGCGCGACGCGTGCGCCGCGAGCACGCCTGGGTCGCACTGGGCATTGGCGTCGCCTTTGTCTTTGCGCTCGTCGCGGACTTTCGCACCGACGCGCTCACCGCACGAACGCTCCTGCTGACCGCCATCCTTTCGGTTGCCGCCACCTTGTTGTCACTGCGCACAGCCCAGCTGGAGCGCGAGCAGCAGCGCATGCGCCGTACCCGCGATGAGCTGCAAGAACGAGCCCTCGCGCTCGAAGCGCGCAACCGCGATCTTGCCGACCGCCAGGACTACGAGGTCGAACTCGCGACGCTCGCCGAGCGTGCCCGCATCGCGCGCGAGATCCACGATAGTGTCGGCCACCAACTTACACGTGCCTCGCTGCAGACCGAGGCCCTGCGCATAGTCCACGCCGATGAACCCGGCGTCGCCGCCGATTTCGCCGACGTCAAGCGCACCGTTGACGAGGCGCTCCAACTTGTGCGCGCCAGCGTCCACGCGCTCAATGACAACGCCGTCGACCTTTCCGTGCAGCTCGAACGTATTGTTGAAGGCGCACGCTCGGACGGCGGCCCGCAGATTGAGCTTGAAGTTATGACCGAGCATGCGCCCGCAAACGTCGCGAACTGCTTTGCGGCGGTCCTGCGCGAGGCGCTCTCCAACACCATGCGCCACGCTTGCGCCCATGCTGTCACTGTGCGATGCATGGAGCATCCGTCGTTTTACCAGCTCATCGTTACCGACGATGGCAATGGCGGAACCCGAACGGGTGGTCGCGGCGTCGCCGAGGGCATGGGGCTCGGCTCCATGCGCGAGCGCATCGAGGCGCTTGGCGGCACCTTTACCGCCGGCCCGCGCGCCGGCGTCGGCGGCTGGCGCGTGTTTGCCACCGTTCCCAAACAGCAAGGAGATGAGGCCCGATGAGGCTCATCGTTGTCGACGACGACCGCCTAGTGGTCGATTCGCTCAAGATTATCCTGGGCGCCCAGACGCAGATCGAAGTAGTGGGCACCGGCGCCAACGGCGACGACGCGGTGGCGCTCTACGCCGAACACGCACCCGATATCGCACTGCTCGACATCCAGATGCCGGGGCGTGACGGACTTTCGGCGGCACGCGAAATCCTTGAGCACGACCCTGCGGCACGCGTCGTGTTTCTGACGACATTCTCGGATGACGAGTACATTGTGTCGGCGCTCAAACTGGGCGCCCGCGGCTACCTGATCAAAACCGATGTCGCCGCCATTCCACCGGCGTTGGCGCAGGTCATGGACGGCAAACGCGTGCTCGAGGGCAAGGCGATCGAAGATATCGATTTTGACGGAACGGACGTCGGGGCGGACACGCCTCGCCGGCCCGCCGCCTTTGCCAGCCTAACCGACCGCGAGTTCGAAGTCGCCGAGCTCATCGCCCGCGGCCTCGACAACAAGGAGATCGCCGCCACAGCCTATATGGGTGAAGGCACCGTACGCAACCACATCAGCTCAATCCTCGCCAAAATGGGCCTGCGCAACCGCACCCAAATCGCCATCGCCTACCTGCGAGGGTAATTGACCGACGGTCGACCGCTCCGACAGAGCAAAATGGCTGTTACCGATATGGTGCCATTTCAAAACTATGCCGGTTTACGGGGCAAAAGTCGGAGCCCTCATCCATACCCCCTATTTTTGGAAAACAGCAAGCAATCTACCTGCGGTTTTATTTTTGCGATTTTCCGTATGGTCGGAGGTTCGCAATCCAGCCCCGTAATCCGGCATAGTTTTGTTAGCGGCGGCCCAACCGCGCGTTTAAGCGCGGGGCCGGTGGGGCATTTTTGCCCCACCGGCCCGTCTACGCGCTACTCCGGCTTGCTTTCTACCGTGGGAGTCTTATCCGCCGCAACTGGGGTGCGGGCGGTGTCCATAGCCAGGCAGTGTTTGGGGCAGCTCTCGATGCACTCGCCGCATACCACGCAGGCATACGGGTCGATCGACCACGTTCCGCCCTTGCGATCGGCTGCGAGCGCGCCCGCCGGGCAGCGACGCACGCACATGCCGCAGCAGATGCACACGTCCATGTCGTTGACGATGTGCCCGCGCAGGCGCTCGGGCGCCGCCAGCTCCTCCTGCGGATAGCACACCGTGACCGGCTGCTTGACCATAGAGCCCAAGGCTGTCTTGGCAAATGTCAGCAAACTCATGCCACGCCTACCTTTCCGTGCAGCTAATGCAGGGATCGATGGTCAGGATAATCATGGGCACGTTGGCAAGGAGCACGCCCTGCAGCGCATGCGTCAGACCCGCCAGGTTTTGCGACGTCGGCGTTCGCACGCGAAAACGGTCCAGGTTCTTGGTGCCGTTGCCGCGTACATAGTAGTACGCCTCGCCGCGCGGCTGCTCAATCACAACCTCGCCGCGCGCGCCGTCGGCCGGCGTGAGCTTGGTGCGCCCGCCGATTCCGTCGTGCGGAATCTTGCCCACAAGCTCCTTGATGATGTCCATGGCCTGCGTGACCTCGGCACAGCGCACCTGACAGCGGGCATAGCAGTCGCCATCGCTAGCAACGATAGGCTCAAACGCGGCCAGGTCCGCATAGGCGCCGTCGCCGAACATGCGCACGTCGTAGTCCACGCCCGAAGCGCGACCGAACGGACCGACCATCGACAAATCCAGCGCGTCCTTCTTGCTGATCACGCCCACGCCATGCAGGCGCTCGCCACAGCTGGCATCGTCCAAAAACGTATGCACCAGGGCCTCGTAATCGGGACGCATGGCATCGAGCGTCTGGACAATACCCGCCAGCTCAGAGTCCTCAATATCGTGCTTAAGGCCGCCGATCTCGTTAATCGAAAGAATCACGCGGCCGCCGCAAGTGCTCTCAAAAATCTTGAGAATCTGCTCGCGCAGCGTCCACGACCGATAGAACAGCGCCTCGAAGCCAAAGGCATCGGCGAGCAGGCCCAGCCACAGCAGATGCGAGTGAATGCGCGAAAGCTCATGCAAAATGGTGCGGATATACTGCACGCGGCCGGGCACCTCGATGTCGAGCATGCGCTCGCAGGCGCTGGCATAGCCGCAACTGTGGCCCACGGCGCAGATGCCACAGATGCGCTCGGCGATGTAGCCAAACTGGTGCATGTCGCGCTTTTCGGTGAGCTTCTCGAGTCCGCGATGCACAAAGCCGATCTGCGGAATTGCCTCGATGACGCGGTCGTCCTCGATCACCAGGTCCAGGTGAAGCGGCTCGGGCAGCACCGGGTGCTGCGGGCCAAACGGAATAACGGAGCGATGTGCCATGGACCTTACGCCTCCTTTTTCTGCTTGTCGCGGGCGGCCTTGGCGGCAAGCGCCGCACGGACCTTGGCCGCTTTCTCGGGGTCCATGGCGGCGAGCTTTGCCTCCATCTCGGCAGCCTTGAGCGCGGCCTTGGCAGCGGCATCGTCATGCTGAGCATCGGAGCCGGCAGCCGCAGCGGGCTGGGCGGCAGCAGCGCTCGCAACATCGCCGGCACCTGCGGCGCCCTCCCCCGCAGCAGCAGCGGCAGCGGCCTTCTCGGCTGCGGCCTTGCGCGCCTTGGCCTCGGCGGCGGCGCGGACCTTCATGGCCTTCTCACGCGCGGCTTTCACCTCGGGCGTGATGACGCTCATGGGTTCGGCAATCGAGACCTGGTAGAAAAAGCCCTTAAAGTCAATCTGCATGTCGGTAATGGCAAGACCAAACAGGTCGTGGACCTCATTCTCAAACGGGAACACCGCCGGATAGTACGAGCTGATGGACGGAACCTCCTGATATTGGTCGATGCCCTCGACTACCAGGTTCTCAATCGCATAGCTGCCGTCCTGTGCAATATGCTCCTGAGCAGCACGAACGTTGATAAACGTATAGACCAGGCGATACGAGCCGTCGTCCACGCAGCGCTCGGCATGCATCTGCACAAAGCGCGCGCCGGCGCACTTGAGCGCCTGCACATGCGACAGCAGCTCATCGATCCCGACGGTGGTATAGATTGCCTTTTGCATTACTCGGCCTCCTTTGCAGCGGCGGGCGCACCGTCAGCCGCGCCCGCGTCGACACCGGAGCCATCAGCCCCGGCCCCGGCAGCCACAAACCCGTCCTCGCCCAGCTCAACGCCACCATCCCAGGTAGCGGCGCCGCCCACGGTAAGCGGGTCACCGCCAGCACGCATCACGGCCTCCTTCTGATCCAGGATGCCGCACGCCTCAACAATGGCGTCGATCACGGTCTCGGGGCGAATGGCGCACCCGGGCGCGTACACGTCCACGGGAATCGCGCGGTCCACGCCGCCGATCACGTTGTAGGCATCGCGGAACACGCCGCCCGAGCATGCGCAGATACCGCAGGCCACCACGCACTTGGGCTCGAGCATCTGGTTGTAAATCTGACGCACGACGGGCAGGTTCTGCGCGTTGACCGACCCCGTCACCAAAAAGATATCCGCATGCTTGGGGTTGCCGGTGTTGACCACGCCAAAGCGCTCCGCATCGAACAGCGGCGTGAGCGAGGCCAGCACCTCGATATCGCATCCGTTGCAGCTCGAGCCGTCGTAATGAATAACCCACGGCGAGCGCGACATTTTATGATCCATGGATGCCGCCTCCTAAATAAACACGTCGACGAGGATGGGCATAAGGTTGAGCAGGCCAAACACCAGCGCCACGCCCCAGCCGAGCTTAAAGCAGCTGCGCCAAGTGCTGCGTGCGAAGGTGTTGTCGATCAGCACCTCGACAAAATACGTCGCGGCCATAACGACCAAGGCGACCACCCAGCTCACCGGGTTGTCCCAAACAAAGAACATGCCCACCCACATCAAAAACAGCACGGTCTCGCACCAGTGCATAAGAGTCATCTTGGCCAGCGTGCCGCCGCTCATCTCGGTGGCGACGCCCTGGACAATCTCCTGATGCGCGTGATGCGAGTACGAAAGGTCAAACGGCGACTTGCGCAGCTTGATGGTAAGCACCGCGAGCAGTGCGAGGAAAATGGGTGCGCTGTACACGATGATGGGGGCCGACTGCCCCGTCACGGCGATGGAATCGAAGCTGTCGGTGGCAAGGTACAGGCCCACGCTCATCAGCAGAACGGCGGGCTCGTAGCTCATAACCTGCAGCAGCTCGCGGTCGGCGCCGACCTGCGCAAACGGGCTTTGCGTCGAGGCGGACGCCAGCACCACAAAAATCGCGGCGAGCGTAACCATAAAAGCGCACAGCAGCGTGTTGGAGCCCGACACAAAGATGCCGCCGCCCACCACGGTAAAGATGAGCGCACACGCCATATAGGTGTCGTCCATGGTGTTTACGCTGGCAGGGGCTTTGCACAGGAGCTTGGCCACATCGTAGAACGGCTGCAACAGGCGCGGACCCACACGGCCCTGCATGCGGGCCGAAAGCTTACGGTCAAGACCGTCGATCAGGCCGCCCACAATCGGCGCGATTAGGGCAAACGCCACAGTGCCAATAAAAATGCCCACGACGCCCGAGCCCTCAAAATACTTACCGCGCAGCACCGAGGGCGCACTCATGGCAAGCCGCTCGGGTCCAATCCACGCACAGCACAGCAGCGCAAACAGAATGATGGCACAGCACACGACGCTGCCCGCGGGGCCAAGGCGCTTTTCGCCAAGGGCGTCCTCCGAGTACCAGTTGCGCTTTTCGGCCTTCACCTCGTGTCCCATCGAGCCGCGGAAATGGCGATATTTGTCGGTTCCCACGCCCGAAAGGTACACGTTGACGTGCGGTTTGTTGCTCACGCGGAATGAAGTCAGCAGCACCACGGCGATAAACGCCACGATAACCACCATCAGATACATGGCGTCCTTGCCAATAACGTACGGCACGCGGCCAAACACCATGGCCAAGTAAGGCGACACCAGACCGCTCGAGATAACCGGGAACGCCACGCAGCACAGAATCAGCAGCGCGGCGATGGTGTTAAGCGCCATCCATTCGGTCTTATGGACATTGACCTCAACGTTTTGAGCCGTGGGGTCGACGCCCGAAAGCTTGGCAAGCCACTTGCCCCAGAAGTAAAACGTCGCGGCCGAGCCAAAGGCCAGCACCATGATCATGAGCACGTTGCCGGTCTGCGCAAACGCCACCAGGGCGCCCCACTTGGACACGAGCATGCCAAACGGCGCCACAAACATGCCCATGATGCCCAGCATCATCAGACGCGTCAGGTGCGGCATACGGCTGAACATACCGTCCATGTCCTCGATATTGCGGCTGCCGATATGATGCTCGGCGGTGCCCACGCACAGGAACAGCAGCGACTTGGCCACCGTGTGGAACAGGATCAGGAAGATGGCGGCCCACACGGCCTCGGGCGCGCCGACGCCCAGACAGGCACTGATGAGGCCCAGGTTGGAGATGGTGGAGTACGCGAGCACGCGTTTGGCGTTGCTCTGCGAGATCGCCATAAGGGCTGCCAGCAAAAACGTGATGGCACCCACGCTCGTGACCATAAAGCCGGTCACGGGATAGATGGCATAGAGCGGGCTGAGCTTGACCATCAGGAACACGCCGGCTTTGACCATGGTTGACGAGTGCAGCAGGGCGCTCGTGGGAGTGGGAGCGACCATGGCGCCGAGCAGCCAAGTGTGGAACGGCATCTGCGCGGCCTTGGTGAGTGCGGCGAGCGACAGCAGAATGACCGGCATCACCAGCAGCGCGGATTGCGCGGTTCCGGCGCCGGAAAGCTCGATCATGCCCGAGATGGTCAGCGGCATGCCGTTAACGTGCAGGTACATGAGTCCGGCCAAAAACGCGATGCCGCCCAGCATGTTGAGGATGATCTGGGTGAAGGCGTTCTTGATGGCCTCGGGGGTGCGCGTGTAGCCAATCATGAGGAACGAGCACACGGTGGTGATTTCCCAGCCGCAGAACAGCCACTCCAGGTTGTCGCTCGTCACGATGACGAACATGGCCGAGAGGAACAGGAACATGAGCGCCAGGAACTGCGGGCGTCGGTCGGGCGCGGTCTGCCCGCGCAGCGCTGCCTCGTGCTCGTCGTGGGCCTGGAAGTCCTTCATGTAGCCCAGGGCATACACGCAGATCAGGCTGCCGACGATGCCGACGGCAAGCACCATGATCACGCTCATGTAATCCAGGTAGAGAGGCGTAGCGGTGACGACCTCGACCGCAGGCAACGCCATGGCCGCAAAGACGAACGAGCCCACCAGCTGGACTATGCCGAGCACCGTGGCGAGCGTGCTCTTAAATTTGCGCGCGTTGTACAGGATGACGTCGCACAAGATCACGTCGATGGCGGAGATGATGGTCGAGAGCGTAGACGAGGTGCCGGGGGCAACCTCAAAGCTCTGCGGACCCGTGCCAAAAAACATGACGGCAACTACAACTGTCACCGCCATAATGATGCCGGAGCCTACAAGCCCTACCGCATCGCGGGCGCGGTCACCGCGCGCGAGCAGCATGCCCAGCGCCGGTACCAGCGGAAACAGGGTAAGGAAATACAGTAGCGTCATACCATCACTCCCCCATGCAAAAACGCTGCAATTGTTTAACGTTATAGCTCAATTGAGGAGCAGCGACGGCAGGTTTTCGGTCAACTGGGGAGTTTTAGGCGTACGGGGTAAGGGCACGTCCGCTTTGGAGCAGTGGCGCGGCAAGAAAAATGCGCCCCCGCGGACGCACCCTCTTGCTACTCTGCCTGCTTAACGCGCGGCTTGCGACCGCGTGGCTTATCGATAAGCGCGTCGGCGCCGCCATCGCGATACTGACGGCACCAAGCCTTGACCGAAGACTCGCTGGGAATCTTGTGCTTGATCATAGCCTCGCGAACCGTCAGGCCGTTTTCCAGACGATCCTTAACCACGGCAAGCTTGACGTCATACGAATACGTGCGGTGATGAGAACCCGCGTTGAGCACGGCTTCGGCACCGCCCACGGCATATGCTCGGGCCCACTGACGAGCCGTGGCCTGGGGAATGCCGAGCTCCGCGGCGAGGGCACGATGACCGATCCCCTCTTGGAGGACCTCGACGGCGCGCTGCCTGACCTCGGGCGCATGCGTGCGAGTCCTTGTTGCTTCTGACATACCTGCCACTTCTTAGCCCTAAACGTTTACCTGTTTTCTAACGTGCATGTTAGATAGTAGCATTTTGCTGTTTGCGCATAACAGTTAATTGAAAATCGCAACTTCGGCATCTGGGCATTTGCTACCGGCTTGTGCAGTATCTTTACCTTTTATTTACGCAGGTAGTTAGCTTGCAGCTAGGCGGCAACGGATTACCAACTAAATTGGTACTCTTTTGGTCATTTTGTGCTGAAGAAGTAATTATTAACCCCTCCCCACGCGCAAGCTAACACGTCAGCTTTCCACGCACTTCCCAACTTTCCACTTAGCTTTCCAGCTTTCCACCTTAGGTGTTAAGTTAAGTGGAAAGTTGGAATGTTGGTGGGAAGCTGGAGCGCCCTTTTCTAACGGCGGATGGACAGTTAGTTCAGATACGTATAAATTGCCGCGCCAAAACCGCGTCTGAACCTCCCGAAAGGCCCTGTTGGGACCCTATTGATCTTGAATTGCGCCCGGATCAGCTAGCGAACCTTAGTTTTGGACTGCTTTTTTCTTCAAAACGAGCGTTAAGACCGTCTGTCAGGACTTGGATTTATACGTATCTGAACTAACTGTCCAGCAGGGTCAGCAGTTCGCCAATTTGATCGAGATGAATCGTTCCTACTACGCGAGCATTGAGGTCGGGCGGGCGATGTCAGCCTATCGAATATCAAGAAGATTGCCGACGGCTTTCACATCACCATTTCGGAGCTCATGCACGGTGTCGAGTAGATGATTTTCACCTAGCTTGACTCGTTCATGTTTAATCTGCTTCGTTAACTGAAATGCGTAAATCTGGTTAAATGAAAACCGTAAATTTGGTTAAATGAGCTGGTAATCAATGGTGAAAACTATGCCAAAAAATTGCGCATGGACACGATGACGCTTTTCGAGCTCGGGAAATCTAGCGGTGTGGTTAAGCTGTCGGATATTATTTCTGGCGAAAAGTTCAACGGTGCCTTTGGATCGTTGGATTCTGCCTCGATTGCCGAGCGCATCGTTTGCGATGGATGGCCGGCGTCGATTGGGCGCGACGCGCGAATTGCGTCCGCGACGGCAAAGCGATATATCGAGATAGTCGCTGAGGAAGACATCCCCCGTGTCGATGGCTCTCGACGAGATCCTGAAAAAGTGAAAGCCGTCATCGCGTCGTTAGCGCGCAACGAATCAACTCTGGCAACGCTCAAGACGCTTGTGGCCGATTTGGGTGGCGACGTATCGAGACAAACCGCGGCATCATACATATCTCTTCTCACCAGATTGAGTTTCGTCTGCGATATCCCCGCATGGAATCCAGCGATGAGATCTCCGGTGCATTTGAGGGAAGCGCGTAAGCATCATCTTGCTGACCCTTCGCTTGCAGCGGCTGCGCTCGGGGCGACTGTGGAGACATTGCTGTCAGACTTCAAGACACTTGGGCTGCTTTTCGAATCGTTGGCGCTCCATGATCTATGGGTCTATGCGAGGGCAAACGGAATGGGCCTCTATCACTATCACGATTCCCGCGATCTTGAGGTCGACGCTGTCATAGCGGCTCCAGGTGGGATGTGGATTCCCGTTGAGGTCAAACTCAGTTCCGCGCAAATCGAAGAGGCGTCGGACAGTCTCGTTGCCGTCGAGAGGCGTATGGTTGCCGCCGGAAACACACCGCCGGTTTCTAAAGTAGCAATCATTGGATTTGGCTCACAGGCCTATGTAACCGACCGCGGAGTCCAAGTTGTTCCCTTAGATGTTCTCGTGCCGTAATGCGGCTGGCGAAGTGAAATCGATGCCGCAGTTTTTAGATTTGTTTTCTGAGGTCTAAGGCGCGATCATACGTATCTGAACTAACTGTCCAGCGGGGTCTCCGAGCGGGTTCGCACGGACAAGAAGGGGGCGGCAACCGGATGGTTGCCGCCCCCGCAGAGCTAGTCGGTCTTGAAACTAGTGATTGATACCGTTGAGATTCACCCTCGTGAGCGTATATGTCACATAGTCAGGCGATTGAGGCGTTGCGCTCTCCGTTCCATTCGTCACCAGGCTCGCCGTCATCACCAGACGATAATTCGCGTAGAACTGTCTGCTCTGTTCGACCTGCGTGTTGACCCTAACGGTAAAGGGCAGGTTAAACGTAGTGTCACCGTTCTGCGTATGGAACTTACCATTCTCCTTCGAGTCAGTGAAGGTAATCGTAGCGCCCGCAGCGTTAACCGTGGCGAGCTTACTCTCTGTCACTGTCACGTAGTCGGAAATGTCACCCGTCACGTCCACATACGAGCCATTGATGTCGTTGCGGCGCTGCAGCTTAAGCGTGTATACAACGGAATCGGCGCTCGCAACTGCCTCGGCGGCGTTGTTGAGTCCGCCCAGCTCGTAGGTGGCGCCCAGGCCAATCGTGCCGTCCGCAATCGGGCGCAGATCATCCACATTGATACCGAGCTGCGACTTATCCGGTGCCGAAAGCGTAATGGTCGCATCGCCCTTATCCATGCGATAGTAGCCGACTTTGCCAGGCGTCGTCTCCGTCATGCTCGAGGTGGCAAGGCCAGACTTGCGCGTCGAAAGCTTTGCTATGTAGGACATCTTTGTGCAGGCATCCTCGCCCTGCTGCTTGGACAGAACGATAACGTCACTACAGCCATCGGGCGTAAGGCGAATCTCTTCTACCACTGTACGCACAGTAAAGGACCCGCTCTTTGCGAGCGCGCGGATTCCAGCGAGATCATGATCGAGTGTGAGCTCTAGCGAGCCATCGCCCGTGTCCGCCACGGTCTGCGTATATGCAGGCGTCGAAGCATCGCAAGTCGTCCAGCTGCCATTATTCCACGTGTAGTTCTGATCACCGATGGCGACGTAGAACTTAGCAATCGCCGAAGTACCACTCGGAAAACTGCTCACTCCCGTCAGGGCATTTTTGGCGTCATACTTGCATAACGACGTATCAAGCCGATAGAACAGAGAGTCCACATTAGCATAAGCCTGGCTCGCGCTAAACGTAATCGTATCGGTAACGTCAAGAGCAAGAACGTAGGCAGCGCCGTCTCCTGACTGCGAGACCTGGGTGCGCGTTTCCGACTTATTGTCGACTACCCGCTGCCCGTAGTTGGACAGGATGCTGTATGTCGATGCCGTATTGTTTTGAATGTCGGTCTCCTTGCCGCCGTTGGGACGCAAAACTCGATGCAGGTTCACGGACACACGGTCACCCGAGGAGCCCGAGCTGATGGATGTGCCAGTGTAGCCGTTGATGCTTCCTGTTCCATCGACAGGTTCGGGCACGTTGACAACCAGGTAAACGCTCTCCGACGAGCGCTGCTCCTTGCCGCCATTCTTTGGCACCGTCAACGTGTAGTGATCAGTACCGCTACCACTCGCGACCTTAAATAGCTTCCACTCGCCGTCGAGCTTCGCCTTCGCGGTCGCATCCTTCTCGTTATCGCACACGACCCATGCGCCGTCATTGTCCTGTTTGGCCGAAACGCTCAAAATCTCGCTCAGCCATCGCTCCTGATATGGATTACCCGCAGAATCTTTAAAGCCGGCGTCTCCGCTCAGCGGAACGCTCGTTGCGCCGCCCTCGCCTACCTCATAGTGATACTCCTTACTGCCAGCTTTTCCGTCAACGTTCGCATCGACGAGCGTGAGCTGGGTGCCTTGGGGCAGCTCGCCCTTGGAGCCTTCGAAGTTGATGCTCTTGCCGAGCCCCTTCATAGAGCCGCCGGCAGCCATATAGCTGTCCCAGCCAAAGTCGACTTCCGTCCCTTTGGCAGAGTTGTATGTCCAAGTAAGCAGGCCCGTCATCGGCTCGCCAAAGCTCGTAAGTACATGCGCGTCGGCCCCGAGCTTGGCGTAATTGCTCTCCTTAAAGTTGGTGCCATAGTCATACGTTGCGGTGAAATCGATCTCGAGCTTGCGCTTAACGATGATAGGCACCTGAACGTTGTAGCTCTGGCCCGCCTCGGAAAAGGTAACGGTCAGGAGCGTAAAGCGACCCTTGCCGTTGTCCCAGTCGGAGCTTGGGCTAAACGACATATTGTTCTTGCCGTTGTTCACCACACGAAGCGTAGGGTTTTTCGATGCCTCTTCGTCCCTAACGAAAACACCGTTCTTGAGCTGGAACACCTCCGCCTTGGCCGTTACGTGCGCTTTGGTGGCATCTGTGCCGTTCAGCCTACAAGCATCGGAGAAGCCTCCGTTGGTGATGATGTTTAAATAGCTCGTGACGGTCGTGCTATCGGTGCCCGAGATAACCAAAACGGGGAAGTTCGTTGTGGCCTGGTTGTCCTTTTCGTTATTCTCATAGAACGTGCTCTTCACAGATTCGGCGTCATAGCTCGACGCATTCTGATAGGTGCCGCTCTTGTCATCGATGCCACCAATGTTGGTGTAGGTATAACGGCTGGGGACGCTGGCGGCTTCCGGATTCTTGATGTCCGCAGCAAGACCAACGTTCATGCCATCGCCGAACAGATAGCAATCAGTTGTGTCGGCATCGGAAGCACGCACAGCAAGACCGTCCTTCGGACTCGTTGTCACGTAGGGCGAGACAGCAGTTGTTGTCCCACCATTGCAACCGTAAAGCGTCTTTCCGTTTGGAGATTCGGGCAGCGTGTTGCCGTAAGCGCCAAACGCGACATACGACTTCTTATTAACCTCGCCGATCTTGTTGCTATCGCTCGCGCGGATTAGCGCAGGCATAGTCGCGTTCGTTTGACCCTCAGCGAGCTTTACGGATACGCCGGCAGCATACAGCTCGTAGCCGCCAAGATTGTTCGTAGCGACATTGCCGAGCAGAATGCCTTGTTGGTCTTTGTTATTGAACGTATTGCTATCGAGCAGCACGTTAGCGAGATGGAATTTGCCCTTGCCCTCTCCCGAAATGCCGCCAGAATTGGCCTGCTGGAATGTGTTGGAGGCAATCTTAATATTTGAAGCGGAAACATCAATGCTATTTAGGTATCGACCCGTCAATCCTCCGGAATACTGCCCGTCAAACACAAGGTCTTCGACCGTTATATTGTCATAGACCACGCCTTGAGTGCTCCAAAAGTAGCCTAATACGCCGCCCACAACGCTATTCATCGAGAGCCGCAGGCCCTTAACCGTACAGTTATTAAACCAGTACTTGCAGTAGGTCCTACTATTAACGAAACCGATAACGCCGCCGGCATTGCACAGATTTCCCCTATTTGCCGATATATTTCCGATATAGCAGTCTTGATCGGAAGTGACCGAAAGATTACTAATCGAAATTATTCCGTAGTCGGCTCTTCCAATTAAACCACCTACGCCCATATAGCTTCCGGCGTTCGTGAAATCGGCTTTTACCGTCACGTTTGAAATTGTTACCGCATTTGTTGTTTCCAGCTCCTTGGAATCCATTTTCGCATTAACAGACACCGAATCTTTCGTATAACCGAAGGCACCACCGATATGTGCACCCGGCGACATGCCCGTTATAGTTGAATTTGATGCAACCACGGACTTTTCAGGCCCTGTCGCCCAAATGCCGCACTTTGCCCCCTCGTCCATAGCTCCGACATAGCCACCAACGTTGAGGCTACCCCTCACATCCATATTGGTGTAAGAGCAGTCGTACAGCTTGACCGGAGATGCCATTCTGGCCTTTTCGATTATCTCCGACGTCGCGGTGGTCGCCTTAGCCCTGCTGCAACATCCGGAACTGCCCAACAGGCCACCGACGTTTTTGGCGCCGGCAACCTTACAACCTTTCATGGTCACATTGCGGTAAATGCCAGAAACACCGCCATCATTGTTTGCCGTCACGCCTGCCAGCAGGCCAACGCCGACGTTATCGCCGGCTTGCCCCGTACCGCTCGTGTCTTTAATAGTCAATTCAACATCGCAGTCTACGAATTTTAGGTCCTTGACCATGCCATCGACGGTGCTGTCCGAAACATTGCTTGAGGTAAACGAAACCGTACTAAACAGAGCGCCAACGCCGGCAACCTTATAGTCGTCGTCCGCATACTCTGTGACCCCATACACCTTATTGTCTATTTTGCTGCCGACCTTAATCGTTGCGCCGTTGCCGTTGATGCATGCGACGAGCGGCACGATGCGATCGCGGTCGGCGCCGGAGGCCGAGGCGCATGCGTTTGAGTAGTAGCGTCCCGAAAGGCCCGTAAAGCCCGAGCCGTACTTGGTCATATCATACGTTTCGGTTTTGTTGGTCGCAAACTGCAGGTCCATGCCAGACACCTGGGCTGCACAGATATAGCCCGTCTGCCACGTTGCGTATTTCTTTACCAGATAAGGGGAGTTAACGCCAGAGCCATCGCCCGTGTAATCGAGCGCACTGCCCTTCTCCTGGATGCCGGGGCTCTTTATATCGTCATTTACCGCAACGGAAAAGTCATCACTGGCGCTTTCCGGCTTTCCGACACTTGCATAGCTCGCGTTGCGAACCTTGCCATATTGTTGGTTGCCAAATTTATATGTTCCACTTTCGTTGTTGCCGCCCAAATAGGCGCGCGAGCCGGCAGGAGTGCCGTATGAGCCCACCGATATTGACGCGTTCGCCGAGCCGCCAGCCGCGCCACTGCTAATGATGGCCGAAAGCACCAGCAAGCCCTGCTCATCATTGACCGTTGTCGTCACCGCGGCCTTGTTGTTGCCCTTATTCCGATATCGTCCATTGATGTCACCAGTCGTGATGCAGCCCGTAACCTCGGTATTGAGCTGATTAATCTTGTAGTTAGCATCGCCGTTGTCGACAAAACAGCCCTCGCTAAACGCATAGCCGTCAATCACGCGACCAACGTAGGGGTTGTCGTAAAGATCGAAGTTGCCCTTTCCCAGACCACGAGACTTGTCGCTGGTTCCAGCCCGCCAAGAAGAGTTTTCGTTTTCGTCCATATTGCGGAAAATCACGCCGCCGCCCGCAATGGCACCAACGTAACCGCCGATAGGAACAAGGTGTGCACCGCCCTTATCGCCCTTCGCGCCAGCAACGACAAAGTGGTCCGAACTCACCGTTACGCCGTCGATAATGTTGTCGCCGCCCATGATGCAGCCGATTACGCCGCCAAAGAATGCCCCTGGCACGCCATCGGAATTCTTTGAGGCATAGGTAATCGAAGCCGTAGCGTCGGAATACGTAATGTTGAGGTTTCGCACCACGCTGCCGTAGCTGTAAGGAATAAGGCCGCGCAATGAGCCTGTGTCATTTTTAATTACGATCGTCGCAGCCGTGCCACTCACATCGCCAACGATAACGCCGCGGAACGGATATGCTGCGGTGCCAAATCCGGCAAATGCCGAGCCATCGAGCTCAATTGTGTTATTCGTATTCGGCTTTGGCTCAATGCTGTAATACGCACTTTGCAGATACCGACGCATCGTATCGTCGGAAAGCACATCATTGGGATCGGTCGAATTACCGGTCTTCTTCTCCCACTTCTTTGTAGCGCCATTCGTCTGTTTATAGACATAGGTAACTTCATTGTCACGGTTACCACCGCTTCGACGCTGGCAAAGCGTCGATTGCTCCTTTGCGATAGTCACTTCCCAGCCGTCGAGGGCAGTGCCATTATTAATGTAGTTCGCCGCCGCATTGAACTCCGATGCCGAAGTAATCGCGTACGGGTCGCCATAGGTACCGCAACCCGTCGTAAAGTTAGGAATACGCTGGTTGACCTTGATTTCGTGGTATTGAACGCCGTTCTCGTTGGCGTTTCCCTTAGCTACATAAGGAAGATAGTCGCTAAACCAAGGTCTCTCAGCATCCGTTAGGTTGTCCTTAACCTTCACGAAGCCTGCAGCAGAACCATACGTCCCCTCATCGTAATACCAAAGCTGACTGCCAGAGTACTCGCCACCCGTCGAGTCAATCTCTTTGCCGAAAGTGACCATGCTGTTGTCCTGGTCACCCTTCAAGAAGGTATACACTGCAGAGCCTGTCTTGCCCTCGCCGTAGCCAAAGCTTTCGAGCAAGCTCGCACGAGCGAAGATAGACTGGCCCGTGGCGCTCGGCACGCTAATCCGGTTGAACGTCGCCGTCACCTGATCGGCGTTTTTTCCCACGCCGAGCCTACCGAAGAGCGAGGTTGCCGCCGTGGTCCCATTCGTGTACCCACGGGCTAAAATGTTCTTAGCGCTCAGGTTCACGCATGTCTGCATCTCGTTGATGAGTAGAGGCGCGTAACTGGTATTGCCGTTCACGCCGTCAACCGTCAAGCCATCGAGTGTCAGATCATCTATCTCAATCTGTGCCACATTGGTCTTATTGATGGGCCCATAGATATAGCGGCACACAAGCGCGCCAGACGAACTTCCCGAATCGCTCACGACAGAGCCCACGGTGCCTGCAAGGGTGACGTTTTTAACCTTGAGGTTGCCTGCATGAGTTCGGATGAGGGCACAGTGCATATTTTCGTGCTGCGTGGCCTCGCTGTTCTTTTTGTTGTCTTTTTGCTCGGCTTTAATATCGGAATAATGGAAGGTAATGGTTGCGTTATTCACCGTTACCGTGGAACCACTTACGGGATTGGTGGGATAGAAGCTATATCCATTTAAATCGATAGCCACACCCGTGCCATTGCCCGTGCCAATATTGTTTCCTTTGAAAATCTCCTGGTTTCCCGGAATGATATAGCCCCGAATCGCGCTGGGAGCATACAGATACGCACACCAAAGCAACAAGTACTCTGGGGAGTCCATCCAACTGCTTGCGCTACTATTTTGGGGCTTGTTGCCTACCTTCTCATACGCTTTGTCAAGGTTGTAGTAATACCTCGTCCAGGCGTTGGTGTTGTGGCTCTTGCCGAAATCAGATCGATTGTGATAACTGTTGTCGCTTCCCGGGTTTCCGCTCATGTCGAGCTTGCCCTCATTGATGCCATCTTTGGTATGCAGCGAAACGACGGCGTTCCATTCACCGTCAATAAGCTTGCTACCGGTTCTCGCGCCATAGGATGGTCTCGTACTATTACCGACCCACTCATCAAACGAAGTATCACTGCTGTTGCTTTTTATCGCCGTGTTGCTGATTTTCACGCCATTGCCCGCAGTAGCGCCACTAACCTTGTATGCGGTATCCCAACTTGCCCTGTTCTCTAGATACAGGCCGCTATAGGTTTCCACTCCATAGGTTGAAGAATTCTCGGTCCTGCTGCCTCGGCCGACGAGTAGGCCGAGCACCGTTGCCTTGTCGGCATTAATGGTTGCGTCCGAAAGATCAATGGCGTAGTCGTTGATAGTCCAATGACCACTGGCAGCATACACAAGTCCGCCAACCTCGGTTGAGCTATTTGCGGTCACGGTCGTGTTGTTGGAAGTTTCGAGGGCATAGGTGCTGTCGCTGGTGTTCGCAGTATCGCTGCCAATGGTGACGATGGCGTTGCCCCAGCTGTAGCCCAGAAGGCCTCCGGCGCCATTGCGCTTGTCGCCGTTCTTGCCGACGACCATATTGAAGGAGTCGTACGCAAGCCCTGTAATGTCTACGTTCTTGACAGCTGAACTGACTATCTTTTGATCTTTATAGGTACTCTGAGCGATACAGCCGATAAGACCGCCAACCTGGGCGATCTTGCCATTGGTACAGTCTCCAGTATTGATTGAGCCGCTGGCTTCGAGGCTGGCCACATTGAATGTCGATTCCACGTCGCTCACATAGCCAATGGCGCCACCAATGCGGGTATTGCCATTGAGTGCATTGCCTGTAGCGATCGTCGCCTTGGCTTTAGTGCTGTCGATGAAATTAACAGTTGCAACCGCCGAGACGCTACCCGCAATACCACCGATGTTCGCATCGCTACCGAATGTATCGTCGCACTTGATGTTTGTCTCGCACGTTACGCCAGACAACGCCAACCCGTTGCCTGCGGTGCTCGTAATTGACGCCGCAAGCGAACCGGCATCAACGCTTAGGCCGTTATCGAATTTCATGAAGCCATCGATGGTGAGGCTGCTCACCTTCGCGGCGCCGCCAATGGCGTTGAACAAGCCCAGGCGACCGTGGCGGTAGATTTTGCCGTTGCCATCGCTCGTATCGCTAGCGCCGAGCGCCTTCCCGTCGCGCATACCATACGGCTCACCGATGGCAAGGGTCACCTTGTGATTATTGCCGTTGAACGTTCCCGAAAACGATACGCCGTTGTTCAGGCTGTCAAGGCCAAGACCCCCAATGCCCGTGCCCGACAAATCAACATCGCAGTTCAGGTTGATTATCGTTTGGCTTCCAAGAAGGTCAGCCATGTTTGTGGTCGGGCCAAACACGCCGTTATACAAGCCGCCGGTCTGAATCGACAATGCTAGGGCAACAAAATCCTGCGTGTCGTCAATGTCGAGCGTGTGGTCCTGGTTCCACTTGTCGCTGTTGGCACCATTTGTATAGCCAACCTGCCAGCTCCAGTCGGTCGACGAGGGGCCTTCAGGCTTATGGGTGGTATCGTTAAGTTGAATCAGATCGCTTTTTAGCTTCGAGCCATCGAGCCTTACGACTTCCCCATAGCCCTTCGACGCATCTTGGGCTCCGCCAAGGTCATCAATCTTGGGTGCATCCTTGCACCGCCTGTAAATCCAGTAGTCTTTATTATTGGAATCTGCCGGCTTGTTGTCGCTGCCCGTGCCGCGAGCGAACACAAGCGACGGAGAATCTGAACGCACCATGGCAATTTGAGCGGTGGCATCCCCCTCGCTGAAATGCATGTTGGAAAAATCAGTTACGCCCCCAAGGCATATCGTGGCCGTCCAGCACTCTGCGGCAATGCCAGCGCCCTTGGCTATGCTGTCCGCAGTGCTCACGGTAATCCCGTTGACATCCGCGACGCTTTTTTTGTCGATGCAGCCAACCGCTCCACCAAAGCCGTTGCTCGTTGAAGCGACCTGGGTGCAATTGACCGTGGCATTATTAATTTCAAGCGCGGCGGGCGCAGCGGACACAGCGGACGTGCCGAGCCATCCAACAATGCCGCCAGCAAAATACGGGCTCCGAGCAAGCGAAAATTCGGTCGTCACGCCTTCAACTCTCAAAAGGCTTAGAGAGCTCTTTTCGTCGGTCGAATTCGCGGCGCCACTCACAAAGCCAATAAGACCACCGAAAGCAGCGTTGCTAGCATCGTCCCCGAACGTACTCTTGAACGAGCCGCCCTTGAATGAAACGGAAACGTTTGAATTGTCCAATGCCAACACGCCGAAAACAGGGCCGGCACCGTCAACCGCGTCCTTAACATGCGTTGCGCCCGCGAGCGTAACGCCGTTGCCCGTATCGATTTGGTTATTGCCAGTGAACTCAAACGACTGCGCAAGGCTGACCTTGCCTATGAAGCCGCCGGAGATTTTGCTGTTTGAATCGCCAACATGCTCAGGACACGTCACCTTTGCGCCCTCGGATTGCGAAAGGCTTAGGTTAGTCGCTTGCCCGATGAAACCGCCGCTGGCAGTGGTGCCTTTGACGGCAAGCGTCTGCAGGTCGAGGGCTTTCGTCACGTTGACCGCAGCGCCCGCGCTCGAACCGGCAAGTCCTGCAATGCCACCGGCGGAACCGCTTTCAGACTGAACGGTGGCAGCGGGGACGTTGATCCGGGCGTCGACGCTCAGAACCGCGCCGTCCTCGACTTCACCTACGAGTAGACCAGCGTTACCGGATTTCGTCTTGATGATACCGTCCGTGGCAAGGTTGTCGGGAAACGCAACAGACTCCACAGTGAAGGTTCCGCTCTTGACCGTATTCGCCAGAAGGCCCACGTTGCCATCCGCGTTTACATTGAGACTCTTGCGGTCACGGGTGAGGCTATAGGTAACGTTCGCAGTAAGATCGCCCGTCGTCTCACCAAGCAGGGGCGCCGTCAACGCAGGGGTTGCGCTAGGGATCGTCCCGTTGGTACCCGATGGATTCGAGATATTGACTGTCGCGTTGAGTTTCTTGCCCTCACCGATGATTTTCGAAGCAATCATCGGCGCGCTATAGGTAGTCGCACCCACCCACTTTATCTTGACCGTATTGTTTTGATTAGTCAGCCTTAGGTTATTAAAAACCGTGCGATCCGCCGTAAGCTCAACGGAACCATCCCCGCTTTTTGTACTGGAGATGCTGCCTTCAAACGGAATAGTATTGCTGCCGAGACCTTGAAAAGACATGTCATTTTTGGCCGTTAGGGTAAGGTCAGCATCGCCCGTGAGGTTGATTTTGATTTGCGCGTCTTGGTAAAACCCTGCATTAGCATTCGACAGGACAGCAAGCGCCGGCGACAACGTCACATCAAAGCTTTCAATTCCACTGTTATCGCTTTTGAGCACGATATTTTCCGCGCCGTTAGCCGTGAGCAATTTAACAAGATCGTCCAAATTGGTAATCGTCGCATCCGCTTGGGCCGCAGTTTCATCCGACGCCGTAGTGTCGGCATCCTGATCAGCATCGTCGCCAGTAGCACCAGCAGTGTCGTCGTTTTCTGTCTGGTCCCCCGCGGAATCGGAGCCCGCGGTGCCATCAGAGGTATCATCCTTCGCGGCGTCATTCTTTGCACTATCGTCTGCAGCATCGGTATCGCTCGCCCCAGACCCGGTCGCAGCATCGCTCTTGGTCTCGCCGCTCTCGGCAGCATCCGATGCCTCCGCGGCCGCGGCGACAATCTCGCTCGAGATGTTCTGCCAGCCTGCCGCCACAGCGGCCACCGTGGGCGAGCACGCCTGAAGCACCATGATCACCGTCATGAACTCTGCGAGTATGCGCTTTGCCGTTCTCATCTATTCCGTACCTCTTATCCTAAAAACTCTGGCGTCAGAGTTATTGAGTCTCCGTCGTGCCCGTCAGGGTAGTTCCGCTCACTCTAATGACCAGGTCACCCCAGTCGCCAGGCGCTTTGCCGTCCGCTCGGTAGAAGTTGACGACCATCGAACCCGGCTCCATGGTGAACGTAGCCGTGCGCTTTGTTTTATCCACTGTCGCACCATGGTTGGTCTCAAAGAACGGGTCGATCTCCACCTTCTCCCCCCATGTGAGCTCGACGTTTGCCGGTGCGCCCGTGACCGTCACCCGGTAGTTGTACGCAGCATAGCTAGCGAACAACCGATCAGCTTCATCAACCAGTGCGCCCTCAACCGCCGCGGTCTTGACCTCGGCCTTCTTTGACGGTACGACTTTCGCCGCCAGACAGGCGAGCTCGTTGCCGGGGCTGTCGCTCGAAACGACCGTCGCCTTAATCACAAAGTAGACCTGTCCCAATTTGTCCTCGGGGAAGGTCACGGTGCAGTCGTTCTTGGTGGGTTGATTCTCCGGAAGCGTGACGACGTCGGTAGGTTGAGGTGAATAGCTCCATGTGGCACCATCGAGCCCATATCCCTCGACCGTTAAGGTATACGCCACGTTTTTGTCATTGCAAAAGTTGCTGTTGCTCAACAAATAGTTGTAGATACTAAAGGTAAAACTGCACTGACCGTTGTTGGGGTACACCGTAACAGAGCGCTGGGCACGGGCGAGTTCGTCATCGCTGGGCACACTCATATAGCCCGTAAGCATGTCGCTTGCAAACAGACTCTGCGCGGTGCCCGTCGCGGCAACGGACTTAAGAAATCCGTTGGCGGTGTAGGCAGAATAGGTAAAGTAGCCACCCGTCACGAGCGCCACAGCGCAAACAAGTGCGATTGCAGCCATAACCAGCTTGTTCTTGACCAGGCTCTTTCTTTTTGCCAACTGCTCGGGCTCGTCGGCCTTCCGCTTCTCTTGCTTCTCCATGTGCGCCCCCTCTCCTACTTGCCGCTCGTGTTGCGCGCGATCAGGTAGATCACATCGGTCTCCTTGGCGCTCTCGTCCCACGAAAGCTCGATGATAAAGTTAAGCGTGTCGTTGCCAGTCGAGTCATCGAGCATCTTGGCGTTGAGCTCGTTTTTGTCGAACAGCTTGTATCGGTAGAGCGGGCGCGCGTTGCGCTGGACGTTTTGGTAGTCCTTGAATGTAGGGTCGCTTGCGCCCGCGTCCGGCTCGGTGGCCAGGCCATTGTTCGCCTCGTTGATGAACGTGAAGCTCGTCAGCAGGTCCTCTCCGGACGCTTTCCAGCTGTAGGGTTTGCCGCCAGCGGTGCCTCTCACGTCGGGCGTATCGCCTAGGCTCGCGTCCTCGGCTTTATACAGCTCAATATTGAGACCCGCGATGTTGGTAGTATTCGCAAGCTGCAGCTCAAAGCCGTCGCCACCCGTCTGCACGCAAAACGGGCGTTTAAGCGTTACCGTGTTGCCGATCTTGGTATCGCCGTATTCGGGGTTGTAGCTCAGGTCAATCTGCTCGGCTGCCGTGGCATTGGGCCCCAGCACCTTGAGCTCGGCAGGCTCCTTGATCTTGCCGACGGTGGAACCACGGTTGGCATTAACAAACCATCCGAGCGTAAACCCCAGTATCACGAGAAGAACAGCTGCCAGGCCCATGATGGCCAGGGATTCGCGACGATGACTACTCACCCACGTCTTGATGCGATCGAAGCGGCCAGTCGGATGTGTCTCGCCGCGCGACCCGAGGCCCTCGCCGCCAGGACTCATCGCGCCTTCGTTGTATTTGATATCACCCTGCTCGTGGGCGTCAAGCTGCTCGTCCATTATTTATCCGCCTCCTTGGCGGTAAAGCGCACGCGAATGTACTTGATGTTCCTGCCGATAACCTCGTCGGCGTTGTTGTAATAGCTGGCGCAGGTTTCCACATCTGCGGAGAGCATGTCGGACTTGACAGTCGGAACTGTGGCGGGCGCCTGACCCGGAACGCTCGTGCCGTCGGCGCGGAAATAGCGCGCGTGGTTCTTGTTGATGTCGTCGGCGAGAGCTGGGTATCCGGTGGCGGCGCCTGTGCTCGCGAAAAGGTTGCCACCGTATCCGGCGTTGCCCGTACGAACGTAGCTCTTGAACTGCTCCGGCCAAATCCAGTAGAGGGTTTTGGGAAAGGTCTCGGTCGTGTTGTTCGAATCTTTAGCGCGAAAGCTCGCCGCCGGGATGGTAAAGCTCTGCGTAACGACAGCGACGCTGGCCCCGTCCTGGGTCACCGTGGTGGTCGTGGGAACCAGCGGATTCGAGTAAAAGCCGGAAGGGTCTTTATTCTGGAAAACCAGAATATGCCCGCGCACCAAGTCTTTAAGCGAGTTGATGATCTCTTCGTTGTTGGATGTGTCCGTGGCGGTACCTGCCGCGCTCGTTTGGACGGAGATCTCCCAGGTCATCTCTACCGTAATATTGTGCAGGTCATTGCAGAGTGGTTTAACGTTGAGCTGGAGCTGGCCGGCCGACCCCGGAGAGAGGCTACCGTCGGTGCTCATGTTGTTGAGGTTGAAGAGATTGTTCACGGCAAGGCTGGTGCTGTCCGACGTGTAGTTGTCCTTGGAGTCGTACGTGCCCGCCGTGCCGCCCTGCGTTCCCGAGAGTATAAACCGCGGACCATTCGCGCTGATGCTACTCCCCGTAGCACTCACTCGATTGTTCGCGGCAAACCAGGCCAGGCATGCAAAGATGGCAACGATGGCGGCCAGCACAAACAGACCGCTCACCAGGAAATCCTTCCAGAAATCCTTGAGGGTCCGCACGTGCTCGTCGGCAGCTTGGCGGTATTCGGCCGCCGTCTTGTGCCGCTGGGGCTCGCTATGTCGGTCCATGCCACTCATCGCTTGCGTTTGCCCTGCTTGGGGGCGTGCCATCCTTTCCGCTCGGTCGCGCTTAATCCGTTGATCGCAGGTAGAGAATTCAGGCAGAATACAACACCGTACGATAAAGTAAAAGAATAGCATTGACCTGCGGTTTGCTCCACAACGCAAACCTTAATGATGTCTTAAAAGTCAAGCCCTTGGTGCAAGGGGCAGCGGTAGCAAAGCGTGCGCCCCCTAACACCCCAACGCGCGCACGGGTATCACGTAGATACCGTCCTCGACTTCGTGGGCGTACTCACCCACCCCCACAATCACGGCCATAAACTCCGGTTCGCGCGTGCGTGAACGAGGATTTCCACAGACCTTCTTGCGAACGCGCCTGAGACTCTCGACGCCGGCGCTCGCTTTATCTTCACTCACCTTAATCTCAAAGGCGGCCCACCGTCCGTCGGCTAGCTGCACGATAGCATCGCACTCAAGGCCCGAATCGTCGCGATAATAACGCACGGGCGTGCTATCCAGCAGATCGAGCGAACGTGCGTAGACCGAAAGGTCGCGTATGACCAAATTCTCAAACACCAGACCAAATGTCTGCCAGTCGGCAAGCAGCGCCTGCGAGGACATACCCAGCAAGGCGCAGGCAAGGCTCGGATCCGCCAGATAGCGCTTGGGCTTGACGGTGAAGCGCCGCTTGTCGCGCGCGGCGGGAACCCAACCGGGGACCTCCTCGAGAATGAACATGCCTTTAAGGGCATCCAGGTACCGGCGCACCTTGCTCTCGTCGGCAAACGCTGCGGGCTCCTCCTCGGCACCGAACATATCCATAAGAATCGTTTTATACGTGGTTGCCTGTCCCAGATTGCGCGCGATCGATGCGGAGACTCGGCGAGCAATGTCCGGATCGAGACCGACCGCCGGGAAACTGCTTAAAAACGTGGTGTTGAGATATTCTCGGGCGATGAGCTGGGCATCATCCGAAGGCATATCGATCGCCTCGGGCCAACCGCCGCGGCAAGCAGCCTCGACAAGCTCCGGCGTATCGCCATCGCACCTACAGGGCTCAAAACGATGCTCGAACAGGCCCGCCAGGCTCACCTTGCCGTTGGACTCGCCCGTCTCAGCGAGCGTCATGGGATGCATGCGGACGCGGCCGATGCGGCCGGCTCCGCTATGCGCGGGCGCTCCCGCCTTTGAGCCAAACGCGGGCGTGGCGGAACCCGTGAGGATATAGGCGCCACGCGTAGCCCGGGCACGATCGACCTCGTGTCTAACGTAGTCCCAAATCTGGGGAACGCGCTGCCACTCGTCGATGACATGCGGACGGTCGCCCAGCAGCATCATCGCCGGATCGGCACGAGCGAGGTCGAGATTCTCGTCGACATACGAGACGGACGCCCCATGCTCAAGCGCGGCCCATGTCTTGCCACACCACTTGATGCCCGCAATCTCGACCGCGCCAAAGACACGAAGATAGCGCTCAATTTGCGTGTCCACGATGCGCGGAATGTATCCGTCCCGATGTAGTCCCTCGCCCGTCATGAGCCACCCCCGCAGATTCCTAGGTCTAGCTTTTCGATGCTTCTATTCCACTGTATCAAATTCGGATTTTCGGGTGTTGGCGATTCGGATTTTCATGTTTCGTTAATTCGGATTTTCATGTTCTAGATGTTCGGATTTTCTGGTGCATGAGATTCGGATTTTCTGAACCCGCTGGTCAGGGCGCTCTCATTGGCAAAAAGGCGGGAAGCACCGATACCGGCGCTCCCCGCCCGCTCAAACGTGCGCAATCAAACGTGCGCGATAGCTTTCTTGCTTAGAGCTCGTTGGCCGCGTGATATGCCGTGCGAATGGCGCTCGCGATGTCGGCGGTGCGCTCGCCCGAGCAGTCGCCCACGCAGGTCACGGGCACCGTCACGCCGTCCAGGTCAAACGCGTTGGCCTTGGAGCCCACGGCCATCACCACGTAATCGCAGGCGATCTTCACCGGCTCCTCGGCGCCGTCCTCGGCGGTGCGCACGGCCTCCACGCCCTCGTCGGTAATGGCGGTCAGGCGGGTCTTCACGTGCTGCTCCACGTTGTGCTCGGCAAAGTCGCTCATGATCAGCGGCAGAATGGTTTCGGACTCGCCCGCGGCAATCTTGTCGAGCATCTCCACGATCGCCACCTCGCAACCGTGCTGCAGCAGGTACTCGGCAGTCTCGGTGCCCACCAGGCCGCCGCCAATGACGGCGACGCGCCCGCTAAGCTCCACCTTGCCGGCCAGCACATCCCAGCTCGAGACGACCTTGTCCGAATCGACACCCGGAACGGGGATGACCACGTCGTGCGCGCCCACGGCCACAATCGCGGCGTCGGCGGCGTTGAGGTCCTCTGCCGTGGCGGCGTGGTTGAGCTCAACCTTTACGCCCAGGCCAGGCAGAATCTTCTCGTAGTACTCGACCGAGCGCATGATCTCGTCCTTGCGCGGAGGCGCGGCAGCCAGCACAATCTGGCCGCCCAGATGATCGCTCGCCTCGTAGATGGTCACGTCGTAGCCGCGCTTGGCCGCCACGCGCGCGGCCTCCAGGCCGGCGATACCGCCGCCCACCACGGCGATCTTCTTGTCGCCCTCGCCCGGCTTAATGGCGATGGTCGCCTCGTCACCGTTCTCGGCATTGAGCACGCACGAGATGTACTTGCGGTTTTGAATCGCGTCGACGCAGCCCTTGTTGCAGTTGAGGCACTCGCGGATGGGCTCGCCGGTCGCGGCCTTCAGCGCAATGTCGGGGTCGCACATGAGCGAGCGGCCATAGGCGACGATGTCTGCCGAGCCGTCCTCCAGGATCTTCTCGCCGGCCTCGACCGAAACCACGCGGCCGACGGTTGCCACCGGCACGGAGACCAGAGCCTTGACGCGCTCGGCCACGGGCAGCGTCCAGTTGTAGGGCATGGCGCCCATGGGCGGAATGGTGTCGCCCATGTTGCCGGTGTGGTTTGCCTGCGCGACCTGGATCATGTCGATGCCGGCGCCCTCGAGCAGCTTGGCGAACTCGCAGGCCTCGTCGGGCTGCAGGCCGCCCTTGCCGCGCGGCGTGCCGTCGGGGTTCTCCATGATCACGGGGAGCTTGTACTCCACCATCAGCTGCGGCGCGGCTTCTTTAATGGCGGCGACGACCTCGAGCGCGTAGCGGACGCGGTTCTCGAACGAGCCACCGTACTCGTCCGTGCGCTTGTTGAGGATCGCGGAGCACAGCGAACCCACCAGACGGTCGCCGTGGACCTCGATGGCGTCGATCCCGGCCTGCTGCGCACGGGCGGCCGAGGCGGCGATGGCCTCTTTGATCTGGGTGAGCTGCTCAACGCTGGCCTCGTTCACAAAGTGCTGCATGTCGTGGTGCAGCTTGGCGTAGGCCTGCTTGCGGATCTCGTTGGACTCGGCCATCTTGGCGGCAAAGGTCTCCTCGTCGCCGGCGGCCTTGGCCTCCTGCGCGGCCTTGGCGGCGGCCATGGAACCCATGACCATGCGGCCGACACCGGGCACATCGTACTCGGGGTGGAATAGCTGCAGCGCAACCTTGGCGCCGTGCTTGTGGACGGCGTCGGCCAGGGCCTTAAACGTGGGAATCTGAGCGTCGGTCGCCAGCTTGGGCGTGGGGCTTGCGGTCATAACGGGAGCGACGTCGCCGATGACGATGTAGCTCACGCCGCCACGGGCCAGGCGCTCATAAAAGGCCAGGCTGCGCTCGCCGATGGAACCGTCGCGCTCCTCGTAGCCGGTGGTCAGCGGCGGGAACATAATGCGGTTCTTGAGCTCAAGGGGGCCAACCGTAATGGGCTGGAGCAGCTTGGATGCAGGTGCGGTCATGGACATTCCTCTCTTATAGGCGCGGCGGCGATGATGCCACGTAGTTGTTTAGAGGATATTACATGGGGGTACGGGCCCGCAGCTGAAATCGGCGGATAGCAGGTAGCGGCTGGTGGATGGGGGCGGGGCCGGCTCCCGGTTTGTCTCAATCTGTAACAGTAAGACCCTATTTTGCCGAGCAACTGTTACAGATCGAGACAAACCAAAACCGTCCCGGCGGAAAATCTCAATCTGTAACATCTACAGGCCAAAAACGACCCTAGATGTTACAAATCGAGACGAACGAATTCGGTCCGTCCGAATATCTCAATCTGTAACATCTAGACCGACTTTTGGCCTCCACCTGTTACAGATCAAGACAAACGGCAACTGTCCGTCCGAATATCTCAATCTGTAACAGTAACTCGGCAAAATCCGTCCCTCGTGTTACAGATTTAGACAAACGGAGGTTGGTCTGCCGGTTTGTCTAAATCTGTAACAGATAACCGCCAAAACCGGGTCTAGGTGTTACAGATCGAGATTTTGTTTGAGAAGTTGGAAATTGGGCTGAGAAAACAGTCCCGGAATAACAAAAAAAGCTCGCCGGCTAGGCCGACGAGCTGCAAATTCTTGGTCGCGGGGGCAGGATTTGAACCTACGACCTCCGGGCACCCTTTTCAAATTTTAGTTTCCCGAGGTCACACTCTGTATCATCCCAGCTCAAACCCTTTTTTCGACCAAAACAGTGTCACTCGGTATCACGTAAAATCACGGAAAATCACGCTCATACATATTACCATACAGATTACCTCGAACCCCTAGGTCGTACGGAGCATGTCCACCAAAACGGAGACGTTGGTCGTATCCGTATAGTAGCTGCGATTCACCTCGGGGCTGTGCCCGAAATACGCCGAGCGAATCAAATCGGGAACGCCTTTCTGCATCCACTCGGTGTTGAGGGTCGCGCGCCAGACATGGGTCGAAACCTTATCGAGAAGGGGTATGTCCAAGGTGTCTGCCAACTCGTGATAGAGCTTCTTAATGGCATGCTGCGCGTTGTTGATGTCCCACGCGCTGCCAGGAGCCGCGGGGGCGGGGAACAGCAGCGCGCCTGGTTCGGCCCCCGCTCTTTCCAGCCGCGCCCTCATGCGCTCGGCAACGCGCTCGTCAAGGATGGGGATGGTACGCCCGCGATGGGTCTTTGACACCTCGGTCGTCACGGTAACACTAAGCAAGCCGTCCTTGTCCTCAACGTTCGCGCGGCTGAGCAGTCTCGCCTCGTTGATGCGAAGCCCCGTCACTGCCTGCAGCAGCGTGATCTCAACGACAGCGCGGCGCAGATTGCGCACATCCTCAACGGTATAACGCCCTCCTTTCGGCGGATTTACATCATTGGGGTCAATCGCAAGCAGGTATTCGAGCACGCGCCCGCGCTCCTCCGGCGTGAGCGCCTGTCCGCCCGGAGCCTTGTTTGTCATGCGGCACTCAGGCAGGCGCGGCCTGAAGCTCTTGAGGGGGTTGTGGGCGATTACCTCGTCGCGCACCAAAGGCTCAAGAACATATTTGCTCACCGTCTTTTGACAATGCTTGGCGGTAGAGGTGCCGTGGCGCCTTGCCATCCCATCCAAGATGCCTTCGAGGTTGCGCGGGCGAACCGCGTCCGCGATGCGAAAGCCCCCAAACGCCTCCGCCGCGAGATTGAGCACGTGGCAGTATTTGTCCCGTGTTCGGGGTCGCAAGATGGAATCATCGGTGCGCTCGATTCCGGGGATTACCTCTTTGCGGATATAGTCGCGCATGCTCGACGAGCCCTTCCAAGGAGTGCTACCCCCGCCTGTTGCGAGAATTTCCTCAGCTTGAGCATGAGCGCGGCGGCGCAGCTCGCCTTTGGTGCACTTCCCCTTGGTCGTCTTCTTGATGAGACGCCCGTTCAGCAAGCGCATGCTCCACTGCATGCGATAGCCACCGTCGGGCGTCGGCGTAATCTTTGCGCGGTCAATGCTTGTCTCTCCAAGCTCAAGGGCGACGCGGGACATGTTTCACCTTCCTTCCTTTGCGTCGCCTATCGGCGAGCATCTCCGCTCGCCTTTACCTGATGTTCAACAATCCAGTCCTGCACGTCGCTCAGGCGATACATCACAGGGGAGCGCTTCTTGCCCAGGCGAATGTACGCAGGCCCTCGACCCTTGCAGCGCCAGTTCGCGAGCGTGCGAGAGCTGATGCCCAGCACGAATGCGGCCTCTTTTGAGTCGATGAGAAAAATAGAATCGGTTTCGTTTGTAGCCATGACTGCCTCCTGGCAACAGGCACAGCCGCAATAGCGGCGTGCATCCTGGCCAGAAGGCGCTCCCATCGGATGCGATACGCACATCCGCGCTTCCTGACATGTGGGAATCGGCGAAAACCAATTCGCGCGTCCCGCGAGCCGACCTGTAGCGGTCTTTTGGCCTTGCCCAGCCCGAGCAGGGGTTTGGTGCATCGGACATGGCGTGGGGAGGCTCTGTTTCCCCGAGGCAGCCTCTTAAGGCGTCATGGGAGACGCCACCTGCATCCAGTGGTTAGCGCTTCGAGAAGACGGAAGCGCCAGAGCACGAGGCCTCAAACGGCCTGATGACATCTTACCCCGCCGTGCCATTCTTGCCAAACGGGGAAGATGGCGCTTGTTTTTAGGCGCATCGCCCGGGAAGACCGATGCTGAGGGCAACGAGAGAGACGCGCCCGTTTTCACGCCGCGTTTTTCGGAAAACAGTTCCATAAAGTCACCATAAGCGGCAGGGCAAGCCCCGCACTTGCAACGCACGCTCGCACGCGCCTCATCTCGTCGTTGCATGATCGGGGCGACGCCGTTGCGGCCTCGCGGCAGTCTTGCGGCAGGGCTTTTCAGGCCCGAACTGCCATCCCAAACCCCCGCCCGCAGGCTCGCAACGCGGGACTGGCAACCCTGGCAGCCCCTCCCGCCACCGCAAAACGGGTAGCGGTGGAAGAAGACGTACACGAAAAGGCAGGGGACGGTTTTACCTGTGTCCATGTACTATTCAGGCTGCCAGGACTGCCAGCGCCCTCTCAGCCCCCATCGCCGCAGAAGGAAGGGCGGCAGGAAGTCGCCGCGCCGACCCCTGCCGCGCACCTGTCAAACCTGCCGTGCGCCACCTTCTCCGCCGCGGCGTCCTCGCTTCACGAAAACAGCACACCGGCTTTCCGCTCATTTACGAACAGAAAGCCCTTCTACCTGCGCTTTTGCAGAAAACGAGGTCTTCTCAGTCACCGAATGTCACGGTAAAACATTCTAAAAATGCCGCGAAAGATTCGGAGGAGAAGCCATGGCACAGACGTACAACGAGCTTATAAGAACCGTGACCGAAGACTATCTTGCAGGCATCGACATGGACAGCATCCCGTCTCCGCCGGCCATCGAAGGCGAGCTGCTCCAAGCCACCAACAACGCCATACAGGAGTACAACCTCGGTCCCCGTGACGAAAATGCCCCTATCGGCGCAAGACTGGAGGTCGCCTACCCCGACCAGAAACCGCCGGGAGAGCGCCTCAAGAAGCTCAAGGAGCTTCTGCCCCTCCAGATTGCGCTTGCCATCAAGTGGCTCCACCACGCCAAGCTCATCTGCTGGGCGGCAGACGAGGGGGACGGAAACTACGACGTGGGCGTGTACCAGTCGGAGGGGGACGCCAAGGGCGTCTACGACACCAGAAGCGACAACCTCACGCGGCTTATCCGCCGCTATGACGCAACGATCAGCAAACGTAACGTCGATGAGGTCGTTGCGATCTTGCGCGCGGTGTGCGAGGTGGTGTCCCCCTGCACCGACCCCGACCTCGTCGCCGTGAACAACGGCCTGTACGACTATGGCAACAAGATTCTCATGGATTTCGACCCCGAGCTGGTGTTCACCTCCAAAATCGGGACGGACTTCGTGGAAGACGCCCCCAATCCCGTCATCCGCAACAACGAGGACGGCACCGACTGGGACGTGGTGACGTGGATGGACGAGCTTTCCGACGACCCCGAGGTCGTGGAGCTTCTTTGGCAGGTTCTCGGCGCGGTCGTGCGCCCCAACGTCGACTGGAACAAGAGCGCGTGGCTGTACTCTACCCTCGGCAACAACGGCAAGGGGACGTTTTGCACCCTCGCCCGCAACCTCTGCGGCAAGGGGGCGTGGGCGTCCATCCCCATCAAGGCGTTCGCGGACGACTTCAAGCTCGAATCCCTCACGCGCGTCTCCGCCATCATCACCGACGAGAACGACACGGGCACCTACCTGGACGATGCGGCGGCGCTCAAGTCCATCATCACGGGAGACCCGTTCTTGATGAACCGCAAGTTCAAAGACCCGCGCTCGGTGAAGTTCCGGGGCTTCATGATTCAGTGCATCAACTCGCTGCCGAAGCTTCGCGACAAGTCGGAGTCTCTGTACCGCCGCCTTCTGGTGATTCCCTTCGAGAAGCGCTTCGAGGGCTGCGAGCGCAAGTACATCAAGGGCGACTACCTGAACCGACCCGAAGTCCTCGAATACGTGCTCCACCGCATCCTCGCAAAGACCGATTACTACGAGCTTGACACGCCCGGGGCGACGCGCAGGCTCCTTGCCGAGTATCGCGAGGTGAACGACCCCGTGCGCCAGTTCCTCGACGACATCCTGCCGCAAGTCGCTTGGGATTTGCTCCCCTGGCAGTTCCTCCACGACCTGTACCGTCACTGGTCGCGGCGCAACAACCCCTCGGGAAGGGTTCAGTCCAAGCAGGTCTTCATCAAGGAGGTCAAGGCGCTCCTGCCCCAGCACGGCATCGGATGGAGCTCCACCCAAAACCCCGTCCGCGCCCCCCTTCAAGATGGACTGGCCCGAACCGCTCATTCTGGAATATGACGTGACGGAGTGGATGAACAAGACCTTTCGCGGGTCCAATACCGACCTTCTATGCATGCCCGCCAGCATCAAGGAGCGATACGAGGGGCTGGTGCGAGACGTCCCGCAAGGCGAGCCGCAAGTCAACCCACAGCCCGCTGAACCCCATGATGCGGACCGCCGCGAAAGCGAAGCGATCTGCCCCGCACCGCAGGGGTAGTCGCTTCGATCACGGCGGCATCCACTGTCTCGATAGGGACGGACGGCTTTTCGCCTCCGTCCCTTTTCATGTGGCGCTCCGCCGGCACCCAAGCCCGCTGGCGTACGTCCTGAGACGGCATCTGCGAGCGCCTTGCGCTCGCAGCGTTTGCGACCCTAAGGTCGCATCGAGGGGGACTGTCGGCTATGCCGACCGCAGCGCACGCTGCGTCAGTCCCCCTTATGCCCTTTTGCCTTTTTTGCCCCCGAAGCGTATAGCGGAGGGAGCCAAGGCGATTTCTCCTGATATATGGCGTGAAACGCTGTAGAAAACAAGGCGTGTTTTAGGGGTTGGATTTGTCGAAGATTGCGACAGTTGTAGAAAGAGCTTCGGCAAGCCCCATAAACGGGGCAATCTTCTCGGAGTTTTTCTACAAGTTCAGGCGTAAAGTGACGACGTGTAGAAAGTGCGTCTTGAATGTCCGCGAAGCAAAAAAATAAAGGGCGCAGCGATTGTTTCGCTGCGCCCTTCGGCGTCTTTTCAGTCGTAGATTATCGGAGCGGGCACGAGCCGCCAAGCTGTGCCCAGATGATTTACCCCAAGGACGTACAGGTCAAGCTCCTCGTCGTAGAACACCGGCTCGCCCGTGTGCTCCATGACAAACGACGGGTCCTGTATGATGTACCACTGGAAAATCTCCTCCCACGGCGCCCAGTCCCCGCTCACAAGCTCAAGCGGGCGTTTTGCCATCTCGTTTGCGAGCACCATGTTCCCGCACGTCTCGGCGAGGTCGGCGTAGGTCTTGATGCCGTAGTCACTCATCGCCCTTCCCCTCCGCTTCCCGCTCCTCGATTCGCTTGAGGCATTCCGCCACGCAGTAGCGCATGGTGCGCAGGGTCTCGCAGTCGATGCTCTCCGCGAGGATGTCCCCGTCGAGGACGACCTCGCCCAGAGCGTTCACGAACCGCCACTCCATCACGTTGTCGATGCGCTTGAGCACGTCCTTCAGGGTGCCGCCGTCGCGCATGGGGGCGTTGCCGTCCACCTTCGCCATGCGCTCAAGCTCCTTGGCCTTCGCCGAGCAGATGCGGGCGGTGCGCCTGAGCACCTGCGCCCTCCACATGGCCTCCTCCTGCGGGCTGTTGGGTTCAAGACGCTCCTTGTCCATCGTGTACCTCCTTATCTCCGTTTCAGAGGCACCCGACGCCGCAGGCGTCTTTCACACATGCCCATCCAAAGCCCAGCGAAAGACCCCCGAAAGACCTCCGCAGGGGCTTTGTTCGGGCAGGGGCGCGAAAAGGTCTCAGAACAGCCCACCGAAAGACCTCGAAAAGCCCTTCAAAGGTCGGTGCGCTGTTGCTGATCCTGTTTCGCGGTATTCCGGAGCGTCTGGGCAAAAAATGAAGGGGAGCACCCGTTATACGGATGCTCCCCTTGTTCGGAAAACGGACACCTGCACGCGACCGGAGGGAGCACGCGGGTCTGTGAGGGCTATGCCCGAACACAGCACGTGCCGTGATGATGCCGTCGTTACTGACGAGCACTCGCATCTCACTTGCGTGAGATGGGAACGCATCGGTTGCGGGCGTCGGTGCCCACTCGCGTAGGCACGCCACCCGTTACTGACGAGCACTCGCATCCCGCTACGCGGGAGCGGTGCTATTGACGAGCACCGCACGAATTGCAATACACGTAGTCCACGTAGGTTTCGTTCTGCCAGGTACCGCGGTCTTCCTTGTGGGAACCAGTCTGGACTGTCTGGTTCTCGTAGACGGCCTCAGTGTGATAGTTGCCCATATAGCCCTGCTTGATGAGTGCCACACAGTGCGCCTTGGCGTCGTTAACGTCAGAGGTAGCGTAACCATCCTCGGAGAATACGAAGCGATATCCAGTCTGAACCTGCTGAGTGCCGTAGTCGGGCACGTCGACCCAGTTGCTCACCCAGACCTGACGGGTAGCCGTGTGGTTCACCCAGTTGTGTGTGTGGGCGGGCTTGGAAGGCTGGCTGGAGTTGCCAGAGTTGTTGGAACCAGAGTTCGAAGAACCGTTGTTGGAAGACTGGGAACCAGAGTTGCCGTTATCAGCCTTGGCATTATCGTTCTTGGCTGACGGGGTCGTCTGTGCGGGCTTGTCGTTGACATCGACGTCCTTGTCGGCGTCAGTGGCCTCCTGCTTGGTCTTGTCGCTCGCGTTCGGGTTCTTGGCGACGTTGCCGTCGAGCTTGTCGAGGATGCCGGTGCCGGCGTCACCCTTCAGGGTCTCGTCACCCTTCTCGATGGCGTCCTTGGTCTTGTCGACGATGTCCGCGAGCATATCGTCGGTGACCTTGTCGGCGGGAATCTGCGCCATGGGGCAGTTGACCGCAGGTGCGGTCTTCGCGTCGGCGTCGACGGTGATGTCGACGGGAGCGCCCGTGTCGTAGATGTCGAAGGCGGAGCCGTCGGAGTTGACGGGGCTGACGAAGCTCACGGTGTAGTCACCCTCGGCGAGTTCGACCGTGGAAGCGCCCTTGTTGCCCTCGGCATCAGGTGTCACCGCGTGGTAGAAGTCCACATCGTAGCCCTCGATATGGGCGATGGCGGGCGTGGAGTTCTCGTCCCAGCCGTGGTCGGCCGTGACGTTGAGGGTCACATCGACGGTTCTTGACTCCTGCTGCTCTGGTTGTTGCTCGGACGTTGCGAACGCCCCACTTGCCACGGCTATCGCAACAACGATCGCAGCGGCTATCGCTGCGACTTGGGGCTTATGCGAGCGCGCCCACTGGGATAATCCGTTCATTATCCATCCCCTTTTCTTTCATGGTGGTTTCGAGTTGCCTCGTTATGTCAACCGCGTCATTACTTAGCGCTTTCCCATCGCGCGAGCCATCCAGTCGAGGTTGCCGCTCGCACTGGCGGTGTTCGCGTTTATCTGCTGAGCCTGATTGAGAATCTGCCCCTGCATGAACAGGTTGCCTATTTGCAGCATGTTGCCGATGCGCTGCTGGTTGAGAATCTGCTGCTGGCCCGCTTCCATGCGGCGCTGGTGCATCTCGGTCTCGTAGAGGTTGACCATCTCCTGCACGGTGGTGGCGCGATGGTTGCGCACGGCAGCAAGGAAGAAATCCACGGCTTCGATGCTGTCGTAATCCATGGGGTACCACGGGGCGACCTGCGAAGCCCATTGCTGCTGTACGGCGAAAATCTCCTGCTTGGTTTGTTCGATGCTCTGGGCTAGGGCTTGGTTGTTGGCTTCAACTTGTTGGTTGCTTTGGTCAATCGCGGCATTTATCTGGGAGCGGCTTTTGTCCGCTGTCTTCGCTATGACCTTGTATAGAATCGCACCGATGATAGCTGAGACGATGAGGTTCACGATATTCCAGACCGTCGTCTGAAGCTCCATACCCCCAATTGGGAAAAACGGCATGGTGACAGGGAATGTGAGCACCCTCAATGGCGTGCTCGTGATAGGCGTGAACGCGATAAGGAAGCCCCCGATTGCGTAGAGGACGGGGTGCCTTTTAGTCTTCTTTTCCGTCTTGGTGGCAAACTGAGTGGTGAGCTGGTTGATGCGTTGCTGAAGACTGACCACGCGGTGCATCAGGTTATGAGCGATTGTGATACCCGATAGCAGGTTTTCCTGCTCGTTCATTGGCGTCATCGCATTACCTCCTGTTTTTTGACTCACTAACGCTCTCGCCTCGTTCGTAAGAATGAGGTCTCAAACATTAACTGCATGCATGAAATACAGCCTTTCCAGTTTATTATATTTGAGGCTAATCGCCCATACGATTCAAGGCAACTTGATTTTGACGGGCGGTTAAAATGAAATACTTCGACATAGGACAGCGCATCAGGCGCTACCGCAAAGCCTGCGGGCTGTCGCAGGAGGCGCTCGCACAAAAAGTTGGAATATCGGTAACGCACATGAGCCACATCGAAACGGGCAACACCAAGCTGAGCCTGCCCGTGCTCGCAAAGATTGCAGAGGAGCTGTCGGTAGGCACCGACGCTTTGCTCAGTGACGCCCCAAAACCCGACAAGGCAAAGCTTTCCGCCGAGGTACAAGAGATTCTTGATTCGTTCGAGATTGACGAGTTGCCCGTTGCGGTTGAGGTGCTCCGAGCGCTCAGAGATAGCCTGGCGAAACGCAGGGCCTAAGGCTTTTTCGCTCATACATATTACCATACAGATTACTTTGAGCATTTTTGCCCCAAGGCAACGAAAAAGCCCTGAACCGTTTTACCAGTTCAGGGCTGAAATTTTGGTCGCGGGGGCAGGATTTGAACCTACGACCTCCGGGTTATGAGCCCGGCGAGCTACCAGACTGCTCCACCCCGCAATGTCTGGGCGCCTCATGTGCGCAAGAAAGAATATTACGCGGGACTTCGGTAAACGGCAAGGAAAATCTCGTAGAGCATAATTCCTTCATATTTATAACTTTCAGCCCCCGTGTCCCCGTAAACGAATCGCAGCCCAACGCCGACAGCACGTATACAATGGTGCGCGTCCTTTTACGCCGACACCTGGAGTAGACATGCTGCTCGCTATCGATATGGGAAACACGCAGACGGCCATGGGCCTGTTTGACGGAGACGAGCTGGTGCAGTCGTGGCGCATGCCCACCGACCGCTCTTTTACCGCCGATGAGATCCACGTGCGCCTGATGGGCTTCTTTAAGATGTACGACCTCTCGCTCGACGCGGTCGACGCAATCGCCTTTGCCGGCGTGGTGCCGCAGCTCTCGCGCGAATGGCACGCCGTGGCCGACCGCATCGCGGCAGACGCCATCGTCATCGGCCCGCAGACGGCGGCCGTGACCAAGCTGCGCGCGGCGCGCCCCCAGGCCGTGGGTGCGGACCGCATCGCCAACGCCGTCGCGGCCGAGACCTTCTACGGCGCCCCGGCGATCGTGGTGGACTTTGGCACCGCGACCAATATCGATGTCATCGACGAGGACGGCTACTACATTGGCGGAGCGATCGCGCCGGGCATCCGCATTTCGATGGACGCGCTCGCCGCCCGCGCGGCCAAGCTCGCCAGCGTTCCGCTCGAGGCGCCCGAGCACGCCATCGGCCGCGATACCGAGGAGTGCATCAAGGTCGGCGCCGTGACGGGTGCCGCTGCCATGGCCGAGGGCCTGGTCGCACGCATGAAGCGCGAGTTGGGTCGCGAGGACGCCACCGTCATCGCCACGGGCGGCCTCGCCAGCATCGTCGCCGATTCGACCGACGCCTTCGACGTGGTCGACGGCCAACTCACCATCAAAGGCATCTGCGAAATCTACCGCCGCATGCAGGAGCAGGGGTAGGACAGTGGCTTAAGTCGAGCATGCCCGATGCCACAGCCCCCGCAAACGTTCGCCAAGCCTATTCCTCAAAATCGAAAGATTTTCAGTTTTGAGGAATAGAGTGCTGACAATCCATTCCCCAGACAAGCAAGACCCTCCCCGGCACAGCCGAGAAGGGTCTTGTTGTCATCATTATCTTTGAGTGCGAGCGATCCCGCGCTACAGCCCGCGGATGCGCACGGCCTCGGGCGGGAACTCTTGCTCGCCGGCGTCGGTCTTGATGGTCGCGCGGCCCCAGATGTCCAGGCCCGCAAACACGCCGACCGCAAGCGGCAGGCCGTTGGGCGACACCGCCGCGACCTGACGGCCCAGCAACGGCACCATGTCGAAATACTCGCCCAGCACCGGAGCCAGCGGGCCGGCAGCGCCCTGCGGCGTGTTCGCAACGACTGCCCAGGCGTCCACGCGGGCGAGCAGGGCGGCGGTCAGCGCCTCAACCAGCGCCTCATCGGCCATATCCACGCCAAGCTCACTCAACGCCACACGCTCAATATCCACCGTCACCGCGGCAAACATGCCCGCGGCACCGGCGCCACCGTTGACGGCGACGCGCGCGAGCGGCGTCTCAAACGCGGGCGCGCCGCACACGATGTCACTCGGCCACTGGATGCCCACCTTGCCGGCAAGGCCCAGGCCCGGCGTTGCGGCCGTGCCCGCAAGCGCGTCCATCATGCCCATTGCGGCCACAAACGGCAGGCCGTGGAAGGCGTGCATGTTCACATCGGGGCGCACGATCAGCGAAAACGTCAGCGACGCATCGCCCACGCTCCACGCGCACCAGCCCGCGGACACGCCCTCGCGACCCGCGTCGCGCGCGGCATCGAGCTCGGTACCGGCAGCAACAGCATTCATCTCAATCATCTACATACGCCCCAATTCGCCCACGATATGGCCCACGCGATCCTCGGGCTCCTTGACCTCGACGCCGTTGTAGCGGAAGAACCGCGCCGGGTCGTGCATCAGGTCCTCGAGCGGCACCAGCACAAAGTCGCGCTCACCGATCAGCGGATGCGGCAGGCGCAGCTTTTTGCCGCCGTGGGTCTCGCCGTCCATCCACAGCAGGTCCAGGTCGATGGTGCGCGGGCCGTTGGCCTTGGCCTTCTTGGAACGGTCGCGGCCCAGCTCGGCCTCAATCTTCATGAGCTCGTCGAGCAGCACCAGCGGCGCCAGCTCGGTCTTGATCTCGATGACGGCATTGGCAAACGCGTCCTGGCGCGTCTCGTAGGCCGGCTCGCTCTCGTAGATGCGCGAGCAGTTGGACACGCAAGTAAGCGGGATCTCGGCAATCATGTCGCGCGCAGCGCGGATGTTGTCGCAGCGATGCCCCAGGTTGGAACCCACGGCCACAAACGCGCGGCGCGGCTGCGGCTTGGCAACGGCCCAGTAACCGTTCAGGAACTGCGCAAAGCCCGCAACGTCGTGCACGCGCACGATGTTGGCGCCGGCCTGGATGGCGCCCAGGCACACGCCAAACGTGGCGGCATCGCGCGCGGCGGCATCGGTCACGCCCGAGACGGCGCCCACAAAGCGCTTGCGCGACACGGCGCACATGAGCGGATAGCCCAGCGACGCCATCTTGGCGGTCTCGCGCTGGATGACGATATCCTCGTTGGCCGTCTTGCCAAAGCCCGGACCGGGATCGATGCAGATGCGGTCGCGCGACACGCCGGCGTGGATGAGCGTGCGGGCCTGGTCGGAAAGGAAGCCCATAACACGACGCATAATGGGCGCCGAATCGGGCAGGGTAAAGCGGCGGAGCTGCGAGGTGGGCACATAGGCTTCCTCACGGCGGGCACTGCGGCGCATCATGGCGGCGAGGTGGTCGCTGGGCTCTGGTGCGGCTTCGGTAGCTGCGGGCACGGTCTCGGATGCAACGGCGGCAGGAGCAGCCTGCTCGGCAGCCGGCGTCTCTGGCTCGTCAACAGGCTCGGGCGCGGGCTCCGATTCGCCAAACGGCAGCGAGGGCTGTACCACACCGCCCGGAAGCTTGGTCTCAACCTTGGACTCGCCCAGCAGCTTGCCGCGACGGCGACGGGCTGGCTTCTCGGCCTCGCGCGCGGCCTCGGCGGCCGCTTCGCGTGCCTTCTCGGCAACAAACGCCGCGGCCGAGGTATCGAGCTGCACCGTTGCATGCGTGCGGGCGGGTGCGGCGACCTCGCCGGCGTGCATTACGATGACGCCGCAGGTGCTCGTCTTAACAAACTCGACCATCTTGGGGTCGGTGAAGCCGGTCACGTCGTTGACGATCGAGGCGCCGCAGCGCACGGCCGCCTTGGCAACCGCCACATGACGCGTGTCGATCGAGATGATGGCGCCCTCCTTGGCCAGCGCGCGCACCACGGGCAGCACGCGGCGGGCCTCCTCATCGGGGTTGACCGGGGTAAAACCGGGGCGCGTGGACTCGCCTCCCACATCGATGATGTCGGCGCCGGCGTCGAGCATCGCCAAACCGTACTCGATAGCGGCGTCCGGGTCGAAGTGCTCACCGCCGTCGCTAAACGAATCGGGCGTCACGTTGAGGACGCCCATGATGCGCGGACGGTCAAAGCTGAGCTCGTACTTTCCGCACCGCCATGTCTTGCTATCGTTCGCCATGAACATCCTCCTAAAATGCCCGCGCCGCCGCGCTCGGACGCTGGCGGCGGGGTCGCTTTGCAATCAGTTTTTCTATTGTATCCGCGCGCGCGGGCTAGAACGCAAACGCGGCCGCGATGTCGCAAGAAATCAGCAGGTCGGCATTTGCGTCCTGATCGGTAGGTGCCAGGTTGCAAATGGCCAGCGTGTTGCCGGTAAAGTAGCGCGTGAGGCCCGCCGCCGGGTACACCACGAGCGAGGTTCCGCCCACAATGAGGGCATCGGCCGCGGCGATAGCGGCAACGGCGCCGGTGAGCACGCGCTCGTCGAGCGGCTCTTCGTAGAGCACCACGTCGGGCTTGATGCGGCCGCCGCATGCGGGACACACGGGCACGCCCGCGGCGTCCTCGTGCTCGCGCGAGCAAATCCACTCGGCGCTATAGACCGCGCCGCACGCCTGACAAATGTTGCGGTGGACCGAGCCGTGCAGCTCAAACACGCGCTCCGAGCCAGCCATCTGGTGCAGGCCATCGATGTTTTGCGTCACCACGGCGTCGAGCCTGCCGGCGCGCTCCAGTTCGGCCAGCTTAGTGTGGCAGCGGTTGGGCTTGGCACCGAGCGCAATCATCTTGGTGCGGTAGAAGTCGAAGAACTCCGCCGGATGCGCCTCGTAGAAACTGTGTGAGAGCATAGTCTCGGGCGGATAGGCAAACTGCTGATGATACAGGCCGTCCACGCTGCGAAAATCGGGGATGCCGCTCGCCGTGGAAACGCCCGCGCCGCCAAAGAACACCACATGGTTATGGGTTTCGAACAGCTCCGCCAGCGCGGCGGAGGCCTGCTTGGGATCCGATATTGCCTGTGTCATATGTGTCCTCCGTCCTTGCCGCCGAGGCGGCGGCGTTCGCACCGTCGCTCGCGGACTCTACCCCGCTCTTGTTGCGCTAATCTTAAGCCTGCCAACCCCGTCGAAAGGACACCATGCCTCAGACTTACACCTTTGCTTCGTGGAACGTTAACGGCCTTCGCGCCGTGCTCAAAAAGGACCCGAGCTTTACCCAGATCGCGCAGGAGCTCGATGTCGATATCCTGGCGTTGCAGGAAACCAAACTGCAGGAAGGTCAGGTGCAGGTCGACCTGCCCGGCTATCACCAAACCTGGAGCTACGCCGAGCGCAAGGGCTACTCGGGCACCGCGGTCTTTAGCCGCCAGGAGCCGCTTCGCGTGTTGCATGCCGACGCGCTGCTGCCCTACGCCGGCGAAGGCGATGCGGCCGAGCTCGTCGCCCAAGCCGCGACCGAGGGCCGCGTCTGCGCGCTCGAGTTCGACAAGTTTTGTTTTGTGGACGTCTATACGCCCAACGCCCAAAATGAGCTCGCGCGCATCGATGTACGCATGGCCTGGGACGATGCCTATCGCGGCTTTTTGAGCGCGCTCGAGCGCGAGACCGGCAAGCCCGTGGTGACCTGCGGCGACTTTAACGTGGCGCACGAGGAGATCGACCTTAAGAACCCCCAGTCCAACCGCGGCAACGCAGGCTTTTCGGATGAGGAACGCGGCAAGTTTACCGAGCTGCTCGATGCCGGTTTTACCGACACCTGGCGCGCGGCCAATCCGGACGTCGAGGGCGTCTACAGCTGGTGGAGTTACCGCTTTAATGCCCGCAAGAACAACGCCGGCTGGCGCATCGACTACTTCCTGGTCAGTGATGCAATCGCCGCCAACGTACGCGACACCGGCATCCGCGGCGACATCTTCGGCAGCGACCACTGCCCCGTCACCCTCGCCCTGGAGCTCTAGCCCAACTGATCCCCTGGGGACGAAGGAAAACGGATTATTTTGGGCCTCGTGGGGGCAACCGCATGATCCGCCCGCCACGAAACACGCCCATCTACTACGTTTAAGCCACCACCCTCAACCACAGCGAACAACGCAAAAAGAAAACCGCAGGTAGAAAGCCTGCGGTTTTTCATAAAACAAGGGTATGGTTGGAAGTACCGGGTTAAACGTAGTAGATGGACCACTTTCGTGGCAAGCACCCCCAACGACCCCTCAGGGACGGGGGAAGGCGACTCTTTTTACCCTCTGATGGCCGCGATGCCCGCCATATGAGCCGGCCCGTTCAAAACCATGCCGGTTTACGGGGCTGAATCGCGAACCCCCAACCACACGCAACTCAAGCAAATTAAAACCGCAGGTAGACGGCTCGTCTATTTTCAAAAAATGCTGGTATGGTCGGCCTATGCCAATCTAGCCCCGTAAACCGGCATGGTTTTGAAATGACACCGAAGCAGCATTGATTCTCGACCCGGCGCAACCGGCCCTACAACCCGTATTTCACGACGACGCGATTGATGCGACGGCACCAGGGCTTGTACAGAACAGCCAAGAACACGCAGGTCGCGAGACCATGCGTGATGTCGAACGGCACCGCCGTAGCAAGACGCGCTATGGCGCCTGCCCAGGTGAGCGGCTGCACAAAACCGATGATGTCATACGCGTTGATCACGACGCCATACAGCAGGCCCGACGCAAAGCCATACGCCAACAGCGCCGGCATTCGCACGGTTCCATCGGCGCGGTCAAACGCGCCCGCATGCGCCAGTGCGCCACCGATATAGCCCACCAGACCCCAGGCATACATCTGCCACGGCGTCCACATGCCCTGCCCAAAAAAGAAATTGCTGGTCAGCGCTGCCAACGCGCCGACCATAAAACCATTGCGACGGCCAAGTGTCGCACCCGCGATAATGGCGATAGCGCTCACGGGCTTAAAATCGGGAATGGGCCCAAACAGGATGCGCCCCGCCGCGGCCAGCGCCGCCAGCACCAGCGTGGGCATGATCTGGCGCAGGCCTGGACGTGATGTCTCATAGCCCGCAAAAAACAGTGCGAGCACGAGCGCCACTACCACCAGCATGGCAAGCGCCGCCTGCTCAATGCCCGCCAGCAGCGCAGCAGTCATCACCGCCGGCACCGCCAGGAGCAGCGGGATTTCCATTTTTGTGAGTAGGTGCGAGGCGCGATGATCCGTCATCCCATCACACCCTGTAGAACACGTTGTCGGCAAAGAAATCTGCCGGAGGCTCCATGCAGGCGATCTCGCCATCGAACATCATGGCGACGTCGTCGGACACCTGCTCGGCAAAGTCTAAGTCGTGCGTGGCCATGATGACGGTGCCGCCGGCCTGCGCATGCTCGCGCAGGGCTCGGGCGATGATGCGGCGGCTGGCCAGATCCAAACCCTTGGTGGGTTCATCGAGCAATAGCAGTTCGGGGCCAATCAGCAGCAACTTTGCCAGCGCGAGCAGCTGGCGCTGGCCGCCCGAAAGATCGTACGGGTGACGCGCCTCCAAGCCCGCCAGGCCCAGGCGCGCTGTCTGCTCCTGTGCTGCAGCCTCGTCGTATCCGCAGGTCGAAGCCCATTCCATCAGCTCGTCGCGCACCGTCTCGGCGACCAGCAATGCCTTGGGATTCTGTGGCAGCAGCGCCGCCGAAGCCGTCCCACGCACCATGCGGCCACGCTGCAGCCTAGCCGTCTTGGCCAGCACCGAGAGCATCGTCGACTTGCCGCAGCCGTTTCCGCCCACGACCGCATGCACCGCGCCGACCGAAAACGTCACATCGAGCCCGCGCAGCACCCAACCGCCCGCGCGATCGTAGCGAAACCAGCCTTCCGACAGGGTGGTAGCCGACCCGCCGTGCATTTTTTGGAGTATTCTGCTTCCATCCGTGCTCGGGAAGGCTTCCGAGCCGTTCTCGAGCGACGTTTGTGCCACAAATTCGGACGATTTGTCCAATTCCAAACTTTTTTTCGCGCTCGATACGTCCCCGGGCGGCTCCAGAGAGCCCAAATTGTCCTCACGCCTGCTGAATACTCCGTTTTTTGCACATCGGATGGTACCCCACCCCAACATGTCATCGGCAAGCAGCGATTCTCGGCGTCCCAAAGAAGCCATATCCGCCACCTCGCGCACACGACCGCCCTCAATCCGATACGCGCACGTCGCATATTCGAGCATCGGGCGCGGCTGGTGCGTTGCCACGACCACCGTACAGCCCAACTCGCGGTTCACGCGAAACAGCGCGTGCAGAAAATTCTTCTCGGCAACGGGATCGAGCTGAGACGTGGGCTCGTCGAGCAGCAGCACGCGCGGGCGCAACGCTAGAACGGCCGCCAGCGACAGCAACTGCTTGCGACCACCCGAAAGCGTGTCGGTATCGCGGTGGAGCCAATCCTCCAACCCAAAGAAATAGCTGGTCTCGGCTACGCGACGGCGCATCTCGTCGCGCGACATACCAAGGTTTTCCAGGCCAAACGCCATCTCGTGCCACACGGTCTCACACACGATCTGGTTCTCGGGATCCTGGAACACGTAGCCCACGCGCTCCGCAGACGCGCGCACGTCCATGTCGGCAACGTTCTCGCCCAGCACGCGCGCATCGCCAGTGCGCTCGCCCGCCGGAGCGATCTCGGGCTTGAGCAGCGACAGCAGCGTCGACTTACCCGATCCGGTACCGCCAACAAACAGCGCAAATGCACCTTGGGGAACAGACCAGTCGAGCCCCTCGAGCACCGCAGCATCAGCCCCGGGGTAGGCAAAGCTCAGGCTCCGCACCTCAATCGCCGGCATATCCGGGCCGCACGCCGCGCCCGACACCGGGCCCCTATCCAACCGAGCCATCAGCCGAACCTCTTCTCATCGATCGCATGCAACACGCAGGGCAGCACCATCCAGGCAGCGTACACGACATAGCCCAGCCACGGCGCGGGCACCGAAAGCTGCGGGTAAAACGAATACTGCGTCGTCGCGGTCCATGCCACCGCCACCGCGGCGGCACCAAACACCGCAAGTCCAACCAGCGCGGCAACATCGCCGCGCCCCAACCGATACCGCGCATACGTCGTACGGCGCGTCGTGGCGCCCCATCCACGGGAGCGCATGGCGTCCGCGCGCTCAAGCGAATCTTCCATGCCCCAGCCCATCAGCACGCTTGACGCCCGCAGGCGCGATCGCACGGGGTCGATGGGCGCACGCCCCGGCATATCGATCGCGTCCTGCACCGCCAGCACCGTGCGGCCGCGGCGCAAAAACTGTGGAATAAGCCGCATGCACATCGAAATCATGAGCGCGATCACCGGCGCGGCGTTGCCCAAAAGCGCAAGCACCTTGTCGTATTCGAGCATCGACGCCGCGGCCTCAAACCACAGCACGCTCGCCACAAACAGCCCGCCCATGCACAGGCCGTACATCATGCTCTCCAAATACACCACGCGCATGCCAATATGGAAAAGCTCGGTCGAGCCCGATGCACTAAACAGCGGGTTGACCAGTGCAATGATCAAAATTACCGGCAGCTGCCAGCGAAGCGCCCCCAACGTGCGGGCAGCCCCGCGCGTCGCAAATCCATACGCCAACCCGCCCGCGAGCGACAGCGCAATCAGCACCGGTTGCATCGAGAACATGGTGAGCCCCAACGTCAGCACCATGTAGAGCGCCGGCACAGCCGGATGCGACATCGAGAATGCCGCGACGGGCTCGGCGCCCAAACCCTCTCGCATGTTGTCCATAGGCATCCCCGCTCTCCCGCCAAATCACCGACGCCGAAGCGCTGCCGGCACCGCCCGCAACCAGCGCAAACGCCACACCGGCGGCAACGACATCGGCCGTCGCGCGTCAATCGTTACGCGCTCATCATATGCCTGCGGTATCATATTGCGCCGTGTATCGTTTCCAAACACACGTCTCTATAACGTAACAGGAGATCACATGGACGCAACCGCAATTATCCTCGCTGCCGGCGAGGGCACCCGCATGAAGTCGAACCACTGCAAGGTTTCGCACAAGATCCTGGGTAAGCCCATGGTCCAGTGGATCGTCGACGCCACCATCAAGGCCGGCTGCAGCCGCGTCGTGGTCGTCATCGGCAGCCACGCCGACGAGATGCGTGCCCTCATCGATGGCGCCTACGCCAACAGCGCCACCAAGGTCGAGTGTGTCGAGCAGACCGAGCGCCTGGGCACCGGCCACGCCGTCAAGGTCGCGCTCGAGGCCTGCGGCATCGCTGAGGGCCCGGTCGTCGTGCTCAACGGCGACCTGCCGCTCATCACCGCCGACACCGTCGCCAAGTTCGCGCAGACCGTCGCCACCGGCGAGCTCGCCTGCACCGTCATGACCATGACCCCGCCCGATCCTTTTGGCTACGGCCGCATCAAGCTGGGCGCCGATGGTCAGATCGAGCGCATCATCGAGCAGAAGGACTGCACGCCCGAGCAGGCCGCCACGCTGCTGGAGTGCAACGCCGGCTGCTACGCCTTCGACGGTGCGCAGCTTGCCGCCCACATTAACGAGATCGGCAACGACAACGCGCAATCCGAGTACTACCTGCCCGACATGCTCGAAATCCTCAAGGGTCATGGCCAGGCAGTCTCCATCTTCCACTGCGACGACTACCGCGACGGCCTGGGCGTCAACAGCCGCATCCAGCTCGCGCAGCTTACCGCCATCGCGCGCGACCGCATCAACGAGCACTGGATGGCAGAGGGCGTCACGTTCATCGACCCCACGCAGGCTTGGATCGGCCCCGACGCCACCATCGGCCGCGACACCGTCGTGTGGCCGCAGACGCACCTAATCGGCCACGTCACCGTGGGCGAAGAGTGCCAGCTCGGCCCCAACAGTCGCCTCACCGACACCACCGTCGGCAGCGGCTGCATCATCGATGAGACCATCGCCATCGAGGCCGTCATCGAGAACGGCGTCGACTGCGGACCGCGCGCCTACCTGCGCCCGGGCACCCACATGCTCGACGGCTCCAAGGCCGGTACGCACGTGGAGATCAAGAAGTCCACGATCGGCGAGGGCTCCAAGGTGCCGCACCTGTCCTACATCGGCGACACCACCATGGGCTCCGGCGTCAACGTGGGCGCAGGCTCCATCACCTGCAACTACGACGGCGTGCACAAGCACAAGACCGTCATCGGCAAGGATGCCTTCATCGGTTCCGACACCATGATGGTCGCGCCCGCCCAGATTGGCGACGGTGCACTCGTGGCCGCCGGCTCCGTCATCACCGAGCCGGTCCCGGCCGATGCTCTTGGCCTGGGTCGCGCCCGTCAGGTAAATATTGAGGGCTGGGCCGCCGATTATCGCCGCCGTCTGCACGAGGACGACGAGGTATAACGTTTTACCAAGCATCTAAGGAGCTGTTCCATGGGAGCGGCTCCTTTTTCTATCGTGACCTGCGCGACCGGATGAGTGGTCGGTTCGTGTCCGTTGACGGTAAAGACGTTATCAAGACTCGATAAACCCCGCCGCGCGGTTACAATGCAACAAGGCATCTATATGGCATTCGATGTATAAAGGAGAAGGGTAATGCCGATTAATGATCCCGAGAAGTCGGAGAATATGCGCAAGTCCATCCGCGTGTATTCCGGTTCCTCCAACCGTCCCCTCGCTCAGAAGATTGCTGAGTACCTTGGGGTCGAGCTTTCGGGCCTTACGCTAAAGCAGTTCGCCAATGGTGAGATTTACGCCCGCTACGACGAGACCGTCCGCGGCGCCGACGTCTTCCTGATTCAGTCCGTGGCCGGCGGCAATGTCAACGACATGCTCATGGAGCTGCTCATCGCCACCGACGCTGCCAAGCGCGCATCCGCCCGCTCCATCACCGCCGTCATCACCCACTACGGCTATGCCCGCCAGGACCGCAAGGCCGGCCCGCGCGAGCCCATCACCGCCCGCCTCGTCGCCAACCTGCTCGAGCGCGCCGGTGTCAACCGCATCATCACCCTCGACCTGCACCAGGGCCAGATCCAGGGCTTCTTTGATATCCCGGTTAACCACCTGTCCGCGCTGCCGCTGTTTGGCCAGTACTACAACGACATGCACTTCGACACCGACAACCTGGTCGTCGTCTCCCCCGACGTGGGCCGCGCCAAGGCCGCCAAGAAGCTGTCCGACATGCTCGGCTGCGACCTGGCCATCGCCCACAAGGGCCGTCCGCGCCACAACGCTGCCGAGGTCATGGGCATCATCGGTGACATCAAGGGCAAGACCTGCATCATCAACGACGATATGATCGACACCGCTGGCACCCTGTGCGCCAACGTCAAGGAGCTCAAGGCCATGGGCGCCGGCGACATCTACGTGTGCGCCACCCACGGCATCTTCTCCGGTCCGGCCATCGAGCGCCTGAACGACGCCCCCATCGTCGAGTGCGTCGTCACCGATGCCATTCCCGTCGAGGTCGGCGGCAAGATCAAGACCATCTCGGTCGCCGAGGAATTCGCTCAGGCCATCTCCGCCGTTTACCACGAGGAGCCCGTCTCCACGCTCGTCGGCGGCGACTTCGCGCTGTAGTCGCTCGACCCTCGCATCCCTCCGGAAGCCCCGGACACGCCTGCGGGGTTATCACGCGAACGTCCTCGCCGCTTTGCGGCTGCGGGATGTTCGCTTTGATAACCCCTCCCGGCGTGTCCGGGGTTTCCTGCTGTCTCGGGGCAGCTGTTTTCTGAAATGACTTTGCTGCAACCTTTCCTCGCCTTCGGCGGGCGTGGTAGCCTTTGTCGTTGATTGAACTATTTACGTAACGGAGGACAAACATGGCAGCTGCACAGCCGCTCAAAATTCGCATGGTTGCCGGACTTGGTAACCCGGGCGAGGAATATGCCGAGACCCGCCACAACGCCGGCTTTAAGGCGATCGACGAGCTGGCCCGTCAGGCCGGTGTCACGTACTGGAAAAACCAGGCCGGCGCCGAGGTCGCGCTCATCAACATCAACGACCCCGAGGAAGAGGGCGGCAAGCGCCAGATCGTGCTGGTCAAACCGCAGTCGTACATGAACACCTCGGGCGGCCCCATCTCCAAGCTCTGCCGCGAGTACAAGATCAAGGCCGAGGAGCTGCTCGTGATCCATGACGAGCTCGATATTCCCGCCGGCGACGTGCGCGTTAAGGTTGGCGGCGGCCACGCCGGTCACAACGGACTGCGCTCGATTATCGACAAGATGGGCAGTCGCGACTTTAGCCGCATCCGCACCGGCATCGGCAACCCTCCCGGCAAGATGGCCGTGGCAGACTATGTGCTTAAGCAGCTGCGCGCCCGCGAGGCCGAGGATTTCCAGGACACCTGCGCCCGCGCGGCCGACGCCGCCGGCCTGGCGATTGTGCACGGCGTGGTCTATGCCCGCGACCATGTCAACGGCGCCGCCTCCGCCAACGGCAAGCACTAAAACCTATCATTTAGGGACAGGTTTATTTTGGCAGGTTTTACCTGCGGAAACGCCCCAGTTGCGGCATCACGATAAACCGCGCACCGCCATACACGCATAGCACCCCAAAGGGGGCCGGCCTCATCACAACCCGAGGCCGGCCCCCTTTGCTGCCTTACCTGATAAAACTGACCAAAATAAACCTGCCCCTATTTGGTAGGACAAAGTGGATAAACCCTTTTCCCAACCGCCGAAGACACACGTAAGCGACATGCCCATGAGGGTATAATTTGCACCGTATGTCTGCACAACGCCTGTGCGCGTACGGTTTTATTCGGGCTACCGTCCATTTCCGTGGAGGCACGGTTCGGCGGCCCTAACAAGAGAGGGGTTCTATGTATAAGATCCTGGAGAAGACGCAGTTCTCGGAGAAGGTGTTCAAGTTCCGCATCGAGGCGCCTGCAATCGCCAAACATGCGCACGCTGGACAGTTCCTCATGGTCCGCGCCAACGAGACGGGCGAGCGCGTCCCGTTTACCCTGGCCGGCTGGAACGGTGACGAGGGCTGGGTCGAGTTCATCTTCATGGTGATCGGCAAGACCACCGAGATGCTGTCCACCTACGAGGCCGGCGAGTCGCTGCGCGACGTCGTGGGCCCGCTGGGCGTTCCCACCGAGATGGCCGAGGGCCCCTGCGCCGTCATTGGCGGCGGCGTCGGCCTGGCAATTGCCTTCCCGGTCGCCAAGCACCTGGTCGAGACCGGTCATGAGGTCCACGCCATCATGGGCGCCCGCACCAAGGACCTCCTGCTCATGGAGGACCAGTTCCGCGAGCTCCTCGACGAGGACCACATCCACATCACCACTGACGACGGTTCCTACGGCGAGCAGGGCGTTGTCACCGCTCCGCTGGAGCGCCTGCTGCAGGACAAGGCCGTGAGCCAGGTCTTCTGCGTCGGCCCTGTTCCGATGATGAAGTTCTCGACCCTCACCGCCCAGAAGTACGACACCCCCATCACCGCGTCGCTCAACCCCATCATGGTTGACGGCACCGGCATGTGCGGCTGCTGCCGCGTCGAGGTGGGCGGCGTGACCAAGTTCGCTTGCGTCGACGGCCCTGACTTCGATGCCACCCTGGTCGACTGGGATGACCTTCGTGCCCGCCAGGCCGCTTACCGTTCCGAAGAGGGCGAGTCCCTCAAGGCCTATGAGGAAAAGAGCTGCGCATGCCACTAGTTAATGGTCGTTTCGTTGCCGATATGAAGTCGCCCCGCACCCCCGATAACGAGGAGCCGGCCGCCGAGCGCGCCTGCGACTTCCGCCCCGTCGACAAGGGCTTCACCGAGGAGATGGCGCTGGCCGAGGCCGAGCGCTGCCTCAACTGCAAGAAGCCGTTCTGTGTTGAGGGCTGCCCCGTCAACATCAACATCCCCCGCTTTATCGAGCAGATCCGCGAGAAGGACTTCGGCGGCGCTCTCGATACCATCCGTGAGGACTCCATGCTTCCCGCCATCTGCGGCCGCGTCTGCCCGCAGGAGAACCAGTGCGAGGGCAAGTGCATCCGTGGCAAGAAGTCCGAGCCTGTGGCCATCGGCCAGCTCGAGCGCTTCCTGGGTGACCGCCCCGAGCTCGCCTCCACGCCCAAGATGGCTCCCAAGAACGGCAAGAAGGTCGCCGTCGTCGGCTCCGGCCCGTCCGGCATCACCTGCGCCGGCGAGCTCGCCCGTAACGGCTTTGACGTCACCGTCTTTGAGGCCTTCTTTACCGGCGGCGGCGTGCTGGTCTACGGCATCCCCGAGTTCCGTCTGCCCAAGGCAGTCGTCAAGCGCGAGATTGACGGCCTGGAGGACATGGGCGTCAAGTTTGAGTACAACTCCGTCGTGGGCAACATGGCTACGGCCGAGGAGTTGTTCGAGCAGGGCTTCGACGCCATCTACGTGGCGACCGGCGCTGGCCTGCCCAAGTTCCTCAACGTCCCCGGCGAGAACCTGCCCAACGTCTTCTTCGCCAACGAGTACCTCACCCGCGTGAACCTGATGAAGGCCAACAAGTTCCCCGAGTACGACACCCCCACCAAGCATGGCAAGAACGTCGTTGTCTTTGGTGGCGGCAACGTGGCTATGGACGCTGTCCGTACCGCCAAGCGCCTGGGCGCCGAGCACGCCATCATCGCCTACCGCCGTACCGAGGACGAGATGCCCTGCCGTCGCGCCGAGCTGCATCACGCTAAGGCCGAGGGCGTCGAGGTCCTGCCGCTCGTCTCCCCGCTCGAGTTTGTCGCTGGCGAGGACGGCTCCGTGTGCGCCGTCAAGGTCCAGAAGATGGAGCTCGGCGAGCCCGACGAGTCCGGCCGCCGTCGCCCGGTGCCCATCGAGGGCGCCATCGAGGAGATCCCCTGCGATGTCGCGATCTCGGCTATCGGCACCAACGCCAACCCCTTCGCTGCCAAGATCGGCGGCAAGATGGAGCTCAACAAGTGGGGCTACATCGTCGCCGACGAGGAGACCGGCCAGACCACCGATCCCCGCATCTGGGCCGGCGGCGACATCGTCACCGGTGCCGCTACGGTCATTCTGGCGATGGGCGCCGGCAAGAAGGCTGCTGCTTCCATCACCAAGAGCCTGCTGGGCGAGTAATCACCTGCAGCGCTAGCCATCAAACGGCAAAGTCCCCGTCGAGCACACGCCCGGCGGGGACTTTTTCTATGCCGACCGCCCCAACCACCACGATGGGGACAGGCACCTTTGTGGTGGTCTGGGGTCTGGTCGGTCGTTTTGTCTCGATCTGTAACACGTGGGGCCCGTTGAGCATCGTAGTTGTTACAGATCGAGATATTGCTCCAGCCGCCCCCGCTTTATCTCAATCTGTAACAGTTAGAGGCCAAATTCCTCGCTACGTGTTACAGATCGAGACGTTAGGTTGGCAGCCGAACAGTTCATCTCAATCTGTAACACCTGGAGCCCAAATATCTGGCTTGGTGTTACAGATTGAGATTTTGTAAAAGCCGAGGATAGGCGCCGCCACCAAAACCTAACGCTTGCGGCGCTTGGTTGCGGCGACACCGGCGGCGGCGATGGTTGCGCCGGCGATGCCCAGGGCGGTGACCGCCATCGCGGCAGAGTCACCCGTGCCGGCGAGCTCCGTGCCTCCGGACTTCTTGCCGTTCTCGCCCTTACCCTTGGACTTGTCCGTCGTCACCGTAGTCGCGGTCGAGGTCGACCCGCCCGCAGCAGTCCCGGCGGAGCCAGTACCGCCGCCTTGCTCACCGCCACCAGGCGTCGGCTGCGGTTCAGGCGTCGGTTCAGGTCCCGGCTCGGGTGCCACCTCATCAGTCACCGTAATCGTAATGTTCAAGCGCTCGGAATACTCGCTGTACGACATACCGGGGCGCTGCGCCGCAATGCGCACGTACATGTTGCTATCGAGCGCAATAGGCTCGGTGTACTTTACGCGGCCTTCGTCACGGCAGGGGCAGGTGTCATTGGTGGTGTACCAAATAGTGGCACCCTCCTCGGCCGAAAGCTCCAGCTTGGCACCCTTGGGCACCGTGATGTAGTTCTCCTTGGGCGACCATGCGCCAAATGTCGTCCCACCGATCACGGCCACCGGGCGCGCCGGACGTACGGCCTCGGCAGACACACGAACGTCGACCTGCTTGGACAACGCCGTGCCATCCACCGTCGCCGCCAGCGTCGTCAGACCCGGCAGAGCACCATGCAGCACGAACGTCGCGGCGCCGTCCTCACCTGTCACAGCTTGCATGGCATCCGCAGAGCAGATGGCCTCAGAATCCAGCCCAACACTAACCGTGGCGCCGGTAAACGGCTTGCCATCCTTATCGGTTACGTGTGCCACCAGCTCAAAGTCGTCGCCCTCGAGCATGGTCACCGCCTGTTCCACGTTGAGCTTGAGCTTGTCAGCCCGCATGCCCACGACAAGCTCGCCGCTCGCCCAGGCAGACATCGCCGTGCCCGCATAGTTGCGAGCGCCGTCGAGGTCAAAGGCAACGGTCGACCCCGCCTCGCGCGCATCGTCATAGCAGATACGCAGCACGCGCGACAGCGGCTTGCCATCGGGGTCGTCCTGCTTATCGAGCCACGTATACGTCACGTCACCCAGTCCCTGCGCGTCCAGCGCGGCCACAGCGTCATCACTCGCGTCCATATACTGCGTAAACTCAATCTCAACACAGTCGGTATAGGCATGGACCGACGCCACCTCGGGTGCCGCCGTCGACACCAGGGCAATGTTCACCTCAGTCTGAATCGGCGGCACGCGCAGCCAGGCCGAACGCGCTTCCTCGTAACCGTCCTTGGTCACGCGCACCTGATACCAACCGGTCGGCGTATTCCAGTTGTAAGCACCGTCCGCACCCGTCGCAAGCGGGTTGGCCTGCTCATACTCCTCGGCATCCCAGCGTACGGCATTGGTGCCGTACGCATCGTCGGCACTCCACAGCTCAACCGTCGCACCCTCAACCGTGTTGGACAGTAGGCCCTCGTATACCACACCCGCAGGATCGGGCGCCGCCTTGGCAGCCACATTGCGATAACGCGTCTCAAAGATCGACTGCATCTTCTCGTCCGAGATCAAACCGTCCTTGTTGGCTTTGTAGACCTCGGCATCGGTCAGCTCACCCCAGTTGACCGTAATGCGATTCTGGCATGCACGCTCCACCTGTTCGCAGGCAACATCGTAAGCGCACTCGGCGTTCGTCAGCTTAATCGCGCGCTCCGAACCGACGCTCGTTGAGGCGGCGTCATAGGCGGCGCCCACCACGGTTCCCGCCGAACCCGCCGTCAGCACGCCGGCGATCGTCATAACAGAGCCCACCGCCACATCGGTACTGTCATGGCAAAGCTGGCGATACAGCAGATCCTCAAACGCACGAGCCTTCTCCATGGCATCGCGCAGCGCGTAGATGCACTTCCAGTCGTCCTCGGTTTTCTCGGGTTTGGCAAGCAAGCGCGTATGCTGCAGCTCGTAGCCCTCGCGCTCGCCCTTCACCTTCTGCATGCGGACGTTCACGTTTTCCCAGTTCTTGCTGGCATCGTTTACGCCGTAAATGCCGGTAAAGATGCCGATACCCTGAGTCGCCGCGGGAAACGCCTGCCCGGCCGCCTTCCATGCGTCGGTCTTAAAGACCTGCCCGAACATCTCGCACTCGATCTTGTAGCTCTTGAGCGAACGAATCGTGCGAATGAGCTTCATATGCGCGCTCACATCGCCGTTGAGCTTCCAGGCCATGAGCCACCCGCGGACCTTGGAGTTATTGAGGCTATGTACCACATTCCAGTTGTCGTACAGGTTGTCCAAAATGTCGCACTGCATGGCAATCGAGTTAAACAGCAGTGCCTGGTTTTTGTTGTTATTGGAGTTCTCGATAAACTCGGACTCGATATAGGCCGTCTGCTCACCGTCGGGCGCGGCGACCTTAAAGCCCTTGACGGTATCGTCGTCGGCCGCCTTGTAGCTCAGGGAACTGCCGAGTGCCTGGCCCAGATCGCTAAACCCGCTCGTCGACTGACCCTTATACTCGCTAGCCTTAATACCTGCGCACTTGTTGAGCGCCGCAGCGGTTGCGTCATTCCAGCTGCCGTATTGGTTGAGCTGGCCGATACCCAGCGACTGACCCACCAGATCCTCGGCCTGCTGCGTAATGAACTCCGCACGCGACGCATGGTCGACGAGTTCCTTGAGTGCCGCCGCATCCGCAGCATTCGCGCCCTGTGCCGCCGCGAGTTCCTGGTACCAGTCCTCGCTGGTTCCATAGGCGTCCTCAAAGATCATCTTATCCACGTTGACGCCGTAGCTGTCGCCCTGTTTGGTCAGCAGCGCCGACGAGCCGCCGACCGCGGCCTTAAGCTCGGCCGCAAACTGCGCGGCTTCGTCGTTGCCGCCCTCTTCGCCCTCGCCACTGCGAGCGGCGGGAGCGCGGCGGGCCTTGCGGGCGCTGCCGCCTTGGGCCTCATCGTCCGCTCCGGCCTCCTCGTCCTTGCCGCCCTCCTCCTCGGCAAACGCGTCGGCGACCATCTGGTCGATTGCGTCGTTAAAGGCCTGGTCAACATCGTTAAACGAGTTCTCCATCATATACTCGTGCCACTGCTGCACAGCATTCGAGAACTCCTGCTGCCGTTCCTCGGCCGCGGCGGAATGCTTTTTGGCCGAAGCGTTGGCGTCAAAACTCAACATGGTCATAAGCTGAGCATTGGAGATGCGGTAGGTCTGCGGCATAAAGATCTGTTCAAAGTTTCCGCAGTTCACATAGACAGAGTCATTCGCCTTGTTAAACTCATCGAGCAGCTTGAGATAGCCCTCGTCCACATATTCCGCCGCATAGCGCACGCGGGTGCCCTCGCGCGACTTTTGGGTCAGAGGAATCGTCACGGTCTTGCCGTCCACGCAGTCAACGTACAGGTCGAGCGTGTCGGCAGCCTCCTCGTTACCCACCTCGAGTGTGATATCGAACGTCCAGTAGGCGTTTTTCTTTTGCGGCAGGTGATGGAAGGTCCATAGGCTCTTTCCGGTGTCCTTGCCGTCCTTGACCAGGTTTTGCGTGCCGCCACGATACGTCACATCAAAGCTCCAGACCGAGGCGCCCGGAACATAGCGCACGCAATTACGAGCCGTCACATCGGCGGCGGCCGCGGCAACATCGGTCGAGCCCACGCGCGCCTCGAGTGTCACGCGCTCGGCAGCCAACGTGTCCTGCGGCAGGTCGTATTCAATCTTGACACGGCCCAGCTTGTTGGTCTTTCCGGTGTACTTTACGGCCGAGGCGCCCGTACCGACGGTAAGCTGCACGCTCTTGCCAGGCGCTGCGTATACGTAGGCAACATTGCCCAGCAGGCTATGGACATTGGTATTGTCGACCTCGATGCGCGAAGTATTGACTTCGAGCATGGTGCTCCCCAGCGGCAGCGTCACTTCGCCCAACGTGATGAGCGGCGAGACAACGTAGGTACCTGCAGTCTTGGGTTTAAAGCGCACGAACACATCGGCGCCCGCGCCCTTCTTCATGTCAATGACCAGATTGTCGCCCTCCCACGTTGTTCCGGTCCACCAGGTATTGGTGCTGTCACCGGCATCGCGAGAGCCTGCGGATACATCCTCGACCGCATCTTTGGCCAGCGGGATCTCGATCTTTGTCGCCTGGCTGTCCTTGAGCTCGTAGTGAATGCGCAGCTCGGTCTCCACCCCAACGACCGCAGACGAATCAGCGATAACCGAGCCCGCCGTCAGCCCGCGCTCGGCACGGTACGTCTCCACGTCAAACGTGGGGACGTCGAGCGTCACGTCGAACTGTTTGCCGTCCTCAATCTTCACTTGCTTTTGCGCGATATGCTTACCCACGGTCAGCCCTAGGCGGCTAAACGTGGAATAGCTCGTCGCTTGGATGTCGTAGCTCGTCTTGTTAAAGGCGACGATGGTGTACGAACCGGCCTTAAGGCGCGGCGTCTCGGCCTTCATGATAGGCGTGGTGCCATCGTCTTCGTAACCCATCAGATAGGTGACACCGTCGGCAACTAGCTTGCCGTCGGACGTACGGAACACCAGCACGCGGTTGGCTCCCTGGTAGTCGCCCTTGGTCGTGACCGTCGCCGTGCCCCAAGGCTTCAAGTCGATATCGACCTTGCCGGCCGAAGGCTTCACCGTCGCCGTCGCCCCGCCCAGCTTGAGGCTGTCTTTGGGCGCGAGCGTTATTTCCAGATCCTGGTCCGCGTCGGCAATGGCCTGCGACACCACGAGCGCTGTACCCTGGATACGGTAGTCGTTTTCCTTGTCGCCCTTGGCAGGTTTGAGCGTCTTGCCGCCGCTCTTCACCGTCAGATCGATGTTATCGAGACTATCGAGCTCAATGCGTTCGGTCTTATCCTGGCCTGCGACCGGTTCGAGATAGGCCACATTGAGTTCAATCGCACGCGAAGTCGGAATCTTGGTAAAGTCCTCCGCCTTAATCTCTCCGATATTCCATGTGCCCGTCATCTGGTCGCCCGGGCGCGCCAGCACCATGTCATAGTAACCGCTGAGCGAAATGCGCAGGGTGGCTGCTGTCTTGGAAAGAGCGTCCGCTGTAAAGCTGCCGTCATCGCCAACCGCCAGCGGCGTGGACTGCCCCGCCTGCACGAGTGTAGCCGTCGCGCTCTGGGGAAGTTTGCCCGTCACCTGGGCCGCCTCGCCCATCCACTCAAACGTGTAGGCAGGCTTCGACGAGTCCGCAGAATCCTTGCGGTCGGCCACGGCATCGGCGAGTTTCTTGACCATCGAGGGGTTGCCCGCCGAATCGGTCGCATAGGCATAGATGGTCTGACCCTCACTAAAGGGAATCGCGTACGTTACGCCATCGATTGTCACGCGCTCGTTATAGTCGCCCGAATAGCCCGCCTCACCAAACTGAAGGTCGGGATTCATCACGCGCAGGGTAACGGCGTTATGGTTCGTCTCGTTTCCGTATCTCGTATTCTCAAAAGCTCCCCACTCTATCTTTTCCACACTTTTGGGTAGCACGATCTCCTTGCCGGCGATATCGGGACTAAGAGAGGAGAACGCATAGCTGCCGACATACTTGACACCGTCGCCGATCGATACCGACGACACAAACGAGCACCCATTAAAGGCATGGCGCTCAATCGTCTCCACCGTGCCGGGCACGTTGATCTGCGTAAAGGTAAGCACCGTTGTGTCCGAGACATAGAACTGGGGCACGCCGCAATTGGCGAAAGCGCGGTAGTCAATGGTCTTGACCGAAGGCGGAAGCGTTGCCACCACATTGTCATCGAGCTGTTCGCAGCCCTCAAACGCTTGCTCGGCAATCGTGGTGAAGGCGGCGTTGTTGGGCCACGTTACTGTTTGAAGCGTCTTGCTTCCGGTAAACGCATTCCAGCCCAACGACTCAACCGAATCGGGTAGCGCAATCTCTTTGATGCTGCTGCCACCCAAGCCGCCCACGGTGCGGACGTGCGAATCGGGGGCGAAGGTGATCGACGTGAGCGCGGCATTGCCCATGCCTGTAAGGCTCACGACATTTTTGCCGTCGATGGTCGAGGGCACCTCCAACGTGGTAATGCCTGCGTCGCCATACTCGATAGAAATTTCGTTGGTGAGGCTATCGATCGAGAAGTAGTACTGCGCGGGGGTCTGCTCGCCGGCCACGTAGCCATCGTCGTATTCGCCCTTTACGCCCGTGGTACCCTTCGAGGTTGTCCAGAGTCCAAGTTCCTCGTTCCAGGTTGCCTCGGCACCGGAAGCCTCCTCTTGCTTCTGCTGCTCGGCAAGCTCCTTGCCCTCGACCAGGTCGGTTGCAAGTGTTCCCACAGGCGTGCTCTCGGTCTGCCCGGCGCCCGTCAGGCCCGCCGCCGATGCAATCTCGGAGGCCGGGGGCGTAGGAGCGTCACCGGTATCGAGCACTGTGGGGTCGGCAGCGCCGGCATCGGGCGCGGGGTCGGCGGAAGCAGAGTCTGACGTTTGAGCGTCAGCCGAATCGGCGGAAGCGGCGCCGGCTACTTGGCCGTTATCCGCCTGCACAAAAGTGCTATCGGTGTTGAGGGCCTCGGCAAACGCGCCCGCGGGAAACGAACCCGTCACCATCGCGAGGGTCACCGTGGCAACCGTCAGCCGGCGGCAAAGCGCTCGAGCAGTAGTCCACCTCATGGTCGTTCCTTTCTTGCAAACCAAAAGTCATCCAGCGTAATCGTCGTCCAAAAACAAAGCGAACGGTAGGTTCATATATACGAACCTACCGTTCTACCTGCGCAAACCACCACAAAGGGGACAGGCACCTTTGTGGTGGTCTTTGGCTTGGCTGGCCGGTTTGTCTCAATCTGTAACAGGTAGGCCACGTAGAGCCCCGTAGATGTTACAGATCGAGACATTGTGCGAGCGTCCGCCCGTTCATCTCAATCTGTAACAGTAAGAGACCAAATCTCCCGCTACGTGTTACAGATCGAGACGTTGTTCCGACACTCGCCTGCTTGTCTCAATCTGTAACATCTTGGGCCGTTTTGGGTGGCCAGGTGTTACAGATTGAGATTTTGCTGACGCCGAGAACGAGGGCAGCCACCAAAACCTAGCGCTTGCGGCGCTTGGTCGCGGCGACACCGGCTGCGGCAACGGTTGCGCCGGCGATTCCCAGGGCGGCGACCGTCATGGCGGTGTTGTCGCCCGTAGCAACCAGGGTCGCATCGGACTTCTTGGCCGGCGTGGTCTTGGTAGCCGTCTTGGTCGTGGTGGTCGTAGTGGTCGGCGCTGCAGCCGGCTTGGTGTCGGGCTTCGTCTCGGGCTGCGGCGCCGGCTTCTCGGGATCGACCGGGGCCGGCGTGGCCTCGGGCGTAAACGTCAGATCGGTGTTGAGCCACAGGGTGTAGATCCAGCCGCTGTCCTCATCGGATACGCTGTCCGCGACCTGGTAGCCGCACTCCTGGCCGTTGATCACCAACTTGGTGTCGGACGTGAAGTAGAAGCCGCGCGCGGACTTGAGGTAGATGCCGTAGCGATAGGTCACGCCAGGCTTAAAGGCGTCGATGTGGTTCGTAATGTTCTGATCCCAGAACTCCTGAGAGTTCACTTCGCTGCCGTCGCTGCCCGTCCAGAACTCACACTGAGGAAGGGAGTTGGAACCCATCGGAACATTCGCCGTAAAGACCGGCCTATCGCCCGCCTTGAAGGTGGTCGTGGCGCCGTTGATCTCGATAACGTCGATGGCCCGCCATTCGTCGATCGGCTGCTCGCACAGCATATTGTCGGCGTTTGGCGCGAAGACGCCGTTGACGGTCTTGATGTGGTGCGCCCAATGACCGTTGACGTACATCATGCAGTCATCGGCCACGGTATTGTCGCCCTTGAGCCTCAGCTCAACGGAGTACATGTAGAACTTGCCCTCTTCGAAGCGTTCGATCCTCCTCGCGCCCGTCGGATACTTGGCAGGGTCGGAATACCAGAAGGCAACGGGCGTGAGCTCCGCAGGGTCGCTGCCATCCATCTCCTCCCAGCACTCATACGCGATCTCGTACTTATCGGCGTCGGCGTCAGGAATCGTCGCGGTCGCACGCGGCGCCTCACCGGGCGCATAGTCGGTCTTCACGTCGTTGACGTTCAGGTTCTCAGGGGCTTGGCTTTCTGACGCTACGAGCGTTATGGCACTGTCGATGTTGTAGCGAATATGGTAGTCATCCCTGGTTTCGTTGATGACGACCGAACCGCTCGGCCTGTAGGCGTTGAAGATGTCATCAGGGTCGCCCACGATGATATTGTCGCCCTCATAGTCGGTTCCGGTATACGTCAGTACCGCGCCAATATAAAGAGTCTCAGTGCGCGTGAGTCGATACGAGCCGCCCGCCGCGCCACCCGTAAAGGTCAGCGTCAGCCTCATGTGATCGTCAACAGGCTCAAAGCGAGCCGTCACATCGGACATAGATGCGTCCTGGACTTCAGCCAGAGTGCCCGAAGCAGCATCGGCCCGGTAGTACTTGGTTTCGACAAGTTCGCGGAGCGGCTTATCCGGCATACCGCCCTCGACATCGGGAAAATTATAGGTATACGACTGGCCCTTTTCGAGTGTGACATTGCTCGGAAGCACGCAGTCCGTGTAGTGATTGACCACGGTCGTGTTGAACTTAACGCCGCCCCCGCCCGTCACGTCGGTCACACCGCAGGGCATGATGGCATCGCTTGCCGGCGCGGCGGCGTTGTTGCTGGGGGCGTTTTGCTCGGCGGGCACCGCATCGCCAGAGCCGCTGGCGGCGTCAGTTGGAGTTGCCTGCTGAGGTTCAGCGGTAGTTTGCGCCACCGGAGCAGCATTGGACGCCGGCGCGGTCGTTGCAGCCGAGTCCGCCGTGCCCGTCGGCGTCACCGAAGCCGCAGCGACCTCACCCGCCGCGGCGTCCGGATCCGCGCACTCGGTCGCAAGCGACACGCTCGGCAGCAGCAGCTGACCAACCATAAGCGCACACGCACCGGCGCAAGCGATTTTGGCACCCACGCAACGCCAAGTTCCGTGAACCAGCGAGCAGGTGCGCTCGCGCTGCGCCTGCTTGGCAAAATGTTGTCCTTGCATGTCGTCCTCCTTCATCGAGGGTTGTTTCCATGGCACCACGATGCTGCAAACCGGGCGCCGCGCCTAGGTTCGTACATGCGAACCTGCACCTTTACCTGCGCAAATGCAAAAGCCGCCACGCGTGGACGCAAATCCTTGCGTGGCGGCTCAATCAAACGCACTGAGGCTTTATGCCCCGCTTGCCCTAGACGAAATTGTTATTCCTCGCGACGGCGCGCGGCAGCGATGCCGGCTGCCGCAACCGTGGCACCAGCGATGCCCATGGCGGCAACGGTCAACGCGGCGCTATCGCCCGTGGCCGCAAGAGCGGAAGTCGTCGCCTTCGAAGCCGTGACGGATACCTTGGCGGCAGCAGGCTTTACATTCACGGCCGAACCAGTCTGTGTCGAAGTTTGGTTCGTCGCCCCCGTCGTGCCCGTCGAGCCCTCGCCTCCCGGCTGCGGCTTGGGAGTCGGTGCCGGATCGGGAGCAGGCGTAGCACCTCCGTCGAATACGATATGCGCGACCTTGGCGATCTTGTCCGCATCGCGATCGGCCCGCAGGACGCCTTCGCCGGGCTCGCCAATCGTCTGTCCCCAAAAATCAGCACATTCAAATCGGTTGCCCAGCGCCATGGGGCGGGCGCCCAGTTTTTGGTAGTCGCGCACCACGCCATTGGCAGGAAGCACGACCTTCCCGCCCTCGCCGATAACAATCATGCCGGCAGGACCGTTGGCGGTCGTGTAGTTGTCGGCGACGATTGCTCCGTCGCTGCCCTCGGCAACAACGGAACCGTTTTTAATTTGGATGCTTCCGCCCTCGACCGCACTCCCCGAGCTGGTATGCAGACCATACGTGTCCTTGGAATACCGATCTTTCGAGGCGCTGGCAATCGCAGTCACAAACGTGCTCTTCCCATCGATGATGATATCGGCAGTGGCATCGTCGCCCATTCCGGCCGCCTCGATACCCACGGCACCCCAGTTGCCGCCCGAAGCGTCGGCAATCGCGGTCACGAGCGAATCGCCTGCAATTTCGACACGCGCAGCACCGTTGTTGACACGGGACACAATCCCCTGAGACTCCAGAGTGGATTCGGCCTTGACCGTCACCGTTGAGCCGGAGCCGATCGATACGCGGCCGCCTTTGTTGCTCTGCCCGTCATGTTCCCATGCAAACTCGCCGTCTTCCCCAGGTGCACCGTTAGTGGCATAGATGCCCGTCACGTAACCGTAATACCCGTCACCGGACCCCGCCGCGCGCCCTGCCTTCACATCGACAGTCGCACCGTTTTTAATGGTCACGTCTCCGCCAAACGCAGTTATGGCCTCGGCGTTCTCGCACTCCTCGCCATTTGCATCCGTACCCGTCGCCGTCACGTTGACCGTGGCCCCGTCGACGGTGACGTCGCCACCGGTAATACCGTTACCCGCGGCCGTGATGACATCGGTCTGGCCCGTCGCATTGAGTGTGCCGTCGCCCGTGATGGAAAGGTTGCCGCCTGAGACCTCGATGGCGCTCTGACCGGCATCGGCCGTAATGGTGTTGGTGTTGGTCACACCGATGTTGAGGTTGCCCTCGGCGCTGATACCGCCGCCGTTATAGCCATTGAGCTGCATGTCGTCGGCGCCGTTCCAAGACCACGTGCCCGCCTCGTCGCTGACGGCAGCGCCCGCGTTGTACTGCGTGCCGCCCACGTTGATCCAATCGGCCGCCAAGGCAACACTCGGCAGCAGCAGCTGTCCCACCATAAGCGCGCACGCACCGGCGCACGCCAGCCTGGCACCCGCCCGTTTCCACGAACCGTGAACCAGCGAGCAAGTGCGCTCACGCTGGGTCTGCTTGTCAAAATGGCTTCCGTTCATAGGGGCCTCCCTCGGTCGATGGACCATACCACCACAAAGGTGCCTGTCCCCTTTGTGGTGGTTTTCCTAGTCTCACCATGTGCCAAGCAATCGCATACGCCTAGGTTCGTAGATGTGAACCCCTATGGCTACCTGCGGTTTCATTCGAATGGATTTCGTTGTCGGTGTCTTCGCCTTAGGGCGCTACAATCGAGGGCATGATTATTCCGTCCACCCAAAGGACCGTTCTTGAATCTGAGCAAGCCTAAAACCAACGCGCTTCTGGCACTCGCGCTCTTTACCTTTGTCTTTCTTGCCGCCGAGTTTCGCTTCGACATCAATGTCGGGTTGCTCGCCGGTGCCGAACGCGTTGTGCTCGCGCAAGGCTTTATCCTGGGTGCCAGCGTTATCGGCTTTATCGGATACGCGCCGTTATTGGCTCTTGCCCAACGCAAAGGTCAGGCCCAGGCAGCCGCCAACGCCGCCGTTCCCATCGCTATCGTTGGCTTGACCCAGATTCAGGTCCCCACAGGTCCACTTGCGCTCGAGATTCTGGGGTGCGTGGTATTCTTTGGGCTCGGCCTGCTGGGCGCCGCTGCGCATCGCGCCTTTGCGTTGGCGTTCCAAGACGATCCCAAGCTCGCCACGGGCGCGGGGGCGGCCTATGCCGCAGGCATCCTCCTGCAGTTTGCCCTTAACCTGCTCGATTGCGGCGGCATCGTTGAGCTTATCGTTCTTGGCGTGGCAACAATCGCCATCTCCGCTCTCTGCGGCGCCCCTCAAGACACGGCCACGGCCGCGAGCCCCACCGTCAATCCCTTTGTCGAGCCCTCGCACGCACTTGCCAAGCAGGCTTACTGGAGCATCGCACTCGTCATGATTCTCGCCTGCCTGTTCTCCACGCTCGATAACGTGGTCACGTTCTCCAACGCCCACGGCACCATCGCCGTGCAGACTTGGCCACGCCTCTTTTTGGCAGCGAGCGGCCTGGTCGCCGGCATCGTCTTTGACCTTGCCGAGCGGCGCTACATGGGTCCCGTCATGCTCGGTGTCACGGTGCTCTCCACCATCTCAATCTTGGCCGTGGAAGCTGGTGCCGATCCCAACCTGGGCCTCATCGTCTTTTATCTGAGCTCGGGCTTTTTCGTCACATTCTTCACCGCCACGTTTACACAGCTGGCACCGCGTATGCACACTCCGGCTTTGTGGGCTGGCATGGGCCGCGCCGCCAACAATGCATGTGCATTCACCACATCGGGCATCTCGCTGGCACTGGTCACCTCGGGCAATGTCGCCCTCATCATGATCGGCGCGCTCGTGCTGCTTGTGGCGGCGAGCGTGGCATTTGTAGCTGCGGGGCTGTTCCGTCTACCCCAAACCGAGCAGGAGCGCGAACATCAACAGCTCGCCGAGGAGGCACTCGCTGCACCCAGCATCGAGGAACAGCGCCAAGCCTTCATCGCCGACCACGGCCTCACCCCGCGTGAAGTCGACGTGCTCATGGCCGTGACCCAGGACGAGCGCCCGCTCAAGCAGATCGCCGAGGAGCTCGGCATCTCGATGCGCATGGTGCAGCGTCACCTGAGCTCCATCTACCAGAAGACCGACACCCAAACCCGCGCCGGTCTCACCAAAGCCTTCCCCTCGCTCTAAAACAAAAACCACCACAAAGGTGCCTGTCCCCTTTGTGGTGGTTTGAACGACACGGCAGCTCTCTCCACCAGTTTGTCTCAATCTGTAACATCTAGACCCCAAATAGCAGGCCAGCTGTTACAGATTTAGATTTCCCCACTCGGCTCCGCGTTTTATCTAAATCTGTAACAGATAGAGACGATTTAACCACCCAGATGTTACAGATCGAGACAGTAAAGGAAACTAAGCGGTGCCCGCCCTTGAGTATTTTGAGCACCCTTGAGTTCTTTGAGCATCTTTGAGTTTTTTGAGCAGCGTTGAGTTCTTTGAGCGAGCAGCCGGCAGTGATACCTTCCAGCCTCCTCCGCCTAAAACAAAAACCACCACAAAGGTGCCTGTCCCCTTTGTGGTGGTTTTGACCATCTAGCCTTCGAGCTGAGCTACTTTGTAGCGGTAGGCTGCGGCGATGACATCCTTACAGCCCTCGCGGCCCAGCTTGGCGCGGTTGACGACGATGTCCTTGCCGCTCGTCATCTTCCACTTGCCGGCGCTGTATCGCTTGTAAAACGCCTCGCGCGCCTTCTGCTGCTGTTTGACCAGCTTGGCACCCTTCTTTTTGTTGAGGCCACGCTTCTTGCGAACGATCTCGACGCGGTCCTCAAAGGGGGCGGTCACCAGCACGGCGATGTGGTTGGGGTTATTGCGCAGCAGGTAATCGGACAGGCGACCCTCGATAATGCAGCTCTCGGTCTCGCCCAGATCCAAAATCACTTGGCTCATCTTTTGGAACAGCTTGTCCGAGTACGAACGGGCATCGTAACGGTCGGGCAGAAACGCCATGTTCTCCACGGCCAGGCGTTCGTCGTAGGCCGCCATCTTGTCGAGCGACTCGCCCGCGCGCAGCGACGCGCGCACCAGCAGCTCGTTGTCGTACAGCGGAATCCCCAACTCGTTGGCGAGGATACGGCCAATCTCATGGCCCTCGGCACCAAAGTCACGCGCGATGGTAATGACCACGGGGCTCTTCTTGTTCACCAGATCGCTCATCGCGATTCCTTTCTAACAAATGAGAAAAAGGCTGTTTATCGCCTTTTCCCACGATAGCGTACCTGGGTTTTCCTGGTGCCCAAGATTGGCCTGAAAGAGGAGCGACGCGTACTTTGGTACGCGAGCGACGGTTTGAAGGCCAAGGTTGGGTGCCAGGGAAAGCCAGGCTATGCGGCTACGATGCGGCGTTGATACGCTCGGACCAGCAGCGAAATGCCAAAGTTCAGCGCAAAGTACATCGCAAACACCAGGCCGTAGAGCATAAGCACCTGCGACAGGTCGATTGCATGTGCCATCACGACGTTTGCCGTGTACATGAGCTCGGCCACGTTAATGCCCGAAAGATACGAGCTGTCCTTGATGACGGTCGTGCACTGGCTAAACAGGGCCGGAATGATCGTCTTAAACGTCTGCGGCAAAATGATGTAGCGCATGGTGGCAAAGAAGCCGAAGCCCTGGCTCTGCGCCGCCTCAAACTGGCCACGCGGAATCGAGTTGAGGCCGCCGCGCACAATCTCGGCCATAACGGCGCTGGTAAACAGCGTAAAGGCGATGGTCGAGATCACAATGTCCAGACCCTGCACCGTAAAGTAGATAAACAGGATCCACAGCAGGTTCGGCGTGCAGCGGAACAGCTCGATATAGGCACTCACCAAAATGCGGAACGGGCGGGGCGCATAGCTCTTGACGAGCGCCAGCAGCGTGCCAAAGATGAGCGAGAAAAAGATCGACAGCGCCGAGATCTCTATGGTCTTAACAAAGCCGCCCCAAATGTAGAGCAGGTTGGTCGCGTTGAAGATTTCCATGCGCTAGGCCTCCTCTGCGTTGTCGAGCCCCAGCTCGGCCAGGCTCACGCCGCGCGGGCGCTCCTTGGAGCGGCGTTCGAGCCACTGCACCAGCATGGCGAGCGGAAAGCAGATGATGAAGTACATAAGGCAGCAGACGATGTATCCCTGCAGGTAACCGTAGAGACTCACGAAGTTGTCGGAGCGATACATAAGGTCGCCGCCGGCCACGAGCGCCAGCACCGACGTGTTCTTGACCAAGTTGAGTGCCTGGTTGCACAGCGGCGGCAGGATGATCTTGAACGTCTGGGGCAGCACGATGTACCAGTAGGCCTGCGCGCGCGTGAAGCCCTGGCTCTGAGCCGCCTCCATCTGACCGCGCGGAACGGCCTCGATGCCGGTGCGGATGACCTCCGAGATGTAGGCCGCGTGATACAGGCCCACGCCCAGAAAGCCCAGCACGAACGGCGCGATACGCACCGGCTGGTCGGCACCAGTTATGGCCTGCAAAAACTGCGGGCCGGCCATGTACATAAAAAGCACCTGCACGGGCAGCGGGGTGTTCTGGTAAAACTCCACGTACACGCGGCTGATAGCGCGCAGCACGCGCGAACGGGTGGTCGAGAACACGCCCAGCAGCGTGCCCAGCACCAGCGACAGCAGCAGGCCGGCAGCAACCACCTGCAGCGTCACGCCAAAGCCCTCCCAGAAGGGCCCCATGTTTTGGAATGTCGTCGACCAGCGGTCGGCGTCAAACAATCCTTCGAGCATTTGATTCCTTCCTTGGACGAACGCTTACACAAGACCCCAGGTCTTGACCTCTTGATCGAGCCAGCCGTCGGCCAGGCGATCGCAAATCACCTGATCGACCACGGCCGAAAGGTCGCAACCCTTCTTGGTCGCCACGCCGTAGCCCTGCTCGCCAAACTTGACCTCGGGCTGCAGCAGCTCGACGGTCTCGTTCATGTAGCCGGCCAGCGTGGAACGGTCCATGGCAAAGACGTCGATATTACCGGCGTCGAGCGAACTCTTGATGATGGGGTAACCGCTAAAGGCCCTAAACTCGGGTTCGCAGTGGAAGCCGTTGTCCTTGATCATCTGCTCGATCAAGCCCTGTGTGGTGGCACCCTGACTCACGCCGATAACCTTGCCGTCCAGATCCTCGATCGAGGTAAAGCCCGAGCGTTTCTTGACCATGAGTCCCACGTAGTCGGTGCGGTACGGCATCGAGAAATCCCAGCTCTTCTTGCGCTCGTCGGTGATGGTGTAGGTCGCCGCGACCACGTCGAGCTGGCCGTTATCGATGAGCGGGCCACGCGTCTTGGGCGTTACGTCGGTAAACTCGACAAGCTCCTGGGCGCGGGCCTCCTTGTAGCTCACGCCAAAGACGGCAGCGGCAATCTGGTAGCACAGGTCGACCTCCATGCCCTCAAAGCGGCCCTTGGCGGTGTCGTAATAGCCGTAGCCGGGAACGTCCTTCTTGACGCCGGCGTTCAGGTGTCCGCGCGACTTGATGGCCGCGAGCTTGGACCCTTTATCGGAGCTCTCGCCGCTGGTGGAGCTGCCGCAGCCGGTGAGCGCGGTGCCCGTCAATGCGAGCATGCCGGCCCCCGCCAGCTGCAAAAAGTGACGGCGCGATACGGCCGCCCTCGTCATATCCGTCATGTCCATCACCCGCGCCTAGTGCAGAATCTTGGACAGGAACTCGCGGCAGCGCGGGTTCTCGGGATTATCGAAGAAGTGCTCAGGCGTGCCCTCCTCCAGGATGCGGCCGTCCTCCATAAAGATGACGCGGTCGGCCACCTGGCGTGCAAAGCCCATCTCGTGCGTCACGCAAATCATGGTGATGTCCTCCTGCGCGAGCTCGATCATAACGTCCAGGACCTCCTGGACCATCTCGGGGTCGAGTGCCGAGGTCGGCTCGTCAAACAGGATGATGGGCTGCTTGGTGCACAGGGCACGGGCGATGGCAATGCGCTGCTGCTGACCGCCCGAGAGGTTTTGCGGATACTCGCCGGCCTTATGCGCCATGCCGACGCGCTTGAGCGCGGCAATGGCGATCTGGGTCGCCTCTTCCTTGCTCTTCTTTTGCAGCTTGATGGGTGCAAGCGTTAGGTTGCCGAGCACCGTCATATTGGGATACAGGTTGAACTGCTGAAACACCATGGAGCTGTACTTACGAGCCATTTCCAGGTGATTCTTCTTGGTGAGCGGCGTACCGTCGATAATGACTTCGCCCGATGTGGGCTCCTCAAGATAATCGACGCAGCGGATGAGCGTCGACTTACCCGAACCGGACGGCCCGATCATTACGAGCTTCTCGCCGCGCTTGACGGTGAGGTTGATATCTTTGAGCACATGCAGGTCGCCAAAGTACTTGTTGAGATGCTTGATCTCGATCATGTCTGCCATGAATGCCCCTTCCCTGCGTTTATACGAATTGCACTATTGTACGGAAAGAACCACGTTTCCGCAGCCCACACTGCATCCCCGTAAAGAACCCGCAACCTTTCACCCACTCATTAGGCACTCATTGGGGACAGACTTAAATGAGTACCCAACGAGTGGGCACTCATTTAAGTCTGTCCCCAATGAGTGCCCTTCAGCTGCCATCAAAAAAGGGCGCGACCGCGATGATCACGCCCCCTCAACATCTACTATGCGTCGGCCAGCCCTTACGCCAGCTTGGCGCCGACGATCTTGGCCGCGGCAGGCTTGTCGAAGTTGCCGCCGGTGGCCTTGCCCAGAGCGCCCATGACCTGGCCCATCTGCTTCTTGGACGTGGCGCCCAGCTCGGCGATAACCTGCTCGATCAGAGCCTCGAGCTCCTCGCCCGAAACTTGCGCGGGCAGCAGGCTCTCCAGAATCTTGACCTGCTCGGTCAGATTATCGGTACGCTCCTGGTCGGTACCGGCCTTAATGGACATCTCCAGCGTCTCGCTCGTCTGCTTAATCAGACGCTTGATCATGCTGTTGACGTCTTCCTCGGTCACATCGCGGCGCTCGTTGACCTCGATATTCTTCACCTCGGCCTTAACCTGGCGAATGATAGACAGGCGAACCTTGTCCTTGGCCTTCATGGCCGCAATCATTTCCTTCTGCAGCTCTTCGTTGGTCATCTGCAAATCCTCCTCAATAGTGCGGTCGGCACTCGCACGAGCGCCGCCCCATGATTACTCAGTCGTCGACGAATCGTCGGTCGAACTCTTGGTGACGCCCTTCAGGCTGACGTTGTACGGCACATCCTTGGGCATGGGGTTAACGGTGATGTCGGCGTCCTTCTTGTACTGCTCCAGCCACTCGCTGTACGCAGTGCTCTCTGCCTGCGTCTTCACCACGTTGGAGACATACTTCTTGATGTCCTTGGGCACCTGCTTAATGTCATCGACCTGGCTATCGACATGGAAGTAGTCGGTGCACTTGATGACATGGTAGCCATACGTCGACTCGACCACGTCGCTCACGTCGCCCTTGTTAAGGCCTTCGAGCGCCGCCTGATAGCTGTCGACGAAGGTGGTGAGCTTGTCCCAGCCCACATCGCCCTTCTTCTCCTTGGAGCCGGTGTCGTCGGAATACTGCTCCACGGCGTCCTCAAAGCTCAGCTCGCCAGAGTTGATCTTGTCCAAGCACTCCTGCGCCTTGGCCTTGGCGGCGGCCTTGTCCTCGTCGGAAGCGTCGGAATCGACCTTGATCAGGATATTCGACGAGCGGCGGGCATCGTTGTAGTTAGACAGGTTCTCGTTGATGTAATCGACAATCTCGCTGTCCTTGGGCTTGCTGGTGGGTGCCACGGCATCCTTGAGCTTCTGCTGCGCCAGGCTCTCCTTGAGCGAATCCTTGTAGGTGTCCTCGGTGTAGCCGTAGGTCTTGAGAGTCTCCTTAAAAGTCTTGGCGCCGCCCGCGCTCTTGCACGCGTCCTTCCAAGCCTTCTCGACCTCCTTGTCCGACACCGTCACGCCGTTTTCCTTCTGCGCCTGCTGAAGCAGAATCTGCTGCGTGTAGGAGTCGATGAGCTGCTTGCGGTACTTCTTGGGCGTGAGGTCATTGTCGACCAGGTACTGTGCCCAATCCTTGTCCTTGGTGTAGCCGTAGGACGTGCGCATGCTCATGATCTGCTTGGTCACGGTGTCCTCAGTGAGGTTGGTGCCGTTGATGGTGGCAGCCACACCGCCGGTGAGCTTGTAGCCCGAGCCGGTGTCCTCGGCTTGCGACATCAGGCCGGAGCACGCCATGGCCGAGACGGAAAGCAGCATTGCCAGCACGCCGATGACCACCAGGACGATCTTGACGGTCTTGGAAACGTAGGTCTTGCGCTGCTTCTTGCGAGAGCTGGAGACTGCGCGGGACCGTTGCTCGGGCGTCGGCGCGACCTCGGGGTTCTTTTTCTTGTTTGCCATGTTTGGCCTTTCGCATCACGAATCGAACAAACGCCATTGTGTCACAACGCGGTCCCCGCGACACACCTGGTGCATGGGGGACAGGTTAATCTGCACCATTTTGGTGCAAAGGGGACGGCTCTGGCAGTTGGCAGTTAGGGACCACCTTAGAAGTGGCGGCGGATGGCGTCGACCATGCCTTGGGGCGTGGTCTGGCCAAGCACATCGGCTGCAGCGTCGGCATCCATAAAGATATTCATGAGCGCCTGCAGGGCCTCGACCTGGCCGCCCGGCTCGGCGATGCCCAGATTGATGACGATCTGCGCCGGCACCGGGGCGCCCATGCCCGCCATCGCGTTGAACGTCACAGGTGCGGCGGGCTTCACCACCGCGATATAGGGCTTAGCCACAAACCCCGGATCGGTATGCGGGATGGCGATGTTGGCCGCCGGCATGGCAAGGCCCGTGGGATAGGTATCTTCACGCGTGCGGACGGCATCGAGCCAGCCCTCAGCAATGTAGCCGCGCGGGGCAAGCTCACCCTCGAGCCGCGCAAACACCTCATCCGGCGTCGCGCACTCCCAATCAAAAAACACCAGCTCAGGCATAAACAGCGCTTCGTTATCCGCCATGCGCCCACCTCTCTCACCTAGTCACCTGCGACGTTCTTTAATGACTAGTCGTTTAAGAACGTCGCAGGTGACTACCAAAAAACAAAAGGTGGTCACACGCGCCTTGGCGCCAATGACCACCCTGACTACTCGGCTAAATTGTACTGTGCACCGCTAGCCGCGAGGCGCGTCAATTGCCACCTTGCCGCTCTCCAACACGTGGACGCGGCCGTCGGCGAGCATTTGCACGACCTCAGGATACAGCACATGCTCAATCGCGTGGATGTGCTCCTCGAGCGTGTCGACGTCCCAGCCCTCCTCAACAGCCAGCGCACGCTGGGCGATGATAGGGCCGTTGTCGTAAATCTCGTTGGCAAAATGCACGGTCACGCCGGTCACCTTGACGCCGCGAGCAAACGCATCGTCAATCGCATGGGCACCGGTAAAGCTCGGCAGCAGCGCCGGATGCAGGTTGACCACGCGATTGGGGAACGCCGCCAGCAGCGGCGTGTGCACCATGCGCATGTAGCCGGCCATGACCACATATTCGCAGCCTCGCTCGAGCAACTCGTGCGCGATGATCTCGTCGGCGGCGATGGGGTCGGCATAGACATCCTTGGACAGCGTGAGTGTCTGGATGCCCGCACGCTCGGCGCGCTGTAGGCCCTTGGCCGAAGGACGGCTCGACACCACAAGCTCAATCGAGGCGTTGAGCTTGCCGGCGGCGATCAGGTCGATCAGCGCCTGCAGGTTGGTACCCGAACCGCTGATAAGCACGCCGATCTTAAGCGGCTCAGCCGTATCGGTGCCGGTCGGACGGGTGTAGGGCACATAGCCCAGGCCCTCGGCAGCAGCCATCTGCTCGTTAGCGCTCATCGGAGTACACGACCTTACCGGAACCCTCGACGCACTCGCCCACGCGGAACGGCTTCTCGCCCAGCGCGACCAGTGCCTCGGTCACGGCGGCCTCGTCCTCGGGGGCAACAATCAGGCACAGGCCGACGCCCATGTTGAAGGTCTTGCATGCCTCGTTGGGCGCGAGCTCGGCCTGACGCGACACGTAAGTAATAACGGGCGGAACATCCCAGCCCATCTCGGCGCCGTTGCGGGTGACCACGGCGTCGACGTCGTCGGCGAGCGCGCGGTTGAGGTTCTCGGTAATACCGCCGCCAGTGATGTGGGCGATGGCGTGCACGTTGGCACCGCCGCGCAGCAGCTCCAGAATCGGCTTGACGTAGATGCGCGTGGGGGCCAGCAGAGCGTCGGCCAGCGAAGCACCGCCGAGCTCCTCGAGCGGACGGCTTAGCTCCTCGGCCTTAGCGGCAGCCTCGGGCGTACCCGGCTTGATACCGTCGACACCGATGACCTTGCGCACGAGCGAGTAGCCGTTGGAGTGCACGCCGGTGGAAGGCAGGCCCAGAATCACGTCGCCGGGGCGAACGTTCGCGGGGTCAAGCATCTTGGGACGATCGACAACACCCACGGTAAAGCCGGCGAGGTCGTAATCGGCCGGAGCCATGACGCCGGGGTGCTCGGCCATCTCGCCGCCCACGAGCGCGCAGCCCGCGAGCTTGCAGCCGTCGGCCACACCCTTGATGATCTTTGCCATGTGCTCGGCCTCAATGTGACCGATGGCAACGTAATCCAGGAAGAACAGCGGCTCGGCGCCCGAAGCCAAAATGTCATTGACGCACATAGCGACCAGGTCCTGGCCTACCGTCTCGTGACGGTCCATGATCTGGGCGAGCACGAGCTTGGTGCCCACGCCGTCGGTGCCGCTGATCAGGATCGGGTCTTCCATATCCTTAAGCGCGGCGGCCGAGAACAGGCCACCAAAGCCACCGATGCCGCCGATAACCTCGGGGCGGTTGGTGTCCTTAACCATCTGCTTAATCGCATCGACGGCGCGGCCGCCCTCGGCGGTATCGACGCCGGCATCCTCGTACGTCACATGCTTGCTGTCGCTCATCTGAGCCTTCCTCTCCCACTACCGTTCGCCACGCGAGCGACAAACGGTACTCATAGTTGCCCTCGATTCGGCGCATGCCATAACAGCGCGCGCCGTCATATCAACAAAACAGCAGATAAAACCTGCCAAAATAAACCTGTCCCTAAATGGCAGGTTTTAGGCCTCGCCGTGCTCCTCTTCCCAGCTGCGGTCATCGTATTTCTCGACCACGGTGTCGTCATCAAAGTGCAGCGGCTTGTCCAGGTTGCGGGGCTTAAAGCCCTCCATAAACTTGTCGCGGCCAAAGCTCTCGGGAATCGCCACGGGGTAGCGGCCGGTAAAGCACGCATCGCAGTAACCGCCCTTGGGCATGACCTTCAGCAGGCCCTCGACCGAAAGGAAGGCTAGCGAATCGGCGCCGATGTACTCACAAATCTCATCGACCGTCTTGTTGGCGCTGATGAGCTGCGACTGCACGTCGGTATCGATGCCGTAGAAGCACGGCCAGATGACCTCGGGCGAGTTGATGCGAATGTGAATCTCTTTGGCACCGGCGTTGCGCAGCATCTTGACGAGCTGCACCATGGTGGTGCCGCGCACGATGGAGTCGTCGATGACGACTAGGCGCTTGCCCTCGATGTTATCGCGCAGCGGGTTGAGTTTCATACGCACGCCCATGGCGCGCAACTCCTGTGTAGGCTCGATGAACGTACGGCCCACATAGCGGTTCTTGATAAGGCCCTCGCCAAAGGGAATACCGCTCTCGTGCGAATAGCCCTCCGCGGGCGGCAGGCCGGAGTCGGGCACGCCGATGACCAGGTCGGCCTCGACGGGCTCCTCATGTGCCAGCTGACGACCCATGTCATAACGGCAGGCGTAGACGCTCTTGCCGTTCATGATGGAATCGGGACGAGCGAAGTAGACCTGCTCAAAGATGCAGTTAGCAGGCTCCTCGGCAGCAGGCACGCCCTGCTCGGACACAAGGCCCTCGGCGCTGATGCGCAAAATCTCGCCGGGACGGACGTCGCGGACGTACTCGGCGCCCACAATGTCGAGCGCACAAGTCTCGGAGGCGACGACCCAGCCGCCGGCGCGGGTGACATGGGTGGTGGCGCCAACCGTCGCGGCGCCGTCCTGCGACGGCAGCTGCGAAACGGATGCCGCATCGGCCTGGTCCAGGCCCTCGTCCACCAGCTTGCCCAACACGAGCGGGCGAATGCCGTGCGGGTCGCGGAAGGCGTAGAGCGCCTGCTCGTTAATGAGCGTCATGGCGTAGCCGCCGCGCACGAGCTCCATGGTCTTGCGAATGCCCTCGCGCAGATGGCCCGTACGCTGGGTAAAGTAGCCGATGAGCTTGGTCGCGACCTCGGAATCCGAGTTGGAGAGGAACGGCACGCCCAGCTCGATCAGCTGGCGGCGCAGCTCGTCGGTGTTGACGAGGGTGCCGTTGTGCGCGAGCGCGATAATGACGCTATTGATGGTAGAGAGGTGCGGCTGAGAGGCTTCCCAGCTCTTGGCGCCGGCGGTGCCGTAGCGCACATGACCCACGGCCAGCTGACCGGAGAGCGTCGACAAGTCGGCATTGGAGAACACGCGGTCGAGCAAGCCCAGATCCTTGCGGACCATAACCGTACCGCCGTCACCCACGGCGATTCCCGCCGATTCTTGGCCACGGTGCTGCAGTGCACGCAGGCCAAAGTACGTCAGTCGAGCCACGTCGCGATCGGGCGCCCAGACACCAAAAACGCCGCATTCCTCATGCAGCTGGTCGGAGTCCGGATCATACGTCGACATGGCGTTCACCTGTCCCGCGGCACGCTCGGCCGCGCGGATGGTTTCTTGAGACATGGCATCCCCTCAGAGCCTCGTATTTTGGCGTTACCCGCCTTATTATACGCACGGCGCGACGCGCTCCCCAGCGCATGAGCAGCGCTTTTTAAAAGCCCACCGAGCTAATAATCCGTTTTGCGGCCAAACATTTTATCGGTCCGTCCAGCGCAAGCGCCCGCGCCCCAGATGGCCGCCGCGTCCACCGTTGGGGATTACAAAGTTGCAATTGGGACGTTCGTCCTGTCTTTTGGCAGGTCGGCGGCGTATCCTTATAACCTACAACAAAGCGAGAAAGGTTCTGTATGGATCGAAACGAACTCGACCCCAGCGTCCCCAGCGCCACGGAGGTCAAGAAGATCCCGCTCATCATTAAGGTGTACGCCGTCCTGTGCATCCTGTCCGGCGTGGGAACGCTCCCGTCAGTCGGCGCCTTTATGTGGCAGGTCATCACCGCGCTCATCAACGGTAACGCCGCCGCCAAGCTCGGCGACAACACACTCGTCGCGGTCGGCCTTATCGTCGCCGGCATCATGCTCTCTGCGGCAAGTGCCGTCATCCTAATCATCTTTGGCCTGGACCTTATCAAGAACCAGCGCCGCAATGCCGCCCGTCTGTCCTATATCCTTATTGCATTCACCGTCGTCGAGCTTTTGGTCGACGTGATGCTCCAGGGCATCGGGCCCTTCTTGCTTCGTCCCGCTATTCAGCTCGGTATCCTCATCGCGCTTTCGGCCACCGTCGACCCCACGCTGCGCCAGGAGCGCGAACTGCAGCGCCGCCTGCAGGAGATGCTCGACCGCGACGCCGCCGCCGAGGGCATGCTCGGCCGCGACGAAACCGGCGAGGGCTACATCAAGCTCAACTACTTCAACCTGTTCTGGGTATTCTTCGTCTGCTGCGTGCTCGGCCTAATCGCCGAGGACATCTGGCACATGACGGTCGACGACCCGGGCGTCTACCAGAACCGCGCCGGCATGCTGTTTGGTCCCTTCAGCCCCATCTATGGCTTTGGCGCCGTACTCATGACCATGGTGCTCAACCGCTTCTATAAAAAGAACCCCATCATCATTTTCCTGGTAAGCGCTGTGCTCGGCGCGAGCTTTGAGGTGTTCGTGGGCTGGTTTATGCAGACCTCATTTGGCGTGGTCTCGTGGAGCTACTCGCACATGAAGCTGTTTGGCATGCCCGACCCACTCGCCGTCCTTACGGGCGGACGCACCTGCACGGGCTTTGCCTGCCTGTGGGGCCTGGGTGGCCTTATCTGGATCAAGCTGCTGCTGCCGAGGCTGCTCAAGCTCATCAACATGATTCCGTGGAAGAGTCGCTACTCGGCTACCGTCATCTTTACCGTCATTATGCTGGTCGACGGCGTCATGACGCTGCAGTCGCTCGACTACTGGTACCAGCGCGTCAACGGCACGGAGCCGGATATTCCCGTCGCGCAGTTCTACGGCAAGTATTTCGATAACGACTACATGGAGAACCGCTTCCAGAGCATGACCATGAGCCCCAAGGATGCGACGCGCGTGTAGCGCCACGCAATGCCGAGATTTTCCAACGCACAAAAAGCCCGCTGGCAGACTGATTTGAACTGCCAGCGGGCTTTTTGTTGGAGAGTGCTGCTGCCGGCATTACGCCTCGCGCTCGACCTCGCTCACACACTCATTTTTGATGGTACCGACGAGCGCCTGCAGCGCATCGACCACATGCGGGCGAATGTCCCCGCCAATGAGCACGAGCATGATGTCGTCGCCCACGGTAAGCTCGCCGCTCGCCAGCCACACGCGCACATAGCCGATGCCCGGCATCGCACGCGTCGCCTCGATAGCGGCCTGCACCTTTTTGGCATCGAAGCCAAACACCATGCCGCCCACCTTATGTCCGGGCGCCACGCCATCGGTCTCGACCCCACGCACCTCGGACTTTGGCGTCGCGCGTACCACGCCGTTGTGTGTCAGGTACATCCCGCACGCAGGCGCCGACGAATCGGCCTTGGCTTCGCGCAGCCAAGCATCAACCGAAGGCATCAATTTGCCACTCTCAAGCATTATTTCTCCCTTTGTTTTTCCACTCCCTGCCTCGGACAACTTACTCCTCGACCGGTGTGAGCACCATGACGGCTCGCGTGTTGCTCAGCGATAGCGAACGGCAGGTCACAAGCGTTACGACCTTGGTTGCCCCAGCAGCACGATCGGTGGCATCGCTTGCCGCGGCAGAGGCACCGTCAAGCATCTCGGACAGGTAATTCTTCAGTCCGTCATCGCCCTCAAAGTTGGGCGTGCGCGCCTTGGCATACGTGTCCTCGACCACCTTGGTCGCCAGCGGGCGCAACTTATACGTCGCATCGCGCGTGATGTAGTACACGTATTCCATGCTGTCGAACGTCGCCTGATCGGTCGTGTCCGAAATCACGTTGAACATCGACCCGTCATTCATGTGATGGCCGTAAATCGTGGTCTGCTGATCCACCATGCCCGGCGCGGTATCGTCGCTATCCAAGAAGATGGCACCCGACGCATTGGCGGTGCCGTCGAACAGCGTATTGAGGTACTTGGAGTTGTTGTTGGTCTGCACCACAGGGTAGTTGATGTTGGTGCCGGGTGCGTAAATCCAGCCCACAACCTCGGGATTTGTCTGAGCGAGCGCATTGAAGTCGATAATCGGCACGCCGCTGGCGTCCTTGTCGCTCACATATTGCTTTTCGATCTTCTGATACGACTCGCTCGCCTGCTTGTAGCCAATCTGCGCGTTGATAAAGATGGCGGCCGCAGCAACGATTAGGCCGATGCCGATAATGATGAGCAAGATGGGGATAACGGAGCGGCGCTTTTTGCGCGGCGGCTCGGCGTGGTCCGACGGTGCGGCGCTCGAACGCTTGGCGAAACGCGGCGGCTTTTTGGCCGTGCTATACGACGAAGGGCGATACGCAGCAGGCGTATCCTGACGACGATGCTTCGCCGGCGTCACGGGGCGCGGCGCGCGCGGCTGCTGCGGAGAGGATGTCCGGCCCTGCTGCGGCGCGCGGGCTGCTCCCGACTTGGCTGGATCGGGAATCCGAGAAGCCGAAAAACGCTTTCCCTGATAGTCGGACATGGCTCTCCTTATGCTGCAAATGAACTGGCAGAGCGCTTAGGCGTCGGCCATCTCCTGCTTCATCTTCTCGATAACCTTGCGGTACTCGGGGTCGCAGGCGCCCAGGATCTGCGTGGCATAGATGGCGGCGTTCTTGGCGCCGTTAATGGCAACGCAGGCAACGGGCACGCCGGAAGGCATCTGCACCATCGACAGCAGCGAATCCATACCGCCCAGGTCGCTCGTCTTCATAGGCACGCCGATAACCGGCAGCGGGGTAAACGCAGCCACGACACCGCCCAGGTGAGCAGCCTTGCCGGCGGCGGCAATGATCACCTTGATGCCGCGGTCGGCAGCAGTCGAGGCCCACTCGTGGACCTTCGCCGGCGTGCGGTGCGCGCTCGCGATCACGAGCTCATAGGGCACACCCAGCGCCTCGAGCTCGGCGGTGCAACCTTCCATAACGCCCAGATCGGACTTGGAGCCCATGATGATCCCGACAACCGGCTTCTGATCTGCCATAAACAAAGACCTCCTGTTGAGAGCGGTGACGCAGCGAATCCGCGACCCTTAACTACTGAGAGTAGTATAGCTGCTCCCGTCCCTGCGGTCCCCGGGTGCCCCGCGGCGCGCCGGGTTTTTATCTTCGCTCCCCTTGCTTCGCAAAGTCGCTCAGATAATAAACCCGGCGCGCCGCGGGGCACCCGGGGACCTACCGTGGATTGCTATGACGTACGTTGGCTGATTTGGTTTGGAATGGAAGGTTGACGGAGGGTGGTGAGCTGGTTCGTTGCTGGGTTTAGAAATCCTCGCTCGTTCGTTTCAGCCCGCGTCATCGCGTGCTAGACGGCCAGCTCGCCTGATTCACCCATAAGCCATCGTGCCAGGTCGACGACCTTGATGCCATCCCAATCAGTCGTTTCGTGCCCTGTTCGGGCGATGACGCACTTGGGATAAGCGTCTCGAATCCGTCGCAGCGGATCAAGCTCACGCTTAAGCGTCGCTTCTTGGGAAATGTCGTCACTCACCTGGATATAGACACGGCGGTCACGCCTGATGGCGACAAAGTCTACTTCCTTTTGGTAGAGAACGCCCACGTAGACTTCCCATCCGCGGCGCATAAGCTCGATTGCCACCATATTCTCGTAAACATGGCCAAAATCGAGCTTTTTCGTGCCAAGCGCGGCGTAGCGAAACGAATGGTCGGCCAGGTAGTATTTATCTCCCGTCGACAGGTATTTCTTTCCTGAGACGTCAAAGCGACGAAACCGGTAGAACGCAAACGCATTACACAGGTAGTCGATATACACAGCCAGCGTCTTGTCGCTTATCTTAAGGTTCGCTCGTGACAGCTCGGCCGCCATCCCCTTGAGAGAAGAGATGTTTCCGACGTTATCCATCAGGAACTCGCAGGAACGTTCAAGCTGCTCCGCATTACGTATACGATATTTTTGTCTGATGTCGCGCAGGATAAGAGTTTCAAGCACATCCGAGATGTATGAGAAACGCATCCTTTCGTCCTGGTAGATATAGGAACCCGGCATTCCTCCCTCGCGGACATAACGAGCAAGGGCCTCGGCTGGAGAAGTGATCTCGTGATACGCCGAGAACTCCGCAAGTGAAAACGGAAAGACCTCGATCTCCACCGTTCTTCCCGTGAACAACGTCGAGAGGTCGCTTGAGAGAAGAAAGGCATTCGACCCCGTGATGTAAATGTCATATTTCTCTGACGCATGAAGACTGTTGATAGCCCGCTCGAACCCTTCACACATCTGGACCTCGTCGATCATGACGATATTCCGGCAACCCTCAATATAGTGCTTTTCCACATATGTATGCAGCGCATGGTATTCCGCCAACGGCTCGAACTCAAGTAGATTGAAGTTGACGTGTATGACGTTGGCCGAGGGGTCGTTTGAACGAAGTTGGCTGGCAAACGCCTCAAGCAATTTCGATTTTCCGCATCGCCTGATTCCGGTGATCACCTTGATATCAGGCGTACCTGCCACCTTGGAAAGCTTGCTCATGTAGAACGGGCGATCTATAAGTTTCATTGCAACCTACTTCGCAAAATTCAAAACCATTAGGAAACGCGAAGTAAAATATATCATCTACTTCGCGTCTTTGAAACATCTTAGATTTTGCGTAATAATTCCTGTCAAGCTATCGCAAGCACGACGTGGGCGAGGTTGCCCCTTCCCCTAATCGACTCTGTGCGGAAGCCCGGGGTGACAGGTTTCCGCTTTGCTCGGCATCCGGGAGCCCCGTTCGAAGTCGGCGTCCTCATCAGCTGCGACAGTCGAACCCAACTCCACGTGCACATCGCCGCCGGCAAGACGACCTTCACCACGAAGATGCAATAGCCGGGGCGCACGGTCCGTGGGCAACCGAGCGAGGAAAATGTCCCATCAACAAAACGAGCGAGGATTCCGTCCCACGTAGAGCCCAAATCCAAGCTCCCCAAGGAACAAAATCCTCACTCGACATCCGCATCCTCTTTAGCCTAAGTCATCGCGCAAAGCCCCTTCTGCAGCACACGGTGCGACCAAGTCACCGCAGGCCGGGGCGGGGGATCGAGTTTTCCACTGAGCGACTCTGCTTGCAGCCGGAGCGAAGGGGGAACTCGGCCCCCGCCCCGGCCGGACAGGTCACTCTACACCGTGTACTGCGGCAGGTCCTGCAGGGCGATGACGTCCATGCCCATGTCGTTGGCGCTGCCGTGACCCTGCTGGTCCTCGCGCACGGCCTCGATGGCGCTCACGTACGTGTTGGCCGCGGACATCGCGGTCACGCAGGTCACGCCGCGGCGCACGGCCTCGGTACGCAGCAGGTAGCCGTCGCCGCGCGAACCCGGGCCGTACGGCGTGTTGACGATTACCGCGATCTTGCCGTCGGCGATCAGGTCACCGATGTTGGGACGCTCGCCGTCGTGCGGGCCGCTGATCTTCTCCACGACCTCGCAGGTCACGTTGCCGCCACGCAGCACGCGCGCCGTGCCCTCGGTGGAGCAGATGTCAAAGCCCAGGTAGCGCAGGATACGCGCGACCGAAAGAATATGGCGCTTGTCGCGGTCGCACACGCTGATGAACACCTTGCCGCTGCTGGGATCGGGCAGCTTGTAATCGATCGCCAGCTGCGTCTTGGCGTATGCCTCGGGATAGCTCTTGGCGATACCCATGACCTCGCCCGTCGACTTCATCTCGGGCCCCAGGATAACGTCGGCACCCGGGAAACGGCCCCAGGGCATAACGGCTTCCTTCATGCAGAACCAATCGAGCTGGCGCTCGTCGCTCGGCAGGCCCAGACTCGCGATGGAATCGCCCGCCATGATGCGCGCCGCGCACTTGGCCAGCGGCACACCGGTGGCCTTGGAGATAAACGGCACGGTACGGCTGGCACGCGGATTGGCCTCGATCACGTAGACGGTCTCGCCCTTAATGGCGTACTGCACGTTGACCAGACCGCGTACACCCAGCGCCATCGCGATGCGGCGCGTGGTCTCACGAAGCTTGGCCTGCAGGCTCTCGCTAAAGCTAAACGGCGGGATGCAGGTCGCGGAGTCGCCGGAGTGAATGCCGGCCTCCTCGATGTGCTCCAGGATGCCGCCGATGTAGACCTCTTCGCCGTCGCATAGGGCGTCGACGTCGGACTCGATCGCACCCTCCAAGAAGCGGTCCAGATACACCGGGTAGTCGGGGCTAATGCGCGCAGCCTCGGCCATGTAATCGCGCAGATGCTCGGCATCGTAGGCGATCATCATGCCGCGGCCGCCCAGCACGTAGCTCGGACGCACCAGCAGCGGGTAGCCGATGTGCGCGGCCACAGCCTCGGCCTCCTCAAACGAGGTGGCCTGGCCCGCCGGCGGATACATGATGCCCAGCTTGTCGAGCAGGGCGGCAAAGCGCTCGCGGTCCTCGGCAAAGTCGATGGCATCGGGCTTGGTGCCCATAATGTTCACGCCGCTCTCCTCGAGCATACGCGCCAGCTTAAGCGGGGTCTGACCGCCAAGCGTCACCACGACGCCGTCCGGACGCTCGACATCGATGACGTCCATGACGTCCTCGTAGGTGAGCGGCTCAAAGTACAGGCGGTCGGAAGTGTCGTAGTCGGTCGAGACAGTCTCGGGGTTGCAGTTGACCATGATGGTCTCAAAGCCGCGGGCCGCCAGCGCGTAACTCGCGTGCACGCAGCAATAGTCGAACTCGATACCCTGGCCAATGCGGTTGGGGCCGGCGCCCAGAATCATCGCCTTGGGCTTGCTCGCCGGCGTGGTCTCGTCGGGGGCAACGCACTTCTTGGCATCCGGGCTCGTGCGGTAGATGTTCTCGTAGGTCTTGTAGTGGTACTCCGTGGCGCTCGAGAACTCGGCGGCGCAGGTGTCGACCGTCTTCATACTGGGGACCACGCCCAGACCCTTGCGGTAGGCGCGCACAAAGCGCTCGTCCGAGCCGGTCAGCGCGGCAATCTCGGCGTCGCTCGTGCCGTACTGCTTGAGCAGGCGCATCGCGTCGGCGTCGATATCCTCCACGCGCAGTCCGCGGATGCTCTCCTGGACCTGCACCATGTCGTTGATACGGTTGAGGTACCACGGGTCGATACCGCAGATGGCGTGGATGCGCGCGACGTCCCAGCCGCGGCGCAGGGCCTCGACCACAAAGAAGATGCGGTGCTCGGTCGGGGTTGCCACGGCCTGAGCGAGTTCATCGTCGCTCAGCTTGTCGGCACCCTCCTTGCCACCGGCGCAAATGCCCTGATGGCCGTCCTCCAGCGAGCGCATGGCCTTGCCGAAGGCCTCCTCGAAGGTACGACCGATCGCCATGATCTCGCCCACGGCCTTCATGCGCGTGGTGAGCGTGGGATCAGTGCCCTTAAACTTCTCGAAGGCAAAGCGCGGCACCTTGACGACGCAGTAGTCGATCGTGGGCTCAAAGCAGGCGGGCGTGGCCTTGGTGATGTCGTTGACGATCTCGTCGAGCGTGTAGCCCACGGCCAGGCGCGCGGCGGCCTTGGCGATGGGGAAGCCCGTGGCCTTGGAGGCAAGCGCGGACGAACGGCTCACGCGCGGGTTCATCTCGATGACGATCAGGCGGCCGGTGTTGGGGTTCACGGCAAACTGCACGTTGGAGCCGCCGGTCTCGACGCCGATCTTCTCCAGAATGGCGAGCGAGGCCACACGCATGCGCTGATACTCAAGGTCGGAGAGCGTCTGCGCCGGCGCCACGGTGATGGAGTCGCCGGTGTGCACGCCCATGGGGTCGAGGTTCTCGATGGAGCACACGATGATGCCGTTGCCAGCGTGGTCGCGCATGACCTCCATCTCGTACTCTTTCCAGCCCTCGATGGACTCCTCGACCAGCACCTCGTGGGCGGGCGAGAGCTCCAGGCCCTGGCTCACGATGGAGACGAGCTCCTCGTGGGTATGCGCGATGCCGCCGCCGGCGCCGCCGAGGGTAAAGCTCGGGCGCAGTACGCAGGGGTAGCCCACGCGCTCGGCAATGGCCTCGGCATCTTCCACGCTGTAGGCATAGCCCGAGCGCGCGACCTCCAGGCCGATCTCGGCCATGGCCTCGTTAAAGAGCTTGCGGTCCTCGCCGCGCTCGATAGCGGCAAGGTCGCAGCCAATCATCTCGACGCCGTACTTGTCCAGCGTGCCGTCCTTTGCCAGCTCAACAGCGGCGTTGAGGCCGGTCTGGCCGCCCAGCGTGGGCAGCAGCGCGTCCGGATGCTCCTTCTTGATCACGCGCTCGATAAACTCGGCGGTGATGGGCTCGACATAGGTGCGGTCGGCAAGACCCGGGTCGGTCATGATGGTCGCCGGGTTGGAGTTGACCAGGATGACCTCAAAGCCATCCTCCTTGAGCACCTTGCAGGCCTGGGCGCCGGAGTAGTCGAACTCGCAGGCTTGACCAATGACGATGGGGCCCGAACCAATGACGAGGACGCGCTTGATGTCAGTACGTTTAGGCATATTTAAAACCTCCTAGAGAGGCTGACTCAATGTTTTGGAAAAGTCAGCGAGGGTGCAGCTGGTGCATCAGGTTGCCGTGATGCGAGGGCGCGCTGGGCTTATGCCCGCGCGTCCGAAGCAGAACGGCAAGATGATGTGCCAGATGCAGCCGCAGCGTCGACCGGTCCGCCGTTCGGTAGAACGGCGGAACCATCGTCAGTCTCGGCGAAATTCCAGCCCTGCAGGCGGTCCTTCGCGGTGTCGATGTCCAGGTAGTTCTCCTCGCCGTCCATGAGTCGCGTAAAGGCGGTAAAGAGATAGTGGGCATCGGTGGGGCCAGGCGAGGCCTCGGGGTGGTACTGGACCGAGAAGCACGGGGCATCGAGCAGCTGGATGCCCTCGGCGGTGCCGTCGTTGAGGTTCACGTGCGTCAGGCGAATGCGGCCGAAGCGCTCGTTCATCACGACCGGCGCGATGCCGCGGCGCACCCAGGCGCGCAGATCGCCATCGGACGCATGCTCGGTCTCGCCGCCGGAGAGTTCGGGGATGAGCTTGCCCAAGCTGGGGAACAGCAGGCCAAAGCCATGGTTTTGCGCGGTGATCTCCACGCGACGGCTCACCAGGTTCATAACCGGCTGGTTACCGCCGCGGTGGCCAAACTTAAGCTTTTCCATCTGAGCGCCGCAGGCCAGGCTGATCATCTGGTGACCCAGGCAAATGCCAAAGACCGGCACCTTGCCGATCAGCTGCTGCACCTGCTCGTAGGTCTCCACCACGGCATCGGGGTCGCCGGGGCCGTTGGACAAAAAGACGCCGTCGGGATTCATGTCGAGCACCTTACTCGCAGGCGTGTCCCACGGCACGACGGTGAGGTCGCAGCCAGCGCGGACGAGGCCCTCCAGAATGCCGCGCTTCACGCCGCAGTCATAGGCGACCACTTTGTGGCGGGCAGGAGCGGCGGCCGCGAGCGCAAAGTCATGCGTAGCGGGCAGATCGGCGGCTGCGAACTCGTGAGGCTCAGGGCAGCTCACGGTCTTGACCAGGTTCTCGCCCACCAGCGTGGGTGCTGCGTCCAGACGCTCGGCAAGCTCATCGACATCGAAGATCTCGGTCGAGATAATGCCCATCTTGGAGCCCTTGTCGCGCAGGTGGCGCACCAGAGCGCGGGTATCGACGCCCTCGATGGCGACGATACCGTGGGCGCGCAGATACTCCGGCACGCTGACAGCCGAGCGCCAGTTAGAAGGCGTGGCGCACATGTCGCGAACGATCATGCCGCGCATGGCCGGAGCGCTTGCGGGGCGAACGGCGTCGCCGGGGAAGGCCGACTGGACGTCGGTCTCGTCGATGCCGTAGTTGCCGATCTGCGGATAGGTCATGGTTACGATTTGGCCGGCATAGCTCGGGTCGGTCATAACCTCAAAGTAGCCCTCGAGCGAGGTGTTGAAGCAGACTTCGCCGGTCGCGGTGCCCTCGGCACCGCATGCACGTCCATAAAAAATGGTCCCATCCTCAAGGTACAGGATGCAGGGACCGCAGGTGCCCTTGCTGGTTTTGGCCAGCATGCGCTGGCAAAGCTCGCTGGGCGCGAAGGTGCGGGCAGCAGTGCCCGCAGTATGGTTGTTCGCCATAATGCTCCTTCCCGGTCTCTCCGGACCGGCTTAAAGGTTGGTAGTTAGGCCTCGCGGTATTGTAACCGCAAGTATGCGCCATGGCGTTAATTTCATCGAAATGTTTACGAAATGATAATTATGACTTTCTATGCATAATGATTTTTCTGGGACGGGGATGAAAAAATCATCCCGCGGGGCACTTGGCTCACGCGGGATGATGGCGTCTTATTTGTCCTGCTCCAACAGATCGGACGGCCTGCGGTCGGGCTTTCCGCCGCGGAAGATCTCGCGGCCGTGCAGGCGATGCTCCAGGTCACGCTCGGCCTTCTCTTCCGTGATCTTGGTCTGGCTCACCGCCGGGTCCTCGATCAGCGACGACACCGAGTTCACCTGTTTTTGGATGCGCTCGGCAATCGTATCGTCCATGCTCACGATACGCATCTTCCAGTCGATACTCGTGGCGTTCGAGGAACTCTTGGTCCACACGAATGTCAGAATGGCGCTCTGGTGACCCTGCGCGGGAAACATGCCAAAGAAGGAATCGTGCTGAATGTTGCTGTCCTCATCGATATAGGCGTGCACGTTGTACACCACGCGGTCGATCTTATCGTTGAGCAGCGCGTTGGTCGCAAGTGCTGCCGCCTGGATCTGCCCGTTGGACAGCAGCTCGAGCTCGTTGCCAGACGACGTATCCAGCACCGTCACCTCTACCGTGCCCGTTCGCTCGTCGGCCTCATCGACGGTAAAGTCGAGCGGGAACTGCGTAAAGCCGTTGCCCCATTCGAGCCCGCCCTTCAGCGCCGTGGAAACGGTATCCACCGAAACGCTCTCGGACAGGTTTGCGGTGTTCAAACGGCGCATCACGCCGTAGCCAATCTGCATGCCAACAATCAGCACCAGGATGGTAATGACCACAGCCATGGCGGTCTTCGTAATGGTATGGCTCACCTGCGAACCCGAAGGGTCATCCTCGGACAACGGGTCGATATGCTTGGCCTGACTCGCGCGGTCCTCGCTGCGCAGCTGTGCCAGCGCCGCCTTGTCACCGCGCTTGACCGCGGCCTCCTTCTCGCGCATGCGCTCGGTACGCTTTTTGGCGAGCGTGGGATCCAAGACGCCGGATGCGTCGATTTCGGAGAATAACTCCGTCACTTCTTCCGGAGTCAAAGGGTTCTTGTCAGCCATAAACTTCCTGTCATATCAATTAGTCGAGCTCGTGCGCACGCGCACCTTCGAACTGCATTCGATAGTAACGGGCATAGGTGCCGCCACGTGCGAGAAGCTCCTCGTGCGTGCCACGCTCCACAACGCGACCATGCTCAACGGTCGCGATTTCGTCGGCATGCTTAATGGTCGACAGACGATGGGCGATGATGATCGTGGTGCGGCCGCGCGCCAACTCCTCAAGCGACTCCTGCACCGCTTCTTCGCTCTCGTTATCCAGAGCGCTCGTCGCCTCATCCAAGATAAGAATCTTGGGGTTCTCGAGAAACACGCGAGCGATAGCGACGCGCTGCTTCTGGCCGCCCGAAAGACGACTGCCGCGCTCACCCACCACGGTGTCGTAACCCTGTGGCAGCGACTCGATAAAGGCGTCGATGTTGGCGCGGCGGGCGGCCTCGGCGATCTCTTCTGCCGTGGCACCCGGCTTGCCATAGGCGATGTTCTCGCCAATCGTGCCGTCGAACAGGTAGACATCCTGCTGTACCAGGCCGATGGCGCGGCGCAGACTCTGCTGCGTCACGTCACGCACATCCTGGCCGTCGATGCTGATGGATCCGGCAGCAACGTCATAAAAGCGCGGCAGCAGCGAACACGTCGTGGACTTGCCGCCGCCCGAGGGGCCAACCAGCGCAATGGTCTGGCCGGGCTTGATGGACAGATCCATATGGTCAATCACGGGACGAGCCTCATCGCCGCCACCCAGCTCAACATCCTCGTAGCTAAAGCACACGTCGCGATACTCCACCGCGCCGGCGGTCACCTGCAAGTCCGTAGCGCCCGGCTTGTCCTGGATATCCGGGGCGGTCGAAAGCACCTCGTCCATGCGCTTAAAGCCGGCGATGGCCTTCTGATACGTCTCAGCCGAGTTCACAAGCGTCTCGAGCGGGGTGCAGAACAGTGAAATGTAGAGCGCGAAGGTCGCCATATCGACCGCCTGCAGTTGGCCTTGCGCCACCAGCCAACCACCCAGCAGCACCACGATCACGTACAACACGCCCGAGAGCAGGCCATACGTCGCGGTATAGACGCCCATGGCGTGATACATATTCTCCTTGGACGAAAGATAGCGGTCGTTAGAGGCGCGGAACTTGGAGCGCTCAGCTTCCTCGTTCGCAAAGCTCTTGACCACGCGCATGCCCGCCAGCGAATCCTGCAGCTGCGCATTAATGCCGCTAATCTTTTTGCGGTTGTCGCTAAAGACCTCACGCATGCGCATGTTCTGCCAAAACATGACGACCGCAAACGCCGCGGTCACCACGACCATGGCAAGCGCCAGCACCGGGGCGATGGTAAAGAGGATCACAAACGAGCCGATAATCTCGATACCGCAGATGATGATCCACTCGGGCACGTGGTGTGCCGCCTCGCAGATATCGAACAGGTCGTTGACCACGCGGCTCATCATGTCACCCGAGCTGTTGCGATCGAAGTACGCAAAGCTAAAACGCTCGTACTGATCGAACAGGTCCTCGCGCATCTTGGACTCCATGCGCGCGCCCATCACGTGGCCCCAGTAACTCACAAAGTAGCGGCAGGCGCAACGGATGGCATACATCAGTACCAGGCCAACCGCGATCATACCGAGCGCCTGCATAATAGCAGCCTGACCCTGGGTAAAGAGCCCGCCGGTCAGATTGCGCAGAATGATAGGAAACGCCAGATCGATGGCGGCAAGCACCAGAGCACAAACAGTATCGGCAACAAAAAGCCCCATCTGGGGCTTGTAGTACGAAAGAAAACGCTTAAACATAATCACCTTACGCGGTTTACCAAACCGCGTTTCGTCTCGACGCTGCAAGTGCTCCATTTGGACAATCTGGCCTTCAATCGTCGGTCGCGTATATCCATACGCTTCCCTCCTCTTTCAGGCCACCTTGCCTCAAATGGAGCACTTTCGCTGACTTATACAAACCTGCGAGGTTACCTCGCTCGCTACAGTTCCGCGCCACCTAGTCGGTGCGCAATGCTATCGCAGGCCAAGGCGCCCACGACGGTCTTGGCGTCTTCGATCTTGCCGTCGAGCACGGCGTCGATCAGCTCGTGCAGCGGCACCAGGTCAACGTTGACGAACTCATCGTCGTCGGGGTTGGGCGCGTCGAACTCGAGCTTCGTAGCCAAGTAGATGTGAATGATCTCGTCGCAGAAGCCGCAGGTCGTGACGATCGACGTCAAAAAGCGGATGCGGCCGGCCCTAAAGCCCGTCTCCTCGTGCAGCTCGCGCTTGGCACAATCGAGCGGATCCTCGCCCGGATCGAGCTTGCCGGCGGGAATCTCAACCGTCACGCGGTCGATGGCGGTGCGATACTGGCGCACCAGCACAATCTTGCCGCTTTCGGTAAGCGCCACAACGGCCGCCGCACCCGGATGGCGAATCACATCGCGAGCGCTGCGGTGACCGTTGGGCAGCTCAACCTCAAGACGGTGGACGTCGAGGATTTTGCCCTTCCAGGCGCACTCCTCCGAAAGAATCTTCTCGTGCAGCTCGGCATCGTGCGGGTCGTCATCGCCCAGCACCAGCATCGGCTCATCGACAACCTCGCCACCGGGCTCGCCCTCGGCGTGCCCATACGTGCGACCGTCCTGCTCGACGATCTGCGCGTCCACGAGCTCTTCGTTCTTCTCGTCCATCCGTCTCATTCCTCTCGGACTTTAGGCATCCCAAGCGTCGCGGCCACGCAGTGCGCGCAGGCCGATGTCGTGACGCAGGGTCTTGCCCTCAAAATCAATCTTCTCGCAGGCCTCGTAGGCAAGGTTGCGAGCGTTCTCGAACGTGTCGCCCAGCGCGGTCACGGCAAGTACGCGGCCGCCGTTGGTCACGAGCTGGCCATCCACCACAGCAGTGCCGGCGTGATACACGGTTACGTTCTCCATAGCCTCGGCGTCGGCGATACCGGTGATGACCTTGCCCTTCTCGTAGCTGCCGGGGTAACCAGCGCTCGTCAGGACGACAGCCACGGCCCACTCGTCACGCCAGTCGAGCTCAATCTGATCGAGCTCGCAGTTGGCGCAGGCCAGCATGACCTCGACCAAGTCGTTCTTAAGACGCGGCAGCACGACCTGCGTCTCGGGATCGCCAAAGCGGGCATTGAACTCCAGCACCTTGGGGCCGGCGGGCGTGAGCATAAAGCCGCCGTACAGGCAACCGCGGTAGTCGATACCCTCGGCAGCGAGCTCGGCCACGGTCTGCTCCATAACCGCCACCATGGTGGCGTGCTCCTCGTCAGTCACGATGGGCACCGGGCTGTAAACGCCCATGCCGCCGGTATTGGGGCCAAGATCGCCCTCGAGTGCGCGCTTGTGGTCCTGCGATGTGGCCATGGGACGCACGGTCTTGCCGTCGGTAAAGGCCAGCAGCGAGCACTCAGGGCCAACGAGCATTTCCTCGATAACCACGGTGTTGCCGGCGTCACCGAAGGTGCCGCCAAAGCACTCGCGCACGGCCTCCTCGGCCTGCTCAAGCTCGGTTGCCACGATAACGCCCTTGCCCGCAGCAAGACCGTCGGCCTTCACGACCAGCGGTGCGCCCTGCTCGCGCACATAGGCAAGAGCAGAAGCCTCATCGGTAAACGAGCCATAGGCAGCCGTCGGAATGCCCGCACGCTCCATGAGCTGCTTGGAGAACAGCTTGGAGCCCTCCATCTGGGCGCCCTCGGCACCCGGGCCAAAGCAGGGAATGCCCGCCGCACGCACGGCGTCGGCCACGCCCACCACGAGCGGGGCCTCGGGGCCAATCACCACGAGTCCGCATCCGTGGCTCTGCGCAAATGCCGCCACGGCTGCAGGATCGCAATCGTCGAGAACAACGTTCTCGCCACAGCTCGCGGTACCGCCGTTGCCCGGCGCGATGTAGAGCTTGCCGGCGCGCGGTGATGCTGCGAGCTTTGCTGCCAAAGCGTGCTCGCGGCCGCCGCTGCCCAACAACAGGATGTCGATGGTTTGAGTGTCCGCCTTCAAGGGTGCCTCCTCTATGGATGAACGGCCCGCCAACCTTGCGGGCCCATTACAAAGCAAATATACCCCTCGGCCGCCCGCCTGGGCTGCAAAGGGGTATATCGCAATAACCGTAAAGACCGATTACTTCCAGAATCGGTTGATGATCTGCTCGCGACCGGCGCCGACGCCAATAAACGTCACGCGGGTGTGTGCCAGATCCTCGATAAATGCCACGTAGTCCTGAGCCTCCTGCGGCAGCTCGTCAAAGCTACGGCAACCGATGATGTCGCATTTCCAGCCCGGGAGCTCCTCGTAGATGGGCTTGGCGTTCTCAAAGCGCACCTGATGCTCGGGCACGCTGGTGTAGCGCTCGCCGTCAACGTCGTAGGCAACGCACACCTTGATGGTGTCGAAGGCCGAAAGTACGTCGAGCTTGGTCAGGGCGATATCGGTGAGGCCGTTGACGCGCGAGGCGTAGTTGGCGATGGGGCCATCGAACCAACCGCAGCGACGACGGCGACCGGTGGTCACGCCGTACTCATAGCCCTCCTCGGTCAGCGTGTGGCCGGCCTCGGACTCGTAGGAAAGCTCGGTGGGCATGGGGCCCGAGCCGACGCGGGTGATATAGGCCTTCATGACGCCCAGCACGCGGTCGACGTTCTTCATACCCACACCGGAGCCGGTGATGGCGCCGCCGGCGGTGCAGTTGGAGGACGTCACGTACGGATAGGTGCCGTGGTCGATGTCGAGCAGCGTCGCCTGGGCACCCTCAAACAGCAGGTCCTTGCCCTCGTCGATCATGTTGTTGAGCAGCAGGCTCGTCTCGGTGATGTAGGGGCGCAGGCGCTCGGCCATGGGCAGGTACTCATCGCAGATCTGGTCCACGGTGTAGGTGGGCAGGTTGTAGATAAGCTCGAGCTCGGGATTCACGCGGGCAAGAGCGGTCTCCAGCTTGTCGCGGAACAGCTCCTCGTCCATCATGTCCTGCATGCGCAGGCCAATGCGGGCCATCTTGTCCTGGTAGCACGGGCCGATGCCGCGCTTGGTGGTGCCGATGTTCTTCTTACCGAGCTTCTGCTCAAAAGCACCATCCAGATCGATGTGGTACGGCATGATGACATGCGCGTTGCCACTGATCTTGAGGTTCTTGGTGGTGATGCCGTCGGCCTCGAACATGTCGATCTCCTCAAGGACAACCTTGGGGTTGACGACGCAGCCGTTACCGATCACCGACACATGGTCGGAATACATGATGCCGGAGGGCACCTGGTGCAGGCCGTACTTCTTGCCGTTGACGACGATGGTGTGGCCGGCGTTGTTGCCGCCCGAGTAGCGCACGACGGCATCGAAGTCGCCGGCGACCAGGTCGCAGATCTTACCCTTGCCCTCATCGCCCCACTGGGCACCGACCAAAACGGTTGACGGCATGTTTACTCCTTACATTCATGGACTGTCTACGCACCACGCCGGCGCGCAGAAGCACAAAACATTCCCAGTATACCCGTGCAACGGGCGCCTGTCCTACTCCTCGGTATGCGCCCCATCAAGCTCATAGAACTTGGTGGATGCCGGCAGGAACATCAGGTCGACGTCGCCGATCGGGCCCGAACGGTTCTTGGCCACAACGATACGCGTAACGCCCTCGTCGGGTCGATCGTCGCGCGAGGCCTCGGCCTCGTCGGCGGAGCGGTCCAGGAACATAACGATGTCGGCGTCTTGCTCGATGGAGCCCGATTCACGCAGGTCGGAAAGCTGCGGGCGCTTGCCGGTACGGGATTCGACCTGACGCGAAAGCTGCGAGAGCGCGATCAGCGGGATCTTGAGCTCCTTGGCCATGATCTTCATGCCACGCGACATCTCGGAGACCTCGACGGTACGGCTCTCGGAGCGGCGTCCCGGCGGAGGGCTCACCAGCTGCAGGTAGTCCAGGATGATGATGGCCTTCTCCTTGTTATGGAGCATGCGGCGGCTCTTGGCGCGGATCTCGGTCACCGTGGTGCCGGGCGTGTCGTCGATCAAAATGTCGAGCTTGGACAAGGTCTGCGTTGCCTCGTTGATGTTGGCCCACTGCTCGGGGCTAATGCGGCCCATACGGAAGTCGCTGATCGAGATCATGGCATAGGCGCAAATCAGGCGCTGGGCAATTTCCTTGCCCGACATCTCCAGCGAGAAGAAGCCGACGGTATAGCCGGCCGCCGCGGCGTTGAGCGCCAGGTTGAGGGCGAACGACGTCTTACCCACGGCAGGACGGGCGCCGATGATGATGAGCTGGCCCTCGCGGAAGCCCATGAGCATGCGGTCGAGCGACGGGAAGCCCGTGGGCACGCCCGCGGCCTGGCCACCGGCCTGGCACACTTCCTCGGCCTCGTTATAGGCCTCGACCATAAACTCGGTCAGCGTCTTGTAGCTCGACTTGACCTCGCGCGCCGTGACCTTGAGCAGCTTGCTCTCGGCCAGCTCAACGACCTCTTTGGTGTCGGTGGGAGCGTTATAGGCCAGTGCGTTGATCTCGTTGGTGGCGCCGATCAGCTCGCGCAGCATCGAGTCGCGGCGCACGATGGCGGCGTGGTGCTGCCAGTTGACAAGCGACAGGGTCTGACCCATCAGCTCCAAAATGTACGCCTCGCCGCCCACGGCATCGAGCTTGTTGATGCTGCGCAGGTAATCGATCAGCGAGATGGAGTCGATGGGAATGCGGCTGTTGTACATATCGACCATCGCGGTGTAGATGGTCTTATGAATGGGCCGGTAGAAGTCATCGGGCTGCAGCTCGACCTGGGCCTCTTCGACCACCTCGGGCGATAGCAGCATAGCGGCCAGAACATTGGCCTCTGCATCTTGGTTTTGGGGAAGACCCAACTTGGAGCCGCGGTCCTCAACCGTCAGCCCGGTCTCCCTATCGTCATATGCCATGAGCATCCTCATTCATATCGCTTGCGAGCATCCATAGTATCAGCCGCGGTCCAAAAACGGACCGCGCGCCGGCAATCATCACCGAACCAAACGGATGAACGGTCCCGCAATTGGGACTTCACCATAACGCCTGCCATGGCGCTCGCTGAGCGTAGAAAACAAAAGGGCACCCTGGTTTCCCAGAGCGCCCTTCTTAGAACAAGATTGTTGCGTTGCAGCAAATGCTACTCGGCAGCAGCCTCAGTCTCGACCTCGGCGGTCTCGGCCTCGGCGACCTCAGCGGCCTCCTCAGCCTCAGCCTCGGCAGCGAGCTCCTCGGCGGTAACGCCAACGAGAACGACAACCTCGGCCTTGATCTCGCGGTACAGCGAGATGGCAACGGTGTGGGCACCGGCAACCTTGATGGGCTTACCGAGCTCGACGCGCTTGCGGTCGATGTCCATACCGAGCTGAGCCTTGATGGCGTCAGCGATCATAGCGGCGGTAACGGAGCCAAAGAGGATGCCCTCGTCGCCAACCTTGACGTCAACGGTGACCGTCTTGCCCTCGAAGGCAGCCTTGGTGTCGTTGGCGGTAGCCAGACGGACGGCCTCGCGCTTGGCGATGTTGTTGCGACGCTCGTCAAGCTGCTTGAGGTTGCCCTTGGTGGCGGCAACAGCGAGCTTCTTGGGGAACAGGAAGTTCTCAGCGTAACCCTGAGCGACCTCTACGACGTCACCCTCGCCGCCCTTGCCCTTGATCTCATCGAGAAGAATAACCTTCATGATGCGTCTCCCTTCTTAGCCGCGGTCGCGGTTGCCACGAGAGGAAACCACGGGGACGGTGTACGGCAGGAGAGCCATCTCGCGGGCGCGCTTGATGGCGTTGGCGATGTCATGCTGATGCTGCGTGCAAGCGCCAGTGACGCGACGGGGCTTGATTTTGCCACGGTCGGTCATGTACTTACGGAGAAGCTGAGTGTCCTTATAGTCGATGAACTCAGTGTTCTCCTTGCAGAACTGGCAGTACTTACGACGCGGCTGACGTGCAGAAAAATCATTAGCCATGTCAAAATACCTTTCATTTGGCAACTTCGGCGAACCGAAGCCGCCTCTCACTCAAAAATAGGTGAACAGCCCTTAAAACGGGATGTCCTCATCGTAGACGTCGACCGCGGGCGGCGTAGCCACCGGTGCGGCAGGACGTGCTGCGGGCGCGGGGGCTGCGGGGGCGTAACCGCCCTGATCGTAGCCACCCTGGCCACCACGGGAGCTCATAAACTCGATCTCATCAACGATGACCTCAAGCTTGCTCCGGCGCTGGCCGTCGCGCTCCCAAGAGCTGTAGCGCAGCTTGCCCTCGATCGCGACCTTGTTTCCCTTTGCCAGGAAACGGCTCACGGCCTCGGCGCGCGTGCCGAACATAGTGCAGTCGACAAAGTTGGGATAGTCCTCCCACTCGCCAGTCTGCGGGTTGCGGCGACGATCGTTCACGGCGACGCCAAAGGACAGAACCTGGGTTCCGCCGGCGGTGGCGCGCAGCTCGGGATCACGCGTGAGGTTACCGGTGATGTTCACTCGATTGATGCTCATAACTCACTACTTCCTCTTGGGGCACAAGCCCAGTCCAAAACGACAGTCTTACTCCTGGTCGTCGCGACGGACGATCATGTGGCGGATCACAGCGTCGGTGATGCGCAGGACGCGATCAAGCTCGGCGATCTGGGTAGGATCTGCGTGGAAGTTGATGAGGGTGTAGTCACCATCGGTGAGGTCGTTGATCTCGTAGGCGAGCTTGCGCTTGCCCCACTCGTCAACGGAGTCGACCTTGCCAGCGCCCTCAGCGATCGTGGTATCGATACGCTTCATAACAGCGAGACGAGTCTCGGGGTCGAGCGACGGGTCAACAAAGAACAGCAGTTCATAAGCCTTCATATTGTCACCTCCTCTGGGCAAATGTGGCTTCAGGTCGTGAAGGTGCGCCTGAAGCAGGAAAAGACTTGGTAATAATATCTTTCAACCTCCCAGGCTGCAAGAATATGCAGCTACAACCTCATGACCTCCACATATGTCCATACTCACACGCCGCTTCATGCGTCTTCCAACCAAATGCCGACCAAATGCTTGACGGATCTGTGGACAAGATACGGCGCTGCGGGGACAAACCAAATCAAATCGCAGGTCAGCAATTGCAAGGCTGTGGTCGCGAAATGCATACCAGTGGTCTTCAACAACGGTCAAAGATTATTAAATTCATTGCCGAGTCGCTTATAAATACCCATTTTGAACAATTTGCTACTTGCAGCCATGCTGGTCAGAGTCCGTTTTTGGCTCGCTTGAACCCCGTCACGGAGCCAAGCGTTTAAAAAAAGCCAACTTTTCTGTTTGCACTTTGCGATTCCTCGTGTATACTGACTTTCGCATTTAACGGAGAGTTGTCCGAGTGGCCGAAGGAGCACGATTGGAAATCGTGTAGGCGTCAAAAGCGTCTCCAGGGTTCAAATCCCTGACTCTCCGCCAGTTAATTCCAAAGCAGGCCTTCGAGCCTGCTTTGTTTTTACCCCACGCGGAGGGGTGGCAGAGTGGTTGAATGCGGCGGTCTCGAAAACCGTTTGGCCTGTATAAGGTCACGAGGGTTCGAATCCCTCCTCCTCCGCCATTTAGATTGAGGAAGCTCCCAATATTGGGGGCTTTTTTGTTTTGAGTTCCTAACAAGCGAATACGGCGGAGGAGGAGGGATTCGAACCCGCCAGGGCGCAAAGCGTAAAGAAAACGCGCCCGTGGCGCGTTTTTAGCGCAGCGCGGTCGGCGTAAGCCGACCGGATAAATTTTGAGCTCCGCTCAAAATTTGGACATCCCTCCTATTCAGCCACGCCCGCGCCCGGTCCCGACCGTTTACCGAGCAATTGGGTCGCCACGCCCGCCAACCATGTACTATGTACGGGCATTGTCTAAACTCGCAACTCAAAGGACCCCATCTTGCCCGTCGTCGCTGCTATGACCGTTACCTCACATGCCTCGGATGCCATGGTCGCTATCCCCTTTTGGCTCGAGATGTTCGCTGTTGTCGCGGCATCAATCTCGGGCGTGCTGGTCGCGCGCGAACACAAGCTCGACCTGGTGGGCGCGGTCGCACTCGCGGTGGTCTGCGGTCTGGGTGGCGGTCTTTTGCGCGATATGACACTCCAGGTCGGCAACGTCTACATCCTCAACCAGCCAATGGCGCTGCCGCTCTCCATCGCCACGGCGGCCATCATCTACATCTTCCCGGCAATCGTCGATAAACCCGAGAAACTCATTCCCCTACTCGACATCATCTCGGTCGGCATCTATGCGGCAACTGGTGCAGACAAGGCGCTGGTCTACGGCTTTGCGCCGGCGGTGTGCATCATGATGGGCTTCTTCACCGCGGTGGGTGGCGGCATGTTGCGCGATGGCTTTATGGGCGTGGTTCCGGGCATTTTCCAACGCACTAACTTTTATGCCATCGCGGCTATCGCTGGATCGGCAAGCTATGTAAGCCTCGTCATGAGTGGCTTGGTCAGCAATGTCGCCGCGCTGGTCGTATGCGTTGTCGTGACCATGGGCCTGCGCTGGCTCTCGCTGCGCTTTGACATCAAAAGCCCCACCGAGGAAGACATCGCGCGCTTCTTGCATCGCAAAAAGTAGACAGCACGGCACAACCCTTCGAAATGCAACTGAGAGGTTCTTTTAGAGCGCCCGCGCGTTGGGTACCCTGTTAGATACATGTCGAGTATCTAACGAAGGATTCACTATGCCTTGCAACCTAGCACCGTCGTCCCGACGCCGTAAAGCGCGTGGCCGCATCGCCCTCCTATTCGCACTGATTGTGCTTGCGCTGACCGTACTTCCCACGACTTCGTTCGCCGGCACGGATACCGCCGGAAACGTTCTCGCGACCGACGAAGACTCCACCCCGTCTGGCGTCGAAGGCGACTTGTACTGGGCCGGCCAGAGCCTCAACCTGGACGACACCTCCATCGACCGCGATATCATCGCGGCGGGCGACAGCCTATCGATTCGCGACTGCACCGTGGGTGGCGCCGTTCGTCTTGCGGCGCGCACCATCGATATCTCCAAAACCACGATTGATGGCAGCGTTACAGTGGTCGGTCAGCACGTTGTACTCAACGCCGACAGCACCGCTAACTGTTTCTATGCGATAGGCGAGACGGTTGCCCTGCGCGGTTCTACCAAGTCGGCAGCGCTCGCGGGCGACACCGTGACCATCGATGGCACCGTCGACGGCGATGTTGAGGTCTGGGCCGACAAGCTCATCTTGGGTAAAAACGCGCACATCACCGGCACCGTGAACGCGCATGTTTCCGAGGATCCCGAGCGCGCCGCAGGAGCCGAGGTCGGAGCCCTCAAGATCGACCGCACCGAGAATGAGAACACCTCTACGATTAACGACACCATCGGCGGCATCGTCATCGCGGCGCTTTCCACCTGCTTTGTCGCCCTGTTGCTCGAGCTCGCCTTTCCGCGTGCGACCGCCAGCGCTGCCGGCATGCTCCATCAACGTCCCACGCCCCTGTGGGTGAGCGGTCTTTTGGGCACGATTGCTATCGTCCCCGCCGTTCTGTTGCTGATCATCTCGATCGCCGGGCTATCGCTCGCCGGAGCCCTCCTGTGCGCTGTGATTGGCATCGCACTGGTCTCCACCGCTTTTGCGGGCTGCGCTATTGCGCGCATGGTCGGACACAACCAGAACCGCTACGCCATGGCCGCCGTGGGCGGTATCGCCGCAGGCGCCCTCACGGGACTTCCCCTCATCGGCGACTTCATCAGCGGCGTGGCCTTTGTCTTTATGCTCGGCTACGTTATCCAAATCATCTGGCGCAACGCCCACCTCAAACCGCAGCAGTCCGCCAATAATCCGGGACTCCCCGCCGCCTAGCCGCCAACCACCACAAAGGGGCCAGGCACCTTTGTGGTGGTGCAAACCAACCTGTCCCCCTTGCACCAAAAAGGGCGCCGACCATTGCGGTCGACGCCCTTTCTAGTTGGCGGTTATAAACCCCAGCGCTTATTTGTTGACCTGACCGGCGCGGACGGCTGCCTTCTTGCGGTCGGTGGCGTTGAGCAGACGCTTGCGCAGGCGGATGTTCTTGGGAGTGATCTCCACCAGCTCGTCGTCGGCGATGTACTCCAGCGCCTCTTCCAGCGAGAAGGTGCGAGGCGGCACCAACTGCACGGAGATGTCGGAGGTCGAGGAACGCTGGTTGCCAAGGTTCTTGGTACGGGCGATGTTGACGACCATGTCGCCGGCCTTGCTGCGCTCGCCCACGATCATGCCCTCGTAGCACTCGGTGCCCGGCTCAACAAACAGCTGGCCGCGCTCCTGCAGCGTACCCAGAGCGTAGGCAACGGCCTTCTCGGTGGTCATGGAGATCATGGCGCCGTTCTGACGGTTGCCGATCTCGCCGGCGTAGGGACCGTACTCCAGGAAGGTGTGGTAGAACACGCCCTCGCCGTGGGTGACGTTCATGATACGGTTCTTAAGACCCATGATGCCGCGCGTCGGGATCTTGAACTCAAGATGGGTCACGATGCCCGAGGTATCCATGCTCGTCATGATGCCACCGGAGGTACCGAAGACCTCGACGACCTTGCCCGAGTACTCGTCCGGGCACTCGACGACGGCCTGCTCGACAGGCTCCAGCTTGTTGCCGTTCTCGTCCTTCTTAAACAGAACGCGGGGACGGCCGACCTGGAACTCAAAGCCCTCGCGGCGCATGGACTCCATCAGGACGGACAGGTGCAGAATGCCGCGGCCTGAGACCTCGACGCCGCTCTTGTCCTCGAGCTCCTCGATCTTCATGGTCACGTTGTTCTCGGCCTCGTTGAACAGGCGCTCCTTGAGCTGACGGGCGCCCACGATGTCGCCGTCACGGCCGACGAGCGGGGAGGTCGAAGCCTCAAAGACGATGGACAGGGTCGGCGGGTCGATCTCGATGGGCTCGAGCTCGACGGGGTTCTCGGGGTCGGTGTAAACATCGCCGATATCGGTGCGGTCAATACCCACGACAGCAGCGATATCGCCGGCGCCGACTTCCTGGCACTCGGTGCGGCCCAGGTAGTCGAAGGTAAAGAGCTGCTTGACGGTGGCAGTAGCGCTGGAGCCGTCGTTTTTCACAACCAGGATCTGGTCGCCCTGGTGGATGGTGCCGGAGTACACGCGACCGATACCGATGCGGCCAACGAAGTTGGAGTGGTCGATGGTCACGCACTGCATGGCCAGCGGGGCGTTCTCATCAACCTCGGGCGCGGGCATGTCGTCGATGATCATATCGAGCAGCGGATACATGTCCATGTTGCCGTCCTCGGGATCGAGGCGGGCAAAGCCATTCATGGCGCTGGCGTAGACCACGTGCTCCATGGCGAACTCGAGCTGGTCGTCGGTGGCGCTCAGGTCGGCCATAAGGTCGAGGCAGTCGTTGTAGGCCTTCTCGGGGTTAGCACCCGGACGGTCGATCTTGTTGATGACGATCATGATCTTGAGGCCGGTGTCGATAGCGTGACGCAGCACGAAGCGGGTCTGGGGCATGGGGCCCTCAAAGGCGTCGACCAGCAGCAGGGCGCCGTCGGCCATACGCAGCACGCGCTCGACCTCGCCACCAAAGTCGGCGTGGCCCGGGGTGTCGATGACGTTGATCTTGACGTCCTTGTACTCGATAGAGATGTTCTTGGCGAGAATCGTGATGCCGCGCTCGCGCTCCTGGTCGTTAGAGTCCAGGACGCGGTCCTCGACCTGCTGGTTGGCACGGAAGGCGTCCGTGGCACGCAGGAGCTTGTCGACCATCGTCGTCTTGCCGTGGTCGACGTGGGCGATGATGGCGATGTTCCTCAGATTGTCTACGCGCATGTAGTTCCCCTATCTTCTATCCATATACAAACGGCACGCGTATGCGACCCACCCAGCAATGCAACGCTCGGCGGGAATATTGAGCCTTTTACCGAAAACTCGTTTATTTTAGCGATTTTAGATAAGAGGGGTTTCCTCACCTGCAGGTTCAGGGTCGCTCCACATAAAACCATCGCCGGCACCCATGCCCTCATACAGCACGTAAGCCGAAAAGCCACTCTCGAGCGTGGTCTCAAAGAAGCTCACGAGCAGAGCATCGTGATAGCCACCGTCAATCTCGACGCAGCCGGTATAGCCGATGGCATAGCGGGCGATACGGCCCAGGCCCTCGTCCTTAAGGCCCATCTTGTGCTCGGAGATAAAGTTGGTGGCGGCCTCGAGACACGCCTCTTCGCCGTCCTCGTCGAGTGCCGCCAGATATCGGTTGGAAGCAGCGTCCTCGATCGCCACAACTACGCCCGGATTCTCGCCGGCGGCAAGGTCGTCCAAGAACGCACCAATCAGGTCACACACCATGGCGTCGAGCTCGGCGGAGACGTTACCGGCGTCCTGCATATCCTGTGCCATCTCTAGACCTTCCCATCGAATCCGGCGTCGTTACAGTTCTTGTGCCTCGGCAGCGATCTTGGCGGCAGCGTCGCGGGCGCGCATCATATCCATCGCGCGCTTGTCGAGCACCTTGATCTGGTTGGTCAGCATTACTGCATCGACCACGCCCCAGATTACCAAGCCTGTTGAAATCGAAAACCCAAGCGCACCAACTGTACCACGAAGACGAGAACAGATTACCGCGACAAGGGCGGAGATGATAACCATCTTGATATAGGAGCCGCGGCGCTCGCGAAGCGTGCGGGCCTGCGTCACATAGGCGATGCGAGCCGCCTCGGATGCCTCCGAGCGCATCTGGGCTTCACGCGCGATGGCGGCCGCTTCAGCCGATACGCGGGTACCCATCAGCGACCTCTCCGCTCGCGTGCCAGACATTTAGAAATCATCGGGGGAGAGCGTATGGACGAACTCGTCGAACTTCTCGAACTCCTGCTCGTCGTCAACTTCCTCGGCATGGGCAGAAACGGTGCCCAGGCGATTCATGATGTCGTCCTCCACAAACATGGGGGCATTACTGCGCACGGCAAGGGCAATGGCGTCACTGGGGCGGGCGTCAACCTTGCGCTCGTCACCATCGACCAGCACGACAATCGTCGCATAGAACACCGGCGGCTCGGCGCGAACGATCTCGATGCGCTCGAGCTTGGCGCCCAGGGCATCGACGGTGTCAAGCAGCAGGTCATGCGTTATCGGGCGCTCGGCGCGACCGCTATCGATGCCACGACTAATGGCCGCGGCCTCAAACGAGCCGGTCTGAATGGAAAGCGAACGCAGGGGCGCCGTCGAATCCGACTTGCCGCAGCGCTCACGAAGCACAATAAGCGATGGCACGGGACCGGCGGCCATGACGATGGTCTCTATGTCGACACGAACCATGGAACACCTCCGGTACGTAGCGGTTAACACACGGCAGGGTCGCCGCATTGAATAGCTATACTACCCAATCTTTCGCCCAGCACACAAAATCAAAGTAGTTAATTTGGGACGGGGCTATTTTGACTACTTTCGCTGGATAAGAAAAAAGCCCCGAGGCAATGCCCCGGGGCTCTTAACGTTTTGATGGTGGACCTGACAAGATTCGAACTTGTGACCTCCCGGTTATCAGCCGGACGCTCTAACCAACTGAGCTACAGGTCCATCATGGTGGAGGTTAGGGGGATCGAACCCCTGACCTCAGGCTTGCAAAGCCCGCGCTCTCCCAGCTGAGCTAAACCCCCACGGAGAAAGTAATAAACACCCCAGCGGCGACTCGGCTCTCGCTGGGGTGTTTATTGCGAAAGAAAGTGGTGGACCTGACAAGATTCGAACTTGTGACCTCCCGGTTATCAGCCGGACGCTCTAACCAACTGAGCTACAGGTCCATCGCGCAAGGGATATATTAGACGAGTCGTTACGCGCGCGTCAACAACTTTTTTGAAAAACTTTGGGTGGGGTGTCTGCCCCGGCTGCCCGGCGGCATGCGAAGTCACCTGCTCGGACAGTCCTGCTCGCACGGAGAGCACATTAAGTGCTCTCCGGCTCGTGCGGAACTCGCGATCGACTTCGCATGCCGCCGGGCAGCCGGGGCAGACGTGGGGTTCAAAGATTTTCAAAAAAAGCGGTCGGCGCGCAGGTGCGCCGACCGCCGATATATGGGGTCTGATATTTTCTACCAGCTAGTTCCTCTTACTCGTCGAGGAGATCCTCTGGCATGTCGTTACCGTCGCCTAGGTCGACTGGGGCCTCTTCGGCGTCGGCTGCGGCCTCGGCGCCAGCGCCTTCGGGCTTTTCCTTGGCGGCTGTCATGCGGGCTACGGCGCATACGCGGTCGTTGTCGTCGACGGTCATCATCTTGACGCCCTGGGTGGCTCGACCGGTTTGGCTGATCTCGTCGGTCTTGACGCGAATGACCGTCGCGCCCTCCGTCACGATGAACAGCTCGTGCTGCGGGCCCACCGTCTTCATGGCTGCGAGGTTACCCTTGCGCTCGGTCATCTGGATGGTGTAGACGCCCTGACCGCCGCGGTTCTGCTCCGGGTAGTCCGCAACCGGCGTGCGCTTGCCGTAGCCGCGCTCGGTGATGACGAACAGGTCGCCATTGCCGTTGGTGACTTCCATGCCCAGAACGCTCACGCCGTCCTTCATGCTAATACCGCGAACGCCGCTAGTATCGCGGCCGGTGGCGCGCACCTGCTCCTCGGAGAACATAATCGCCTTGCCCGCAGTGGTGGCCAGGATGATCTTGTCACCCTCGCGCACGCGGCGCACGTTCAACAGTGCGTCGTCATCGCGCAGGTTGATGGCGATCAGGCCGTCGCGGCGGCTACGGTCGTAGGCGCTCATCACGGTCTTTTTGACCATGCCGCTCTTGGTGGCAAACATCAGGTACTCGTCGGCGGGGAACTCGCGGCAGCTGATGACGCTCGCGATCTTCTCGCCCTCCTCGAAAGGCAGCAGGTTGACGATCGCGGTGCCACGCGCCTGGCGCGTGCCAACCGGCAGCTCGTGCACCTTCAGGCGATAGACCTTGCCCTTGCTCGAGAAGAACAGCACGTACTCGTGCGTGGACGCGATGAACATCTCGTCGATGACATCGTCCTCTTTGAGGTTGACGCCCGACACGCCCTTGCCGCCGCGCTTCTGGGCGCGGTAGGCAGCCACCGGGATGCGCTTGACGTAGCCGGTGTGGGTGATGGTCACGACCATGTCCTCGTCGGCAATCAGGTCTTCGACGTCCAGGTCCTTCTCGACATGGCTGATCTCGGTGCGGCGCTTATCGCCGAACTTCTTGGAGATCTCGCGCATCTCTTCCTTGATGACGCCCAGGATTTTCTCCTCGTGCGCCAACAGGTCCTCGTAGTAGGCGATGGCGCGGCGCAAGCCGTCCAGCTCTTCCTGAATCTTGTCGCGCTCCAGGCCGGTCAGGCGGCGCAGCTTCATCTCGAGGATGGCCGTGGTCTGCTCGGGCGTAAAGCCAAAGCGCTCGATCAGGCGGCTGCTGGCCTCAGAGTCGGTCTGCGAGGAGCGGATGATGCTGATGACCTCGTCGATATGGTCGAGAGCCATCAGGTAGCCCTCGAGGATATGGGCGCGCGCCTGGGCCTTCTTGAGGTCAAAGCGGGTGCGGCGGGTGACGACGTCGACCTGGTGGTCGATGTAGTGCTGCAGCATCTCGCGCAGGCTCAGGCATTTGGGAACGCCGTTGACAAGCGCCAGGTTGTTGGCACCAAAGGTCGTCTGCAGCGAGGTGTACTTGTACAGGTTGTTGAGCACGACCTGCGGGATGACGCCCTTCTTGAGTTCGATGACCAGACGGATACCCTTCTGGTTGGACTCATCGCGCATATCCGAGATACCCTCGATGCGCTTGTCGTTGACGAGCTGGGCGATCTTCTCCTGCAGGGTGCCCTTGTTGACCATGTAGGGAATCTCGGTAAAGACCAGGCGGCTACGGCCGGTCTTGGTGGACTCCACATGAGCCTTGGCGCGCACGGTAATGGAACCGCGGCCGGTCTCGTAGCTCTGCTTAATGCCGGCACTGCCCATGATGATGGCACCGGTGGGGAAGTCCGGACCGGGCATGATCTGCATGAGCTCGTCGACAGTGGCGTCGGGATTATCGATCAGGTAGCAGGTGGCCTCGATCGCCTCGGTAAGGTTGTGCGGGGCGATGTTGGTGGCCATGCCGACGGCGATGCCCTGGCTGCCGTTGACCAACAGGTTGGGGAAACGCGCGGGCAGTGCCACGGGCTCGGCGAGCGACTCGTCGTAGTTGGGCTGCCAGTCGACGGTGTCCTTCTGCAGGTCACGCAGGAGCTCCATGGCGGGCTTCGCCAGGCGGCTCTCGGTGTAACGCATGGCGGCGGCGCCGTCGCCGTCGATGTTGCCGAAGTTGCCGTGGCCGTCGATGAGCGGCGTGCGCATGGAGAACCACTGCGCCAGGCGGACCATAGCCTCGTAGACCGCGGAGTCACCGTGCGGATGGTACTTACCGATAACCTCGCCGACCGTCCAGGCCGACTTCTTGTGCGGACGGTTGGGGTAGATGCCGCTCTCGTTCATGGCGTACAGGATGCGACGGTGCACCGGCTTTAAGCCATCGCGCACGTCCGGCAGGGCGCGCGCCGTGATGACCGACATCGAGTACTCGATGAACGACTGCTTCATCTCGCGGCCGAACTCCGAAATCTGGAGCTGGCCACCGTTGATATCCTCGCCGGCCGAGGCGCCACGATCGACTTCGCCAAAGCTCTCCTCGAGCTCGGCGTCGTCGTCCTCTTCCTCATCGTCATCGGCATCGGGGTTATAGGCATCCGGATCGCCGTCCTCGCCCTGCTCAGCGCGGGCAAGTAGGCGCTTCAGATCATCGGGCATGCCGGCGTCGCCGGCCTCGCCCATACCCTCGTTGTTGTTGATATCGTCTGCCACGTTACCTCCTCTTAAGCATCAAGGAAACGCGCGTCGTGGGCGTGCTTCTCGATATATTCGCGGCGATAGCCGACCTCGGAACCCATCAGTTCGCGCACGGCGCGGTCCGCCACCACGGCGTCCTCGATCGACACGCGCTGTAGGATGCGGGTCTTGGGGTCCATCGTCGTCGAGGCAAGCTGCTTGGGGTCCATCTCGCCCAGGCCCTTGTAGCGCTGGACGGTGTAGCCCTTGCGTTTCTTGGTGATCTTGCCGTCCTTGGCTTTGCCGTCCTCGTCGTTGTCGTCGGGGTTCAATCCCAGGCTCTGGATGGTGTCGCGCAGGATCTCGTCTTCGGGCTGGCGGCCGTTGGGATACACGTAGTGAATCTTGTTGCGCACCTTGATGCCAAAGATGGGCGGGCACGCGACGTACACGTAGCCGGCGTCAATCAGCGGGCGCATGTACTTGTAGAAGAACGTCAACAGCAGGATGCGGATGTGCGCGCCGTCGACATCTGCATCGGTCATGATGATGATCTTGTGGTAGCGGGCTTTGGTGATATCAAAGTCGCCGCCGTCACCGGCGCTCGTCGTGACGCCGCAGCCGATCGCGGTGATGAGTGACTGGATGGTGTCGCTCGAGAACGCACGATGATCGCCCACGCGCTCGACGTTCAAAATCTTGCCGCGCAGGGGCAGAATCGCCTGGATGTCTCGGCGACGGCCGTCCTTGGCCGAACCGCCTGCCGAGTCGCCCTCTACGATGAAGAGCTCGGTCAGCTCGGCGTCGCGCACCGAGCAGTCGGCGAGCTTGCCGGGCAGTGATGCCGTCTCGAGCAGGCTCTTGCGGCGGGTCGCCTCGCGCGCCTTGCGGGCGGCGTTGCGCGCCTTGCAGGCCTGTTGGGCCTTCTTGACGATCTCGCGGGCGGGCTTGGGATGCTCCTCGAGGTAATCGGCGAGGCCGTCGGTCACGATCTTGAGCGTCAACGCTCGCATATAGGAGCTGCCGAGCTTGGCCTTGGTCTGGCCCTCAAACTGCGGATCGGGCAGTTTGACCGAAATAACGGCCGATAGGCCCTCGCGCACATCGTCGCCGGTCAGGTTAGCGTCTTTTTCCTTGAGCAGGTTCTGCTTGCGCGCGTAATCGTTAATCACGCGGGTAAGTGCGGTACGGAAGCCCTCGAGGTGCATGCCGCCCTCGGGGGTGTAGATGTCGTTGGCAAACGACATGACGTTCTCGCCGTAGCCGCTATTCCACTGCAGGGATACCTCGACCTCTCCCATCTTGGTCACGGGCGCATCCGGGTCCGATTTTCCCTCGATGTAGATGGGTTCCTTAAAGGCTTCGGGGACATCCTTGCCCTCGTTGAGGAACTTGACGAAGTCGATGATACCGCCGGCATAGCAGAACTCCTCCACATGGGGAGTCGCCTCGCGCTCGTCGGTCAGCACGATCTTGAGGTTCTTGTTGAGGAACGCCGTCTCTTGCAGACGGTTGTGCAGTGTATCGAAATCGTAGATGCAGGTCTCGAAGATCTCGTCGTCGGGCCAGAAGGTGACGGTGGTGCCCGTCGTCTCCGAAGCGCCCACGACCTCCATCTTCTTGACGGTCTTGCCGCGCGAGAATTCCATCTCGTAGACGTTGCCGTCGCGGCATACCTGCACGACTACGCGCTTGGACAGGGCATTGACGACGGAGATGCCCACGCCGTGCAGTCCGCCCGAAACCTTGTAGGCCGAGTTATCGAACTTACCACCGGCGTGTAGAATCGTCATAACGACCTCGAGCGTCGGGATCTTTTTGATGGGATGCTCGTCGACGGGGATGCCGCGCCCGTTATCGACGACCGTGATGGAGTTGTCGGCGTGGACCGTCACCTGAATCTCGGTGCAGAAACCGGCCATGGCCTCGTCGACGGAGTTGTCAACGATCTCCCACACCAGGTGATGCAGACCGCTGGCGCTCGTCGAGCCAATGTACATGCCCGGGCGCTTACGAACGGCCTCGAGACCTTCGAGAATCTTAATCTCGCCGCCATCGTAATCGTTTTCGTTTGCCACACGTCCTCCTTCAGTTAAGAAAATGTGTACAGCCTTACTAGTTTATCGTAAAAAAATACCCTCGGGGACGAGGGTATTTGGCTCTACAAGGCCACCAGATGCGATTTAAGGCTCTTTTTTGCTCTGCACGCCCTTGGCCCACTCGGCGCTGGCTCTCATGGCGTTCTCGAGGGCCTCGCGCAGTTTTTGGTCCTCGATGGGTGCCACTTGGCGCTCAATCTCGGCTCGCTCGGTCTCGCTGAGGTCGGCATGCGGGGCCGGCGGGTGCGCGTTCTCGGCCGGACGCAGGCGCTCCTTGGCAGCGGGCGGCGTGTGGCCGGGGACGGTCGTCTTGAACACCAGGCCGTCGACGTGCGCGCCGACGCGCTCCATGCGCGCGCGGATGATCTCGCGCAAGAGTGTCATCTCCTGTGTCCATGAGGGCGAGTCGAGATACACCAGCAGTTCGTTAGATTCGGGCAGGTAGCGCAGGCCCGTCACGTGACGTCCCTCGCGCGTGCCCGCGCACACCGCGTTCCAGGCGCGATAGATTGCACGCGATTGCTCGGCGGCCTCCATCTGCGCGCGGCGCTCGGGTGTCGCCGCGGCCATAATGCGCTGGCGCTCGGCATCCAAAAAGCCGCCAAAGGCAACCGTGCCGTTTTCGCGCTCGTAATTAGCACGCCTCACCCATGCTCACCACCTTGGCTCGATCAAGCAGGTCATCGGTAAAATACCCCAGATTGGTGGTGGTTATGACCGTCTGGATATCATCACCGATCAGTTGCAGAAAAGCGGAACGGCGCTCACCGTCGAGCTCGCTCATCACATCGTCCAAAAGCAGCAGCGGCGCGGTGCCCAGGATATCGCGCGCCACCGCCACCTCCGCCACCTTCCAGGCAAGCACCAGCGTACGCTGCTGGCCCTGGCTGGCAAACGAGCGGGCAGATCGACCCGCAACGGAAAACTCGATCTCGTCGCGATGCGGCCCCACCAAAGTCACGCCGCGGCGAATCTCCTCGTCGGCACGCTCGTCGAGTGCCAAGAGCATATGCTCATACGCCCAGCCCCTGAGCTCGTCGCGGTCCTCGGTACGAGGCAAGTCACCAAGCGTGGACACATAGGACACGCCGGCGGGCTCGCCGGCCGCCACTCGGCCATAGGCGTCGCGCACATGGCCCGACAGCCGATCGAGCAGAGCCAGACGGTGCACGAGCAGGGCCGAACCGGCCCGAGCAATGGACTCGTTCCAGGCGCCGAGCATCTCACGGCAGCACCAGGCCTCCTTGAGCAGGGCATTGCGCTGGGTCACGCAACGCCCGTAGGCACTAGCCAGATCGGCGTAGCGCGCACTCAGCTGAACGCCAAAGTCATCGAGCGCGGTGCGGCGCACGCTGGCACCGCGCTTGACCATATCCAGGTGGTCCGGGCAAAACAGAACACTCGGCAGCACCCCGCGCACACAGGACGCCGCGCAGCGCTTGCCGTTGCGGCTAAACGAACGCTTGCCGTCTTCCACGCTCAGTCCCATGTCCAGCACGCGGCCGTCGCCCTCGAGCCTCAGCTCCACCCTACACGAGCCCACGCCGTCGTGCACGAGCTCGACTGCGGTCGGATGCCTAAACGAGGCGCCACTCGTCAGTAGCTGCAGCGCCTCTATGAGGTTGGTCTTTCCCGCCGCGTTGGGACCCGCGAGCACGGTCACGCCGTCGCTCAGGGCAAGGCGGTAACTGTCGAAGCTGCGATAGCGCGCAACAGAAAGATCACGTGCGAACATGGCCATGGAACAATGCTAGATGCGTACCGGCATGACCAGGTACAGGTAGTTAATCTTGTCGTAGGACTTGAAGATGCCCGCCTGCGAATAGCTCTTGAGCTCTAGCGTGATCTCCTTCTCCTTGGACAGGGCATTGAGGCAGCCAAAGATGTAGTGGTAGTTGAAGGCGATGGTACCCGACTCGCCCTCGGCCTCGACATCAATCGTCTCCTGCGCCAGGTCCTGGTCGTTGGAGATGGAGGACAGGCCCATTTGGCCGTTCTCGACGTCAATCTCAAACTTGACGGCGGGGTTGGCGCTCGCGATGACGGCCACGCGCTTAAGGGCGGCGTTAAAGGCGGCTACGTCGATCTTGACGCTTGTCACGCACGAATCGGGGATGAGCTGCTTGTAATTGGGATATACACCCTCGATGCGTCGCGAAACGTAGGTGGTGTTGCCGGCCTCAAAGACGACCTGGGTGTCGGTGGCACCGATCATGATGGTCGCCTGGCTCGCCATGATGCTCAGCGCGTCGTTAAAAGCGTCGGCGGGAACATTGAGCTCAAAGGAACCCTCGAGGGTCGAGGTCTCGACCTGCGTATCGCATACGGCCAGACGAAAGGAGTCGGTCGCCACCAGGCGCACGGTGTTGTTCTCGACCTTCATATGCACGCCGCCCAGGATGGGGCGGGCCTTGTCGGTCGAGGTGACACGCCACACGCGGCTTACCATTTCGGACAGAATGTCGGTCGGCAGCTCGACGGCACTCTCGATGGCGTAGGCCGGAAACTCGGGGAAGTCGTTGGCATCGAGCGTGTTGAGGCGGAAAGAGCTCTTCTCGCAGCCAATCAATACCTGACGCTCGGACAACTCAAAGGTGACCGGGGCATCGGGAAGGGTCTTGGTGATGTTGGAGAGCATCTTGCAGGGAATTACCATCTCGCCCTCTTCTTCGACATGAGCCGCAATGCGGTGACGAATCGAGATGGTGTAGTTGGAGGTCTGGAATTCCAAGATGCCGTCTTGCGCCTTAACGAGCACGCCCGACAGAATGGGGAGGGTGGATGCCGAGGCGACGCCTTTCATAACGACGCCGATGGCTTGCGTAAGCGAGCTCTGGCTGACGGTGAACTTCATCTTTTAATACCTTTCTATAGATATAAATATCTTAATAATAGTAATAGTACTGACGAAACTGTTGATTACTCCTAAAGGTGCAGGTCAGCCCTAAAAAGAGAATCGACAGGATCCTGTGTGCAACCGGGTATGTTTTCCACGTTCAAAACCTGCGCAAAACTTTTCATCACCGCGGGCCGAGTTTTAGACACCTTATGACCGCCGTTTCGACAAGTTTTCAACAGGTGTGTCCATTTACCTACGAGCGCAGTGTAATTTTATCGCGCAGCGACTTGAGGTCCTCGGTAACGGTCCGGTCTTCCTGAATCATCTTCTGAACCTTTTTATAGCTCGTACTGACGGTCGAATGGTTGCGGTTGCCAAATTCGGCGCCCACGGCCGTCGTCGTCATCTCGCACATCTCGATCGCCAGGTAGATGGCGATGTGGCGCGCCTTGGCGATGTTGGCGTTGCGGCGAGGACCGATGAGTTCCTCGTGCGTTACGCCGTATTGCTCCTCGATGACGGACTGGACCGTCTGCACGTTGATCTTCTTGGCCGACGTATCGAAATACTGGCTGGCGATCGCGTCGATGTCGTCAAAGGTGAGTTCCCCGCCCTCGCGCTCGCGGTCGCCCGCTTCGCCGGCACACCGCTCGCAAAAGCTCTCGAGCTCGCGAATATTGGTGCCCGAGACCTCCGCCATGTGTTTAAAGTGCGCGTCGGTCAGGTGCCCGCCGTCGCCTCCGTAGGCAGCCAGCAGCGAGTCGTTGCCCGCTTCGGGCGCGGCGGCGATCGTATTCTCGTAATAACGCTGCAAGATCTTGTACTTCATCTCGTAGCTGGGCTCCGCTACCAGACACAGCAGGCCGGCATTAAAGCGGCTGGTCAGGCGCTCGTCCATGTTGAGGTCCTTGGGCGCGCGGTCGGCGGCGATCACGACCTTCTTGTTGTTGCGGATAAATTCGTCCATCAGCTGGAAGAAGTAATCCACGCTCGCGCGCTTTCCGATGATGTTCTGGATGTCATCGATGATAAGCACGTCGACGCCGTGGTACGCCTGCATGATGGGGGCGTTGCTCTTCTTCTGGCGGTCGAATTCGGTCATCAGGTCGTCCAGATACGCCTGCGAGTTGGCATACTTCACCTTGATCTCGGGCGATTTCTCCGCCAGTTCGTTTTTGATGGCGAGCAGCAGGTGTGTCTTGCCCAACCCCGATTTGCCGTAGATGAACAGCGACGTGCAGGTACCGGGCGTGTCTGCAAGCATGGCGAATTTGAGCGCCGATCGGTAGGCAAGACTGTTCTCCGGTCCGAAGACGAAGTTTTCAAACGTGAATTTCGAATTCGCTGCGAGGGGCGCCCCGTCCGCGTTTTTCTCGACTGCCGCCGGGGCCTCCGCCGAAGGTGCTGCCGGCGCTGCGGACGAACTTGCGCTTTTTGCCGGTGGCCTGCCATTCATTTGGGTCATCATGCGGCGGAAATCGTCGGCGGACAACGTATTTTTGATTGCAATGCCCGATTCCTCGCCGGGTGTCGCCTCGTGTGCGACGGGCATATGTGTGGCGGTCGGGATGGGCGAGGGGGCTGGCTCTACCGCCGGTGCGAACGAAGCGGTCGGCTGCGGCGCCATGGTTTCACGGGAAACATCGTCGCGTCGAGGCTCGGGCACCGGCGTCGCTGCTGCGGTGGCGATCGCTACCGGGTGAGTGTCCGGGGCCGTATTTGCCGAGGCACCTTGCGGTGCCACGATATTGAGCGCAATCGGTGCAAAGGCGATCTCTTCCAGATAGGCCTCGATGGTCGGCTGATGCTTTTTGAGCTGAGCGATGGCAAAGCGCGAAGGGGCCTCAATCGTCAGAGTGTCCTCGGTTAAACTCACGGCGCGCGATTGTCCCAGCATATTGATGAGGCGTGCATCTTGGCCGTCGCGCTGACAAAAGGCGATGGCATCTCCCAGGATGATGCTTGCTTCCTCGTCCACTGTTTCTCCCGTTCCTTACCTTTGGGCTCGCACGCGAGCGCTGCCTATTTCGGTCAGATGGTATTTCTGGCCATGTTTGATTACCAAGCCGGCCTGCGCCAAGTCGTTGAGTGTTCGCGACCACGTGGGCGCTGAGTTTCCAAACGCCCGCGCCAGGTCGGTTGCGCCACACTCCTGGTTTTGAGCCAGATAGCCCAGTGCCGCTTCGCCGCGCTCGCTCACAAATACGTTTTGCTGCGGCTGTGCATATTGATTCGCCGCATTAGGATACATCATTTGAGCTGCTGGTTGTTGAGAACTCTGCATAGGCAGCGGCTGCTGTTGAAAACTTTGCGGCCACTGTTGGTAAGGCTGCGGAGGCATCTGCTGGGCCCATGGGTTGTACTGCGCCTGGGGCATTTGTTGGTACGGCTGCTGGTATCCCTGAGGATACTGTTGGGGATACGGCTGGGCGTATCCCCGCTGCGGCATATATTGGGGAGGATACCCTTGCGGGTACGGTTGATAGCCCATTTGCGGGGCGTTTGGCATGGACGCCGTCTGCTGCACGGTGCCTGTGTCCAGATCTGCCGAACCTATGCCCTCCGGCATGTTTTGCATTGCGTTGCCCAGCGGTGCCTGGGGGTCTTGCATGGGATAATTTCCAGGCTGCTGCATCTGCTGCGCCACGGGCTGCTGTGCAAACGTGCTGGATAGGGGATATGCCGTCTGCTCTGCTTCGGGTCGCACGGCCGCCCCGCGCCCGCCAGCACGCTCGATTTCCTGCACGCGCTTAGGGTTCAGACTTACCGTCACGACGGTGCCGTTGCCCATGTTGTCCTCGATGGAGACGGCGCCGCCGGCGTTTTCCAAGTACTCCTGTACCATGGGAAACCCGGCGCCGGTACCGCGGATATACCGTTTCATCTTGCTGTTTGCGCTGGTTACGCCAAAATCGAAGGCACGCTCTTTGTCGTCGATGCCCGGACCCTGATCGGCAAAGCGGATGGTATCGCCACCGTCGAGAATCGAGATGATGGGCTCTGCAAAATGCGCGTGGATAAAGTTTTCGACAATCTCGCGGATAACCATCAGCGAGATGCACCCTCCCTGCTCTTTCATGCACTGGTAGACGGTGTTGGTTGTCTCTTCCAAGTAGGTACGGACGTCTTGCGGTTCGATGACGATGACACGCGGTGTCGACAGCATGTCATCGTAGACCGCGATGCGCGCTGCATACATGGCCTTTGGTGCTTGTGCGGTGACCTGCTCACCTTCGTTGCGGTTTTCGCGCACGCCGGTGATGTGCTCGTTGTCGGGTGCCGGATCACCGGAATCGACCATGGTGTAGAAGTCGTCAGACATGCCGCTCGCAATCTTTCAAAAGGTTTTGAACAAATAGTAGCTCACCGCGCAATGTTTCTCATCTTTCGACAAGTTTTCAAAACCTGTTGAAAACTTTGGAAAACGGACGAAAAGTTCTCAACATTTCCAACACGACCTGTTGAAAACTCGATGAAATTTCGTGAAAAGTTGCCTGCGGCCTCAAATGCAGGTTTTGCTTATGGGGGAACCGTGTACTCTTTGCAACCTTTTACCTTTGATTTCTTGACATTTGAACATTGATTTCCCTACAATCTTCAAGCTCACGTGTCTATATCTGCGTCCGCGCCCCGCGGACACTCGAAATGCAGCAGGAGGAACTTAAGATGAAGCGTACGTATCAGCCTAATAAGCGTAAGCGTGCCAAGACCCATGGCTTCCGTGCCCGTATGGCCACTAAGGGTGGTCGTGCCGTGCTCGCCCGTCGTCGCGCCAAGGGCCGCAAGCGTCTCACTGTCTAGCAGCGATACACACATCTCGCATGAAGACTATTAAGTCTCGGCAAGATTTCGAGCATGTGTTCAGTCAGGGGCGTCGTTTCAATCACCCTCTGATTCGAATGACCATATGTGAATCGGTTGGCGAAGGCGACTCCGGAAGGGTCGCCTTCGTTGGTGCTAAACGACTCGGTTGTGCTGTTGTGCGCAACCGATCTAAGCGTGTGATGCGCGAGGCCGCCCGCAGCTGTGGATTTCCCGTTGCGGGTTATGACATCATCTTGTTCGCGACTCCCAAGACGAGGGTTTCCTCGCCGCAGGAGATGGACAAGGCATTGCGTTCGCTTATGAAACGCGCCGGCGTTGCCGGGGAGGAGCGATGAGCAACCACGTTTTGCGACGTGTTGCCATCGCTCCTATTCGCATATATCAACAGGTTATTTCGCCCTTATTGCCTGACGCCTGCATTTATTACCCAACGTGCTCGCAATACGCTATCCAGGCGATTGAGAAGTACGGTGTTTTGAGAGGCTGCTGGCTTGCCGTGAGGCGCATCGCTCGCTGCAATCCCCTGCACGTCGGCGGTTATGACCCTGTGCCTTAGCGGGCACTCGCTATCGGAGGAAAACTTACATGTGGGATTGGATCGTTAACATCCTTTTCGAGCTGCTCAAGCTCATCCAGACCTTTGCGGTCGACTGGGGCCTGTCCATCATCATCCTGGTGGTCATCATCCGTCTGCTGCTGACGCCGCTTATGCTCAAGTCGACCAAGTCGACGGCTCGTATGCAGGTGCTGCAGCCCAAGATGCTCGAGATCCAGGAGCGTTACGCCGACGATCCTCAGCGTCAGGCCGAGGAGATGCAGAAGTTCTACAGCGAGAACAAGTTCAACCCCATGGCTGGTTGTCTGCCGCTGTTGATCCAGATGCCTGTCCTGTTCGCCCTATTTACGTTGCTGCGCAACCTGCCGGACTACTTTAGCGACGGCACGTTCTCGTTCTTCAACATCCTGCCCGACCTGACCACCACGCCGAGCGCTTCCTTTGCCGATGGCTTTATGGTTGCGCTGCCTGCGCTGGTTTGCCTGATTCTGTTCGCTGTCTTGACCCTGATTCCGCAGCTGTATATGTCTCGCAATCAGACTGGTCAGCAGGCCCAGAGCATGCGCATGATGGCCGTCGTCATGACCGTCATGATGCTTTGGATGGGCTGGAGCCTGCCCGTCGGCGTTCTGCTGTACTACGACGTGTCCTCTGCCTGGCAGGTTATCCAGCAGATCTTCGTGACGCAGAAGGTTATCGACAAGGCTAAGGCCGATGAGGAGGAGCGCCTCAAGAACGCACCGCTGCAGGTCGAGGTTACCCGTCGCGAGAAGAAGCCGCGTCCGCACAAGAAGAAGTAGTCGGGATATCAATCTTATTTAGGTACCTAACTTTTGGAGTACGTTATGTCTGAAGAGATCATCGAGGATATGCTTGAGGAGGTTGCCCCGCAGATTGCGGGCGATTATCCCGAGATTGCACAGCGCTACAAGGCCGGTGAAGAGCTGACCGATGAGGAGCTCGACACCATTGCCGATGTTGCGATTTCCATTCTGCGTTCCATCCTTTCGCATTTCGATGCCGCCAACTCTCCTATTGATGAGTACGAGGGCGACGAGGGTGAGCTGATTTTGGATGTTACGGCTCCTGATCTTGCTGTTCTCATTGGCCGTCATGGTCGTACCCTTGATGCCCTTCAGGTTATGTTCTCTTTGCTGGTGAGCCGTAAGCTTGGCTTTAGGTATCCGGTTGTGGTAGACGTTGAGGGCTACAAGAGTCGCCGTCAGGACAAGGTTGCCTCTATGGCTCAGTCTGCCGCCGAGCGTGCCATCCGTACTCATAAGAGCGTTTCGCTTCCGCCCATGAATGCCTATGAGCGCCGACTCGTTCATATTGCACTTCGTGGCAATGATGCCGTCGATACACATTCTGAGGGTTCTGACCCTGATCGCCATGTGGTGATTGTTGCTCGATAATCTACTCGAGCTTATGCTAAGGGGGCGTGGTTTCCACGTCCCCTTTTTTTGTCAAAAGTTCTCGATACACTGATTTTTGTCAGAAAGGAGCTTCTGTTGTTTGTACTTACAGATCTGCAGGCTGACGAGATGTTGAGTCGTCTAACCTCCTATTGCAAAGAGTACTCCTTGAGCGTAACTTATGCTGAGCTAAGGAAATGTATTCAGCATTTGGATTTGGTTCTGGAAACAAATAAGACAACCAATCTCACCCGTATTCTTAACGTAGAAGATGCTGTGGTACTTCATATCCTCGACTCACTTGTCTTGCTCCCTTATATCAATAAGGCTCCTGAGGGAGCTTTGCTCGATATGGGAACAGGTGCAGGTTTCCCTGGTATTCCATTAACGATAGCAACGCATCGTAAAGCTACTTATATTGACTCAGTTGGCAAGAAGGTTGATGCTGTAAATTCTTTTGTTCATGCTCTTGGTTTGAAAAATGCTCATGCAGTTCATGATCGCCTTGAAGAATATGCTCGAAGCCATAAGAAGCGGTTCTCTGTTGTAACCGCCCGAGCATTGGCCCCTCTACCAATTCTTGTTGAGTATGCGGCTCCGTATCTCAAGGATGGAGGGTTATTTGTTATCACGAAGGGCAATCCATCGGATGAGGAGCTTGCTTCCGGCATGTCAGCAGCTAAGATCTGCGGCTACACTTTGCTTCTGAATGACACAATCGATTTGCCTGAGGGCTTGGGCCACAGGGAGTTCATTGTTCTTAAGAAGAGTCATCCAGCATCCGTTTCATTGCCTCGTGCAAATGGCATGGCAAAGAAGAATCCGCTTGCCTAGATGTTTCACGTGAAACATAATGGATACTAGCAACTTGCAGTGTTTCACGTGAAACATGGCGGTTGATATCGAATCGGAATGTTTCACGTGAAACATCCTCCGTTTGACAGCTTTAATACTCACCAGGAGGGACCGTGGGATTTCGTGACGTTAAGCGTTCGAAGAGCGCAAAAGACACGCGTATCATTGCAATCATCAACCAAAAAGGTGGCGTCGGTAAGTCAACGACGGCTGTAAACCTTGCTGCAGCACTGGGTGAGCAGGGTCGCAAGACACTGATTGTCGATTTTGATCCGCAGGGAAACAGCACCAGCGGATTTGGAATTGAAAAGGAAGACCTTCAACACTGCATCTATGATGCATTGTTGAATGATGTGCCGGCAGAATCGCTTGTTCTTGATACAAATTGCAAAAAGGTATTCGTTATTCCAGCAACAATTCAGCTTGCAGGCGCCGAAATTGAGCTCGTAAGCGCAATTGCTCGTGAAACTCGCCTTAAAGATTTACTTGAGCCGATTCAGGACGAGTTCGATTTTATTTTCATTGACTGTCCTCCTTCGCTCGGTCTGCTTACAATCAACGCTTTGACTGCAGCGGACAGCGTTTTGATTCCGATCCAGTGCGAGTATTACGCACTCGAGGGAGTTACGAAGCTGCTTGAGTCAATGAAGATGGTCAAATCACGTCTAAACAAGGGTTTAGACACCTATGGCGTGCTTATGACCATGTATGACTCGCGTACTTCCCTGTCGAATCAGGTTGTTGAGGAGGTTCAATCGTACTTTGGTGATAAGGCGTTTAAGACGCTGATCCCTCGTACGGTTAAAATCTCCGAAGCTCCGTCTTTTGGAGAACCGGTAATTACCTATGCGCCTCAAAATAAGGGTGCAAAAGCGTATATGAACCTTGCAAAAGAGGTGATCAAGCGTGCCTAGTGCAAAGAAACGTGGCGGATTGGGACGTGGACTCAACGCTTTGGTCTCAGAGGCCGAGTATGAGACAGGTGGTTCTGCTGCATCGGCTTCAAATGCCGCATCTGAAACAAAACTGCCTATTGAGGATATCGTTCCCAACCCTAATCAGCCGCGAATTCACTTTAACGAAACCGAACTTCGCGAGTTGGGCGAGTCAATCCAAGAACATGGCGTTTTGCAGCCGCTTTTGGTTCGCAAGCATGGAAACGGCTATGAAATTATTGCCGGTGAGCGCCGTTACCAAGCATCGAAACTCGCTGGCCTTGAAGAATTGCCAGTCATCATTAAGGAAGTTAATGATGAGGAAATGCTCGCCCTCGCACTTATCGAAAATCTTCAGCGTTCTGATTTGAATCCCGTCGAAGAGGCGAAGGGTTATCGTCAGCTCATTGATGCCAGCGGTATGACGCAGGAGGCGTTATCAAAGGCTGTCAGTAAGTCTCGTTCTGCAATTACAAATTCACTTCGTTTGCTAGATCTTCCAGAAGTTGTACAGCAGATGATCTTCGAAGGCAAACTAACTGCGGGCCATGCTAGAGCGATTCTCGCAGTTCCATATGAAGATGCAAGGATTCGACTTGCTGAGAAGGTTGTTGCAGAAGGTCTTTCCGTTAGAGCGACAGAAAATCTTGCTCCGTTGTTTTCTGCCGGAGAGACGCCAAGGACTCCAAGGCCTGCAACACCTCAGTCATTCAAAAAAGCTGCTCGAGTACTTCGTCAAGTGTTTAACACGAATGTACGTGTGAAGAGCTCGCGTGGCAAGAATAAAATTGAAATCGAGTTCAAGGACGAAGAGGAGCTCTCCCGTATCCTTGGCGAAATGATTCAATTTGGGCAGGAGGATCAGGATGAAGAATAAGATTCTCGCGGCCATTGCATTGGCAACCACCGTCGCGGCTGGTGCTTTTGCTGGCTATAAGCTCGCAACAGATGATGAACTTCGCGGTCGACTGCTGCGCGGAGCTCAGGATATCGTCGATACATCTAAAAAGAAAATGGATGTGATGACCGAAGATGTCGCTATGCGCACTGCTCAGGTGACTAAAAATCCCAAGATTAACCAAGACTGGGTTAACCATCAGTGGGAAAATGTTGGTTATTAGGTACCTAACAATTAGTTGCCTGTTTTGAAGGGGCCCTTGTCTGATTCATGAGACAAGGGCCCCTTATTTTGGCTATAAAACTAAGCTTACGTAAATCAAATCCAATAGTATGAATACAAATGAAACAACCCCGGTTGCATTATCTGCAACCGGGGTTGTCGGATGTTTCACATGAAACGTTATGGGGCACAGACTCCCCTATGCGTTCTTCTGGACCTTGAAACGTTGCTTCAGCTGACCACAGGCGGCATCAATATCATTGCCGCGAGAATTACGGATCGTGGTCTCGATGCCACGAGACTCAAGGCGGCGCTGAAGATCCTCGACCTTATGAATCGGAGACGGCTTGAGCGGGCTGCCCTCGATGTCGTTAAGCTGAATCAGGTTAACGTGGCACAGCGTTCCCTCGCAGAAGTCGCAGAGTGCCTGCATCTCGGGATTCGTATCGTTGACGCCTTCGATCATGGCGTATTCATAGGTCGGGCGGCGGCCAGTCTTCTCGGTGTAGAGCTGAAGCGCCTCGTGAAGGCGCAGGAGCGTATACTTCTTGACGCCAGGCATAATCTTATTGCGCGTCGACTGGATGGCGGAATGCAGCGACACGGCAAGCGTGAACTGCTCGGGGATGTCGGCAAATTTGCGAATACCGGGAATAACGCCGCTGGTAGAGACGGTGAGGTGACGGGCGCCGATACCGATGCCATCGGGGTCGTTGAGGATTCGCAACGCCTTGAGCACCTCGTCGTAGTTGGCAAACGGCTCGCCCTGGCCCATGAAGACGACGCTCGTGGCCCGCTCGCCAAAGTCGTTGGATACATGAAGCACCTGGTCGACGATCTCTTGAGCGGTCAGCGAGCGCTTGAGGCCGTTAAGGCCGGTGGCGCAAAAGGCGCAGCCCATGCCACAGCCTGCCTGGGTGGAAACGCAGACGGAAAGCTTGTTACGACGGGGCATACCGACAGTCTCGACGGAAATGCCGTCGTGGTACTCGAGCAGATACTTGCGAGAGCCATCTTTGGAAACCTGCTTGGTGAGCTCGGTCGGCGTATCAAAGGCAAAGGCCTCTTTAAGCTGCTCGCGGAAAGCCTTGGGAAGGTTGGTCATATCATCAAACGAACAAACGTTCTTCTCAAAGACCCATTCGATCAGTTGCTTGGCGCGGAAAGCGGGCTGGCCGAGTTCTGCCACGAGCTCGCGAATATCGTTTTGGCTCAAGTCGCGAATGTCCTGAGATTTAGTCCTGGGATTCATGGAAGCCTTTCGATTTTGGGGAAACGTAGAGGGTATCGCTACAATATGGTATCAGCTGCAGAAATTATAGAGGAGGAGTCTGCCCATGCCGGGTAAAAGCCTAGAGAACATGCACGTAGCGGTCTTGGCGGGCGGTCATTCCGCTGAGCGCGAGATCTCGCTCAATTCGGGAAAGAACGTCGTGGCGGCCCTGAAGGAGGCCGGCTACACTTCGGTGAAGCTGCTCGACACGGCTGCCGATGATTTTATGGTAACCATGGCGACCGGTGGTTTTGACGTGGCATTTATCGCCATGCACGGTGCCGGCGGTGAGGATGGTGCCATGCAGGGTGCCATGGAGACCCTGGGTATCCCCTACACGGCCTCGGGCGTGCTCGCGAGCGCCTGCGGTGCCGACAAGGAGGTCTCGAAGCTCCTGTACGCCAAGGCGGGCATTCCCATTGCCCCCGGCCTTGCGCTCGAAGTGGGCGATGAAGTCGATATCGATCGTATCGTCGAGGTTTGTGGCGAGCGCTGCTTTGTGAAGCCGGCCGTTAACGGCTCCAGCTATGGCATCTCCCTGGTCCACGAGCCCTCCGAGCTGCCCGCGGCTATTGCCAAGGCGTTTGAGTTTGGCGACAAAGTACTGGTCGAGAAGTGCATCGAGGGTACCGAGATCACCGTCGGCGTATATGGCGAGGATGACGTGCGCGCTCTGCCGATTGTCGAGATCCGTAAGCCCGAGGACTGCGAGTTCTACGATCTGGACGTGAAGTATGTCGACCCTACGGACATCCATCGCATTCCGGCGCAGATTTCGCCCGAGAACTACGCTCGTGCCCAGGAGCTTGCCTGCGCCGCCCATAAGGCACTCGGCTGCCTGGGTATCTCGCGCAGCGACTTTATCGTGAGCGAGGACGGCCCCGTTATCCTCGAGACCAACACGATTCCCGGCATGACCGATACGTCGCTGTATCCGGATGAGATTCGCCACACCGATGACATGACGTTCCCGCAGGTCTGTGACAGCCTGATTCGCATGGGGCTTCGTCGAGCGGGCGTTGCATGCTAATCGAGGACGCTGTTTCGACGGGAACGCCGCAGTTTGTCATCGACTCCTATGCCACGCTCGCCGAGCGCGCCAAAACCCAAGCGTTTGGTCTCATCGAAGAAGATGTTATCGTCCTCGATACCGAGACCACGGGTCTTTCGGTGCAGGACAACGAGCTTATCGAGATATCGGCGGCTCGCCTTTCGGGCCGCGAGGTTGTCGATCGCTTCGATACCTTCGTGCATCCCAAGCAGCTGATTCCCGCCGAGATTACCGAGCTCACGAGTATTACAAACGCCGATGTGGCAGATGCCCCGTCGGCCGTTGAGGCTGTCGCCGCTCTCGCCGATTTTGTCGGCGGCTGCCCGGTGATCGCACATAACGCCACCTTCGACCGTTCGTTTATCGAGTCGGTCAAGGGCGGCGTCAACGTCAGTGACATCTGGATTGATTCGCTGGCACTGTCGCGCATCGCGCTTCCGCGCCTGGCCTCGCATAAGCTGTCTTTCATGGCCGACCTGTTTGGCTGCGACTCGGTGTCGCACCGCGCCAACGCCGATGTCGACGCCTTGTGTGGTGTGTGGCGCGTGTTGCTCGTGGCGCTCACCGACTTGCCTCAGGGCCTCATGGCGCGCTTGGCCGACATGCACCCCGACGTACCCTGGTCCTATCGTCCCATCTTCTCCTTCTTGGCGGGACAGAACCCCGGTTCCATCTTCTCTCTCAGCGCCGCCCGCGCCGACGTACTCAAGGCCGACCGCGCGGACGACCGCGTTGATGCGGACGAGCTGCCGGTCCTTAAGATGCCGAGTCGCGAGGAGATCGAGGCGGACTACGCCCCGGGCGGTCTGGTCAACCGCATGTATCCCACCTACGAGCCGCGCGATGAGCAAATCGCGATGGCGCTCGAGGTCCGTGACGCACTCGTTACGGGAACGCATCGCGTGATTGAGGCGGGGACGGGCGTCGGCAAATCGATGGCTTATCTGGTGCCTTTTGCCGAGGCCGCGCGCCGCAACAACATCACGGTTGGTATCGCGACTAAATCGAATAATCTTGCCGACCAGCTCATGTATCACGAGCTGCCCAAACTTGCCGAGCAGCTGGACGGAGGCCTATCGTTTTGTGCCCTCAAAGGCTATGACCACTATCCATGCTTGCGCAAGCTTGAGCGCATGAGCCGCGGCCAAGTCGAAATTACGACTAAGCGTGATCCTGCCGACACGCTTACGGCAGTCGCGGTCATCATGGCGTACGTGTGTCAGTCGGCCGATGGCGACCTCGACTCGCTCGGCATTCGCTGGCGCAGCGTCAACCGTCCCGACTTTACGACGGCGTCGCGCGAGTGCGCCCGTCGCCTATGTCCGTTTTTCCCCGATAAATGCCTGGTCCACGGCGCCCGCCGTCGCGCGGCGCATGCCGATGTGGTGGTCACCAACCATTCCCTGCTGTTCCGCAATGTTGCGGCCGAGGGCAGAATCTTGCCCCCGATTCGTCACTGGGTGATCGATGAGGCCCATTCCATCGAGCGCGAGGCACGCCGTCAATGGGCGCGCGTAGTGTCGGCGGATGAATCGCGCGTTCTGTTTGAGCGCCTGGGCGGCTCGAGCACCGGTGCGCTGAGCCAGGTTTCCCGCGATTTGGCAGCCTCGGAGGGCTCTACGCTCTACCTGGGCCTCACTGCCAAGGCGACGTCGACAGTTGTACGTGCGAGTATGGCGATTGCCGATGTGTTTGACGGCGTTCGCGAGCTTGGCCGCCGTGCCCGCGGGGGTTACGACAATGCCAATCTGTGGATTGGCCCCGAGCTGCGCGAGTCAGACGATTGGCACGACTTTTTGCAGTCGGCCCATGCCGCTATCGACGCGCTGGAGCAGGCAGACAAGAGCGTAGACGCGCTGGTGCAGGCCGTTGCCGCCGACAAGCCCGAGGCCGTTGTCGACCTGGGTGATATCTCGCGCCGTCTGCACGAGCTTGCCGAGAACCTCAAACTCATCATTGACGGTACCGACGAACACTACGTGTATTCGCTGCAAGTCAATCGCAGACTGCGCGCCGGTGGAGAGTCGATGACCGCCGAGCGCATCGACATTGGCGAAGCCCTGGCAACCGAGTGGCTGCCCGAGGTCCACACGGCTATCTTCGCCTCGGCGACCATGACGGTTTCCAAGAGCTTTGAACACTTTAACCACGCCGTCGGCCTCGATCGCATCGGCGCCTCGACGTCATCGTCGCTACACTTGGATTCGAGCTACGACTTCGATTCGAATATGGCCGTGGTCGTGGCCGGGGACATTCCCGACCCGCGCGACCGTGAAGGCTACCTGTCGGCGCTCGAGCGCGTGCTGGTCGATGCCCATCTTGCCATGGGCGGCTCGGTGCTCACGCTGTTCACCAACAGGCGCGACATGGAGGATCTGTATGCCCGCGTCGAGCCTATGATGGCCCGTGCGGGTCTGGAGCTCAACTGCCAGCAGCGCAACTCGTCTCCCCGTCGTCTGCGCGATCGCTTTATCAACGAGCCGACCTCGTCGCTCTTTGCGCTCAAGGCCTTTTGGGAAGGTTTTGACGCCAGCGGTGAGACGCTGCGCTGCGTCATCATCCCCAAGCTGCCGTTCTCGAGCCCCACGGACCCGCTCTCATGCGAGCGCAATCTGCGCGAAGACCGCGCCTGGGCGCGCTATTCGCTGCCCGAGGCCGTACTCGAGGTTAAGCAAGCGGCCGGTCGCCTCATTCGCTCATCGACCGATTGTGGCGTGCTCATCTTGGCCGACCCGCGCCTGGTGACGAAGGGCTACGGCAAGAAATTCTTAACGTCGCTGCCCACGAGCTCCTATCAGCGCATCGAATCAGCGCAGATCGGTCACTATCTGCAGTTGTGGCGCCAAGCGCACGAGCGTCGCCGCTAAAGAGGGCAGACGAGGGATTTTGCCATATCGCACAGACGCTCTGACAGGGCGGGGTCATCCAAGATGCGGATGGCCCCGCCTGCTGCGATTACCTGACTTAGCAGCCAACGCTCGGAGCCGTAGCGCACGCTCACCGTCGCGCTATCTGCCCCATTGGGTTCAATCGACATGATGCCGGGCCAGTCAAGGCGCTCTGCCAAGGCGCGCGGCATGAGAAGTTTCGCGCTCCGCTCCGCCTGGGCGAGGGAGTCATGGAGGGTCGCGGGCTCCGGTGCGTGGCGCACGACGGAGTCGTCTGTCAAGACCAGGTCCTCGATTTTATCCATACGATAGGTACGCTGTTCGTCGACCGCGACATCCCAGGCGATCAAATACGTTTGGTCGCCGTTTGTTGTGATGCGCAAGGGGTCGACCAAACGCTCGCGCGCCTGCGTGTCATCCATCGAGCGATACGAGATGCGGCAGCGAACGCCGTCCCGAATGGCGCAGCTCAGCTGCTGCCAGTGCGATCCGTGGGCGACGGTGTCAAAGACGCGCTGGTTGTAGCCGAGCTCTTTGGGAAGAAGGGCGCGCCGTATTCGAGCCGCCGCTTTGGGTTCGATCCCCAATGATTCAAGTTCATGGTTGAGCACAGCGCCCTCGGCGGCACTCAGGCGCAGCGGTAGCACGCGCCCCGCATCACCGGTGAGGACCACGCACTCGCCGCGGCGTTCGCAGATAATACGTGCGCCCGATTCTCGGTCCGCAAGCGACGAGACGATTTCGAGAATCTCGTCGAGCGATGCTCCTGTGATGTCAAAGCGGCTGCAAAGCTCATCTCGTGCCATGCCATTCTCGCCGGCGGCGTAGAGGGCCTCCATGATGTCGATGGCGCGCGCGAGTCTTTGCTCACTGGTGAGTTTACGCACGGGCATGCTCGTGCACCGTCCTTTCGATGAGGCGGTTCCACGCCTGTTTGAGCGAATCGGGAGCGACGGGCCTCATGCCGTCCGCGGCATGGGCCATGCAAAACGAGGCGGCCGCATCAAGGTCGCGCACGTTAACGGTCCAGGTCCATCCTGCTTCGGTGCGCATAAGTTTGCCTCGTCCGCGTGTGAGACCGCTGATCATATCGGCCTGCGCCTCGCGCGCGAACGAGAACGTAGCCGCAACGGGCGTTCGGTCGGCAAAATCGAACTCAAAGAATAAGTAATCGTTGAGGTTGAAATCCGCAGGAATGGCGTAGGCTTTCGAAGGCCTCCAGGCGCGAATGATGCGGTCGCAGCGGAATGTTCTGATCTTGTCGGTGGCATTGTCGAGGCCGCAGAAGTATGCCGTACCCTCGCGCTCGAACATGCCGTAGACGCAAACGGTCCGCTCGCGTTGTTCGCCGCGTCCGTTTTGGTACAAAAAGCGCAGCGCGCAACGCTCGGCAAAGGCACTCCATACCGCATCGGCGGCGGGAGAGCGGCGGATTGGTGCCTCTCCTGTCGTCGACATGCCGGTGAGGTAGGCAATCTTGGAGCGAATGTCGGCAAGCGGCGCGGCAAAGGCGGATGAGCCTGCCGCGAGTGTCTGGTCGATGGCATCGAGCAGGATGTCGGCATCGTCTGCGGTGATGAGGCCACCGGCGGCAAATGTGTGCTCGCGGTCGATCGTCCACGCGCTCTCCTCGGTTTCCTGCGCTCCGGCAGCACGAACCTCCCTGATAACGATGCCGCGTTCGAGCAGCTTGTCGCGATCGCGGCGGAATTTGCGCTTGTCTGAGTCGATATTGCCCGAGCCGTATCCCAAATCGGAATCCAGGACGATTTGCTCGGTCGTCAGCGGTTCGGGAGAACTGTTGAGTACAAAGAAAAGGTTGAGGATGCGCTGAGCCGTTTTATCGAAACCGGGCTCGGGTGCCCCCTTTTTAATTGTCGCGGTCGCGTCGCTTGCCGTCATAGAATCCTCGCATGGGAAGGTCGTTTGATGCCATGATTTTAGTCCGATATGGAGATTAGGCTATATCCTTGTCCGCTCGCGGCGTTAAGATGGCCCGAATTCGGTCGTTTGCGCTCGCTCGGGGTATACTTTCGACTATATACGGTTCTAATGTGCATGCATTGGGCCTATTTGTCGGATTATGGATGTGGAGCGCACATGGCGAACACCCAGAACTATATTAATCACCTGCTGCAGAACACCGGCATTACGCCGGCGTGCAGTGAAGAAGAGCGCCTGGCTGCCGAGGATATCGCTCAGATTTTCCGCAACCACGGCTTTGACCCCGAGGTGCAGGAATTTAATGCTCCCGCGCCCAGCAGGTTGGCGTTTGCCGTTACCGGTATTCTGGCGTTTGCTGGCGCCCTGCTGATGGGCATCGGCGGCGGCATCGGCTTGGTCGGCACCTTGCTGGCCATTGTCGGTGCCGTGCTCTACGTGCTCGAGCGCACGGGGCATCCCGTGGTTTCGCGCCTGGGAAAAACCGGTGTGAGCCAAAATGTCATTGCCTATCACAAGGCCTCGGGCCCGCTTGCGTCTCCGCGCAACCGCCCGGTCGTCGTGGTGGCGCACTATGATTCCCCCCGTGCCGAGCTCCTCGCTCGCGAGCCCTACGCTCCGTATCGCGCGCTTATCGCCAAGCTCCTGCCTGTCGCCACGATCGCACCCGCGGCTGTTGCCATCCTGCGTATCCTGCCGCTTCCCGGCGTGCTCAAGGTGCTGCTGTGGGTTGTCGCGATTCTGGCCTCCCTTGTGGCACTGGCCAACGCCGCCAATATCATCTCCAACCGTTTTGTGCTTCCCTACACGTCTGGCGCGGTGTGCAACAAGTCCTCTGTTGCCGCCATGCTCGGTGTCATGGACAACGTTGCTCCCTATCAGGGAGAAAACGAGTTCCCCGACGACATTCCATTCGATACCTATTTTGGCGAGCAGAAGCGTCGTGCCGAGGAAATGGCGCGTGCAGCGGCAGAGTATGCCGCGGCCCAGCAGCAAAACGACTACGGCAACACCATTGAATATGAGGAGCCCTCCTACGACGAGGACGAGTTTGGCCAGCCGGTGGCGCCTGACGATGTACCCGAGCAGGAAGAGGCTTTTGATGGACAGATCGATGGTTTTGAGGGTGCCTCTGCCGACGAGACGCTGATCGGCGTTATCGCGCCCGAGACTCAAGACCAGACTGCCCAGGCCGAAGTGTCCACCGAGGAAAAGTCCACCGCCGAGCCGGCGGAGGAGCCCGCGGTGGCCGAAGTCGCCGAGCCCAAGCCCAAGCTCTATCGCAATGCCGCCGGCAATATCCGCTTTGGTTCGGATGCCATCCGTGCGCTCGGCATGCTGCCCGAGTCCTGCACGCTCGATTACGAAGAGGGCGAGGAGCCGGCGTTTGAGCCGGAGCCTGCTCCTGTTGCACAGGAGCCTGAGCCCGCGGCCAATACGGCTGCTGCTCCCGCCGAGCCGGTCGCTGCCCCTGTTGCTGCCGCGGAGTCTGACGCAAAGCCCGCACTCGATCCTGCAGCCGGTCTGGATATTCTGGCACCTGCCGCTCCGGCACAGGTTGAAGACGAGACCGCCGACGAAGACTATGACGAGTATCCGCAGCGCGTGTCCTATGAGAGCGACACCGATTTCTCGGCCGAGATTCCCTCGACAACGCCTCATGCCGATATCGCTTCCGCGTTCTCCTCGATTGGTGCCAGCGCTTCTAGCTTCTTTAAGGGTGCCTTTGCGAAGGGAAAGAAGTTCGTCGACGACTTTGAGGAAAAGCGCGCCGCTGCCCGCGAGGCCGCCGAGCGCGAGGCCATCGCCCAGCAGCAGGCCGCCGAGGCCGAGCGTGAGCGCGCGGCACAGGAGTTCGAGCAGAGCGAGGCCGAGCAGCCGGAGCCTGCCGATGTCGCCGACGCCACGACGTCCTTCGAGACACCGCAGCCGACGTCTGCTGACATTGCCGAGGCTACGACGTCCTTCGAGGCGCAGCAGCCGGTTGACGGCACCATGTCGTTCGATGCCACGATGACGTTCGAGAAGCAGGGCACCGCAATTGCCGAGCCCCTTCCCATCTCCGATGATGCCCAGGACGCCGCCGATGATTCGGTTGCCGATGAGGCCGATTCCGTTGAGACCAGCGCATCCGAGCAGGTCGAGGCTCCTGCTATGGAGCAGGAGTCCCCTGCGGTTGACGAGGCTCCCAAGACGGATGTGTCCAGGCCTTATTCTACGCAGATCTTTACCATGCCCGCGCCGAGCGACCCCGGTGCCACGGTGGCCAATGTTGCTCCCACGCAGGACGAGACAGTTGACTCCCTCATGGCGCAGATTTCGTCTCAGGTGCCTCCGCGCCAGCAAATGAATATCCCCGATCCTGCCTCCGCGCCTGCGCCCTCTTCGTCGCCGCTGGCCTCGGTCCCCGATCCGTCGCTGCCTTCGATGCAACAGGCCAACGTCGCGTCCCGCACGTCGCTGTTCGATCTTCCCGATCCTTCGGCACAGACAAATGATCCCTTTGCGACGGCGCAGGGCCCCGAGCCCACATCGGCACCGGTCGCGACCCCCATGCCCATCTCCGCGGGCGCACAGCCGCTCGAGACCATCTCGGCTCCTGCTTCGGCGGGCGCCAAGCCGCAGAAGCGTGGCCTGGGTGGCCTGTTCGGTCGCAAAAAGAAGAACGAGCAGGACAGCATGAGCGACTGGCTGGGCGTCGAGGACGATTACGATGCCAAGAAGTCTGGCCGTGGCATCGGCTCGTGGGATAACTTCGAGGACGACGACGATGGCTGGAAGGGCGGCGCCACCTCCTCCGATGGCGCTTCTGCCGAAGATATGCTCTCGGCCGTTGCCTCCATGGGTGACGATGAGCTGCTCGGCCACGATATCTGGTTTGTCGCTACGGGCGCGTCCGATTGCGACGGTGCCGGCATGAGGGCGTTTTTGGCCTCGCATCGTGACAAGCTCCGCGGTGTGTTCTTCATCAACCTCGAGTCTGTCGGTGCCGGCAGGCTGTCGGTGGTAACGGTCGAGGGCGAGCAGCAGCTGTTCAAGGGCGATCGTCGCATCATGAATCTTGTCAACAAGGTTTGTAAGTCGTTCCATGTCGATTGTGGCGCGTTCGAGATGCCCTATGCCAAGACTGATGCGTCCGCAGCGCTCGAGGCGAGCCGCCGCGCCCTTACGATCGCCGGCGTGGACGGCCCGCGCCTTGCCTGTGCTCGCACCGAGGATGACCTGCCGTACAACGTCAATCCGACCAATATCGCCACGGTGTCCGAGGTCGTGACTGAGGTCATTCGTCGTTCGTAGACAGACCCGCTAAGGAGTCAGCGTGTTTTCGTACATCAAGCGCCATTGGCCCATCTATCTGATCTTGACCCTGATCGCTATCGCACTGGGTTTTGGGGCTGCGTATGTCGTTGGCGTTAAGGGCTCGACGCCCGAGACAACGATGAACGAAGAGGTGGAGCAAGAGCAAAGCTTGGGTGCCGACGGTATCTCCGAGTCCGATCAGGCGGCTATCGATGGCGGGTCGTCATCTGCTGAATAGCCGATCCCTCGTCTATGCCTAAAGCGGGCGAGCCGGGAGACTGGCTCGCCCGCTTTTTCATCGTGCTAGCGCTTCTTTGGGAACGACCCAAGGCGAGCGAACCATATGGCTGTAGCGCCCGAGGTTAGGAGCGCGGTGATGCATGCGGCGATGGGAACAGATCCCGTTGCCGGCAGGTCCTGGGGTAGAGCGCATCGTTGGATGACGCGGTCCTCATCATGTGCCTCGAGCTTATCGCCGCCGCCGTTGCGGCAAAGATCGACACGTGCGCTGTTGGTGAGTGCGGTTTGGGGCGTATAGGACGGCGTTGCCTGCATATGTACGACTGCACCCCGGGCATCCGAGCTAAGGACTGCCTTGGCATCGTCGAGATCGTCGTGTTCGTCTTTGAGATCGTCGCGGGTCCAAGAGTCCGCATCGCTTCTGGTCGTAAAGTCGGCAGATACCGCACCGTATTCAAATCGAATGCCCGTGATGCTGGTGCCGTCCGCAAGATCAAGCTCTTTCGTTTCGAGCGTGACGGACTCTGTCGTCGAGACGTCGGCTTTCCATAGGTGCCACCCGTCGTAATCGACGAGACGCACATCGTCGCCCAGAAGCTTTGTAACCTTTTCCGTTTCGAGCCAAGGATTGCGATGCCCGTCGTCAAGCGTTGCATTGACCTGCTTGCCCGTATCGCTTGTTCCTGCCGGAGACGTTCGATACCACACGTTGCACAGCCCGTTTAGATCACCGACTGCAAGAGGGGTTTCGACGGCAACAAGTTTCGCTGCGCCATCCTTGGCGCACTCAAGGTCGTCGGTGATGGTTAACTCGTCGACCCAGGTGCTCGACTCGTTTTTGGCGTCGATGGTATAGCAGAAGGTACCTTGTGTATTGGCCCGTGCTTTGGCTCGGTTTTTTCCGTCGCCGTTGGCAACGAGTTTGCTAATGACTGGCTGTGCAATCTCTTGGCGCTTATCGACGCTTCCCTTGATCTCGATGGGGGTATCCTTCATGGCAATGGTTTGAACTTCTCCCGTGGCCTTTACTTCAAACGTTATCTCTTCGGCAAGGTCGTAGGTACGCGGGGACATCGTTTCGCGCAGGGTGTAGGTGCCGGGTGAAAGGTGCTCAATATGGTGCGGCTTATCGGATGAAGTCCAGGAATCGATTTCGTTACCATTGGAGTCGCAGAGGACAAGTTTGGCGCCTGTCACTTCCTGCTCTCCGGTCGCGTCGACTTTTGAGATGTCGATTTTGGTGTAGTCATTGGAAACGTCAAGGTGCGCTTCGATCACGGGTGTTTGCTGGTCGGCGTATGATAGCTCAACGGTATGTGAGGTCGGGTTGAGCAGGTAGCCTTCGGGCGCTTGTGTCTCGACGACCTCGTAGGTGGCAGTGCCGCATCCCAGCGAAAGATGGTCGGCTCGCGCATATCCCCGTTCGTCGGTTGTAACGGCGACGACGGTTTCGCCATCCAGGGCGACGATGCTGCCGTCGGGTCGCACGATATCGCCGACGGCGCGGATGTCAAACGTGGTTCCGACGAGGGTATGCCCATCTACGGCATCCGTCTTGACGATTTCGATGCTTCCGGTTGCGGCTTCGTCGTAAAACGAGGCAACGGCGACCGGTGTTAGATTTTTGTCGGCGGGAATCGTTATCTCCAGATCTTCTCCGCGCAGATACGGCTCCTTTGCCGCGGCCTCGCGAACGTAATACGTTCCGGGGATAAGTGATTCGGGCAGCGTGACGGCGCCGGCTGCATCGGTTGTGAAGGTGTTCATAACATGGTGGGCCGGATACCAGCATGTTTGCGAGACAGGCTCGTGGTGGCTATCGAGCAGCTGAAACGTAAAGCCGGCGAGCGGTACGGTGCCACCGGTCTGGGCATCACGTTTTACGATTTGGAGATGCGTCGATAGGGCATGGTTATCGATGATGTACTGAAGCTCGGCACCGTCTGCGATCTGCTCCACCGTGACGGTCCAATCTCCCGCCTGCTTAAATCCCTCGGGGACCGTGTCTGCAACTTCGCGAACAGTGTAGCCCGCGCGATCGTAGGGAATGGCGCCATGGACGCCGCTCACGCGCGCGCCAGCGCCAAACCATGCATCTGTCTGGTCTTTGGTGGATGCAAAGCCGTAAACGTTTGTGGTCAGGTTGCCGACGACTTGTTGGGAGCTATTGCTGACAACTTCAAAGACGACGCCTTCCGCCGGCTGTTCAATACCGGACCCGTCGTTATCGCCGCGGTCCTTAAACTTCGAGATTTCAAGGTCAAAGGCGATGGGGATGTTAGGGATACGACTCTCGAGTTCAACGACGCCCGTATCGCCGATCTGATCGGCGCCGACGGTGTAGCTCCAGCTGTCGTTTGAAATCAGATAGCCCTCGGGCGCTTTCGATTCGTAGATGGTAAAGGAACCCAGAGGGACGTCGTTGAGGGTCGCCCGCCCGTTTTCGTCGGTCGTAAGGGTGCGAGTCCAGCCGGGAGTTGATTGCGAGACGCAGGTGAACTCTGCACCCGCAAGCGATGCTCCAACTTGGGGACCGGCATTCGTGGCGGCATCGATCTTTACAATGCGCAAAGTGATGGTTCCGGGCTGCTCATCGATGGTGACATACCCGCCGCTGTCCGAGGTGGTGAAGGCTATGCGGTCGCCCCGAGGGATATAGCCTACCGGGGCTTTGGTTTCGACCAGGTAATATGCCGTATTGGGCAGAAGTGTCGCCTGTGCGCGACCGTTGTCGTCCATCTGAATGGTGCCGACGCGTGCACCACCCGCACTCTCAAAGATATCGAAGGTCGCGCCGCCGAGCTTGTAGGTGTCATTTCCGGCGGTGATGGTGGCGTTAGACGATTGTTTTTGGAATGATACGGAGACGGCGGGCAGAACATAGAGCATGTCCTGATGTCGGCCCTCGCCCGAGACCGGACCGTGATAACGCCTGGCCCGATGCGGTGCGGCCTTAATGGCCCCGGACTTGGCGCTGTCGTAGAGCCAGCGTGCCGCCGCTACCGCCTCGGCGTTTTCGTAAAACCTGCCGCTTCGGGCAACGCCCTTACTGTTCGTATACGAATAGGTGCCATCGGGACGCGTGGTTCCATTGAGCATCCACACGGCAATTTGGGTGGCGGCGCGGGCAAGATCGGGCGAAAGGTTGTGGCCGCCAAAGGACGTGCTGGAGGGGTATCCATGGCAGACGATGGCGGCAAATTCGTCATCGAGCCACGTCCAGCCCTGGTTATATGTGCGCCATGCTCCTCCCGGTTTGCTAGGGCCGGGATATTCTTGGTTCATGCAGTACGAAATCGAGGTGTCTTGTGCCTCGTATCTGCCGACACCAAAGGGGCCACAATCGTCGCTTATGGTGCGGAAATTAAGGGCATCGCTTCCATCGACGGCGAGCGCAACCCCCGGGACCAGGCAACCGATCAGGAAAAAGAGGAGCAGGAGCAGCGGACCTGTTGCGATTGCGCTGTGGACAGAGTGCGTGGGTGCGTTGGACATGGCTGCTCCTTATCCCTCGTGCGCCGCACGGGGAGGCCGCGGCGCTTGGGATGAGGCTACCGCCATGGTTCATGCGGGTAAGTACCGGAAGCCGACCAAAAGCTTGCCCGATTTCTGACAAATCGAGCTCAAATACAACAATCAGATAAAAACGCAGGTAGAAGTAAATGAAAAAGACCCTCACGGGTCCTTGTCTCCATTTATTTATGAAGTTATGGAAATAAATTCATAAACTAAACAAGAATAAAGATACGTGGATCGATGTGAAGACGATAATCTCACATCGATCCACGTACAAGTCTAGGACAGGAGCTGTTCGATTGTTGCCTTTTGGTCATCACTGGCCTGTATGGCGGGATCAAAGATCGCGGTCGAGATTGGAAGACCCTTTATATTGACCGCTACTTTGATGGCAGATATAAACAAATCGCAGGCGTCGTAGACGGCCATGAGCGACGAGATGCGCTTGGCGCACTCGATGGCGGTCGCGAAGTCGCCTGCCTGGTAGGCGCCGTGCAGCCTCACAAAGAGCTCGGGTTCCACGTTGGTGAGACCACACAGAACGCCGTTGCCGCCGCTCGCGCGGTTGACCAGGTAGTACTCGTCGAAGCCGGAAAGGACCGAGAACTCGGGGTTGACCTTGCGGACGGCGCGGATGACCTTGCGCGTGTGGCTGATGGTGTCGACCGTGTCCTTGATACCGCAGATATTCGGATGGGCGGCGGCGAGCCTGGCCACGAGCTCGGGCGACAGGTCGGTGCCGGTGCGCGCCGGAAAGTTGTATAGCACGACGGGCAGGTCGGTGGCGTCTGCGATGCCACCAAAGTACTTTTCGGCAGCGTCGTCGGTGGGCCCGAAGTAGTACGGCGAGACCGCCAGAACCGCGTCGGCACCGGCCTTCTGGGCATAGCGCGTGAGTTCGAGGACGTTGTCGTAGGTGGTGTCACCCACGCCGACGAAGACCTTCATGCGGCCGGCGACCCGCTCGACGGCAAAGTCGACGACCGACTTCTTGTCCTCGAGGCTCACGCTGTAGAACTCGCCGATGCTGCCAAACAGCAGCACACCGTTGATGCCCGCGTCGGCCAGGTGGTCCAAGTGCCTGCCCCACAGCACGTAGTCGATCTTTCCATCATCGTCGGTGATGGTGATGGAGGGGCAGAAGACTCCCTCAAACATGTGTCACTCGCTTTCCGGGGTCACACCCCCACGAATCTCTGCACTGCCGAGAAGGACCTAGAGGTAGTAGGCTTTGACGGCGTTATCGTAGAAGACACCCTGCTTCTCGGCGTCGGTGAAGAGGTCGGAGTCCTCGATGAAGCTATAGAGGTCCTTGTAGTCGAACTTGGTGAGGACGCAGGGGGAGTCGGTGCCCCAGATGATCTTCTCGGCGCCCAGGACGTCCTTCGCCATCGCGATGTACTCGAGTGCGGTGGGATACGGGTAGGCCTCGGGAGCGACGTTCCAGGGCAGCGCGGAGAGATCGACCCAGACGTTATCGTGGGCGAGGTACGGAAGCGCGCACTTGAGGACGTCGCCGTCCTTAAGGGACGGGGCGAGCAGGTGGCAGACGACAATGTGCAGGCCGGGGTACTTCTTGGCCAGGCGATACACAGCCTCGGGCTGGCAGCTGGACTGGTTGGGGCTGCCGATGTCGAGCACCAGGGTGGCGTCCTCGACCTGGGCGATCCTGTCGATGAGGACAGTCATCTCGGGGCCGTCGACCGCGAAATCGCGGTGGTAGCCGGAAAGGCCGCCGCCCACAGAGACCTCGAACTTGAAGACGTGGGCGTGCAGATCGTTGATGAAGTGCTCGAGGATCTGCTGAGCGCAGCGGCAGAAGGGGTCGAGCATGACCGCGGCTTTGAAGCGGTCAGGGTACTTCTCGGCGCATTCCATGGCGTACTCGTTCTGCAGGCCGTACAGGACGCCCTGCAACAGGATGGCCTTCTCGACGTCGTTTTCGTCCATGACGTCCATGAAGGTCTCAACGAGATACTCCTTGTCTCCCTTGCCTTCGGGGATGATACGGAACTCTTCGCCGGTGGCCCAGCGACAATTGCCGTTGCCTAGGGGGCGCAGCTCTCCGGCCTTGCCCATGGAGCCGATGTGGTCAAAGACGTGGGCGTGTGCGTCGATCTTCTTCATTTTGTTCTCCTTGCGTCAAGCAATGTCTAATGGATATATGGTCAGTGACGGATACGCTTTGCTGCCAGGTGGGCACCACCTCCAGTCGAACCCGCAGGCGCGGGAAATAGAGTGGCCTTGCAATCCGGACGCTAAGCGGACTGCTCCTCGGCCTCCATCTCCTCTTCGGTCACGTCGTCGATCGGGACGAAGAGCGTGAACAGGAAGGCGAGGCCAAAGGCGAGTGCCAACGAGATACAGAAGGGAACGAACGCGCGGCTCATGAAGACGGGCAGCGTGGTGAGCGCGGGCAGAGCGAAGGCGGTGCCCGCGCAACCGAACAGACCTGCCACGGCGGAGCCAATGCCGCCGGCGACGCATGCGCAGACCATGGGCTTCTTGAGGCGCAGGTTCACGCCGTACATCGCGGGCTCGGTGATGCCCAGCAGCGTGGTGAGCGAGGCGGAGACCGCCTGGGAGCGGAACTTCTTGTTCTTGGTCTTGAGGGCGACGGCGAGCGCGGCACCGCCCTGGGCGAAGATCGCGCCGCCGAACAGGGCCATGATGGTGTCGAAGCCGTAGACCGCGACGTTGTTCATGGCAATGGGGAACAGGGCCCAGTGCAGGCCGAGGATGACGAGGAACGGCTGGAACGCGCCGATCAGCGCGCCGGCGATGAGCGGCGAGAGGCTGTAGACGGCCTCGTAGCCCTGCGCGAGCCAAGCGCCCACGATGGTGCCGAGGGGGCCGAAGACGGCCAGGGTGAGCGGGACGATAACGATGATCGTGATAGGCGGCGTGAACAGGCCGCGGAAGGTCTCGGGGATGATTTTGTAGCAGGCCTTCTGGACCCAGCTCGCGCAGTAGATGGCAAGAAGGATGGGGATGACAGAGCTGGAGTACGTCGCCTTCGAGAGCTCGAGGCCAAACAGATAGACGGGCGCGTCCGCCGCCATGATGGTGGTGATGGACGGATACACCAGGATGCAGCCGAGAAGGACGGCGGTCACCGTGTCAACATCGAAGCGCTTTGACGAGGTGTAAGCAAGGAACACCGGGATGAAGTAGAACAGCGAGTCGGCCATCGCGTTGAGGATTGCATACGTGGTCGAGTCGTCGGTGACCATGCCCGAGACCTGCAGAAGCGTCAGGATGCCCTTGAGGATGCCGACGGAGACGAGCAGGTTGATGATCGGGAGGAAGAACGAGGACAGCAGGTCGATGACCGCGTTGACGCCGCGCTGGAACGCGTTGGGCGTCTTTTCGGGGGCTTGCGTGGTTGTCACGGTTTTTCTCCTTTCTGGAGCGTCCTGTCAGACGCTGGCCTACATATAGTTGCAGATGTGCGGAAGGGCGGTCTCGGTATAGCCAAGCGCCTCGGCGCAGACCTTGCGGCCGTTGCAGACGGCGATGATGTCGTCGAGCATCCTGTCGCGCATCTCCTCCATGGACTCGGGGCCGTAGATCGTCGGGCTCGCGTCGAGGTCGGTGTTGTCCCTCATGGCCTCGTAGGTGCGCTTGTTGGCAGTCAGGCGATACACGGGCGCGATGGCGTTTCCGGTGGGGGTGCCAAGACCGGTCGAGAAGACCACGAGCTGGCAGCCGCCGGCGATGATGCCGCCCACGCTGGAGGGGTCGTTGCCGGGGGTGTCCATCACGACGAGGCCCTCGTGCGGATTGAGCTGCGCCGCGTACGGATAGACGGCGTTGAGGGGGCTGTGGCCTCCCTTGTGCACGCAGCCGAGAGACTTCTCCTCGAGGGTCGTGAGTCCGCCAGCCATATTTCCAGGGCTGGGGTTGCCCTCTCGCATCTCGGCGCCAAACATCTGGACGTACTTCTCGTAGTCGTAGACGATCTTGAGGATGTCGTCCGAAACCTGCTTGTCCTTCGCGCGGCGGGCGAGGATGTGCTCGGCGCCAAAGAGCTCGGGCGTCTCGCACAGCACGGAGGTGGCACCATGGTTGACGAGCCAGTCGGAGACCTCGCCGATCAGCGGATTGGAACCAAGGCCGCTCGAGGGGTCGGAGCCGCCGCAGTTGGTGCCGAAGATGAGCTCGGAGATGTCAGTGGGCTCGCGGACGCACCGGTCCGCCTCGGCGACCATCTTGCGGGCAAGGCGCGTGCCCTCCTCGATCGCCCTGATGGAGCCGCCGACCTTTTGGATGACCAGGGTCTCGACGGGCTTGTTGGTGCGCTCGCGAATCGCGTCGACCACGATGTCGTTCTGGCAGCCCTCACAGCCCAGGGAGACGCAAACGACGCCATAGATGTTCGGGTTCGCAGCGTAGCCTGCCAAGGCAGCAATAGTCACCTTCTGGTCGCAGTCGACCTGCGAGCAGCCATTCTGGTTGTGGAAGGAGACACAGCCCTCAACCGCGTTCGCGATCCTCTCCGTGGTGTCGGAGGCGCAGATGCTCGTGGGAAGGATCAGGACGTGGTTGCGGATGCCGACACGACCGTCCGGGCGACGGTAGCCCATGAAGGTGCGCGTGCCCTCCGCGGACGAGGAGGTCTTGGTGGCGACGGAGTCGGTGTCGGCGGCGACGGAGTCCTTCAGGTCGTCGGAGCTGGCGCAGTTGTGCGTATGGACATGCTGCCCGCGCTTGATGTCCGTGGTGGCCACACCGATGAACTCGCCATACTTGACGACCTCCTCACCCTTGGGGATGTCCACGAGGGCAATCTTGTGGAACAGCGGGATGTCGTCGGTCGCGGTAACGCTCGCCAGCGTGCCGTCTGGCATGGGGTAGCGGGCCTCGGTGCCCGCCTCCAGTTGGTAGGTGGCGACGGCGACGTTGTCCCTCTGATCGATGACAACGGCGTTTTGGCCTTGGCTTACAACGTCTGACATGTTTCCTCCCTATGTCCACTTGAATAACGTTCGTATTTACGAACGTTATTCGTTATACGGAACAGTATAGATGAAATGCTAAAGACCTCGCACGGGCCCGCCGCGAATGGTTTTGGTTGGCCGGTGAACGGTTGCTTTAAGGGTCACGCCGCTATACTTACGGGGAAAGTCTGGGCGTTAATGAACAAGGAGAGTTGCCATGCCCTCGCGATATAATCCTGCTGGCCACCGTTCTACCTTGCGGGTTCTATCAATCTTTGAGGCCCTTTCGGCTACAAAGAGTGGACTTACCATGGCAGAGATATGCCGCATTGTCGGCGCTCCAAAGAGTAGCCTCTTCTCGATTCTGCACACCATGGCCGATTCAGATTACGTTAGTTATGACGAGACTACCGGTAGGTATTCGATTGGGCTTAAGACGTATCTGCTGGGCAAGGCATTCGATCGTGAGAGTGGGGGATTGTCCTCTTTTGAGACAGCCATGCGAAAGGTTGTCGCATCGTGCGGAGAGACCTGTCAGCTCGGTGTGCTCGACCACGGTCGTGTCCTCTATATTTCGCGTGTTGATTCCCCCCAGCACATCCGTCTTTCATCGGAAATCGGTAAGACCCTTCCTGCACACTGCACGGCGATTGGAAAGGCGATTCTATCTCGATGGGATGAGGAGTTGGTTCGCTCGCTGCTTCCTGTCCCATTCGAAAAAACGACTGAGCATGCGGTAAAACACATAGATGACCTGATGCGGCAGCTCGAGGAGGTCCGACGGTGTGGTTTTGCATATGATCATCAGGAGATGGCAGAAGGGGTTGAGTGCATCGCCGTTCCCATAGAAAAAGGCGGGCGTCTCTATGGTTTAAGCGTTTCGGTCCCTGCGTATCGTTTTGACACTGAGGTGCAAAACGGGGTAGAACACGCGCTTTCTGATGCAAGGGACCAGTTGGAGCGCGTTTCGTAGGCTTTTGTGCCGCAGTGCGCGGTGCGCGATTGCATAGTGATAACACGCCGCATTCATATTGCCCCCTTGAAATGCTCGGTATATACTATTCGAGCATTTAATTTATCCCAATGCGCAATTGCGGGCATCGCCAAGTGGTAAGGCATCAGCTTCCCAAGCTGACACTCGCGGGTTCGAGTCCCGTTGCCCGCTCCAGTAAAAAGCACAAGCACGGTACCATCACGGTGCCGTGCTTTTTTCAATAAAGTGCCGGGACTCGAACCCGCCAGGGTGCGAGCGTTAAATAAACGCGAAGCGTTTATAGCGAGCAGGCGAAGGCGCCGGCAGGCGCCTGAAGCCGGTGCGGATTTGCGAAGCAAATACGCAGACGTCCCGTTGCCCGCTCCACCGAGCATGGCAGATTTCGGGAATAGCTGATTCAACCGGCTTCGCCCTCGCGTTTCCACGAACCCAGAGGTGCCATCTGCAGCCGGTGCGGATTTGCGAAGCAAATACGCGGACGTCCTCATGGCCGCTCTTGCGGCAAAATGTTAGGTTAATGCCTGCAACCCATACTCGCATCCGCTCACGGTACAATGGTTGGGTTACGACCAACGTGCCAATAACCAAAAAGGAGCCGCTATGATCGATCGCTATACCCGCCCGGAGATGGGACACATCTTCTCCCTCGAGAACAAGTACGCCATTTGGCAGGAGATCGAGGTCCTGGCCTGCGAGGCCCAGGCGGAGCTCGGCAAGATCGGTATTTCCAAAGACGAGGCCCAGTGGATCCGTGACCACGCCAACTTTGAGAAGGCGAAGGTTGACGAGATCGAGGAGGTCACGCGCCACGATGTCATCGCCTTCCTGACCAACATGAAGGAGTACATCGACGCCGACGTTCCCGAGGGCGAGTCCAAGCCCAGCCGCTGGGTTCACTACGGTATGACCAGCTCCGACCTGGGCGATACGGCTCTGTGCTATCAGCTCACTCAGGCCTGCGACCTGATCATCGAGGACGTCAAGAAGCTCGGCGAGATCTGCAAGCGCCGTGCCTTCGAGGAGCGCAACACGCTCTGCGCCGGCCGTACTCACGGTATTCACGCCGAGCCGATGACCTTCGGCATGAAGTTTGGCTCTTGGGCTTGGGAGCTCAAGCGTGATCTGGACCGTCTTGAGGATGCCCGCAAGAACGTCGCCTTCGGTGCCATCTCGGGCGCTGTCGGTACCTATAGCTCCATCGAGCCGTTCGTGGAGGAGTATGTCTGCGAGCACCTTGGTCTGGTTCACGATCCGCTGTCCACGCAGGTCATCAGCCGTGACCACCACGCCTACCTTGCCGGCGTGCTCGCTACCACGGCAGCTACCTGCGAGCGCATTGCGACCGAGGTTCGCAACCTGCAGAAGACCGATACGCTCGAGGCAGAGGAGCCGTTCCGCAAGGGTCAAAAGGGCAGCTCCGCCATGCCGCACAAGCGCAACCCCATCACTATGGAGAAGGTCTGCGGCCTTTCGCGCATCGTCAAGTCCAACGCCCAGGTCGCCTTCGACAACGTTGCCCTGTGGCACGAGCGCGACATTTCGCACTCCTCTGCCGAGCGCGTCGCCCAGGCCGATAGCTTCATCGCGCTTGACCATATGTTCCAGTGCCTCATCCGCGTTATCGACGGCCTGCAGCTGTATCCGGCCCGTATGATGGCCAATCTCAACAAGACCCGCGGCCTCATCTTCTCCTCCAAGGTGCTGCTGGCTCTCGTCGATACAGGCATCACCCGCGAGGATGCCTATGCCATCGTGCAGGAAAACGCCATGGCCACGTGGCACGAGGTGCAGGATTGCGTCTCCGGTCCTACCTTTAAGGAGCGCCTCGAGGCCGATCCGCGCTGCACCGTCAGCCAGGAGAAGCTCGACGAGATTTTTGACCCGTGGGACTTCCTCACCCGCATCGACACGGTCTTCGACCGTCTGGAGCAGCTGAGCTTCGAATAACGTCGGTGTAACTCGACCGCTTGCGGATGCATTTCAACCATTGGCGCCTTGCCCATCTTGGGTGAGGCGCTTTTTTCGCTGCTGCGGCAGTCCCCGGTAATAAAATGAACCCCTACTGCCATTTCGATGAAAAGAGGCGCGTGCCTAGACGTATTAAACGAGTCGTCATCGTCTCGTTCGCGCTCATAGTTCTTGTTGCTGCCTGTACGGCTGTCCTGACGTATACCGATCGAAATAGTTCTTCCTCACCGAGTACGGCTGACGAGGATCTCCCTGTACTCAAAATTGGCGTTACGGATAACGACCCCTATGTATATGTCGATACCACAGGCGATTACGCCGGTATCGATATCGATATCGCCCGCGAGGCGTGTGAACGTGCGGGGCTCAAGCCGCAGTTTGTCGATATTGACTGGAACGATCGCGACCGGCTGCTCAAAAATGGTGATATCGATTGTCTATGGTGCGACTATTCGCCCTGTTATCGCGAGGATAAGTATTACTGGACCGAGCCGTATCTAACCGTAACGGTCTCGGTTGCCGCCAAGAAAGCGAGTGGTATCAAGTCCTTGGCGCATCTCGATGGAAGTAGGACCATTGCGGTGATTGCGGGCTCGGTGAGTGAACGTCGATTGCTTGCGGGGGATCTGGGGATCTCGCCGGACGTGCACATCAAATCATATGGCTCTGCCGAGCTCTGCAAAGCCGCTCTAGCCAAAGGATATGTGGACTGCTGGATGGCGGACGTACAGTCGCTTGATCGACTCGTTGCCCAGTACCCCGGCCTTTATCGCGTGTTCGCTGACAACGTTATGACGGTTGACCTGGGCGTCGCGTTTGAGAACAGCTATGAAGGACCGGTCGTAAAGGATCTCAATACCGCGCTGTTCGACATGGATCGAGATGGCACGATTGACCGTATTGTGGGCAATTACAAGGCGGGAGCGACGACGAGTGGGCAAGGAGCGAATTCATGACAAATGATGAGCGCTTCTTGCACAAAAAGAACCTGGTTGTCATAGTCGTCAGCGTTGTTGCCAGCATTGTCTTGCTGAATCTGCTGTTTATGGTCGGCACGCATCGCTGTCTCGATAAAACACTTGGATTCGGTCAAGAGACCGTGGTGTTCTTGGAAAACGCTTGCGAAAAATATGATCGCTACGAACAGGGAAGAAAAACCGAGGCGACGCACGATTTGGATGCTGCGGTCGAATCGTTTGCGACGTTCCTGCCCCCTGGTCGTGTTGAGGTTAACGACGATCTTATCGAGCAATATGTCCATGCCGAGAACCTATCGGGGCTGATGGTCATGGACTCCGACGGTCATATGACCGCCCACTACGACATCGACGGCCGCGATCCGCTCATGCTATGGCGAGAAGAACTGGCTTGCTCGTCGGTCGCATCGATGTATCAAGGTTCCAAAGTGTCCTACTCAACTGTCGTTGAGCGCCGCGATGTCGTTTTTGCCGTCTGTGCTGCCCCGTATGGCGACGGCGTTGCCCTGGCATACCGCTCATTCGTCCCCGATACGGCGGATGACTATTCGTATGCCATAGCCGATGTGCTTGCAAACAACACCTTCCACCAGGGCCCCACGGTGCTTGTTATGGAGGATGCGGAGATCGTCTCCTCTAATGATCCCGATGTCGACGTGTCGCTCGCTCGGCTCCTTGTCGGATCTGGAATCGAGTGGAAAGACGAAGGCCTGACGCGTATCGAGTATCGCGGAAGCATATGGTACGCCGTGCGTGCGGCATACAAGGACTATCGCCTGTTTGCGTTGTATCCCAAAGCGGAGGTCATGTCAGGCAGAGTCTCGTTTGTCGCCGCCGGTGTGTTGGTTTGTCTTGCGTTTTGGGTTGTGGTGCTGCTAGCGCGAAATATCGTTGACCATCGAAACTTAGCCGAAAAGGATAAACAGCTCGGCATTATCAATGCCATAAGTGCCATCTACGATTCGACCTTTCTTTTACATCTCGATACGCTCGAGATCGAGGGAATCAACATGTCGCCGGCGATAGCGAAGATATTTGCCGAACACAGCGAGGCGTATGACTTTATGGACACGGTCTGCCGAGATATCGTGAGCCCCGAAAGCCGTGAAGCGGTTGTGGGACTTGTGGATATAAGTACGCTTCGTGAACGTATGGAGGGCGTGCCATACTTGGCCGCCGAGGTGCGAGATTGTCGAGGTACTTGGTATTCGCTGCAGGTCGTCCCCCAGCATCGCGACGAGCAAGGCCGGCTGGAGTCGGTCGTCGTGGCGACGCACAACATATCGATGGTCAAGCATGCCGAGGAGCTGTCATACCAAGATAAGCTGACGGGGCTTCGCAACCGCAACTATCTTGAATCGCGCGGAGATAGCCTGGTAAACGAGGACTTGCCCGTGAGCGTGATTATGTTGGACTGCAATTATCTCAAGCGGACCAACGACATCTATGGTCACGAGATGGGGGATGAACTGCTGCGACGGACGGCGTCCGTGCTGCGGCGGGTGGCTGGTGCGGATTATCTGCCGATGCGCCTTGGCGGCGACGAGTTTTTGCTGGTTTGCCCCCATACTGACAACGAGTCTGCGCTCGGGCTTGAACAAGACCTTCGCCTCGGTCTTGCCGCGGTAAGCGATGAGGCCCTGACGGTCAGCGCATCGATTGGTGTGGCGACCGTCGAGACGGCTGGAAATACGTTGGCCGATGTATATCGTGTTGCCGACCACAATATGTATCGGGAGAAGCGCACGGTCCACGCACAGGGTGCGGACTGCTAATCTTGCCCCCACCAGTCCATGCATCGTAGGATGTTGAATCGGTGCTTGCGATAATAAGTCGGCCCAGGCGGGGATAATAGACGTCTGAAATTTCTTTCTGAGAGGGGATCTCAATGATTAGTTTTGACTACAAGCCGCAGGGTGTATGCTCTCGCAATATTCACCTCAATCTCTCTGACGATGGCAGCAAGGTGCTGGGCGTTGAGTTTACCGGCGGCTGTGACGGCAATCTCAAGGCAATCTCCAAGTTAGTCGAGGGTGCTCCTGCCGATCGCGTAATCGAGGTTCTCGCCGGTAATACCTGCGGTATGAAAAAGACCTCTTGCGCCGATCAGCTCACGCGCGCCATCGAGGCCGCTCGCGCCGAGATCGCCTAATGGGCATCGCTGATCGCTTTAAGAATGGAATAACGCGTCGAGGTTTTGTGCTGGGTGGTGCTGCTACCGGTGCTGCTGCCGTACTGGTCGGATGCTCGAAAAAAACGGGCACGAGTGATGACGCCGCTGGCGAGCCGCAGGTTATCAAGGACGATTCGAAGATTGTCTCGATCACTGATGAGTACGAAGCCGTCGACATCGATCTTGAGCCCGCGGCCTCGTGGACGCTGCCGCTGGGCACGCTGCTGTACTACTGCGATGGCGACTACGCTGCCGCGATGATGGCGCCTGCTTCTGCCCTGCATGCCAATACGCTTGGTGTGCTCAACCTGGGCGATGGCTCGCTTACCACACTTATCGAGGACCCCATCGAGGGTACCGGGTACGCGTTTTACGATGTCCGCGCCGGCGATGGCGTGTTCGCGTGGGTCGAGATGAACTTTGCCAATGCGTCTTGGAAACTCTATGCGCAAAACCTTGCAGGCTCCTCCCTTACCGGCAACGCTGTCGAGCTCGACCGCGGTGGCGAAAACTACGATCCGCCGCTCTTCACAGCGTATGGGTCGTCGGTCATCTGGTATAAGATGCCTTCGTCCGGCGGCAGCAAGACGAGTAACGATTCGTACTGCTATCGCCAGTCGCCCAGCGAGTCCAAGCCTGAGACTATTTGGAAGTCGACGGGCCGCTTCGCATCCGCCCCGCGTGTGAGCGACGGCATCCTGACCATCTCGCCCCGCGTGCACAATGATGAGGGCGTCTATTACGGTATGACGGCGATCGACCTGACTGACGGCAACAACACGAAGCGGGCTCAGCTGGTGCTTCCTTCGTCGGTTTCGCCTTTCGAGGCCGTGTATATGGGCGACACCTTCGTGTTCTCCATTGAGGCGACGTATAGCGGTGTGGGTAGCCTGGGCAATATGGGCACCTATATCGGTAACGAGGGCGGACCGTACCTCTTCCTTTCGCGTGAGCCGCTCGCGTGCGCTGCGGGAAGGAAAAATAAATACCTGGTTAAAGTCCAGGCGTCGCATTTTTTGATTGACACTTCGGCTAAGACCTACGGCTCGCTTCTGTCGCCCGACCGAGCCCTGGAGTATGGCGATTATCCTGCTACGGCGGGAAAATCGAACTCGTTCTTAACGTACGCAACGGTGCGAAACAGTCAGGGAATTCCCGAGACGGTTACCGCTCGCTTGTTCTCTCTTTAGTCTCCGAGGGGTTAAAAAGGCGTCGACAGGGGAATAAGCGCGTTGTGACTATGAGTACCGCCCGCCGAGCTATCGCACCCATGCGATACCCGGTGGGCTCAGGTGCGTTAAAATGAGCTTGTTCTTAGCTAATTGAGACAGGGGGGCCGTGTTATGGCTTCAGATGCAAAAAAGATTCTGCTGGTCGAGGATGAGAAGGCAATCCGTGACGCTGTCGCTGCCTATCTCGAGCGCGAGGGCTATTGGGTTGTGGGCGTGGGCGACGGCCAGTCCGCTATCGAGGAGTTCGAGAAGCATCAGTTCGACCTGGTCGTGCTCGACCTCATGCTCCCTAAGATTCCCGGCGAGCGCGTTTGCCGCACCATTCGCGACACCTCGGATGTCCCCATCATTATGCTGACGGCCAAGGGCGAGATCGAGGACCGTATTATCGGCCTCGAGCTCGGTGCCGACGACTATCTGATCAAGCCGTTCTCGCCGCGCGAGCTTGTCGCGCGCGTACGCGCCTTGTTCCGCCGTGCCCACCAGGCCGATGAGCCGGCCGTCGAGGTGCTCGACTTTGGCGATCTGGTCATTGACATCTCGGGCCACAAGATTTTGGTCGAGGGCAAGGAAGTCGACCTGACGGCTTCCGAGTTCAAGCTGCTCACCACGCTTGCCCGCCACCCCGGCCGCGTCTACAACCGCATGGAGCTGGTCGAGAAGGTGCTCGGCTACGACTTTGAGGGTTATGAGCGCACCATCGACAGCCACGTGAAGAACCTTCGCGCCAAGCTGGGCGACGACCCCAAGAAGCCCAAGTGGCTCTACACCGTCCACGGTGTCGGCTACCGCTTCGAGGCTCCGACCAAGACCGATAAGTCGGACGAGAAATAAAGGAAATCACATATGACACCTGCGCGCTTTGAAATCGGGCAAAAGCATAAGCAGGAGAACGAGGCGGGTTCCAAGGCTAGTTGGAACACGCCTCGTTCCGATTCACGGCCAACGATGAGCTATCCCTCGCGTATGGCCCTGGCTTTTGCCCTGACATCGCTCATGACGGTATTGGTGCTGGTGGGCGTAGTCTCCGTTGTATGGGGCACGGTTTTTACGGATTACACGCGCTCCAATATTGTCGAAATTGCCAATTCCGCTGCCGAAAAGCTTGCGACATCGTATGAGGAAAACGGCAATTGGACTGCGGGCGAGCTACGTACGGTCGCGACATCGAGTTTGGTGTCCGACGATCTGGGCATGCAGGTCGTCAACAAAAAGGGCGTTGTCGTCTATGACGACTCGTGGCCCTCGGCAAGCGCTACTGCCGATGTGCGCGAAAATCAGGCGACGACCGACGGTACGAGCGGAAAGAAGGCATCGCACAGCCCTGTCTCGTCTGCTCCCACCGATTCCAATAGTGTTGCCAACGTTGAGATCGTGACGTCCTCCGGCGAGCACGTGGGTCAGGTCAAATTGTGGGCGATTGGCTCCGATGCCCTGCTCACCAAGGCAGACTCAGCATTCAGGGAGAAGACCTTTAACGCCATGGCCCTTGCTGCGGTTGTGGCCGTCTGCATCTCGGTCGTTATCGGATCACTCGTGTCGCGCATGCTCACCAAGCCGATTCATCGTATTACCAGCACCGCCAAGCAGATCCGCGATGGAGACCTGTCCGCTCGTACAGGCTTGCGCGGCGATGATGAGATCGATCAGCTGGGAGAGACCTTCGACGAGATGGCCACCTCACTCGAAAAGGATATGAAGCACGAGAAGCGCCTGACCTCTGATGTTGCCCACGAGCTGCGCACGCCGCTCATGGCAATGCTTGCAACGGTCGAGGCTATGCAAGACGGTGTGTATCCCACCGACGACGAGCATCTGGAGACAGTCGCATCCGAGACGCGTCGTCTGGCCCGTCTGGTGCAGCAGATGCTCGACCTGTCGCGCATGGAAAACAGTACCGCGCCGCTCAACCTGGAGCCGGTGGATATGGTGCCGTTTGTGCGTTCGATTGTGAATGGCCAGGAGCGCCTGTTTGCCGACCGTGACCTGCGCTTGCGCTTTGCGGATGAGACGCAGGGCCACGACGACGTTGTCGAGGCAGATCCCGACATGATCACGCAATGCGTCATCAACCTTTTGAGTAACGCCATGCGCTATACCCCCGAGGGGGGTTGGGTCGTGGTGTCGGTGCTCAGTGACCGCAAGCACGTCGATATCGCGGTTTCGGATACGGGCATCGGTATCGCCAAGGATGATTTGTCGCGCATCTTCGGTCGTTTTTGGCGTGCCGACGCCAGCCGCGCCCGCGAAGCTGGCGGCTTGGGCGTCGGCCTCGCCGTGACCAAGCAGATCGTCGAGCGCCATCATGGCTACATTTCCGTGGAGTCGGAGCTTGGAAAGGGTACGACTTTTACGATTCATCTGCCTCGCGAGCACACGGCGGACGCGGCATCTACTACAATGGAGCACTAGCTTTTCGCTATTCGGTGAAGGAGGGGTTTCGTCCCTGCCGCTCCGAGTTTGCGAAAACATGCGGGAAAGAACCCGCATTACTGTCGTATTTTGGTAAGGAGTGACTCACGTGACAACGATGGAGCGTCGTCCGGATTCCCGTGGCAAGGTTCGTGATATCTATGATGCCGGTGAAAACCTGCTGATGGTCGCCACCGACCGCATTTCTGCGTTCGACTTCATTCTTCCCGACGAGATTCCGTTTAAGGGAGAGGTGCTCAACCGCATCTCGGCATTCTGGTTCGATAAGTTTGCCGACATCGTTCCCAACCACCTCGTCTCCATCGACCCGGCGGATTTCCCCGAGGAGTTTGCCGAGTATCGTGACTACCTAGCAGGCCGCGCCATGCTGGTCAAGAAGGCCCAGACGATTCCTATCGAGTGCATCGTCCGCGGCTATCTGACTGGTTCGGGCAAGAAGACCTATGACGAGAACGGTACCGTCTGCGGCATTCAGCTGCCCGAGGGTCTGACCGAGGCCTCCAAGCTTCCCGAGCCGCTGTTCACGCCGTCCACGAAGGCCGAGATCGGTGACCACGACGAGAACATCTCGTTCGAGCGTTGCTGCGAGATCGTGGGCGAGGACATCGCCACGCAGATTCGCGACCTGTCCCTCAAGATTTACAAGGCTGCCGCCGAGTACGCTGCGACCCGTGGCATCATCATCGCCGACACCAAGTTCGAGTTCGGTGTCATCGATGGCCAGGTCACGCTGATCGACGAGTGCCTCACGCCCGACTCCAGCCGTTTCTGGCCTGCCGCCAGCTACGAGGAGGGCAAGATTCAGCCCAGCTACGACAAGCAATTCGTCCGCAATTGGCTCAAGGCCAACTGGGATATGACGGGGGAGACTCCGCACCTGCCCGCCGAGGTCATCGATGGCACGTCCGAGCGCTATCGCGAGGCCTTCCAGATCATCACGGGCTCCCAGTTCACAAGCATGAAGGAGAACGCATAAGTGAGTACCCGTAGCGCCACGAACAAGCGCACGCAATCCCACGAGGTTACCGGGGTTGCGCGCAAGTCCGCCGCATCCGCTAAGCCTGCGCGTCAGGCAGCGAGCTCTGTTCGCGTCGTGCCAGCTTCGTCTAAGGCCCGCCGCAAAGAGCTCGAGAAGGGTGAGAACCTGGAGGGCCTTTCCAAGGAGGAAAAGCGCGCCCGCAAGGCCAAGCAGCGCGCCAAGGAGGATCGCATCTACACGGTGTCGAATATCCTTCTTAAGCAGGATGAGGACTACACCAAGCGCCGCCGCATCTGGTGGATCGTGCTCGCCATCGGCATGGTGCTCATCGTGGCAATTTGGGCTTCGTTCTACTTCGTTCCCGGCGGCACGGTGTCCAGCCCCATTCAGATGGTCGGCATCGTTTTGTCCTACGCCATCATTCTGGGTGACTTTATCTACGACTTCGTGCGTATCCGTCCTCTGCGTAATATGTATCGCACGCAGGCCGAGGGTATGTCCGACAATAAGCTCAACGCCCTTATCGAGCGTTCGGCTGCCGAGGAGGACAAGAAGGACTCTAAGAAGAAGTAGCGTTTGTATTCATACTTATCGCTAAGATATAAGGCGCGTCGTTTTAACGGCGCGCCTTTTTACTGTTCTATAGATAGATGGAGTGGCACATGATTCGAGCTGCCCTGACGGTCGAAGAAGCTCTGGAGGGCATGAAGGCCCTGGAGCCCAAGATTAAAAACTATGCGCGCCTGGTTGTCCGCAAGGGCGTAAACGTCAAGCCCGGCCAGGAGGTTGTCGTTCAGTCCCCGGTCGAGTGCGCGCCGTTTGCCCGCGTGGTGGTCGCGGAGGCTTATGACGCCGGCGCTGGTCACGTGACGGTCATTTGGGCCGACGATGCCGTGACAAGGCTCACCTACGAGCATGTCGAGAAAAGCTATTTTGAGCAGACGCCCGAGTGGAAGCGCCTGCAGCTGGATTCCCTGGCCCAGGACGGCGCCTGCTTTATCTTTATCGAGGGTGCGGACCCCGCGGCTCTCAAGGGCATCGATCCTGCCAAGCCCGCCGCCGCATCCAAGGCGAGGAACACGCAGTGCAAGGTGTTCCGCCGCGGACTGGATTACAACATCAACCCGTGGTGCATCGCCGGTGCGCCGGTCGCAGCTTGGGCACGCGAAGTGTTCCCGGGCGACGCCGATGAGGTTGCAATCTATAAGCTGTGGAATGCGATTCTGCACACCGCTCGTGCCGATGGCCAGGACCCGGAGAGCGATTGGGAGCTCCATGACGCGGCGTTCGAAAAGAACCTGCGCTTCCTGAACGATAGCCGTTTTGACTGCCTGCGCTATACCGCTTCGAATGGAACCGATCTGACGATTGGCATGACGAAAGGTCACGAGTGGGCCGGCGGCAAGGGTAAGACGCCCGATGGACACCCCTTCTTCCCCAACATCCCCACCGAGGAGGTCTTCACCTCGCCTGATCGTATGCGTGCCGACGGTATCGTGTATTCGGCTATGCCGCTCATTCACCACGGCAACAAGGTTGACGATTTTTGGATTAAGTTCGAGGCCGGCCGCGTAGTGGACTACGATGCCCGCGTGGGCAAGGCGACGCTTGCGAGCATCATTGACACCGACGAAGGTGCCGCTCGTCTGGGCGAGGTCGCACTCATCTCCAAGAACACGCCGATCCGCGAAAGTGGCGTTCTGTTCTACGATACGCTCTATGACGAGAACGCTAGCTGCCATCTCGCGCTAGGTGTCGGTTTCCCCGAATGCATCGAGGGTGGGTATGACATGTCCAAGGAGGAGCTCCTGGAGCATGGCGTTAACGTCTCGAGCACGCACGTCGATTTTATGATCGGCACGGACGACATCGATATTACGGGCATTACGCCTGATGGACGTGAAGTTGTGATTTTCCAGAACGGCCAATGGAGTTGGGAATAGTCCCAGACCGTGGTACAATGCCACCCGCGGGCCGTTAGCTCAGCTGGCAGAGCAGGGGACTTTTAATCCCAAGGTCCAGGGTTCGAACCCCTGACGGCCCACCATAGAATAGAAAAGCGACTGGCGGATGCCGGCCGCTTTTTTGTTGCCGCGCCACGGGTTCGAACCCGTCGGGGCGCGGAGCTGAGTAAACGCGTGAGCGTTTGCCAGCGCAGCGCGCAAGGCGCGAAAGCGCCGCAGCGGCCGCCTGCGGAGCAGGCTGAACCCCTGACGGCCCACCATAGAAAAGAAAGCGATCGACTCCGGTTGGTCGCTTTTTTGTTACCGGTGCACGGGTTCGAACCCGAACTTCTCTATATATAAGAACGCTTGGCGAACAAAACCTGCCTTTTACCGACGGGAAACAAATAGCTGATGCTTTTGGAGTAAAGTGGCGCTCCAGAGATGACCGATGCCTTAATACCTATAAACCAGCTGGTCATCGCCAATATCAGAAGCTGCTGCTTCGAATACGGCCTCAGTGAAGCAACTGAGGGTTCTATTCATTTGTGAACAAAATATGGAGTGCGCGATTCCCGCCCCCGGGGGCCCTCCGGTCTGGCAATATATCTCCTTGCCGCGCGGCCCGGTGCAACCGGATGAGCCGCAAGGCGTGCACCTTGAGA
>CAKUGR010000005.1 GCA_934654775.1 uncultured Collinsella sp.
TGGTGGGCCGTCAGGGGGTCGAACCCTGGACCTTGGGATTAAGAGTCCCCTGCTCTACCAACTGAGCTAACGACCCGATATCAACACGAAGCAAGAACTGGGGTGGGTAAAGGGACTCGAACCCTCGACCTACGGGACCACAACCCGTCGCTCTAGCCAACTGAGCTACACCCACCGTGTCCTGTGCGCTTCGCGCTCGACTATTATTGCAAGGAACGCCACGCGATGCAAGACCCAATTTTCAAGAATTTTGAAAAGAGTTTTTCGAGCGCGTTTCGAGCAATTCCCACCGGTTTCATAGGAGTAAACTTGCCCCACTGCAAATGCTCGAAAGGACAGGCATGAAAGAACTCTCCAATCGCACGGCAACGTTTACCGATTCGGTCATCCGCCGCATGACGCGCATCTCCAACAAGTACGGTGCCGTCAACCTCTCGCAGGGCTTCCCCGACTTCGATCCTCCGGCGCAGCTGCTCGAGAGCCTCAGTGCCATCGCTACCGACCCCAAGCCGCTCTATCACCAGTACTCCATCACTTGGGGCTCCCAGGCCATGCGCGAGGCGCTCGCCGCCAAGCAGGAGCACTTTATGGGCATGCCGATCAGCCCCAACGAGAACATTGTAGTCACCTGCGGCTCCACCGAGGCCATGATGGCCGCCATGATGACGGTTACGAACCCCGGAGACAAGGTCGTCATCTTCTCGCCGTTCTACGAGAACTACGGTGCCGACACGATTCTCTCGGGCGCTGAGCCCATCTATGTGCCGCTCAACCCGCCCACGTTCGACTTCGATCGTGTGGTCCTCGAGGCGGCCTTCCGCGACAACGACCCCAAGGCTATCGTCCTGTGCAACCCGTCCAACCCCTGCGGCAAGGTCTTTACGCGCGAGGAGCTCACCTTTATCGCCGACCTCTGCAAGAAGTACGACGCCTACTGCATCACCGACGAGGTCTACGAGCACATCGTCTATGCGCCCCACGAGCATGTCTATATGGCCACGCTGCCCGGCATGTTCGAGCGCACCATCAGCTGCAGCTCACTGTCCAAGACCTACTCCATCACCGGTTGGCGCCTGGGCTACACCATCGCTCCGGCCGAGATTACCGAGCGCATCAAGAAGGTCCACGACTTCCTCACGGTGGGCGCCGCCGCGCCCCTGCAGGAGGCCGTCGTCACCGCCCTCAATTTCGACGATAGCTATTACCAGGAGGTCCTCGACCTCTACACCGCCAAGCGCGACCTGTTCTGCCAGGGCCTCGATAGCATCGGTCTTGAACACAACGTGCCGCAGGGCGCCTACTACGTCATGATGGACATCTCGGAGTTTGGCTATGACAGCGACCTCGACTTCTGCGAAGATCTCGCCTCCAAGGTTGGCGTGGGCGCCGTGCCCGGCTCGAGCTTCTTCCGCGAGCCCGTCAACCATCTCATCCGCTTCCACTTTGCCAAGCGAGACGAAACGCTCAACGCCGCGCTCGAGAACCTCAAGTCCCTGCGTGATAAAATCAAGCCGCGCGGGTAGAGACGGTCCAACAACTAAAAGCACCAAAGAAACCTCGCGTCGTCCGTTGGGCTGCGAGATTTCTTTTTATAGCGCTTTCTTAATTATTTTAGAGCGCTATACTTTAGAGGTGAAGCAACTCCCCCATTAGAGAGGAACGCAATGGCAGGGCAACAGCTTATCGGAGCGCTCGAGGCCGGCGGCACCAAGATGGTGTGCGCCACGGGCTATGCGGACGGCACGGTCCTCGAACGCGAGCAGATCGCGACCACGACCCCGCAGAAGACCGTCGAGGCCGTCAACGCATGGTTTGCAGACAAGGACATCGCCGCCCTGGGCATCGGCGCCTTTGGCCCCACCGCGGTCAACCTCGCCTCGCCCCAGTACGGCAAGATCTTGGAGACGCCCAAGACCGCATGGCGCTACTTTGACCTGCTGGGCACCATCCAAAACGAGTTCAACGTCCCCTGCGGCTACGACACCGATGTCAACGTCGCCTGCCTGGGCGAGGTCACCTTTGGCTGCGCGCAGGGCCTCACCGACGTGGTGTACCTGACGATCGGTACCGGCGTGGGCGCCGGCGTGCTCTCGGGCGGCCAGCTCGTCCACGGCATGATGCACCCCGAGGCCGGCCACATCCTGGTCACGCGCGACCCGCGCGACACCATCGGCGAGCACAGCGCCTGCCCCTTCCACGACAACTGTCTGGAGGGCCTCATCGCCGGCCCTGGCGTCAAAAAGCGCTGGGGCGGTAAGTCCGCCGGCGAGATGGCCGACGACCCGGAGGCCATGGACCTGCTTGCCGGCTATCTGGCACAGGCGCTCATGACCTACACGCTGTGCTATGCGCCGCAGAAGATCATCATCGGCGGTGGCGTTGCCGACCACACCCCCATCGTGCCGCTCGCCCGCAAAAAGTGCGCCGAGATGCTCAACGGCTACATCGTCACGCCCGAGGTCAACGATATCGACACCTACATCGTCAACAACAGCCTCGAGGGCAAGCAGGGCATCATGGGCTGCCTGGCCCTGGGTGCCGCCGCGCTTCAGCAGTAGGCGCGCCAAAGGGGCGCCGCAACGTCCAGCAATCCCATCCTACGGGATGACGCCGCCACACCCCGTATAAGCCCCCAAACAAAGAAAGGCCGCCTAGGACCAAGCAACGTGTCCTAGGCGGCCTTTTTGGCACATATGAGCGATCGTAGAAGATATCGAAGCACAACGCCCGTCATCGCTCCGCAGCAGTCGATCATCACGTCGGTGATCATGCCGGCGCGACCGGGCACAAAGAGCTGAATCGTCTCGTCAATCGAGGGAATCAGCAGCAAGAACACCGCCGTGGGAAGCAGCACGTCAAAGGTGCGACGGCCCTCGATATCGAAAGCGTGCGTCGCCAGAATGCCGAGCACCATGTACTCGGTAAAATGCGCGCATTTTCGAACGACGAAGTTGGTCACCCACTCATACGGAAGCCCCATGCCGTGCAGAAAGCCGCGAACGGCCTCCATAATCGACAGGCTCAATGAACCGGACCCCGTGCCGGGAACCATCGAATTGCCCCAGATGAGCAGCACCATCAGGCAGGTCGCGACCGCCCATTTTCGATCGAGTTTAAGCATGCAGAAGCTATGCCTCCGCGCAGAGCGGCTCAAAGCTGGCGGTGCCACCCTCGATAACGCTCAGATAGGCACGGCCCGTGCGCCTCACCGCTGCAGACTGCAGGCGGTCGATCTCCTCCTCGAGAATCTGATTGACACGCTCGTGGCGGCGATTCTCCATAACGCCGGCAGCGATGGCCTCGGCGCGCTCGATACCTTCGCGCGAGATGCGGGCGGTATCCTCGGGGAACACGGCGCTGTGGCGACCAACGTACGCGGGGGCAGCGGGCTGAGGAGCAGGCATAAACACCGGAGCGGCAACGGGAGCAGGCTCGACGACCTCGTCCAAAATTGCGGCAGCGGCGGCCCACATGCCCTCGTGGCCCGAATAATCGGCCATGGGGACGTCTTCCTCGGAAGCTGCATCGATAGGCTCGTCGGCAGCGACGGACTGGGACGCGGAGGCCGGGACATCGACCGGGGCAGCGACCACATACGGCATGTCGTTCGAGATGACCGGCTCGTCAAGGTCATCGAGATCGATAGCCGCAGCAGGGGCGTCACTGATGATCGGCATGTTGGCAAGGTTCGCGTTGTACGGCACCGCCTCCGCCGCCTGCTGCTGTACAGGAGCACCCCACAGCGAGCTTTCGGCAGCACGACGGGCGGCAATAGTCTCCTCGTCGACGGCCAGCGGCTCGTCAGCGTAGGGGTCAACGGCGGTGGCGGCAGCCGGAGTCACGGGCACGGCAGTGTCATACGTAACGGATTGAGCCGTGGCGGCGTTGTTGGCGGCGTTAGCCACGAGCGCCACAAAGGCGGCCGTGCTGCCCGCAGGGGCGGCATGAGAGCCCGAGACGGCGCGCGCAGCGGCAGCGATGTCTTCGCGGTTATAGGAGCCGGTCTGCCCGCCGTAGGTGAGTTCGTCGATAGCGACCTGGTACACATCGCGCGAGCGCGCAGGATCGCAGCTGATCGGCGAGTCATCGTCGAGCATGCTGTCGATCATGGACCAGGCATCGGCCTCGCTCATGGCGTCTGCGGCGCGGGCGATGGTGGGAACGCCATCGTCGGCACGACGGCGCTGGAAGGCACCGGTCAGGCCGGAGAAAACCGAAGAGGGCTGCGCGGCATTGGGCTGAGCGACAGCGGCGGCCTGAGGGGCAGCCCACTGCTGTTGGGCGGGTATCGAGGCGGTCTGGAACTCATTTTGATGCTGGTTGACGTTCGCGGCGCCACCCATGGCGTCGGGCTGGAACAGGCGCTCGGCATGCTGCGCACGATATTCGGAGATACCCAGCGAGGCGGCATAGATACCCACGCCCGCCACCGCGCCCACGGCAAAGGGAACAGCGCCCGCGACGACCGTCTCGTTCACCGACGAAAACGGCAGCGTGGCAGCATACATCACCACGGGAGCGGCAAGGCCGATTCCGCAGGAAAGTCCAGCAAGGACTGCTCGTTGTGTTGCATCAGAAGAAGCCATGAGCTCTCCCCATCTTCCAGCACCCAAATCGCATCATTCAGTTGGCTGCGCGAGAGAAGATGAAGCGGGGCTATGCCCCAAAGCAACGGTATGTGGTTCGTTTCATCTGCGTTTTCCGTCGCGAAGCTTAACAGCTATTATGCGAAACCCCCTTGGGGAATGCAAGCGACGAAGCGGGATTGAAACGGGAAAATCGCTGCTTGCCGGTCGTGAGGTCAATAATCGTTGGCGAGCGGCTATACGAAAAAGGGCCAGGATCTAAACCCCGGCCCTTCTGGCATGTCTATGGCTATTGTCGTGTGCGGCGAGCGACTTAGAACGTCTGCTCGTAATCGCTGTGCTTTTTTGCCGAACGCACCAGGAACTCCTGGTTGGTATTGGTGCCCTTGAGGCCCTTGATAAACGACGCGGCCGCGCGCTCGGTATTGTTCATGCCGGCGAGGATACGGCGCAGGCCAAAGACAAACGGGCGCATCTGCTCGTCGACCAGCAGGTCCTCGTTGCGCGTGCCCGAGGCAACGGGATCGATGGCCGGGAAGATACGGCGGTCGGCCAGATCGCGGTCGAGCTTGAGCTCCATGTTGCCGGTACCCTTGAACTCCTCAAAGATGACCTCGTCCATCTTGGAGCCGGTATCGATGAGGGCGGAAGCCAGGATGGTGAGCGAGCCGCCGTTCTCGATGTTGCGGGCAGCGCCCAGGAAACGCTTGGGCGGATACAGGGCCGCCGAATCGACGCCGCCCGACAGGATACGGCCTGAGGCGGGCGCGGCCAGGTTGTAGGCACGGGCAAGGCGCGTGATGGAGTCGAGCACCACCACGACGTCGCCACCCAGCTCCACGATGCGTTTGGCACGCTCGATCACGAGCTCTGCCACGCGAGTATGGTTGTCGGCGGGCATATCGAAGGTCGAGGCCACGACCTCGCCCTTGATGGAGCGCTGCATGTCAGTGACCTCTTCGGGGCGCTCGTCGACGAGCAGGCAGATGAGGTGCACCTCGGGGTTATTGATCGAAATGGACTGGCAGATCTTCTTGAGAATCGTGGTCTTGCCGGCCTTGGGAGGCGACACGATCAGGCCACGCTGGCCCTTGCCGATCGGCGACACGATATCGATGGCGCGACCGGTGATGGAATCCTTGCCGTGCTCCATGCGCAGCGGCTCATTGGGATAGACCGGGGTGAGGTCGCCAAACTTGGGACGGTTGCGGATCTGCTCGGGATCCCTGCCGTTGACGGTCGTGATCTTGGCGAGGCCGGCGCGCTTGTCACCGCCGCGCGAGGGACGCAGCGAGCCCTCGATCACGTCGCCCGTGCGCAGGCGTGCGGAGCGGATGAGGTATGCGGGGACAAAGGCGTCGTCGTTGGACTTCATGTAGCCGTGGGCATGGATGATACCGGAGCTGTCCGGGCGAATCTGCAGGATGCCCTTGATATCGCGGAAGCCCTCGGCCTTCGCGGCAGTGGTGTAAATCTCCTCGACGAGCTCAGCTTTCTTCTTGCCGGTCGTCTCGATCTCGAACTCCTTGGCCTTCTCGCGCAGCTCGGCGACCTTCATGGCCGCGAGCTCCTCGCGCGAAAGCGTGGGCTCGGTGGGAGCGGCGTTGCGCTCCTTGTTGCGCTGCTTGCGGTCGCGCTGGCGGTTGCGACGGTCGTTGTTGCGGTCATCCTTGCGCTCGTTGCGCTCGTCGTTGCGCTTGTGCTGACGACGATTGGGGCGGGCGTTCTCTTCGGTCTCGACAGACGCGGTGCCCTCGGCCGCCGGAGTTGCGGCGTCGGTGCCGGCCGGGACTTCGTTATCGGCCTTGGTGTCGGCATTGGCATTGGGCTCAGCATCGGCCTGCTGCTCGGCGGCCTTAGCCTTTGCGGACTTCTTACGCGTACGCTTGGGCCTCTCGGCTGCCGGCTGGCCGGCGTTCTCGGCATCGGGAGCGGAGTCGACGGTTGCCTCGGCGACCGCGTTGCCAGAATCCTCGGACACGTCCTTTTTCGAACCCTTGGCCTTGGACGAGCGCTTAGCGGCCGTGCGACGGCTGCGACCGGGGCGAACATCGGCGGGCTCGCCCTCGACGGGCGCGCCGGCCTCGGTGGCAGCGGCTTCCTGGGCAGGAGCGTCGGCGACGGGCGCGGGCGCGGCGGTCATCGCGGCGTCCTGAGCTGCAGCTGCTGCAGCGGCTGCGGCAGCGGCCTTCTCGGCCTCAACAAACGCCTTGGGCTTGCGGCCGCGACGGTGTGGACGAAGAGCAGGATCGACAACGGGAACCTCGTTGGCCTCGGCAGGTGTTGCAGACTCAGAGGGCTGCGCATCCTCCCCTACCGCAGAACGAGCCGGAGCTTCACCGGACTCTTGAGCCGCCTGCTCAGCATCCAGCAGAGACTTGGCCGCACGACGACGCGTGCGCGGAGCCGGCTTCTCGGTCGGCTGGTCGGTTACGCGTGCCTCGGCGGTCGCACTCGCCTCGGGTACGCCCGGAGCCACCAGCTCGGTCAGTGCCGCGGCCTCGCGCTCGGCAGCACGGCGACGGGCGCGCACAACCTGAGCCTCGCTGATTTGTGCCAGCGCGCGGGCCTGTGCCACCTCATCGGAAATCGGCGCGGAGGAATCGGCAACGGTGTGCTTGGCTCGCGTCGCGCGCGTGGCGCGGCGCTTGGGCTTGGCAGCCTCCTCGCCGTCAGCGACGGGCTTGGATGTGCGGCGCGTACGCTTAGGCTTTGCAGGCGCGGCCTCATCGGCAGCGGCGGAAGGCGCGGGCGCGGCGCTCTCAACCGCAGCGGGCGCGGCTGCCGGGGCGGCCTTGGAGGCCTCAGGAGCCGAAGCCTGCACCGGCGCAGGCATCACGACCTGGTCCGACGCAGCCGGTGCAGCGGGAGCGGCCGTCGTCGTTATTTCGTTTTCTTGCTGTTGATCAGACACAGTGTTTGCTCAACTTTCTTTTCAAGCCCTGTGATCACATGCTCCCTGCATAAACCTTCAGGGCGGCTAAACAGTCTAGCTCCGTCAAATACCGACGGACATCATTGATCTGTATCGAGATGATTGCGTCATATACGCAGCGTTAGTGTAACACAACCGCAACCACCTGCAACTTAGTCATTGGGGACGTTCTTAAACGACTAGTCAAAAGGGACACTCTTTATAAAGCCGCAGCGACAGCCCCCCTCCTCATAAGTTGCGGTGAAATAGTTCCTAAAAATCCCGTCAACCGTCCCAACCGGGAACTATTCCACCGCAATTTATGAGGAGAAGGCAGGTCTATCCTCGAGCATCGTGGATACGACGCGACCGAAGAGCAAAAACCATCGGTCTTGGGAGCAGCTCGCCACAAAACGCGCCCATCTACTACGTTTGACCCGGGACCCCAGACCATACCATCGATATTCCTAAAATCGCAAGCCCGCTACCTGCGGTTTTAATATCGCGCCTTTCGGCATGGATCGGGGTATGCGACTAAACGTAGTAGATGAGCCCGATTCGTGGCGAACGGTTTCCCAACACGCTCCCACGAGACAAAAATGCCCCGATTTCCTCCGTCCCCAAGGGGTCATTTTCAAAACTATGTCGGTTTACTATGATGGATCGTTCAACCACGACCGCGCTGAAAACCGCAGAACCAAAATCGCAGGTAGACGACCTGCAAATATCAGTGAAATGTCAGTGTGGTCGAATTCCCCCGATTCATCGTAGTAAACCGGTATAGTTGCGATTTGGTAGCATTTTCCAGCAAACCGAATAGTCCCGTCAAACGCAAAAGCCCGACCTCCACGATGGAGATCGGGCTTTCAAGGCTTAGTTCAACCAAGTCTGTACGGTCAAACGACCCGTAGATTACATCTGCTCGGGCGCGGAAACGCCAACGAGGGTGAGCACCAGGGCGAGCGTCACGCGAACGGCGTCGCAAGCGGCCAGACGGGCGCGCGAAAGCTCGGGGTCGACGGGACGGCCCTCGCTCGGCAGCACCTGACAGGCAGCATAGAAGCTGTGGAAGTCGCCGGCGAGCTCCTCGGCAAAGTGCGTCAGACGGAACGGAGCGCGGTCGCGAGCGCAGCTACCAATGAGGTCGGTGAGCTCGTTGAGCTTACGAGACAGGGCGAGCTCGGTCGGGTCGGTCAGCAGCGAGTAATCGACGTTCTCGCCAATGGCCTTCTCGGCGACGGCCTTCATACCCATCTCGGCGGCCTGCTCGGCGGTAACGTCAGCGGCACGGCGCAGGATGGAGCACACGCGGGCGTGAGCATACTGCACGTAGTAGACCGGGTTGGAGTTATCGCGCTTCTTAACGGCCTCGATGTCGAAGTCGACCATCTGGTTGGAGCTCTTGGAGATGAGCGTGTAGCGAGCAGCATCGGAGCCGACCTCGTCGACGAGCTCCTGCAGGGTCACCATGGTGCCCTTGCGCTTGGACATGCGGACGGGCTTGCCGTTGCGCAGCAGGTTGACGAGCTGGCCCAGCAGAACCTCGAACTTGCCGGGGTAGCCGAGAGCGTCGCAGACGCAGCGGACGCGCTCGATATAGCCGTGGTGGTCGGCGCCCCAGATGTCGATGACGTGGTCGACGCGCTGGAACTTATCCCAGTGATAGGCAACGTCGGAAGCGAAGTAGGTGTACTCGCCGTCGGACTTGACCAGGACGCGGTCCTTGTCGTCGCCCAGATCGGTGGAACGGAACCACAGGGCGCCGTCCTTGGTGTAGAGGTAGCCCATCTTGTCGAGCTTCTCAAAAGCGCGGTCGACGGCGGAGGTGCCGGCAGTCTCGCCCTCGGTATCCTTCACGTACAGCGAGCGCTCGGAGTACCAGCGGTCAAAGTCGCAGTTGACGGCGTGGCAAAGGTCGCGCATGTTGTCGACCATCTTTACGTAGCCGCGCTCGCGGAAGCTCTCCATGCGCTCCTGCGGATCGGCGTCGACCCACTTGTCGCCGTCGGTGCGCCAGAACTCGGCGGCCTCGTCGATGATGTAATCGCCGCCGTAGGAGTCCTTGCCCAGAGTTTCGGCAAAGTTGTCCTGGTACGGATGGGTCTCGGGGTGCTCGTCGTTCTCGTCGGCAACGAAGGCATCGCGGTCGGCGATCAGAATCTTGTGAGCCTCATCGATATCCACGCCCTGCTTGGCGATGATGTCGGCAAGCTGCATGTAGCGCGTGCTGATGGAGTTGCCAAAGGTGTTCATCTGAGAGCCGTGGTCGTTGATGTAGAACTCACGCTGGATGTCGAAACCGGCGTGCTCCATAACGCGGCAGAGCGAATCGCCCAGAGCGGCCCAGCGGCCGTGGCCGATGTGCATAGGGCCGACGGGGTTGGCGGAGACGAACTCGACCTGGGTCTTCAGGCCGCCGCCGACGTTGGACTTAGCGAAATCCATACCCTTCTCGCGGGCCTCGCCAAAGATGGCGTTCTTGACGGCAACGGAGAGGTAGAAGTTGATGAAGCCAGGGCCGGCGATCTCAACCTTCTCAATCGCAGGGTCCTCGGGCATATGGGCAACGACGGCCTCGGCGATCTTGCGCGGGGCGCAGTGAGCCAGCTTGGCGGACTTCAGGGCCATGGTGGAGGTCCACTCGCCATGAGAAGTATCAGCCGGTCGCTCGATGGCGCAATCGTCAAGTTCAAATGCGGAAAGGTCGCCGGCCTCCTGGGCCGCAGCAAGCGCAGCGCGTACCAGCTCTTCAATCTTCTCGGGCATAGATCCTCCTTGTGTTAAAGCCCCCGAGCTCTTGGTCACTCGTAGGGCAAAAGCCAGAGTTTGTAGCACTCTATCACAAGCGACGCACACTGTCGCAGGGTAAAGCCAATCGATATTGCATATGCACAAAAATGACTACTGCCTACGATGAGTCACTCAAAGATGGCGGTCTGCCTGCAGATTATGCACGCGTTGGAACTGCATAAACATGTGAATGAGTGGTGCATTTTATCGAATACTCTTACCTATCGGAGTTGTGTGCTTTTCCTGCATAAAGTAATGGTTTGCGCACGTCAGCGTGGTATTCTTAGCATACGCAAATTCGTATAAGTTGGAGGTAGCATGTTCTCAATCGGTCAACACGTCATTCATCCGGGTCAGGGAGTCTGCACCGTCGTCGGTTTTAGGGACGACACGCCGCAGCCCATGTTGTTGCTCGAGACCAAGCAGGGGCATGCGCAGACGATCCTTATGTACCCCGTGGCGCAGGCCGATCGTTTGCATGCCGCCATCTCCCAGCAAGATGCCGAGCATCTGCTGAGCCATTATGACGAGCTCGAGTGCGACACCTTTACCGAGCGCAACAGCTCGCTCGAGGAGACGCACTTTAAGCAGCAGCTTAAGCTGGGCGCACCCGAGACGGTCCGCGTGGCAAAGACCATGATGCACCGTATTCGCCAGGCCGAGGAAGCAGATAAAAAGCCCAGCTCTTACTACATGCGCGTACTCAAGGAAGCCAAGCGCCGCTCCATCGAGGAGTTCGCCGTGGCCCTGGGCGTCACCGAGGAGGACGCCGAAGCCCGCCTATCCCAAGCCGCCCTCAACTAACCCACCCGCGCCAAAAACCACCACAAAGGGCACCTTTGTGGTGGTTTTCTTGTTCTAGTAGTATTCATTCTTAGCGATACCCACGAGCACAAGGAGTCACTTATGGCAGAGCCGCTTACCGCCGGAATCACCCGCGACCGCGCGTTCGAACTGCTCAATGAGCACAACAAGGACCCGTTCCACATCACCCACGGCGAGACGGTCGAGGGCACCATGCGCTACTTTGCACGCGAGTTCGACCCCGAGAACGAGGAGTTTTGGGGCATCGTCGGCCTGCTGCACGACTTGGATTGGGAGGAGCATGAGGACGACCCCATGAACCACACCATCTATGCCGCCGAGATTCTCGAGGGTGAGGGTGCGACTCCCGAGCTTATCCGCGCCATCCAGACGCACACGTCCGATTTCAATACCTCGCTGCCCAAGCCCGAGCTGCAGATGGAAAAGATCCTGTTTGCCTGCGATGAGCTCACCGGCCTGATCGGCGCCGCCGTGATCATGCGCCCGAGCAAGAGCGTCATGGACTTTACGACCAAGTCGCTCAAGAAGAAGTTCAAGGACAAGCGCTTTGCTGCCGGCTGCTCGCGCGACGTGATTTCGCAGGGCGCCGAGATGCTGGGCTGGGAGCTTCCCGAGCTCTTCGACCGCACCATCGCGGCCATGCAGTCCTTCGCGCCCGATCGCGACACCTTCCAGGCCTAATTCCAAAACCACCACAAAGGGGACAGGCACCTTTGTGGTGGTTTTTCGTTTGCAACAGGTTTAGGGGCGGACCTGGCCGGTGCCGCGGAGCTTGTATTTGTAGGTGGTGAGGGCCTCGGCGGCAAAGGGGCCACGGGCGTGGAGCTTTTGGGTCGAGATGCCGATCTCGGCGCCCAGGCCAAACTCGCCGCCGTCAGTGAAGCGCGTGCTGGCGTTGGCATACACGGCCGAGGCATCGACCGCGTCCAGAAAGCGCTCGCAGGCATCCTCGTCCTCGGCAACGATGGCCTCGGAGTGCATGGTGCCGTAGCGGTTGATGTGCGCGATGGCTTCGTCCTCGTTCGCCACGACCTTCACGCTCATCTCGAGCGCCAGATACTCGCGGCCCCAGTCCTCCTCAGTCGCGGCAACATAGTCGTCGCCCTCGGCAAGACCGGCATCGGCACATGCGGTACACGTGGCATCGTCGCCGTGAACGAGCACACCGTGGTCGTGCAGCACGGCAACGACTGCGGGCAAAAACGCGTCGGCCACGGCACGGTCGACCAGCAGCGACTCGGCGGCATTGCACACGCCCACGCGCTGGGTCTTGGCATTGACGATAATATTGAGCGCTTTATCGAAGTCGGCGGATTCATGCACGTAGATATGGCAGTTGCCCGTGCCCGTCTCAATCACCGGCACGAGCGACTCGCGCACACAACGCTGGATCAGGCCCGCACCGCCACGTGGAATGAGCACGTCGACGATGCTGCGGAGCTTCATGAGCTCGCCGGTGGCCTCGCGGTCGGTGGACTCGATCATCGAGATAGCTTCGCGCGGGAAACCCTGGGCCTCAAGCGCATCGGCCAGCAGCTCGGCAATCATGGCGCACGAGTGATAGGCCAGCGAACCGCCGCGCAGAATGCAGGCGTTGCCGGTGCGGATGCAGATGCCCGCGGCATCGGCCGTCACGTTGGGGCGCGCCTCATAGACCATGGCGACCAGGCCCAGCGGCACGCTCACGCGGGTGAGGTCCACGCCGCTTGCAAGCACGCGGTGGTCGAGCACGCGGCCGACAGGATCGGGCAGCTCGGCAAGCTTCTCCAGGCCGGCGGCCATGCCCTCAACGCGCTCGGGCGTCAACAACAGGCGATCGAGGAGCCCCGCCGAGGTGCCCGCATCGCGCGCGGCGGACATATCGAGCTCGTTGGCGGCGACGATGGAGTCGGCACCATCGCGCAGCGCCGCGGCCATGGCGCGCACGGCCTCCTGACGCTGCTCGTCGCTCGCCGTGGCAAGCGAGGCCGACGCTGCCTTGGCGGCAACAGCAAGATCGTGGACATACGTGGCTATATCGACCGACATGGGCGGCCCTTTCTCTTAGTAGTTTGCCCACCATGGTAGCCGATTTGTGCATGCCCTCGCGCGCGGCGGTAGAATTGGTCAACCCGAAACACCGCAACGAACGGAAGTACCGCATGGCCCTCATCACTTCGTACCACGTCCCCGGCCTCTATGTCGAGGACCACAGCATCGACGTCCCCCTCGATTGGCGCGGCCTGGAACCGATGCTGTTGGCCGTCGGCAGCACCATGCGCCGCGGCGCCATGCCAGCGCCCATAGCCGGCGCACCCGAAAGCATCAAGCTTTTCTACCGCGTGGTTTGCGCACCCGACCGCATCAACGACGACCTACCGCTCCTCCTCTTTTTGCAGGGCGGCCCCGGTGGCGAGAGCCCGCGTCCACTCTCGCCCACGAGCGACGGTTGGATCGAGGAGGCCGTCAAGCATTTCCGCGTCGTGCTGCCCGACCAGCGCGGCACGGGACGCAGCAACTACGTAGATGGGCGCACGATCGCGGCCCTGGGCGAGCGCGCGACGGCGGCCGGCTCCGATGCTGCCCGCTCGCAGGCGGACTTCCTCAAGCGCCACCTCGCCAGCTCCATCGTGCGCGATTTTGAGTACCTGCGCCTCGTGGGCTTTGGCGGCAAGCCGTGGGTCACGCTCGGCCAAAGCTACGGCGGCTTTTTGACGCTGAGCTATCTGTCGCTCTTCCCCGAGGGCGTGGCGGCGAGCTTTACCTGCGGTGGCATCCCCCACGTCCCGGCGAGCGCCAGCGAGGTCTACGCGCACACCTTCCCGCGCATGGCCGCAAAGACGCAGCAGTATTACGACCGCTACCCCGCCGACGTCGAGCGCGTGGCGGCGCTGGCCGACGCGCTTGAGGAGCAGAGGCTCATGCTGCCCGACGGCTCACCAATGACGGTGGAGCGCCTGCAGCTCATGGGCAGCGACTTTGGCATGAAGCCGAGCTTTGAGCGCATGCATTGGATTATCGATCATGCTTTTGCTGACGGCGACGGCACGCTGAGCTACGGTGCCTCAGTATCCGATAGCTTTTTGATGCGCGCCTTCGAGCGAACCAACACGCGCACGAATCCACTGTACTGGACGCTGCAGGAGTTCATCTACGCCGACGGCGACACCATGCCCATTCGCTGGGCCGCGGCAGAAGAGAAAGCTCATCGCGCCGAGTTCGACACACTCGCGCGCCCGCTCATGTTTACCGGCGAGGCCATGTTCCCGTGGATGTTTGAGCAGATGCCCGAACTTAAGCCCTTCAAGCCGGCGATGGACCTGCTGATGGAGGACACCAGCTGGGACAAGATCTACGACCCGCAGCGCCTGGCCTGTAACGAGGTGCCGCTCCAAGCCGCGGTGTACTTCGATGACATGTACGTGGACTCGGGCATGCAGCTCGACACGCTCAGCCGCGTGGGCAACTCGTATGCCTGGGTGACGAACGAGTTCGAGCACGACGGCCTGCACGGCAGCGTGGTGTTCAAGCAACTCTTCGACGAAGCCCTCAACCGCGGAGACCTGCGTCAGATCTTCTAGCGAAGGAATGTCCCAAAGTGCCGGCACAAAAGGAACGTCCCCAAGTGCCACCCAAGTGCCGGTAACAGCAATATCGCAGGAAGAGGACAGAAAGCGAAAACGCCCCTAAGCGAGTGGCTTTAAATCGTAGGTCGAACAAAAGAAGCGAGCGCCGCCCAGAGCGAACAAGTTGGCATGAAAAAGGCGAGGCATAGACCTGATGGTCATGCCTCGCCTTTTGAATGACAAATTGTCGCTCTGGGCGGCGCGCAGCGTCGACCCGTTAGGCGAAGACGATCAGATTATCTCGATGGATCGCGGGCTTCTCTGCAAGATCTGCGAGCAGGCGGTTGCTGGCAATCTGGTCCTGACGGCGGCCCGCTGCAAGCTCCAGCACGTCCGAATCAGCCTCGGCGATACCGCGGGCGACGACCATACCGCTCGGATCGCACACGTCGAGCACATCGCCCTCGGCAAAATCTCCATCGACCTGGCGAATGCCCACCGCGAGCAGCGATGAGCCACGGCTGACCAGCGCCTTCGCGGCACCGTCGTCAACCGTTACCGAGCCATGTGCCTTGTCACCCAGCGCGATCCACAGCTTGCGCGGCGCAATGTCCAGACGCTCCGCCGGCGGATCGAACAAGGTTCCCACGCTCTCGCCGCGGGCCAGACGCACGAGCGCATCGGGCTCCTCGCCCGAACAGATCACGCTCTGAATGCCCGCCGTCATCAAAATGCGGCTCGCGCGGATCTTGGTAATCATGCCGCCGGTTCCCACCGACGTCGAAGAATCGCCCGCCGAGGCAATGATCTTGGCATCGATCTTATGCACGACCGGGATAAACTCGGCCGTCGGGTCCTCGTGCGGATTGGCGGTGTAGAGGCCGTCGATGTCGGACAGCGTCACGCACAGGTCGGCCGAAACCAGGCAGCTCACGAGGGCCGCGAGCGTGTCGTTGTCGCCGAACTTGATCTCGTCGACGGTAACGGTGTCGTTCTCGTTGACGACCGGCACCACGCCGAGCTCCACGAGGCGCAGCAGGGCGTCGCGCGCGTGCAGGTAGGACGTACGGCGCGCCGTGTCGTGGCGCGTGAGCAGTACGAGCGAGGTGAGTAGGTCACGCGCATGGAACTCCTCGTCGTAGGCCGACGAGATGATGCACTGGCCGGCCGAAGCGCATGCCTGCAGGCTCGGCAGGTCACCGACCGGCTTGCGGTCGAAGCCCAGCACGGGATAGCCACAGGCAATGGCGCCGGAGCTCACCACGACCAAGCGCCAGCCGAGCTTGCGCAGGGCCGCGGCCTGATCGGCCAAGCCACCGATAAACGCGCGGTTGACCTTGCCGTCGGCGCCCACCACCGTGGACGAGCCGATCTTTACCACCATCGTTTTATAAGAAATCGTCATACGTCAAACCAATCGAATGTCGAGCGTTCGGGCGAACGGGCGAGCGAGAAAATGATCCGTTTTCCTCCGTCCCCTTCGGATCACTTTGCCCAGGGGAAGGCCGAAGCCGCGGCCATGTTCTTGCGCACGAGCTCGTCGCGCACCTGGGCCAGGCCCTGCTCCATGCCCACAACGTAGGTCTGCGGATACAGGAAGCGCTTGTAAGCGGCGTCCAGATGATCGAGCGCCCAGGCACAACGCTCGCGCGCGTCCTCGATGCTCTCGCGAGGAGCCACCGCGCTGCCGTCGCGCACGATCGGCACCAGCAGCTCACGATACTCGAGCTCGGACACATCGGTCACCAAGGCAGCATCGTTCACGGCCACAAGGGTATTGCCGCGCGCGGCGCCCTCCCCTGTCAGATGGTCCTCGTCATAGATCATGTCGCAGACCGGACCGCCAAAGCCGTCGTAATAGCGGCGCACACGCTGCACGCCCGGAATTGTGCGCTTGTAGGGCTGCTCGGAAAGCTTCACCACCGGCGTCCACGGCTCCGCGTCGCTCGCACGGCGGGCCGAAAGCTTGTACACGCCGCCCAGCGCCGGCTGATCGTAGCAGGTCGCGAGCTTGGTGCCCACGCCAAAGCTATCGATGGGCGCGCCCTGGTCGAGCAGCGACTGGATCGTGTATTCGTCCAGGTCGTTGGAGACCGAAATCCCCACATAGGGCAGGCCCTCGGCGTCAAAACGGCCGCGGACATACTTGGAGAGCTTGGCGAGGTCGCCCGAGTCGATGCGAATAGCCGACAGACGCTCGCCCACCGCCTCCATCTCCTTGGCAACCGTAATGGCATGTTCGCAGCCCTCGCGCACGTCGTACGTATCGATAAGCAGCGTGCAGTTCTTGGGGCTCGACTTGGCAAACGCACGGAAGGCCTCGAGCTCGGAATCGAAGCTCATCACCCAGCTGTGCGCATGCGTTCCAAAGACGGGAATGCCGTAGCGGCGTCCGGCAAGCACGTTGGACGTGGACGAGCAGCCGGCCACGTAGCTCGCGCGCGCAACAGCCAGGCCGCCATCGGGACCCTGGGCACGGCGCAGGCCAAACTCCGCCACGGGGCGGCCGTCGGCGGCCAGCACCACGCGCGCCGTCTTGGTGGCAACGAGCGTCTGGAAGCCGACGATGTTGAGCAGTGCTGTCTCGAGCAGCTGGCACTCCAGCGCGGGGCCGGTGACACGCACCATGGGTTCGCGCGGAAAGACAAGCTCGCCCTCGGGGACAGCGTCGATGTTTACATGCGCACGAAAATCGCGCAGGTAGTCGAGGAATTCAGGCTTGAACATCGCGCCGCCGGCCGGAGCCTGGAGCGAAGCTAGATAGTCGATGTCCTCGGGCGTAAAGCGCAGGTTCTCGACAAGCTCGGGCAGCTCAGCGGTGCCACACATGACGGCATACGCGCTGCCAAAGGGATGATCGCGGTAAAACGCGGTAAAACAACCCTGCTCATTGGCCTTGCCGCTCTCCCACAGGCCCTGGGCCATAGTGAGCTCGTACAGATCGGTGAGCATTGCGATGTCGGTGGGATGCGAGATGTCGGTCAAAGCCATGGGGCGACCTTTCGGATGTGTTGTGCAGGGGTTGAGGGTTGGAGAAGGGCAGAGTGTTCGGGCATGGCACCCGGCGCGAATCGGCTAGAGCAGGCCCATGCTGGTCAGGATCGTGTAGCCCATAAAGACGATAAACGCGATGAGGGCGAGCACGATGATGATTTTTTGAGCCGGAGCCATGCCGGGGATCTCATTCTCGCCCGTAGGCTCCTTGGAGGTGACCATGCGCTGGGCAAAGGTCATCTCGTCACGGCTCGGTTTGGGCTCGATGGGCTTGGGGTGAGCGGCTTTTTTGGGCTGAGGTTTGGGTGCGGTTGACACGGGCTTCGCGGCGGCGGGCTTGGGCGCGGGTGCAGGCTTGGGCGCGGGCGCCGGCTCGGATGCGGCCTTGGCAGCGGCTGCCTCGGCCTTCTTGCGCTCGGCACGCAGGGCGGCCAGCTCCTCACGCTCGCGACGAGCCTTTTCCTGCTCCTCGCGGCGGGTCTTCTCGGCGCGGAGCTCTTCCAACTCGGCGCGCTCCTCGGCAGACAGTGGTTGGGACTCAAGCTCGGCCATGGTGCAGCCCTTTCTTTTTAAAAAAAGCCGCCGACACAATGTCAGCGGCTTATCAAATCCAAGGGTGGAGACGAAGGGAGTCGAACCCTCGGCCTCTGCCATGCGACGGCAGCGCTCTCCCAACTGAGCTACGTCCCCAGGACAAGTTGATATTTTACCTACGGCTCGCCAACTGTCAACGCCCAATACCCAGTCTTTTTGGGACGGGGCTGTTTTGACTACTTTTAGAGCAAGCAATCCTCCCGATGATTTTTCTGGGACGGGGATTAAAAAATCATCATGTACCGAATGATTTTTTTAATCCCCGTCCCAGAAAAATCATCGGCGAACGCGTTACTTTGCGCTGGAAAGAACGCCGGTGGTGTCAAACGCCGGGGTGAAACTCTCGTTTACCGCCCCGCCCTCTTGCCAGAACATCGTCGTAAAGCCCAGGTCGTCGGCATGGTCGAGCACCTGCTCGTACTCCTCGCGCGTCACGGCGCGTGCCAACTCGCCGCCCTGCTCGCGCATGAGTGCATTGGGCGTGTACTGGTTCATGACCGAAATCGGCACGTCGCCCACCGTCTGCCACACCAGGTCCAGTACGCGGCACGAATCGTCCGCATGGCCCGGAAGCACCAGGTGACGCACGATGATGCCGCGCTTCATGAGCCCCTCGTCGTCCACCAGCTCTCCCCCGCGGCGCTCGACCTCGCGCGCCATCTGTGCAAGACCTGACACGGCCACGCGCGGGTAGTCCTTAATATGGGAAAGCGACTGTGCAAGCCCGGCATCGGCATATTTAAAGTCGGTGAGCCACACATCAACCAGATCACCCAGGGCAGCCACGGCACTCGCCCGCTCATAGCCGCTCGTGTTGTAGACGATCGGGATGTCCAGCCCGCGCTCCCGCGCTGCGGCAATCGCGGCCGGCAGCAGGTAGGCATAATGCGTCGCAGTCACCAGGTTGATGTTGTTGGCGCCCTGGCCCTGCAGCTCCAGCATAATCTCGACCAGGCGCTCGGGCGAAATCTCAAGCCCAAAATTGCCCGTCGAGATCTCGTGGTTTTGGCAGTAGACGCATTTGAGCGAACAGCCGCTAAAGAAGATCGTGCCCGAGCCGGCCTCACCCGAGATGGGCGGCTCCTCCCACATATGGAGCGCCGCGCGGGCGACCTTAAGCGTGTCGTCGGCGCCGCATACGCCGCGCGCGCCCTCGTCGCGTGCCGCGCCGCAACGGCGTGGACACAAATGGCAGGCGGGCGAAAAAAGTTCGGTCAACGACGTCGGCATAAAAACATGCTCCAAAACAACGATTCAGCAGCTCAAACGCAAAGGCCTGGACCGCACAGACGGCTCCATGCCCAAGGCGCCGTAATCGTCCGACACGAATTTTGTAATGTCAAGACTGGAATCAACAAAGTGCCGCTTTATGATGTAGGTATTCCGCCCCCCGCGGAGCAACTGGGTGAACCGTCGCGTTTATTTAGGGAGCCCACACAGTCGTACTTAGTACAGGTATCCTTCGTTGTTAAGGACGCTGGAACGGTCGATGAGGGCACCCACCTGTTTTAGGTGGGTTCATTTTCGTAACGTGGGGGGTGGTTTTCTTTTGCCGATTTGCCAAGAATTGCCATCGCAGATCCCGTATGACACCCAACAATGGCACTCGGCAGAACCTCCGCCAACAACCCAATATCTGGTAAGCGCGTGATAATGCCATCGCGCAAACCCCCGCACCCCCTTTGGTCGAGTATCATAGGTCAGCTATGCCCTTTTGCGCGTAGCGCCCTTTGACCTTTTCCTTCGACGCTTGGCGGTTTTCGATTCATGGCTTCATCCACGAGCTTCATACCGTACTTATGCGTGGCGGCCGCTGCCTTTATCACGACCTTTCTCACGGTGCCCCTGGTCAAGCGCCTGGCAATTAAGCTCGACGCCGTCGACTATCCCTCAAAGCGCCGTATCAACACCAAGCCCATTCCGCGCATGGGCGGCACGGCAGTCTTTTTGGGCCTCGTCGTGGCCTGCGTCGTGCAGATTCTGGGCACCTGGTACCTGGGCTGGCCGCCCGTTTTGGTGCCGCACCCGCGCCTGCACATCAGCTATCCCATGCTGGCGCTCTCCTTTACCGTAATCTATGCGACCGGCGCGATCGATGATGTCTTCCAGCTCAAGCCCAAGCAAAAGCTGGCCGGCCAAGTACTCGCCGCGCTCATCGCCTGCATCGGCGGCTTAAAGATCGGCGTCATCGTCAACCCGTTTGCCCCCGGCGAGATCTTGCTCGGTTGGCTCACCTACCCCATCACGGTGATCTACCTGGTGGCGTTCACCAACATCATCAACCTCATCGACGGCCTCGACGGCCTGGCCACGGGCATTTGTGGCATTGCATCGTTCACCATGTTCACGATGGCCATGCTTTCGGGCCGTATCGACGCCGCCGCGCTTTCTATCGCGCTCTTCGGTTCGTGCATGGCTTTTCTGCATTACAACTTCAACCCCGCGAGCATCTTCTTGGGCGACTCGGGGTCGTTGCTGCTGGGTTTCGCCCTGGGTTCCATCTCGCTGCTCAACGTAAGCCGCACCGCCGCGCTTACCTCGCTCATCATCCCGCTTATCGTCGCCGGCGTGCCCATCATCGACACGTTCAGCGCCATCGTGCGCCGCAAGCGCGCCCACATTAGCATCGGACAGGCCGACAAGGGCCATATCCACCACCGCCTGATCCAAGAGGGCTACAACCAAAAGCAGGCCGTGCTGCTTATCTATGCCTGGTGCATCATGCTTTCGGCCGGCGCCGCCGCGATCAATCAGGTCGAGGTCCCCACACGCGTGCTCATCTTTACCGTGCTCGCCATTGGCTCGGCTGCCTTCGCAAAGCACCTGCACCTATTTGAGCCCGTGTTGCGCCACCACTACAACAAGCGCACGCACGAAGACGAGCTGGTGACCCCCGACGACCCCGCCTTTAAGCAGGAGGAGCAGGCAGCCGAGGAACGCAAGGAGGAGCGTCACCACAGGCGCTAGGGTTTGCTGCCGAGGGCATGGCCCGTTAACGCTGGCCGCATCGCGCCCGTGCCGCAACTGCCGCATGGCACTCGCCTTACTAGCCCCTCATCCACTTACGCCCCACCCCTTTCAATAAACGCGCTATCATCTTGACCAATTCGCATACGTTAGGAGCAATCATGCCAAACGAGAACAGCTACGAAGTCGCGCTGCAAAAGAGCAACGCCATTCGCGAGGGTCTGGCAAAGACGCCCGAGAAGTTCACCATGCTCACCGGCGACCGCCCGACCGGACGCTTACACCTGGGTCACTACTTTGGCACCCTCAAAGGCCGTGTTGAACTGCAGAACATGGGCGCCAAGACCAACGTGCTCATCGCCGACTACCAGGTCATCACCGACCGCGACACCACCGAGCATATCCAGGACAACGTGTACAACATGGTCATGGACTACCTTGCCTGCGGCATCGACCCCGACAAGACCATGATTTACGCGCACTCCGCCGTGCCCGCCGCCAACCAGCTCATGCTGCCGTTCCTGTCGCTGGTCTCCGAGGCCGAGCTGGCGCGCAACCCCACCGTCAAGGCCGAGATGGAGGCCTCGGGCCACGAGCTTACCGGCCTTCTGCTCACTTACCCGGTGCACCAGGCCTGCGACATTCTGTTCTGCAAGGGCAATGTGGTGCCCGTCGGCCGCGACCAGCTGCCGCACATCGAGCTCACCCGCACCATCGCCCGTCGCTTTAACAACCGCTACGGCAAGGTGTTCCCCGAGGTCGAAGCGCTGCTGTCCGAGACCCCGCTGTTGCCCGGCCTTGACGGTCGCAAGATGAGCAAGAGCTACGGCAACGCCATCAACATCTCGATGACCGCCGAGGAGACGGCCAAGCGCATCAAGAAGAGCCAGACCGACTCCGAGCGCATGATCACGTTTGATCCCGAGAACCGCCCCGGCGTGTCCGGCCTGCTTTCGACGGCCGCCATCTGCACTGGTCGTTCCGAAGTCGAGATTGCCGAGGAAATCGGCATGGGCGGCTCCGGCCAGCTCAAGAAGTACGTGACCGAGGCCGTCAACGAGTACTTCGCCCCGATCCGCGAGCGTCGCCAGCGCTACGAAAACGACCTGGATTACGTGAAGGACGTGCTGCACGAGGGCAATCGCCGCGCCAACGAGATCGCCGAGCAGACCCTGGCCGAGGTTCAGGACGCCATGGGCATGGTGTACTAGCCGAGAACAATAAACAGCAGTCAAACAAAACCGCCGCGATGAGCACAATCCTCATTGCGGCGGTTTTGTTTTCTTCAGAGGTCGTTCGCCTAGGTATTCAGCCGCTCGGCAGAACCCCTAAGTCGCAAGCACCCTAAGACTATATTCTGTTAAGCAATGACGCCCTATTGTTTTAACATGCGGCAGCGTTTTACAGCAGAGCCGACCGACCGGAAGGAGCCCCATGAACTCAGTTGCGTTTTGTACATGCAGCGACCGGAAATGCCCGTTTAACCCTGTCAACCACAACAAGGGCTGCACGCCTTGTATCGCCAAGAATCTGCACGAGCACGAGATTCCAACGTGCCTGTTCAACGCGATTTCTCCCGATCGGCTTGAGGCCGATAAAGACGAGTGGTCGTGGCAAGCGTTCGCGCGACATGTAGAGGCGTATCTGGGAAGCAACAGCCCAAGAATCCCCGCGGGCGAAGAGGCGCCGCAGGGGCTTACAAAGATCGGTTGCTGCAAGCGGGACTAACAATCAATGTTTGTGCCGCCCTAAGGCCAAACGTCGGCACCTCATTTTGGGATAACGAACCCGATGTTTTGTCCCATGATTACGGGAAAGCGCCCGCCGGCCATGGCAGCCGACGGGCGCTTTCCCGAAGTACACCGTTGAATCGCACAGAGGGGAGGAATGCGAATCAAACTCAACAGGGCAGACTTTTTCATCGCCTATTGCCTGCTCCGTTGCTGAAACCAATATAGTTCACCGTGGTTTACTTTTTAGTGGCAATAAGCGCCGCCACACCTTCTCCATAAGTTAGCCCCGGTAAACCTGCAGCGGAAAACCACCACAAAGGGGACAGCCACCTTTGTGGTGGGTTTGGCCACGGCGGAGCCGCTAGAGCCCTGCTGGCCAGCGACAGACGGCCAAGTCGACGTGCATGTCGTCCTTAAACGTCACGCCCTCCCCCAGCAAAAGTTCGCGCTGAGCATCGGGACCGCCAAAAGCAAAGCCCTCGCAAATGCGGCCATCGGCAAACACCACACGATGGCAGGGAATCTGACCAGGGCGCGGATTGCTGTGCAGCGCGTAGCCCACGTACCGCGCACTACCTGGACGACCGGCGAGCAGCGCCACCTGGCCGTACGTGGCGACCATCCCTTCGGGGATCTGCTCGACCACCTCGTACACCCGCTCAAAAAAGCCCTCAGACGCCATTGCTCGCTCCCTTCCACCCGGAATAGCATAAACCACCACAAAAGTACCTGTCCCCTTTGTGGTGGTTTATGGCAAGTCGGTTAGTTGGCGGGCTGGAAGAAGGCTACGGCTACGGCGCCGGGACCTACGTGGGTGCCGATGGTGGCGCCGATGGTGTGGACGGGCAGCTCGCCCTCGGTGTGGCCAGCCCACAGCGCCGCACTGTCCTCGATATACTTCTTGAGCACGGCGTCCGAAAGACCCGTATAGCCAAGCGCCAGCGGCATGGAAAAGTCGATGCCGCCCGCCTTTTCGACCTTCTGGTTCAGTAGGTTGCGACCGTTCTTGGAACCGCGCGCCTTGCCCAGCTGCACGATCAGGCCGTCCTCGGCAGCTACCACGGGCTTTACGTTGAGCAGTGTACCCACGGTGCCGGCCGCAGCAGACAGACGACCGCCGCGCACCAGGTACTCAAGTGTCTCGAGCAGGCCGATAACCACCACGCGGTCGCGCACGGCCTCGACCGCTGCCGCGATCTGGGCCGCACTACGGCCCTCGTCCACCAGGCGCAGGGCATACTCGACCAGGACACGCTCGCCCAGGGTGACGTTGTTGCTATCCACCACATACACGTCGCCGCCCGGCGCCTCGGCAAGCGCGGTGCGAGCACTCTGGTTGGTGCCCGAAAGCTTGGCACCCACGGTAATAATCACCGCCTCGTCACCGGCCTCACGCGCCTCGGCAATCGCCTGCGAAAAGGCGTACGGGTTGACCTGACCGGTCTTGGGCAGCTCATCGCGCTCCACGAGCATCTCGTAAAAGCGCTGGTGATCGATGTCGACGCCATCCATGTACACATCCGTGCCAAAGGTGACGGACAGCGGTAAAACGGAAAGCGCCGGGTGCTCAGCCGGCGACATATCGCTGGCGGAATCGGTAATAATGCGGACGGACATAGCGAATCCTTTCTTGCGCAGGTCTCGCGCAGGGAATTTTGACAACAATGTCCCGGCACGGCATGCGCGCTCAAACGGGACGATGCAGTTGTTGGCCGAAAGCTAGCGCCGGCGCGGCTCTAGATCTCGCGCAGGGTGTTGAGGATCGTGCGCAGCGACGCATACATCTGCTCGCGCTGCTCCACGCCCATGGCCTTGCCGGTGGTATCGAGCACCTCGCGAATGATGCGATCAGCCTCGCTCATGCTCTCGCCGCCCAGGGCAGTCAGGCGCACCGGAGCACGGTACTTGACGGCCGCATCACCCGAGTCGTCAACCTCGACGTAGCCGCCCTCCTCCAGATGAGCCAGTGTGCGCGAAACGGCGGCACGGGTAACGCCGGCCATGCGGGCGAGGTCGGCACCAGTCAGGCCGTCCTTGCTGCGCTCGAGATAGTACAGGCACATGACATCGGAGCCCTTAAGGCCGAGCCTTGCACCTTCGGACGTCTTGATGCGCTGAATCTCCTTGTAGAGGCCGCTGATCAGTCCGACAAAGTCCTCAAAACGTGTCTCGTCGTTCTGCTGCATGGTGACGACCGCCTTTCGCTTACATGATGCTAACGGGTAAACATCTTAGCCGCACAAGGCAACACCCGTACCCAAATATCCCATTTGTTAACCCATCAACATAAAAACCACCACAAAGGGGACAGGCACCTTTGTGGTGGTTTGGGACATCAATAGGTTCTAGGCGCCGCTACAGCTCCACGCAGGGATTGTCGCGGGTCACAAGCGTCTTAACGACAACCGTCGCTCCCAGATAGCGCTCAAGCAGCTCGGCCAAGCGATCGATTGCCCCCTGGCAATCCCCCATCCGCACAGGCTCCACGCACTCAATCGCCAGAAATGCGTCCGCCGAATCGTCGGACAGCGCCGTACGAACGCCATCGCGCCAGTTCCAGCAACGGCACACGGCGCCTGCGTCGTCAATATAGGCAAGCTCGCCGGGCAGCGTCGGATCATCAGCCTCCTCGCCAAGCGGTAGGAACGCGTCGCCGCCGTCGGTCACCGCCAAGCGCAGGTCGCCCTCAATCGCATGCAGATCCTCACCGCCGACGGGCAGCGCATAGGTCAGTGAAACCGTATTGTAGATGTCCACCGCCGGCGTGATATGGCCAACCGGCTTGCCTTTGAGCACGCGCTTGAGCAGATTCTCGACCGAGCACCGCGCGCCCTTCTTGGTCTTGAATTGACGATATGCCTCGCGCCATGCCTTGACCGGCGCGTTCTCGCTGATGGTGTCGCTCGTCAGGTGACGCTCCGCATCGATGTTGGCGCGGTCGAGCAACGCGGCGATCGCATCCACGTCCTCTTGGGGAATCTGCGCCGCAGGCTTCATGCCCTTTACGACCACAACGCCGATAGCTGCCTGCGGGAACAGCTCCCAAAACGAATCCTCGGCAACGAAACTCTTCATATGTTCTCCCTTCATAGCGGACGCCCGAGCCCGGACACCTAAACAAAAAGCGCCCTTACGACGGCCACCTTCAAAGTCCTACGGTGCCGCCACAAGAGCGCTTACGCTGCCCCCATCCGGAGAAGGGGACGATATGTCAGGCGTATTGTAACCCGAGTCATCCGCCCAAGCAAAACCACCACAAAGGTGCCTGTCCCCTTTATGGTGGTTTTTGGTCTGAGGCGACGCTAGTGGCGGAGTCCCAACAGGCCGCGGCCGCGATGACGGGCGTCGGCGTGCACCTGAGCGTGCGGACCGGCGGCCTTGACGGACTCGGGCAGGTGCGAGTACTTCTTCTCGAAGTTCTCCTCGAACATGACGGCCAGGTTGTGCGCGGCCTCGTCGTAGCGAGCGGTGCTCTGCCAGTACTGGCGCGGCACCAGGATGCCGTCGGGTACGCCGTGGCACGTGGTGGGAATGTCGACGTTAAAGATATCGTCGTGGACGAACTCGCTGTCCTCGATGGTGCCGTCGAGGGCGCGCGCGACCAGAGCACGCGTGTAGGCCAGCTCAATACGATGGCCCACGCCGTAGCCGCCGCCAATCCAGCCGGTGTTGACCAGGTACACGCGCGTGCGGCCGTCGGCGATGCGCTCGCCGAGCATCTTGGCGTAGACCATGGGATCGAGCGGCATAAACGGCTCGCCAAACAGCGAGGAGAACGTGGGCGTGGGCTCGGAGACGCCGACCTCGGTGCCGGGAATCTTGGCGGTGAAGCCCGTCACAAAGTGATACATGGCGGCGTCGGCCGTCAGGCGCGAGATGGGCGGCAGCACGCCAAAGGCGTCGCAGGTCAAAAACAGCACGACGCTCGGAGTGGTGCCCATGCCCTTGGTCCACGCGTTGGGAATGTGCTCCACAGGGTAGGCCACGCGCGTGTTGTGCGTGACCGAGACGTCATCGTAGTTGGGCTTGCGGCACTCGTCGAGCACCACGTTTTCGCAGATGGCGCCAAAGCGGACGGCGTTAAAGATCTCGGGCTCGTGGAACGCGTCCAGGCCCTCACACTTGGCGTAGCAGCCGCCCTCGATGTTGAAGATGCCCATGTCGGACCAACCGTGCTCGTCGTCACCGATCAGCAGGCGCGTGGGGTTGGCCGAAAGCGTAGTCTTGCCGGTGCCGGACAGGCCAAAGAACACGGCGGTCTCATGCGTGACGGGGTCCATACTGGCCGAGCAATGCATGGGCAGTACGTCGTCCTCGACGGGCAGCAGGTAATTCATGACGCTGAAAATGGACTTTTTGATCTCGCCGGAGTAGCCGGTGCCGGCGACCAGAATCACGCGCTCCTGGAAGTTGATGACCACGGCGGCGCTGGAGTTGAGGCCTTTGATGGCGGGATCGCACTGGTAGCCCGGCGCGGCGAGCACGCAGAAGTCCGGCTCGCCGGTGCGTGCGATTTCACGGGCAAGCGGGCGGGCGAGCATCTGCTTAATAAAGAGCGCCTGGCTGGCACGCTCGCAGGCGACAAGCAGGCGACGCGTATGGTTGCGGTCGGCACCGGCCATACCGCGCGTGACGAACACATCGCGCTCGTTGAGATAGTCGACGATGCCGGCCTTGATGGCCTCGTAGCTCTCGACAGACAGCGGGCGGTTGACAGCGCCCCAGGCGATCTTGTCGTGCACGTCGGGCGTGTCGGCGATAAAGCGGTCGTTGGGCGAACGACCGGTGCGCTCCCCCGTCTCGATCACGAGCGCGCCGTTGGAGGCCATACGGCCCTCTTCACGGCGGATGGCATATTCGACGAGCTCGGCCGCCGGCAGGTCAACCAGCAGGCGGGGCTGGTTCTCGGCAGGGTCTTCGACCAGCGTAATGCCAAAGTTGGACAGTACTTCTGCAGGGGTAACACCAGGCATGGGGCCTCCTTTAAAAACGCGTCACGCGGGCGCGCGCTTTACTCACGTAGAGTTCGTTGTACCCGAAGTGCAAAAACGTTTTTGCGGCAACCGCAGAGCATCCCGCCCAACGGTCAAAAATCGAAGGTAAGCGTAACCCGGCCTAGTCATCGGAGACGTTTTTAAACAACTAGTCGTTGGGGACACTCTTGATCAGGCAACAACCAAGGAGTGTCCCTAGATGCCGGCACTTTGGGACGTTCCTAAAGTGCCGGCTACAGCGGCAGGCCTTGGCCGAGCATGGCGATCGCGCTCATGAGGACCAGCATGCCGGCGGCGTAGGGCAGCACTGCGCCAAGGAGCTCGGCGTCCTTGCCGCGCACGTGGACGGCGGCAAGGCCAATCGCGAGCGTCTGCGGCGAGATCATCTTGCCGGCGGCGACACCCAGGGCGTTCAGCGCGACCATCCAGTAGTCACTCACGCCCAGCGCCGTAGCGGCCTGGCTCTGGATGGGACCGAACAGCATGCCCGAGGACGTGCCCGAGCCGGTCACGAACGCTCCAACGGCACCGATCCACGGAGCCAGGATCGGGTACAGACCGCCGGCGACGGCAATGCAAAACGCGCTGATCGACGAGATCATGCCCGCATAGCCCATCACCTTGGCGCAGCCCAGAACCGAAAGCATCGTGATCACCGTCGGCATCATCTGCTTGACGGTCGCGGCCAGCACCTCGCCCATCAGGCGCGGCGAAGCGCCCTGAATCGCGCCGCCGACAAACGCCGCCAGGAAAATCCAGACACCCGGCGTGTTGATCCAAGAAAACGTAAGCGTACCGGGGTTCTCGCCGCAATACACCTGCACGTGGCTCGCAAACGGCGCGAGCGCAGCGTGCACGGCGGGCACCAGGTTGGAGGTACCCAGCAGCAGCACAAAAATCAGGATGAAGCACGACCAGGCCGAAAGCGCCGACTTAACGGTAAGCTGCTCGCCGGCCTCGATATTCATATGGAAGCGCGCATCCAGGTGATCGGACTTCTCGGCGCGCATGGCAAGCGCGGCGGTCAGCGCAAGCGACACGATGGAGCCCACGACCACGGCAAGCTCGGGGCCCACAAACATGGCGACGACCAGGGCCGCGCCGACAAAGGACGCGCCAGAGAGCAGCGCGATACCGGCCACGCCATGCAGGCGCTCGCCCACACTCGCAACGTTGCCCTGATCGTCGGCCACGCGGCCCGCGACCAACACAATAAGCAGCGGCATGACTACAAAGAACGGCGCAAGCTGCACCAGCTGAACGGTCGCTAGGTGCAGGGAATCCAGGCCCACCAGGTCGGCAACGGACACCGTGGGAATGCCGATGGAGCCGTAAGGCGTGGGCACGCCGTTGGCCAGCAGGCAGATGAGCACGGCGGGGACGGCCTCAAAGCCCAAGCCCGCGAGCATGCCGGCGGGGATGGCGACAGCGGTACCAAAGCCGGCCATGCCCTCCATAAAGCCGCCGAAGCACCATGCCACGAGCAGCGCCAGCAGGCGGCGGTCGCTGCTGATGGAGGTGATCATGCTGCCGATCACGTCCATGGCGCCCGTGCGCACGCACAGGTTATACGTAAAGACCGCGGCGATAATCACCAGCACGATGGGCCACAGGGCCATCAAAAAGCCCTCGAGCGAGGCCGTGGCGATCTGCGCCGCCGGCAGGTGCCACCACGCAAAGGCGAGTACGCACGAAAGAACAAACGAGCCGATAGCGGCTTTCCATGCCGGCCATTTAAAGCACAGTAGCATCACGACAAGCCAAATGATCGGCACAAGAGCCAGCAAAAATGCGGCGACGTCCATGGGTAAAAGCTCCTTGGTACCGCGAAGGCGGCATCGGGGGGTCACAAAACCTCAACAGAATACCGCACGTTTACCGACAAATTACAGCCGCCCGCCGAAATTATTGAACAACCTGTTCAAAAACACGAGTCGATACCACCGCGGCTATACTAGAGCACAGCAATAGAAAGGAATCGCCTTGAGCATCACGCCCCTCGATAGCATCCGTCGCACCATCGCCCGCCGCAACGGCGTCACCGACCCCACCGTATCGGGCGGGGCGCACGGGCAAGGCGGACGCATCGAGAACGGCCTGTTCCCCGCATCGCACACCGCCGAGGAGCTCGCACGCATCCAGGAACTGAGCCAGCGCAACGCCGGCGGGCCCGACAGCGGCCAGGCCACGCGCCGTCGCCGCGAGAACGAGCGCGAGCCCGGCCCCATCCGTCGCATGGTCGACGCCTGGTGGAACCGCCTGCTCGGAGCCGTCTACGGCGGTGGCTTCTCCACGCAAGAAGCCGAGTACGAGGAGCACGCCACCCGCCGCGACTACCTGTGGAACACCCTGGGCACCGCCGTATGGGGCATGTCGTTTCCGCTGCTCACCATTGTGTCCACGCAACTCGTGGGCGCCGAGGAGGCCGGCAAGTTCTCGATGGCCTTTGTCACCGGCACGCTCATCATGATCGCGTGCAACTACGGCGTGCGCAATTTCCAGGTCTCGGACATCGACGAAAAGACGTCCTTTGCCTCCTACCAGCTCAACCGCTGGCTCTGCGGAGCGCTCGCGCTGGCATGCGGCCTGGTATACAGCAGCGCCCGCGGCTACGATGCGCAGATGGCCACGATCGGCCTTGGCGTCTACCTCTATAAGGTAATCGACGGCGTGGCGGACGTGTACGAGGGCCGCCTGCAGCAGGCCGACAAACTCTATTTGGCCGGCATAAGCCAAACGCTACGCTCCGTCGGCGTCATCGTCGTCTTTAGCGTGGCGCTGTTCCTTACGCGCAGCATGCCCATCGCGGCCATGGCCATGGGTGTCACCGCGATCGCCTCGCTCGTGCTGGTCACCGCCCCGCTCGCCCTGCTCGAAACCGAAAAATCACGCCGCATGAGTCTCCGCGAGACTGGCCACCTGTTTATCCAATGCGCCCCGCTCTTTGGCGCGCTGTTCCTGTTCAACCTCATCGAGAGCATGCCCAAGTTCGTGATGGAAGGCACGCTGGCCTACAAATACCAGCTGTACTTTAATGCACTGTTCTTTCCGGCGCAGGCCATTTTGTTGAGCATTGGATTTATCTATAAACCGCAGCTTTTGCGTCTGTCGAGCATTTGGGCGAATCCGCGCAAGCGTCGCCGCTTTGACCTGATTATTGTTGCCGTTATGGCACTGATCGTGATCATCACCGGAGCGTGCGCCGCATTTATGGCAGGCCCCGGCATTCCCCTCATGAGCTTTATGTACGGCCTTAACTTTGAGCGCTACCGCACGCTGGCACTGCTTATGGTTGTCGCCGGCGGCATCACCGCTGCAATCGACTTTATCTACGCCATCATCACGGTGCTGCGCCACGCTGGAGACGTCACCAAGATCTACTTGATCTGCTTTGCCGTGAGCGTGGTGCTCCCGGTGATCCTAATCAACCTGCTGGGTCTGATGGGCGCCGTGGTGAGCTACCTAGCCATCATGGCCCTGCTCCTGGTGCTACTGATTATCGAGTACGCCCGCATCCGCCAGCGCATCGAGCGCGACCGCAACCCGTACGGCGCCTAATTGGCGCAATGGGGGGTCTCGTTGCGGACAATATGCATCACGCAAAACTAAGTGAGTAGACTTTTGCTGAATCCCTGACCACACCGGCAAAACACAAGTCAGTGACCTGCGGTTTTGTTGAGGCAAATTTGCCGGCTGCTCGGCATTTCCAAAAAAGTCTACTCACTTAGCCAGCGGGCAGCCAAAAAAGAACCGTCGCGGCGTCGTTTGACTCCGTTGCGACGGTTTATCGTGCATTTTCGCGCAGCCGCGGACGCAGACGCTCCTCATTTCTAGCGCTTACCGAGCAAGAAGGCGCTACTCTCCGAAAGTAGTCAAAAAAGCCCCGTCCCAAATTAGCTACCCCTTGCACCGATTACTCGCCCGGGTTGATGTTCGCATAGAACTCGGCCCCGTCGTCTAGGCGCAGGATACCTACGCGGCCAAACTCCGACCCAGTGGCGGCGGCGCAGTCGATGTCGATGCGATCGGGCACGCCGGCGGTATCCTCGCCGCCCAGACGCACGATCTGCCCGCGGCCCGATTCCTCATCGAGTCCCGCCAAACCGCCCACCTCGCAATAACGCCCAAGCGACACCGTTGGCGTGTGGCCGCTCACCACGACCGGACCCTTGCCCTCGGCAGAAAGCAACCCCGTCGGCGCGTCCCAATAGCCGTGACGAATCCACAGCAAGTCATCGGACGACTGCACCGCAAGCATCTGCTTCAGCAGTTCGCGATCGGCATCCACCGCCCCCGCACCATCGGCACAATCAACCCCGTGTTCAAGCAAAAACGCCCGCGCCGCCTCGGTCTGGATGCCGGCATGTACCAGCAGGTACGGGCGCTCGTCAGTCTCGGCCACCGCGTAGAGCGGCAGCGTCGCCATCCAACGCACGAGCTCCTCGTACGCCTCAAATTCCATATCGTTGAGCTGCTGACGGGTAGTCCAACCGCCGTTGATATCCCAGGTCTCAGCATCGAGCGGATCCTGGCCAATGATGGCATCGAGCATAATCTGCTCGTGATTGCCCTTGAGCACGCGAGCGTTGGGTAGCGAGCGCACGAACTTAATAACGCCAACGGGATCGGGCCCGCGATCGATCATGTCGCCCAGCACGTACAGCGTATCGTCAGATGCCAGCGAAATCTTGGACAGGGCCTCGTCAAGCGCACGCACGTGCCCGTGAGCATCGGATGTCACATAGATCGCCATGGTACGCCTCTCTTTACATTGCGGCCGAAGCCAGGCGCCGCAACTAAAACTTCAAGTTGAACTTAAACGTTACCCATTGTACTCCGTTGCAATAAAGCTGGAAAGGGTTGCATACCGTCAACGGTCGCCAGCGCACGCCTGCCAACCCGTGCCGCTCACGCCACGCCGTCAGGCCCAGCGCCCCGACCAGCGTCGCACACGCCGCAGCCTCGTGTCGAAAATGCGCACGCCCGCAATCCAGGCCCATAAACCCACCATCTTTGGGTACAAATAAACGCAGATAACTGACCGTGCCACGCCAACCACCCAGGAGCGGACACCATCCATGAACCAGATACTTCTCTTTATCGGCCTCGTCATTATTCTGTGCCTGACCATCAAACCCGTCGGCAAAAAGCTCCCCTTCCCCACCCTGCTCATCTTTATCGCACTGGGCATGCTACTGGGCGTCAACGGCCCGGCGCACATCGACTTTAGCGACTACGCGCTCACCGAAACCGTCTGCAGCACGGCGCTGCTGTTCATCATGTTCTACGGAGGCTTTAACACCAACATCGACCGCGCCAAACCCGTCGCCGCGCCAGCGGTGCTGCTGAGCACACTCGGCGTCGTCATCACCGCTGGCATCACCGGCGTGTTCACTCACTTTGTACTGGGCTTCGACTGGATCGGTGGCCTTCTGCTGGGATCGGTCGTGGCGTCGACCGATGCGGCGAGCGTCTTTAGCGTGCTGCGCGAGCACAGTCTGTCGCTGCGAGATGGCACCGACTCGTTGCTCGAGGTCGAATCGGGCTCCAACGACCCCGTCGCCTACATGCTCACCGCGGTGCTCGCGACCCTCGCGGCCGGCGGCGACATTAACATCCCCGTGCTGCTCGCCAAGCAAATCATCCTGGGCGTGGGGCTGGGCCTTGTCATCGGCTGGGCGAGCGCACGCCTGATCGAGCGCGCACACGCAACGGCCGAGGGCGCGCAGACCATCTTTTTGTTCGCCGTGGCGATCGTCGCCTACGCGCTGCCGAGCTACCTGGGCGGCAACGGCTTTTTGGCCGTGTACCTGGCCGGCATTGTGCTGGGTGCGAGCGACATCACCGGCAAGGTCGAGCTGGCGCACTTCTTCGATACCCTTACCGAAATGGCCGAGATGACCATCTTCTTTTTGCTCGGCCTGCTCGTGACGCCCGCCCGCCTGCCGCACATGCTGCTGCCGGGCCTGGCGCTCATGGCGTTTATGCTCTTCGTGAGTCGCCCCATCGCCGTCGGTCTGCTCCTGGCGCCCTTTAAGACGAACCCCCGCCAAGTGGCGCTCGTAAGCTGGGCGGGCCTGCGCGGTGCCGCGTCGGTCGTCTTTAGCCTCTTTGCCGTGGTGGCCGGTGTTCCCGGCGGTCACGACCTGTTTGACCTGGTGTTTGTAATTGCCGTATCGAGCATTGTGGTACAGGGCTCGCTGCTGCCGTCGGTGGCGAAAAAGCTCGACATGATCGATGCCACCGGCGACGTGCGCCGCACCTTTAACGATTATCGCGACGAGGACGGTATGTCGTTCGTCAAGCTTAAGGTGGGCGCGGGCCATCCGTTTGCCGGGCGCTCGCTTGCCGATATTGGCAGTGCTACGAACATGCTTGTGGTCCTGGTGCTGCGCGACGGTGCGCACCCGGTGCTGCCCAACGGCGATACCGTCATCGAAGAAGGCGACCTTCTGGTTATGGCTGCTCCAACGTTTGAGGAGCGTGCCGAGGTTACGCTGCGCGAGGTCACCGTAACGCCCCACGGTCGCCTTGCCGGCCAGCATCTGCGCGACGTGCCGCAAGGCAAGCACCCCTTTATCGTGGTGATGCTCAAGCGCGATGGCCAAACAATCATCCCCGACGGCAACACACTCATATACGCCGGCGACGAAGCAGTCATCGCCACGCTCGCGTCGTAGCGGGCGGGGGTAGCTAAAAGAGACGCGACCCGAATTGGCTACATTTGAGCATCAATCGCCCCGGATGGGGTCTCGTTGCGGACAATTTGCGTCTGGCAAAACTAAGTGAGTAGACTTTTGCCGAACCGCCGACCACGCCACCAAAGCACAAGTCTGTGACCTGCGGGTTTATTGAAGCAAACTTGTCGTGTGCCCAGGATTTCCAATAAAGCCTACTCACTCAGCCTGCGGGCAGTCAAAATAGAGCGATCGCGAGGACGTTAGACTCCATTGCGACGGCTTATCGCGCATTTTCGCGCGGCCGCGGATGCAGACGCGCCGTCCCATATTAGCTACCCCCGCCCCTTGGTCCTCGTCGACAGCGAAGTCGCGGAGGTCCAGGCCTTCTCGTTCGGCTCGGGCTAGGAGCTCTTGTGGAGACTCGTCCTCGATATCCACTACGTCGAGCATAGCGGCCGGAAAGCCCACGCCCGCCGCACTCCCCGCGCGGTCGAGCAGGCTCTCGCACAGCTGGTCAACATCGACTTCGATTTTCATGGTGAAACCCCCTGTCGGGCAACCGTGGCCGAACAAACCGCACGTCCCAAATGATGTGCAATAAATCCCAGATACGGCCATAATAAAGCAGTGAACAGCAGGGAGGTTGTGGACGATGGATAAGCTTGATGTCATGACGAAACAAGTCAGGGACTTTTGTGATGCACGCAGTTGGCGCAGCTATCACACGCCAAAAGAGCTTGCCATCGGCATGGCAACTGAGTCCTCCGAGCTCCTTCAGCTCTTTCGTTTTATGAGCGACGAGCACATTGCAGGAATGCTCGAAGACGCCGAGCAACGCCAAGCCATCGAAGACGAAATTGCCGACACGCTCCTCTTTCTCCTGCGTTTTCCGATCTAAACGGAATCGATCTCCCGGCTGCACTCTCGTCCAAGCTCAAGCGCAATGGTAAGCGCTACCCCGTCGACGCATCATCCAACGAATACAGAAAGGCGGGCCACCGTGAGTAATGAGCTCGCCCTTCGGCAATACACGCTTCCCCTACCCAAGCCCTTCGAGACAAGCGAATCGCTACAAGACTTTGGCACGCCAGAGCCCGGGGCTCACCATGACGAGAGCTGGCCTGTTCTCTACATCCTGACTAACAGTAAAAAGAAGACGGCATACATTGGCCAAACTACCAACTATCAACGCCGCATGAAGCAACACGCCGCAAACGCTGACAAGGACTTCGATCGAACGCTTTTGATCGACAACCCTACATTCAATCAGTCAGCGACATTTGAGTTTGAAAACCGGCTCATCGAACTGTTCTGCGCTGACGAAAAATACCAGGTGACCAATGGCAACAATGGCTATGCCCAATTCGATTACTTTGAGCGGCCTCAGTACCGCCAGAAGTTCCGAACGCTGTGGACAAAGCTGCGCGAAGAAAACTACGCGATTCACCCCATCGAAGAACTCGAGAAAACTGACCTGTTTAAATTCTCGCCTTTCAAAACGCTCACACCCGATCAATATGAAACGATTGAGACGATTTACAAGCGTCTCGAGCAGGAACAGAAAGACGTTGAGCAAGGCGGCCCCAAGAAGAAACGCGTAACCATCGTAAACGGCGCGCCTGGAACAGGCAAAACCATCCTTGCCATCAGCCTCATGTTCAAAATCAAAAACGAACCCAAGCTATCCGGCCTGCGGGTCGGTTTCGTGACACCCATGGAGTCCCTTAACAAGACGCTCAAAAAACTCACGCGTTATCTTCCTGGGTTAAAGCCTGGCGACATCCTGACCCCCAGCGACGTAACCAAGAAGGATCGGTATGACATCTTGCTTGTCGACGAGGCACACCGGCTGGGCAATTACTTGACAGCCGGTGCCGGCATCGGAGCTTTTTACAACACATGCGAGCGACTCAACTTGCCTCGTACGAGCAGCCAGGTGGATTGGATTTTCAAATGCTGCGACAAGGCTTACCTGTTCTACGACCCCAAACAGCAGGTCCGCGCATCTGGACTCAATCGAGACGACCTTGAGCAGCGACTCAATCAGCTCGAAGAAGCGGGTATCGAAACTGAAGAATTCAACCTAAGCACGCAAATGCGCGTACGCGGTGGCGACGAATACCTCGATTTTATCTACGACTTACTCGACAACAAGGCATACATGCATGCCGGCATGAAGTTCGAAGAACTCTTTTCATCGGAGCCTTACGATTCGCGGGCCGGGGATCCGAACAGTGATGTTGCCAGATACCAGTTTGGAATCATCGACCGATTTGAGGAATTCTGTTCCTTGCAGCAAGCCAAGGAAGAAGAAGTTGGCCTTTCCCGCATGATGGCAGGCTTTGCGTGGAAGTGGGAAACGAAGAATAACAAAGACGCGTTCGACATCGTCATCGAAGGCATCCCTAAACGTTGGAACTCAACTCAAAAGGATTGGGTTAACTCCGCCAACGCCGTCAACGAGGTCGGATGCATCCACACCGTACAGGGCTACGACCTCAACTACGGCTTCGTAATTCTGGGGCCAGACATTTACTACGACACCGGCAAGAATGCCGTCTGCGTTAACAGGACGAACTTTAAAGATGCTGTCGCAAAGAAAAAAGCAAACGACGACGACCTACGAAAGATCATCGTCAACGCCTACTACGTTCTCATGACGCGCGGCATGCTGGGAACGTTTCTTTTTGTATGCGACCCGGCGCTCAAGGAGTATTTGTCACGGTATATCCCGGTGATATAGGCTGACGCCAGGTCTTCCATGTAACCATCCTGTAAATCATAGCGGCGTAGTCGAGTTTTACCGTGATGCGGTCGCGCCTGGCGCTCCACTGTGCTAAAGTATCCCGAACGTTCAAACGACTACGAGGGGGACCTAGAAGATGGCACGTGTGCACAACTTCTCAGCAGGCCCGGCCGCACTGCCCACCAGCGTGCTCGCCGAGATCGCCGACGAGATGATGGACTACCGCGGTTGCGGCATGTCCGTGCTCGAGATGAGCCATCGATCTAGTATGTACCAGCAGATCATCGACGACGCCGAGGCAACCCTGCGCCGCCTGCTGAGCATCCCCGATAACTACCGCGTCCTGTTTTTGCAGGGCGGCGCCACGCTGCAGTTCGCGGGCATCCCGATGAACCTCATGCGCCGCGGCCGCGCCGGCTACGTCGTGACCGGCAACTTTGCCAACAAGGCATACAAGGAGGCCGCCAAGTACGGCGAGGCCGTGCTGCTCGCGAGCTCCGAGGACACCAACTTCGACCGCATTCCCAACATGGCCGACATCAACGCGCGCATTGCCGCCGAGGCCGCGGGCGACGGGCTCGACTACGTCTACATCTGCCAGAACAACACCATCTTTGGCACCATGTTCCACGAGCTGCCCGATTGCGGCGACGTGCCGCTGGTCGCCGATGTCTCGAGCTGCTTCCTGTCGCAGCCGCTCGACGTCGAGCGCTACGGGCTCATCTACGCTGGCGCTCAGAAAAACGCCGGCGCCGCGGGCGTGACCGTAGTCATCGTGCGCGACGACCTCATAGCCGAAGGCCCCGCCTTTGCGCAGACGCCGCAGTACATGGACCTTAAGACCCAGGCCTCCAAGGGCTCCATGCTCAACACGCCCAACACCTTCGGCATCTACGTGTGCGGCAAGGTGTTCCGTTGGGTAGAGCAGACCGGCGGACTTGTCGCCATGGCCGAGCGCAACTGGGCCAAGGCCAACCTGCTCTACGACCTGCTCGAGCACAGCGAGCTGTTCCATAGCACCGCGCAGACAGACAGTCGCTCCATCGCCAACCTCACCTTCCGTACCGGCGATGCCAACCTCGACGCCGCCTTTGTCGCGGGCGCGGCCGAGCACCAGATCCAAAACGTCAAGGGCCACCGCCTCGTCGGCGGCATGCGCGCCAGCGTGTACAACGCCGTCACCATGGAGGACGTACAGGCGCTGGCAACGTACATGAAGGACTTCGAAGCGCAGCAGAGTTTGAGTCCGCGATCTAACTAGCCCGCAGCGCGCGGGCCGACCAGCCACCTCAGACCACCTGTTTACATCTAAAACCTGCTAAGGAGTTTTTCCATGCGTAAGATCAAGACCATCGATGACATCACCAAAGACGGCAAAGTCGAGTTTGGCGAGGGCTACGAGTTTGTGAACACCGCCGAGGAGGCCGACGCCATCCTGATGCGCTCGACCGACCTGCACGGCTACGAGCTGCCCGAAGGCATCCGCGCCATCGCCCGCTGCGGCGCCGGCGTCAACAATATCCCCGTCGAGGAGTACGCCAAGAAGGGCGTCGTCGTCTTTAACTCCCCCGGTGCCAACAGCAACGCCGTCAAGGAGCTCGTCCTGGGCATGCTGGTGCTTTCGAGCCGCGGCGTGGTGCAGTCGATGAACTGGGTGCGCGACAACGTCGACGACCCCGAGATTCAGGTCGACGCCGAGAAGGCCAAGAAGGCCTTTGTGGGCCGCGAGCTCAAGGGCAAGCGCATCGGCGTCATCGGCCTGGGCAACGTGGGTTCCAAGGTCGCCAACGCCTGCGTCGATCTGGGCATGGACGTCTACGGCTACGATCCGTTCATTTCCGTCGAGCACGCGTGGGTGCTGAGCCGCGAGGTGCAGCGCGTGGGCACGCTCGAGGACCTGTGCCGCGGCTGTGACTACCTCACCGTGCACGTGCCCAGCAAGGCCGACACCATCGGCATGATCAGCACCGAGCAGATCGACCTGCTGGCCCCCAACGCCGTGTTGATCAACTACGCGCGCGAGACCATCATCGATGAGGACGCCGTCGACGCCGCCCTGCGCGAGGGCAAGCTCAGCTGGTTTAGCTGCGACTTCGCCACGCCCAAGACCGTCAAGATGCCCAACACGTTTATCACCACGCACTCGGGCGCCGGCACTGGCGAGGCCGAGGCCAACTGCGCCGATATGGCCATCAGCGAGCTCAAGGATTACCTGGAGAACGGCAACATCGCGCACAGCGTCAACTACCCCGCCTGCAGCATGGGCAAGGCGCGCGCCGCAAGCCGCATCGCCTGCCTGCACGCCAACGTGCCCAACATGATCGGCCAGATCACAGCCATTCTCGCCAAGGACAACGCCAACGTGCAGCGCATGACCAACGAGTCCGCTGGCGAGAACGCCTACACCATGTTCGACACCGACGAGCACCTGGACAGCAGCACGATCGAGGCGCTCAAGCAGATTCCGTCGATGTATCGCGTGCGCGTGATCAAATAGCGCCGGCGCCAAGTCTGCCAGGCAGGCCATGAAGCCCAATCGGCCCCCGTTTTCACGAAACGGGGGCCGATTTCGTTGTTCCGACTGGTTTTAAAATGCTACCCAGAATAAGTTTTTTCGGATAATAGACAGTTATGTCCAAATCACTGAGCGCACCTGCTTTGATAAACAGCTTTATCAGGGGCTTTAGTAGGTAATAATCGATCTCTATATACCACATTCAAGTTGACTGTCGATTTTCCGAAACAACTTGTTTTGGATAGCATTTTTAAAGCCCTTCCAAGGCGAAACTGAAGCCTTTTTCGCGCCCAAAACTCTAGCTCGCACGACCGTTTTCCACCTGCACGACTACATTCCCGCCCAATCGATAAAAATCTCCTCACGAAGCCGCCGTTCGAGCTCCTGCTGCCGCGGTGTCTTGTCTTTCAACGGCGCATCGAGATAGGACATAATGAGCTCCATCACCACGCGGAAGGCATCGGAGTCGGCCAGCTGGCCATAGGTCATCAAAACGACGGGATATCCCATCGCTTGCAGCGCCGTCGTTCGGTCGGAGTCAGAGATCTTGGATTCTATGGATCCGTGAATGGCTTTACCTTGACATTCAACCAGACACTCTCGGCTGTCGTCCTTATTTGCCAGTAAAATATCGGCATAGCGCCTATCAAGCCCCGAAATCAGGCGGGCACTGCGTGTCATGCGAATCTCGACGTTATTGGTAAGGCGCAGCCCTTCGCCGCCGCGCAATCTCGTAAGGCCAAACAGCATCGAAGCCTGGACCTCGAGCGGCGATGCCGCCACCCCCGTAATGCATTTCGCGGCGCGCGTGAACGATTTGGCGCCGCGGAGCCCCCGGATTTTATCGACGTACTCTGTAAGCTCAGAGAGCTCGATCAAGGGCGGTCGTTTCCACAGGTCCGTTGGACTCCCCGAGACATCCTTTACGTTTTCCCAGCCCAACCGTGCGTCACCCCACTGGCCCCCATATGCCTGCACAAGTGCCGACTTTATCTGAGGCGCAATCTTGCACACGGCAAAGGAACCACACATCTCATACATGCACATGACCAAACGCTCGTTTGAGACCGAGGGGGCCAGGGTCAGCAGGGTAAAGAGCGGAGACGCAACATCGAGGCCAAACTCTGTCTGCTGCACGGAGCCAAACGGCCTCTCCCCGTTCCAAACATGCCTGACAATGCGACTGCCCTTGCGACCGCAGCCACCCTGCGCCAACACGTGTAGCGGGGTGCCCAGGAAATGCGTGACGAGTGGATGCTCGCAAAGGCGTTCCCTGCGCGGATCGTCCACAGAATCGGGCAGGTCCGGCATTATCGCCAAGACCTGTGGAGGTATCCGGTGATACCGAAAGGCAGATATGTCGCACAGCATGTCGTCCATGAAGGGTACCTACCCACTGCGTCATTTGTGAACCCGCTCGGACGGCAAACGCGCTGGCTCGCCCTGTGAACGGTAAATACCGCTACGCGCACGTCGCGGATCTCTCAGGAGGCTTACAATCGGTTTGGAAAGCAAACTGATTGTGAGGTTGCATATGGTTGATGAGGACTTTGCCTGGCGGCTTGCGCAGGAGCTTGTACGGATCGATAGCTCGGATCCCGGTGCGTATGAGAACGAGATTGAGCGGTATATCAAAGGGCTGATTGAGTCGCAGGTCACGGGACTCGGTCGGCCGGTGCTGGATGCGGTGCAGATTGAGGAGCTCGAGGTGCTTCCCGGGCGCCGCAATCTTATGATCACCGTGCCCGGCTTAAGCGACGAGCCGCGGCTCGTCTACATCTGCCACATGGATACCGTCACTCTGGGTGACGGTTGGGATGCGGACATCCCGCCGCTCGGGGCGATCGTGCGCGATGACAAACTCTATGGCCGCGGCGCCTGTGACATGAAGGGCGGCCTGGCATGCGCCATTGCCGCGCTGGTCCATACGCTCGAGCGTGTGGCGGCGTGCGACGAGCTTCCCCACCGCGGCTTTTCGCTCATCTGCTCGGTCGACGAGGAGGACTTTATGCGCGGCTCCGAGGCCGCCATCGATGCCGGCTGGGTCGGCTCACGCGAATGGGCACTGGACACCGAGCCCACCGATGGGCAAATACAGGTGGCGCACAAGGGGCGCACGTGGTTCGAGATCGAGATGACCGGCGTGACGGCGCACGCAAGCCAGCCATGGAAGGGCGCGGACGCCGTCGCCGCCATGGCCGAGGTCGTGTGCTCGCTTCGTCACGCGTTCGCGGAACTGCCCCTGCATGATGAGCTGGGGCCTTCGACTATCACGTTTGGCCAGATCGAGGGCGGGTATCGCCCCTACGTGGTACCCGACCACGCCAAGGTCTGGGTCGATATGCGTCTGACGCCGCCGACCGACACGGCCGCCGCGACCGACATGGTTGAGCGGGCTATTGCCGCTGCCGAGGGCGCCGTTCCCGGTTGCCGTGGCAGCTACACCGTGACGGGCGACCGCCCCGCTATCGAGCGCGACCCGGGCTCTCCCCTTCTGGCGGCACTCAAGCATGCGGCGGACGACGTGACGGGCGCGGACACGACCGTCGGCTTCTTTACCGGCTACACCGACACCGCCGTCATTGCCGGCAAGACGGGCAATCGCAACTGCATGAGCTACGGCCCCGGGTCTCTTGCGCTCGCGCACAAGCCCAACGAGTATGTGCCCCACGCCGATATCGTTCGCTGTCAGCAGGTGCTGATCGCGCTCGCCGACAACACGCTCTGGGACGCGAGCGGCCAACTTGGGGCATAATAAGCCGCGAACAAACCGTCTCGCGCGTTAGGACCGCCCATGAAAGCACTTCCGTTTCCCTGCATCCGACCGGCTCAGGACCGCGTGCTCGAAGCGCTGCCTGCGATGGGCGGTATCCTGAGCGGCAACGACGCCCTGCGCGGCGCCATCGCCGACGGCCTGATGCTCAAGGATTCAGGCGCGGCGTATTACGTGTACGAATGCTCAGGAGAGCCGGGGCGCGCGACAGGCGTCGTGGCGATTTGCCCGATGAGTGTACTTGCGGGCGGCAAGGGCGATGCCAGCGCTGACGTGGCCGCCGCCGCGCACGCGATCGCCGAACTCAAAGTTCAGCCTCGTCCCGTGTCGCTCGCCTACGAAGCCTCGTCCGTCATGGATATCATCCTGGGCGCTGCCAAAGAGGGCGCATCACTCTACGCCGTCACCGACCCCGCGGGCATCACGCATCGCGTGTGGGAGGTCAAGCGCGAGGACGCCGTCGGGGCCATCCGCGCTATGCTCGACCAAGCACCGGAGCCGACACTGGCCGATGATCCCGCCTACGCCGCTGCGCTGGCAGGGGCGGCGAAGCTCCTGGCAGATGAGGCCCGCGCCGCCGGAACGTACACCGGCAAGGAGCCATTCAACTTTACCGTTGCCGCGTTATTCCCCACCGCGCAGGTCAGCGGCGCCGCGCCGCAGGTCCCGACGGGCTTGCTCACTCACCAAATCGCGCGGTTCTAACGCTACCCGCGCTGCGGACCTGCTGCCGCCACGAGTGGCTCCAGCCCCAGCTCGTGCGCGTAGTCTTCCTGCGTAAAGATCTCAACCAGTTCAAACGTATCCGTCGCATCATCAAATGCAAAGTGCAACACCGAGCAGTTGCCCGGCACGCGGTCGCGCTCGTCTGCCGCCGCGCCCTTCACGTGATCCATGAACTCCTTGATGGCCGAGCCGTGGCTTATCGCCAGTACGCACGCATGGTCCGAGCGCTGCATAAGCTCGGTTAGCGTCGCGACCATGCGCTCACGCACCTGCATCTGGCCCTCGCCGCCAAACTGACGATAGAAGTCGCGCCACGGGCGCTCGGGCATGAGCATTACGCGCTCGGCTTCAAAGTCGCCAAAGAACCACTCACGCAGGCCGTCCAAGCGCTCGTACTCCAAGCCAGGCCACAAGTTGGCGATAGTCTGCTCGGTGCGATGAAGTGTTGAGGTGCAGGCGTGATCGGGCTCAATGCCGCGCGCACGCAAGAACATGCCGGCACGCGCTGCCTGGTCGCATCCCAGCTGCGTAAGCGGCGAGTCACTCCAGCCCTGAATAATGCGCTTGAAGTTAAATATCGTCTGTCCATGACGGACCAGATACAGGTTTTTATTCATAGGGGGTCCTTTCGTTTGTTACCAACCCAAGAGCGAAAACGCCCCGTCGCAATACCCAAAATGAAGCACGGCACCATTGTCAGGTTGCTCTCCCCCGCCAGTCACGCATCTAAGAAACTCCTGGCAGGCTGAGCCGTGGGAGACGGCCAGCACGCAGTCGTGCCGGGGCCGAGCCATGATGCGGGACAGCGCCGCGACCATACGTGCGCGAAGCTCACTTTCCGACTCGCCGCCAAAGGCAACCGGATAATCGCCCCAGGGTTGCGCCGGCATCTCGCGGTTTGACGTGCCCTCCAACGAGCCCAAATGCCACTCGCGCAGTTCATCGACCAGCTCTATGGAACGACCCTCGCCAATGATAAGCTCGGCCGTACACCGCGCCCGCCCCAACGGAGACGAATACACATGGTCAAAGGTCACGCCGCGGTCCTCGAACGCCGCACGCGTCGCCAGCGCTTGCTCGCGCCCGCGCGCCGTAAGCGGCGAATCGTGCCAGCCCTGCAAAATGTTCTTCACATTGAGCTCGGTCTGCCCATGCCGCACCAAATACAGATCGGCCACACGCCCTCCCCTCGCATCACCACGAAGGGGACAGGCACCTTTGTGGTGGTTTAGCCGCCAGATCGCGCCGCAACGACGCGCAACTACAGCAGCACGTCGGCAAGCGGACGCTTGGGCACGTGATGCACCTGCGCCTCGTCGCGCCAGTAATTGATAGAGCCATCCGGGTTGGAGTCGATCGCGTCGATCACCTGTGTCTCGGCTGGCACGCCAAAAGCCATGATCAGCTTGAGCTCGTATCTGTCGTTATCGAGCCCCATGGCGTCAATTGCGCGGGGCGTAAATGCCTTGAACATGCAGGCCGCCACCTCGGGCGTGGCGCTGCGAGCGGCGAGCATCATCGTCTGGGCGGCAATGCCGGTGTCGACCTCGGTGATGGGCGCGGCGGGCTTACCCGGAACAGCGCGCTCGGCAAGAATCGCGATGTAGCCGGTCGGGCGCTCGCCCTCATCGGGACCCGGCCAGTCCTTGAGCGCACCGGCCCACGCGAGCTCATCAAATACGCGCGCGCAGTCCTCTGCACCGCTCACCACATGAAAGCGCAGGCGCTGAGCGTTGGCGCCGCAAGGGGCCAGGTGCGCCAGCTCCGCCAGCTCGAGCAAAAACTCGCGTGGCACGCGCATGGACTCGTCAAATCGGCGGCACGTGCGGGCGCGGCGGACCAGCGCGTCAAACGTGTCCAGGCCAAGCTTTTCGCAACCCTGCTTTGCCATCGACTCGGCGCTTACCGGCGCCGCGGGAACAGCTTCGTTCATAAGACCCCCAATAAAAGCCAATTGTTCTTAAGAAAATCTAACCTAAAAACGTAGGCAATTACACACAGCGGCACAATGTTCCACACCTGTTGAATATTCCGCATCCAAACGGGAACAAAGGTAACAATTCGGGAAGGTGAGGCGCCAATTCGCCCTTCCCGCCCCACGCGGCGGCGCCCTTGGGCGATACTGGTTGCAAGAGCTACGGCTTACGCCGCACCGAAAGGAGACATCATGGGCATCTTTAAGAACGATGACAAGCAATCGAGCGCGTTTGGATTTGACGAGAAAAGCATGGCAGGCAAGGCCGTCAAGGCCGTGCGCTGGATTTACGCCATCACGGGCGTCTTGGCGCTCGTCGCCGGCATCGCACTGCTGTTTGCGCCCGCCAAGTCCCTCGTCTTCCTGACGACCGTCCTGGGCGTCTACTTTGTGATCACGGCCGCAATCAGGCTGTTTACCGCTGTTTTCGAGCCGCTGCTGCCCACCGGCTGGCGCGTTACGAGCATCATCGCCAACCTGCTCATCATTCTGGGCGGCGTCATAATCCTGCGCAACCAGGCCTTCTCGACCGCGACGCTCACCACGCTCGTGGTGGTCGTCGCCGGCTTTGGCTGGATCGTCGAGGGCGTCATGTCGATTCTAGAATCCGAGCTTTCCGCCAACCGCGCCCTCGCCATCCTGAGCGGCGCACTCTCCATCATCGCGGGCATGTTCGTGTTTATCTATCCGCTGTGGTCGGCCAAGATGCTCGTCATCTTTAGCGGTGCCGCGCTGTTGGTGTTTGGCGTGGCGTTGATTGTCCGCGCCATTCAATTTGGCAAAATGGTGCACTAGATGCCGCGAACGATTTTTATTGACGCTGACGCCTGCCCGGTCACGCGCGAGTCGATCGACTGCGCGCGACGGGCGGGCGTCGCCGTTGTTATCGCCGGCAACAGCACGCAGAACCTGGAACGCCACATTCGCCGCGACGATCCGCGCGATCCCGAGCATGCGCGTCGGGGCTTTTGGGTCACGACACTCGATGTGAGTGTGGGAGCCGATAGCGCCGACTTTGCCATTGTCGAGCGCCTGCAGGCTGGTGACGTGGTCGTGACGCAGGACATAGGCCTAGCGAGCATGGTGCTCGGACGCGATGCCGCCGCCATCGGCGTGCGCGGCCGCGTCTACGATAAAGCGACCATCGACATGCAGCTGTTTATTCGCCATGAGGAAAAGAAGGTACGCCGCGCTGGCGGTCGCACCCGCGGGCCGGCAGCCTTCACCAGCGAAGACCGCGCCCGCTTTAAGCGCAACCTCACCGAGCTGTTACGCTAAACAAGGTAGATTTTTGGGACATGCCTAAAAATCTACCTTTTTGTTTGGCGATTGGCGCGCATCCAGCGCCCAGGTCATGACGGTGGATTGAAAGGCATGTCCCAAAAACTACTTAGAGACCAAAGACGGAGAGGATGAGTCCCCAACCGGCGCCGATGACGTACATCATGACCAGAAACAGGGCGTTTTCGCGGGCACTGCGGTTGGTGCGGAACAGCACCAGGTAGCCCACGCCGGCGGAGATGAGCGTGCCGGCGAGCATCGGCGCCAGCTGCAGCGCACCTTCGAGGTACAACTGCGTAATAACGACGCTGGCCGAGCAGTTGGGAATCAGACCGACAAGCGCCGAGCCCAGGACCGCAAGCGTCTCGTTGCCACGCAGGAACTGCTCGATCGCCGACTCGCCAAAGGTCTCAAGGACGGCGACCAGAATCAGCGTCACCAGGAAAATGAATACCGACACCTGCACGGTGTGCGAGACCGCGCTGCGGATGATCGACAGAACGGGCGCGCCCTCGTGGGAGTGGGAGTGGCCGTGGTGGTGTTCATGCTCGCCCTCATGACCGTGATCGTGGCCGTGTCCATGGTCGGGTTCGCCCTCGTCTTCATCGCAGCCGCAATGGTCGCGCTCACACAGCTCGTGGATGTGATCGGCGCTCACACCCGCCTCGGCCACCTCATCAATGATGTCGCCACCGCTGTGGTCATCGTGCGCGCAGTTCACGTGGGCCGGATTGACCGCGGTCCCCAGCACGGTGCGACGAATCGCCGTATGCGCGCGGACGTTGCGGCGCAACCCGCGAACGGCGGCGTCCACGATAAAGCCCGTGACCAGCGCGATCAGCGCCTTCGAAGCCAAAAGCATCGCCATAGTCTGCACGGGAACCTGCTCGGCGAGCAACAGCGGCAACATCTCGTCGGAGGTCGAAAGGAACACGGCGACCAGCGTGCCCAGCGTCACGACGCGGCCGGCGTACAGCGTCGCCGCCATGGCCGAAAACCCGCACTGTGGCACCATGCCCAGCAACGAGCCAACCACGGGGCCGGCGGCGCCCGCGCGCTTGATAGCGCCGTTGACGCGGTCGCCCGCAACGTGCTCAAGTGTCTCGAGGGCAAGATACGTCACCAACAAAAACGGCACCAGGGACAGCGTGTCCTTGCCGGCGTCGAGCAGAATATCAATCAGTAAATCCATGACGGATGGAACCTTTCGTGTCTTTCGGCAACATTGTAAAAGTCCTAGCGGTCAACTAGGGTATTGTAGTTGTCCCGGGCGCGGTGCCAATAGTTGCCCATGGTAAACTATCATCTCGCCACAACTCAGTAACCCCGAGCCGCGCGACGCGGCCCGTCCAAGGAGCAGCATATGAATGTTTCGCAAGCACTCGAATACGAGCGCCAGCCGTTTATCCCCATGTTTATCTACGGCGACCACGGCGCCATGGAGTCCGAGCGCCAGAAGGGCGAGGAGGCCCTCAAGGTGCTCGAGACCGAGTACTTTACCGCCGAGGGCGACCCCGGCTTCGACTTTGCCACCGTGCGCGACCTGGCCGACCGCAACCGCGACCTATGCGACCAGATTGGCGAGGCGCGCCTGCGCAACGTGACGCCCGCGACGCTCTCGCGCGGCCTATCCGACGCCGACACCTGCGCCGCCATCGGCAAGATGCAAAAGCGCACCGCCACATCCGTCATGCGCGAGATCCGCGGTGACCGCGACGCACTCGGCGTGGCCTATGCCCGCAAGCCCATCCAAGGCACGGTGCTGGGCATCGACATCGAGACCACTGGTCGCGCACCCGAGCGCGGCTACATCATCAATGTGGGCTGGGAGATCATGGATCTCACCAGCGACGCCGTGCCGCATGACGCCGAGGCACACTACTGCGGCCTGCCCGACATCTACCGCGGCGAGGATGTGCCGCTATCGAACATCCATCACATTACCTGGGACGACATCGACGGAAAAAAGCCGTTCCGCGAGAACAAGGAGCTGCAGAAGCAGCTGCTCAAGCTCATGAAGAAGTATCCCTATATGGCACACAATGCTGCCTTCGAGGACAGCTGGTTCAAAATTCATCTGGACGGTTACGCCGAGGCACGCCGCGCAGGCAAGATCATCGTCATCGACTCGCGCCAGATCTGCCGCAGCCTTGACGCAGACGTACGCTCGCTCCCCCGCGAGTCCGCGCCCGCTGCGCTCGAGAACTGGGCGCGCCGCCGTGGCACCCTCGCCGCCGACGCCAACGAGCAGCACCTGGGCCTCGACGACACCGACCTCATGCTCCGTACCGTCCAGGCCGAGTTCAACCTCAAGAACCTGTTTGCGAAATAGCAACGCCTGCGACAAACACCACTTGCTCACGGGCGGCCCCGCAGCGGGAAACCCCGCAGCGGGGCCGCCCCACGTTCCATAAGCAGGCCCGCTCTTCACAAATTCTGAACCCTATTTTTTAACTATTTCAGCACTTTCCCGACATGTGATCTGTACTCGAATGGCGATGCATCGATACCAAATATGCAGCAATTGAGTATTTCTATGCTATAGCCGAGCTGCGAAAACATTTATTTAGGGCGTATCAACCCATAATCGCGTCAAGCTTTTGGACAGCATTTGGTTAGACCGCTAAAACGGCTTTCCCACTCAGCGCCATCAACACGGCATTAGCTGACACGATATATACCATGAGTATCGTATTGTCACATACCACTGCAAAAGCGGTCTACCAAGCCGCGCATTCGGTGCCTGCGAAAGACATCGAGTCCTGCAGCTCTGCCGCAATTTACGAATCATGCCCCAGCGGAGCACTCCTCGACGCAGCCGCAGAATGGCTTGCCAAACATGATGTTGCCCTCGACGCAAACGATTCCCTCGAGGTAATGGTGTTTGATCGCAGGAACGCGCGCTACGCGATGAACTGTCGATGCCACGTTTCGTCAAAGCGATTCTCATGCTCGCGTTTTATAGCGCTAGAAGATGACATCTACATTGTTGGCGTTGAGCTTTGTGCACTTCAGGCCGCCACCTATCTTTCTTTTCGCGAACTGGTGGAGTACTACTTTGAACTGTGCGGCGCCTATTCCCTAGGAACCGGCTCTTCCACCTCCTATACCGAGCGTTTCGCGCTTACCTCGACCGAGAGGCTAAAGCAGTTCTTTAATTCCATTACCAGATGCGACGGTTTGGCCCTTGCCCGAAAGGCGATTCAATGTGTACGCGGTGGATGCCGGTCTCCCATGGAAACGGCCTTTGCCATGATGCTTACGTTGCCCAAAAGCGAAGGAGGGCTTGGCATTAAAGGAATTGAGACCGACTACGAGGTGGAGGTCACCGCCGCCGCAAAAAATCTCACGAGACGCAAAAAGTTCTTTATGGATGCATATCTGAAGAAATCTCGAACAGATATTGAATACAACGGGTTTTATCACGATGCTGAAGAAGACCGCGCTATCGACGAGGAGCGCAAGAATGCGCTTGCGTCCATGGGGTACGGAATCATCACTGTCAGCCGTTATTCCTTTATGCATGCCAGCTCTTTCGTTAGGGTCATGGAGGCAATCCAGCGGAAAGAAGGCATACGCCCCTCGCGTCTGCCAAAAGACTTTCAAATCATGCAAGAGGACCTGAGACTGTTTGTGCTCAGACGGTTTATTGAGGAGAAGAAACGAATCCAGGAGAAGCTTCGCCAAGATTCCGAAGAGCGTCAACGAATCGACCTCGAAAAAGCAATGCTCGAAGGCATCACATTGGACGATCCGACGATTAACGAGGCTCCGGCAATCGATGACATGCAGACTGCCGAACCCGACAGCCCATCACTCAACCAAACAAGCAGCTTCACGCCCGAGGGCAGGGTCTTCGGGGCCGGAAACTAGGCTGACTAACAAGGTGGGTACCCTAGCGACGTGCAAAATTGCGAGTATTCAGCAGAGCCGGGTGTTCATCACCCTCGAACGGATCCAAAAGTGAAGCGAAATCACTCTTGCGTGAGAACGATAGCCAACATTTGAGGAAGAACTCATCGGTTTACCACCCTAAGATAACTCTTTAACTGCATTATTTGGCCTGCGATAAATTAACAGACCCCCTATCGTTGCAGAATACTCCAATTTTTGCACGGCGCAGGGGCACCCACCCCGGTATCACCTATCAAAACCGCTTAGTCCGGGATCTCGTCCGCTTTTCCTCATCATTTTGTACCACGGATTGCCTAAACGATATTGACATATGAACATGCGCTCATATAATTGGAAGTACATTATATGAGCGAATGTTCATATGAAAGGATATTGCAATGAGCGACCACGCAGACGAAACAACGATCGACGGCGAAACCGCCGAGTCCGTCGTCCCCACCACCTGCTCGCCCGAGGACCTGCCTGACGAGGAACTGCTGTACGACCTGGCAGACCTGTTCAAGGTCTTCAGCGACACCACGCGCATCAAGATCCTCTATGCCCTCATGGGCCGCGAGCTGTGCGTGGCAGACATCGCCGAAGCAACCGAGACATCGCAGTCCGCGGTCTCGCACCAGCTACGCACGCTCAAGCAGTCGCACCTGGTCAAGTTCCGCCGCGACGGCCGCAACATCCTCTACTCGCTCGCCGACGACCACGTCTACACCATGCTCAACCAGGGCATGAGCCATATCTGCGAATAGCATCCAACCACAGTAACAGCGCGGCCGGCACCCAGGCTGCTAATACAGGGAAAGGAACCCATCATGAAAAAGCAGTTCAAGCTCGACGAGATCGACTGCGCCAACTGCGCGCGCGAGCTTCAGGACGAGCTGGCCAAGCTCGAGGGCGTCAAGTCCGTGTCTGTCAACTTTATGACCCAGAAGCTGACGCTCGAGGCCGACGACGCCGAGTTCGACGAGGTCCTGGACCACGTCGTGGAGTTCACGGCCGACGCTGAGCCGGACTGCGAGATTATTCTCTAGTCCGCACACGCGCCAACCCGCAAGGCCGCGCTTGCCGCGGCCTTTGCTCGCGAAATTATATGAGTGAGTGTTCATACATTCAAATGGGAGGAAACGAGTCATGGCCACCGCCGACCCCAAGAAGAAAAAGAAGAAGCGCAAGAAAAAAGAGTCACTCGAGCATAAGCGCAACCGCATCCTGGTAGCGCTGGGCATTTTTGCCGTGGTGTACGCCCTCGATGAGCTCGGCACCCTCACCGCCGCATTCGGCACCCCGGGCGACATCTACGCCAGCTTTGTGCTGTTCCTCGTGCCGTTTTTGATTGCCGGCTACGACGTACTGCAAAAGGCATTCAATAACATCCGCCGCGGCAAGGCCTTCGACGAGAGCTTCCTCATGGCCGTCGCGACCATCGGCGCGTTTGCCATGGTGCTCTTCCCCGATACCGACCCGCACATGGCCGAAGGCGCCGCCGTCATGCTGTTCTACCAGGTCGGCGAGCTGTTCCAGGCATACGCCGTGGGCAAGAGCCGCAAGTCGATCAGTGCCATGATGGACATCGCGCCCGACTACGCTAACGTCGAGCAAGCCGACGGCACGCTCGAACAGGTCTTTCCCGATGACATCGCCGTCGGCACCGTGATCGTGGTCAAGCCCGGCGAGCGCGTGCCTATCGACGGCGTCATCGTCGAGGGCGAAACCCAGCTCGACACCGCCGCGCTCACGGGCGAGTCAGTCCCCCGCCCCGCCAAGTCCGGCGACGACATCATCAGCGGCTGCATCAACATGACGGGCCTCATCCACGTGCGCACCACCAAGCCCTTTGGCGAGTCCACCGTCGCGCGTGTCCTGGAGCTCGTGGAGAATGCCAGCGAAAAGAAGGCGCGCACCGAGAACTTCATCACGCGCTTTGCCCGCGTCTACACCCCCGCCGTCACCGGCGCTGCCGCGGTGCTCGCGCTTGGCGGCGGCCTGGTGACTGGCGCTTGGTCCGATTGGATCCTGCGCGGCCTGACCTTCCTGGTCGTCAGTTGCCCGTGCGCCCTCGTTATCAGCGTGCCGCTGAGCTTCTTTGGCGGCATCGGCGGTGCGTCCAAGCTGGGCGTTCTCATCAAGGGCTCCAACTACCTCGAGACGCTTGCCGACGTTGACACCGTCGTGTTCGACAAAACCGGCACGCTCACCAACGGCACCTTCTCGGTCGTCGCGGTGCACCCCGAGGCTGGCTATAACGAGCAATCGTTGCTTGAAGTCGCAGCCCTCGCCGAGTCATTCTCCGACCACCCCATCGCGCAGTCGGTACGCACCGCCTTCCAGGGCGAGCTCGATCCCAAGCGCGTGAGCGACTCCGCCAACGACGCGGGCCACGGCGTGACGGCGACCATCGACGGCAAGCATGTCGTCGTCGGCAACGCCAAGATGCTCGCCGCGGCCGGAGTCGACGCTCCCAGTTGCAAGGTCGTCGGCACGATCCTGCACGTGCTGGTCGACGGCTCGTACGCCGGCCACATCGTGATCGCCGATACCGTTAAGGCCGATGCCGAGCAGACGATTCACGACCTGCACGCCTCCGGCGTCAAGCGCACCGTTATGCTCACGGGCGACCGCGAGGAAGTAGCGGCTGAGGTGGCCAAGCAGCTCGGTCTCGATGAGTTCCATGCGCAGCTGCTGCCGGGCGACAAGGTCGAGCGTGTTGAAGCGTTGCTTGCGAGCGAGAGCGGCAAGGGCAAGCTCGCCTTTGTCGGCGATGGCATCAACGACGCACCCGTGCTTACCCGTGCTGATGTGGGCATTGCCATGGGCGCCATGGGCTCGGACGCCGCGATTGAGGCCGCCGACGTCGTGCTCATGGACGACAAACCGTCCAACATCGCCCGCGCGATTCGCGTGGCTCGCAAGACCATGACGATTGTCTGGCAGAACATCATCTTTGCGCTTGGTATTAAGCTGCTGATCCTTGTGCTGGCAGCGCTGGGCATCGCCAACATGTGGCTTGCCGTCTTTGGCGACGTGGGCGTGGCGATCATCGCCATCCTGAACGCCATGCGCGCGATGGGTGTCAAGAACCTGTAACTTGTACTCGGACGGTCCCGGCAGGGATGTCCCCTCCAAAACGTCCTCGGCAAATGTGGCCCCGTTGTCCTGCTCCTATGGAGCTATGGACAACGGGGCCACTTGCCTGCGGAATGTTTTGGAGGGGACATCCCTGCCAGGACCTGCGGTAACATCGCTGGCGGTTCTTGGGCATCGCTTGCTGGCGGGGTTCCTTGTCTGAGTTGGTCTTGGTTGGCGGGACTACTGGTCCCGGTCGCTGTCCCGTCTCAGCATCGATCTTAGCTTCTCGAAGCTTTCCTCGCTCAGGCAATGCTCCATGTGGCAGCCCTCTTGCGACGCCACCTCGGCCGACACGCCCGCATCCTCGAGCAGCTGCATAAAAAAGCAGTGACGGTCCCACATTTGACGAGCGACCTCCAGCCCTCGTTCCGTCAGATGAACATCTCGTTTGCCCATTTCGACATAGCCGTTGCTTTCCAGCGTCGCCATGGCTTTAGAGACGCTTGCCTTGGTTACGCCCAAGTATTCGGCAACGTCAATCGATCGAACGATGCCTTGGCGCTCCGAGAGCACGTAAATAGATTCGAGATAGTCTTCTCCGGATTCACGCAGGGCCATGGGCCGCCTTTCGCGATGGCTTCTAGTTAGCCTTTGGATACTTTTGCTTGATTTACTTTACCGCAAAAGTTGCCCATGTCTTACTACATTGACTAAAAAGTTAGCCGTGTTTCACAAAACGCGCGGGTGAGGCGCGACACCCCGGCTCGTGGCGCACGGCGCGCAAGGAGTGTCCCCAGCTGCCGGCCGAAAAGGAACGTCCCCAAGTGCCGGGTGCTAGATCAGGCCAAAGTGCTTGGCTGCGTTGTAGATGCCGTCGTCGTCTACGGCGGTCGTTACGTAGGTCGCGGCGGCTTTCACGGTCTCCTGCGCGTTGCCCATGGCCACGCTTGTGCCCACGGCCGAAAACATCGACAGGTCGTTCTCACCGTCGCCGAAGGCAATCGCCTCGCTCGCGTCGACACCCAGCCGCTCCAGCGTCGCCGCCACGCCCAGGTCCTTGCCGCCATTGGCCGGAATAATGTCGCAGAACAGATCGCACCAGCGCGTGGTGAGCGAATGCGCCACGGCATCGGTCACGATATGCTCGTCAGCCGGGTCCACAAAAGCGCAGAACTGGTAGACCGGCGCGTCAAAGGCGTGCTCAAACGGCTCCTCGTGGTAGACGATTCCTGCATTACCGCCAGCCGCCACCACGCGCTCGGACAGGCGGTTCACAAACGAGTTCTCGCCCTGCATGCACAGCGAATCGTAGCGCCCCCGCGCCACCTGGTCCACGATCACCGCGACGTCGGCCGGATCAATCGGGCAGCTGCGATAGACGCCCTCGGCATCAAAGCAGTGCTGGCCCGAAAGCGTAATGTACGCATCCCAGCCCAGGTCGAACAGCCAGTCCGGCATCTGGTAGGTCGGACGGCCCGTGGCGATCACGCACGCGATCCCCTGCTCGTGAAAGCTGTCGAGTACCTGCTGCGCCGACGCCGGAATCCGGTGCGTCTTAAAGCTCAGCAGCGTGCCGTCGATATCGAAAAACGCGGCCTTGATCATCCTCGTCTACTCCTCGCCCTCGAGCTTTTCGCTCGCCTCGAGCCACGCCATCTCGAGCTCGTCCATGGCAGCGTGGGCCTCGTCGATCTTTGCCTGCTGCTCGCCGAGCGCCGTGTAGTTGGTGGGGTCGACCTGGGCCATCGCGGCCTCGGCCTCCTCCACGCGGGCGCGCTGCGTCTCCATTTTGCGCTCGAGCGAGCTCACCTCGCGGCGGAGCTTCTGGCGCTCGGCGTTGGAAAGGCCATTGGGCTGGCCACTCGACTTGGGCTTTTCGGCCGCAGCCGCCGCGGCGCCGGTATCAAACGTGCCGGTCTTGGCGCTCGGCGCACCCACGGGCTCGCCCTCGGCGGTGGCGTTGCACAGGCGCAGGTACTGGTCGACGCCGCCGGGCATATGCGTCAGGTGGCCGCCGAGCAGCGCCCACTGCTGGTCGGTCACGCGCTCCATCAAGAAGCGGTCGTGCGTCACCAGAATCAGCGTGCCGGGCCAGCCGTCGAGCAGGTCCTCGACAATCGCAAGCATGTCGGTATCCAGGTCGTTACCGGGCTCGTCCAGGATAAGCACGTTGGGCTCGTCCAGAATCGTCAGCAACAGCGACAGGCGACGGCGCTGGCCGCCCGAAAGATCGCCGATGCGGCTCCAGAGCTGCTGGGTCGTAAAGCCCAGGCGCTCGCAAAGCTTCTCGGGCGAGGTCTCCTTGCCGTCGATGACGTAATACTTCTTATAGTTGCTGAGCACCTCGCGGATCGTGTCGCCCATGTAGGGCTCGAGCTCCTCGAGCTGCTGCGACAGCACGCCAAAACGCACCGTCTGGCCAATCTTCACGCGGCCGCGCAGGGGCGCGATCTTGCCCTGAATCACGTCAAGCAGTGTGGACTTGCCGGCGCCGTTCTCGCCCAAAAGACCATAGCGGTCGCCCGCACCGATAAGCCAGGTCACGTCGGAAAGCACCTGTTTGGACGCGCCGTCGGCATCCGCATAGCCGGCGTCCACGTCGATCACGTCGATGACCTGCTTGCCCAGACGGCTCACCGCAAGGCGCTTGAGCTCCAGCTCGTCGCGCACGGGCGGCACGTCGGCGATCAGCTCGCGGGCGGCATCCACGCGAAACTTGGGCTTGGTGGAGCGGGCCTGGGCGCCGCGGCTCAGCCACGCGAGCTCCTTGCGCGCCATGTTGCGGCGGCGCTCCTCGGTGACGGCGGCCATGCGGTCGCGCTCCACGCGCTGCAGGATATATGCCGAGTAGCCGCCCTCGAAGGGATCGACCTGGCCGTCGTGGACCTCCCACATGCTAGTGCAGACCTCGTCCAAGAACCAGCGGTCGTGCGTGACCACGAGCATGGCGCCCTGACCGCGTTGCCAGCGGGCCTTTAAGTGGCGCGCGAGCCAGTTGATGGTGCGCATGTCCAGGTGGTTGGTGGGCTCGTCGAGCATGAGCACGTCGTAGTCACCGATCAGCAGGCGCGCGAGGTCCACGCGTCGGCGCTGACCGCCCGAAAGCTCGCCCACCGTGCCCTCCCAAGGCACATCGCTAATGAGGCCGGCGAGGATCTGGCGCGTGCGGGGGCTCGACGCCCACTCGTACTCGGGCGTGTCGCCCACGACGGCATGATGCACGGTATCGGTGTCGACAAGCTGGTCCTTTTGGCCGAGCAGACCGATCGTGGTGCCGCGGCGATGCGTCACGCGTCCGTCATCGGGCTCCAGCGTGCCGGCGAGCACGCTCAGCAGCGTCGACTTGCCGTCGCCATTTTTACCGACGATACCAATACGGTCGCCCTCGCCCACGCCGAGCGTCACGCTATCGAAAATATGCTTGGTGGGAAACTCTAGGCTGACGGAATCGCATCCCAAAAGAATCGCCATATGCCCTGCTCCTTCGTAGAAATTCAACGTTGTCCATGATAGCAGCGAGCCCCACCCCAAACCACCACGAAGGTGCCTGTCCCCTTTGTGGTGGTTTTGGGCGGGCGCAGTCGACGAGCGCAATCCCGCAAACGCAAAAAGGCGGGCCATCTCCCGCAAGAGATGACCCGCCTCTCCAATCAGTCCCGTAGCAACCGTGGCCGCCGCGGGCCTCAAGCATGTCCCGGACTAGGAGAACATGCCGGTGAGGTAATCATTCAGCCGCTGATCCTTGGGCCGTTGGAAAATCTCGTCGGTCTCGTCGTACTCGACCATATCGCCCATGTAGAAAAACGCCGTGCGGTTGGACACGCGCGACGCCTGCTCCATGTTGTGCGTCACGATGACGATGGCGCGCTCGGCAACGATCGACGACATGAGGTCCTCGATCGCTAACGTCGAGATGGGGTCGAGCGCCGAGCAGGGCTCGTCAAACAGGATCACGTCGGGGTTGAGCGCCAGCGTGCGTGCAATGCACAAACGCTGCTGCTGCCCGCCTGAAAGCGCATAGGCGCTCTTGTCGAGCTTGTCCTTGACCTCGTCCCACAGCGCCGCACCGCGCAGGCTTTCCTCGACCATGCGATCGAGTTCGTCGCGGTCGGCGATGCCGTGGCGCTTGGGCGCAAACGTGATGTTGTCGCGAATGGACTTGCGGAAAGGGTTGGGCTGCTGAAACACCATGCCAATGGAGCGGCGCAGCTCGTAGGTGTTCTCGGTCTTGGTGTTCACGTTGCGCCCGCGGTAGTTGATCTCGCCCTCCACGCGGCAGCCGCGAATCTCGCGATTCATGAGGTTGAGGCTGCGCAAGAAGGTCGACTTACCGCAGCCCGAAGGCCCAATGAGCGCCGTGATCTCGCCCTTGTGAAAGTCGAGCGACGTATCGTGCAGTGCATGGTGGTCGCCATAGTACACGTTGACGTCCTTGGTGGAGAGCACGACCTCGTCGCTCACGGCCTTGCCGCTCACGCGCACGCGCTTTTCGCTCTCCCCCACACTCGACAGAAAGTCCTGGGTCTCGGACGCGACCGCCTCGGTTGCGGGCGTCACATTTATCTCGCTCATTCGGCCGTCATCTTCCTTGCCAGTTGCTTGCCCACGATGCGGGCGATTACGTTAAACAGCAGCACGCAGATCATCAGCAATGCCGCGGTGCCCCAGACAATCTGTTGGGCCTCGGGGCTGCCCTCGCCGTAGATCTTGTAGATGTGCACGGCAAGCGACTCACCGGGACGGAACACATTCCAGGCGCAAGTGGGGCTCGACAGGTTAAAGCTCAAGAAGTTGAGACGAACCGGCGAGCTCATGCCCGAGGTAAAGAGCAGCGCTGCGGCCTCGCCAAAGACGCGGCCGGCCGAAAGCACGATGCCGGTCACGATGGCGGGCATGGCCTCGGGAATCAAGATGTGCAGCGTGGCCTCCCAGCGGGTGAGGCCCATGGCCAGACACGCGTCGCGCTGGGCCTGCGGCACGTCCTCGAGCGCCTGCTGAATCACGCGCACCAGGATAGGGATGTTGAACATGGTGAGCGCGACGGCGCCGGAGATGATGGAGTACTTCCAGCCCAGCTGCACCGAAAACACCAGGAAGCCGAACATGCCCACAACGATGGAAGGCAGCGAGGACAGCGTCTCGATGGCGGTGGAGGCGATGTCGCGAACGGGGCCGTCGGGTGCGTACTCGGCCAGGAAGACTGCGCCGCCCAGGCTGATGGGCGCCGAGATAACCAGAGTGATCAGCAGCAGGTAGAACGAGTCGAACAGCTGGTAGAGCACGCCGCCCTGGGTGCCGTTGGCGCGCGACGGCTCCGTGAGGAAGCCCGGCTGGAACAGCGTCGAGATACCCTCGAACAGAATGTAGGCCACCATGGAAACGACGACGAGCATGACGATGGCGACGATTGCCGTCAACACGCCCGTGGCGATGCGGTCCTGTTTTTGAACACGCCCGAGCCTCGCCTCGTCGATGTGGATGCGCGTGCTAGCCACGAGCCTTCGCCCCCTTGCGGCCAATGAGATGGATGATCAGGATAAAGATGAGACTCATGCCCATCAGTAGCAGACCGAGCGCCCACAGAACATCATCCTGGGCCGAGCCCTCGGCATAGACCGCCATGGACGTGGTAAGCGTGGTGGTGATGGTGGACGCAGGCGACAGCAGCGACGTCGGCATGGCCTCGATGCCGCCGATAACCATGCGCACGGCGAGCGTCTCGCCAAAGGCGCGGGTCATGCCAAGGATGACTGCGGTCATGAGCGACGGCATGGCAGACTTGAGTACCACGTGCCAGATGGTCTGCCAGCGGGTGTATCCCAGCGCGAGCGAGCCCTGGCGGTAGCTATCGGGCACGGCGCGCAGGCCATCGACCGAAAGCGTGGTCATGGTCGGCAGAATCATGACGGCCAGCACGATGGCGCCGGGCAGGATGCCCAGGCCTGTGCTCACGTGAAAGACGCTCTTCATGAAGCCGACGACCACGTGAAAGCCGATTAGGCCAAAGACGACCGAGGGGATGCCGGTCAAAAGCTCAATGAGCGGCTGAAAGATCTTGGAGCCAAACTTAGGCTGGATCTCGACCGCGAAGATGGCAGAGCCGATGGCGATGGGCAGCGCGATGAGCGTGGAGAGCACCATGGCCGCAAACGAGGTAACGATCAGGGGCAGGGCACCGGTATAGGGCAGGCCGTTTTCGGCTGTGTTGGCCAGGTCCCACTTGGTGCCGGTGAAGAACTCGACGACCGAAACGCCATCCTTAACAAATGCCGAGAGGCCCTTTTGGGCGACCATAAAGATGAGCGCGGCAACGACAAGCGTCACGAGCGCTACGCACGCGCCCGTGACGCCCAGGCCCACGTTCTCAAGGTCGCGCTTTGGCAGCTGTTTTGCCATTGCAAACCTTTCCGGGGGCGATTACTTATTTGGCGGAAACCTTGCCGCTGGCGTCCTTGACGACCTTCATGGCAGAGACGGGGATAAAGCCCTGCTCCTCGACGAGCTTGCCCTGGACGTCGTCGGAAAGCATGAACTCCAGGAAGGCCTTGGTGGCCTCGTCGGCGTCCTTCGCGCAGTACATGTGCTCGGTAGCCCAAATCTTAAAGGAGTCGTCGGTGACGTTTGCGCTCTTGGGCTCCACGCCCTCGACCTTGATGGCGTTGAACTTGGAGTCATCAAAGTGCGAGAAGTCCAGGTAAGAGATGGCGTTGTCGGTGCTGCCCATCTGAGTCTGGACGTCGCCGGACTTGTCGAGCTCGGCGTCGCCCTTAAAGTCGACGGCCTCGTCGCCAAAGACGGCAGCCTCGAAGGTGGCGCGGGTACCGGAGCCGGCCTTACGGTTGAGGACGACGATGGTAGCGTCGTCGCCGCCGACCTCCTTCCAGTTGGTGATCTGACCGGAGAAGATGCCCTTGAGCTGCTCGAGGGACAGGTCGTCGACCGTTACGTTCTTGGAGACGACGGGGCCCATGCCCACGACGGCGACCTCGTGGTCGACGAGGTTCTTGACCTGGTCGGCCTCGAGCTTGGTCTCGGCGAAGACGTCGGAGTTACCGATGGTGACGGTGCCGGCGGCAACAGCGGTCAGGCCCTTGCCCGAACCGTTACCCGAGCCGGAGACGGAGACGTCCGGATTGGCGTCCATGAACTTCTCGGCAGCAGCCTCGACGAGAGCCTGGAACGAGGAGGCGCCGTCGTAGGTCACCTCGCCCGAGACGGACTCGGCAGCAGCAGCGCTGCCCTCAGCAGCGGCGTCGGATGCGCCGGAGCCGCCGCAACCAACGAGACCGAGACCGACGATGCTGGCAAGACCACCAGCGAGGCCGAGGAACTGACGACGAGAATAAGCCTGATCGAGCATGATCTTCCTTTCATACATGCGACTCGCGGGCACTCTGCCCGCTTTGCTGTTTGGAAAGATACGGCCTCGATCGGGCGGCGACCGCCTTATCTGCGGTTTCTTACGGGCATCTGATAGACCCTTACCGCAAGCGCGGCCCAGCCTTTACAAACGAATAACAATCCCCACCCCAACCATGGCACGCCTTTTACACCAATAAAAACGAAGTTGCGGTGAAATAGTTCCTGTTTGGCCATCAAATGGCCCATTCTAGGAACTATTCCACCGCAACTTATAGAAGCCCGGAGCCGAAGCACCGGGCTCGTGTATCCAAGCAAAATGTTGGGGTTTCCCAGGTGCCCGAGATTGCCCCGAAAGAGGAGCGCCGCGTACTTTGGTACGCAAGCGACGGTTTGAGGGGCAAGGTCGGGTGCCTGGGGAAGCCCTACAGTTCCAGCTCGTTTAAGCGGAGGATTGCCACAATATAGATCTTGAGCGCTTGCTTGAGCTGGTCCTCGTTGGCGCACTCGTTGGGACCGTGCATTTGGCCACCCCATGCGGGCAGCTCCAGGCCGGTCTCCTCGGGACCAAACGACACGGCGCGGGCAAAGTTGCGCGCGTACGTGCCGCCGCCCATGGCGAAGGGCTCGGCATGCTTGCCCGTAAACTCGTTATAGGTATCGATGAGCGCCTTTACGGCCGGATCGTCGGCCGAAACCGAGAACGGCACCTTGGCGCGACCCACGCGATACGTCACGCCAAAGCGGCCCACGAGCGGCTCCAGCTGCTCGCACATGGTGTCGGCGCTCGTGCTGTCGGGGAAACGCACGTCGATGACCTGCTCGATGTGGCCATCCACCACGCGGATGACGCCGGGGTTGCAGGTGAGCGGGCCAAACGCCGCGCTCGTCGCATCAATCCCCAGGCCGCGGCCAATGGCATCCGCATGCACAAAGGCCAGGAACTTGACGAACTCGTGCTCGGCAGGCGTCAGCAGGCGCTCGCCGCGGGCGCCAAACGCGTCCTCGGCCTCGCGCAGGTACGTCACAATCAGGCCGACGGCGTTGACCGTGCCCTCGGGCATCGAGGCATGGCCACCGATACCGTGGGCGAAAATCTGCGCATGACCGTTGTCGAGCGCCGTAATCTCCAGGCGATCGGCGTTCTCAACGGGCGCCGGCAGCTCGTCGACGGCAATCGCAAGCTCGCAGATAGACTGCGAAGGAATAGCGTTGGTCGCCTCGGCACCGCTCCACGACACGATGCGCCCGCCGTCGATCTTGGGGCTCACGAACGTCGCCTCGAACTGGCCCTTCTCGGCATTGCAGACCGGGAACTCGGCATCGGGCGTAAACAAAAAGTCGGGATCTGCGTAGTTCTCCAAATAATGGTGAACGTCGGACATGCCCACTTCCTCATCGCAGCCCAGCAGCGCGCGGAAGGTATAGCGCGGGGTAATGCCGTGCTTGAGCAGGTAGGCGCCGGCGTAGAGCGACAGGACGGCCGGACCCTTGTCGTCGATCACGCCGCGGCCGAGCAGCCAGCCGTCGCGACGCTCCATCGAAAACGGGTCGGTGTTCCAACCGGGGCCGGCGGGAACCACGTCCACATGGCAGATGGTCGCGAGCTGCTTGTCGCCGCGACCCGGAATGTCGGCGATGCCCACATAGCCCTCGTCGTCGCTCGTCTGGTAGCCGAGCTTTTGCGCAATGCCGAGTGCGCAATCGAGCGCGTCACGGACCGGGCGGCCAAACGGCGCGCCGGGCTCCGCATCGGCAGAAACCGCCACGGACGGATAACTCACCAGCTGCTCGATATCGGCGACGACATCCTCCCAGACCTCGTCGACATACTCGGTAACGCTCTGCTCCACCTGATTCATGGACGACCTCCTTAGCAATGAGGGGCGAGCGTGCCCGCCCCTCACATCACATACTTATATAGCGAAAAGTTTAGCAAGCTCGGCCACCGAGTGCACCACCGCATCGGCGCCCGCGGCCTCATGCTCCCCCGGCGCCGCCGCGCCCGAATAGATGCCGATACACGGCACGCCCATCGCGTGCGCGCCCTCGACGTCGTTAAAGCGGTCGCCGGTCATCACGGCCTCGTCGGCCGTCGCGCCCAGAGCCGCCAGCGCATCGCGGACCGAATCGGCCTTGGTCTCGCGCCCCTGGGGCGGATTCATGCCAACCACGGCTTTGAACTGGCAAAGCCCCAGCTCACGCACCATGTCGATGCACTTTGCCTCCATGCGCGACGTCGCCACGGCCATACGCTTGCCCTGGGCGGCCAACCCATCCAGCAGCTCGGGGATCCCATCGAACACGGGGTACTCTTCCGGTCCCAGCTCATCAAAAAAGGCGCGGTACTCGTCGGCCACTACGAGCGACTCCTCACGCGTAAAGCCGTAAAAGTCGTGGAAGCTCTTCCACAGGGGCGGCCCAATCATGCGGCGCAAGTCGCCCATCTGCGCCTCAGAAAACCCGCGCGCAGCCAGCGTCTTGCGCGTCGAGGTCATCACCGCCCGGCCCGTATCTGCCACCGTGCCGTCAAAATCGAACAGTACAATCGGCCGTCTGCATATCTCCAGCGCCTCCATCGGCATCCCTCTTCCCCAGTTGGTGATTTCCACACTTACACTTCAAACTGTTGACTATTCAACAATTAAAGCTGGCAATGTGGAACGACTCCACTATACTTGTCGCACTTTGCTCTCAGAAGGCGGCGCGCAAGCGCCCCAACGAAAGGTGCAATTATGTCTTTTGCCATCATAACCGACTCCACGTCGGACATCTCCCCCGCCCGCGCCCAAGAGCTCGGCATTTACGTGATTCCGCTGCATGTGATTATCGAGGGCGAGGACCTGCTCGACCAGGTGCAGATCACCGCCGAAGAGTACGTCGCCCGCATGGCAGGCTCTGAGCAGCTGCCACACACCTCGCAGCCGAGTGCCGGCGAGTTCAAGGCGCTCTTTGACCGCGTGCTCGCCGACGGCCACGACAGCGCCATCTTTATCTCGCTATGCAGCGAGTGGTCTGCCTGCTACGCCAACGCGTGCCAGGTGGCCGATACCCACGAGCTCGACGTGCGCTGCATCGACTCGCGCACCGGCTCGGGCGCCGAGGGCCTGCTGGTGGAGTACGCGCTGGCAATGCGCGAGGACGGCCGCAGCCTGGACGAGACCGAGGCGCAGATCCGCGCGACGCTGCCCGACGCCCACCTGCTGCTGATTCCCCGCACGCTCGAGAACCTGGTCAAGAACGGTCGCGCGCCTAAGCTCGCCGGCCAGCTCACGCAGATGCTCAACATTCGCCTGGCCGTTTCGCCGGAGTGGAAATCGGGCGAGATCAAGGCCGTCAAAAAGGGCCGCGGCGCCAAGCGCATCGTCGCCAACACCATGGCCGACTGCCTCGCGTTTTTGGCCGAGCACCCGGGTTCGAGCGTGCGCGTGCTTACGACCGGCGCCGCCGAGGAGCAGGAGCTCGTCAACCAGGCGCTCGCGGGCCAGAACTACGTCGATGCCGGCACCGGCCCCATTGGCTGCACCATCGCGACCCACGTAGGCGTGGACGCCATCGCCATCAGCTACTGCCCCCGCTACCAGCCCACCCACTAGGGCCACCTTTACCACTTGCGGTGAAATAGGGACTGTTTTTGGCATATCAACCGCAAATCAATCCCTATTCCACCGCAACTTTATTGCCGCGCGCTACCCACATACAAGATATTGCTGGCGATTGGCGCGTTCCCAGCTGTTTGGGGAGCTTTGATTGGCCCCAACGATACCCAGTGGGCAAAAAATGGCAAATATGAGTGCTGTCACAATTTTAGTAACAGCAAAATCTAGCTGAAATTGCCCGCTTTCACCGATTTCAAGCGCCATAAAGCCCCGAATCGTCGTGGTAAGGGGGTTAGAAATATCTAATCTCAGCCAATTGGTCTTAAATACTTTCCAAATGATATGGTACTAGCCAGGCAACAGTACTCATATTTGCCATTTTTTGCCCACCGGGTTCGGATGAAGCCCGCTCTTTACGCCTCCGGCTGCCCACATAACCGCAAATCCTGATTACCAAGGGCCGTCGCGCGCCTTGGCATCGACCGAAAGCCACTCGCGGAGCAATCCCTCACCATTAGCGAACTTGAATCGAAATTATATATCCCAAGAAGTCGCAATGCCGTACCCTCGTCTCAGCAACTCCAACACAAGAATGGCATTCAAATGGGCAACACCATGCATCAATACGCCCTCTTTGGGACCGCACAATTTAAATACGATCAGACGATTGCGCACACCGCAGACCCACACCGACAAATCGTCATTTGCAACAACGGTTCAGACGTACGCTACGCCACACTTGAAGAGTGGGAAGAAGCCGGCGCTTTGTTCGATGAACGAGCACAAATCGAGGGCATCGTCACCAGTGCGAGCCCAGCACGTGACAAACTCGAGCTCTTTCGCAGCCTCTTTACCGGGCGTAAAGATGTTTACGCTCATGGATATCGCAGAAAAGACGGGGGCATCGGCTATACGCCCGCTTGCGCAAACGAGTGGAAGCCGGGAATTTGTCCCAAAGTAGCCCATCAAAAAGTCAAATGCGCAGAATGCCACAATCGCGTCTTCCCCGAATTAAGCGATGCCGCAATCATTGCTCACTTTAAAGGCAACGATGACCGGTTCCGCGATGTCCTCGGGCAATATGTACTCGACAAGAACTGCAATACGAAAGTTCTCGTCATCGATTTTGACAAAGCAGACTGGAAAGAGGCAACAAATGTCGTACGGCTTGTTGCAAAACGACGGAACATTAACGCCGCCGTCGAGCGCTCAAGGTCCGGCAACGGCGCACACATCTGGTTTTTCTTTCTCGAGCCAATCAGCGCAAAGGCTGCCAGAGAGTTTGGAAGTTGCCTTATAACCGAAGCTGCGGCGCTTAATAAGACAATCACGTTCGAGGCCTTTGATCGAATGCTACCCGCTCAGGACACTATTCCCGATGGAGGTTTTGGAAACCTCATCGCACTTCCCTTTCAAGGCAGGGCACAACGTGAAGGAAACAGCGTATTTGTAGACGAACAATTCGAGCCCTTTCCCGACCAATGGCTTTATCTGTCGCAAGTCCAGCTGATTCCGCGCTCGACAGTGCAAAATCTGATCGAGACCACTGGGGACAACCCACACGGGCTAGCAACAGTTACGGTCGCAAACAAGACCAAACGATATGCCCAAAAACCACGAAAGCGGCTACCGCTCACATCGCGGGACTTTCCTTCATCGCTGCCCGTCACGCAAGCCGATATGCTCTACATCCCCGAAAAGTCTCTGAGTCCTGCAGCTCAAATGGAAATCCGCGGGCTCGCAACATTCGCCAACCCAGAATTCTATCGAGCACAAGCCATGCATCAATCGGTATTCGGTAAACCGCGACTTATAGACCTCAGCGAACTGAGAGATGGTTATGTTGCGATTCCCCGGGGCTGCAAAACTCAGCTTGAGCAGCTGCTCCGAGAAACCGGCGTTACTGCCCACTATTCAGACGAACGCAAATCCGGCAATCAAATTGTGATGACATTTAAAGGCGCCCTTCGCCCTGAACAGCAAATCGCCGCTGAGCAGCTACTTGGATACGAAGATGGAATCATGTCCGCGCCGACAGGCTTCGGTAAAACAGTCATTGGGGCTTACCTTATTGCCGCCATTGGCCTTCCAACGCTTGTCATCGTTCCCAAGACCGCGCTCATAGCTCAATGGAGATCTCAGCTCGAGCAGTTCCTCGACATTACGGACAACAGAGAACCCGTCCGAACTCCAAAAGGACGAATCAGCAAAAGACAGCCTCCGGTCATCGGACAAATAGGAGGGGGCAAAACCGCCGTAAGTGGCCTCGTCGACGTCGCTTCGTTTCAATCGCTGTCTGGCAAAGACCGCCAAACCGGAGAGCCGATAGCCAAGCAGCTCGTTCGCAATTACGGTCTCATTATCTGCGACGAATGTCACCATGCCGCCGCGCCACAGCTCGAGCTTGTTCTCAAGTCTGCCCCGGCCAAATACGTATACGGCCTTTCCGCGACGCCCGAGCGCTCCGACGGTCTCACGCGGGCGCTCTTTATGCTCTGCGGCCCACTTCGCTATGTCATAGATCCAAAAAAGCAAGCAATCCAGCAGGGCATCCATCGCATCGTACGGCCTCGTTTTACCGGAATTCGACTACCCGCCTACGAGCCGGGCGCAAGCTTCAATCAGATTCTCGACCTGCTGTGCGCGCATGCAGCTAGAAACGAATTGATTGTCAACGACGCTCTTGAAGCTGCGTCAAACGGTCGGCATCCGCTCGTGCTGTCTAAAAGGAAAAAGCATGCCGAGGAGCTGTTCAGGCTGCTTAAAGACCGAGGACACGAACCCATTCTCCTGACCGGGGAAATCGACGCCAAAGAAAGAAAAGCGATACTGAACAGTCTTCCCTGCTTCGAACACGAACATCGAATCATCGTCGCCACCGAAAGCCTTCTGGGCGAGGGCTTCGATCTGTCCTACCTTGACACTCTCCTCATTGCCACGCCGATATCGTGGGACGGCAGCATCACGCAGCAGGCGGGCAGACTGCATAGAAGTCACGAGGGCAAGCGGCGGGTTGAGATATTCGACTACGTTGACCTGTCGATACCCATGCTCGCCCGAATGTACCAGAAAAGACTCAAGACCTACGCCAAGCTCGGGTACGAGGTTTATGTAGCGAAAGACGCCAGCCAAGCCGAGGCAAACATTCTAATTGACTCTTCGCATTTCCTTGAGACCCTAAACAAAGATATCGTCAATGCCACGAAGAACGTTTTCATCGCCGCCCCCTATGCATCTTCCGCATGCCTTACGAAACTCAAGGATTCACTCACCAGCTCCATGACTCGAGGAATTAGCATTGAGATAATCGTTGCCTCAACTCCGCGCGATGACGCGAAGGCGGTCTTTGCCGAAATGGGCATCGACTATTCCGTCAAAACTGAAGGGCGTTTGTGCGCGGCAGTGATTGACGAGGAAACCGTCTGGTACGGAACCATTCCATTACTGGCTTTTCCCAAGAATGAGGATTGCAGCATTCGTTTCAAAAGCAGCGAAGTTGCCGCCGAGCTTTTGGACGAAATCCAGCGAAGAGGAGAACCGAAAGCTGCATCAACAAGCGGGACATCCCCATCACTTGCGGTGAAATAGGGACTGTTTTTGGCTTATCAGCCGCAAATCAATCCCTATTCCACCGCAATTTAAAATCGAGTGGCTAGCTCAGTGGGCCCTGGAACAGTTCTTGATGCGAACCCATTCTTACAAGTCGGATCACTGGATTAGTTTTGTGCGGCAGGTAGAGAACGACCACGTCGACCAGGCCGTCGGATAGATGGAAATCGATGTGACCGTTGTAGTTGCCGCCCGGGTTGGAGAGCTCGTGGGCGCCATATTCCGCGGGAAGCGAGCCGTGAGCTGCAAGCTCTGCGACTGCCGCCTTAAACTCGGTCTTTAGCCGCGGATGGATGCGCATCGTCCGTTTATAATCCGCCTTAAACTGAGCCTCGACTTTAATCTCAAACATCGCTAGTCCTCATCGAGGAACGACATCAGATTGTCCACGTTGTCGAACGACGGACTGTCGTCTGGCAGAATCCCCAGCTCATGGGCCTCGGCGATTACCATGGCGCGCCTCGTCGCCTCGTTGGGCACTTCGGATCGACCAACAATCTCAAAAGGAATCTTTCGTTGATTTACCAGCTGCCGAACAGCAAGGTTGAGATACGAATTGAGACTCAGGCCAACCGAATCCAAGAACTCAGTCGCCTGTTCCTTGAGCCCCTCTTCGATGCGAATCGTCGTGGGCTTAACCGTTGCAGTAGACATATGCGACCTCCTCGCCTCGTCTTTTGCATCAGTATACCCAGTTTAGATGGCAGATTGATGTTAAATAACATCAATCTGCCATTCTCATTACTACAACAACAGGCACGCTCGCCCTACATCAGCCCGCTCAGGGCGATGTCGACGGCCTCGTTGAGGTCGTCGGTGATGTGCACAAGCTCCGGATCGAGCGGGCTAATCATACCGGCGTCCATCACCGGGCCGTTGAGCCAGTCGAACAGGCCCTGCCAGTACTCGGTGCCCACCAGCACGAGCGGCATGCGCTTGACCTTGTGCGTCTGTACCAGCGTGAGCACCTCGAACATCTCGTCGAGCGTGCCAAAGCCGCCGGGGAACACGATGGCGCCCGAGCTGTATTTGACGAACATAGTCTTGCGCACAAAGAAGTAGCGGAAGTCCATGCCCAGGTTCACGTATTTGTTGAGCCCCTGCTCGTGCGGCAGCTCAATACCCAGACCGACCGATTTGCCGTTGGCACTCGCCGCTCCCCTGTTGGCCGCCTCCATAATACCGGGACCGCCACCGGTGATAACCGCCACGCCGCGCTGCGCGATCTTGCGCCCGACGGTGCGCGCTGCCTTGTAAAGCGGGTCGGTCTTGGGCGTGCGGGCGCTACCGAAGATGGTCACCGCAGGTCCAAGCTCGGCAAGTGCGCCAAAGCCATCGACAAACTCTGCCTGAATGCGCAGCACGCGCCAGGGGTCGGCATGCAGCCAATCGGTCGAGTCCTCGGGCGCTAGCAGATTGGCGTACGTATTGTCCTTAGGAATCATGGGGCCACGCATGACCACGGGTCCGCGGCGGTACGTCTCGTCGTAGGCGGGCTCGCCCTCGACATTTTCGTTCTTAATCATGGGTACCCCTATCGAGAAAAAGAAAAACGGGCGGGGCCGACGCCATGCGCCAAACACCCGCCCGAACATCAACTATTCGGTATGGTACCCACGATGCATCAAGTACTTGCAAGCTATCGGTCAGCGGTCGCGCAGACGGTGTTAGCGAACGTGACGAACGGTCGGCGCTCGCCCCTTGCCGTTGCCCGCGCTCTGCAAGTGCCCGCGCCGCTCTTAGTAGTCCACCGCCGCAGGACTGTTCATCCAGTCGCTCACAAACGCGCCGTAGCGGCCCTCGATAATGGCCTGGCGGGCACGCTGCATAAGGTTGAGCAGGTAGTAGATGTTGTGCATCGAAAGCAGAATGCCGCCGAGCATCTCCTTCTGCGTGACCATGTGGCGAATGAGCGCGCGGCTGTAGCCGCCCGTGCACACCGGGCAGGTACAGGTGGGATCGATGGGACCGTCGTCGTGAGCAAAGCGCGCGTTGCGGAAGTTGAGGCGACCCTCGCTGGAAAACGCCGTGCCCATGCGGCCGGTGCGCGTCGGCAACACGCAGTCGAACATGTCGATGCCCACGCCCACGCCGCGCACGAGCGTAGTCGGGTTGCCGACGCCCATCAGGTAGCGCGGCTTGTGCTTGGGCATGTACTCGGAAGCCAGCGGCGCCAGCGTCTCGAACATGGTCTCGTGGTCCTCGCCCACCGAGTAGCCGCCGATGCCGTAGCCGAGGAAGTCGCCGCACTCCTCCAGGTGGCGCAGCGAGCGCAGGCGCAGATCCAGGTGCATGCCGCCCTGAACGATGCCAAAGAGTGCCTGGTCATCGCGGGTGTGCGCCTTGTAGCAGCGCTCGGCCCACATGCTCGACAGCTCCACGGCGCGCTCGACATAGGCACGCGTGGCGGGATAGCCGGGGCATTGGTCGAGCTGCATGCAGATGTCGGAACCGAGCTTCATGGCGATTTCCATGTTGTCCTCGGGCGTCCAGAACACGTGGCGGCCGTCGTAATCGTTGACGATAAAGCGCACGCCCTCGTCGGTGAGCTTGACGGCATCGTTATGGCTAAAGACCTGGAAACCGCCCGAGTCAGTGAGGATGGGGCCGTGCCAGTTCATAAACTTGTGCAGTCCGCCCAGCTCGGCGATGGTGTCCTCGCCGGGACGCATGGACAGGTGGTAGGTGTTGGCGAGCACGATCTGCGCACCGAGCTGCTTGACGGTCTCGGTGGGGATGCCTTTGACGTTTGCCTTGGTGCCCACGGGCATAAAGATCGGCGTCTCGATGTCGCCGTGCGGGGTGTGCAGCACGCCGGCGCGCGCGTGCGTCGTCGGGTCCTCGGCGATCAGGTCGAATTTAAAGAGGCTCTGGTCCATAAACTGGAACTCCTTGGTTGCGGTTCATACGCAGACCATTATACGAGCAACCCGCAAGGAGCACCGACTCGACAGAAACTGGTGCGAGAGGCGGCGTGGCGGGGACACGACAAGGGCACGGCAAATGAGCGTGGATAATCTCCCACTTTTGCCCAAAACACAGGCCAAAAACGGGAGATTATCCACGCTCATTTTGCGAGTAGTCGTTGGGACGTTCTTAAACGACTAGTCAAACAAGAACGTCCCCAATGACTATGGGAAGGCTTTTTACTAACCACGGAAACGCCGATGTTTTGGCACCGACAGCGAAAACCCGCCAGAGCGAGCAAGGTGCCTTGAAACAAGAAGGTGTCGCAGGTTGAGCATAAGTCAGCGAGCGGGTCGCATTTGAGACAAGGTGACGTGAAACGAAAGGGCGCTGACCTTCTGGTCGCGCCCTTGAAGTTGAACGTCAGATTGTCCAAATGCGGCCCGCGCAGCGTCGAGCCGCTGCGCGGTTTGGTAAAACCGCGCAACTGTTAGGGACGCTGGCCCATGCCGCCCTCGAGGGTGACGGTCTCGCCGTTCATGTACTTAAAGTCGGGGCCGCAGAGCTGAACGACCACGCGGCCGATCTCCTTCTCGACGTCGCCGTAGTGGCCCGCCGGCGGCATGTGGACGTTGGCCTTGAACGCCTCGGGGTAAGCATCCTGGAAGTTCTCGAGCGCAGCAGTCCAAGCAAGCGGGCAAACGATGTTGACGTTGATGCCGTCCTTGCCCCACTCATTGGCGGCGACGCGAGTCAGACCACGGATGCCCTCCTTGGCAGCGGCATAGCTGCACTGACCATAGTTGCCAAACAGGCCGGCGCCCGAGGCAAAGTTGACCACGGAGCCCTTGGTCTCCTTCAGGTGCGGATAGGCCTTCTGCATGTACAGATAGGTGGCATACAGGCCAGAGTAAATGGCCAGGTTGAACTGATCCATGGTGTGATCGGCAATGGTCACGCCCGAGGCGCTTGCCTGAGCGTTGTTGACGACGGCGTCGATGCGGCCGAACTCCTCAATCGCCTTGTCGATAACGTTCTGCACGACGGCCTCGTTGTCCTGGCCGGCGGAGACATCGGCCTGAACAGGAAGAACCTTGACGCCGTACTCAGCCTCAAGAGACTCCTTGGCGGCCTCGAGCTTGGCGACGTTGCGGCCGGTGATGACGAGGTTCGCGCCCTCCTTGGCAAAGGCGATATCGATGCCGTAGCCGATGGAGCCGGCGGAACCGTCCTTGAGCGTGGCCTTGCCGCCGCCGGTGACGATCACGGTCTTACCAGTGAAAAGTCCCATACAAAGTCCTTTCAAATCGCGACGGGCCCGCCCGTCGACTGCGCGCATCCAACTTCACGCGCCAAAAGCTGAAATGCAACTTTAGCGGGTTCAAGTGAAAAATAAAGCCCATGGCAGGCGAACGGTGCAACGTCTTTCGGCGAAGGGAATGTCAAGCACGAACTGGACAAAGAGGCCAAATTATTTGTCACCCAAACGAGTCATCGAACACGTTTTGAAACTTTGCTGCGGGGCGCGGGATGTCGGCGCGAGACTTTATCATAGGGTGACGAACAACGATGAGGAGCACATGCCTATGACAGACGAGCTGGACCCCCAGACTCAACAGCATATTGATGATTCAGCAGACGTCGCCGCAGATACTGACGCTGCGACCTGCAATGATACCGACATCGACGACGCCACTCTGGATAACGGCGCTGCGACGGAAATCCCTGCGGCCGAAGATGCCGACGAGCAAAACGACGATTCGGCCGCTCAGGACGACGCCCCCGAAAAGGACGCCGCTCCGCAAGCGGCGGGCCCCATCGAGGTGTCTTCGGAAGAAGAGCTCGACGCCGTCATGGACTCCATGATGGATGCCGTCAAAGCGATGAAGGACGCTGTCGCCGATGCCGATGTCGACGCCGAGGAAGAGGAAGCCGCCGAGGCCGCCTCGACGTTTGTGCCCGGCGAGACCCCGGTTGCCGACCAGGGCAGCACTATGCCCTCGTTTCTGCAGCTCGAGCATCCCACGATTGGCGCGGACGCCGTCGACCCGCATGCAGCGGGCTTTTCCGTGATCGAAGGCGGCACCGGCAATATCGCCGCGCCGCAGACTGCCGATACGAATGCCGCCGAGGCCGCGCACCCGACCACCTCGCATGCCCCCGCCACGAGCCGCGACCTGGGGAGCGCCGTCTCAAACACCGCTAACGCCGTGGGCACTTTTATCGCCCAGGGCGCGTCGGCCATGCGCGAGATGAACGCCGCCAAGAAGGCACTCGCCGATGCCCGCGCCCACCTGTCCGAGCTTGAGCAGCGCATCGCCGACCAGGCAGAGGAGCTCGAGACGCGCCAGGACATCGCAGGCCGCTACGATCAGATCATCGCCGACCAGCGCCAGGCAATCGCCACGGCACAAAAGACCGCTGCGGCCGCCGAGATTGGCCGCGACGCCCATGCCGCCAAAGCGACTGAGCTCAAGGGCCAGCTCGAGCAAATGAAGGCAGAGGACGATGCGACCGAGCTCCGCCTGAAGGCTGCACTCGACGCCGTGGAAGCCCGCGAGGCGAGTTCACGCGAGACCGGCAACCGCCTGGTTCGTCGACTCGAAGATTCCAAGCGCATCCGCGACAAAGTGAAGGCTGAGCGCGATACCGGTGTCGCCGCCGCACGACAAACTGCCAATGCTACGCGTGCACAGCTCGAGACCTTGCGTCGCGAGTATGCCGAGCTGCAGCGCAACCCTTCGGCAAATCCCGCCAATTACACCGTGCGCACCAGCGAGTTGTCTATGCAAATCTCCGACGCTGCCGACGCCCTCCGCAAGGCCGAGGAAGACATTCCGCGCGTGACCGCCGATCTTGAGCATTCACTTGCCGCCGCCGAGCAGGCCGTCGAGCAGGCACAGGCCCCCATCGCCGACGCTAAACGCGCACACCAGGCCGTAACGGCCGAGGCAGATGCCGCGCGCGACGAGCTGCAGTCCGCAAAAACTGCCGCCGCGACGCGCCAGCGCGAGCTGCGCGAAAAGATCGCCACGCAGGACAAGGCACGCCGCGAGCAAGAGCAGGCCATCGCAAACGCCCGAGCAGATGCCGCGCATGCGCAGTCGATTATCGAGCAGGCGACCGAGGTGCACGACCATCCCGAGATCACCGAATCGCTCGCCGGGTCCTTGGCACGCGACAAGGCCGAGCATACCGAGACCGAGCGCGAAGTTGCCCAACTCGAGGCCGCCGAAGTCGACGTGCGCAAGCGAACCCGCGACTCACGCGTCAAATTCACCGGAGCCATCGCCTGCATCATCGCCGCAGTCCTCGTACTCATCGCAATCTGGCTCTTCACGAGCAAGTAAGCCAGACACTAAATACGCCCCAACGCAGTTGCGGTGAGATAGTTCCTGTTTAGCCCTCAAAAAGGCCAATTCAAGAACTATCTCACCGCAACTTATTTAAATCGGCGCAAGGCAACCTATCCCTCTTGCACCAATCTCTTGACATAAGAAGTGTCCCCAGGTGCCGGCACAAAAGGAACGTCCCCAGGTGCCAACAACGGCGACGCCAATGTTTTGGCGAAGTCAGCGAAAACGCCCCTAAGCGAGCAAGGTGACGTGAAAGAGGAGGGCATTGACCTTCTGGTCATGCCCGACGATTGAACGTCAGATTGCCGCTTAGGGGCGTTTGCAGCGTCGGCCGGTTACGGCGTTTGGAAAACGCCGTAACCTACTGGATGAGCATCGCATCACCAAAGCTGAAGAAGCGGTAGCGCTCCTCGATGGCGGCGGCGTAGGCATCCATGATCTGGTCGCGGGTGGCAAGCGCACTCACGAGCATCATGAGTGTAGAGCGCGGCACGTGGAAGTTCGTGATCAGCGCGTCGACCACGTGATAGGTCGAGCCGGGCATGAGGTAGAGCTGCGTCGTCGCGTTCTCGCGCACCACGATGTCACCGCGACCGAGCGTGTCGGCGCCGTCCTCACGACCCTCAAAATAGCGCGCCGTCACGGCGGGATCGGACACCGGTGCATCCGCATCAAACGCGCTCTCGAGCGAACGCACCGCGGTGGTGCCGACAGCGATCACGCGATGCCCCTCGGCCTTCGCCTTATGCACGGCGTCGACCACCTCCTGCGACACGTGGTAGCGCTCGGTGTGCATCACGTGCTGCGTGGGATCGTCCTCCTCAACCAGGCGGAACGTGTCGATGCCCACCTCGAGCTCGACGGCGGCAAACTTCGCGCCCTTGGCCTCGATGGCGGCCATGAGCTCGGGCGTAAAGTGCAGGCCCGCCGTGGGAGCAGCAGCCGAGTGTTCCTCCTTCATGGCGTAGACGGTCTGGTACTTCTCGGGGTCGCCCTCGTAATCGGTAATGTAGGGCGGCAGCGGCACGTGGCCGGCAGCGTGGATTGCCTCGTCGAGCGTGCGCGGCTCACCGGCGGCATTGCAACCGACCGGCTCAAAGCGCACCAGACGACCACCGCGGCTGTCGGTCACAAAGTCGACGATCTCGGCCGTCAGAACGACCGGCGCACCCTCGGGCGCATGGGCGCCACCGGCACGATATTCAATCTGAGCACCGGGCTTCAGACGCTTGCCAGGCTTGACCAGGCACTCCCAAACGTGGCCCAGCGGATCCACGTCCTCACGGCGCTTGAGCAGCAGCGTCTCGACCACGCCGCCCGAGCCGGCCTTGCGGCCGATCAGGCGGGCCGGCATCACGCGCGTCTGGTTGATGACGAGCACGTCGCCCGGCTCGATATAGTCGATAACGTCACGGAAGATGCGGTGCTCGACGGTGCCGCCGTGCTCCAGCGGCGTCCCCGCCTCGGAACCCTTGCGGTCAACCACCAGCAGGCGACAGGAATCGCGCGGCTCAGCCGGAGCCTGAGCGATGAGCTCTTCGGGCAGGTTGTAATCAAAATCATCGGTACGCATTGACACGTCAGATTCTCCTTATATAGCTAAAGTCCGCTCTACATCCTAGCAGGCCGACGTCCCAAATGAACTACTTTTTGGCAGCCTTGCGCTCGTCGCGCATGTGGGCGCGGTCCATGGCTGCTTCCACAGCAGAGAAACGACAGCCGCAATAGTTCTGCCGGTACATGCCCAGCTCGCGCGAGCGGCGCGTGGCATCGGGGTAGTACGGGCGAAAATCACGAATCACCGGCGTAAGTCCACGAGCCGTCGCCAGGCGTTCCAGCACGTCATTGCAGGTATCGAATAGCTGATACGGCGAGACGGCAAGCGTCGTACCCACATATTCAAACCCGCGCTCCTGAGCCACCCGGCACGCCTCGGCAAGACGCAGGGCATAGCACGCGCGACAGCGACGAGGGCGATCAGCTCCCATCGGAGCCACGCCGGCCTCCCAGCGCTCGCGATCCTCCCCTGCCTCGATAAGCTCGATGCCGCCATCCGCGCACCACCGGCGCAACTCGTCCAGACGCCGCCGCCATTCATCGCGCGGCTGAATATTGGGATTGGTCCAGCAGATCGTGGGCTCAAACCCCTCCTCGCGCAGCAAGCGAACCGGCTCCAGCGAACACGGCGCACAGCAAGCATGCAGCAGCAACGGCCTCATCAACATCTCCTCTCCCACAATGATTTTTCTGGGACGGGGATTAAAAAATCATTAGGTACACAATGATTTTTTAATCCCCGTCCCAGAAAAATCATCCCAAAAGACTACTTTCCAAAAAAGCGAACGCCAAAGGACGTATCCTCACAGGCGACAATGCGGCGGTCGCGCAGAATGGTTCGCACGTAATACCAGTCGCCCGTGCATCCCGAAAGGTGCAAACCAGCCACCAGGTAACACAGCAGCGGATACCCCGAGAACGCAAGTCCCAGGGCAAACGCCGCCGTCAAAACGACCGTTGGCGCCAGGCAAATCGCCACATACCGCACGCGTGAATACACGACGCCCTCGGCACAGGCATAGATCATGCACGTCTCACGATTCGCCCCAAAGGTCACATGCGCACCCGCAGGCGCCAGCAGCTTAAAGAACACCGCATGCACCAGCTCGTGCACGGCAAACGACGCCGCCGAAACCGCAACCAGGCTAACCATCCAGCCCGCGACCGCCGGCCAACCGCCCGCCACGGCCGTATCCAAGTCCACAGGCCCGCCCAACAGCATAAACATCGGCACCAGGCACACGGCGAACACCGCAAGCACGATCATCCCCCACACAAAGCAGGCGTGCAGAAAATCCTCGTCCTCAAACGCATGTATGTTGGAAATCTCATTCATAGCATCTTAGGATAGCGCCCCTGCCACGTACCCGTCCGCATGTGCGATAATGTCGAACGATATGCACGAATTGACCACCGCGTCGCCGAGCCCCGCGCCCGGCCGCGCTCTCACCATATGCGAAGGAGTCCCATGGCATCCAAATACTCCATGAACGACCGTCCCAGCTGGCCTTGCCGCGCCATCGTTACCGCCGGCGAGCCCTACGGCAACAAAGGCCTGCACTTCGGCCACGTTGGTGGCGTCTTTGTCCCCGCCGACTTCTTCGCCCGCTTCCTGCGCGACCGCCTGGGCCGCGAGAACGTGATCTTCACCTCGGGTACCGACTGCTACGGCTCGCCCATCATGGAGAGCTATCGCAAGCTCAAGGAGAACGAGGGCTACGACAAGTCCATTAGCGAGTACGTCGAGTCCAACCACTCCCGCCAGGCTGCGACCCTCAACAACTACAACATCAGCTGTGACATCTACGGCGGCTCGGGCCTTGAGCCGGCCGTCCAGATTCACAACGAGGTGACCGCCGAGATTATCGAGCGCCTGCACGAGCAGGGCACCATCTCCAAGCGCTCCACGCTGCAGTTCTACGACGCCAAGGCCGGTACATTCCTCAACGGCCGCCAGGTCATCGGCCGCTGTCCCATCCAGGGCTGCAAGTCCGAGAAGGCCTATGCCGACGAGTGCGATCTGGGTCACCAGTTTGAGCCCGAAGAGCTCATCGCGCCCAAGAGCCAGCTCACCGGCGAGGTGCCCGAGCTGCGCCCGGTCGACAACCTCTACTTCGACCTGCCGGCGTACCTCGACTTTATGAAGACTTACACCGCCAAGCTCGCCCAGAACCCGCAGGTTCGCTCCGTGGTCTCCAAGACCATGGAGGAGTGGCTGCTGCCGGCACAGCTCTACATCCAGAACAAGTTCCGCGAGGCCTTCGACGCCGTCGAGGACCAGCTCCCCGAGCACACCGTGCTGGAGCCCGAGGGTAACAAGAGCAGCTTTACCGTCACCTTCCCCAGCTGGAAGGAGCGCGACGACGCCCACGCGGTGCTCGCCAACGGCGGCGTGCGCTTCCGCAGCGGCAAGGCACTCGTGCCCTTCCGCATCACCGGCAACATCGACTGGGGCGTCCCAGTGCCCGAGGTCGACGGCGTTTCCGACGTCACCTGCTGGTGCTGGCCCGAGAGCCTGTGGGCGCCCATCAGCTACACCCGCACCGTGCTCGCGCGCGACGCCAAGGCCGCCGGCGTGACCGAAGGTGTCGCCGCCCAGGACGCCGCCCTTATGGGCGAGCCCGCCGCCGATTCGACGCAGGTGCCCGCACCCGCCTATCAGCACAGCTCGCTCGACTGGCGCGATTGGTGGTGCTCTGACGACGCTCAGATCTACCAGTTCATCGGCCAGGACAACATCTACTTCTACTGCATCGCGCAGACCGCCATGTGGGAGGCCCTGGGCTGGGACCTCACACAGAGCACCGTCAGCGCCTGCTACCACCTGCTCTATATGGGCAAAAAGGCCAGCTCGTCCTCGCAGACGCCTCCCCCGCCGGCTGACGACCTGCTCAACCACTACACCTGCGAGCAGATGCGCGCGCACTGGCTGTCGCTCGGTCTGTCCGAAAAGCCGGTGAGCTTTAGCCCCAAGGCATACGACACGCGTGTGACCGGCAAGGATAAGGACGGCAACGAGGTGCGTGCCTGCGACGACAAACGCGTCATCGACCCGGCCCTTAAGGAGAGCGCCCTTTTGACCGGCGTCTTCAACCGCCTGGCCCGCAGCTGCTTCTACGGCGTTGCCGTCAAGGAGGGCGACGAGAGCCCCTATCGCAACGGCTGCATCCCCGCCGGTGCCGCTTCTACCGCCGTGGTCGAGGCCGCCCAGCAGACTGCCCTTGCCTTTGAGCAGGCCATGTACAAGTTCGAGACGCACCGCGCGCTCGCCGTGTGCGACGACTACCTGCGCGCCGCCAACAAGCGCTGGAGCGACGCCTCCAAGGCCGCCAACAAGCTCGAGGGCGAGGCGGCCAATGCCGCGATGACGCAGGCCCTCGTCGACGCCTTTACCGAGCTGCGCGTGGCGACCGTCCTGATGCACGGCATCGTGCCGGCCGGCTGCGAGCTCATCTGCGAGTACTTCGACGTCGATCCGGTCGCGTTCTTTAGCTGGGACAACATCTTTACTTCCACGGACGAGTTCGTGGAGAGCCTGGGCGAGAAGCCCGGCGAGCACCGCGTGAAGCCGCTGCCCCCGCGCTTCGACTTCTTCAGCAAGCACGAGAGCCAGTACTAAAACACTCGACATGTAATGGAATGGGAAGGAAAGACGGATGTCCAAGCCGCGTCGTCGTAAGCAGAAAAAGCAGGTCAAGGCCGAGCTCAAGCTCAGGCAGTTTGCCGCTACCGAGCTTTCCGACCAGCTTGCCGCCCAACACTCCGCCGCCGACCTGCCGCGCTTTATGGTCGACACGGTCGCCGGCGCCTATGCCGCGGCCGATGCCGAGCTTATAATCGAGGGCTTTGGGGCCGCGGCCACGCGGCCGGTTACGCTGCGAGCCAACACGCTCAAGGCGACCGCCGAGGACATCGCCGCCGCGCTCGACGAGGCTGGCATCGCCTACAACCCCGTCACCTGGTACCCAGACGCCTTCATCCTGCCCGAGGCTCAGGTCTCCGACCTGTGGGATCTCGACATCTACCGCGACGGCAAGATCTACCTGCAGAGCCTGTCATCCATGATGCCGCCGTTGGTCCTGGGCGCCCAGGCCGGCGAGGACATCCTGGACATGTGCGCAGCCCCTGGCGGCAAGACGACGCAGATCGCCGCCCTCACGCAGGATCAGGCGCACCTTACCGCGTGCGAGATGAGCATCCCGCGTGCCGAAAAGCTCGAGGCCAACTTGGGCCGTCAAGGCGCCAAAAACGTGCCCGTCTTGCGTATCGACGCGCGCGAGCTCGACGAGTTCTTCCGCTTTGACCGCATCCTGCTCGACGCCCCTTGCACCGGCACGGGCACCGTCATCAGCGGCAACGAGAAGAGCCTGCGAGGCCTGACTGAGCAGTTGCTTAACAAGTGCGCCCGCTCGCAGCGCGCGCTTCTGGACCGCGCCATGGGCGCCCTCAAGCCGGGCGGCACGCTGGTCTATTCCACTTGTTCGATCTTGCCGCAGGAAAACGAGGACGCCCTGCAAGAGGCCCTCGACAAGCACATGGACTGCGAGCTCATTCCCCTCGACGGTACGCCGAGCGAAAGCGAAGCACGCCGCGCACAGGAAGCCGGCGAGGAGCCGCGCATCGAGTGCAACGCTCTCACCGAGGCCATCGCCGCGGGCCAGGTCTCGGCCATCGCCAACGGCATGCCCGGCACACTGACCATTCCGCCCAGCCGCGACTTTGAGGGCTTCTACATCGCCCTGATCCGAAAACGCAGCTAGCGCACGGACCAAAAACTCAACAAGCTATTTCCGTGCGCGCTTGTCCTGCTGGTCACGGTGCTGCTTAAGTGCCTCGCGTTCCTTGCGCTCGGCTCTTTTGCCTTTAATGGCCGTAACCACAAAGTAGATGACCGCGGCGGCTACGATTGCGCCCACACACAGGCCAATCGAGCCCAACATTGCTGTGAGTTCCATTCCGCGTCACCTCTCTTTTAAACGGGACATTCAAGATAGCACCTCAATACCCGCCACCACAGCTCCTTCACGTTCGCCGGCCCTTCGGTCTAACGGATGGCGCAGCGGGGAAAAATCAACTCGTCAAACGATTTAGCAAGCACAACGCTGCCGGCACCCCGCCGGCCACCATCGCATAGAATCGAGCCTCCATGGATACCCTCAACGACCTAAACGAGCGCGTCGACGCCTTTGTCGGCACGAGCTCCTTCGATACGCCTGCCGAGACTAACGACCAAGCTCCCATCGATGTTCCCGCCGAGGTTCACGAGGACATCATCGCCTCGGTTGACTTCTCGGAGGTCGAGCTCGCAGACGAGTTCACCGAGCCCCAGGTAGCCGTGACCCCCAACGGTCTGCTGCCCATGGAGCCCCTGCCCATCGACGGACGCTTGCGCAAGGCGGCCCTTCGCATGCCCGACGAGATCGAGGAGGCCAGCGGCTTTACGCTCTTCGGCCGACGCATCAAATCGCTCATCTACACCACCGACGTCGCGGTCATCCGCAACTCCAACGCCGATGCCGTCTTTGCCGTTTACCCCTTCACGCCGCAGCCGGCCATTACGCAGGCGCTGCTGACTGTCGCCGAGTGCCCGGTCTTCGTGGGCGTGGGCGGCGGCACCACGACCGGCAAGCGCTCCGTGCAGATGGCAGCCGTTTCCGAGATGCAGGGCGCGGCGGGCTGCGTGGTCAACTCCCCCGCCACCGCCGAGATGGTCGAGCACATCACCAACATGGCGGACATCCCCGTCATCGCCACGGTCGTGCGCTGCGACGACGACGCACATGCCAAGGTTCGCGCCGGAGCCAAGATCCTCAACATCGCCGCCGGCAAGAACACGCCGCAGGTCCTGCGCGAGCTACGCGAGCACTACCCCAACCTGCCGCTCATCGCGCCGGGTGGCAAGACGCCCGAGAGCATCCGCGAGACTATCGCCGCCGGCGCCAACGCCATCATCTGGACGCCGCCTTCGGCGCAGCAGCTGCAGACCGACATGATGCAGCGCTACCGCAAGATGAAAGAAGACGCCACGCCCGTCATCTCGCGTGACGATGTGCCCATTATCGACCAGGTCGCCGCTGCCGAGGTCAGCCAGGTCGAGAACATGAATCCCGACGTGCCGATTCCCGACGAAGTCATCGAGCGTGTCGCTTCAATCCACGATCATATCGAGGAGCGCCGCAGCAACCGCGGACTCAAGCCCTCGCTGCACGGCTTCTTCTTCCGCGGCAAGAAACGCTAACCGCAACAGCAAGGCCCGCCCCGCAAACAACGGGACGGGCCTTTTCTGTTATCGAATGTCAGGAGGGACAGGCGCAGCCGTTAAAACTGTCATCCAGCCCACGAACGTTAATCCACGCGCTTGTCGCCCATAAAGAAGAGCGCCACCGTACCAGGCCCGGTATGCGAACCGATCAGAGTACCGATGTTATTGATCTCAATCTTGCCTTTAAGCTGCGGAACCTGTTCCTCAATCAGCGCCGCAACGGCCTCGGCATCCTCGCGGCACGCCGAGTGCGACATGATGCACTTACCCGAATAATCCGCACCGTCCTGCACGTGTGCCATCATGGTCTTAGCCATCTCGGAAATCGCGCGCTTCTTAGTGCGAATCTTCTCACGTGGCGACAGTCCACCTTCGCAATCGACCGTCATAAGCGGGCAAATCTTAAGCGCCGTGCCGATGATCGCGCTCGCAGCCGAAATGCGACCGCCGCGCAGGTAGCTCGACAGATCGGTCGAGAAGAACCAGTGGTGAAGGTTGAGTTTATGCTCCTCAATCCAAGCGGCCGTCTCGTCGAGCGAAGCGCCGCTATCGCGAACGTCGGCGGCACATTCCGCCAGCAGGCCAAAGCCCGAAGACGCCGCCAGCGAATCGATGACACGCACCTTGCCGCCCTGGGGATAGCGATCCGCGAGCATCTGCGCCGCAACGCAGGCCGATCCATACGTGCCCGAAATACCCGACGACAACGCCAGGTGCAGCACGTCTTTACCCTCGGCAACAAACGGCTCCCAAAACTCCTCGTACTCACCCACGCTCACCTGAGACGTCTTGGGCATGGCGCCCGCGGCAATCTGGGCAAAAAACTCGTCCGGCGTAATCGACTGATACAGATCGTCCGTATAGACAACATCGTCGATCTCGTAATGAAAACACACGACAGGGATATTGCGCGACGCAAAGAACTCACGGGTTCGATCGGCGGCGGATTCACAGGTCAGGACAAAATCACTCATATGAGGCTCCTTAAGTATTGCTGCGGAAATTATCGCACAGCAAGCCTAAATATGATACAAATGTCCGCTATTTACCAATGTGAACCATTTGCATCCAATATCTTTATCATGAACATCCCCATCCCCGCCATGGGCCAACATGGGCAAAATCACCCGCTTTGTCTCCACTCAACCGCCATATCTACCTCAACTAAATCGATTTACCAAACCGTTCAGCCGACAATTCAGCCGCCGGCGCAAAATCGAAACAAAGCCGGCGCATACTGATAAACGCTTGACGCTGTTTTATCAGTTTTACCAACCATATCGGAAGGTGTTTCATGGTCGCATTCGATCGCAATCCGCAAGACTTCAAGTATCTGCGTCTGCTGTCGAGACAATTTCCCACCGAGCAATCCGCGTTTACCGAGATCATCAATCTCTCGGCCATTCTCAACCTGCCCAAAGGCACCGAGCATTTTATGAGCGACGTGCACGGCGAGTACGAAGCCTTTATGCACATCCTCAACAACTGTTCGGGCGTCGTGCGCGAACATGTCGACGAGATTTTTGGCGACACGCTCACCTTTGACGAAAAGGGCGAGCTGTGCACGCTCATCTACTACCCGCGCGAGAAGATCGAGCTGGTCCGCAGCCAGCACGAGGACTCCCCCACCTGGTACAAGACCATGCTCGACCAACTCATTGTGGTTGCCCGCTCGCTTTCGAGCCGCTATACACGCTCCAAGGTGCGTAAGGCCATCCCGCGCGATTACGCCTACATCATCGACGAGCTGCTGCACACGCATCCGGACGAGAACAACTATCGCGTGCGCTATCACGAGCGCATCGTGGAGTCCATCCTAGAGACCGCAAGCGCCGATGACTTTATCGAGTCGCTCGCCTCACTCATCAAGCGCCTGGCCGTCGACCACCTGCACCTGGTGGGCGATATCTTCGACCGTGGCGGCGGCGCTGCCAAGATTATGGACCGCCTGCTCACCTACCATTCGCTCGACATTCAGTGGGGCAACCACGATCTGCTGTGGATGGGCGCTGCGGCCGGTGAGCCCGCCTGCATCGCCACGGTGCTGCGCAACAACCTGCGCTACGACAACTACGAGATCCTCGAGAACGACTACGGCATTTCACTGCGCGAGCTCGTCGCCTTTGCCGATGCCACCTATACCGCCGGCGACCCCATCAGCCCGCTGATTAAGGCCATCAACGTCCTGCTCTTTAAGCTCGAGGGCCAGATTATCCAGCGCCACCCCGAGTTCGATATGGCCGACCGTCTGCTGCTCGACAAGATCGACCACGACACCGGCACGGTCACGCTCGCCGACGGCAGCGTGTGGCCGCTCACGACCAACGACTTCCCCACCGTCGACCCGACGGACCCCTACACGCTCACGCCCCAGGAGCAGCACATCATCGACAAGCTCGTGTCCGAGTTTGTCACCGCCGATCACCTGCATCGCCATATCGATTTCCTCTACACCCACGGCTCGATGTACAAGGTCACCAACGGCAATCTGCTGTTCCACGGCTGCGTACCGCTCAACGAAGACGGCACCTTTAGCAGCATGAACTGCCTGGGTACCTGGCACGCCGGCCGCGATTATCTCGATTTTTGCGACCGCATCGCCCGCCGCGCCTGGCGCATCGGCGACCGCGATGCCCTCGACTGGATGTGGTACCTGTGGATCGGCTTCAACTCGCCCGCCAGCGGACGCCTGGTGCGTACCTTTGAGCGCGCCTATATCGCCGATAAGAGCACCTGGGCCGAGCCGATGGACCCGTACTTTACGCTTACCAAGTCACCCTCGGTCTGCGACGACATCATGCGCGAGTTCAGCGTCACCCCCATGGCATGTTCGCCGACCGGCCACATCATCAACGGCCACACACCCGTTAAAACCACCAAGGGCGAGCAGCCCATCCGCGCCGAGGGCAAGCTGCTGGTCATCGATGGCGGCTTCTGCCGCGCCTACCATCCCAAGACGGGCATCGCCGGCTACACGCTTATCTCGAGCTCACGCGGATGTCGCCTTAAGTCGCACCAAGCCTTTACCACGGTTGCCGAAGCGCTCAGGCGCAACGTGGATATCGAGAGCGAGACCAACCGCTTTGACGAGGCCAACCGCCGCCGCATGGTCAGCGATACCGATACCGGCGCCAAGATTCGCAGCCAAATCCAGGACCTGCGCCAGCTGCTCGATGCATATAGAAACGGTGCTATCGAGGAGCGCGCCTAGCTCCATCCGTGGGGATTGGCTAAACTTGCTGAGTTCGTCATCCCCACGGCGCCCCGGCGCCACCTTAAGGCAGGTTCCATGCAAAAGCTCCTTGCGCAGATCATGAAGTTTGGCATCGTCGGCGTCATCGCCACGGTCATCGACTTTGGCATCATGAATCTGCTCCACTACGGTCTGGGCCTTAACATCCTGATCGCCAATACCAGCGGCTTTATCGTCTCGCTCATCTTTAACTACGTCGCGAGCATGAAGTACGTGTTTGCGCACAAGGAGGGCATGAGCCGCCGCCGCGAGTTCATTATCTTTGTCGTGCTCTCCGTGATTGGCCTGGCGCTCAACGACGGCATCGTGCTGGCACTCAACGCCGGGCTTGGGCTCGAGGCCAATATTGCCAAGATTTGCGCCACCGCGCTCGTCATGGTCTACAACTTTGTAACCCGCAAGATCTTCCTAGAGGGCGACGAGACCAAGTAGCTCGGCGTTCTCGCAGTGAGCGGGGCCCGCGGACGGCATGCGCTCAGCGCAACATTGTCCGCGGGCCTTACTCGTTTACGGGCAAATTTGGCACGTTTGCGGATTACCTCTTGAATATTTGGCGAGTTCGTATAGTTCTTGGCAAAGCCCTTACGTTTCCCTTGCAAAAGCTCTAAAGTATCCTCTGCTCGATTCATCAACGCATTGGATGTGATTACGTGCGCAAGGCACTGGCACAACCTCATACGAAGCAGTTCCTCAAGTTCGCCGTCGTGGGACTTATCTCCTTTGGCATTGACTGGGGCATGCTCATTGCGCTCGTCGAGCTGTTCCACCTCGACTTTTTGATGAGCACCACGATTTCGTTCATCACGTCCGTCGTGGTCAACTACTGGCTCAGCATGAAGTACGTGTTCGATCACCGTGAGGGCATGAGCCGCAAGCGCGAGTTCACGATCTTCACCATCCTGTCGGTGATTGGCCTAGGTCTCAACGACCTGTACATGTTTGTGGGCGTCACGTTTTTGAGCATCGGCTACCAGGCCATGAAGGCCATCGCCACGTTCCTGGTCACCTGGTACAACTACTTTAGCCGTCGCTTCTTCCTCGAGGGCGCACAGTCGTAGACGACCCAACATAATCTCGCTTCGCAGCCGGTTTGAATTCACGTTCCAACCGGTTTTTTGTTTGCAGAGCCTGCCGAGGAAGGCGTACGAGGTGGGCTACAGCGTCGGAATGAGACACAGTTTCCCCGGGGGCGCTGTTCCGGAAACTGCATCCCAGATTGCAGCTTCAGAATGGGATGTAGCTTCCGCAACGCCGTCCTAGCGGAAAGTGTGTCCCGGAATTCGCCTTCAGAGTGGGATGCAATTTCCGGTTGAGCCTCGATTGGGAAACGGCGTCCCATTCGCATAAAAACGGGCGGCTCGGTTGTTGGTCCGAACCGCCCGTTTGGCGCGTTATGTTGAGGCCTCTAGCCCGTTACGTAATACCAAACGACGGTGTCGCCATTGGAGAGAACGTAGTTGCTGCAGGCCGTGCTGGGCGTTACGCCGTTGACGGAGTACATCCAGCCGCTCGTGCCGCCGTGCTCCTTCTCGGCCAAACCGCCAATGGCGGCGACATACGTGCCATACGACGAGCCGCGAGCATTCACGGAAAGGCCCAGAGCGCACAGGGCATCGTAGGCCGTAGCGCCCTTATTGAAGGTGAACGTACCGCCAGAAGACACAGGATTGCCTACGGCACTCGATGTGACCGAGACCGTCACCGCGACGTAGCCAGGCTGCTGCGAGCCGCTCTGGCTGTCCGCAGGGGCACCACCACCGTTAGAAGTGGACCCACCGCCGGTCGTCGATCCCCCGCCCGAAGATGAGCCGTCAGAAGCGCTCGATCCGCCAGTGGACTCAGAATTCTGCGAACCCGATTTATCCCCGGACTTCTTCTCCTTCGAGTCCTTGTCCGACTTCTTGTCCGAAGACTCGGAATCGTCCTTGGAGTCAGATTCGTCCGAATCCTTGGACTCAGAGCTCGCATCATCCGAAGATTTTGAGCCCTTGACTCCAGTCTTACCCGAAGCGGTAGTCGAGCCGAAAACCGACGCCTCCTTGGCAACGGCACTCTCCCCCGTCACGGTCTCGACAATCCAATCGATGGACCAGGCACCGCTGACGGAAGGGCGAACAAAGCCCAGCGAGACGACAATCAACACGATGCAGGCGGCCGCCAGGGCGCCAACAAGCGCCTTGCGCCGAGGGGCAGACGCCGCCGAAGCGGCGCCCTTTTGCTTTGCATCGTCGAGCTGGATGAACGACGAGTCGGAATGCTTGGACTCGGCGTCCTGAGGCTTATTGGACACAGCCCTCACCTACCGACGCTTGGTGAATACGAACACACCGATGACGGCGAGACCGATCACACCAGCCGCAACGCCGACGATGGCAAGCGGATTGAAGCCAGACTGCTGCGCGGGAGCCGCAGCGGACTTCTTGGCAGTGGTCGCTGCAGACGAGCCCGTGTCAGACTTCTTGTCCTTCTTGCCGGACTTATCGGAATTCTTCTTGGAATCCTTATTGCCCTTGGTCTCGGTCGTAGTCGTGGTAGACACCGGCTTCTGACCCGGAGCAACAGCACCGCCAGCCTGCTGGCCGTTTGTACCGTTACCCGAGCCGTCTTTGGAGCCAGAGCCACCGTTACCGTCAGGGGCAACGGCGTTCTTGATCCACTTGGCATACAGCGTCATATCAGCCGTCACCGCAACGCTAAAGTCATACGCCTCCGTACAAGCCTCGTCGGTATACCAACCAGCGAAGGTGTAACCTTCGCGCGTCGGATCGGCAGGCTTGGCGACAGAGCCGTTGGCGGTCGTAGTCTGAAAATCGACCTTGGACCCCTCGCCGGCATTGAACGAAACCTTAACGCCAGCATTCAGCTTGAACAGCGCGCCAGAGTCGTTGATGTAGTACAAGTTGCCCTGGGCATCACAAGCGATTGGCGAGTCACAGTAGTTGTTGTGGCCTGTTGCGCTAAACACACCAGAAGCCTCAGTGTCACCCAACTTGTAACGATATACGCCACCGCCCGAGGTGTAATTGCCTTGGGCGGTGGTCTCACCATAGTTGACGGTGAAATACACGTAGCAGGTCCCATCGGCCTGAGCACTCACCAGCGGAGCGCCCTTGATGCCACCAGCAGGAAGCGCAGTGCCATCAGCAGACGAAACCAGCGTCGTGGCAAAGTCGTCGGCCGGATCAATAATCGCTAGCGCAGAGCCGCCAGCAACCTCGCCGCCAACAATCAGCTTGTTGCCATCATACGTCGTAGGCGCACACGCGCAGCCGGTAAGGCCAAGGTCAACAACGCGCTCCTCGGTAATACGCGAAGCGGCATCCGCATCGCGTGAGTCGCCATCAGAAATCGCCAACACGTGCAGCATGCCGTCGCGCGAGATGAGATAGGCATGGCTGCCGTCATCCGAAAGCACGCAGCTGGAGTTGACATGAGCCCCAACCGAAACTCTTCCGAGCACATCGCCCGAAGACTTGCTGAGCATCTCGACGGTACCGGCACTGGCGGGAACCAAGACAAAGTCATCACCCACCGTAGCGCCTGTCCAGTAATAGCCCTCATCAGCATTAACATGCTGCCAAGAAACAGCACCAGTCAGGATATTAATACGCGTCAGATGACCGTTATTGTACGTTCTCGTTGCAAAGTCGACGACCTCAGCGGTGCCGACATAGAGGTAATTGCCATCAACCGTCAGCTGAGAATTAGACTGAGCGGCTTCGCTCACGAAGTCAGTGACCCAAACCGTTGTGAGCGTGTCAGCCGTCAGAGCCTGGACCGCACCGCCATTGAGTGGAACGATAACCAAACCGTTCGCGTAAATCGGGCGCGAGGTGTAACCGACCGTAGCCTTAAGTTTCGCCTCGGCAAGGACCTTGCCCGACTCGGTGTTAATCTTTAGCAAACGCTTGTTGACGGCGAGGTATACGTAGCCGTCAACAACGATAGGCTCACTTGCGTTGGGATTCGTGGCACCCGAGTACGCCTTCCAATCGAACGTCCATGAGCTCGCCAGCGCACCCGTAGGCGTCGAAATATTCTCGACCGCCGCATTGGACTTGCCATCCCAATCGGACTTCATATGGGTCGGACGCGGGGCGCTCGGATCGACTACGACCTCGTCGGGATTAGGCACAGTATCGCCGGCAGCATAGGCCCAGACGATCGTGTCGCGCGGCTTGAGCACGTAGTCGCTATCGAGCTGAGGTCCGGGAACACCGTTAACAAAGTACGACCAAGCGCCAGCCAGCTTAGTGCCGTCAAGCGGGGAGACAAGGCTGTGAACGCCCCAGAAGCCCAGCTGATCGTACATCTCGGACTTGATACCCAAAGCATCAAAGTAGGCGGCAGTGGCGTCCTTAATCGTCGTGCCCTCAACAAACACCTGCGTCGAAGGATCGGTCCAGCGCTGTGCCTTATCGTCCTTCTTGCCGATGATCTCCATCGAGACAGAAACCTGACCGGGCATGGCACCATCGGAACCATAGACCCAGGTAATCTCATCGCCGGTCTTGAGCGTGTAGTTGCCGGCGCCGACATTGGCCATCTTGCCGTTAACGAAGAACTGCCAGGACTTCCAGGTGCTTTCGTTAACCTGTACGGTCGAAAGCGTCACGTTCTTATTGAACGGGGAAGTCAGCGAATTGAGGAACCAACCATACGAACCGGTTTGGACGTCGGCGCCAATACCGGCCTGCTTAAAGACCCGCTCGGAAAGATCGGCAGCAGTTGCGCCCTCTTCCACCAGTGCAGTCGTAGGCTGCGCCCACGTCTGCTGGGCGCCCGAAGCGTCCTGACCGATAACGGTGCAGCTTACCGAAAGCTGGTCGGTGGGTGCAGCGTCACCGTACTTCGAGTAGCACCAGACGACGGAGTCGCCCGCCTCGAGGGAGTAGCTGCCAGCGCCCACCGATGCGGCGACGCCGTTAATGAACAGCTGCCAATACGCGCCCGTCGCTGAATCGTACGCAAGAGTGCGGCCTGCATCGAAAGGCGACGTAATGGAGTTGAGTACCCAACCCCAAGAGCCATTGGGGTCATAGTCGACCTTGAGACCGGCCTGCTTAAAGAGCTCCTCGGAAAGATCGGCGGCCGTCGAGCCATTCTTGAGCGTGTACTGCGTCGCGGCAGCCCACGTCTGCTGCTTGCCCTTGGAATCGACGCCGATAACTGTGCACGTCGCCGTAACCTCGGGATCGTTTTGACCGCTCGTGCCCAGAACCGTGATCTTTGCCGATACGTCCTGGTTGGCAAGCTTGGCATACGCGGCATTGTCGGGATAGCGCTCAGCATAGCGAGCGTACTTCTCGCTCGTCAGGCGCGAGGAAACGACAACCTTCGTGTTGTACTGCGGCTGCGTGACCTTGAGGTTCTCAGCAGAGACAATAGAGCTGTTGCTCGACTTAAACAGACGCCAGTCCTGTCCAGACATCGCGTCATAGCCAGGCAGGTCAACCGGAACAATGCCGAGGGACGTCGAATCGGTCGTTGCCTTGTTGTAGCTCCAGGCAAGGTTGCCGTCAGCATCCAGATACGCTTTCTGGAACGCGTGCATGTCGGCCGAAACGGCATTGGCGTCCTGGCCATTCAGAATGGCGGCAGCATAGCCGGCCTTCGCCTTTTCCATAAGAGAAAGCTCAGCATTGAGCTCGCCCTGGTCCTGCGGAGCAATCGCAAAGTCGAGGGTCTTGCTTGCCGTGACCTCGGCGTTCGACTTGTCGGTCACCGTGAGGGTGATCTTGGTCTTCGCTGCCTCGGTGCCAGGCAGCGGCTGATAGACCGTGCCCTTGTAACCGTTAAACGTGATGTCATCGGTGCTGGCGGAGTACTCAACCTTGTAGTACTTGCCGTCGATATTGAGCGTGCTCGTGCGCGGCATCTGCAGGTCGGCGGTTAGGCCGTCCTTATTGGCGACCGCGTCGGTGCCGGAGTACTTGATGTTGTCGTAGGTAAAGGCCGCATCGACCTTCTCCTGCAGCGCCTTCTTGTCGGCGGCGACCTTCTCGGGATCGCCCTTGACGGTCACGGTGAAGTCGTGCGAGCCGGTAAGCTTGATGTCGCCGCTCGTAACCGTAACCTTGGCGGTCAGCGTCACATCGCGATCGCTCGATGCGCGCGAAACCTTACCCGTCTTATCTTCCCAGCTATAACCAGAAACAAACAGGCGCTCGGTGTCGGAGCTTGTCCATTCAACAGAGAATTTCTTTGCGGAACCCGCCTTGTACGGAAGCGTGACATTTTGGGTCACGCCATCGGCGGACTCGCCCGCCGCGTAGCCAATCTGCAGGGATTCGGCGGCTCCGTCAAGAAGGTCTTGCAGTTTAGCCTCGTCCCAAGCAACCTGCACCGACTTGTTGGGCTGGTAATGCTCGGTCTTGCCATCGCGCGACAGCTCAAACATCACATCGGCGCTACGCAGACCGTCGATGTTGTAACCGGTGTAGTCGTTGGGGTCAATGTAGAAGAACGTCACATTGCCGTTGGTCTTATCCTGAGCGTCGGAGATACCGACCGTGGCCTTGGCGTCCTTTGCCCCAAAGAGCACGCCGCCCTCGGAGACTTTAACGTCAACGTCGGTAAATCCCAGATCGGCAAGCTGCGCCTTCAGCGCATCATTGACGTTGCCACCCTTGGCGCTGTAGTCAACAACAATCTGCTTATTGGCATCGTTGAGCTTTTGGACTGCAGCCTCAAGCGAGCCCGCGGCGATAACCTTGTTGGCGGAGACGAGCTCGACCGTCGAGCTGCCGCTCGTGGCAACAGCCTTCAGATACTTGCCAGCAGCAGATGCCGAGACCGTCGCCTCGGCGCCCGACATATCGGACAGCAGCGTCCAGTCGGCCTCCGGAGCCTTCGCATCGTCCGCCGCATACCAGGCAACAGTCGCCTGACCGGTGACGTCGATACCGTTGGTGGCCGAACCGTCAGCGCGCTTGGCCTGCACTGTCGCCTTGACGCCGTCGCCCGAAACGAGATGGACCGAATCGCTATTGATCTGCGGGTTGGCGATCACGCGCAGCAGGTTGTACTCCCCCGCCGTGGTGACGCTATCGGACGAAACCCATTCAACCGTGTTGTCGAGGGCGCTCGCCGTAACTTTGATGCGCTTGCCAACAAGCGCGTCCGAAATGGTCAGGCTGCCATCGGTCTTATCGATGCCGTCGGTGAGCTCGGTCCAATCGGCATCGCCCTCGCCCTTGGCATACCACGCCATGGTGAGCTCGGCATCGTCGGGCACGTCCTTGGTCGAGCCCGACCAGCTACCCGGAACCTGCACACTCGGCGTGATCTTTGAACCCACGCTGAGCGTAACGTTCTTATTGGCAAGCTCAATGCCCGCCAGTTTGTACTGGCCCTTGAGCGTCACCGGACCAAGCGGAGCGACAGACTGCGTGCCGCCGTAGGAGCTCTTCTTCTGCGTGCTGGAAACGGTATTTTCGCTTGCAACCTTCACGCGCAGGTACTTGCCAGCATAGGCGGTGTCAACGGTATAGGTCGCCTCGGTGGCACCGGGGATATCGGTGTAAGCGGAGTCATAGCTCGAGCTGCTATTTGCATACTGCCACTGGTAGGTCACATTATCGGTGCGGTCGATATAGCTGTAGCGCGAACCGTCCTTTTTGCGCACCTTAGTCTTGAGCGTATCGCCTACGTGCACGCCATTGGTGGGAGAGCCCTCAAACTGTACGTCGTACAGCTCAACCTGGCCCGCGACGGAAACGGGACCCGCCGCATAGTAGGGCTTCTGCTCGCCATAGCCGCCGTTGGCCTTGGCCACGACGTAGTAGCCCTTAAGGGCGGCGGTCACCGTCAGGGTGTTGCCGGTCTCACCCTCGATAGGCATGTTGCACGAACTTGCGGTGTTCGAGGTGCCCTTATACCACTGCCACGTGACATGTGAATCGGTGGTAACGTCGGTGGAACCCGCCTTGGCGGTCGCCGTAATCGTGGAACCAACCTCGACTTTGCCCGAAGTCGGGCTCATAGTCACGCTCGTGATATTAATTGAACCGGCAGCAGCAACGAGAGCGCCCGTGTTGTTGGCCATGCTCGAAGAGCCGATCTTCGAGGACACCTTGCACTTGAGGTACTTGCCACCCAAAGCATCGGTTAGCTCGAGGGTCTCACCCGTGGCACCCGCAATGTCGGCATACGTGCCACTCTTGGTGTCAGAGCACTGCCACTGATAGTTGAGCTTGCTCGCGTCGACGAATGCGCCGTACGCGCCGCCCTTCTCCTTGGCGCGAGCCTTAGCAGTATCCCCCACCACAAAGACGCTCGTGTCGTCCTTGGTGTTGATAATGGACACGGCCGAAAGCTCAACCGCACCGGCCTGTTTGACCTTGCTGGAAGTGGTCTTGTTCACTGTGTTGACGCCAGCGTTGGCCTCGACCCTGATGTACTTGCCCTCAAGGTCGTCGCCCACCACAAGCGAAGCACCCGTCTCGCCCTCGATCTTGGTAAAACCCGAGTACTGCGAGGTGGATGCGGACCACGTGTAGGTAACCTTGGCGTCGGCGGGGGCTTGCTGATAATAGCTTATGTACGGAGTCGCCGTAAGGGTGTCGCCTATGCTAGGCGCGTCGCTATTCAGCTTAACGCTGTTAAGCTCCATCTGCCCGGCGCCCAGCACGGGACCGGGGATGCTGTTGGGATTAATGCCCGAGCCGTACGAAACGGAGGGGCCGTAGTAGTCCTTGCCATCTGCCGTCACCTTGCAGATGAAGTATTTGCCCTCCATCGCGTCAGTGATGGTGAGCGACTGCTCGTGGCCTACGACCTCGGCGTAATCGGCGGCGTCGCTGCTCGCCCTGGTCGTGCCGGCGAGCCAGGTGTAGGTCCAGGTGCCGGGATTGGCGACGGACTCAGTCGAAGTGCCGTACCAGTCATCCTCGACCTCGTCGTACATGTTTGCCCAGAGCGTATCGCCCGCGTTGAGCGCGCCAGACTTCGTGGAATACGAGTTGTCCTTATCCTTGACGTCCTGAATGAAGACCTTTGCCTCACCGGAAAGCGTTGTGGCGGACGCGGCGGCAACGGCGTCCTTCTGCTCCGAAGTAGCAAGCACCGCGGGAGAGTTCTCGGACTCAGTCGCGTTGTCTGCTGCAGTGTCATCGCCATTCGCGGCACTCGCAGTTGCGCCCTGATCTGCGCCGGCGCCATCAGCAGCAGCGCTCGCCGCCGCACTGTTCGCGCCAGTATCGGCAGCAGCGTCATCGTCTGCCGCCGCGCCCTCGCCGGCCGTCGCAGTCTGAGCCACGGCCTCGACAATGCCCTCGGCGCCCTCGGCCCAAAGTTGCGCCGGCGTGGTGCCAAAAGCCATGGCAAAAGCCAGGAACGCCACCAAACCGCGCTTGGCTACGCCACGGGCAATCGCTCCATACGGACGCCACGAGGCGCGCTGGTGCTCGTCCTCAAACATATCCATTTGTCTCCTACTGTCTGCACTTGGAGCATTGCCCAGCGGCTGCCCCACATCATCGCGCATATTGCGCTCGAGTACCCCCATCGGGGTCCCCCTTCCCTCCAGAGCCCAACGCGTACCGGCGGCATGCGCCGCGGCCGCGTACAAGATGGGAGGCGATCCGACTTAACCTTACCGACCCGGGCGCGCCGTCCGATCTGCGACGCGACCATCCCGGGCCAAGAGGAATTACGGTTACTGGTACAGCCGGGGACTTGCACCCCGATTCTCCCAAACGCGCAGGAAAACCGCGCATTCGTGCGTCTCCGCACCACCATCTAGGCCATCGATTATTACTGTCGATATGGTAGCACGCAAAAGGGCCCCGCACACAGGCGAAGCCCAAGGTAAAAGCTATAGTTTGCGATAGGAAAATGCGGTGCCGGCCGCAGCCCCTAGTGCTTTCCGCCGTGGCTGTTGCGCCAGATCTCGCGCCCCAGCATGAGTGCCAGCACCAGCGCGCTCACGTAGCCAAAAAGGCCGATGACCGGAATACCAAACACAACCGGCTCGATGCGCGCGTAATAGACCACCGACGAACCGATAAACAGGCCGGCGATAACGATGGCCATCGACATACGATCGACGATGCCGCCAATCTGACGCAGTGCCTTATCGCTACTCATAAGCTGCAGGTTCAGCTTGAGTTGACCGCGCGTGAGCATGCGCGACGCCAGCCCCAGATACTCGGCCGCCTCGAGTGAACCCTTGGCCGCACGGTAGCTGCTCGCCGCAAAATCGCGCCCCATATCGCGCATGCGCGCATAGGTGCTTTTCTCGTTTTTGATATGCGTCTGGATGATCTGGATCATGTTGACGTTGGGCATGTACTCGGTCAGCAGACCCTCGAGCGTCACCATGCCGCGGGCGAACATCGTCACCACGCTCGGCAACTCAACGTCGTTTTTACGCGCCAGGTTTAGCAGCGAGGTCAAAAACTCGCCGATATCCAGGTCCTTAAGGTCGAGGCCCGCAAAGTCGGCAACGATAAAGTCCAAATCGGACAAAAAGGCCGAATGGTCGAGCTCGGCCGAATCGCCGCGCGTCACGGCAAAGCGCATGAGCGAGTCCTTGAGCTTGGGCACGTCGCCCTCGGCCACGGCAAAAATCATGTCCTTGACGATACCGCGGTCGTGGCTCGACATGCGCCCGACCATGCCCAGGTCAATAAAGTAGACGATGCCATCCTTGAGGATGATGTTTCCCGCATGCGGGTCGGCATGGAAAAAGCCGTCATCGAGCACCTGCGTCGAATAGTCCTCGACAATCGCCGAGCCGATCTTTTCCAGGTCATAGCCCTCGGCCACCAGGCGCTCGGGATCGGCAATCGAGATGCCGTCGACGTAATCCATGACCACGACATGCTCGGTACACAGATCCAGATAGGACTTGGGGCACGTCACGCCATGGACGCTCTTATGGAACTCATAAAAATCGTTGAGGTTTTTGGCCTCGGCCAAAAAGTTGGTCTCCTCGCGAAACGAGGCCCACAGCTCCTCGACGACGGCATGTAAGTCAACAAACTGGTCGGTGTTGACGAACTTGGAAACGATGCGCACCACCGAACGGATGATGTCGATGTCCTGCGCCATGACCTGCTGTGCGCCGGGGCGCTGCACCTTAACGGCCACGTCCTCGCCGGTCACCAGGCGGGCGCGGTGCACCTGTGCAAGAGAAGCGCTTCCGAGCGGGTTGGGATCGATCGCATCGAACATCTGCCCCAGGCGCTGGCCATATTCCTCTTCCAGACACCGGAGCACTACCTCATACGGAACCGGCTCTACGTCGGAGCGCAGGCGACGGAGCTCGTCGCAAAACCGCTGTGGCAAAATCTCGGAACGGTTAGCCAGAATCTGCCCCATCTTGACGAACATGGGGCCGAGCTCTTCGAGCAGGCGGCGTAGGCGCACCGGCGTGAGGTTATCCCACACGCGATACTTTTTGATCAGGCGAACGATCTGCCCAATGCGCTCACGACGACCTGCCGGCGTGAGCTGGTATTCCTCGTCCGGCGCCATCGCGTCGGGCTCCTCGGGGACCATATCGACAGCGCGCGGCTTCTTGCGAGCGCCCGAGACGGCGGCATCGACCTCGTCGACAACCGCCGCCTCGTCACACAGGGGATCTTGATTGTTGTAATCGGTGGTGGAATCTGCCATCTGCGCTACTACTCGGCCTCTTCGGCGCCCTCTGCGTCGTCGGGCTCAACGGACTCGACGGGCACCGAAGTCACGTTGTCCTCGACCGAATCGACGATGTCGCGCACGTGGGCCAGGAAGGCCGTACGCTCGGGGGCGGTCATGACGCGGACGCGGGCCAGGATGAGCTCGTCGAGCACGCGCTGCGCCGCAGTCTCGCCCTGCATGCCCAGACGCTCGGTGAGATCGGAGATAGTGCCGCCGGCCTGCTCGAACATGTCGGACACGCTGCGGGCGATATCGGGGGTGGCGGCGTCCTTGCGGACCTGCTCGCCCTTGGTGCCCAGGTCGTCAAGGACCTTCTTGCCACCCTCGACGGCGACGGCAGCGGCGCCAAAGCCCACATTGATGGCGCCGTTAACAAGCTGATCGAATTTCATAACCATGGTTGGCTCCAATCATGAACAACTGCATTGGCCTTCTTGTACCCAAGATTGAAAGAAAGCGACAAAGCGTTTTATCTCACATTGTCGTTCATCGCGAAGGAATTCTTCATGGCACAGCTCGTGGTGTAGAGTACCTTGCCCAGCAGAGCATCGGTCTCCACCCGCACGCGCTCGGCAAACTCCTCGTTGGCGCGGGCAAGCTCGGCGGGCACCTCAGCCTCAGGCAGCGCGGCTACGACAGCGTCAACGTCGTGAATCTGCTTGTGGCCCATGCCGCCGACCTTCTCCTGATAATCCTCGACCGCGCGACCGCACTCGTGGAAACGGACATCGGCCAGGGCGCCGATCAGGCGGTTGGCCCAGTAGAAGTTCTCGGACGTCACGCGAGCCTGCGTGTCGGCATAGTACTCGGGCATGGTCTCGACGTTGGCGTACAGCGGCACGAGCGCGTTAAACGAGTTGGAGCCAAACGCCATCCACTGCACGGCGCGGTAGGCAGGCTGCGCATAGGGGCGCAGCTGCAGCACGGCGAGCTGGCTGTTGCGATTGATGCCGATGGGACGATAGGCGCCGCGCGTGGCGGGCGTACCCTTGCTGCCGTAGCAGTCGTACTCCGTGCCCTGGTAGTGGCTCGAAAGCACGTACTTGATGTCCTCGATGGTCACCTTGCGCTCGGGCACGCGGCTCCAGGGGATGTCGTCGCTCTCGGGCGTGTAGTCGGCCTCGGGACCGTCCCACACATCGCTGGGGTTGAGGCAGCGCTGCATATACCAGGCGCGCGGCGTGTTGTAAACGTGGTCGCTGTCGCTGTGCGAGCCAAAGGCTTCGCGCGGGTTAAAGACCGTCGCCGGACCGTCGCCCTCGACGCCCAGCGTCAGGTCCAGATGCCACTCGGCCATCCAGGAGCGCAGGTCGGCAGAGCACATGTGGTCGGCCTGGGCGCCCTCGGCGTCGTCCAGGTCAAAGCTGTCGATACCCAGCTGGTTGGGCATGGTCACATAGGCGTCATCGGGCACGCGCTTGGCAATCCAGTGGTGGCCACCGATAGTCTCGAGCCACCAAATCTCGTCCACATCACTAAAGGCGATGCCGTTGTTCTCATAGGTGCCGTAGCGCTCGAGCAGCTCGCCCAGAATGCGCACGCCGTCGCGGGCAGACTTGGCGTACGGCAGCACCAGGGTCACCATGTCCTCCTCGCCCAGTCCGCCGGGCTGGGCCGGAACATAGCCGTCCTCGCCCTCGTTGCCCTTGGCGGGTACGTAGTCCACGAGCGGATCGGCGCCGCGGACGCGCTCGTTGGTGGTGAGGGTCTCGGTTGCGGACATGCCAACATTGAGCTCGTTGAAGCCGGCCTCGGCCCAAATGCCATGGCCCGGGACAACGTCGGGGACGCTCGTGTAGCGCATGGGGTTGTCGGGCAGCTCAACGGTCAGGTGGCTCAGGACACTCGTGTAGACACGCGGCTGCTCGTCGGGATGCACCACGCGCATGCGCTTGGGCTCAAACACCCCGTTGGACGAGTCCTCATTGCGGGCAACCAGCGTCGACCCGTCGTAGCTCGCGTTCTTACCAACCAAAATCGTTGTGCACGGCATGCGCATCCTCCTTGAGCGAAGAAATCAAACGGTACCAGTGTATCGCTTCGGCGCAAAAAGGGCGAAACCACGGCCCCTCGAGACCCCCTCGGAACCCCGGTGGTCAAAAAATGCCAAATATGAGTACTGTCACCAATTTAGTAGCAGCATATTTCCTTGTAATGAGTACCGAAAATCCCCATTTGTCCAAAAGCAAGACAACGTTATTCCCCATAGGTTCAATAAAATGGGCTCCCCAACGATAATGGATATCGCTAGGGAGCCCAAATGTCATAAAACATATGTGACTATCTTGGCAGCAGTACTCATATTTGGCATTTTTTGACCACGTGGTACATAGCTAACCCGTCGAACAGCCCAAAACGCCTATTTCGATGCACGCTCCGCCGCCTCGATTACGTGTTTGGCGAGAATGGCCGTCGTTACAGCGCCCACGCCACCCGGCACGGGAGTAATTGCACCAACGATCGACTCAGCAGCATCAAAATCGACGTCGCCGACCAACTTGCCAGCCGCCTCGTCCCAGTTAATGCCAACGTCGATGACCGTCTGGCCCTCGCGGACCGCATCCGCGCCAATCGTGCGCGCACGTCCGACCGCGGCGACCACAATATCGGCAGCACGGCATTCGGCAGCAAGGTCGCGCGTGTGCGTGTGGCATGTCGTCACGGTAGCATTGCGTGCCGTAAGCATGGCGGCAACAGGACGGCCAATCACCAGCGAGCGACCGACAACGGCAACCTTGGCACCGTCCAGTTCAACGCCATAGTGATCCAGAATCGCCAGAACGGCTTCGGCCGTGCAAGGGGCAAAACCCTCACCGCGACCCGAAAGCGCGGTAAGCAGCGATGCCGGCGTCATGGAGTCAACGTCCTTGGCGGGATCAAGCGCCGCGGCAACTGCATCCTCGTCAAGCCCAGCGGGCAACGGACGAAACATCAGGCATCCGTGTACAGCGGGGTCGGCATTGATGTCCTTAATAGCCGCCAGCAGCTCATCCTGCGAAACATAGGCGGGAAGCAAAACGCGGCGAGCCTCGATGCCAACCTTCTCGCAGCGCTTGAGGGCACCGCGCTCGTAGGATAGATCGTCCTCGCGCTCGCCCACACGAACGATGGCCAGCGTCGGTACGATGCCCCGTTCGCGCAGGGCGGCGCAGCGAGCAGCGAGTTCCTCGGTCAAAGCACGGGCGACGGGAGCGCCCTTCAACAGCTCGGCCATGGCTATCCCCTCTTCCTCGCAGCATCGGCAGCGCGACGCGCCAGCGCATCGGCGCGCGGCAGCCACGTATCGAGCAGCTCATCGCACGCAGCCTCGAGCTCCTCGGCACGTGCCCGGTCTTTCATAGACATGGTGTTCGCAAAGAGCGTCAAGCTCGCGCCCTGCATGGCCGCGCGGCAAAACACGGCACCGCACGCCACATCGGAGAGCAGCTGTCGGGAGCCCTTGTCCGCCATGTCCTCGAGCAGCGCCAGCGCGCGCCCGCAGGCGTCCATAATGCGGTACGGCGGCATGGCTGCCACGTGCAGCGCATCTTGAATCGCAGCCGGTCGAGCCGGATCCTCGCGCGAAATACCGTACGCCGCCGACACCTGCCCGTAGGCTCGAACGTCCTCGGCAACCAAGTCGACAAGCTCCTGAGACAGCTCGTCTGCCTGGGCAAATGCGCGCGTCAGATCGTCTGCGCGATCGGCAAGCGCAGGGTTTGTCGCACCATAGCGGGCAACCATTCCGCACAGCGAAGCGCCCAGTGCTCCCACAAACGCGCTGGCGCTGCCGCCGCCGGGAACCGGCTCGCGCGCGGCCAACGCCTCAGCAAAACCGCGACAGGTTTTATCCATCATCTCTTGGCTCATCGAAACACCTCTGCCCACCGCGCCGGCCACCACGGGCCGCACGCATAATAAAAAAGGGACAACGACGCCAGGAAGCGGTTGTCCCATTCATCGGTTTAATTGAAGCCCAGTCTAACCCATAAGACAAAGGCTGTCAGGAGCTCTGGCTATCGGCGTTTCCGATTGCCTGCTATAGGCACGGACGCCTAGTCCACCTGAAACGTCGGCAGCAGCGTGTCGATAATCTTCGACCCCATGTCGCGGTTTGCAGTCGAGTACTCCAAATGCGCCGTGGCAATCGTCGAATCCGTGGCGATCGTCTTTTCGTAAATGATCGTATCGTCCTCGCGCCACGAGACCACGTACCAGTTGTCGCCCTCCGCGGTATAGAGGTCGGTCTTGCCCGAGGTGTCCTTTTCGATAAACATCTCGTGTGCAGTTTCGTCGTTAATGTTGACGTAGCCAGACAGGCCGATCACAAAACCCGTCTCCGGATCCTCGTACCTTGTGCTGCTGCCGCTGGGAGTATCTTCCATCTCAAAACGGTTGGGAATCGACATGCTATAAGGATGCATGTCGTTCGTATACGTATGCACGTCGGTCAGGTAATCGTCCGAATCACCCGAACCGTAGTATGCCGACTCGTCCTCGGGAACGGCCCCGTCATCGGACGACGAGGATTCCTTGGACTTGGACTTGTCATCCTTCTTCTTGGCAGAAGAATCTTTCTCGTCCGAAGACCCGGTATCGATCACCGAAATTTGCGTGTCAGAGCTCTTGGACCCGTTGAGCATCGTGAGCGCAAACACCGTGCCGCCCCCGAGAAGCACCACGGCGGCACACGCCACCGCGATAACGATCGGGGCTTTGCTCTTAGGCTTTTGAGGCGCGGGCGCGACCGGCGGCATCGACTGGGTCAGGCACGGGCCGGTCGTGGGTGCAGAAGTCTAAGCAGCGCCCGCGGGCGTCGGCGCGGAGCCGCCCGCAAGCGACGCCCCGCAATGCGTGCAAAACGTCGATCCATCGGGAACTTGCTGTCCGCATTTTTGACAGAACATCGTTCGACCTTTCGTGGTTTAGCTTTTGTCACAGCAAAGTCTAAAACCTTAAGCCGGCATCGCTGTTGCGCAACATTGGGAGCATCAACCAAGCCGCACGCTTGCCCAGCGCCAGGCCCACCTTGCGGCAAGCCCGTACACACAAACAGGGGACATATGGCCCACCTTTCGAGACTCCCCGGCAGCGCAAACTGGGGCACACAAGGCTCCACGCGCGTCCGCGCACTCGTTCCATCAAAAGCGCGGGCACCAAACCCCGGGGAGGATCGGCAGCATCGGCCCTCCCCTCTCTTGCATCCGCACATATTGCCACTTATCGGCGCAAATCCGACCCCCAGAATGGGACACATGGCCCACCCGAGCGAGCCGCTCGCGCGTACAGTAAAGGCAGGTAATCCATGGGCGGTTACAGATCGAGGAGGACACGACCATGAAAAAGAAGGCCTTTGCGATTCTCACCCTCTGCTTGAGCCTCTTTGCCGCAGTTGCCCTAGTGGGCTGCGGCGGAAGTGGCGGTGCTGCCGGCAGTGGCGGTGGCGGCGGCGCGGAAAAGCCAGCCGTGGATATGAAGACCGACTTCATCTGGTTTAAGGTCGAGGTCCCCGAGGGCGTCGAGATCACCGACGTCGCCGGCGATACCGCCGACAGGGCCCAGTTTAAGTTCACCGAGAGCGAGCACGCCAGCGACCGCTTCATCCCCGTCTTTGACTCCGACAAGAACGCCGACGAACTGTTCGACTACGAGGCCAAATGGAATGCCAGCTTTGAGTGGACCGAGAACGATCCCGTCAAGTACAACGGCAAGACCTGGCGCAACGCTTCCTACACTCATTCGGGCGGCGTGACGACCGAGTACTTCACCGAGGCGGGCGGCGGCAGTGTGTACGTGCGCATCGACAACGTCGAAGAGCACAAGGACGCCGTCGAGACCATGATGAAGTCCCTTGAGTTTGCCGATGACATCGCCGAGGCCAAGACCGAGGCCATGGACGTTAAGCTCGACGACATCGAGATCAAGCGCTAAAGCTCCAACGGCATGCAGCAGCGCCGTTTTAGCTCAACCGGGATGCAAGGTGCGACTCCTTGCATCCCGGTTTTTTGTGTTCGAAAGCGCCCGGTCACATCACCATATTGAGCACGTTGACGAATTCCTGCGCCCTCGCGTGACTGCTCAGCCAGTAGGAACAGGCGGTCAGCAACCTATTACGGAGGAGCACGCGCTTACCCTTGACCCTGTTGACACCCGTAATGTCCTTGAGGTAGACGATCTTGGTATGGGTATCGAAGAAGTTGTTCTTCACGACCGCCTCGATACGATTGGGATAGATGCTTATTCCCTTGAAAACGCCGGCACCCTTATCGTGAAACAGCAACGTGTTGTTATCCACGCGCGTCACCCCCCCCATGGAGTTCGATAAAACCATCTCTATGACCACATTTTAGTCACTGCAAACCCTTTTTGCGGTCACGCGCAGGGCACCAAAACGCGTCCGCACGAGGCCTTAAACTAGAGGCAATAAAGGTGTTCGATGCGCTTGGTGGGCTCTTAGGATGTTCCTCAAATCGCCGGCGTCGGAGGAGGTCTTACATGGTTTACGCATGGGAATTCGAGTTCTTTGATTCGGACGGCATTGTCGATGCTGTGCCATGTGGCTCGCTGGGCGGAGGAGGAACGTTTGGCTCCGATCTAAACGACGCTATCGAAAGCGCAGCTGATTTTCTTGCATGCATGGCCGACGATCACCTTATGGGCGGCGTCGACCTGCCTGCGCCGGGCTTTGGCCACGAGCCGCAGCACGGTGGCAAGATTATCGCCGTGGCCGTCAGCCGCGAACTCGGCGACATCCCCGCCGTCACCGCAGCGGATGCCGCGCGTATGCTTGGCGTTAGCTCGGCAAGAGTATCGCAACTTATAAATGCTGAACTGTTGGATTCATGGAAGGATGGCACCAAGCGCATGGTGTCCAAAGCTTCCATCGAGGCACGACTCGCCGACGTTCCAAAGGCAGGGCGCCCGAAAGAAATGCCTGTTGCCGTGTAAAGAGACGTCTAGGCATACCATTTTGGCATATTGACCATTGAGTTCTCTCGATTCGCGACGCACTGCGTCGCGAATCGAACTGAACATATTGCCGCTGATTGCTACGCATCTCCAATCCGAAGTGCAAGAGGAGTTTTCCATGACAGGTATCAATCAGGCCATCACCGAAAGCGCACCTAAAGTGCGTTCTGCCGAGGACATGGCCACACGGCGCAAGAGCGATTCAGAGGGATTTCGGCTCATCTCGCCAGCGCCCCCTACAACGAAACGTGGGCACACGTCGAAACCAGCGCTACGCGACTGCATCTTTGGGCTTGCCGTCGGCGACGCGTTGGGCGTTCCCTACGAGTTCAGACCTCGTGGCACGTTCGAGTGCACCGACATGATCGGCTACGGCACGCACGGGCAGCCCGCGGGCACCTGGAGCGACGATACGTCCATGACGCTCGCAACCTGCGACTCGATTAGGGAGCTTGGGCACATCGACACCGCGGACATGCGCGACAAGTTCGTAGGCTGGATTGACCGCGGCGAGTATACGATCGACGGCGTTTTCGATTACGGCGGCACGACCACTCGCGCCCTGCGCAGCGGCAAAGGAGGCTCCGGCGAGCGCGACAACGGCAACGGCTCGCTCATGCGCATCGCTCCCCTGGCGTTTACCGACGCGACAGACGAAGAGATCTGCGAGGTCTCCGCGATTACGCACGCCCACAGAACGTCAACCGACGCATGCGTCATATTTGTCGAGCTAATGAAGGGCGTGATGAACGGCGCGCTTCCCTCGTGGGCGCTCCACCTGAAAGACGTGCCCGAGCACGAAATCAGGTCCGGCGGCTTCGTGCGCGACACGCTTAAAGCCGCTACTTGGTGCTTTGTGAACACCACCAGCTACGAGGAATGCGTGCTCACCGCCGTCAACCTGGGCGACGATACCGACACCACCGCAGCCGTCGCCGGCGCCCTCGCGGGTGTGGCGTACGGTATGGACGCCATCCCGCAGGAGTGGGTCGACACCCTACGCGGAAAAGAGCTGATCGAGAGCTGCCTGTTTAGGCACCATGCAAGCAATAAGGCAGGAGGAATCATGGAAAGGAAGACCGCGAATATCGATGAGTTCCAAATGGACGAGTACGAGATTCCGCTACTCCCAGCAGGGCTTAAGGAGGAAGGAAACCTCTATGTCCTCCCCGACGGGCGCTATCTTCCCTGCGGAGTCTACAGGACCGCGGACGGCGGCTCGCTCATTTATGAGCCGTCTGAGCTCAGCACCTTTGGACGGATGCTTGCCCAATTCAAAGAGAGCTAGAGGTTTGATTGCCCGTTAGATCGACGCTGTTCCAAACCATGGGATGGACAGGATGTCTCCCACCGCGGCCTGTGAGGTAAAATCTTGACCGCCGCGGAATCCGCCTGCGGGCAACGCTCCGATCTCCGATTGGGGTGAAGCCTATGAACTTGTTTCTTGAAATCCTGCGCCTCTCGATGTATGTGACCGGCATTGCCCGGAACCTCTACTCGATCTGGCGGGAATATAAGCAGTAACGGATAGCGAAGGGAGTCATGAAAAGGGCCGGTTGCAGCCGGCCCTTTAGACGATAGCACCTGCGTTGCCCGCGCTTCCGAAGTGTGACTAGCTGAGGAGCGGGTTCCGCGGCACAACCTGATTTTACCCAGTGAGGCGGCTCTTTTGCAGCCGCTCCACCGTTTATTTACATCTACCAACATCGGGATAAAAAAGCCGGAGGGTTAGATGTAGACATGAAAACCTTGACTCCTCCGGCTCGGTCTCAGCCTAGCACATTGGGACGAACTAAACGGCAGGCGCGCATCTCGGGGATACGCAAGCAGGCGCTAACAAGAGTAATAAGTTGCCTCAAGATACGGACCATCTCACAGGTACGTCACCGATGAGTTTGCCATACCGTGGCACCCAACAATTCCTCATTCGCAACAATATACTGCCGCGACACTGAAAACTCCTGCACGGCCCGCTCGCCCTAAAGAGCAAGCCCAACGGTTGACGTCGAGGTCCTCCCAGCTTGCGCAGACGTAGTCGTATTTTTCGAGCTCTACATTGTCGTTTTCAATCCATGCAGGCTCGAACTCACGCACAAGCTCATTCGAGACGACCCAGCCGTACATATCCCAGCAGTGCTTGCCTCGGATAATTGCCCGATCAACATCGGCCGCATCGAAGAAGAAGCGCTTACCGCTACGCTCAAGCTGAGCATTGACCAGGTCGACGGAATCGATTGTGTATTCGCTAAACCCATCGCATCGCTCCCGGCTCTCTTTGGACCTATATTCAGTTTAATTACCGGTTAAATCGACACTGATCCAAAACTTGATAAGGTTGCCAGCGTAAGGGAGAATAGGAATAGTGGAAAGTAGCACAGTATGAAGAGTGCCCTTGATTGAGGAGACGTAGGTGCAAATCCTACCGCCGCGCAAGCCGTCCTTCGGGGCGGCTTTTTATGCCGATAGGAGGCGGCGGATGCCCCTCGAGAAACCCGCCGCGGTCGCCGCCGACCCCGTAGAGAGCGCCAAGTGAGACGAGCTCGCCGCCGGCCGCGCGAGATCATCCCCGCGCGTGCGGGGAACAAGGCGAGATGCACACGGCCGTGTGGCAGCGCTTGGAATCATCCCTGCGCGCGGGGAACAGTCAAACCAGGTGGAGACGGACAGGTTGTACTTGGAATCATCCCCGCGCGTGCGGGGAACAGCTGGAGCAGATGGACCTGCAGACTCTGGCCGAGGGATCACCCCCGCGCGTGCGGGGAGCAGCCATTGACGTACCAAAGGCCAGCATTGCCCCTGGGATCATCCCCGCGCATGCAGGGAACAGTCATAAGGGCAGAGCTTGCAGCCGTGGGCTTCGGGATCATCCCCGCGCGTGCGGGGAACAGGTGCCTTGGTCGACCTACACAAGCTCGCTCGTGGGATCATCCCCGCGTGCGCGGGGAACATCACTCGCCGGACTGCGGGTTCTTCCTGCGGTCGGGATCATCCCCGCGCGTGCGGGGAGCAGCTTGTCTGCTGCAGAATCGTCACGAAGGGCGAGGGGTCATCCCCGCGTATGCGGGGAGCAGTCGCTGTCGTCAAACAAAAATTTGCAGGTTCAGGGATCATCCCCGCGTGTGCGGGGAGCAGCTGGCCCTCATCGCCTTCCATCTCGGCAACCAGGGATCATCCCCGCGTGTGCGGGGAGCAGGCCTATCGTTCCGCTTGTTGCCATATAGTATAGGGATCATCCCCGCGTGTGCGGGGAGCAGTCGTTCTTGCGGACCTCGAACGTCTTGGTGCCGGGATCATCCCCGTGCGTGCGGGGAGCAGCCAGTGTCTTTCGCAGTCTCACACGACAGCATGGGATCATCCCCGCGCGTGCGGGGAGCAGAGCGTCTGTGCGCCTTGGATGACCTTCTTGAAGGGAACATCCCCGCGTGTGTGGGGAGCAGTCATTTGACGCGACGACCGACTCCATGAGGGTCGGATCATCCCCACGTGTGCGGGGAGCAGATCCACTCGCCCTCGTGTGTGTTCCGCAAGATGGGATCATCCCCGCGTGTGCAGGGAGCAGTCGCTGCTCACCACCTCGCGCGAGCTGTTGGGGGGATCATCCCCGCGCGTGCGGGGAGCAGGCCGTGAGCGACGAGGCCGATCGTGACGTGACGGGATCATCCCCGCGCGTGCGGGGAGCAGCCGTCAAACGCCCACAGCAGCGCCGCGAAGGCGGGATCATCCCCGCGCGTGCGGGGAGCAGAATACCGTATGAATGGGTGGATGGCCCCAAAAGGGATCATCCCCGCGCGTACGGGGAGCAGCTGAACGGCGAAGACCCGGTGAAGCAGGCCGAGGGATCATCCCCGCGCGTGCGGGGAGCAGGCCTTCCTGCCGCTCGTGGCGACCAGCAAGAAGGGATCATCCCCGCGCGTGCGGGGAGCAGGGCCCAGCCCGATTACCCTAGGCGCTACGTGTGGGATCATCCCCGCGCGTGCGGGGAGCAGCCGGGCATGCGGGAGAGGCGCGACGGGTTCTTGGGATCATCCCCGCGCGTGCGGGGAGCAGGGCAAGGGCGTCGGCTCAGACATGGTGCTGGCGGGATCATCCCCGCGCGTGCGGGGAGCAGCCGCAGTACGTGTCGTACATCGTCTCAACCCTGGGATCATCCCCGCGCGTGCGGGGAGCAGAACCCTCCCGTGGTCGTGGCGGACGGCAACGTGGGATCATCCCCGCGCGTGCGGGGAGCAGACGTCATGAGCAATGTCATCTGGAACAGGCTCGGGATCATCCCCGCGCGTGCGGGGAGCAGTTTGACGAAGCAATGCAAGGTTTCAGCAACACGGGATCATCCCCGCGCGTGCGGGGAGCAGGCTTCAGCAACTACCGTGACGACGTCGTTCACGGGATCATCCCCGCGCGTGCGGGGAGCAGCGGAGGTCTGAGATATCGGTAGGCTCGACTGCGGGATCATCCCCGCGCGTGCGGGGAGCAGCTTGCAGGCAAGGTAACTGACTTCATAACACTAGGATCATCCCCGCGCGTGCGGGGAGCAGTTTGATGTACCCGGCTGTCATGTTTATTACAGTTGGATCATCCCCGCGCGTGCGGGGAGCAGCGCCTTTGTAAGTGCTAGCAGCTGCCCCATAGTGGATCATCCCCGCGCGTGCGGGGAGCAGGGTAACCGCTACCGCCAGCGACATGATTGCCTGGGATCATCCCCGCGCGTGCGGGGAGCAGCGCTCGTCGGCATGTCGAACCGCATTCAATCGTGGATCATCCCCGCGCGTGCGGGGAGCAGGCCAGTACCGTTGATCTGGCCAGTGAAGGTGTGGGATCATCCCCGCGCGTGCGGGGAGCAGGACGACGCCGACATGGAGGCGCGAACCAGCGAGGGATCATCCCCGCGCGTGCGGGGAGCAGGCAAAAGCTCATGCTGCTCCGCTCCCATAACAAGGATCATCCCCGCGCGTGCGGGGAGCAGCTGGGCGATTTGCGCTTGCTGCCGTTTTTTCTGGGATCATCCCCGCGTGTGCGGGGAGCAGTCGCCCGCGCACTCAATGTCACCGCCCGATCGGGGATCATCCCCGCGTGTGCGGGGAGCAGGCTCGCGCACTTCATACTCGGAAAAGACGGTCGGGATCATCCCCGCGTGTGCGGGGAGCAGGCGTCGGCACGATGGCGGCCCAGTAGGCCGGCGGGATCATCCCCGCGCGTGCGGGGAGCAGCCATACCACTGTCCGCCTGCATTTGTGGAACCGGGATCATCCCCGCGTGTGCGGGGAGCAGTTTTGGGTATTACAGTCGATGATTCATACGCTGGGATCATCCCCGCGCGTGCGGGGAGCAGACTTAAAAATCCCCAGCTCAAAACACCCTATCCCTTTGATGTGGGCCCCATTTTAATCAGTTTGCTAAACAAGCTCAAGGTCGCCTCACAATCAGACTCGGCACGATGAGGTATTTAATTGTCAAGGTTCAAAAGGCCGAGCAGGGTCTTCAAGCGATAGTTCGGCGCATCGGGCATCTTCTTCTTTGCCAGTGTAATGGTGTCGATGCACTCATTGTCAAAATCGTCTAGGTCGCATTCTTCGCACGCCGCCTGCACGAAGCCGGTATCGAACGAAGCGTTATGCGCAACCACTATCCGGCTCCCAACAAAGGAAAGCAGGCCGCTCACCGCTCGCTCAAGCTCGATCCCCTTTTCGGCAAGCATCTCATCGGTAATGCCTGTTAGCTCGACCACCTTCTTTGGGATGCCTTTCTCGTATCGAATAAGCTCATGGAGCCTGCCCGCCTCAACACCCTGCTCAACTTTGATGGCGGCAATCTCAATAATCGCATCTTTGTCTGGGTCCAGCCCCGTGGTCTCAACATCAAGTACAACGTATTCGCGCGGCTCGTCCGTTTCGGCTGCTACGCTCCCGCGACGTGCCTTCGATCGCATCGCCGCGTAACTCCAGCCCACTCTCTTCGTGCCAAGGGCCTTCATGCGAGAAGGCGAAGGCCGCATCATCAGCTTGATGCCATCAAAATCGATAGGCTCTCACGCGGTGTTGTGCACTCGATAGTTGAGGTGCTGCTCGTTGCGTGCAGAAAAAACCATCGTGGCACGCCCTGTTTTGCATTCTTTGCAAATGCGGTTCCAAAGCTCGTCCCTTACACGCGCGCTCACCCTGCCCACATACACGCCTAGGCTAATCTCCTGCAACCATTTCGTTAGGTCGCCGCGAAGTGCAAGGGGGCATTTTTCCAAAACAACAACAATCACCCGTTATCCTTCCACAAGCACTCCGTTATTCTCTTCGGTGGCATCCACCTGGATGTCGTTTTCCTTGCCATAGGACACTCCAAAAGCAACGGCAGGGCGCCTCTCATCCCAGAGGAACATCGTATCGACATCAGGCTCATCCTCTGCCTCGAAGTCGCCCAGCAGCAGACCCCTGATATCGCGAGCGCAGCGCTCCATTATCTTCCCGTCAAGAAACGCATCACGAGTGCGCCGACGCGTTTCCGCCCCGATATCCTCTGGGGGATCGGAGGCCACTTCGAAAGCGATGGGGATCGTCACCTCAGCTTTATACAAATCGGCAATGTCATACACAAACGAGCGCTCATGGCCAACATGGACGAATCCCAATGCCGGAGAGCACCCTAGTGCCACAATCACGCTGTGAACAACTCCGTAAAGGCATACATGAGCAGCCGATAATGCCTGATTGATTGGACTTGCGTCGAGAAAATCGTCAGGGTTGTATTCCCTCCCCGCCCACGGAACGTCATATTGCTTCGATAGCCGCCGATAGAGCGTTCGAATCCGAGCTCCCTCGCGGCCACGGAGTTGCTGCATCGAGTGGCTCGATACGTCCTCGCCAGGGAAGCGCATACCATACATCAATCGCGCTACCGCAAGACGCTTTCGAGTGTTCGACACGAGCTCCGCCTGCGCGACGATCAATCGAGATGAATGGGTAAGCGATCGGCCGTGCGCATAGTAGCGAACGCCGTGCTCACCCACCCAAATCACACTTGTTCCCGAATCGCCGAGCAACTCAACCGCGCGATGGGAAATATTGGTCCCTGGTCCCAGCATAAGCACCCCAAGAGAAGCCGCGGGAACATACGCCGTTCCGCGCGCATCGGTTATGCTCACTGCGCTATCTTGTCTGCTCACAAGGCATCGCTCGACATAAAGAAACGTCATTCGCTCCTTTATCGTGGGCAACGCACGCAAATCAGGCCTGATCGTACCAGGAATATCGCCCATGCCACTCACCTATCCAGTGGAACCAGTGTGAGAAGGCCGCATCCGAATCCTTTAGCGTGCCCGATGCCATATACAAGCGCATGGCGCAAGGCGTCAGCATCGGTCACACGCAACACACCATCGTACTGGGCGCGCGCAAAGGTGACTTTGTTTCCTTGGACACCCTTGGTAAACGAGATTCTGTTGGAATTACTAACAATCAAGCTCGGGCAGCCCTCATCGTCGCTCAAAACCTCGAAACCGTTCCTTTGGGCACGTGATCCCCGCTCGGGCGCAAAAATGCTTGGCACTTCCTTGTCGGTGCCCTTATATGCTTGAGCTCCGATGAGCCAGGCGGCTTGCTCCAGAATGGTCAGGTGGCCAATTCTGTTTCTCTTAGGTTCGCCCTCGCTGTTTAGCAGGTCACTTTTGCCGCCACGCGTACTTCTGTTGAGCGACGGATTCGCTACCAAGCGAAACGAATATGTCTGTCCGTTCGAGATGCGTCCCAAAAACGGATCGTATCCGCGCGTGCCCCACTGCGGTTCGCAGTCGGGCCACCCGATTTGTTCATCAAGCCCTATCAAGCTCGGCTTGCCGGGGCTCACGATATAAAGGCAAGAACCCCCATCAGGCATTCTATCCACGCGCCAAAGCACACGGCCGTCCCCGCTCGTCTGCGAAGGGGGAAAGCTGCCAGCAATTGCCGCATGCATGCGATAGGGCGAGGCGAGCATCGCGCGCGAATCCCTCCGCGTCATATTGATGGGAAACCGGGTAAAGAACATCGGCTATACCTCCTTTCCCAGAGCAGACCATGGGTCATGGTTGGCCTGCGCGCCAACATAATTTGGGTTCCTCACCGTTACTGTTGCATGGGCAACAGTGCGAAAGCTATATAGGCGTTGCTCCTGCGAAAAGCTGATGGGCACGTCGCGCAGCGAGACATCGTAGCCCTCGCCTTCGTCAGAAGTCTGCTTATCGCAGAGAACCTCCAGGTCAACGCTTTCCTTGCCGCGAAACTTCCAGTTGCCCTGATATCTCTCGCTTGCTTCCCAGGGGTGATTGCGCAAAGCTTGGAGCAACGTTACATTCTCAAACAGCCCAATAAGAACTCTGCACGTGGGCGGACAGGAACGGCGACCTAAAAACAGGGGAAACGCCGGAGCGTCAAGCGCCTCGGCGCACCTTTGCAAGAGCTCTCCATCGCCCTCAAGTGCCGCAACAAACACAGCATCGGCAAGATAGTGACGATACGTTAAAGGCAGGGTATCGTCCTTTTTCGCGCTTAATACCCATCGAGCGCTTTGCGAGTCCCACTTTCGCTTGTGCTCGGTTTGAAAGTCGCTTAGAAACGTTCCCGGCTGATCGATACGCACGCCAAAGCGCAGTGCCGCAAGGTCATCAACGGGATCTGTTCGGTAACGACCTAAGGCTGCGGCAAGCAGGCCCACAACGCCGCTCTTCGTCGGCTCGTGCTCTGTTCCGCGCTCGGTGAACCTACTCGACGACCCCCACGATTGCAGCGGACCCGCCAATTTGAGCAGCAGGACCGCCATAGCTAGTCCACCTCTTCGGTTTGGTAGCCATTTTCAGCCAGATAAGCAGCACACGCTTGCGAGATTTGCGCAATTGCGGCGTCAAGATCACATGCCCCTTCGACACCCATGGCACCGGAAAGAGACTGCACATCTGGGGATGCGGCAATAACGAACGTCTTTAACGGCGTCGTGCCAAACGCTTTGTCAATTGCCTCTTCTTGCTTGGCCAAACGCTCACAGCCAATTTCGAGCTGGCTTTTCCCACGAGCAGTCTCGACGGGTTTTTCGAACGCATTCACCAAGCTAACCGGTTGCGTATCCCTCAGTTGAAGGACAACCGCTCCGGGGAGCGTGCGGTTTGCAAACGAATTCTGCTTTCCCGTGGGCATGGAAGTGATGAATGCCTTCAAAAACGCCTCGATGCCGCGGCAAGCAACCGCAGCCGAACCGAGGTTTTCGCAAAGGTGCAGCACATCAATAGTTGCATAGCGATACATCGTCGATGACGTGAACTCCGTTGTCTCAATCATTGCTGCGCCGGCATTATCTTCGGGAGAGCAATCGTCAAGAGCGGTGAAGTAATCGAACTCTGGATTCATCTTCCCAATGCCAATGGCATGGGCGACCTGAACGGAGGCGTCGACGTTCAAATCAGGAGCATCCGCCACCATACGCCCGAACATCGCCACATCGATGCTGTTAAGCGTCGGCTTCTTCTTGATGTCAAGAATTTCCTTAGCGAGTTTCTTGTCGACAGCCCCGCCCGCTTCAAAAGCCTGCGCCGCCAACGATGCAAGGGCTTTGATCTGCCCTGAAGAAAGAAACAGCAAGTAGCCCGTTTCGCCACCTTTGACTTTGACGCCCGTTGCTGCCAAAGCCTTCTCGGCAGCAATTTCGGCCTGATCACCTTCAATGTCCGGCAGAATAGCGGTCATAGCTTCCGCAATCAAGCTCACTGCGCGCTTCGTACGCCAACCAAGACCGGACTCATCCAACAAATCGGAGAAGCTATCGCGCGTGGCCTTCTTCCACGCTTGGCTTGAAACCCTTGAGCGCTTGACTCCGCCGAAATATGCTGTTTTTGGACTACCTGTATCATCTCGATTGATATTGCTCGGGGGGACGGTCTGAAGAATGTGGATATCGATGAACTGGGGCTTTTTCATAGCAGGTCCTTTCTTGGTCATTTCCCTCATCAACTATTCTTCCGAAGGGCTGGCATCGATGCCGGACTCGACCTTTGGTATTCGACTATATTCACGCCCCCACGCAAGACGCACCTTATCTGCTGTATAGGGGCTTTGCAGTGTGTATAGCTGTGCTGCAAAGCGCGCGTAATCAACGGGAATCTCGTCAGCACGCAGCTGTTGTACAAGCTGCCTCGCATGGTGAAGCGTCTCTTCCATAGAATCAGCTGTTATAAAAGCCCTGAACTTTCGAGGCATTTCCCCCTCTTCAAGATTCGAGTAGCGCTCTTTATCGCAACGCACGAGCTGACGCAGGGCCGCGCCAAACGAATGCTCAGCACCAGGCACATACATTGGCTTGGTCTTGCCCTGTTGATGAACCGCATAGAGTGTAAGTGCGGCGTGAACAGCGATCTCGGCACGCGATGGCTCGGCGCCTCTCCCCACAAGCTCGGCAGGAAGGCCCTCGAACTCAAGCGGCCATGCATCTGCGTTTGAGCCTATGGGCATAAGAAGCGCATGGCGCAATGCTGCCAGCTTTCGTGCTCCTCGTGGTTTTCCGCTAGCAGACAGATAGTCGTTTTGGATAGAGCATATGCGCCCGTGCATATATGCGAGCATAAGCTGCTCTGGCTTTTGCGCGTTGTTGTCCGTCATATCTAAACCTCCTTATCTCTTGGTTCGTCCCCTTCAAGCGGCAGAGACTTTTTTAGGGCGGTGTTGAGCATCGCCTTGGCTCGCGATGCCGTCATCCACCCGTTTACCTTGCTTGTTTTCATAGGAGCTCCAACGATTGCCTCTGGGCCAACCTCGCGAAGAAGGGCACTGGCATTTGCTTCGATAATCGCGCGGGCAGTGCGGCGCCACCGCTTCCGTTCGACTTCCGCGTTGCTGCTCTCGTTAAGGCCGGCAAGCCATTGACGAAACGGCGAATCAATCTCAAAGAAAGCCCGCGCCTTCGCTTTCTCTCTTGCGCTCCTAAGCTCGTTTTCCCCGCTTCCGCCAGACGCTACACAGAGGTTTGCGGCAAGGGTACCCAAGGCAAAAACCGCGTCCGACGTTGAAGAAGCAAGGCTTTTGGCAAGAGCAGCCAGGTCTTTCCCTTCGCTTGACAGGAGAAATGCACTCAACTCAACCGTGTCATTGATGACATTGGAGACGACTGAGTTTTGTGTACCATACTCCATTCCAATCGCGTGGACTTGAATAAGCGCATTATCGAGCTGACATCCCGCATCTCTGCTCGCAAGATAAGAGACCCAACCTTTCAGCCCGGACCCAAGAATGGTTGAGTCCGCTTCTGGCGAACTTACGCCAAACACGGAATCGAGACCTCGCCAGAGGGCTCTTCTGGGCTGATGCATCTTGGGCAGGTAAACTAGAGGCAATTTCAACTGTCTTTCCTGGTTCGGGCTACGCCTCCATGCCGTCATGGGTTCATAGCCCTGACGGTTAATCTGCACCAGCTTGTCGCCGTTCGTCAAAACCACGGCAACCACGTAGTCGCCCTCAGGAATCAAACGAATTCTTCGAGCTTGCCACGTGTAAAGATCAAGCCTACCAGTCGGAGTAAGGTCATCAACTCCAGCGGGTGCTGTCGTCTTCTCCCAACAAGGCAAATCATTGTCCGAAAACAGCTCATTTATCTCATCGCTGCAGAGAATAGTATTAAGCAAGAGGGTTTCTTTAAGCGAAGGGCCCTCAAAACACAACCCTCCTAAACAGCCCGACCATCCGGTACCAATTGGATAGCTCTTCCCTTTCTTAACGCGCACATCGCCAACCGTTCCGCTTTTAATTCCAGCAGTATCAAAAGCGTGAACGTGAATAAGCCAGCGCGCGGATTCCGAGAAAGTCAGACGATCCGCCCCCTCGCCTGATCGAAGCGAAAAGAGCGCATCCCCATCCGGTATGTCCGCGATCACCTTTCTTATTTCAGAGAACTCGTTCTTTGCCGTATGCAGACCAGCGACCTGCATAAAAGGCTGTTCCTCGTCAAACAGATCGAAACGATGGTGCCACTCGTCGAGGTATTCATGAATCTGGTCGATGGGCAGTTCGTGCGCACGCCATAGGCGCCCCCAAACCTCCGCTGGAACGTCGTCATCGTCGAGCGTCGGAGAAATTGCTCTTTGCAGCACTGCCAACAAAACGCGCAGAATCGCAAAATCCTGTGTGGGTAAATCGTTAGCCAAGCACTTGATGCTTGACGCTTGCTCAAATAGCTCGAGCAGTGACACCTCGCGCGTCGCCCCGTCCAAATCGCGAACGCAGATCCATGGTTCGTCCACGAGGTTAAAACTCACATTCTGGCTCATTGCGCATCTCCTTTCTTCCTTGCTGTTTCAACAAGTTCAAGCCCAGCCTTACGCGAATAGCGCATGCGATAGATAGCATCTTTCGTTTCTATCACCGTATCTAGGTTTGAATCAAACGCCAAAACCAGTTGGCCTTGAAGCCATCTTGACTCTTGCCATCTGAGCGCCTGAGATTTGGTCTCCAGGGCATCAATTACCTGCTCAGACGATAGCCAGAATGGCAGGCTTACGGTGCAACTCGCCGCAAGGCGGGCAACCTCATCGTCAGGTGCTTCACTTCCATCCCCCAAATAGCCCTGACATGGACGGCCCCCCTTTATGTCGGTGACCCAGGGAAGCAGCGTGAAACCGTCGTTGCTTGCTTGGACCGCAATAACCTCAACCGTGTCACCAGAATCGCGAACGGCAGCGCGTGCTTTTGTCTCGTCTATAAGCGAGAAGGTTTCATTCAGCCAGCCAATAAGACTTTGCGTCCCCTTCTGTGGCTTGCTCAGAAGCCAGGCATTTGCCTTGAGCTGCTTGTCCTCTTTTGTCTTCTCCAGTTCTTCTTCCGCACTTCGTAAAGCATGGACCCATTCCGGTGCCGCACCTGCATCGCACAGCTCTTCCGCTGCAACGCTTCGCGAATACGTCTGCTCGACAAGGCCCGCAATATCATGAGGCAGATTGACCATAGCCGTCCCCTCATCAGTGCTCTTTGCCCTCAACGAAAGCAGGCTGCGCAAAAGCATCGCAGGGTGATAGACCTTCTCTATACCCCTATTCACCTTAGGCGGAGCGGTCGCCCAGTCCTCGATGCCCGTGATAAAACAACGTGCTTGCCTGAGCTTTTCCGGACGCTGCCTCTGATTTTCCCCGCGTTCATGGCGGTGTAGGCGCCCCATTCGCTGCAGCAAAAGGTCGATAGGGGCTATATCGGTGATCATTACGTCAAAATCAATGTCGAGGGATTGCTCGATCACCTGCGTACCCACCACGATGAGCTTACTGGGCCTGTCGGCAGGGTCGGGACCAAGCAGTCGCAGCAGTTCCGCATCATTTTCCATGCGGTCGACGGCAATAAAGCGCGAATGGACGAGCTTTACGCACGAATCGCCAAAGGCAGTCTTCAACCGCTCGTAGGAACTTTGGGCACGGGAAACAGTGTCTCGTAACACGCACGCGCAACCACCATCGGACAATAAGTCCTCCAATTGTGCAACCAGCGTAGCATCGTCGTCTTCCAATCGTTCGACAATAACGTTTGTTCCGATCGAAGGGCCATCGCATGCTCGGTACATGCTATCGTCTAGCGCTCCATTTCGGGTTGCCGTTGTAACGAGCGGGTACGACGGCAATCCCGATGCTTTACGAGGAGCTTCCGGAATATCTTTCCGCTTTGATGCGCGACGAGTGGATTTTCTATCCCTACCCCGATAGGCACGGATAAGCTCGTTGCGGCGCTCAGCGGGAAGCGTTGCCGAAAGCAGTATGGTCGGCACGCCATAAGCGCCAAGCCACGTGAGCACACGGTCAAGATAGACATTCATGTAGGCATCGTAGGCATGAACCTCATCGATTATGACAACTTTTCCGGCAAGGCCCAAGTGCCCAAGCTGCACGTGACGCGCCTTAAGCGCCGCCATAAGCAGCTGATCGACCGTGCCCACAACAAATGACGACAGAAGACCACGCTTCCTTCCGCCAAACCACTGATGCGCTGTCACATCTTCCTCAACGCTCTTTTTCGCGTCGTCCCCCATCCAAGTGCGTCCCCAGCTTCGCAGGCTGTCGTAGTCCGGGTTCAAAGCCGCCTTGCTATGCAAAAGTTGCATCGACTGCGTACTGCGGCCCCGCGAATCAGGAACGCACTCGAGCCAATCTTTAACGCGCTTGAACATCGCGTTGGAAGTTGCCATTGTCGGCAGAAGATAGGCGATTCCCCCTGCCCCGGTTTTCGGAGCCATAATCTCTGAGCACATCAGTGCGGCCTCTGTTTTGCCGTTGCCCATGGGCGCTTCGATAATGAGTAGCCCTGCGCCGTCCATGTCGGATGCCGCCTGCATCGCCTGCTCCTGCGCTGGACGCAAGCTCGCATCCTCAGGAAGACCAATAAAGCGGTGATGAAACAGCTCTTGTCCCTCTTCCTTTACCGGCATCGCCTGCCACGCCGCGGGCAACGCCAGCGAAGCCCATGCGGCATCGGTGCGCTTGATAAATTCGTCGTAAGAGCCGATGCAAGAGTCAAGAGGGAACAGATCTGAATTTGAGGCAATCCAATCGGCAACGATAACCAGCGCAGAGACGAGTGCTTGTTCTGGTTGAGGAACAGGTGACGAGCTAAAGACACTCTCGAACTTCGCCATCCCCGACTCCTCAAACATCCAGCCAAGAAGCTCCTCTTGGACGGCACGCCAATCGTCATCGCCCAAGTTCTCGTTGGGAAAATTACGCGATGCGCTCGTTATGCCGTCGAGCACGCTATCGGACGAAGGTGTGGTTCCATGATGCGTTCCCAGAATGCACCCGAATGTCCACGAGCAGTCCCAACCGCGTCCATCGAGCCAATCTTCGAGGATCACCTCACTCATGAAGGCGTGCGATGGAGGGTGGTTCATCATGCGGGGGCTCGGAACCTGAAGCCCCGCTTGTTCAACAAGTTCTGCCCGCTCCGAGACCTTGTACTGGAAGCCTGGCGTCGCCTTGCCAATGTCGTGGATACCAGCAAGCCAGGTAACGAGTGCCGCCGTTGCAGAGTCGTCACAGCCAAATGCGTTCACGATTTGGTGCTTGACAGATTCCGCCAGCCATTCGTTCCAAAGCTTGCGCGCAACACCCGCAGAATCGGCCATATGAACATAAAGAGGCGACCACAGGTTACGCTCTTCCGCGCCGCCCGTTTTTGCCCATAGTGCACGGGCCCGTGAGCTTATGGGAATAGAGTCCATCATGGTCTTTTGCATTACTCTCCCATCCGCTTCTTCCTAGAACCCGAGAGGCTGGAAACGCCTTACGATTAGACTACTACCGCGGGCGGACATTTTTTAATAGCTATCGGCAAACGTAATGTTGCCCAACGTTTGCGCTGTGAGCATGAGCGTTTAATGGAGCGCCCACGTGCTTTGTCGTCGCATAAAAACGGGGCGGCCCGCACTCCTGCGAGCTGCCCCGTAGCCCTAACCTTCAAGTTACAGCACCAACCGGCACCGCTCCCCTACTTCCCAAATAGCGCAGCGAACAAGCCCTTGCGTTTGGGCTTCTCCTCTCGGTAGGAACCCTCGGCAGTTGCTGCCACCTGCCGCGGCTGTTCGCCGCCTCCACGGCGCACGATCTGGTATAGGAAGGGCGATTTGACGTATTTGACCTCGATGGGCATGGCGTGCACGGTGCTTTCGCTCGACAGCAGCACGCTGGGATTGAGCGGCGCCACGATATGCGTCTCGCGCTTGTCGCTAAACACAACCGCGGCCGCGCGACCCGTCTGGCCGTTCACGGCGATGCGCACCTGCTCGCCGTCGCGGCTGTCCGTCGCCGGGCGGTCAACAAAGTAGACCGGCACCATCACCAGACCATCCTTGTGCTTGCGGGCCTTGCGCGCCCACGTGCGGATGCTCTTTTTATTGAGCCCCAGGGTCGCCTCGGCATCGTTGCCCGCAACGTCGAGCGCTAGCTTATCAATGACCACCTGGTCCTTGGTGGACGCGTCGACCGAGACGACGCGGAAGTCGCCTTCCTGCATGGCGGGATCGAACGGCCCCACCTTGCCGAAGTCCCACGGCTCCAAAATACCCATAAGACGAACGTCCAGGTAGTTGGCCCTGGGATATGCCCAATCGAGCACCTCGTAGTACACCAGGGTCTCCTTGCTCAGGCCCTTGCCCGGGAAGGACGCCATCATGCGCAGGTCCGCCAGCGCCATGGGGAAATAGAAGAGCATCATGTCGTTTTGGATCGCATCTTCCGCGTCGTGCCCGACAAAGGCATCTGGATACTGGCGCACCAGCTGCAGGGCGTTGGCACGCGCTTGCTGTGGCGAAATCTCACACGGAATGCCCTGCTCGGGAACATACTCGGCACCCACGCCCATGGTCAGACGCTTGCTAAACGTGCCAGGTTTGAGCAAGTCCGCGACGCCAATCTTGTTCCCGCACGACGGGCACTCAAACACGCGCTGGGTTGACTCGCCCTCAAAGGACGCACCGCAGAAGGGGCAGGGAATGCTCACGTGCGTCGCCTCTTGGAACTCCTGCGCCGTCCCGCGGTCCTCCCACAGCAGATGCTCCAAAACCGATTGATTGCGCCAGTGCGAATTGAAGAAATACCAGTCCGGGTCCTCCGGGCGCTCGAGCTGCGACACATGCGTGAGCTTGAGCAACCCGTCAACCACCGTCAGCGGTGTATGGCGAATGCCCAGAGCACTCTTGGGCTCCCCGGCGTCCGCTTGCCATGGAATAACCGTTCCGCAATAGGCACATTCAAAGCTGCGCTTTGCCTGGTGCGAATACATGGGGCCGCCGCAGTTTTGGCATTTAATGGCAAACATCTCGTCCATGGAAACGTCCTCCTTTGCACAGGGGCTGTCGACATTAAGTATGTCGAGCAAATCGGCGCGTGCCCATACCCATGTGGCCCAAAATGGAGCACTCGCACGGACGAGAAGGCGCAGCGGGCTCTAAGCCATGCGGGCAACCGCCCCCCTCCGCCCCGTGCCCGTTAGCATCGGCAGACCATTGCTGCATTTTCTGAGCATCGGCACACGGCGCGTCCGTGCGAGCTACACTATCCCCTTAAACATGATTGTGAGGACGACCGCTATGCTATTTGTAAATCGGCTGGTACATACGCTTGTTCCCGGCAGCGAAAGCGAGCCGGTCGACACCTCCTGCCGCACCAACGCCGGCTTTGCCGCAAGCCTCATCTGCATCGGCTTCAACATCGCCCTGTGCCTGGCCAAAGGCATCGCAGGCCTACTCGCGGGCTCCGTGTCGCTTGTCGCCGACGCTTTCAACAACCTCTCCGATGCCTCGAGCAACATCGTGAGCCTGCTCGGATTCCGCCTTGCCAGCCGCCCGGCCGACGAAGGGCACCCCTACGGCCACGGCCGCTACGAGTACCTGGCCGGTCTGTTTGTCGCCGTCCTCGTTTGCGCCGTCGGCATCAACCTGATCTTGGAGTCGGTCACCAAGATCATCAAGCCCTCCCCCACCGCGTATTCGGCGCTGTCCGTGGCCGCCCTTATCCTGTCCATGCTCGTCAAGTTTTGGATGGCGGCGTTCAACCGCACGCTGGGCAACCGCATCGACTCCGAGACGCTCATCGCCACGGCGCAGGACTCCAAAAACGACGTCATCACCTCGGGCTCGGTTCTGGCGGCGGCGCTCATTTCACAGACGACCGGCTTTGACCTCGATGGCTGGGCAGGCTTGGGCGTAGGCATCTTCATCTGCATCAGTGGCATGGGCCTGGTGCGCGATGCCATCAGCCCGCTGTTGGGACAAGCGCCCGATCCCAGGCTCGTCCAGGAAATCCGCGACAAGATCATGTCGTATCCGCAGGTTCTGGGCACGCACGACCTGATGGTGCACGACTACGGCCCCGGTCGCCAATTTGCCAGCGCCCACGTGGAGATGCCCGGCGAGGGCGATGCCTTTGAGCACCACGAGATCCTGGATACCATCGAGCACGACATCAAGCGCCAGATGGGCATCGATATCACGCTGCACTGCGACCCCATCGCCACAACCGGCGACGACCTGCGCGGCTGGGTCAAACGCGGCATCATGCAAATCGACCCCGCACTCTCCATCCACGACCTGCACGAGCACGACGGCTTCGTCTCGTTTGACCTGGTGCGCCCCGACGGCTTTGACATATCCGACGAGGAACTGCTGGAGCTCGTCACGCGCATCGTGCACGAGCGCCGGCCCGATGCCTCGTGCGTCGTCACGTTTGACTCGGGCTTTAGCTCGCCCGACCGCCCAGCCGAGCAGCTGTAGCCCGCTTAGCTGTTAATTGCCCTGCGCGCCCGAAATGCCGTTTTGCAGGGTGTCCCAGGCGTTCGTTGCCATATCGCCCAGGTTTTGCGCGGTGTCACCGAGATTCTGGGCCGTGTCGCCCAGCTGCTGAGCTTTATCACCCAACTCCTGCGCCTTGTTGCTCAGGTCCTCCAGCGTGTTGGAGCTCGAGCTGTCCGTACCGCCCTGCTCGCTGGACGCGTTGCCCGACGAGTTGCCCTTGTGCGTTAGCTGGATCTCGAGACTGCCATTGTCGTTGTAGTAGGCAGAAGTAACGACCCAATTGGCATCGACGACAGGCGTTGAGCCGTCGTCAGTCAGGATCACGGCGTTCGAAAGGTCGGCCCCACGCGACTTGAGGAGCTTCTTGGCGTTGGACCAGTACTGCCCCGGGATATCGCTCAGGTCGACGGCGGCAGACCGGGTGGACTCAGCCTGCTCGGCCTGCGTGTCGGTCGAGGCTCCTCGCTTGTTGAGCATGCCCGACACGATGGCAAATACCACCGACAGGGCAAAGAAGATCGCCAGCACAATAAGGATCTTCTTAATCACACCCGCCGAACGCGAAGGCTTCTTCTCCTCATCCTCACCGTACTGCGGAATCGACTTGGGGTACTCGCGATACGGCTCGCGCGCGTAGGGATCGCGCGACTCATAGCGAGGCTGCGACGTACGCGGCATATACGTCGTCTGCTGAGGTTGCGGAATGGGGTTCTGCAGCAGGTCATCATAAGGGTCTGCCGCCGCGTTGCCGTAAGGGTTCTGCGACGAGCCACCAAACGGGTCCTGCGGTGCGTTTCCGTAGTTCACAACGCGTGTGGGATCGGCAGAAACCCGTGTTGCATCGGGAGCGGCGTAGCCGGGATTCGGCACAACGCGGGTCGTATCGGCGCCATTGCCCGTCCGCGGGGAGCCGTAGCCGCCCATTACGGTCGTCTTGTCCTGGTCCATGCAACGATTCCTTTCCGTCGCCCGTAAGCATCAAGTTATCCATGCATTCTACCCGCGCAAAAGCCTATGATGGGCAAAGCCCGCCGGTATCTACAAGACATGCGCGGCCGACGGTCATAAGCGAATCGAGGAACGTCATGGCAAAAAGCAAGCTCATCAAGGACACGACACGCGCCGAGCGCGAGGAGATCATCAAGCTGGCGCTCGCGGGCTGCGGAAACGGCAGCTGCGACAACTGCGGTAGCTGCAGCCTGGGAGCCGGCGACCCGTATGGCACCTACCAGCCCTACATTGATGGCGAGATGGAAATCGCCGACATCAACATGATGGTCGCCGAGCGCAACGCCAAACTCTTCGGCCTCCAGCGCAGTTAATACCTCCCCGCTTGGGTCGTGCACCACGAAATACGCCCATCTACTACGTTTAACCCAAGGGTGCTAACCATAGCCAAATTTGCGTTAACAAAACCGCAGGTAAACGTTTTGCTGCATTGTTAAAAAACGCTCCATGGTCGGTCCAACCCGGGTAAACGTAGTAGATGGGCGCTTTTCATGGCACGGCTGGCCCAGACGGTTTGTTTGTGGAGCCAATTGGCATCAAAAAGTCCCCGGCGATGCCATATCTAGCGTCACCGGGGACTTTGCATTTTACTTCTCGCTGTCTTTCCCTACTCGTTGGGCACGTATGTAGCCTTTGCACGCTCGGGCGTTACATCCTGACCGCTGGAATAACTCGAGTCGAAGGCGTGCGCAACCAAGTCGTGCGTATCCCATGCCATGCAGTCAAATACACCGGTATCGAGGACAACGATGTAGCCCTTGCCATCGTAGTAGAAATGGTCCTCGGTAAAGTTGTCCTCATCGTCGAGACCATCGTTATATGCGGAGTCCATATCCGACTTTGCCGTTTTGATCGCCTGCTTGGCCTCGCTCTTGAGTGTGTCGAATGAAAGGCCGTGCTGTGCAAGCGAGTCTTCGAGAGAGACCTGCTCGCCCGTCTTGAGGTTGTAGTACGCCGACCTCGTCATTTGCACCGATCGATACGGAGGTTGATAGCTGCGTGTAAACGTACGCACGCAGGCGATATCGCCGTCAATCGAAACGATCTCGGCCGTGTGCACCATGGTCACGCGGCTGTCCTCGTCATTCATCGAGGCCCGCTTGCTCGCATCGAGCGTATCCGCGACGAGCTGAATCATGTCCTTGTTGAACTTAGCGACGCCCACGCCCTGGCCCTTCACCTGAGGATAGGTCCACGTTGCCGTAATCTGGCACGTGTCATCGGGAGACGGATTCAACGGACCCTCGCCAACCGCAGCTGTAAAGTTGACATCCTGCGTTGCAGAAACGGCCTCATAACCCACCTGCGCATCATCAGAGTCCTTCGACTTCAACTGCTCCAGCGTCGTGGCAACTGTTCCGATGACTTTGGCCACGCCTTCCTCGGTGCCGGTAAACTCAGCCTCCAAATCAATTGCGTCATGAATGCTAGTCACCTTTGAATCATCAATTGATACGGGACCAACAACAGCATCAAACGTCTTGCCGTCATAGGCATCGAATTCGCACTCATAACCGTCATGAGAGCCATTCATGCCACACGGGATATCTTTGAAGTTGATCTTCTTTCCATCATACAGATACCGCTTAAATCCATAGGTGCCATCGCTTTCGCACACACGAAGCGAGACGCCAACAGCCATAGAATCGACTCGGATATCGGGCTCGTACACCTTCTCAATCTTGCCATCGCGATATGCCCAAACCTCAGCCTTGGCAGCAGTGGCACCATTGGTGTTAAAGAGGGGCTCGTCAGAGTATTCAATCAAGAGCTCATCTTGGCCATCGCCGTCAAAATCGATGAGCTTAGCGTAGGCAACGCCCCGTGTTCCAAACATCGAAGAATCATCGATTTCGACAGCCTCGCCCTCGCCGTACTTCTTTTGGTACTCGAGGATCTTGTCGGTGAACAGCTCGTTTGCCGTCTTGACCGCCGCCTTGGCAGAGGCCTTGGCCTCCTTCTTGGACTGCGTGAGCTCAACGCTCTTGGGGGCGTCCGAACCTTCCTTGGCGTAGTCGACCTTCATGGTGGTCGTGCTCTTCTTTTTGCCCTTGCCCGAGGTGATGGTCATCTGGTACTTCTGGTCGGGCAGCTCGCCAAAGTCCTCCATGGCAAAGCCGTCCTCACCATCGACCTTGATGGTGTAGCTCTTGCCTTTGCCGGACACCGGCGCCAGCTCGACGGTATAGCTCTTGAGCTTTTTGCCCTTGCTGTTCTTGGGCAGAACCTTGGTCTCGCACGCGCAGACAACATAGCCCTTGCCGCCCGAAGTCACCTCGGACGACGCGCCGATACGCGGCACGATCACGATGGCGGCAACAATGGCAACGACGGCCACGCCGCCGATAACGGCAGCGACGATACGGCCCTTGTGCTTGGGTTTCTTGGGCTGTGGCGTCGGAACAAACGGCTGAGCGGCCTCGGCAGGCTCGGTCATAGACTCCCCATAACGAGGCTGCGCCGCCATATGAACCGGGACACCCTGAGGAGTGTGCTGCCCCACAGGAGCGGTCGCCGACGCATCCCCTACCGGAAACGCCACAGGCTCCACCTGGTCCTCTATGCCACCCACGCGAGCGCCGCAGCTCGTGCAAAACGTGGAGCCATCGGGTATCTGAGCTCCGCACTTGGTGCAATACATCGCATCTCCCGTCTCTCGTCGCAACCGCAAAGCGCCCGCGCAATTCATCCATCTACACCGTACGGAAGAAACCACGATTCTTGTTGCGCAACATTGCCGCCGCAAAAAATGATCCGTTTTCCTCCGTCCCCTTGGGATCAAAAAGCCCCGCCGGGCCTTGGTGGGCTCGACGGGGCAGGCAAGCGGCTATGGGCAGTAGGCTTAGAACAGACCGGTGATGTTGCCGTCGTTGTCGACGTCAATGTTCTCGGCCGCGGGAACCTTGGGCAGGCCCGGCATGGTCAGTACGCTACCGGTCAGCGCGACCACAAAGTGGGCACCGGCGGAAACCTTGAGTTCACGTACCGTGATGCGGAAGCCCTCGGGGGCACCTAACGCCTTGGCGTTGTCGCTAAAGCTGTACTGCGTCTTGGCCACGCACACCGGCAGGTTGCCAAAGCCGTTCTCGCGCAGCTCGGCGAGCTGACGCTTGGCGGCCGGCGTAAAGTCGACGCCTTCGGCGCGGTAGACCTTGGTGGCAACGGCCTCGAGGGCGTCGGCGACATCGGCGCCATCCTCGTAGGCAAACTTGAGCTCGCTCGGCTGCTCAATCAGGCGCATAACCTCATCGGCCAGGTCGAGTGCGCCCTCGCCGCCCTTGGCCCAGACCTCAGACAGCTTAACGTTAACGCCGAGCTTCTGGCACTCGGACTCGATGAGCTCCAGCTCGGCCTCGGTGTCCGTCGGGAAGCGGTTGATGGCGACCACGCAGGGCAGGCCGTAGACATTCTGAATGTTGTCGACGTGGCGCAGCAGGTTGGGCATGCCAGCCTTGAGGGCCTCGAGGTTCTCCTCGTTGAGGTCGGCCTTGGCGACACCGCCGTTGTACTTAAGCGCGCGGGCAGTGGCAACGACAACGACGGCACTGGGGCGAACACCCGTCATGCGGCACTTGATATCGAGGAACTTCTCGGCACCCAGGTCGGCACCGAAGCCGGCCTCGGTAATGGCAACATCGCCAAAACGCATAGCCATACGCGTGGCCATGATGGAGTTGCAGCCGTGGGCGATATTGGCGAAGGGACCGCCATGGACAAACGCGGGCGTACCCTCGAGCGTCTGCACCAGATTAGGCTTGAGCGCGTCCTTGAGCAGTGCGGCCATAGCTCCCTGGGCCTTAAGGTCGCGGGCACGGACAGGCTCGCCGGCATAGCTGTAGCCGACAACGATCTCGCCCAAGCGCTCCTTAAGATCGTTGATGCTCGTGGACAGGCACAGGATTGCCATGACCTCGGAGGCAACAGTGATATCGAAGCCATCCTCGCGCGGCACTCCCTGGGCCTTGCCGCCAATACCGTCGATAACATGGCGCAGCTGACGGTCGTTCATGTCGACAACGCGCTTCCAGGTGATGCGCTTGACGTCGATGCCGAGCTGGTTGCCCTGCTGAATATGGTTGTCGAGCATGGCGGCCAGCAGGTTGTTGGCGGCACCGATGGCATGGAAGTCACCGGTAAAGTGCAGGTTGATGTCCTCCATGGGGATGACCTGAGCCCAACCGCCGCCGGCGGCACCGCCCTTCACGCCAAACACGGGACCGAGCGAAGGCTCGCGCAGGGCAACGGCGCTCTTGACGCCGCGACGACGCAGGCCGTCGGCAAGGCCGATGGTCGTGGTGGTCTTGCCCTCGCCCGCGGGCGTGGGGTTGATAGCGGTCACGAGGACAAGCTTGGCCTGGTGATCAGTTGGCTCGTTGAGCAGGGAATAGTCGACCTTTGCCTTGTCAAAGCCGTACGGAATCAGATGCTTAACGTCGACGCCGGCGTTCTTGGCCACCTCGGTAATAGGCAGCGGCGTAACAGAACGTGCGATTTCGATGTCAGTAGGCATGGGCGGTCCTTTCGTTACCGGATGAGAAAAAGACCAATCCAGCATAGCACGCACGCGCAATAGTAAAACACCCGCAACCGGCAAACGGCGATATGTTTACCCGATGCCCAGCGATAGCCTACAGACGCGCTGGCACAAAGGCCCCTAGACGGTCGGCTCGATTCCCAAATGCTCAAAGGTGCGAAGGGTTGCCTGACGACCCTGCGGCGTGCGAATCATCAATCCGCACTGCAGCAGGTAGGGCTCGTAGACATCCTCGAGCGTGCCCGGGTCCTCGCCCACCGCGCTGGCAAGCGTGGTCAGGCCCACGGCGCGACCGGAGAACGTCTTAGCGAGCGTTTCCAAAATACGAATGTCCATCCAGTCCAAGCCAAGCTCGTCGATCTCGAAGAACTCGAGCGCCTGACGGCAGATGTCGAGCTCGATGGGACCGTTGCCGCGCACTTGCGCGTAGTCGCGCACGCGCTTGAGCAGACGGTTGGCAAGACGCGGCGTGCCACGCGAACGCGAGCCGATCTCGAGCGCGCTGGGGTGGTCAATCGTCACGCCCAAGATGGTCGCCGAGCGCGTCACGATCTGGGCGAGCTCTTCGACGGTGTAGTAATCCAGACGATACGAAATGCCAAACCGGTCGCGCAGCGGGCCCGTGAGCATGCCGGAACGGGTCGTGGCCGCCACCAGCGTAAACTTGGGGATATCCAGGCGAATCGAGCGTGCCGCCGGACCCTTGCCGATCACGATATCGAGCGCAAAATCCTCCATCGCGGGATACAGGACCTCCTCGACCGAACGGTTGAGACGGTGGATCTCGTCGATAAACAGAACGTCGCCCGGCTGCAGGTTGGTAAGGATGGCCGCCAGGTCACCGGTGCGCGCGATGGCCGGACCGCTCGTCGTCTTAATCTGGGCGCCCAGCTCGTTGGCGATAACGGTGGCCAGCGTGGTCTTGCCCAAACCCGGAGGGCCCGAGAAGATCACGTGGTCGAGCGTCTCGCCACGGCTCTGAGCTGCCTCGATCAACACGCGCAGGCTCTGCTTGATGTGCTCCTGGCCACAGTAGTCGTCCAAGCGCTGAGGGCGCAAGGTGCGGTCGACATCGAGGTCCTCGGGCGTCAGCTCCGAGCCCACCATGCGCTCGCCGTGCGCCATGGATGCCGCCGCCGAGTTGCCGGGCGTCGCCCACAGGTCCTGAGAGTCATCGGCTTCCCACATCACGCATCCATTCCGAGTCGCTTAAGCGCCGCGCCGAGCAGGTCCTCGACACGCATATCCTGCCCATCATACCCGCTCAGGGCGACATCGGTCTCCTGCGGGCTAAAGCCCATGGAAAGGAGTGCCGCACGGGCATCGTCGATGGCCGAGGGAGCGGCGGCGGGTACGGGCATCGCGACCTGTCCAGGAATCACGTCGACCGGCACAAAGCCTTTGTCCTTAGCAAAGGTACTCTTGAGCTCCAGGATGAGACGCTGCGCGGTCTTTTTGCCCACGCCGGGCACCTTGGCCATGCCCTTGTCGTCCTCGGCCATCACCAGCGAATACAGCTGTCCCACGGTATAAGTGGAAAGCACAGCGAGCGCCAAACGCGGGCCGACGCCCGAGACGGACACAAGTCGATCGAACATCGTACGCTCGTCCTTGGAGGCAAAACCAAAGAGCGTCATAGCGTCCTCGCGTACCTGCATGCGGGTGTAGAGGCGAACCTCGCCGCCGGGCGTCGGCAACGTGGCCGCGGTGCTGCCCGAGATGCCGAGCTCAAAGCCCACACCCGACACATCGACGACGGCCGAGCTCATCGTGGCCTCGGCAAGCGTTCCATGGAGCTGGGAAATCATCAGTATCCGGTTCCTCTCTGTTGATAGAACTCGCCACCGGTGAGGGCGCGGGTGCGGCTGAGGTTTACGTGACAGATGGCGCAGGCCAGGGCATCGGCGGCATGGTCGGGATGCGGGTCGTGGTCGAGCTGCGTGAGCGTGCGCACCATGTAGGCGACCTGCCGCTTGTCCGCGGCGCCCGTACCCACGACGGCCTGCTTGATCTGCATGGGCGTATACTCGCCGATCTCGAGCGCGCACTCCGAAAGCGCCACAAGTGCGGCGCCGCGGGCATGTGCCGTAGGGATGGCCGAGCGGACGTTGGCGCCAAAGTAGATGCTCTCGATGGCGGCGGTATCGGGACGGTACCGCTCGACCACGCCCTTAAGGTCATGGGCGATGTGCGACAAGCGCACCGCGAGCGGGCTCCCGGCACTGGTCTCGATACAACCGTAGGCACGGCAGCGAACCTCGCCGCGCCGCTCCTCGATAATCCCCCAACCCGTATGGGCCAAACCGGGGTCGATACCCAAGATAACCAAGCCAGCCTCCCCTCGCCTTTTACCAAGCGCAAGGCGAGGCCCCGCGCGTCATTCACGAACGTCTGTTCTAGAATAACACAACAGGGCCGAGATACTTAGTTGAACTGTCGGGGTTGGGAGCGAATCCTATCCCATAGCTAATTTTGGCTGAAGAAAGGAAATTGGCGGGGATCCACCGGCGGATGCGGCATCGGGCCACCCTGCGGGCCGCCCTGACCGCCCATCATCTTATCGATGGCGTCTTGGACCTCGCCCTCAAACTTCTTCATGCCCTCGTGCAGGCGGCGCTGACCGTCCTCGGAACGCAGCTCCTCCATCTGCTCGGGCGAAATACCCAGCAGCTCACCGAGCACGCCCATCATCTCGTTTCGCATGCGCTCGCTCGAATCCTCGTCGGCATAGCGGCGCACCTCGGCACGAGCCAGCGAATCGACCGTCATGCGCTCCTTACCGTTAAGCCCCAGATCGGACCACGCGAGCATATACGGCCAGGAGCGCTCGGCAAACGAACGCGCCGAAACAATCGGCGCCGTCGGCAGCTGGTGGCGGGCGGCCTCGCCCTGGCGCACGAGCATCAACAGTAGCGAACATGCCTCGGGTTTACCGGTAGCCATCGGGATATCGTCGAAAGGACGATTGCGGTCCACGTGCGACTCGAGCGTTCCATCGACCTCGCCCGGCTCGAGCCCGCCGAGCAGCTGCGCCGCGCGGTCGAGCATGTCAACCGGACCATTAAGCGTCGAGAGCGCCTGCGCCAGCACGCGCTCCATGCAATCCTCCACCGCGTTGAGCGTCACGAGCTCCTGCGGCACCACGGCAGACGTACGATTGCGCACGCGCGCCACAAACTCGAGCGTCGACAGATATACGTCGCCAAAGGGCGCGTAATCGCCCTGGTAACCACCGCAAAGCGCCGGCGCCGCCAGCGCGTACTCGGTTTTGGACAGCGGGCTCAGCGCCATCGCTCCCAGCTCGAGCGCGGTATCCTCCAGCATGAGCCCCAGCGTGCGCGAGCGCAGGCGCTCGGCGTCGCCCGCCGACACGTCGCGGTCAAGCACGCGCGCCGCATCCGGCGCATCGCGCTCAACCGTGCGAATATGCAGGCGCTCGGCAATGGCACGGACGGCGGCACAGCGAGCCGCCTCGGCCTCCTCCTGTGCCGGCGTAAAGATGCGGTTGCGCCCCAGCACCAGGCCGATCACATTGCGCGGACCCAGGGCGTCGACGGCAAGCGCCGCCAGCAAAGACGACGGCAAGTCGCCCTCGAGCGCCACCACGGCGCGCGACGTACCGTGGGCGCGGGCGTTGTCGCGCACGGCGAGCACCAGCGCCTGCCACAGCCACTCCTCAGAGCGAAACTCGGGCAGCTCATGGTCCTCCAGAGCGTCGAGCATCACGCCGCGCTGAATCTCCTGAACCAGTAGGCTTTCCTCAAAACACGGCGCCTGGGCCACCACGCGGCCGCAGTCATCGAGCACAAACGACCCGCCGGTATACACCGACTCGTCGTACGCGCCGACCGGCGCCATGCAGGCAAACCACACGCTGCGCTTGGATGCGATCTTGCGGTAGGCTCCGCTGCGCACGGCAGCAACGGCGGCGGTCTCGCGGTTGGTCATATCGAATGCGTGGAACTGGAAATAGGCAATGAGGTCGACGCCGGTCGGCAGCATCTCGAGCTCGCGGTCCAGGTCGAAGATCACCGCAATGCGCACACCGTCCACATCGAACACCGGCGGCGCCCAACGCGCGTCGTTGTTCTCGCCGCGTTGCAGGGCAATGCTTGCGCGCGCGGGCACCACGCGACCGTCCTTGAGCATCATGTAGTCGAGCAGGGGCTGGCCCTCAAACGAAACCGCCGCGGGCACAATGCAGATCATGTCGAGCTCCTGGATGCGCCCGGCGACGCCGGTCAGGCCGGCAAGCATGTCGTGCTCAAAGTCGGCAGCGCCCACCAGGCCGCCGGGCAGGGCACCCATAAAGAGCGGGGCCGGCACGCACAGCACGCGCGCACCGCGCTCGTAGGCCAGGCGCGCCTGATCCTCGATGCGGCCGCAGATACCCTCAATATCACCCAGGCGCATATCGATCTGTGCAAGTGCGAGCTTCATGGCTCAGCCCTTTCCGTCGTAAACCGTCGTTGTCGTAGTAAAAGCGCCGGCCGCAAGATGCAGCCGGCGCTTGCATGTGCATATGCTAGCTATGATACCCCGAGCGGGGGCACGCTCCTAGAACGTCGCGGACCACAGCCCGTGCAGGTTGCAATAGGCATAGACGGTGCCGGTCTTGGAACCGCCGGCAAAAAACGTCGCGGGCTTCATGCCGGGCTCAAGGTAGTGGACCTCAAGACGGCCCTCGGCCTCAAGCGCGATCCACTCGATGTAGTGCTCGGGCAGGCTGGGGTGCTCGACCGAGCCCACGCGCGCACGAATCACGTGACCGTCACGCTCGCTCTCGACGACGGGCACGTGCTTCTCGTGCGCCGCGTCCTCGGTGTTCGCGGTCAGCTCCGTGCAGCCGGCAGGGGTTGCAACGTCGTCGCCAAGGGCGGCAATGAGCTTGCCGTCGGGGTCCTTAAAGAATTTCGCCATGATGTTCTCCTTTGCTGATGTGCCAATGTTCTCGATGCTTCTTATGCCCAAAGGCAAACGAACCATCCACGGCATGGCAAATGAACACATAACGAGCGAGGCGAGCGCCCGGGGTCAGGGCGCGCCGGCAATCTGGAGCCGCCTCGGCAGTCCCGGTCGCCATCTGCGCAGGCTAGCGCCCGTCGCCGCCCAGCAGCGCCAGGACATCCTCGCGGGTAAACAGCGCCGACGAGATACCGTCGCCACCGAGCACACTGTTGACCAGGTCGCGCTTGGACTCCTGCATCTGCATGATGCGCTCCTCAATCGTGTCCTTGGCGATGAGCTTGTACACGGTCACGGTGTGCTGCTGGCCAATGCGGTGGGCACGGTCGGTCGCCTGGTCTTGCGCCGCCACGTTCCACCACGGGTCGTAGTGGATGACCACGTCGGCGGCCGTCAGGTTGAGGCCGACGCCGCCCGCCTTGAGCGAGATCAAAAAGACCGGCACCTCGCGCGCTTGGAACTGCGCGACCATCTTGGCGCGGCTTTCCTTGGACGAAGCCCCCGTGAGCTCAAGAAAGCCGATGTCCTCCTTGGCCAGGCGCTTGCCGATGATATCGAGCATGCCCGTAAACTGGCTAAACAGCAGGATGTGGTGCCCGCCGTCAATCGCTCCGTGCACAAGCTCCATGCAAGCGTCGAGCTTGGCACTCCCCGACTTGTAGTCCTCGTAGTGCAAGTGCGGGTCGCAGCAGATCTGGCGCAGCTTGGTAAGCTCGGCGAGTACCTTGAGCTTGTCCTTCTTAAACTCGGATGCCTCACGATGCTGCACCTGCTGGGCAATGCGGTCCTGGTTGGCCAGGTAGAGCTTGCGCTGCTCGCCGGTGAGCTGAGCCAAGACGGTGTCCTCGATCTTCTCGGGCAGATCGGCCACCACGTCTTCCTTAACACGGCGCAGCACAAACGGCGACACGAGCGCCTGCAGGCGAGCGGCGCTGTCGCCCTCGGCGTGCTCGACCGGACTTTCGAAGCGTTTGGCAAACGACTCGCGCGTGCCCAAAAGGCCCGGCATCAAAAAGTCGAAGATGCTCCAGAGCTCGGACAGGCGGTTTTCGATGGGCGTGCCCGTCAGGGCAAAGCGCACACCGGCGGGCAGGCGCTTGGCGGCGCGCGCCACCTGCGTGAGCGGATTTTTAATGTACTGGGCCTCGTCGAGCACCACGCGGGCAAAGTCCTGCTCGGCATATTCGTCGATATCGCGGCGCATGAGATCATACGAGGTCACGACCACGTTATGCTCAGCCACGCCGGCAATCTGTACGCGACGCTGCGCTTTGACGCCAACGACGGCGCACACGTCGAGCGAAGGCGCAAAGCGCTCCAGCTCGGCAGTCCAGTTGTACACGAGCGACGCCGGGCACACCACGAGCGTGGGCTTGGTATCCCCCGCCTCCACGCGCGCCAGGATATGCGCGATCATCTGCAGCGTTTTGCCCAGGCCCATGTCGTCGGCCAAAATACCGCCGAGCCCCAGGTGCTCGAGCGAACCGAGCCACTGGTAGCCATCGACCTGGTAGCCACGCAGCGTGGCATTGAGCGAGGCCGGCACCGTAAAGTCCATCTTGCCGAGCGTGTCCAGGCGCTCGACGGTGCGACGGAATGCGGCATCGCGATCGGCCTCGAGCGCGGGCGTGCGCGCGAGCATGCTGTCGACGAACAGGGTACTCGACGCGGGAAGCGACACGCCATCGAGCAGGTCGACGGCGTCGACACCCAGGTCCTCGGCAAGACCAAACGCGGCGCGGGCACCCTCGTCCAGGCGCACGATATCGCCGGACGTCAGACGTGCAAACGTCTGGTGGCGCTTGTACGAGTCCAGATAGATGGCAAGGTCCGTCACCGACAGCCCGCTTGCACCCAGCTCAACGTCGAGCAGGTTGCTCTTGACGGTCGCGCGCACCGAAAGTTTGGGCGCAGGGCGCACCGAGATCTGGCGCAGGCGGTCGCTGAGCATGACCTCGCCCAGCTCGGACAGGGCAGACAGGCCCTCGGTCAACAAGTGGAACAGGCTCTCGTCGTCGCGCTCCTCAAACGCCAGACCGCCCTCGTGGAAATCGAAGTACATGGCAGCCGTATCTATGACACGAAACTCCGCCACCACGTCACGAGGCGGCACTCCGGGGCGCTGGTCTTCGAAGGGGCTTCCCGGGGCACCCAGGCTAAAGAGATCTGCCGACCAGTCGCCGTAGGCAACCGTAATTGTGCAGGTCACAAGTCCGTCGTCGACGCCGATTGCCATGGCAAAACTCGGCTCGGGCGCCACGGTGTCGAGCACGGCGGGAGCGGTGAGGTCGGTGTACTCGCGCAGCACGGGCAGCGCCATGCGGCAGAACTCGCCCACCTGTTCGGCAGCGATATGGACCGGCGTGCGACAGGGCAGCAGACGCGACAGGAACGGTGCGGCATACTGGGCAAACGCCGCATCGGCGCGGCGCGCGCGGTGCGTGTCGACCAGATAGGCAACGTCGCCCGAGGCAAAACAGTACGCATCGGCGGGCAGGCGCAGGTCATAGCTGCCACCGGCCGCCGGCGCGATCTTGGCGGCAAGGAGCGGCGGGCGTTTTGCCGAGGCCTCGTCCTCCCCTTCCGGTACCGGCTCAACCGCCACCTCGTAGGAACGATGCGTCGTCGTCCCCCGCGACCAGGCGGGCTCAAAGGAAATGGTCCGGCCACGCAGCAAGTCCAGCATGTAAACGATGTCATGCTCGGACAGCGGCAGCTGGCGCTCGGCGACAAAGCCGCTGCGCGCAAAGTCGTACGACGCCGAGCGCGACCTCGTGATGTCGTAAAGATAGGCAACCGTCGTCGCAACAAGGTCGAGCAGACGCACCGACACCCCATCAAAGGCCTCGGGCGCATGGAGGAACGTGAGCTTTTTGCCGTACGAGAACGTGCCGCCTCGGACATAGGCGTCGGCCATGCCGTCGATGTCCTTGACCACGTAGGACACCGAGCCGCAGCGGATACGCAGCTCGAGCGCCCAACTAAAGCGGTCGGCAAACAGCGGATTGTAGTACGGCACCAGCGAGGGCTCCAACACCGCCTTGGGGGCATCGGGGTCGACGGTGGCGGCGAGCTTGCGGCGCATACCCGCCAGCTCATCCATGCGCGCGTCCGAAAGATCGGAGAGTGCTTTCATGAGACTCGGGCTCGTGGGGACCGGCGCCGGGAAAGGGAAGTTGGGGTTGACCGCCGGCGCGGCAGACGCGGGGCGCGCGGGTTGCTTGGGCGGCGCCGTAAACGTGCGGACCGGCGTGCGCAGGCCCTCGACGGGCTCGGTGCCGCTTGCGTCTAAATACGCGAGCGCCGTGGCGATGGCGTGTTTGCACATGCCGGGGTAGCGATACGCGGCGGGGCAATCGCAGTCATAGTCGATAACCTCGTGCTCGTCCACATCGAGTTCCACATGCGTCTTGTACAGGTCGCCGCGCGAACCGCGTACCGTGCCCTCGACCGTCACGTTCTTGGAAAAGCGCGAGCCGGAGTCCTCAAACGACAGCACGGCGCCGTTGAGCATGAGCGAACGTCCCTTCATAAAGGTGCCGCTCAGCGCCGCCTCCTTGCGAAGCGCCTGCACAAACGTCCCCTGCGCCATCACTTCCTCCAATCAACCCGCCAAATGATTTTTCTGGGACGGGGATGAAAAAATCATTCCCGTCCCAGAAAGACAGCCCCGTTATGCATCACCCAAAATGATTTTTTCATCCCCGTCCCAGAAAAATCATTTTAGATCACCGTCACGCGACCTTGGTTACCCACAATGGCCTTGGCCTCGGCCAGCAGCGGAATCGAGCGTGCGTTGACCTTGGCCGGCACCTCGGCGCGCAGCACGCGCCCGTCCACCTGCTCAATGAAGATCTCCACGCGGTCGCCGCCCGGGTTGGTGGTGAGCACCGTGGCCAGGCGTGCCATGTTGCCCTGGCTAAAGCGACTGTTGGGCACCATGACCTCAAACACCTTGGGCTTGTTGTTCTCCTCGTTGAGCTCCAACGGCACGATCTCCTGCGCGATGATCTGGTCGCCGCGGTCCGAGCGCTCGAGCTTGCCCTTAATGCGCACAAAGGCGTCGGACAGCTGCGCACCGGTCTCGGGATCGACCTCGCCGTACAGATACCCCTCGGCCTCCTTATAGGTCTTGGGGAAGACGACGACGGTTGCCTCGCCTTCCATGTCCTCGAGCTGCACAATACCCATGGGGTCGCCATTTTTGGTCACGCGCTTGGACACGCTCGAGACCATGCCGGCCCACCACAGCGCCTTGCCCTCGGGAATCTCCTGGTTGATGGTGCCGCCCGTGGGGTTTTGCACTTCGTAACCGGTGTCGATCTGCGAGAACGAGAAGTCGCGCGCCTTAGCAAGCGCATACTCAAACGGGCGCAGCGGGTGGTCCGAGACGTAGATGCCCAGAACCTCCTTCTCCTGGCTCAGCTTAAGGTGGCGGTCCCATTCCTGGCCGTCCGGATCGGGCACGCTGACCTCGAAGCCCGAGCCCTCAACGTCGCCAAACATGTCGAAGAACGAGGTCTGGCCGCTCGCACGGTCCTTCTGGCGCTTCACCGCGGCGTCGATGATGTTCTCGGGGTTGTTCTTGTCCACGAAGTGCATCATCTGACGGCGCGGATAGCCCGTCGAGTCGAAGGCGCCTGCCTTGATCAGCGATTCGATCACGCGACGGTTGGCCTGGCTCGAGTCCACGCGCTCGACAAAGTCGTGCAGCGTCTTAAACGGACCGCCCGCCTCGCGCTCGGCGATAATCGCCTGCGCCACGCCGGTGCCCACGCCGCGGATGCCGGCCAGACCAAAGCGCACGCCCTCCTTGGTAGCCGTGAACTCGGTACCGGACTCGTTGACATCTGGCGAAAGCACGGGGATGCCGTCGTGACGGCATGCCGAGACGTAGTGCACGATCTTGTCGGTCTTACCCGTATAGGACGTCAGAACGGCCGCCATGTACTCGTGCGGATAGTGCGCCTTGAGCCACGCCGTCTGCATAACCAGGATGGCGTAGCCGGCGGAGTGCGACTTGTTGAAGGCGTAGGACGCGAACTCAAGAACATCGTCCCAAATCTTCTGGGCGACCTCGCGCGTGTAGTTGTTCTTGATGGCGCCGTTCATCCAGTGGTCGTAGGTGGTCTCGTCCGAGCCATCCTCCCAGTGCAGCACCGTCGACGTGAGCAGCTTAATCTTTTTCTTAGCCACGGGCTTACGGATACGCGAGTCCGATTCGCCCTTGGAGAAGCCGCACATCTCGACGGAGATGAGCATAACCTGTTCCTGGTAGACCATGGTGCCGTAGGTTTCGCCCAGGATGTCGTCCAGACGGTCGTCGTAGGAGACGGCCGGCTCCTTGCCGTTCATACGGTTGATGTAGGACGAAACCATGCCGGCGCCCAGCGGGCCCGGGCGGTATAGGGCGATCAATGCTACGACGTGCTTGTACTCGGTGGGCTTCATGTTCTTGATCGTGGCCGTCATGCCGGCGGACTCGACCTGGAAGACGCCGGCGGTGTGGCCGGAACCCATGAGCTTAAAGATCTCGGGATCGTCAAAGGGAATCTCTTCCTCTTTGATGTCGATGCCGAAGTTCTTTTTGATGTTTGCCTTGGCCTTGGAGATAACCGTCAGCGTGCGCAGGCCCAGGAAGTCCATCTTGAGCAGGCCCATGTCGGCGACGGTATGGCCCTCGTACTGGGTAATCTCGACGCCGCCCTTGGTGTCGAGCTTGGTGGGCACGTGCTCGTTGACGGGGTCACGGCAGATCAGAACGGCGCACGCGTGCACGCCCTCGCCACGGGTGAGGCCCTCAATCGAGAGCGCCGTGTCGATGATGCGGCGGGCGTCGTCGTCCTTTTTATATGCCTCGGCAAAATCGGGGTTAAACAGATCCTCTTTGCCGGGTTGTTTGTCGAGCACCTGCTTGAGCTTGACCTTGGGGTCGCTCGAGACCATCTTGGACAGGCGCTGGCCCATGTAGACCGGGTAGTCCAGGACGCGCGCGGCGTCGTTGATGGCCTGCTTGGCCTTGATGGTCGAGTAGGTGATGACGTGGGTGACCTTCTCGGGGCCGTAGAGCTGGCGAACGTGCTCCACGACCTCGAGGCGCCGCTCATCGTCGAAGTCCATATCGATATCGGGCATCTCGGTACGCTGCGGGGACAGGAACCTCTCGAACATCAGGCCGTTCTCGAGCGGGTCGAACGCGGTGATGTTCATGGCGTAGGCGACGATAGCGCCGGCGGCCGAGCCACGGCCGGGGCCGACGCCGATGCCGTTGTCCTTGGCCCATTGCACGTACTCGGCGACGATCAAGAAGTAGGCGGCAAAGCCCTTGTCGCAGATGACTTTGTATTCGTACTCAAAGCGCTCTTTGATGTTGACGCCACCGATCTCGCGCGTGGCCCAGTCGTCGCCGTAGTGCTGGCGCAGGCCCTTCTCGCACTCGCGGCGGAACTGGCTCTCGTGCGTCTCGCCGGGATCGAGCAGCGGGAAGCGCGGCAGGATGATGGAGTCCCAGTCCAGCTCAACATAGCACTTGTCGGCGATCTCGAGCGTGTTGTCGCAGGCCTCGGGGCAATACGGGAACATCGCCCGCATCTCCTCCTCGGTCTTCATATAAAACTCCGAGCCGGTCATGCGCATGCGGTTGGGGTCGTCGACCTTGGCGTTCATGCCAATGCACATGATGACGTCCTGCACCGGCGCGTCCTCACGGCGCAGATAGTGGAAGTCGTTGGTGGCAATGACCTTGACGCCCACCTGCTTGGCGATATCGATGAGCGTGCGGTCCATCTGCTCGTCGGTCAGGCCGTTGTCGGTGGTGATGCCGTGTTCCTGGATCTCGATGTAGAAGTCGCCAGGTTCGAAGGTGTCGCGGAAGGTCTCGGCCCACTTGATGGCGCCCTCCATGTCACCGCGGTCGATGTATTTGGGAATGATGCCCGCGATGCAGGCGCTCGTGCAGATCATGCCCTTGGCATGGCGGCGCAGGTTGTCGAGCGTCACGCGGGGCTTGTAGTAAAAGCCCTGCACGGCGGCCTCGGAAACCGTCTGCATCAGGTTGACGTAGCCCTCCTGGTCCTTGGCCAGGAGGATCATGTGGTAGAGCTCGGGCTTATGGTCGCGGGCAAGGGTCTCGTCCGGCGTAAAGTAGACCTCGCAGCCAAAGATGGGCTTGATGACCAGGGGCGGCTTGAGCTCGTCGATGTTGCCCTTCTCGTCCCACATGGCCATGTCCTTCACATACTGGGCATGCTCGCGCGGGTTTTCCTCGGGATCGGGCTCCGCCAGCTCGTCGCGGCGGTCCTTTTCCAAGAAGGCCTTGTCGTGACTCCAAGTCTTGTACTCGGGTGTGTTGTGGTTGACGGCGTCGCAGGCCAGCGCCAGGTCGGGCACGCCATACATGTAGCCGTGGTCGGTAATGGCGACGGCGGGCATGCCCAGCTCTACGGCGCGATTGACCATATCCTGGATACGGGTTGCGCCGTCGAGCATGGAGAAGACGGTGTGGTTGTGCAGATGGACGAATGCCATGTGATGAGCTCCGATGCGGGTTCGTGTTCTGACTGAACGATTTTACCCCACGGCACGGACAGCACCCGAACCTAGCCAAACCCACACGGGTAGTCTTTTTGGGACGGGGCTTTTTTGACTACTTGGCGATGATTTTTCTGGGACGGGGATGAAAAAATCATTCGGTACACAATGATTTTTTCATCCCCGTCCCAGAAAAATCATCGGGCAAACAAGGCGGCGAAAGTAGTCAAAAAAGCCCCGTCCCAAAAAGACTACCCCCTCTCAGTTGCGGTGAAATACGGACTGATTGGCGGCTTTTCTGGCCAAAACAGTCCGTATTCCACCGCAAGTTATTGAGGCTAGAGGTTGTAGGTGACCACTTGAGGTTCGGCGGGTTCGACGAAGATGGTTGGATTCGGCTGCTCCACGCGGACGAACTTGACCGTCACGGCATCATAGCCCGCCTTGTGCAGAACATCGGCGTAGACGCGCGCCTGCAAGGCGTGTTTCTCGAGCAGCTGATCCGGCGTCTCGTCCGGCGTGCCGCCCGTCTTGTAGTCGATGACTAGCGCGCGCGACGGGTCTGTCGGGTTCGTCGCCAAAGCATCGATGGCACCTTCGGCATACGCACCGTAGCGAGCGATGTCCACATCCTCGCAGCCCAGCGAAAAGAACGGCACCTCGGCGCGGACGCACGGCCAGGCAAGCAGCTCGGCACGAACCGACGACCTAAGCCAGCGATTTAGGGCAACGTCAAAACGCTCACGCCGCTCCGGTGTCAGGTGCCACATACGCGCCAGCGCATCGGCACGCGCGACGGGCAGCTCATCGGCGCCCATCTCGATCAGCCACTGGCAAGCGGCATGGAAGGCCGAGCCCAGTGCCATGGGGTTGCCGGTGGGCTCAGTGGCGGCCACGTCTGCATCCGTCATCTCGGAGCCATCCGACTCCACATCATCGCCGGCCTCATCCATGGGCACGCGCGCCTCGGCGGCACGGTCCTCGGCCTCGGCATGCAGCGCCGCGGCAATCGACGAATAGCTGTACGAATCGCGCGCCGGATACGGACAGGTGCCCATACGCACACCAACCGCCTGGGGATACACAAGCTCAAACGCATCGGGCTCGGGGTCGGCAGGACCGGGAACGGCAGCGCGAGCATCTGCACCGGCACCCTCCGCCTCCACACCACCGCGGACAAGCCTGCCCTCGGCATCCAGCGAAGCGTTGGCCTCAAACGCCTGCTCGCCAAAGGTAAAGTTTGCCAGCGAGATGAGTTCGTAGTCGCCCGGCTGCGAGTTGTCGAACACCAGGCGGTCGGCATCGAGCTGCGGCATCTCCAGGCTGTCGGTCGGCAGAATACGGCGAAGCACGTCGTAGGTCAGATCGGTCTCGGCGTCGAAGGCCGGCGCCGTCACCTTGCCGCGGCTCACGCCGGCGTCCATCGCCAGGATCACCAGCTCGCGCGCACGCGTCATGGCAACGTAGAGCAGGCGGGCCCGCTCCTCGAGCGAAAGCTGCAGGTCATCGTTGCGCAGGCGAGCGAACGCCTCGGCGGGAGAGCCGGTCGCGCAGACATCCTCCATGAGCTCCGGCGGCAACCACAACGACGTGCCCTTACCCTTAAACGCATGTTCAAATTGCTTTTTGACGTCATCGCCCTTCACGAAGGTTCCGTCCGCGAGCTTAACGCCGTCAAAGCGCGCCGGCAGCGCCACGACCTGCGCTCCGCCCTCGACACGACCCATCTGGGCTGCACCGGACGACTTGCGCACGCCAAAGCACTCGGCGACCGCCACGACCGGATACTCCAAACCCTTGGAGGCGTGTACCGTCATGATGCGCACCGCGCCGTCACCCTCCTCGTTGAGGGCGCCCGGAGCCTCCTTGCCCGCCAGGAAGCGGTCGAAGGCGAGCGCGATAGAGCGCGGCGAATTACCGAACTCGGCCTCCGCCTCGGCAACGGCATCGAGCGCCTTGAGCACGTTGGCGGCGATAGCTTTGCCCTCGGGACCGCGTTGCGCCAGGCGCACGAACCAGCCCGAGGCGTTGACCACGTCGCGCGCGATGGAGGCGAACGAATCGCGACCCACACGACGAAGCGCATAGCGCAACACCTCGCGGGCGCGCGTCACGAGCGGCAGGTCTTGCAGGCCCGGCACGTCGAAATCGCTCATGATGCCCGCGTCGATGTTGCGGCGCGAGGTCTCCCCCGTCTGCTCGTCGAGCTTGGTCGCCAGCGCCAGGAACTCCTGGGCGCCGAGCGCAAACATCGGCGAGGCGAGCAGCGGCATAAGGCCCTGCGCCGTATCGGCCGGATTGGCGAGCGCGCAGACTAGGGCGCGCACCGTCTGCACCTCGGCAGCCTGCGCAAAGACCGAGCCGCCCGCGATCACGCAGTCGAGCCCTTGGTCGCGGAAGGCTTGCGCATAGACATCAGCGTTTGTCATACGGCCCAGCAGCAGCACCATGCCGCCCTGGGGCTGGCCGGCATCGGCAAGCGCGCGGAAGCGCTCGGCGATCGCACGGGCCTTGGCCTGCGTGCGTTCCTGCGTACTGCCGCCGGCAACAAAGAGGGCCTGGCGACGCGAGGCGTCCGCCACCAGCGTGTCCTTGCGGCCGTCGCTCGCCTCAAGATCAAAAAAGCCCTGCATCAGGCCGCCGTCATCGCCGTCGAAAACGCGTGCCACGTAACGCAGGACCTCGTCATGGCTGCGGAAGTTGCGCACGAGCTTAACGAGCTCACCGGTGGGGACATCCGGCATGGCGACCGTCTCGGACGCCGCCGTCGATCCCACTTTGCGCTCTTGGCGACGGAACACCTCGACCTCGGCGCCACGGAAGCGATAGATGGACTGCTGCGCATCGCCCACGGTACATAGCGCGCGCTCCCCCGCACCGGTCAGGTAACGGATCAGGTCGACCTGCATCTGGTCGGTATCCTGGAACTCGTCGATCATGACCATCTTAAAGCGGCCCTCGTATGCCGCTCGGATGGCCGGGTAATCGCGCAGGGCCTCGTAGGCCATGCGCAGCAGGTCGTTGTTGTCGAGGGCAGACTGGCCGGCCTTGAGCGCGCGGTACTCAGCCTCCACGGAACGGGCCAAGCCCACCAGTGCATCGAGCGCCGGGGCACCGCAGGCGAGCACGATATTGATAAACGCATCGGCGGCCTCGGCCTTGAGCAGCTCCACCTGCTCCTTGGGGAACGCCTTGCTCGCCCGCGGCATGGTGCACGACATCATGAGTCGCGCCGCATCGGCCATGGTCTTGCCGCTCGCCTCGAACGCGTCGATGGCATCGAGCGCCGCCTGCGCCTTCTCGGTCGCGGCCTTGCTCGCACCCAACGCCGATCGATAGGCATCGGCGAGTGACGAGGCGTCGGCCTGGCCGCGCGCTACGCGCACGTCGTCCATACCGCCCGGCAGCTGGCTCGAGAGCTCCAGCAGCTCGCGTACCAGACCCTTGATGGTGGTGCCGGCGCCAAAGGGACCGCCCTCGCCCGCCATGGGATACCAGGCGTAGAGGGCCTTGAGCGATGCCGCGAGCTCGGGGGCGGCATCGGGCGCCGTCGCGCGGGCCAGCATATGCTCAACAGCCTGGTCCATAAGCTCGTCGGTATCGGTGAGCACCGTGAACTCGGGATCGATACCCAGCTCCAACGCGTGTGCGCGCAGGATACGCGAGCACATGCCGTGAATGGTCGAGATCCACGCATCGTCGACGGTCAGGGCTTCCTCGTCCATGCCCTCGTCGATGAGCGCGCGGCGCACGCGGTCGCGAATCTCTGCCGCGGCGTCCTTGGTAAAGGTAATGGCGAGCACCTGGTCCAGATGCTCGACGAACGGACCGGATTCGGGCGAGAGCGCGTAGACGATGCGGCGCGTAAGGGTAAAGGTCTTGCCCGAACCGGCGCCCGCCGAGACAAACAGCGGACGGTCGAACGTTTTGACGATCTGCAGCTGTTGCGGCATCAAAGTCGAAAGATCCATGGTCTACACGTCCCTCCTTACAAACGTTCCTTCGTGGTTATACGAGCAGCGCGCATGCGCGGCCTGAGCCGACGTCGGGTCGACGGCGGCAACGTTGCCCGCCTCGAGCTCGCGCAGGCGCTCGGCGATGCCGGCCTCCACGCGATCGAGCAGGGCGTCGAAGTCCATGCTGCCACCCTCGCCGGGGAAACCTTGCTTAAGCCCCGGGATGCGACCGTCACCACGCTCCTCCTCGAGCAGCTCGGCGCTCGCGGCGCCGCGCAACGCCGGCTTGCCGCCCTTGGTCGAAAAGTAGAGCGCCGCGCGGGTGTCCAAATCCAGCGCCCGGCGCATGGCCTGGGCGTAGATGAGCGTTTGGGTATGTGGCGGTAACCAGCGCGGATCGTCGATGGCGGCCTCGCCCGATTCCTCGTCGCGCACCGTGGGGTCGGCGAGCTTGAACTCCTCAACGCCCGTGCGGTGCTTGTAGTCGATCACGACGGCGCGGTTCTCGGCATCCACATCCACGCGGTCGATGCGCCCACCGAGCGGCCAACCGGCATACTCAACCTTGAGCTCGTTGAAGGCGAACTCCAGGTAGCGCGGGGCAAAGGGGGCAAGTGCCTCGGACTCGTAGGCAAGCACGCCCTCCAGCTGCGGCAAGATCTCGGCCACCTGGCGCTCCTCCACCGCAGAGAGCGGCACCAGCGGGCCCTCCGTGCCGCGCTTGCCGGCGTGCTCGGCCAACGTCTCGTCAAAGACCTCGCGCAGCAGCTCCTGAGCGCGCGGCAGATTCTCGGGCGTCACGCACTCCATGCCCTCCTGGGGCAGGCGGGCATGCAGGTGCTCCAGCACATCGTGGACAAAGTTGCCCTTCTCCATATTTCCAAAGCCCGCGTCGATGGACTGGGGCTTCACGCGATACGACACGAACCAGCACAGCGGGCACGTCGAGTACGCCTCAATCTGCGAGGCGGACGTTAGGCGCGGCACGAGCGGCGCGTTCTCGCCCTCGCCATCGCGGCGACGCAGGATCAGGTACGGCACAGCCGCCTCACTCAAATGCTGAGGAGCCTCGCACGCGACGCGCTTGCACTCGATGCCCTCGCCTGCCGCTGGATCAAAATCGGCGACGATACCGCCCTCGCCCACGCACGCAACCTTGGCGGCGCCAGCGGCCTCGGCATGCGCCCGCAACTCGGTCCACACGGCAGCCGGATAGCACTCGCGTGCCTGGCGATCGTGGGTCACACGGGCGAGCGCAACCGGGCCGCGCGCGGCCTGCATCGCGCGGCCAAAGCGCACGCGCAACAGGGCCGCAGGCTCAAGCGTCACGCCGCTGCGCCCCAGCTCTGCCGTCAGCGTGGCCAGTGGGCCCTCCTCATGCGAGAGCGGATAACTGTCCAGGTCGACGTCGGCAAACAGCACGGCATCGTAGCTGTCGGGGCGCAGGGCTGCCGCATCGGCAAGCGACGCAAAGCGCACCTGGGCGCGCGGCGCGCGGTCGACCTCGTAGGTCTCGTAATCGTATGCGGTGCTGCGCGTGTCCACCTTGGTACGAACGCCATCGAGCACGGGCACGGTCGCGGCCTGCGACACGTCGAGCGCACGAGCATCGTTCATAAGGATGTCGATGGCATGTCGCAGCAGGGCGGTCTCCGCCTGGCGACGAGCCTGACCGTCAAGGCCTCCAAGGGCGCGATCGGGCAACGCCTCGGCGACGGCGAGCATTGCCTTGAGCGCCGTCACGGGTTTGTCGCGCCACAGCGCCTGGAACACGTCCGAGGCCACGCACGGCACGTTCTTAAACCAGTTCTCATCACTGGCAGCCTTGCGCGTGCCCCTGACCTGGCCCTGCACGCTCTGCAGCAGGCTCTTGACGGCCGTGGTGGTCTTGCCACGCGACAGGCGCATGTTCTTGTCGAAGGTGCGCGCGCTGGCGGTATCGGCACCCGAAAGCGGACTGTAAATCCAGTCGGTAAGCTCCGGCGCGGGCCACCACTCGGTCTTGGAGGCGGTGCCCTCGTCGGCGGCCTTCATGCGCTCGATCAGATTGGCGAGCGCCGTGAACTGCCTGCCCGCGATGGATTGGGAAAACGCCGTGAACTCGGTTGTCTCGGCCGCAATATGACGCGCCGCCAAACGGGCAGCGAGTTCACCGAACAGTTGGGGCGCCCGGGCAGACACCACGACCACGCGCACGGGGTCCGCGGACGCCGTGACATCGCCGTCGACCGCGGCGTCCTCACGCGTTTTTACCAGCTCATCGATTGTATCCACATAGGCGTGGGCGCGGGCGTGAGGGCCGGCAACCTCTACAAAGGTTGGCTGAGCGGCGGACTTGGAGGCAGCCTGGGGCGCGGTGGCACCCTCCCCCAGCGGCGCGGCCTCAAACAGCACACCGCGGACATCAAAGGCCGCGGCAAGCTCCTCGCGCATTGCCGCCTGCTCGCGGGCAAGCAGCACAACGACCTCTCCCCCGTTATTCGCCACGGCCGACAGCAGCTCGAGCAGGCCGTGCGTAAACGACGTGATACCGCGCACGCATACGGCGCGGGCGCACGCCGGAAGGTTGTCGGCCAGCACCTCGGCCATAAGGTCAGCCGCCTCGCAGGGCTCGACCATGCTTCGACGGTCCAAGCCGCTCGCATAGGCACTCAACAGCTCGAACACGCGAGCCTCGGCGTCGCTCTTGGGATCGGGCTGGCAAACGTCGCCGCGGCGGCGCTCGGCACCCGTTCCCGCTACGCCCGGCAGCACATCGCGGGCCATGCGCGCGAGCATGCGCACCGTGCCCTGACTGCGCGAAAGCGGCTGCAGGTCGGCATCGTCGCGACGGGCGATCATGTCCGAGAACAGCATCTGACGCTGCATGTTGTCGACGAAGCTGCGGCCATCGCCCATAAGCTCCCACAGCGAGCGAAGCCACGACGCGGGGGTTTTGTAGTCAACGCCCAGCGAGGTGCCAGCAACCGCAGCATCGTGACGGCACAGGTCAAGCTCGGCAAACGAGGACGCCAGCAAAACGGCACGCCCGTGGCGGGCAACCAGGTCGGCGAGCAACGCCGCCTCGGCATCGCTCAAGTCCGTACCGGTATTGGTGGTATAGATTCGAACAGGCATGGTCCTCCACTCAAACCGTTCGCAATAATCAATGCATCCATCCTACCCGCCCACGCGGACAGATTTGCCCCACGCCAACAGATTTCCTCCGTCCCCGAGGGATCAAAAAACCGCCCCCGAAGGGACGGTTCTGCGCAATTCGTTTGTCGCCGCTGGCCTACTCGCCATCCTCCAGTTTGATGAGGATCTTGCGATAGCCGCCGTACTCGCCGTTGAGCGCCTTGGAAACACGGCTCACCGTGGTGGACGAAGCGCCGGTACGGGCCTGAACCTCAACATAGGGCTCGCCCTCATCCAGATAACGCGCGACCTGCAGGCGCTGAGAAAGATCGCAGATCTCGCGCGGCGTGCAGATATCGGTCAAGAACGCTTGGATATCCTTCTCGTCATCCAAGAGACTAAATGCGTGGACTAGCTGCTTGACATCAGGCTTGTCAAACATGTTCTCGATATTCATCGATCACCGCCAAACCCGCCAAAAGGCATCGAAGTTAATACTGACATCGGGCATCGTTCGCCCGTTCTATGCAATTAAACAATGCATGGGGCATTTGCCCGTAGCAGTGTAGCACACCACTAAACTAAAGCGACAAGACTCTCTGCCAGCGGCACGTTTTTCAGGACGAACGCCGTTTTGAAACAGAATGCGCACGTAAGCTTCACGAATATTTGAGACAATGGGCGCCCAAACACCGTAGTACGCCCGCGCAACCATCCAAGTCGCCGCCGCAAGCCGCTTCACGCGACGCCAGCAACCCCTGCGCAAGAAAGGATTCACGCCATGCGTTTTATGCTTAACTGGCTCTTCACCTCGATCGCCATCGCGATCGCCACGTTCCTCGTCCCCGGTATCCAACCCTTCGGCCTTGCCGAAGCCTGGGTCTGCTTTGCCTTTGTGGGACTGTTCCTCAACATCGTCGATTCATTCGTCAAACCGTTCCTCACGGTCATCTCGCTGCCGCTCACGATCATTACGCTCGGCATTTTCCAGCTCGTGCTCAACAGTTTTATGCTGGAGCTCGCCAGCTACCTGTCGGTCAACCTGTTGGGCGTCGGCATCTCCATCGCCGGCTTTGGCTCGGCCTTTATGGGCAGCATCCTAGTGTCCATCATGCGCAGCATCCTCGATAGTATTGCCGAAGAGTAGAACGCCCCCGACACACAAACGCATCGGACCAAATCAAAGGCCGCCCATCGCAAAAATGGGCGGCCTTCTTATTTGCCAAGTCTCAGAGGGCAAGAAAATCTACCATTTCTACCCCGTCCCCACATGGCAAGTGGGGTTAGATGACGTAGTCGTAGCCATGGTTGGGAGCGACAAGTTGATCGAGCGTCACGCCGTCGAGGTAGTCGTTGATGAGCTTGTCCAGGTTCTTCCACACGTCGAGCGTGGGGCACTCATCAGATCGCGAGCAACCCTTGCAGTCGCCATCCAGGCAGGCGACCGGCGCCAGACTGCCCTCGGTCAGGCGCAAGATCTCGCCCACCGTGTACTGTTCGGGCGGGCGCGTGAGCACATAGCCGCCGCCCTTGCCGCGCATGCCCGAGAGCATATTGGCGCGCACGAGCGTAGCCAGAATATTCTCGAGGTACTTCTCCGAAATACCCTGACGCGCCGCAATCTCTTTAAGCGGGATACGGCCTGTCGCCTGATGCTCGGCCAGGTCGACCATAACGCGCAGGGCGTACCTGCCCTTAGTAGAAACCAACATATATAGTGCTGCCTTTCGGTCTTTTGTTCGAAGCAATTCTAGCCGAAAAAGTGGTTTTGAAAACTCCCGTTCCAGTCCAGCGGGTTAATCATCTTGCAATAAATATCTTTTTCCTATTGCATTAGTAGGCTTTAGTGTCTACCATGCTTTTCAACAGCTAAACGAACAACCTATAAGGTTTATGGGTTTAGCTAATAAGAAACGTCGTCATTCACCCGGCAACCAGTAACTTGAACACTTTGGAGGTTCATCATGAGCAAGGTTTACACGTCCATCGATCAGCTTATCGGCCACACCCCGCTTCTGGAGCTCACCCACTTTGAGGCCGACGAGGACCTCAAGGCCCGCGTGCTCGTCAAGCTCGAGTACTTCAACCCCGCCGGCTCTGTTAAGGACCGCGTCGCCAAGAACATGATCGACGAGGCCGAGAAGGCCGGCAAGCTCGTGCGCGGCGGCGACTACACCATCATCGAACCCACGAGCGGCAACACCGGCGTCGGCATCGCCTCCGTGGCAGCCGCCCGCGGCTACAAGGTGATCATCACCATGCCCGAGACCATGTCCGTCGAGCGCCGCAAGCTGATGCAGGCGTACGGTGCGCAGCTCGTGCTCACCGACGGCTCCAAGGGCATGAAAGGCGCCATCGCCAAGGCCGAGGAGCTGCAGAAGGAGACCCCCAACAGCATCATCGCCGGTCAGTTTGTGAACCCCGCGAACCCCGCCGTCCACAAGGCCACGACCGGCCCCGAGATCTGGGATGACACCGACGGTAAGGTCGATATCTTCGTCGCCGGCGTTGGCACCGGCGGCACTGTGACCGGCGTGGGCGAGTTCCTCAAGGAGCAGAACCCCGAGATCAAGGTCGTCGCCGTCGAGCCCGCCACCTCCCCGGTGCTCTCCAAGGGCCAGGCCGGCCCGCACAAGATCCAGGGTATCGGCGCCGGCTTTGTGCCCGACGTCCTCGACACCCAGGTCTACGACGAGATCATCCCCGTCGAGAACGACGACGCCTTTGCCACCGGCCGCGCCGTGGGCCACAAGGAGGGCGTGCTCGTGGGCATTTCGTCCGGCGCCGCCGTGTGGGCCGCACTGCAGCTGGCCAAGCGCCCCGAGAACGAGGGCAAGACCATCGTGGCGCTGCTCGCCGACACCGGCGAGCGCTACCTGTCCACGGCACTCTTCCAGGAATAGAGCTCTCGTTCTTAGGACGAGTCCAAGGCACGCCGGTCTCCCCTCTCTTCTGGCAGCCTGAGCTCATCCCAACAGGGTGTCCCACAGGACGCCCGAACTTGCTACAATGTCTGCGGCGCGGAACCAGCCTCCCGCGCCGCTTTTCTTTTTTGGCCACATGCCACCAAGGAGAACCTCCCCATGCACAACAAGCGCGTGCTCGTCGCCATGAGCGGCGGCGTCGATTCCAGCGTGACCGCGTATCTGCTCAAAAGTCAGGGTTACGAATGTGTCGGTGCCACCATGCGCCTCACCTGCCCCGCGCCCGATCCCGTCACGGGCATGAGTAAGGTCGATCGCGACATCGCCGACGCGAAGGCCGTCGCCGAGCGCCTAGGCATTCCGCACCATGTGCTCGACCTGCAGCAGACCTTCGACCTCAGCGTTATCGAGCGTTTTGTAAACGCCTATCAGGAGGGGTTGACGCCCAATCCGTGCATTATCTGCAACCGCCACATTAAGTTCGGCGCGCTGCTCGATGCGGCGCTGGACATGGGCTGCGACCACATCGCAACGGGACATTACGCCAAAACAAGCCAGGCGCCCGATGGCACCTGGCAGCTGCACCGCGGCGAAGACCCCAAAAAAGACCAGAGCTACTTTTTGTATTCGCTTACGCAGGAGCGTCTGGCGCACACGGTCTTTCCGCTGGCAGGCCTAGACAAAGAGCGCGACGTGCGCCGCTTAGCCACCGAGCAGGGCTTTACCAACGCCAAGAAGGCCGAAAGCGAGGACATCTGCTTTATTCCAGACGGCGACTACGCGGGCTATATCGAGCGCCGCTGCGGACATCCCGCTGCACCGGGCGACATTGTGTGGCGCGACGGCAGCGTGGTCGGGCGCCACAACGGCGCGCTGCGCTACACCATCGGCCAGCGCAAGGGCCTGGGCGTCGCGATGGCGCATCCCGTGTACGTAACGGGCGTCGACGCCGCCAACAACACCGTGCATCTGGGCGAAGCCGAGGACCTGGCGGCCACAGCACTCACGGCCAACGACTGGATCTGGAGCGCGCCGGCAGAGCGCATGGAGGCTGAGCTCGATGCCGGCGGCATTCGCGTGGGCGCCAAGTACCGCTACCGTCAAAAGGACCAGGCGGCGACCCTTACACGTGGCGCCGACGGACAAATGCTGCTGACTTTTGACGAGCCGCAACGAGCCATCGCCCCCGGCCAGGCTGTCGTTATATACCGCGGCGACATCGTCCTGGGCGGCGGCACGGTGACTGCCGCCATCAAATAGCCCCATCCCCTTCATAAGTTGCGGTGAAATAGGGACTGTTTAAGCGTTTGAAACCACCAAACAGTCCCTATTTCACCGCAACTTAGAGAGGACGGCCTCGGTCGGCGCTGCCGTGCCAGCCGAGGCCGCTGCATCGTTAGCGCTGTACGTAGGCGCGGACGAGCTCGAAGGTGTTGCGCACGCCGTCGATGTGGCTGCGCTCATAGTTGTGGCTCGCGTACACGCCGGGGCCAATCAGTCCGTGGCGAATGTCGTAGCCGGCCGAAAGCGTTGCCTCGACGTCGGAGCCGTAGTGCGGGTACACGTCGATGGCGTAATCGAGCTCCAGCTCGCGCGCGATGTTGGACAGCGTGGTTACCAGGTCGTAGTTGTACGGACCGCCCGAATCCTTGGCGCAAATCGAAACCATGCGCTCGGTGCAGCCCAGGTCGTCGCCCACGCAGCCCATGTCCACGCTGATCATCTCGCGCGTGTCGGCCGGCACAAAGGCACCGCCGTGGCCGACCTCCTCGTACACCGTAAAGAGCAGCGAAACCTTGCGCGAAAGGGTCACCTCGCCGTCGGTGACGGCGCGGGCCAAACCCAGCAGAATCGACGCGGACAGTTTGTCGTCCAAGAAGCGGCTCTTGATGTAGCCGCTCTCCGTCACCGTGGTACGCGGATCCATGGCGATGATATCGCCCGTCTGAATACCCAGCTCGAGCACATCGTCCTTGCTATCGACGTTCTCGTCGAGCAAGATCTCCATGTTCTTCTCGATGGTTTTGACCGGCTCATCGGCCACATGCGCCGAAGGCTCGGTGTTAAGAACCACACCCGTGTAGACATTGCCATCGCGCGTGTAAACGGTGCAGTTCTCGCCATCGGCCGTAGACCACTGATGCCCGCCGAGGGTCGTGGGGCGCAGGCGACCATTGTCCTTAATGGAGCGCACCATGGCGCCCAGAGTATCGACATGGCTCGCCAATACGAGCGGCTCGCCCTCGCCGCCAAGCTCAACCAACACGTTGCCCTTATTGGAGCGCTCGGGGCCAAAGCCCATATCGCGCAACGTTTCCATTAGATAGTCAGTAGCCGCACGGGTATAGCCCGTAGGCGAAGCAATCGAGGTAAGCTCCTTCAACTGGTCAGTAATATAGGAGAGCGTCTCCTCTAGAGAAGCATCAACATTAGAAGCCATATGCATCCTTCCAAGTAAAACTAAGACCGAGTCCCGATTTTAACCGTTCTGCACGTGCAATGCCCCAGGAGCCGAACCGCCTTCAGACGTCCCCGCACCGGTTTTCTGCACGCGCACGGTTTACAATCCCAATCTTGCATAAATCCTATCGGTATCTGCATAGAAATGAGGCATCTTTTTGCTTCGTCTCAGGGTACCCCACCTTAGATCGTGCAAAAAACGGAGTATTCAGCACCGTGGGCCCCAACGGCCCCATCACAAACGACATAACGACGTGGTTACAGCAGTGTTGCAGGACGGCACAAACCAAAAACGCGGCGACAGCCATTTCCGCCCATCGATAGCCCGCCCACAAGGGCTGTCGATGGGCGCCGCGGGCCACTACGGCCCATTCACAACGTTATGCATTTTTCAGAGCTTGCTGAATACTCCCAAAAATGCACGCTGGGAAGTGCACCACCTATCCGCAGCGGGCGGCATGCCTTGGTTTTGCCCGTCTTGGAGCATCGACGCAGCAATCAGAACCACCCTTAAAAAGGGTGGTTTGCTCTTAGGGTATAACCCACGGGCCCCGGGCTCGCGTCTAAAGGC
>CAKUGR010000006.1 GCA_934654775.1 uncultured Collinsella sp.
GGGTATCGGGTTCCCACATTCATCCGCACATGTACGGATGAATGTGGGAAGTGTTCGGATGAAGTTGATAATCAAGGGTCGTCAGCAAATACGAATATATGACAAATGACATATCCCCAGCGCGCCCGTGACGTCTTATAATGAAGACGTCACGGGCCTCGGCCCAATTTCGATCATCCAAGGGGATGTCTTTTTGGTCATTGTTCTTTAGGGAACGGTCAATCGCATAGAACCATGAAAACGGCCGTGCGACGGCCGTGGTTTGTTGCGCCGTTCCGCCTCCGTCATCTGCCAATTTGCACCTGATAGGAAAGAACAATGCAATCCCAGGAATCTCAATCCTTCCCAAAAGCCACCAGCTTCGATACGGCGCTCGTGCGTTCTAAGATTATGGGGCCGAACCCCCTCAAGCTCTGCGAGGAGCTCCTTTGCGGTGCAAGTATTCCCTGCGGCGCCCGCGTCTGCGACCTTGGATCGGGCACCGGTATCACCAGTGCCCTGCTCGCCCGCGAATACGGGTTTGACACCTACGCTGTCGACCTCTGGAGCGACCCCGAGGAGAATCGCGCGTTCTTTGATTCGCTCGGTATCTCGCGCGACACGATTCATCCCGTTCAGGCGGACGCTTCACAGGGCCTACCATTTGAGCACGGCTATTTTGATGCGGTCGCGAGCATCGACTCGTACAACTACTACGGTCGGGACCCGCACTATCTGGGCGAGCGCCTACTCCCCTACGTAAAGCAAGGCGGGATGCTCTACTTAAGCATCCCCGGCATGGTTCGCGACTGCCACGACAACCTGCCCGCCTGCCTGCTCAAATCCTGGACACCCGAGCAGCTCGACTATATGCACGACTTAGCCTGGTGGCGCGCCATGATCGAGCCGACCCCCGGCGTCGAGATTGTCTCGATGCAACCCATGCTCTGCACCAACGAGGCATGGGCAGATTGGCTCGCCTGCGACAACGAATACGCAGCGGGCGACCGTGCTGCCGTTGAAGCCGGCGCACTCGAGTATCTCAACACCATCGCCATCGTGCTGAAGAAGCTCTAAACAACAGCCGCGCGAGGCCGTAGACATACGACCTCGCGCGGCTTCTTTCTTCATGAGTTTTGGGGCAGACCAGCAGCCGTTACATCCTTACGCCAGGCTTGGGATGCCTGCATTGGCGGTGCGCTGCCGCGCTACTTGCGCAGCGGCTTGGGCAGCGGAATGCCGGCGGCGATGACGGCGGCGATGATCATGCAGACGATGCCCTTGAGCGGGAAGCACATGAGCAGCAGGCCCACGACCATAACGGGCTGGCGCATGACGGCGCCCATCGTCGAGGCGGTGCAGACGGCGACGCAAAAGACCGGATCGGCACCGGTGAGGATGGCAAGGCCGTAGCCCAGGCTTACGCCCGAGAAGATAACCGGGAAGAAGTGACCACCGCGCCAGCCCATGTTGATAAGCGCCGGGGTTAGCATAGCCTTGACCAGACCGGTCGCGATAAGCACGCCGGCGGGAATGGTCAGATAGGTCTCCATGAGCACGTCGGCTTGGGTCTCGCCGGCAAACATGGTGTAGGGCAGGACCGTGCCACAGATGGCGAGCGCCAGACCGGCTAGCATGGCATTGACGACAGGGCGCTCCCCTATCGCGTGGGCCAGTGCCTCGCTCGCGTGCTCCGAAACAAAGTACAGCCAGCCGCAGACCGTGCCGATCAGCGCCAGGGGGATAAGCCATGCGAGCTCCAGGTTGCCCACCTCGGCAGCCTCGAACCTGGGCATGCCCATACCGCCGCCCACAAGCTGGCCGAGCAGCAGATAGGTACCCAGGCCGCCGGCAATCGCGATGCCGTAGACCACGGTCTTTTGTGCCTTGGGCAGCTTGATGGTAATCTCGTCAGACGCGGAGTCTTCGTCGCCATCGGCGCTGCCGGCGAGCGGCGCCACAAAACCAAAGACGGGTGCGGTAAAGAGCGCCGTCAGGGCTGCCTGGGTGCCCAGCAGCGTAAGCTCCCTAAACTCGGCACCAAAGCGGCGCATGCGGTCGCCAACCCAGCTGCACAGGCCCGCGATAACGCCGGTCAGGCCGGCCTCGGGACCAATACTTCCGCCAAACAGCAGCGGCAGCAATGCCGCGAGCGAAAGCTTGCCCAGATTGTCATACGGATAGCGTCCGTCTTGCTTGACCTTGGCCATCACCTGGTTGAGGTCGTCGGTCTTGGTGCAGGTCACCTTTTCGTACAGACCAATGAGCAGACCGCCCAGCAGGCAGACGAAAAACGGGTACGGCAGACAACCGAAGGGACCGCTGGCAAGCTCGGGCGAAGCAGCACCCAGCATGTGCGGAATCTCGGTCCAAAAGAAATCGATGCCGTGTTCCATCGCAAAAAAGAACAGCCAGACCGCAGCGCCGGCGAGCGCGCCAGTCACGGCTACGCTGATCAAAAACAGCGCGCGGTTTTTAGGTTTTGCAAGCTTATCCATCGGGCCCTCCCGTGGTCAAAGTCGACAGAAATACGTTTTATTGTAGAGCGAGCGCTGCCCAGACGGGCCAACCATCTGCACCCCAAACGGCACCATTGGGCGCAATGCACGCCCAATCTAGAACTTAACCATTGATGATCGAAGCAATCTCGTGCAAATCTTCGGCAAAGTAAATCCCCCGCTGGCGCTGCGGACTCGATAATCCCTTTTCAATCATGTGGCCGAGCAGCGCCTTCAGGTCGTTGTAATAACCGTCCAGGTTATACAGGATGCACGGCGCGTTGAGGTGTCCCAGCGACACCGCGGACATGACCTCGGCAATCTCCTCGAGCGTGCCCGTGCCACCCGGGAAAGCGATAAACGCGTCGCCGAGCTCGATCATCTTCGCCTTGCGCTCGGCCATATCGCTCGTCACGATGAGGTCGTCGATGCCATCGTGCTGAAACTCGGCCTCGATAAAAAAGCTCGGCTCCACGCCCGTCACGTGGCCGCCGGCATCGAGGACGCTATCGGCAAGCGCGCCCATCAAGCCCGACTTGGACCCACCGTACACCAGCGCGTGACCGTTGGCGCCAATCCATGTGCCGAGCTCCTGCACCGCAGGCAAAAACGCCGGGTCGTTACCGACGCTCGCGCCCAGGTACACCGTGATGTTCATATGCAATCCCCCTTGCTGCGCGATACGCTTGCCCTAGCGCTGCCGACGGCGGTACTCACGTACGCGACGCGACAGGTCGGCGAGCTCATCGCGGTCGAGCTCTTCCAAATGCTCCAAGTCGTCCATAAAGCGCGCCATGGTGTCCTTTTGGCGCATCTTGATGAGCGTGTTGCAGTAGTTCACCGCAACACCCGTGAGCATAGCGATGTAGAAGATGCTAATGACGCTCAAGACGACCGTGATGACGCGGGCGACCGGCGTCTCGGCCGGAATATCGCCAAAGCCGATGGTCGAAACGGTCTCAAAGCTAAACCAGAGCCCGTCACCAAAGGTGAGGGTCGTGGGCTCAGACAGCCAGACGGCCGTTGAGCAGAGCAGATAGAAGAGAAGGAACAGGCCCGTAATGCGCACGAAGCCCGCCTGGCGCAACACATCGGCAAGCGTCCTCAGCTTTTTCATCGCGACCCCTTCCGCGAGCAATCAATCACATTCGCTCGGTATTGTCCCACATCCGGCAGCTAGGGACGTTCCTTTTGTGCCGGCAGAAAGGGACTGTCCCCAACTGCCGGCAGGAAAGGAACGTCCCTAGCTGCCAAGCGCCAAACGGTGCCCCGTTTAACGGCAGGTGGGTCAAACGGGGCACCTGAGCTGGTATCCTTACGTGGTACTGCCTCGATTCGTTAGGATTGCATGTGAGAGCTGCCGCTGTCCTTCGTTCAACTATATATCGCGCCCTCGCCATCGTTCTCACCGCACTTACCGCGCTGAGTGCCGCCGCACCCGTGCCGGCCCTTGCCGACCAGTCCGAGCAGCAGGTCAAAACGGTACGCGTTGGCTGGCTCGTCAGCAGCGAGGGTTTCCAGGAAGGCACGCCGGGCGAACGCCTTTCGGGCTGGGGTTACGAATACCTCCAAACCCTCTCGTACTACACCCCCGGATGGAAATACGAATATGTCTCCGGTACGTTCACCGAGCTCATGGACAAGCTCGAGGCGGGCGAGATCGACCTCATGCCCAATATCTCCTACTCCGAGGAACGCGCCCAAAAGCTGCTTTTCTCATCGAACCCCGAGGGCACCGAGCGCTACTACATCTATGCCAGGCCCGACCGAGACGACTTGGCCACGGGCGACCTCCAGGCGCTCCAGGGCCTCACCATTGGCTGCAATCCCGGCGTTATGCAGACCTTCGTCGGCCAGCAGTGGCTTGCCGACGAAGGCATTACCTGCACCTATAAAGAAATAGCCAGTGGCGGCGGCCTCTTCGATGCGTTGGCAAACGGCGAGGTCGACGCCATCATCATGAACGACACGATCTCATCGCCTAGCGCCTCCCCCATGTTCTACGTAGGCTCAAGCGACTACTATTTCGCCGTCCCCAAAAGCCGCCCCGACCTTATGGACGATATCAATGCCGCCATGGCGGCAATCGCCCGATTCAACCCCCGCTACAATGACGAGGTCAAAGCAAATTACTCGGCCCAAAACAGCGGGTCATCATCACTTGACGGCGCCGAGGCCTCCTGGCTCAAAGCAAACGGCAACACCATCACGCTCGGCTATCTTACAAACCAGCTCCCCTACTGCACGCAAAATGACGATGGCGAAATGGAGGGGTCGCTTGCCTCGCTCGCGACGACGTTGCACGACAAGTTTGGCATTAACGTTAAAACAGTCGCCATCGCAGACACCAAACAAATGATCAAAGCCCTTTCAGAAGGCACCATCGATGTCGCCCTGCCATTCTTTCGTGACTACTGGCTCGCCGAACAGGTGGGGGTCATCCAGTCAAACTCGACGGGAACGGTCTCCCTGACCGCTATCCACAGCAGCAACGACCTGAGCAAGGACCTCAAAAACATCGCTTGCACAAAGAGCGCTATCGTCAACCGCTTTGAGCTCGAGAGCCTGTTCCCCGACGCGACGGTAACCGAGTACCCAAGCGGCAGCGAGATGCTCAAAGCCCTCAATAAAGGAGAGGCCAGTTGCATCATCGTCCCCAGTACGCGCCTGGAAACCATCCGCGACACCTACGACATCGAGGATTTCGAAACGCAGGAACTCACCAACACAGCAGAACTATCGTGCTTGATCTCGCGCGGCAATCCCCAACTCCTAGGAATCATTAATAAGGGTATCGTCAATGCCGGCGAATCGCTCTCCGCGAACAGTTATTCCCCCACATCGTATTCGGCTCAAGAATCCGATACACTTCGATTCCTCTATCGCAACCGCGCCGCCATTGCCACCGTTATCATCTGCATTTTGCTGACCGGCATCGCCATCCTTGTCTGGTCGCTTCAACGCGCGCGGAAAGAGCGGCAGAAAGCCGACGCCGCCAACGCCGCCAAGACCGCGTTCCTCACGCGTATGAGCCACGACATCCGCACACCGCTCAACGGCATCTTGGGCCTTATTGAGATTGAGGAATTGAAAGAGGGCGATATAAAGGTCGCTCGCGAAAGCCGCGCCAAGGCGCGTGTCGCTGCCAACCACCTGCTTTCGCTCATTAACGACATCCTCGAGATGGGCAGGATCGAGGAGCGCAAAGTGACACTCGAGCACGAATCGTTCAACCTCAAGGAGCTCTGTGACGATGCCTTGGTGCTGTGCAAACTCCGCGCATCGGACCGCGGCATTACGCTGTTCAACATCAGCGAGCCCTATGCTGTCGACCAGAGCATGATCGGCAGCCCCACCCATATCCGCCGAATCATCATCAACCTGCTCGACAACAGCATCAAATACAACAAGCATGGCGGCACCGTCACCTTCTCTTCCACCGTCAAACCGCTCAACGACGCACGTGCACTCTTTTGTTTCACCATCGAAGACACCGGCATTGGCATGACGCCCGAGTTTTTGAAGCATATCTACGAGCCGTTCGCCCAAGAGGGCGACGACGCCCGCAGCAAGTTCCAGGGAACCGGCATGGGCATGGCCATCGTCAAATCGCTCATCGACATGATGGGCGGCACCATCGAGATTTCAAGCGAACTCGGCGTGGGCAGCACGTTCACTGTCCAGATTCCGCTCGATATCGACAAGAACCCTCGGGCCCACATAAAGCCAGCCGAGGCAACGCCCAACTGCTCGCTCGCCGGCATGAACGTCCTGCTCGCCGAAGACAACGACCTGAATGCCGAAATTGCCCAGGCGCTGCTGGAATCCGAGGACGTTGTGGTGACCCGCGCGGCCAACGGCAACGAGGTTGTCGACCTGTACCTGTCGCATCCCGCCGGCAGCTTCGACGCCATCCTCATGGACATCATGATGCCCGGTATGGACGGTTATGAGGCAACGCGCGCGATTCGTCTGAGCGGCAAGCCCGACGCTGCCGACATCCCCATCATCGCGCTGACCGCCAACGCTTTTGCCGAGGACGCCAAGGCCGCACGCGACGCCGGCATGAACGCCCATCTGCCCAAGCCGCTCGATTTTGAAAAGCTCAAAAACATTCTCGCCCGCATCAAGCAGCACGGCCCCAGTTCGCTATAGTCTCTCCCCAAGAACCATGCCCGATTGGAAAGGAATCCCGCGATGTTTAGGCCTCTACGCCGAAAGAAGCGCGCCATTACCGACGAGGCGGCGCGCGAGCTGCTCGCCACCTGCAAGCGCGGCGTCTTTGCCGTCAACGGCGATGACGGCTACCCGTACGCCATTCCCGTCAACTACTTCTTTGACGCTGAGCACGACAAGATTTACTTCCACGGCGCCAAGGCGGGCCACAAGGTCGACGCTCTCAAGCGTGACGACAAGGTCTGTTTTACCGTCTACGGCAACGACTGGTACAAGGACGACGATTGGGCGCCCTACGTGCAGAGCACCGTTATCTTTGGCCGTTGCCGCCTAGCGAATGACACCTCCGCATTTATCGAGGACAAGGTCCGTGAGCTCGCGCTCAAGTACTACCCCACCGCCGAAGAGGTCGAGGAGGAAATCGCCAAGGACATCAAGGGCGTTCAGCTGTACGAGATTACGATTGAGCACCTTTGCGGCAAGCAGATTCACGAAAAGTAGGGGCCTGGGATCAGACCCCCGCATAACAATCAAGCCAGAAGACCCCGCGCATGTCGTTCGTTCGTTACGGCTTGCTATGCATTAAAAACGTAGCGATTCAGGCGCTCGCACGCCTCCTGCACGCGCGAAAGCGGCAGGGCCAGGTTCACGCGAATGTGGCAAGGCCCGTGGAACGGACGGCCGTCTTGATAGCCCACGCCCACGCGCGCGCCCTCGTCGAGCAGCCACTGAATGTCGCGGTCATGCTCGCGGCACCACTCCGTGCAGTCCAAGAACACCATGTACGTGCCCTGCGGACGCGAATAGGCCACACCTTCGAAATGCTCGTCCACGTAATCGCAGAAGTAGTCAACGTTGTCCTTGATGACCTCGTTGAGCTCGTCCACCCACTCGTAGCCCTGCGGCTGGTAGGCACCGATGAGTGCATGCATCGAGAGGACGTTCATCTCGTTGTAATGGGTCTTGTTGGACACGGCGCACACGCGGTCGCGCAGTGTCTCGTTGTAGATGATGTGGTAGCTGCCGACTAGGCCCGCGAGGTTGAAGGTCTTGCTGGGCGCATAAAGGGCGACCGTGCGCATGCGGGCGTCCTCGCTCACCGACTGCGTCGGGATGTGCTTGTGCCCAGGACGGATGATGTCGGACCAGATCTCGTCCGAGATCACCACGCAATCGTGCTGGCGATAGATGTCCATGGCGCGCTCGATCTCGTCGCGTTCCCACACGCGGCCGCAGGGATTATGCGGCGAGCAGAAAACGGCAGCATGGATGTGATTTTGCTCGAGCTTGTGCTCCATGTCCTCAAAATCCATGCGCCATACGCCCTGGTCATCGAGCTTAAGCGGGCTGTGCACAATGCGATAGCCCGCGGCCTCGATGGACTTGGTAAAACCGATGTAGGTGGGGCTGTGGACCAGCACCGCATCACCGGGCTGCACATAGGCGCGAAGCGTCGACACGACGCCGCCCAGCACGCCGTTTTCATAGCCAATGTGCTCGGGAAGCAGGCCCTCGACGTCATTGCGGCGGCTCTGCCATTCGATGATGCGATCGAAGTACTCGGCGCGCGGATCAAAGTAGCCAAACATAGGGTGCTGGGCACGCTGAATGATGTGCTCCTGAACCGTCGGCACCGTAGCAAAGTTCATATCCGCCACCCACATGGGGATGCGGTCGAAGCCCTCATCGGGTGCGTTTGGCGCCATACCGGGGATCTCGCCCCAGGAGTCAACGGCGATGGCATCCATACCGTGGCGGTCGATAAGCGAGGTGAAGTCGTATTTCATGCTGGGCTCCCGTGCAAAGTGGATTGGTTCGGTAGGCGTTATTGTCCACCAGGATGGACGGCTTTGGCACGGGTTTTGGGGTTGAATTTGACGACGCGGACGGCGGGCGGTCAGCCCTGAGCTTCGGTGACGGCCGTTACGGTCAGTTGTGTCCCATCGACCGTAAACGACACGTCGAGCCCGGCGTAGGCCAAGTGGTAGACGCGATTGGGCTCGTGCTTGCTTCCAGCACGGCGCGGATCTTGGCGAAGAATCTCGATCAGGCCGGGCAACTTTGTGGGCGGGACCTTGTCTTGCAGTGCTTGTGTAAACTCGACGTCGAGCTCTTGCCACGGGTTGTCCTCGATCCAGCCGCCCGTCGCGTCCGAATGACAATCCGCAAACGGAATGTAGGGCTTAATGTCGTAGATGGGCGTGCCGTCGCGAAGGTCAGCCCCCAGCACATGGATGATGGGGCCGTCGTCGGTAAGCTCAACGCGGCCGAGCTTGACGCAAGTGAGGCCAATAGGATTGGGGCGAAATGGGCTGCGCGTGGCAAAGACACCCACGCGCTCGGCGCCGCCCAGGCGTGGCGGACGCACAGTCTTTGACCACTTGGCATTGGTACCGGCTTTGTCCTGTGTTTTGGCATCGACGGCGATGTCTTTTGCCGTGCCGCCGGGCGTTCCATTTTCAAAACGCCAAAGCAGCCATAAGTGCGAGAAGGATTCGAGCCCTGCAACCGCGGCGTTAGAGGCAAACTCCGGCTCAAAGACAATACGGCCCTGTAGATGGGGTGCCAAAAAGCTGTTGCGCGGAATGCCAAACTTCTGCGGCAGGTCGGTATGTATGTGTGCAATAGGTTCCATGCCGGTCATTGTACGGCATGGGCGCACGAGGCGCCGCGCGCAATCCCCCACCGCGGCGCCCGTCGTGCAACCAACGGTTGCTTGGAAGGGTGCCTACCGCCGCGTATGCTTAAGCCATCAACCAGCAGAGAGGAGCCGTCATGGCCTTTGCAGAAAAACTCATCGCCGTCCGTCGCGCCAACAATCTCACCCAAGAGCAGCTCGCCGCCAAGCTCTATGTAACGCGCCAAGCCGTCAGCCGCTGGGAGCGCGGCGAGGTCACGCCGGGCATCGATATGATGAAGCTCATTGCCGCCGTAACCGGAGAGCCACTGTCTCACCTGCTCGAAATGCCCGAACACTACTGCGAGAGCTGCGGCATGCTGCTCACGCCCGATGACTGCGGCACCGACGCTACGGGCGCCACGACCGATCATTACTGCAAATGGTGCTACGACCACGGCAAGTACACCTACGAGACCACCATGGAGGCAATGATCGAGGATTGTGCCCCGCGCCTGGCACAAAACACCGGCATGTCGCTCGACGAAGCCGTCTCGCTCATGGGCGCCGTCCTGCCGCAACTGGAGCGCTGGCGCACCGTTCAGGAAAACGAGGAGCGCTACGGTGCCGAGGCCCGGGCGCGCTATGGCGACGAAGCCGTCGATGCGGCAAACGAAGCGCTGCTAGACATGGACCCTCAGACATGGAACGACATGAAGGAGCTTGAACGTGCCATTTTGGGCCAGCTCTCGATTGCCATGGGCGATGGCGAACCGGAAGGCAGCGAGGCTCGCAAGCTCGTCGCAATGCATCGCCGCTGGATAGCTCTCAACTGGAGCAGTGAGCCCCAGGACGAGGCATATCTGGGGCTCGCCCACGGTTACCTCGCCGACCAGCGCTTCGTAGACTACTACGACAAGCCATGCGGCACCGGGGCCACGGCGTTTCTGGTTCAGGCAATCGAGTCGTCGCTGACTCGTGCTTAGACTGCAACGGCTTTGGGTATCTCAATCAAAACCCAACCGATTGGAGACCTATGGCTACTCATCACGAACTCGTGTTGTACGTTATGACCGGATGCCCGTATTGCATTAAGGTGAAGCGCTTCCTGGCGGACAATGGCGTGACCATCCCCGAGCGCAACATCTCGACCGACCCCGATGCCGAGCAGACGCTCATCGCCGTCGGAGGAAAGCGCCAGGTTCCCTGCCTGTTCATCGACGGCAAGCCGCTCTACGAGTCGAGCGACATCATCGCGTGGGTACAGAAAAACCTGCTCTAGCACTCATTGGGGACGTACTTAAATGAATAGTCCTTAAATGAGTAGTCGTTTAAGTACGTCCCCAACGACTACCCGATGACACGGCGATCCTATTCCTCGATCTCTTTCCAGCACTGAGGATCGGCTTCGTACATATCGCCTGTGTAACCATACGTCACAGCGGGGCAGCCTCGGCACCAGCCGAAAAGCTCGCATTTGGAGCACTTCTTGAACTTTTTAAAGTCGCGCTTTGCCTCCATCTGCGGCGAAAAGAAGAGCTCCTCCAGCGAGTTTTCGGCAACGTTGCCCACCTTGCTCTCCATGCGGCGACATGCATAGACATCGCCCGTAGGCAGCACCGTCATGTGTCCCGTACCGCAGTGGCAGCCGTCATAGATCATGCCGGGCTTAGCATCCTCAGGAATGGTGAACTTACCCTGCTCCCACAAAAGCAGCGTCCACAGATGGTCCTTGAGCTGGAAGAACGTTTTGCAGCCGGCCGCCTGATGGAACTCCATGCGATCCTGCGCGGCCAGCAGCACATCGCGATACTCCAGCGGTTCCAAATGGAACTCGTCACGCTTTTGGCCCGACGTGGGGCAGTACCGACCAAAGGCGAACACGTCGACCTCGAGGCTTGCCACCAGATCGATGAGCTGCGGCAACTCGGCAGCATTCATGCTCGAAACCGTGTTCATGACGGCAACCCAGATACCCGCGCGCTTAAGACATCCGATCGCACGCAGGGTCTCGGCAAACGAACCAGGCTTGCGGAAGTAGTCGTGCGTCTTCTCGAGTCCGTCGAGCGAGAGCTGGTACTTGCGACAACCCAGCTCTTTCATGCGAGCACAGACCTCGTCGGTAAGATGGAACGGATTGCCCATCACGCACCACATAAAACCGCGCTGGTGCAAAAGCTCGGCCAGGCGCCAAAAATCGGGATGAAGAATGGGGTCGCCACCTGTAACGTAAAAGTACGGCTGACGACCGATACGCTCGCAAAGCGCCTGGGCCTGATCGACGACCTGGACCATTTGCTCCCACGGCATGCGCTTAAAACCGGCGCAGGCACCGTTGGCAAAGATATAACAATGTTTGCAACGCTGATCGCATTCATCCGTAATATGCCATTGGAAGGCAAACGCAGGCTTTTGCATCGTGGGACTCCCTTGGTCGATGTTGAAACTGATGACGGTATTTGGGCTACAGGCGCGCAACGGCGCCGACGGGGCAATTCTCGACACAGGCACCGCAATGCAGGCAGTGCTCGGGCTCTATGCGATATGAGTCTCCCGGCTCGATGCACTTCTGCGGGCAGTGCTCAAGGCAGGTGCCGCAACCGATACACGCATCGGCATCGATGCAGAAGCCCTTGGCGGGCGCAGGTGCCATGTCTTCGTCGAGGGTAAAGACCGCACGCTCAATGGGATGGACGCCCAGGTTAAAGTAGTCGAGCACGATGTTCTCAACCTTAAAGATAATGTTGATATCACGCGTGTCGCCAGGATATACGTTGGCAAGATACGGCTGCTCGGCGTAGATCACATCACGCCAATGAGTTTGCTCGGAATCCGAGACGGGAGTGGCAACGCCGGACATGCGGATCATCTCGTTAAACCGCGTATGGACAAGCGTTTGGATACGCCCATCGGCCATAAGCTGGCGGGCCATCTCCTTACCGCGCGCCGTGAGAAAGTAGATAGCACGGGGCTCGTAATGGACGGCGCTCACGCAGCGAATTTGCGGTGCGCCACTTTCGTCCACGGTTGCCAGAGAGAGCGTCCCGGCAAGCTGCATCTTTTTGAGGCAAGTCTGAGTATCCATTACGAGTCCCTTCTGAGCGATTGCTTACTGAGCGTCGGCAGTGCCGCAAGCGGTGCCACAGGCCGGAGCAGCAGCCGGATCAGCGGAGCCGCAGGCAGGGGCAGCAGCCGAGTCAGCAGAGCCGCAGGCAGGAGCGGCCGCCGGATCGGCAGAACCGCAAGCGGGAGCGGCCTTGGGGTCGGCGGAACCGCAAGCGGGCGCAGGATCGGCAGTACCGCAGGAGGCGAAAGCGGCAACGTTCTCAAGATTCTCGGACATGGCATTTCCTTTCGGTCGAGGATGGCCGGGCGAAGCCATCCAGTTTTTGACGCTCTTTGCGTCTATATGCACCATGCAAAAAGCGCGCAACGACAAAAAGAAGGCACCAATCTATTAGCCAGTTACCAAAAGGTAAGTAGTAGCCGCAAACGACAGCGGCTGCGATAATGAAAGCTGTCCACACGATTGAGGAGCCTCCATGCTTACCAAAGAAGAACTGCCTCCCTGCCCTGTTGCCACGTGTTTTCAACTCTTTGGCAACAAGTGGAAGATCTATATCATCCAACAGCTCATAGGCCATCCCATGGGCTTCAACGCGCTGCATCGCGCTATCCCGGGCATTAGCCAAAAGGTGCTCTCGTCCAACCTCAAGGAAATGGATGCCGCGGGCCTCATCACGCGTACCGTCATCCCCGAGACACCCATCCGCACCGAATACGCACTCAGCGAGCTGGGCCACAGCCTTATGCCCATCATCGATTCCCTAGTGGAATGGGGCACCGACTATCAGCAGCTCGTGCGAAACTCCTAACAGCGGCGGGCTTCTGCAAATTGAGCGCCGTGGGGCATATCGCTCCACGGCGCTTACCTTTTTGTGCCTTCTTTTGAAGAAACGAGTTAGGCCGCACACTACTGTCGAATGAAACCATCTCAATCGAACAGGAGGTCGACCATGAATCAGGCAGAGCGCCGTGTTTGGCTTATCAAGGCATTGCTCGATGAGCGACCAGACGTGCGCAGCATTGCTGTACCTGCCGGAGCCAGCGAGCAGCGCGATTTGCTTCGAGCCCTTATGAACGTGCGGCCGCCCGAGGCGCTTGCGGCCGAGACGCTCGACATACAAGACACCTACTTGCAGCAACGCCTTCTTGAGCGCGGCGGAGCGACCGATGCCAGCACGCTCCCCTACCGCGATCGCGTTGCCATCTGGCGCGGCGACATTACGCTGCTTAAGACCGATGCCATCGTCAATGCAGCCAACAGCCAAATGCTCGGCTGCTTTGTGCCAGGGCATAGCTGCATCGACAACGCCATCCACACCTACGCCGGCATGCAGCTGCGTTTGGCGTGCGCCAATCTCATGGACGAACAGGGGCACGAGGAACCAACGGCGCGTGTCAAGGTCACACCGGCGTTCAACCTGCCCAGCAGCTACGTTTTCCACACCGTCGGCCCCATCGTGCCCAGCCATAAGCCTGGCCCGCGCAAGGAATTGCTGCTACGCCGCTGCTACACCAGCTGCCTGGAAGAAGCGACACGCCGAGGACTCGGCACGCTTGCATTCTGCTGCATCTCGACGGGCGTGTTTGGTTATCCGCAAGATGCCGCCGCGCGCGTGGCCATCGATACCGTTCGTCATCATCTAGACCATAACGACCCCAACCTTAAGGTGATCTTCAATGTTTTTCTCGCGTCTGACGAGGCAATCTACCGCAGCCTTCTCCAAACAAATCGATAAGCTCCGAGCTGCACTCGATGCATCTGACGCCGTGGTAATCGGTGCCGGAGCAGGACTCTCGACCGCCGCCGGATACACCTATTCGGGCAAGCGTTTCGAGAAGCTCTTTGGCGACTTTGCCGCACGCTACGGCTTTGCCGACATGTATTCCGGTGGCTTCTACCCTTACGACTCGCTCGAGGAGCACTGGGCATTTTGGAGCCGCTACATCATGTGCAACCGATACGATCCCGTACCGACGCCGCTCTACGATCAGCTCTTGGATCTGGTGCGCGACCGCGACTACTTTGTGCTGACCACAAACGTGGACCATTGTTTCCAGCGCGCCGGCTTTGACAAGCAGCGACTCTTCTACACGCAGGGAGACTACGGCCTGTTCCAGTGCAGCAAGCCTTGCTGTCAGGAGACATGGGACAACGAAGAGCTCGTGCGTCACATGGTCGCCGCCCAACAGGACCTGCGCATTCCATCTGCGCTTGTGCCCCACTGCCCCCACTGTGGCGCCCCGCTTACGATGAACTTGCGCTCCGACGATACGTTTGTCCAGGACAAGGGGTGGTACGCTGCCGCCGATCGCTACCAGGATTTTCTGCGCCGCCACAACAACATGCGCGTTCTGTTCTTGGAACTCGGCGTAGGCGGCAACACGCCCGTCATCATCAAGTATCCGTTTTGGCAGATGACAGCCAAAAACGAGCGCGCCACGTATGCATGCGTCAACCTTGGCGAGGCAGTCGCTCCGACAGAAATCGCCAATCGCAGCATTCTGATCGGCGCCGGTGCCGAGCGCGTAATAGAAGCACTTGCCGTCCAGGCCGTCAGATAGCGATGACTAGTTAGCCGCAAAAGCGGGCTGTGGGCGCGAGCGGTTGCTCGCGAAAGACGCGGTCGACGGCGGCGCGGTATTCGTCGACCTTTTTGGTCTTGCGCACGATCTTGTGAACGGTAGCGGGATCGGCGAAGGCGCACTTGGCGTAGAACCACCACTCCTTCATGCGAAAGACCGCGTTGCCGCCAATCTCTTCTGCATACGCCGCAAACAACATGTCGTGGAAGCGCTGCAGTTCAGCTGCCGTGGCAGCGGGACCGCCGGTAACCATGCGAGCCAGCGCAGGGTTCGCAAGTAAGCCGCGCCCCAACATTACGTGGCGCGTCCCGGGATAGGCCTCCACCAGCGTATCCATGTCCTCAAGATCAAAGATGTCGCCGTTATAGGCCACCGGGAACGGCGCCCGCTCCAGCGTCTCACCGTAAAACTCTTTGCGCGGCGAGCCCGTATAGCGGTCCTTTTGCACGCGCGGATGCACGATCAGCTCTGCCAGCGGCATGCGGCAATAGAGGTCGAGCACGCGCTCGTACTCATCGTCGCTCTCCAGTCCCAGCCTGGTCTTGACCGACACCGGCAATGGCGAGCGCTCGCACACGTCGCTCAAGAACACCTCGAGCTCATCCAAGTTGCGCAGAAAGCCCGAACCCTTCCCCTTGGCGACAACCGTGCCCGAGGGGCAGCCAAGGTTGAGATTGACCTCGCGGTAACCCATGTCGGCGAACACCTGCGCCGCCCACACAAACTCGTCCGCGTTTTTGGACATCAGCTGAGGCACCACGTTAAGCCCCTGGTTATTGGCGGGATCGACCTCTTTAAACGCCTTACCGCCAAAGCGGTTGCCCACCCGTGGCGGCGGCAAAAACGGCGTGTAATAACAATCGAGCGCACCGAAGCACTCCGCATGCACGCGACGGAACACATGCCCGGTAATCCCCTCCATAGGGGCCAGCGATAAATACATCAACATCCACTCTCAACTCAATGTGACAAAGGGACAGTCCCTTTGTCACATTGCAAATCATCATACGAGTGCTTATTTTGGCACACATACGTATCGGGCGGCATCATCGCGTGGGCGCAGGAGCACCCGCTCTAAACCAGGGCAGTCGTGGCACTTTTGCCGTATGACCTGCGCTCACCGATGACGGGATTCTCTATACTAAGTCACATATGACGGCATCGCGCCACAACGACCGCCACGACACCAAGGACCAGCCATGGCAGCACTCTCCGAACAAGAACGTAAGCGCATCCAGCGATACTGCATCTGCCCCAAGGTTGCCGGAGCGGCGCTTGCCATGGCATTCGTGCTGCCCTTATCGATTATTCCCTTCGAAATGATCGACGACATCGTCTTCCATCACGAAGGCTTCCAAGAGACGGGCATGATGACCGCCTTGGTGCTCACCGCCATCGAGCTCGTCATATTCTGTTATTGCGCTCTCGCCCCGCGCTTTGGCATGCGTGGCAAGCAGTGGAAGGAAATGCAGTACCGGCTCGCCGTCGAGCAGAGCGAGAAAGACCGCTCGGCACAGATCGCAGGCGTTGTTGGCACGCAGGCCGCCGCACGCCTGCTCAAGAACAGCGACAACGAGGCTGCACGCAACCTGGGCGGCGCGGCAGAAGTCGCCGCTGCCGCAGGCGCCGTCGCCACCGCGGCAGACGTGCTTGCCGAGAGCTTTGCCAACGCGAAGGCCATGGCAGAGGCCTGTGGCGTGCCCATCCCCCGTGCAAAAAAGTGGATCGTCGCGCTTGTGGCGCTACCCCTCGCAATCGTGTGCGGTGCCTATATCCCACAGCTGGCGCAGGGAAACATCGAGATGCAAGAAAACGCCGCGGCCGCGGCCGAGCAGATCGCCATCGCTCGCAAGGCGCTCGAGCCCTCATGCGAGTACGTGTCCGCCGATGACCCCTGCGAGCGATATCAAGATTACGGCTACCACGTCCGCGGCTATCTGCACGACGGCGACTCCGATGCCCAGAAGACCTATACGTACCTGGATTTTGACAACAAGGGGACGCTCACGGAAGTGAGTTACGCGGCAGAGGTCAACCCCGATGCGAGCCTCGAGGACAACCTCGCCCGTATCGAGCTCGACCTTGGCGAGCTTTCCTCTGTCGTCCAAACCATAGACGTCAAGACCGCAAGCCCCGAGCTCCTAGCACCGCAGAAGCTCCCCGAAGAGTTCAGGCAGGCTTTTTTGAACGGCTCACTCTACGAGAGAATCTCTATCAGGACGAGTGACGACCCTATCAAAGCGTATTACTCGTTTGACACGGATCCCGAGGACGAGTTTGACGAGTACACCCATCCAACCATCCGCATCACGCTGATGGGCAAAACGAACTAGGTGTAGGGAGATGAATGTGACAAAGGGGCTGTCCCTTTGTCACATTATTCGGAGCGCAGGGCTTCTACGGGGTCTTTCTTGGATGCGCTGCGGGCTGGCAGCAGGCCGGCGACGACCGTCAGCACCACCGAAATCGCGATGAGCACCAGTGCATCTTGCACGGGAAGGCTCATCAGGTTGGGTACTTGCTTGGTCGCAAGAGCCCAAGCATTGACCGGGAAGCTCACGAGCACCACGACAACGATGGCAAAAACACCAGCGATAAGACCTTCGATAAAGGTCTCGGCATTGAACACGTTGGCCACGTTGCGCTTTGACGCGCCGATCGCGCGCAGGATGCCAATCTCCTTTTTGCGCTCCAGTACGCTGATGTAGGTGATGATGCCGATCATGATGGAGCTGACGACCAAGCTGATGCTCACAAATGCGATGAGCACCAAGCTGATGGTGTTCACGATATCGGTCACCGAGCCCATGATGATACCCATGTAGTCGGTGTACGAGATCGCCTGCTCATCATGACCAGCGGCTTTGACCTGCTTGTTGTACGCGTCGATGTGATCAAGCACGCGCTCCTTGGCCTCAAAGTCGCGCGGGAAAATCTTGACCGAGATGGGGTCTGCCTCGTCCGCATAGCCCAACGTGGTCAGGTTGTTGTCATAGGTGAGCTTCGACGCCTTGGCATAGCTCATCATGAGCGAGCTCAGGTCCTCGGCGTCCATGTTGAAGTGGATGGCACGAGCAAAGGCACTCGCATCCACGTGCATGGCGCTCGCCAGGTTGGCAAAACTCGAAGACACCTGCGTCGCCATCTGGTCCATGAGCCCTGCCGCACCTGCCTTGAGCTGGGACGATACCGTCGACGCTATCTGCTCGCTGATTGCCTTCATCACCTGATCCATAGCCTGCTGCATATACGGAGCCAGCTGCTTTTGCACATAGTCGGTCATCGCCTGTTGCAGGCGCTCGGCCAGGGCATCGCCGCCGAGCGCTTTGAGCTGAGCCAGGATTTGCTGGGCTGCCGTATCGCTCTCAAGATACGCCGAGAACGCGGAAGCAAGCTTTGACGCGTCCTCAAGATCTTCGGGCGACAGCGCCTTAAACTGATCAGACCGCAAAAAGCCCTCAAACAGCTGGTTGGCTAGTGTTCCCACCTGCTGCATTTGCTCGGGTGTGAGTTCCAGACCATCAAAGATGCCCGAGAAATCTGGGGTTGGCGCTTTGGCCATGATGTCGCTGAAGTCGATGTCCTTACCAACGCCCGAAAGGTCAATGTCCAGCCCGGATAAGTCGATACCCGACAAGTCCATACCGCCAGCCGCACCCGAGAGTGCAGACGTATCGAACGAGAACGCGCTCTTGAGCGCCGCCTCGTCCACACTGAACATGCTGCCCAGATCCACGCCCTGTTTTGCCTCGCCCTGCAGTTCATCGAAAGACTTGCCCGTAAAGACATCCGTCTCGGGGTGGGCAAGCTGCTCTTGCACAATTTGCGAATCGGCGGCGCGCTCCATAAGCCGGCGGGTCAGTGCATGCGTGTAGGCAATGCCCGGGGACAACGCACTCGCATTGGCCGTCTCGTTAGGTCGCACCACGCCCACAATGTGCACGTCGATACCGTCGGCAACTTTGGCGGCCATAAAGTCGGTGTCGCCAGACATGTCGGTCCACATGCCGGTCTCTTCGTTTTTGCGATAGGCATCGGCCGGCGACAGCACCTTAAACGTCGTGGACAGTGCATCGTCGTAGGTAAAGTCGGCAGCGGTCTCGGGCGTCTCGACCCCGCCATCGGCCGCCATGGCGCTGTTCACCAGGTCGTTGAGCTCATTGATATCCAGCGCACCGATGCTATAGAGCGTGTAATCGCCCACCGTGCCACGGCTCGAAAGCACCATTACGGCTTCGTTAGCAGACGTAGGCCAATGCCCCGCCACGACATCGTACTGGCTGTCGAGCAGGCTCTGGTCGTCAATCATCTCATTAAAGACCGAGGTTCCCATGGATTCCATGCTCACCGTTGCCGCCGAGCTCGCGCCTCCGCTCATGGCCTCGGTCATGGCATTGGGCACCAGCCGGACAGGCTTCTCATCGCCCTTGCCGGCACGATAGACAACCGGCGTCACGCCATAGCCGTACTGGATGGCATTGACCTCTTTATCGATGCCGTCGCCACCGGCATCGAGCCATGCCTTAAAGCTCGTCATGTCGTTGGACTTAACGCTTGCGAACATGTCCTTTACAGCCGTGACCACGGGAATCTTATCGGTTCCCTTGACCTTGCCGCCGACATTGTCGTCGGACGAGCCCTTGCTCTCGGACGCGCCATCGTCCACAGCCCCCTGCCCGCCCATCATGGACGACAGGTCGTAATCCTGCTTGGAAATGGTGAGCGGGTAGCTCGAGAGCGTATCCTCTTCGACCTTTTTGATGTAACCGTTTACGCCGTTGGAAAGCGCCAAAATCGCCGCGATGCCGATGATGCCGATGGACCCCGCAAAGGCCGTCATGGCCGTGCGGCCCTTCTTAGTCATAAGGTTTCGGGCAGAAAGACCCAACGCCGTCACAAAGCTCATCGAGGTTTTGCGCGTGGGCCTGGCTTCGCGGCGCGTGGCTTTGGCAACATCGAAGGGATCGGAATCGTCGGTGATCTTGCCGTCCGCCAGGTTAACGATGCGCGTGGCATATTGGTACGCCAGCTCAGGATTGTGCGTGACCATGATGACCAGGCGGTCGCGCGCAACGTCCTTGAGCAGATCCATGACCTGTACGGATGTCGTTGAATCCAAAGCGCCGGTCGGCTCGTCGGCAAGGACGATCTCAGGGTCATTAATCAGGGCGCGGGCGATGGCCACGCGCTGCATCTGCCCGCCCGAAAGCTGGCTCGGACGCTTGTTAACGTGCTCGCCCAGGCCGACTTTCTCCAACGCCTCGCGCGCACGCTGGCGACGCTCGGCATGCCCCACGCCCGTGAGCGTCAGCGCCAGCTCCGCGTTTTCCAAAATGGTCTGATGCGGAATGAGGTTATAGCTTTGGAACACGAAGCCGATGCGGTTGTTACGGTAGGCATCCCAATCGCGATCGTGAAAATCCTTGGTCGAAATGCCGTCGATGAGCAGATCACCCGAGTCAAAGTGGTCGAGTCCGCCAATAACGTTGAGCATCGTAGTTTTACCCGAGCCCGAGGGACCCAGAATGGCCACGAACTCGTTATCGCGAAAAGACAGGCTTACGTTGTCGAGCGCCACCTGCGTAAACGACTGCGTAGTGTACCTTTTGCAAATATCCTTGAGCTCCAGCATGGACGGCAACCTCTCCCGCGCGGGCACACTCGCCCGCTCTCCCCCGCCGTTCGTATTCGACGCGTTTGTCCTACTCTATCCCCATTTTTTGCCGGCGCCAGTGAGGAATGTAGGGAACCGCATCAAAAAACGAACGGGACGGCGCCTAAAAGAAGAGGTCCCGAGCGGGACCTCTATATGGTGGAGATTATCTTGAAAGGTAGCGGACTACTTCGCACAGCGACACACGATCCTCGCTATGCTTTACGCGTTTTTTACTGATTGCTATTCGCAATCGCCTGGTCGATAAGCTTGTCGAGTGCTGCGCGTTGCTCAGCGGAGCTGATGGCGCCTACGATGGGCTCCCCTACGATGTTGCCGTTCTGATCGATAACGTAGGTCGTCGGAAACGAGAACAGATTTGACGTAAACTTGCCGGCCTCGCTATCCGACTTGAACCAGATGTTCTTATACGTCACGCCCTTCTTGCTCAGCACGTCCTTGGCATCTGTGATCTCGCCCTTGTTGCCATCGAGCGTAAAGGAATTGACACCCACGACCTGGCCGCCCTTCTCGGCAAGCTCCTTATTCAGATCCTCAAGATCGCCCAGCTCGCCCACGCACGGCTTGCAAGTGGTAAACCAAAAGTTCATGACGGTGACCTTGTTCTTAGAGAACAGCTCGTCACTGTTCACATCGTTGCCGTCCAAGTCCTTGCCCGCAAAGCTGGGGAACTTCGTCGCCTCGCTCGAAGCATTGGTGCCAGCCGTCATGCCAGCGGCCGAAGCGTCAACGCTCTCGCCTGCGCTCGGCGTGCTTCCACAGCCGGGGAACTTCTTTTCCAGGCTCTCGAGCTTGTCCTCGATCTCCTTGATCTGCTGCGCGCCGGCCTTGAGTGTCTTAAGCTCATCCGCCGTAAACTCGTCTTTGGCGCCGTCGATGGTCTTGAGCAGGAAATCGCCGTAATTGCTGCCGTCCTCAATCATTGTCGACTCTTTATTTGCCGCATTGAATACCTTTTCCCACAGCGCATTATCACTCGAAAGGATATCGTTCTCTTTTTGCATGAGTTTTGCATACAGCTCGGCGGCCTCGTCGGCGTTGGCCGGCTCTTGCGCAATGAGCTCCGCGATCTTTGGATCGGAGCCCGTAGATTCGCTCGCGTTGCCGCCGGGCGACGAACACGCCACTAGACACAAGGCCAATACCGGCACCATAAACAGGGCCGCAATCTTAGAAAGCTTCATGGTCATTCCTCCGTTTTTGTCGAAGCTTGTTTTACTTTTCATCAGCGGTCAGAGGAAGCTTTTCTGCCGACACATCCAGGCCATAGCGATAGCTGATGGCATCGACGGGACAGGCCCCGATGCACTTTCCGCACCGGATACATTCGGCATGATTGGGTGCGCGGACCACATCGACGTCCATCTGGCAAACCTTTGAGCACTTGCCGCACGAGACGCATTTGCATGCATCGACCCGAATCCCCAGTAGGGACACCTTATTCATGAGCGCATAGAATGCGCCGAGCGGACAAATCCATTTGCAGAAGGGGCGGTAGAACAAAACGCTCAGCACCACCACGGCAATGAGAACGGCAAGTTTCCAGGTAAAGAGCTGCCCCAGCGCAGACCGAATGCCGGCGTTGGCAATGGCCAGCGGAATGGCGCCCTCGAGCACGCCCTGCGGACAGACGTATTTGCAAAAGAACGGATCGCCCATCCCCACATCGTTGACCACCAGCACAGGCAGCAATACCACAGCTAACAGCAGCACAACGTATTTGATATACGTAAGCGCCTTGAGTCTTTTTGTCGAAAGCTTTTTGCCGGGAATCTTGTGAAGCAGCTCCTGCAGCCAGCCAAACGGGCACAGAAAGCCGCATACAAAGCGTCCCAGCAGCACGCCGAGCAAAATGAGCGTACCGGTGACGTAGTAAGAAAAGTTGAACTTGGATGAACCCACCACCGACTGGAACGACCCAATGGGGCACGCACCCGATGCCGCGGGGCACGAATAGCAGTTAAGCCCAGGTACGCAGACTGTTTTTCCCGCGCCCTGATAGATGCTGCCTTTGGCAAAATTTGGCAGGTGAATGTTGGTGACAAGCGTTGCCGCCGCCTGAATGAATCCGCGAAATCGGGCCAAAACATGCGACGCAGTGTTTTCTCTTTTATCCAATTCCGATACACTCCAAGCACAGCCTAATCGCTTTGGCCAGCACGGCATCCGCCTCGCCACGCATAACGCCAAAGCACACCATGGCAATTCCGACGATCAACAAAGCGACCTGTACCACGGGTTTTACCGCTTTGAACAACCTGACCACTCCTTTCGTTACGCGACCATTGGACCATATCGACCATAAAATCCGTGTTAAGCGCGATTTGGAATGTGCAAGGAGACTGTTATGCATATTTTGATCGTCGAAGACGAGCGAGCACTGTGCGACACGATCGCACGCAGCCTGCGAAACCTGGCATACAGCGTCGACTGCTGCCACGATGGACGGGAAGCGCTCGACCTGCTGGGCGTCGAAGTCTTTGACCTCGTGGTGCTCGACCTCAATCTTCCCCGTATCGACGGCATGACCGTGCTCAGGGAACTTAGGAAAACCGACTGCGAGACCAAGGTACTGATTCTGTCCGCGCGTGGCGAAGTATCCGATAAAGTCGCCGGACTCGATGCCGGCGCCAACGATTACCTTACCAAGCCGTTTCATCTGGACGAGCTTGCGGCAAGGATCCGCAGCCTTACCCTCAGGCGCTTCACACAAAGCGACATAGTATTAACCTGCGGAAAGCTCAGCTTTAACACCAAGGCGCGCATCGCCTCCGTGGACAGTGAGGCTCTATCTCTTACACGCAAAGAAACGGGGATCTTGGAATACCTGATGCTTAATCAGGGGCGACCGGTAAGCCAAGAGGAACTTATCGAACACGTCTGGGATAGCACCGTGAACAGCTTTAGCAACGCAACCCGCGTTCACATCTCGTCGCTCCGAAAAAAGTTGCGCAGCGCTTTGGGATACGACCCGATTCGCAATCGAATTGGAGAGGGCTACGTTATGGAGGATGGCGAATGAAAAGGCTTTCGCTGCAATGGCGCATAACGATCATGACGGCGCTGCTCACGTGTGCGGCGTGCGTGCTAACGAACTGCTTGGTCGGCTATACAGGCATGCGCTACATGGATGCCATCGGCAGCGACATCTCGGCCTTTAACGCTGCCGGCGAAGATGCGCCTCAGGCATTTGACCCAACGAAGGGGGCCCTCGATGACGAGGTCACGATCGTTGTAAACGACGCACAGGAATCTTTTGGCGCGACAGCCTGGTGCATCACGGCTGGAATCACGCTACTTGGCAGCGTACTGGCATACTTTGTGAGCGGTCGTGCGCTCAAACCCCTGCGGGCTTTTGCCGCTCAGGTAGAGCGCGTGCAGCCTGACAACCTAAGCGAAATTAAGCTCAGCAAAGATGTACCCACCGAGCTACAGCGATGCAGCGCCTCATTCAACGACATGATCGCCCGTCTTGGCGAAGGGTTCTCTGCACAGCGTCAGTTTACCGGCAACGCCGCACACGAGCTGCGCACCCCGCTCGCCCTTATGCAAGCACAGATTGAACTGTTTGTCTCCGAGCACCCCACATCGCAACCTCAAACAGCCGAGCTGCTCGGCCTGCTACAAGAACAAACCGAGCGGATGTCGCGAATGACCAAGGTGCTGCTTGAGATGAGTGAGCTCCGCAGCGTTCCCTGCGAGGACGATATTGAGCTTGGCCCCCTGTCCGAAGAAGTCCTCACCGACCTCGCTCCGCTTGCCGAGCATAAAGACATCGCCCTCAATTGCAGTGGAGGCGCTTTGATAATCGGAAGCGACACGCTCCTCTATCGGCTGGTGTTTAACCTGGTCGAGAATGCCATCCGTTACAGCCGACCCGGCTCGACTGTCAACGTCTCCATCTGCGACAACGACAGCCACGTGTTCCTACGAGTCGAGGATCAGGGCCCGGGCATACCCGAGCAGTACCGTGAGAGCATCTTCCAGCCGTTCTTTCGCCTGGATAAATCCCGCAGCAGGGCATACGGCGGCGCAGGACTCGGGCTAGCGCTTGTTTGGGAGATTGCAGCGCTGCACGGCGGCACGGTTGAGGTCGAAGCAAGTTCCAAGAACGGGACCACCATGCTCGCGACCCTTCCAAAACGGGCCGCAGCGTAAACCGAACAGTAAAACGAAAGGGGTCCCGCACACGTTTGCGCGGGACCCCTCTCTGTCAATGCAATTCGCCCAAAAGAGTAGAAGATTACTCCCACTCCACCGTGCCGACGGGCTTGGGGGTCAGGTCGTAGCAGACGCGGCAGATGCCGGGGACCTCGGCGGTGACGCGAGCGGTGATGCGCTTGAGCAGTGCCCAGTCGAGCTCGGGCACCTCGGCGGTCATGACGTCAACGGTGTTGATGCAACGGATGATGCAGGGCCAATCGTAGGCGCGCTTACCCCCACGCACGCCGGTGGCGCGGAAATCGGGCACGACGGCAAAGTACTGCCAAATGGTCAGGCCGGCCTTGTCGATCTCCTCGCGCACGATGGCATCGGCTTCGCGCAGCGCCTCAAGACGATCGCGGGTGATGGCGCCCAGGCAGCGAACGCCCAGACCGGGGCCGGGGAACGGCTGGCGCTCGACCATGTTCTCGGGAAGGCCAAGCTCGCGGCCGACCACGCGGACCTCGTCCTTGAACAGCAGCTTGACGGGCTCGCAGAGCTCAAACTGCAGGTCCTCGGGCAGGCCGCCCACGTTGTGGTGAGCCTTTACACCGTCCTGGGACTCCAGAATGTCGGGGTAGATGGTGCCCTGGGCGAGGAAGCTGACCTCGTCGCCAACCTTGCGGGCCTCCTCCTCGAACACGCGGATGAACTCAGCACCGATAATCTTGCGCTTGGCCTCGGGCTCGTCCACGTCGACGAGCTTGTCCAGGAAGCGATCGGTAGCGTCCACGTAGACCAGGTTGGCATCCATCTGGTTCTTAAAGACGTCGACAACCTGCTCGCTCTCGCCCTTGCGCATCAGGCCGTGGTTCACATGCACGCAAATGAGCTGCTTGCCGATTGCCTTGATGAGCAACGCCGCGACAACTGAGCTGTCAACGCCGCCGGAAAGGGCCAGCAGGACCTTCTTGTCACCGATCTGCTCACGGATTGCGGTGACCTGCTCGTCGATGAACGCCTGAGCAAGTTCGGGAGTGGTGATACGCACCATATCATCGGGACGCTTGTTGGGATCCATGCAGGGCTCCTTTTCGGTTCGATGGAACGCGTCGCGCATATGCAAACGCGCTGTCATATGCCCTCATTATATGCAGAACGAGGCCCATTTCCCATCGCTCCCATGGAGCTTTTTGCAGGGGCGGTAGTTTTTCTATATCCCAAGGTCAGCTAGGTTTCGATAACCACTTCGGGAGCATCACCAATAGACTCTTCCTTTATACGTTCCGCATAATCGTAGGCGATACCCACAAATTCCAGTCCCGAGCAACAGGAGTACAATTGCTGCTAGTGTTGCCAGCTGTTGGGAGATGGAAAATGGACTGCGATGGCTACCCATGCGTTCCCATGCCGTTGATGTGCACCGCCCTTGCGCCGGGACATCTGGACGCCGCGGTCGCTGGCATCACCGACACCGATTCGCGCGCCATTGCCACGGCAGAAGCACTGTACTTTCGCGGGCAGGCCACCCTCGCCGCCGAGACGGCACGCCCCTATCTTGACGCCACCGACCCCGCACTGCGCTATTCCGCATGCTTTATCTGCGGATATGCCAGTCTGTCACTCAACCGTATCGCCGATGCCCGCCGTTGCCTTGCGGGCATCCTCGATACGCCAACTGACAAGGAATCGCCCGCCGTCCATGCCATGCATATCCTGTTCGCCTCGGCCGCAAGCGTCCTGTTGCACCTGCCTTCCCCGTATTCTGCCGAAGAGTTTTATCCACTTGCGGCACATCTGCCCGAAGGTCTGCGCCTGTTCGCCAGTTACGTGATGGCGCATGCCCTGTACCTACGAGGCGAATATGGCCGCAGTCTGGGCATGGCGGAAAACGCCCTGATCATGAAACAGGGAAGCTACCCCATCTCGGAGCTGTTCCTGCATCTGTCAGCCTCCATGGCCTGCATGAGTCTCAAAGACGTCGACGCCGCAAAGGCACACTTCGGAGCCGCTTGGGACATTGCGCGCCCCGACGGCCTTATCGAGCTCATCGGCGAGCACCATGGTCTTTTGCAGGGACTTATCGAGGCGTGCCTAAAACAGCAATACCCCGACGATTTCGCACGCATCATCGAGATCACGTACCGCTTTAGCTACGGATGGCGACGCATCCACAACCCCGACTCGGGCGAGGATGTGGCTGACGATCTAACCACCACGGAATTCACCATGGCCATGCTCGCCTGCCGCGGATGGACCAACGCCGAAATCGCACGCCATATGGAAGTATCGCCAGGCACCGTTAAAAACCGCCTGTCCGGCGTGTATGCCAAGCTTGGTATCGGAACTCGCGCCGAGCTGGTTGCCCACATGTTGCGCTAGCGGACCGCCTGCCAAACACGCCACACGCACCCCAGCGCTCCCGCGCTTCCGCATTCGCATTTGGACATTTTGCCCCTCGAACGGCACTACCGCGACAGGACACCTTCTCGCATAATTTGATTATTTCCACCGATATTTGCGGGATGGGAGCCCAAGATGCTTGATCGCCGTTCGTTACTTGTTGCCGGAGCGTCCTCGCTGGCGAGCATTATGTTGCCGCGCGTGCCGGGAAGCGCAAACGCCTTCATATTGCCGCTCGCGCCCACCGAAGCCTATGCCGACGAAGAAGACCCCTTCAAGGTGCTCGTTCTCTCGCGCACCATGTTCGGCGTGGTCGTGGTCGACGTCGCCAACAAGAATACGCCCATCACGGGTGCCCAGGTCACACTAACGTCGCGCTATGTCGCAGGCAAGCAGCTCACCGCCACCACCGATGACGAAGGCACGGCCATCTTTGAGGTTGCCCCGCTTTCGGAAGGCTACGTGGACGAGGCGACGCTCCTTGACGCGTATGACTTCAACGGCGGCATCTCCATCAGCATGCCAGGCTACCGCGATGTCGAGATCCCCCTCGCGCGCATCCAGGGCGGCACCGCCATTACCGCGCCCACGCGTCCGCTCTCCGACGGTGAGCCGTACTTTCGCCAGCTCACGTTTGACGAATGGGACATCCAGTACGCCGACGCCACATTCATGGCGATGCCCAAAGACGATGCAGCGAATGCGCAGCCCGACACGCACGCCTTCACTGTACAGGCCCATCTGCCGCAGGGTGGGCAGGCGACGCTGCGCATCAACAAAGTGACGCCTGCCGCGGGCGGCTCGCCCGAAACCGTCACGCAGATTGGCCAGGTCAAGGCCAGCGCAACGGGTGCGGATAATCTGGCGACGTTCACGCTCGAAGACAAGTTCCTCGATGCGGCATCGGGCCTTCTGGAAGAAGGGTGCAAGCTGCGCTTTGCCCTCGACTATCAGGGCAAAACCTACACGCTCTCCTCCCCCATGGCCGTCGCCACCGCGCCGGCTTCCAAGGCCGAATCGGGCTCGACGACCATCATCCCCACCACCATGGATCAAGAGATCACTCCGTTTGATTTCCCCGCGGCGTTCCCCGGCATCGGCGGCAACAAGTTCACCTGCTGGATGCCCACGTTTCCGATTCTCTTCGATTTCTCGTTTGCCGGGTACGTACTGTTTGGCGGCGGATACAAACCGGCCAGCTACATGAACGATTCGGGCAACCCTGATCCGGAGTACTGGAAGAAGTCGCCGCGCGAGTCGGGCGCCAAGCAGGCAAACCGCTACCTCGACGAGATGGAGGGGAAGTGGAATCAGTACAAGAGCATGAGCGCTGGCTCGGGCACCGACCCAAGAAACACTAAGCTCCTTCGCCACCATTGCACGCTGCTGTTCACGATGGATATCGCCACACAGCTGTACGGCTCGCTCGCCTACGATTGGGTGGGCAAAACCTGGGGCAACAACAACGACCCCGCATACGGCAATATTAAGGCCCTCTTCCAGGTAAGAACCGACCTCAATTGGACCGAGCAGTTTACCCTGGGACCGGTGCCGTTTTTCCTAAACGTCAACCCCTGGGTGCTGGCAAAGCTGGCGCTCGCCGTTGGCGCTCACACGCACGGTAGCGGCGCGGCGTTTTTCAAGAACATTTCGCTCGACTATTCCAACACGTCGGGCTCGTTCACCATCCAGATCGGACTTGCCGTCACCTTTGGAGCCGGCGTTGCAGGCGTCGCATCGTCCGCCGTGCGCGGTGCTGCATCCCTCACGCTGTTCATTGGCTACGAGAAGGCGGATGGCCACCAGCTTCCGCGACTGCGCGTGGGCGCAGACGTCGACGTCGACGTGATGCTCCAGTTTGTCATGTTCAAGTGGACCACCAAGGCCTGGTCGGGGTCGTGGCCCACGCTCCTCGATTCGTGGAATATGTCGGTCAACAACGGCAACCAGTATGTGCGCCAGCATTCTGAGCTGGCCTTGGGTGGAGATACGCCTTATAATACGCTGGAAGCCTGCTTTGGCTCGGCCGGCAACGCCGAGGCAGGTGGTGTGCCGCAGTTTATCGCGTCGGCCACCATTGTCACCAATTCCGAGCTGCTCGAGCGCGCCGAGGTTGCAGCCACCGCGATGAACGTCGCGCCTACCGTACGCGATTGGGACCGGGCGGTCACGCGCATTGAGCTCGAGGCAGACGCGGAGAGCGACGACACGGGACAGGTCGAGCATTTTGTCCACGCGCTGATGGAGAACGACGAAAATGCCGCGCCGATGTATGAGTACACCTACATCGGCCAGGCGACGAACGCCGTTGCGGACCCGAACGCCAATTCTGCCGGCGTATCTGAGGACGAACGCGGCGGCATAAAACCCTCGAGCGACAACGTACTGTTTTCCGGCGTGCTCAGCGAGGCCCACATGAAGCTGGCGATGATCGCCGGCGTGAAGTGCCTGTTCCGTATCGCCTCGGTGCGCTACGGAGAGAATGGTCGTTCGCGCCTGGTGGTGCATACAAAAACGAACGGCACGTGGTCCGCTCCCACGCCCGTGGACTTCCCCCTTGGGTTTGGCGAGGGCGACGTGGAGCGCAACGACATATTCGATTATGACTTCGACGTGGTGGAATATACAGACGGGAGGGGAAACCGGGACGCCTACGTGCTGCTGGTCTCGGGCGAGCGCCCCGCCGGCGACAACACCCTTTTCGATACGGCGAGCACATCCGGCATACTGTCCGTTGTGCGCCTGCGCATAAGCAACGACGGAGTTAGCGTGATATCGCACACGTCGTGGCGCAGCATCTCGCGCGGCCGCCTTCAGGAGGATGGCTATCATTGCCTGCAGTGTCCACGCATCACGGTGGGCAAGACACTTGTCGACGGACGCCTGTCGGGCGCCTATCTCCACCGCCGCGGAGCCACCGCAGAGAAGGCACTCGGCACCGAGGCAGAGGTTGCGCTGGAATGCTTTACCCTGTGGTCGGATGATTTGGGCGACAGCCTCACGTTCCGTCAGGTCCTCCGCTTTCCGCAGGCACCGTCGAGCATCGAGCTGGGCGCGCCCGAGAATATCAACGGCAAAATGGTGGTGCCCGTTGCATACGAGACTGCAAGCGGTTGTGGCTGTGCATCGTACGCCGTGATCGGCCAGTCCATCGCGGGTTGGGGCGTTATGTCGCCAGATGTCACAGTGCCCCACGCGGTGCCGTGGCCGCAGCACGCGGGCTTTTTGGCTACCATCAACGAGCAGCTGCAGCATATTACGTGGACACGAGGCGCGACGGCATTTGCGTCGGAGCCCGTAGGCGCCGCGGGCTGTGGGCCGGCGTCGTTCAGCGCGAGCAACAACGGCCGGTGCGTGATGTACGTAGAGAACACCGACGGCAAGGTGGGACAGACCTACGACGAAGAAGGCAACCCGGTAGCGGTGATGGGCAAGCACTTCCGCATCTTCGCCAGCACCTTGGAACGCGATTTGTTCACAGAACCGTTCGTGATGTGTGAGCTCGACCACCCCGTCGATCAGATAACGACGTTTTTGACCTCGGGCGGCATGCTCTCGGCGCTCGCCACGCACATTGTGAGTGCCGAGCAGAGCAAGGCAGAACTGCACGGCATCGAAGTGCCCCTGGTAGCGTGCGCCACTCCGACGGGTGCGGTCGCTACCTCGGGCGCGGTGGTGCCCGGAGCAGCAGGCGAATCCTTCATGGTCACGGTGCGAAACGACGGCAACACCTTGCTGACCGCCGGTACGATCGATCTGTACCGAGAGGGCTCTAACCAGCCGTTCTCCAGCGCATCCATCGGGTTCGGAGCGAACGCACGCATGGCATCGATCTACGATCCAGAGCTTGCCGAGGACGCTTCGACCAACGACATGGCACACGTGAAATACGCAGTCGAGATGCTGGGCGCACGTTTTGCGACGCACCCGCTGGTTGCTGACAATGGCAACGCCGTGCTGGCTCCGGGCTGCACGGCACAGTTCCGCATGAGCTTTGCCATCCCGGAGAGCTGGAGCGACGAGGTGGGCAAACGCGTCACGCTCTACGCAAAGGCGCGTGACCTGGTGGCGCTCGACCCCGTAACGCTCGAAGAGATTCGCGCGGGCGCAAACTCCGCGCTGGGCGGCGTGCTGCACGAGCTCCACATCCCCGACGCGGCATGCGAACGCGCAGAGGTGCTGGTGGGCGTAAGTGACAATGCGGATACGACGGGGCTTCACGACGCACCGATGACCGTGGACAGCGATGGCGGCTCGAGCAGCGGCGGTTCTGGCACGGGAGGCAGCTCCGGCGGAAGCGGCTCTGGCAGCGGCAAGGGCAACGACAATAACAAGCGCTCCGGAAAAACGGGCGCGCTCGCCGGCACGGGTGACAGCAACGTCCCCTTAACCGCAGCCGCAGCAGCACTCGCCGCAGCCGGCGCCGGCCTTGTCGCCTACAGCGCCCGCCGCACGGCGCTCGAAAACGACACCGCCGATGAGGTCAATCCGGATAAGCCTCGCTAACTCCTAGTTGATTTTGCGAGAGACGCCGACTCGGCTCATCGAACATCAAAATGGGCTGATTCTGGATACCCAGAGCCAGCCCATTTGCGTACTAGATGTCGCCGGCGTCGTCGAGTTCTGCCTCGAGCTTGGCGCGACGTTTTTTCGCCGTGAAAAACGTCGCGCACAGGACAGCAAATGTGGCCGCGAAAATCGTCGCACCACAGAACACGCCCGTGGCCAGGTTTGCCAACCAAAAGACGCTTTCGAGCGGTACGATCTGCGCCTCAGCGATACAGCGCATTGCGGCAATAACAAGCGCGAACGCGGCGCCGCTAAGACCGCTGACAAGCAGGAAATATCCAACAGGAAGATGCTCGGTTTGCCCAAAACGATTGGTATCGACATAGCCCTTCCGCGTTTGCAGTCCTGCACAAATCAGCATCACGAGAACAAGCCACACATACATGGCGGCCTCAAACGGCGTTGCAAAGACATGCGGCATTTCACAGGCGTCGCTGTGAACCCACGCTACCTGTCGCGCTATAAACTGGTAGAAAAAGATCATCAACATACCAAACGAAAGCAGCCCAAAACCAAGCTTGTAGATCTTCGCGTTCTCAGCTTCCAGACGTTCATCCTTTGGGCCGGCATATTCACGCCACTTCTGCACGAGCTTTAAATCTTCAAATTTCATAGCAAACTCCTAAAGAGCGTTGGGGTCGACGTCGATCTCGTCTTCCCAAAACAGGTCGTTCAACGTAACGCGCAGCGCTTTGCAAATTGCCACGCACAAGTTGAGCGTGGGATTGTAGCCGCCCGCCTCGATCAGGCCGATGGTTTGACGCGTAACGCCCACGGCCTCGGCTAAGTCGGCTTGCGAAAGACCAGCCGCCGCGCGCGCCGCCTTCATGCGTAGGTTCTTTTTGCCCGGCATGGAGTTCCTTTCGTAGTAATGGACAGATATCCGTTGCAACATGACAGAAATATATTGCATCCATCAACGTATGTCAACTATATCTGTCATTATGAAAAGCATGTCTGTCATTGCGCGCACGGTGCCCCGCTGTACCCGAAACCGCGCGAGGCACTGGCCCTGCTCATCGCACACCAAAAAGGGCTGGCCCCGATAAATCGAAGCCAGCCCCGAGTCGCCTAAAGTGGGAATCGCAGTCCGCTATTTGAGCTTCAGCGCCTCCATCATGGGCACGGCAGCATCCCAGTCGATCTTCCAGCCAATCGACACGCGGACGGTCTCGCCCGTTGCGGGAGCCGTCGCAAACAGCGTATGGCCGTTGTCGGGACCGGTAAAGCGCAGCCACGTTATGCCGTTGTACTCGACCTGGTCGGTTGTTGTTTCCTTGCCTTCGAAGACCTGCTCTAGGCTTGCAATCTCTTCCTCCGGCGAGCGCGGGAAGATGCTGATGTGCAGGCGTCCTCCAGTCTCGTCATGGAAGAAGTCTGCCTTTTCGCGCTCTTCGTTGGACGAATCCAGCGTGTACCCATCGGCGGCCTCGATACTGTACGATGCGCAATCGATGCCGGTCAGATCTGCCTTCTCGCCAGAATCAGCCACGCCACCGGCCGCCTTGAACTCCTTAGTCTCACACCCCGTGGTGTCAAAGTGCATGGCTTCATGATTCTTGGCGGGGGCGTAAACGTCTACGAACTCGACAGTGATGGGCCCGTAGTACGTCGTCTTGGGCGCCCAGAAATACACGTACTCAACGGTCTCGCCCGGACCGATATCTTGCCTCTTGGAAAGGTCGATGCCCTCGTGAAGCTCATCGGGAGCCTCGCTTGCAACGTAGTCGAGCACGGCCGCCTTGCCGGAAGTAAATAACGGGTCGCCTGCCTCAAGATCGCCCTGGGCAGCATGCACGTTAAAGGAGTTAAACGTCCTGTTCTTTGCATTATTGTTGGTGATCTTGACGTGCAGGTAAAAGCCGTCCTGCAGCTTAGCGTCGCCGCGATAGAACGTACCGTGGGCTACCGACTCATAGGTAATGCCTGCCACCTCGACCGTCTGCGAATCATAGGCCTTGGCCTTCTTGGACTTCTCCTGCACAGGGCCGCTCCCGCCCGAGCCACTCGGCGCATTTCCACCGCAACCAGCAAGCGTGCAAGCCAGCACGGCCGAAAGCATCACAGTGGGAATTCCTAACAGCAGCTTTTTCGTCATGGCTTCATCATCCTCACCACTCCTTTCGGCTTGCAGTTCATCCGTTGCCCGGGCCTTTCGTCGTCCCCGTGGCATCGGCTTCCGCTATGAGCGTATGACGAAACACGGCACGGGCGAAGTGACCAGCGGCCCAAATAACGACCTGCCAGCATCCCTTATGGGCCAAAGGGACTCGCACACGCACGCCCGTGGCCCATAAAACGAGACGCTTGTCCCAATGTTCGATTTAACCCAACAGCCGCAAACAAGATAGGGCGCCTTCAACCGCCTTCAAACTTACTCGGACAGAACCGACTCGGTTTTGCCCGAGTAAACGCCATTCCATCAAATTGCGAACGATTGTTCGATGGATTTCGTGTTGGGTGGAATCGCCCATGGGCTGGGCTATGCTACCTTGACTATCTATACGACTTAAATGCACAAGAGGAAGCACCAAGAGAGCGAGCATGGCAAAAAACACCGCAAACTATGGTAACGACAGTATTCGTCAGCTCAAAGACGAGGAGCGCGTACGCCTACGCCCCGCCGTCATCTTTGGCTCGGACGGACTCGACGGCTGTGCACACGCCGCCTTTGAGATCCTGTCCAACGCCGTTGACGAGGCGCGCCAGGGCTACGGCAAGCTCATCACCCTTACCGCCTTTCGCGATGGCTCCATTCAGGTAGAGGACAACGGCCGCGGCTGCCCACTCGACTGGAACCCCTCCGAGAAGCGCTTTAACTGGGAGCTCGTCTTTTGCGAGCTCTACGCCGGCGGCAAATACAACAACAACCAGGGCGGCGACTACGACTTCTCGCTCGGTACTAACGGCTTGGGTTCGTGCGCGACCCAGTATGCCTCCGAGTACATGGACGTCACGGTTTGGCGTGACGGCAACAAGTACTCCCTGCACTTTAAGAAGGGCAAGGTCGTCGGCGCCAAAAAGAAGGCGCTCGAGATTGAGCCCAGCGACGAGGACCGTACCGGCACCACCATCAAGTGGCGCCCCGACCTTGAGGTCTTTACCTCGATCAGCATCCCCCACGATTGGTATCGCGAGACCATGCGCCGCCAGGCCGTGGTCAACGCCAACGTGACCTTCCGCCTGCGCATCGAGGGCGACGATGGCGAATTTACGGAAGAGGACTTCTGCTATCCCAAGGGCATCGAGGACTACGTGCTCGAGAAGGTCGGTACCGACTACCTCACCGAGCCTTTCTTTATCGAGGCCGACCGCCGCGGTCGCGATCGCGAGGACCTGCCCGACTACAACGTAAAGATCACCGCTTGCATGTGCTTCTCGCGCACCTTCATGATGCAGGAGTACTACCACAACTCATCGTGGCTCGAGAACGGCGGTTCGCCCGAGAAGGCAGCCCGCAGTGCTCTGACCAGCGCCATCGATGCCTACATTAAGCAACAGGGCAAGTACAACAAAAACGAGAGCAGCATTAAGTGGCAGGACGTCCAGGACTGCCTGGTACTGGTGACCAACTGCTTCTCCACCCAGACGTCCTACGAGAACCAAACTAAGAAGGCCATCAATAACCGCTTTATCCAGCAGGCCATGACCGCCTTCTTTAAGGAGCGCCTCTCGACCTACTTAATCGAGAACAAAGACGCCGCCAACAAGATTCTGGAGCAGGTGCTTATCAACAAGCGCTCGCGCGAGAACGCCGAGAAGACTCGTCAGAGCATCAAGACCAACCTGCAGCAAAAGACCGACATGGCCAACCGCGTGCAGAAATTCATCGACTGCCGCTCCAAGGACAAGAGCCGCCGTGAGATCTACATCGTAGAGGGCGACTCGGCAGCAGGCGCCATTCGCACCTCGCGCGATGCCGAGTTTCAGGGCGTTATGCCCGTTCGTGGCAAGATCCTCAACTGCCTGAAGGAGGACTACCCGCGCATCTTTAAGTCCGACATCATCATGGATCTCATGCGCGTGCTGGGCTGCGGTGTGGAGATCAAGGACAAGCGCATCAAGAATCTTGGCGCCTTCGACCTGGACAACCTCAACTGGAACAAGGTCATCATCTGTACGGACGCCGACGTCGACGGTTACCACATCCGCACGCTCGTGCTCACCATGCTCTATCGCCTGGTGCCCACGCTTATCGACGAGGGCTACGTGTATATCGCCGAGTCGCCGCTCTACGAGATCAACTGCAAAGAGAAGACCTACTTTGCCTACACCGAGCTCGAGAAGAATGGCATCCTTAAGGAGATCGGCGACCAGAAGTGTTCCATCAACCGCTCCAAGGGTCTTGGTGAAAACGATCCGGACATGATGTGGCTCACCACCATGAACCCCGAGACGCGTCGCCTGATCAAGGTGGAGCCCGAGGACGTCACCAAGATGGAGACCATGTTCAACCTGTTGCTGGGCAACGACGAGGCGGGCCGTAAGCGCCACATCTCCGAGCACGGCAAGGAATACCTGGACCAGCTGGACCTGCAATAGCAGGAAATCGATAACGACGGCCCATAAGAAGTTCAAGAGGAAATCGTGGCAAAGAAGAAGACGAAGAACCAGCCAAAGAAAAAGCAGGTCAACGCAGAGAACGTCATCGGCCTGCACTCCGAGGTCACCGACCAGCCGATCACGCAGACGCTTGAGGTCAACTACATGCCCTACGCCATGAGCGTCAACGTCTCGCGCGCATTCCCCGAGATTGACGGCTTTAAACCCTCGCACCGCAAGCTGCTCTACACCATGTACAAGATGGGTCTGCTCAAGGGCGAGCGCCAGAAGAGCGCCAACATCGTGGGCCAGACCATGAAGCTCAACCCGCACGGCGATGCCGCGATCTACGAGACGATGGTGCGCCTGGCAACCGGCAACGAGGCGCTGCTCGCCCCCTTCGTGGAGTCGAAGGGCAACTTTGGCAAGTACTATTCGGGCGACCTGAGCTACGCCGCCTCGCGCTATACCGAGGCCAAGCTCTCCCCCATCAGTGCCGAGATCTTCAAGGATATCGACAAGGACCCGGTCGACTTCGTTGACAGCTACGATGGTGCCATGAAAGAGCCGCGTCTGCTGCCCACCACGTTCCCCAACATCCTTGTCTCGGCCAACAAGGGCATCGGCGTCGCCATGGCGTCCGATATCTGCGGTTTCAACCTCAACGAGGTCTGCACCGCCACGATGCACTACCTCAAGGATCCCGACTGCGACTTGCTCGAGTACATGCCCATGCCCGACTTCTCGACCGGCGGTGAGATTATCTACCGCCGCGAGGAGATGGAAAAGATTGTCGAGACTGGCTTGGGCAGCTTCCAAATCCGCTCCCGCTGGCGCTGGATTCCCGAGGAGCGCATCATCGAGGTGTACGAGATTCCCTACACCACCAAGACCGATGTCATCATCGAGCGCATCGTCAAGCTCTCCAAGGAGGGCAAGGTCAAGGAGATCGCCGACATCCGCGACGAAACCGACCTTTCGGGCCTGCGCATCGCCATCGACCTTAAGCGTGGCGTCGATCCCGACAAGCTCATGGCCAAGCTCTATCGATCGACCACGCTGCAAGACTCGTTCTCGTGCAACTTTAACGTGCTGGTCGACGGCTATCCCCGCGTTATGGGCGTGCGCCAGATCCTGCACGAGTGGGTCAAGTGGCGTATTGAGTCCACGCGCCGCCGCATCAACTTTGACCTGGGCAAAAAGTCCGAGCGCCTGCACCTGCTGCACGGTCTTGAGGCAATCCTGCTCGACATCGACAAAGCCATCGCCATCATCCGCGGCACCAAGCTCGAAGCAGAGGTCGTACCCAACCTTATGCGCGGCTTCGACATCGACGAGACCCAGGCCGAGTTTGTCGCCGAGCTTAAGCTCCGCAACATCAACGAGGAGTACATCCTCAACCGCACCAAGGACATCGCCAAGCTCGAGGGCGAAATCGCCGAGCTCGAGGAGATCCTCTCGAGCGAAGACAACATTAAGAAGGTCATCAGCGACGAGCTGGCCGCCGTCAACAAGAAGTACGTGATGCCGCGCCGCACGGGCAGGATCGAACCCCATGAGGTTATCGAAGTGAGTCTGGAGCCCGAGGTCGAGGAGTACCCGGTGACCATCATGCTCTCGCGCGACGGCTACCTCAAAAAGATGACCGACCGCGTGCTCAAGAAGGCTGCAACGCTCAAGTACAAGGACGGCGATAAACCCTTTATCGAGTTCCCGTCCTCCAACACGCACGAGCTGCTGGTCTTTACCAACAAGAGCCAGGTGTACAAGTGCAAGGTCGCGGCGTTTGAGGACACCAAGTCCGCCCAGCTGGGCTCGTACCTGCCGACCGATCTTGAGATGGAACCCGACGAGAGCGTCATCTGGGTCATCGACCCCGAGGACTACAAGGCCGACGCGCTATTTGTCTTTGAGAACGGCCGCGTGGTGCGCGTCGCACTCTCCGGATACGTCACCAAGACCAACCGTAAGCGCCTGAAGAACGCCATCTACGGCGGCAGCAAGCTGCTGTATGCCCAGGTGCTCAAGGAAGATCGCGACATTGCGCTGGTCTCGAGCGACTACCGCCTGATGAACTTCAACACCTCGCTGCTCAAGACTAAGACGACCACCAACACGCAGGGCGTCCAGGCCTTCACGGCCAAGAAGGGCCGCTCGGTCACCACCGTCGGCACAACCGAGGAGATCCTTGGCGCCGGCGTCTCGGCCGAAAAGTTCACCGCGCAGAGTCTGCCCTCTGCCGGTGCCCTCATGAAGGAAAACGACATGCCGAGTTTGTTTGACTAGGACGACGGCAGAACCGCCATAAGCTCTCAAAACGGTGGGGCCCGGAGCGCAGCAACATCGCGCTCCGGGCCCCGCTCGCTGCAATGTAGTCAGAATAATAGGAATCATAGGAATCCCCGTTTTTCACTCCTGCAATCCCACGGCACAAGGCATGTTAAGCCGTTAGCAAAACTTGCAAAAGTTAGCAAAACTTGCAAAAGTTAGCAAAAGTTGCAAAAATTAGCAAAACTTGCAAAGGAGCTACCATGGAGTACAGCAAGAACCCCTTTACCCCGACGTTCGGAAGCGTCCCTCCCTTTCTAGCGGGTCGCGAGCATATCCTGCGTGACATCAACCGTGGCTTTATCAACGGCCCGGGAGATCCCAACCTGTCGACCATTTTTACTGGCGCAAGGGGAACGGGCAAGACGGCGCTTCTCTCGCTCCTTTCAGAAACGGCGCTTGAACACGACTGGATCGCAGCAAATGTCTCCGCCATGCCAGGCATGCTCGAAGATATTATCGAGCGAACCAAAGAAGCCGCAGATAGCTACCTCTCACAGCCTCACGCGCGCATAAACGGTGTTCAAATTGGCCCAGTGGGCATCGATTGGACATATGCTCAAGAAGCTCAGGGCAACTGGCGCACGCGCATGAATGGCATCTTTAAGCAACTCGAAAAACATGACATCGGACTTCTCATCACCATCGATGAAGTCACCGTCGATCTCGAAGAAATGCTTCAATTTGCCTCTGTTTACCAGCACTTTGTACGCGAAGGTAAAAAAGTTGCCCTACTCATGGCAGGACTGCCCTACAAAGTATCGGCGTTGCTGCGTAACGATTCCGTCTCGTTCCTCAGGCGTTCCCAATATCATCAATTGGGACGAATCACTGACGTTGAAATTGCAAACGCATTCCGCAAAACCGTTGAGGCCGGAGGCCGCTCAATCACGCCAGAAGCGCTCGAGGATGCCGTGAAGGCCGTCGACGGATTTCCCTATATGATGCAGCTCGTCGGATATCGCACATGGGATGTTTCGGAGAACTCGCCCAAAATCAGTGCACCTGATGTACAGCAGGGTTCTCTGCTTGCCCGCATGGAGCTGCGCGATCGAATTCTCGAAACAACCTATCGGGAGCTTTCCGATAAAGACATTGAGTTTTTGCTCGCGATGCTGCCCGATTCTGGCCCCAGCAGGGTCTCGGAGATAGCCAAACGCATGGGCGTCGCCAGCAACTACGCAAGCCAATACAAACGCCGCCTCCTGGAGGACGGCGTCATTGGAGAGCGCGGGCGTGGTCTCGTTGGCTTTGACATTCCCGCGTTCAGGGAATTCTTGAACGAGAAGGCGATTTAGCACGCCGGAATTGTCCGCTGGAGCATCGTTGCACGGCAATCAGCATTCCTCTTGGTAAGGACAGCAAGCATTTCCGCTTGTGCTGATTGCCATGCGCCCCTCTTGTCCTTAGGCGAGCTTGCGGGCGAGCTCGCGCACCTCTTCCAACTTGGGCGAGGAGGCCATGCTGTCGCGCTCGGTCATACCGCTGATGGTGATAATGCCTTGGTCCTCCCACTTGCAGTACGCGCAGGTTGACTTGTACATAGCGATCGCCGCGTCATAGACGCCCTCGCTGTGGCTATCGAGTAAAAGGGCCGTCTTGGTGAACGGGAAACCCGTGGCACCGAAGGCGTACAGACGGTCGATGGCGGCCTTCTCCTGCGCGGTGATATCAAACCAGTAGATAGGCGAAGCGAAGACAACCATGTCGGCGTCTTTCAGCGACTCGATCACGCCGGCCATGTCGTCCTTCTGCACGCAGACGCCCTCATGGGCGAAGCAGTACTGGCATCCCAAGCAGCCGGCGATCTTCTTGCTGGCAACGCGAACGACCTCGACCGCATTGCCGCCCTCACGCGCGGTCTCGGCAAAGGCCTCGACCATGGTGTCGGTATTGGCGCCCTTACGCGGGCTGCCGCTCAATACAACGATTTTCATAGGATTCCCTCTCCCTCATGCTGCAGGCGCGCAGCATGCCTTCTTGTAACCAAAACGAATGGAGTTAATCAATCGCCTCGTTTTCGCTACTCTCACTCAGTGACTAATCCAGTCCGAGTGTTGTCGATGCGTGTCGTACCGCCTCAGGGCTGATTCGTGCGCAATTTAGGCGAATCAAGCCCTTGATTCGCGATTTCGAATGACTCGATTGATTCGCAAAACCGCAGGTCGCTGCTTTAATCACTCCCTGGTTTCCGCCGGGATTCGTAGCGGGTGGCGTGAAAAGGGGCGATTCAAAGGGTCGGAGAGATGCCCATAGCGCAATCGTCAGGTATTGGCGCGGTGAGGGACTTCTCACCTCCATCAGTCCAAATCGTCAAGCTCCGAAAGACGTCGAGCTAGAGAAAAGGACCTATTTCCAATCATGGATTGGGTTTACCTGCATGACTAGAGCCCTAGTGTAATTAGCTGGATCATCGTTCCGAGAACCGGTATCGACCTACCTGTCCGCCAAGCTCCTTCTTCAGCTCCAGCCTAGTATCTGACTCGCGCCGTTATAAGCGAAAACCGAAGAGATGCGTCTTAGCCAAGAAAATAAGGTTAGCCTTATCTTACTTCATGATTCGTGTGTTATAGTTAGATGGCTCTAACTGTTTGGGGGCGACAGCCATGCACGAACGCAAGGGTTTCTGGGACAAGAATGCCAGTCGGTACGACCGTTTCATGCGAAACGACCGGGCGGCGTATGAGAAGATGTATGGGCTGATCCGGCCGGTAGTGAAAGCAAAAACCGTACTGGAGGTTGCCACCGGCACGGGGCTTATCGCAAAGAGAATCGTGGATGCGGCGGCACACATCGAGGCTACAGACGCTTCTGCACAGATGATCCTTGAAGCAAAGCGGGGCAATCAATCCGCAAAGCTGCACTTTTCCGTACAAGATATGTTCCGCCTGCCCTATGCACAGAAGTCCTTCGAAGTGGTGATCGCGTCCAACGCGCTTCACATAGTGCCGCATCCGGAAAAGGCCCTGCAAGAAATCAGGCGGGTGCTGAAGGACGACGGCGTGCTCATCGCACCAACCTTCACTCACGCGGGGAGCTCGGTTTCCGGCAAGGCAAAAGCCTTTTTCATGAGTATGGCGGGATTCCCCCTCCACAGCAGGTGGACAAGCGAGGAATACCTGCGTTTCCTGCGTCAAAACGGCTGGGCGGTGCAGAAAAGCGCGGTGCTGAAGGCCTCGTTCCCGTTGACCTATGCGGAATGCACAAAATCGGAGGGGCCAGATGTCGTTCTTTGAAAACACCCGCAAGCCCGTGGGCCTCGGCGGAAAACTTATGGTTGGCATGATGAATCTGGGCCACAGCCCTGTGGCGCGGTGGGGACTTCAGTTTCTACGACTTGCGCCAAACGCCAAGGTGCTGGATTGCGGCTGCGGCGGCGGGGCGAACATAAAACGGCTGCTGAAAAAATGCCCGCATGGCGTCGTCAAGGGCATCGACTATTCGCCCGTCAGCGTGGAGAAGGCTAGAAAGCTCAACCGAACTGCAATTCGGGAGGGGCGTTGCGCCGTTCTGCAAGGCAGTGTGGCGGATATGGTGTTTGAGGATAGCTACTTCGATACCGTCACGGCCTTTGAGACCGTCTATTTTTGGCCTGATTTGCCCCGATGCTTCCGTGAGGTCTGGCGGACGCTGAAGCCAGGCGGGACAATTCTTATCTGCAACGAGAGCAATGGCGATACGGACAAGGACGAGAGGTGGACGCAGATCATCGGCGGCATGACCATCTACAAGGGCATTGAATTACAGGCGTGTCTGGAGCAGGCGGGTTTTCACGAGGTGCAGATACGCAAAAAGAAAAAGTGGCTCTGCGTCACGGCGCGGAAGTAAGGGCATCAAGCACGGGTATTTTTGCATCCATCCTGCACATGGCGATAGGCATGACGGTCATAGCGGCTGTGCTGGCGGCAATTGTGACAGTTTTTATTCACTGAGGAAGAAACCTATGAAATGTAAAATTGAGAAAAACACCGTTCAGGAGACGCTGATCCTCCCGCTGTATTCCCGGAAGCTGTGTACGGAGCTGTACCCGAACCTTTATAGGGATGAAACAGCGGTTCGTCTGCTCGACCAAATCGACTACGACTTTTCAGAGGCAGAGAAAAACTCCCGCAGCCTGATGCAGCGCTTTGGTGCGCTCGAGGTGGCCACACGGCAGAGTGATCTTGCTTTCGAGGTGCGGGATTACCTGAAAGGCCACCCCAATGCGGCGGTGGTCAATCTGGGCTGCGGGCTGGACAACACCGGCAGAACCTGCGACAACGGTAGATGCAAGATCTACAATCTGGACTTCCCGGATGTGATTGCCTTGCGGCAGCAGCTACTGCCCGCCGGGGATCGAGAACAAAATATCCCCTGCGACCTGAAAGACACCGCATGGTTTAGCAAAATCGATACCTCCGGCGGGGCGGTGTTCTTTGCCTCCGGGGTGTTCTATTACTTTCTGACCCAGCAGGTCCGGGAACTGGTGCGGGGGATGGCGGACGCTTTCCCCGGCAGTGTACTGGTCTTTGATGCTGCCAATCGGACGGCGGTAAAGATGATTGCAAAAACATGGCTTAAGACTGCAAAAATCAAGGATGTGGGGGCATATTTTGCTGTTTCGGATGCCGCCAAGGAAATCGGCACGTGGGACAGCCGTCTGCAGGTCACAAGTCGAGGCTATATGCTGGGCTACAACGATTTGAGGGACCCTTCTGTCAGCGGCTTTTTCCGGTTTCTCGCAAGGGTCGGTGACAACGGGATGAAAATGCAAATCGTGAAAATAAGATTTTGAGAGACAAAAAAAATGAAGCGCGCTCACTTTGACGTTGAAGAAGACGGCTTTTACGGCGCATATTGGGCGTGCAAGGACACGCATACAGCAGCGGGCACGAATTCAATTGAAACCGTGCCCGCTATCTGATGCTATATTATTTTATCGAACGTCTGTTCTACTCCCACTCGATGGTCGCGGGCGGCTTGGACGTGATGTCGTAGCACACACGGTTGGCGCCGGGGACCTCGGCAACGATGCGGCCTGAAATGCGGGCCAGCACGTCGTAGGGCAGCTTGGCCCAGTCGGCGGTCATGGCATCGCTGGACTCGACGGCACGCAGGATGATCGGGCGCTGGTAAGTACGCTCGTCGCCCATAACGCCGACGGACTTAATGTCGGGCAGGACCGCGAAATACTGCCAGCAGCTGTGCTCGGAGTTGCGCTCGCCGGTCTGTTCAAACAGACGCTGGTTGTAGGCGTCGAGTTCCTCGCGCACGATGGCGTCGGCGTTCTTGAGAATCTCGAGCTTCTCCTTGTCGACCGCGCCGATGATGCGGATGGCCAGACCCGGGCCCGGGAAGGGCTGGCGGAACACGATGTGACCCGGCAGGCCGAGTGCCAGACCAAGCGCGCGGACCTCGTCCTTAAAGAAGTGATCGAGCGGCTCGATAAGGTCGAAGTGCACGCCCTCGGGGAACGGGATCAGGTTGTGGTGGCTCTTGATGGTGGCCGTCTTGCCGCCCGTCTTGCGAGCGCCAGACTCGATGATGTCGGGGTAGATGGTGCCCTGAGCCAGGTACTTGACCGGCTTGCCATCGGTCTCGAGCTGCTGCGCCACGGCGAAGAACTCTTTCCAGAACTGCGTGCCGATGATGCGGCGCTTCTCCTCGGGCTCGGTCACGCCGGCCAGAAGCTCGGCATAGCGGTCCTCGGCATGGACGTGGATAAAGTCGACGTCAAACTGCTTGGTGAAGACCTCCTCCACCTGCTCTGGCTCACCCTTGCGCAGCAGACCGTGGTTGATGAACACACAGGTCATCTGCTTGCCCACGGCGCGGGCGCCCAGCGCAGCCACGACGGAGGAGTCGACGCCACCGGACAAGGCCAGAATCACGCGGTCGTCGCCGACCTTCTCGCGGAACTCGGCCGTCATGGTCTCGACCAGGTTGTCCATGCTCCAGTTGGGCTCCAGGCCGCAGATCTCAAACAGGAAGTTGCTCAGCAGCTGCTGACCGTACTCGGAGTGCTTGACCTCGGGGTGGAACTGCGTGGTGAAAATCTTGCGCTCGACGCACTCCATGGCGGCAACCGGGCACACGTCGGTGCTGGCGGTAACGGTAAAGCCCTCGGGCACCTCGGAGACGGCATCGCGGTGACTCATCCACACGGTCTGCTCCATGGGCGTGGAGTTAAAGAGCTTGGCGCCGGCCGTACGCGTGATGGTGGCGCGGCCGTACTCGCCCACCTCGGAGTGGCCAACCTTGCCGCCGAGCGTCACGGCCGTGATCTGATGGCCGTAGCAAAAGCCCAGGACGGGAAGGCCCAGGTCAAAGATGGCGGGATCGATGGACGGAGCGTCCTCGGCATACACGGAAGCCGGACCGCCAGAAAGGATGAGCGCAGAGGCGTTCATCTCGCGAATCTCGTCGGCCGAGATGTCGCAGGGGACAATCTCGGAATACACGTTGAGGTCGCGGACGCGACGGGCAATGAGCTGACCGTACTGCGCACCAAAGTCGAGTACGAGGACCTTTGCGGAAGCCTTTTGATCCATGGTTTCCCCCTCTTGTTGGCGGGGAGCCGGTGCCCACCCGCGCGAATAAACGAAAACAGCTTACATAGTGTACACGTTATATGGGGTTTCTCGTCCCTCGCAGCCATCAGAGCACGGCAAACGCACGACCTGGCCCCTATTTGACGGCGATTGAAGTGTTACCAAACGTTACAGATGATGTAATACGTTTGAACATTGGACGCCCTGTGCCACAATACTGCCGAACGACTCCGCCCTCGCGGCGGCAAATACGATAGGAATACCAGCATGAAACGCATCCTTCTCATCGCCACGGGCGGCACCATCGCATCGACCGAGGACGGCAACGGCCTCTCCCCCGCCCTGACCGGTGAGGAGCTCGCCCAGAGCGTCCCCGAGATCTCGGGCCTCTGCGAGCTCGACGTGGTGCAGCCCATGAACATCGACAGCACCAATATGCGCCCCAGTGACTGGATGCGTATCCGCGACGTCATCGTCGAGGGTTATGCCGACCACGACGGCTTCGTGATTCTGCACGGCACCGATACCATGAGCTACACCGCGGCAGCGCTTTCCTACCTGATTCAGGACAGCCCCAAGCCCATCGTGCTCACCGGATCGCAAAAGCCCATGGGCAATCCCTTTACCGACGCCAAGCTCAACCTGTACCAGAGCCTGCTCTATGCGCTCGACGAACACTCGCACGACGTCTCGATTGTCTTTGGCGGCGTAGCCATTGCCGGCACGCGCGCCCGCAAGCAGCGTACCATGAGCTTTAACGCGTTCATTAGCGTCAACTATCCGCCCATTGCCTATATCCGCAACGACCGCATTGTGCGCAACGGGCTTCACGGGACTCATCAGGGCGAAAACCCGGTGCGTTTCTACGACAGCATCGACCCGCGCGTATTTGTGCTCAAGCTTACGCCCGGCGTAAACCCGGGCATCCTCGACGCCCTTGCCGATAGCTACGACGCCGTGATTCTGGAGACCTTTGGCATTGGCGGTATTCCCGAGTTTGGCGAGTCGGGCGAGTCGTTCCAAGAGGCAATTTTCCGCTGGGTCGATTCGGGTCGCACCGTCGTTATGACCACGCAGGTCCCCGAAGAGGGCCTCGATCTGGGCGTTTATGAGGTCGGCCGTGCCTACGCCGATCATCCGGGTATTTTGCGCGGCGACGACATGACCACCGAGACGCTCGTGGCCAAGACCATGTGGGCACTCGGCCAGTCACGCGATGCGGCAGAGATTCAGCGCCTGTTCTACAGCCAAGTCAATCACGACCGCATCCCGATGGTGTAATCCCTAAGGCAGTTCCACTTATCGCAGCCTCAAACGACAGGTGGTCCCCCTCGGGCCGTGCAAAAATCGGAGTATTCTGCAATTTCTCCGCCGGAGGCGCAGAATCGGCTGATTGTTAGACAAACTTTTAGGACGAACGGGCCGTCTAGTAAAAATTTATTCCTCATTTTTATTTAGCGCGTGGATTAAATACCGTTAAAAAGGCAACACCAGCCGCTCGGGCTACCATCTACGGCTGAACAGGTGCTGAATACTCGCGATTTTGCACATCGCAGCCAGGGGGACCCGCCCAAAGAGCGTCAAACGCAGCGGGGAACGCCCTATTCGATACCCTCGAGAAGCTCTGACACCGTCATGCCAAGGGCGGGTGCGATTTTAAATAGAACCTTGAGCGTGAAATTTGCCGTCCCGTCTTCGATTCTGTCGAGATAGGGACGGCTGATTCCTGTCGCCACACAAAAATCAACCTTGGAGATACCAAGGTCCCTGCGTGTCTCTTCGACCCGCCTGCCAAGAATCTGTTTAGCACGTTCATCCATGCAGACGAGTTTGAAATGGAGCCGAACATAAACGTAAACTATAGTTTACGTTTTGCCGAATACACAGGAGTTTTCTATGTCGGCTTGCTCGATTTGCATGCGTCAGAAATCACGTTGCGCAGACGGTGCGCAGCCCAAGATTGTCGTCGTTGAGGCCGAATACCTTTCCCCAGACGAACGAACGGCCTTTGCGTTGTTATCGAGCCGTGTTGCGACCGCACTACTCCCCGACCCAGCGCAAGGCGAGCTCGCCGCTCAATGCCAGGCGTTCGGCTGCACCCTTGACCAGGCCGTAGTAATCGCAACCAGCCAATGCGGCCTGCCCCTTCTCCTGGAAGCCGGTATCGCACTCGCCCTTCGCGGCGCCGGATACGAAAACGAGGCCGCCGCCGATATGGTCTTTAAACCACGATCGAGCGGCGGCCTCGCAGCAGCCATTGAATATGCGTGCAGGCTCGTTGCCTAAAAGGACAAGCTAGAAACCAAAGCCAAAGCCTGTGCCGGTTATCGCCGAATACATAAAGTAGACGTTGATCACGTTGAGGAACACACCCGTGATGCAACCGTTGCGCAGGTAGCGCTCGCACACGATGCGCGCCATGGCGGCGGAGTCATCATTGTTTTTAGCCTGGCGCCCTGCCGTAAAGTACGTCGCCACGCTCAGCAGCAGGTTGAGCACCGGCAGCGCCAGCAGCTCGTAGCTCTTGCCCCAGCGCGTCACCTCACCGGCTGCGTTAAACTTCGTTGCCACTTCGGAACCAATGTTGGGGATAACAAACGCTGCGACCACCAGCGGAAGCACCGCAAGCACCAGCAGCGCGACGCCCATGTAGCCGGCTTTTTTGCCATATTTAAACATGCGCGTCGTCCTTACACGTTAAAGCGGAAGTGCACGACGTCGCCATCGGCCATGACATAGTCCTTGCCCTCAATACGCAGCTTGCCGGCAGCCTTGGCGCCCTGCTCGCCGCCGAGCTCGATGTAGTCGTCATAGCCAATGACCTCGGCCTTAATAAAGCCGCGTTCAAAGTCGGTGTGGATGACACCGGCGGCCTGCGGGGCGGTCGCGCCCTGACGCACCGTCCAGGCCTTGACCTCCATCTCGCCAGCCGTAAAGAACGACTGTAGGCCAAGCAACTTGTAGGCTGCCTGGGCGAGCACGTCCAAGCCGGGCTGCTCCAGGCCCAGGCTCTCCAGGTAATCGGCGGCATCCTCGGGATCGAGCTCGGAAAGCTCGGCCTCGATCTTGGCGCAGATGGGCAGCGGCTTAACACCATCGATGGGCGCCAAGTCGTCGTTGAGCATATCCTCGTCCACGTTGGCCACATACAGGATGGGCTTCATAGTGAGCAGGAACAGGCCCTTGGCAGCGGCGCGCTCCTCGTCGGTCATCTCCATGGACGCAGCGCGCTTGCCCTCGTTGAGCCAGGCGAGCAGGCGCTTGGCGACCTCGAACTTGGGCATGAGCTCCTTGTCGCGCTTGGCCTCTTTCTCGAGCTTGGGCAGCTGCTTCTCGAGCGTGCCCATGTCGGCCAGGATAAGCTCGGTCATGATGGTGTCGGCGTCACCGGCGGGGTCGACGAACTCGCCGGTGCGACCCACCTCGCGCATAACGTTGGGGTCCTTAAAGTAGCGTACGACCTCGCAGATGGCGTCGGTCTCGCGAATGTTGGCCAGGAACTGGTTGCCCAGGCCCTCGCCCTCGTTGGCGCCCTTCACCAGACCTGCGATGTCGACGAACTCGACCGTTGCCGGCACAATGCGACCCGGGTTGACGATGTCGGCGAGCTTTTGCAAGCGGCTATCGGGCACGTCGACGATACCCACGTTGGGGTCGATCGTGGCGAACGGGTAGTTGGCGGCAAGGCCGGTCTTTTTGGTAAGCGCGGTGAACAGCGTCGACTTGCCTACGTTGGGCAGGCCCACGATACCGATGGAAAGGGACACGACAGCTCCTTTTGGTACAAGCATTTCAAACTGTATAAGTATAGCGCCGCCGCAGCATCCGGGCGAACCCGGACGCCACGGCGGCACGAATGAAGCAGAGATAGGGGTCGCTGACTAGTCCGCGAGCTTCTCCACCTGATCAAGCATCTTGTCGAGCTTGGCCTTCGCCTCAGCCTTGACCTTCTGGGCTTCTTCGTGAGCCTTAGCCTTCTGGGCGGCCTTTTCCTCTGCCTCGGGATCAACGACGACCAGATTGGATGCATCATGCTCAGCCAACTTGAGCGCGTGCTCGGGGCACACCTTGACGCATGCTCCGCAGCCTAGGCAATACGTGGACTCCAGTGCAAAGCGCCCGCTTCCCACCAGATCGCAGGCAAACGTGGGGCACACGTTGACGCACTCGCCGCACGACGTGCACTTATCAAAATCGCACTCCGGCGTACTCACCTGCATGTTCTGGGCAAGCTCGGGGTGATTCTGCAGCGTCGAGAGCACCAGCTGGCGCCCGTGCGTCAGCGTACGGCGGCGCTTGGTCGTCGTGGTGCCGCACATGGTGTTGAGCGTGCGCTCAAGCTGAGTAATCTGGTGACGGTGAGCCTTCAGCTTCTGCGTCACCGATGCCAGTGCCGCCGTTGCCGGGTTGAGCTTGGTCACGGTCAAGCCTGTGGTGCGGGCGATTTTTTCCATGTACTCCTTGCGCTCGTACTCGCGGCGCTTATGGCACTTGAGGCTCTTGGAATCGACCTCCAGACCCATGCCCGTGCCCGCCCACTCCTCGGCAGTGGCGATGGCCTCGCCCAGAATATCCTCGCCACCGGTGTTACGGCACTTATCGCACACGCCCAGCGGCAGGTACACGCTCACGTTGGGATAATCGGCCAGCACCGAGAACCAGGTCTCGGCCGTAATATCGCCCACGCAGGCGACGACGACTTCATTTTCGCGCGGCATGCGCTTAAGGGCGCGCGTGCAGGTAACGTAGGCGGTCTCGTGGCTCGTAGCTGCAGAGACAATGTCGTCGTAAAGGTTTTTGGGCGCCAGGCGCGGCGAGATGATCGCCTCAGTCGGGCAGGCGGCAGCGCACAGGCCGCACTTGCGACAGGAATCGAGGATCTCGATGGCATCTTCCTCGACCTCGATGGCGTTAACCGGGCACACATCCATACACGCGGTACAGCCGCTCTTCTCGTTTTTGCAGGTCAGACATGGAATCGTGTTGCCGCGCGGACGCTCCTTATAGTCGGCAGGATTCCACTGCGGCGCTGACGGATCGAGTGCATCGGTCACGCCGCCAAGCGGGTTTTTAAGAAAGTCGAAACCCTTGCTGATCTCGATAATGTCATCAAATAGATCGTGTTCCTGCGCCATGCGCGGCCCCTCCCTGAGCAGTGCAAACAAGCAAGAGATAATGATACGCTATCGGCCCACGCCTCGGGCAAATTACACGCGGAGCATCTTTGCGGCAAATAGCCCCGGCCTATCGCCGCCTCGATTGCACAAGGTCAATCAAGCGCCAAACTATGCCTCGCGCATAAGCTCGACGAGCTTTTGTTTGGTCACCTTGGCCTGCTCGTTGGCCATATTGCGTTCGTTTCTAAAGGCCGCATCCGCAACGCTCACCAGGTCGGCATCGGAAATCTCGCCAAGGCCCAGCTCCTCGAGCGTCGTCGGCAAACCGACGCGCTGGCAAAACTCGAGCACCTGATCAAGCTCGGGTGCACGCTCCAAACGAAGCTGGACCACTAGGCCAAATGCCACGGCTTCACCATGCATGGCCTTGCACTCGGGCAGAATCGTCAGACCGTTGGCGATGGCATGCGCCAACGCCAAGCCGCCGCTCTCAAAGCCGACGCCCGAGAGCAGAATATTGCACTCGATCAGACGCTCAACCGCCGGCGATGTACGCCCCTTTTTGAGATCGCGCTTGGCAGCGACGCCGCATTCCATAAGCGTGTCGTAGCAGGCACGTGCCACGACCAGTGCCAAGTGCCCCGGCGCGCCACCGTGCTCGTTCGCACCTCTCGCCGCGGCGCACGAACGCGCCTCGAAGTACGTTGCCAGCGCGTCGCCCATACCGGCGACCGTCATACGCAGTGGGGCCGCAGCAACCACGTTGGTATCGACCACGACCAGATCTGGATTCTTCTCGAGCATCAGGTAGCGGTCGAACGACCCGTCCTCGTGATACAACACCGAAATCGCGCTGCACGGACCATCCATTGAGGCCGCCGTGGGGCATACACACAACGGCAGCTCAGCATAAAACGCTACTGCCTTGGCGATATCGAGCATCTTGCCGCCGCCAATGCCCACCACCATGTCGCAATACTCGGCCCGGGCTTCCTTGGCCATTTCGACAACGGCATCTTCCGTACACGAACCGTTGTAAATCTTAAAGAACGGCTCGCTTAGATCTTCATCCAGAAATCCATCGACGATCTGCCTGCACAGCCGATCCTCGGTGCCCTGGTCAAACAAAACATAGGCAGCGCAGCCCAACCATGACAAATACCTGCCCTGACGCGAAAGTTCGCCCGGCCCCTGAACATACCGGCCAGGACCGCCGTAAACCATAGGAAGCGCCATACGAGAATCCGCCCTTCATCAAACAACGATTGGTGCAAAGCAAAAAGGGCCTCGCGCATTGAGCGCGAGACCCTTTGCAAGACAGTGAGAATCGATTAGAAATCGATGTCGGTGTCGTAGTAGCAGGCCTTGAGGATCTTCTCGAAGTCGGCAGCCTTGGTCTCACGCGGGTTCTCCGGCGTGCAGGCGTCGGTCTCGGCGTTCGCGGCGATCTCGGGCAGCTTGGCGAGGAACTCCTCCTCGGAAACCATCTGCGGGTTCTCGGCGTCGACCTTCACGCCACCATTCGCGTAATCCTTGATGGACTGCGGAATGTTGAGCTGGTCGTTGAGGTCGCGGATCTTCTGGACGAGCGCAGCGATGAGCTCCTCGTTGGTCTCGCCGGGAAGGTGCAGGATCTCCTTGGCCACGTAAGCGTAACGCTCGGCAGCGCGCGGATCCTTGGAGTTCCACTGGATGACCTTGCCCAGGTACATGGCGTTAGCAGCACCGTGGATGATGTGGCCGTTCTCAAAGGCTGCACCGGTCTTGTGAGCCATGGAGTGAACGATGCCCAGCAGGCCCGAGGAGAAGGCGATGCCGGCGATGCACTGAGCCTCGTGCATGTGCTGACGGGCCTCATGGTCGCCAGCATAGGACTTGGGCAGCCACTCGACGATCTCGCGGATGCCGTGCAGGGCGTTGGCATCGGTGAACATAGAGGCGAAGGTGGAAACGTAAGCCTCCATGCAGTGGGTCAGAGCGTCCATGCCGGTGTGAGCGCACAGCTTGGCGGGCATGGTGTAGGTGAGCTCGGGGTCAACGATGGCGACATCAGGGGTGATGTTGAAGTCGGCCAGCGGGTACTTGATGCCCTTGGCGTAGTCGGTGATGACGGAGAAGGCAGTGACCTCGGTAGCGGTACCGGAGGTGGAGGAAATGGCGCAGAAGTGAGCCTTCTGACGCAGCTCGGGGAAGCTAAACGGCTGGATGATGTTATCGAAGGACTCCTCGGGATACTCGTAGAAGACCCACATGGCCTTAGCGGCATCGATGGGCGAGCCGCCGCCGATGGCGATAATCCAGTCGGGCTCGAACTCGCGCATGGCCTCGGCGCCCTTCATGACCGTCTCGATGGACGGATCGGACTCGACGCCCTCGAACAGCTTGACCTCGAAACCGCCTTCCTTAAGGTCGGCCTCAACGTCCTGCAAGAACCCGCCGCGGCGCATAGAGCTGCCACCAGAAACGATGATGGCCTTCTTGCCCTTGAGGTTCTTCACCTCGTGGCGAGCGCCCTCACCAAAGTACAGATCGCGAGGATTGGTAAAACGTCCCATACTGTGCCTCCTAAACAAGCCCCTCTTAGACTTGCGTATATAACGGAGCACCCGATTGGCTCCGTTAGGACCGTTTGCGCGTTGCCGGCGACGACAATGCGCGATGTCTAAACGTCTCAACGCTCAGACAAACACTATTTTACCGTTCTGGTTGGTCAGTTATTCACCTAAAGCCAACAATGATGAAACGTTTTTTCTATCCCTGAAGACCCTTGTGGGGCATTCATACTCCCAAGCTGGGCAAACGTTTTATCAAAGTTGACTACATATCCCGGGCAGGACTGTGCCCCTCCAAAATGCACCCCGTTCGCCGCCAAAAATCGACCGTTTGCGGCACCGTGATACCACTCGGTCGTCCAGGGTGCCGACATTTGTGCGACATCCGTCTTCGTGGTGCAAAGGTGCATGTCGGAGCGTGGCGCCACCGGCGCGCCACATGCGGGTAAACTAGAGCGTTATATAGAGATATTTGAACCCTAACCGCAGCAAAGGAGGCTCCATGGCATTCGACCCCATACAAGAGGATTGCCATCGCCTCGTTCTTGAGGCCTTGCGCCGCGACAATATCCCGCTCACCGACGGCCCCGCCGTAGAGCGCCTGATGGAACAATTCACCCGTAACCCCGCGCCGCTCATCGTGCACGACCGCGACCGCGCCGGGCACCTCATTGCCAAGGTGGTCGAGGCTGTCGACTACCGCATTCCCTTTATCCCCGACGACGCCCAGGCAGAGCAAGAAGAGACCGCTGCCGAGAACATGCTTCGCGAGGCAGCTGCGCTCGACCCGAGCAACTGGGATGCCCAGCGCATGCTGTGCGCGCTCACCGCCGAATCTAACGAGGAATACGTGCAGTATCTGGTGTCCAAGTGCGACGAGGTGGAGCACGATCTGGCGCTCAAGATTGCCTCGGCGCAGGACCCCTACGAGCGTGAGGCCGCAGGCGACCTGACCCGCCGTCCCTACCTGCGCTGGCTTGCCGCCTTGGCATCACGCGCGCTCATTAGCGGCCGCTACCGCATGTCGCTGGATGCCGCGAATCGCAGCCTGGACTTTGCGCCCAACGACCCCGCCGGCGTCCGCCATACTGCGATGCTTGCCATGGCAAAGCTCGAATACCCTGCCGAGGAGCTCAAGCGTTTTCGTTCCGCCCACTCCGTGCCCTATCTTGCCAACACGCCGCTGCGCCGCCGTCCCAAAGATGCAGAGCGCGACCTGGACCCGTGGACGCTCATCGCGCTGATGAGCGCTGCCTGGCGCGAGCTGGATTACGAGGGCGCCGAACACTACCTGCGCATCCTGGTGCGCTCATGCCCGCACGCGGCCGAAGCGCTCTACTTCCAAACCGAGTTTCCCGATGGCGTCTATGCCCGCGTCAACGTGGGCGTGGGCTCCACCGATGAGCTCGTCCTTGCCCTGTCCGAGGCGACGCCGGTACTGCAGGAGGGCCTAGGCGCGCCCGACAACGCCAGCTTTGCCGCCTGGGTCGCCACCAACGACATCGTGCGCTCCCAGATCGACGAGCGCATCCTGCGCGCAGCCGAACAGGGGCTTCCATTTAAGGGAGGGGACCTCTAATGGATCCGAGCGTCTACATCCCCGCCTACTTGGAGCGCACCTATCTGGCGTCGCACCCCGAGCTCACCGATGCAGCACGCGAGCTTGTCCATAACGACATCAGCGCAAACCCTCACAAGTATGCGCAGACCGAGCATACCCAAGCGTTGCTGTCCTATGCCGGCGTTCATTGTCATTTGCTTGACGAGCTCCATCGCATCGAGGACATGGGCAGCGACGAGGAGTTCGAGCAGACGCGCAATCGTCTGTTCGACGACATGCGCGATGAGCTGCTCAAGATCGTCCGCGTCGATGCGCTAGCCGTCGACGCGCAGCTGCTCGCCATCATCCTGGCGGACACGCCCGTTGACGCCTGCCTAGGCGACCTGATGAAGCTCGAGGCGGGCACGGCCGACTACCTGCAACAGAGCGTACCCGGGTTTGATATGGAGGCCCCGCACTACTGGGCCAACAAGGTGTTGGCGGACGGTGTGACGGCGGCCGATCTCACCGTAAGCGAGCCGGCGCTTATCGGGTGGCTCCACACGCTCGAGGCCATCTCGCAGCTGTGCATGGCGAGCGCCCGCTACCGTGCTGCTGCCAACTACGCTCGCCGCGTCCTTAAAGCAGAAGGCTATCCCACCCGGGCCGCCGGCACCGTGCTGCTTGCCCTCGCCCGCTTGGAAGACCAGGACGGCTTTTTTGCCCTGGCGCATCAGCTCGAGGAACAGATGGGGGCAGACGCACTCGAAAACTCTCCTTGGTACCTACTCGCCCGCACGATTCTGCTGTTTAAAACAAACAAGATGCGCCCGGCGACGCGCGCGCTGCGTGAGTTCGCTAACCGTTGCGAGGGCGGCGCGTTCTTCTTGCTGAACCCCATGTACCAGACGCCGTATCTTCCCTGCCGACCCGAGCCGCGCGACCCCTGGGACCTCTCGCACCAGGCGGTTTGGGAAGCCGACGGCATTATCTCGGACACCCCCGACTTTGCCCCCTGGGCCAACGCCTGCGAAGACGTATCGCAGCTTGCCCAGGAATTTGCGCGCCGCTACGGCTTTTAGCGACGCGATCGCCCCGACCATGTCATCTATGTTAGGAACGGCTTCATGAACCTCCGCTCATCTCTCGCCTGCACCTCGAGCGATATCGCCCGCTGGGGACTGCGCTCTGTCCTCAAACGCCAGGGTGGCGTGCTTCCCGGCCGCATCGCCATGAAGATCGACCCCGAGCTGCTAAGCGACCTCGCGAGCCTGGTCGACCGCAGTGTGGTGATCACCGGTACTAATGGGAAGACCACCACATCCAACCTCATCGCCGACGCAGTTGCTGCCAGCGGTGCTACCGTGGTGTGCAACCGTGCCGGCAACAATATGGAGCCTGGCGTGGTGGGTGCTCTGCTCGAAGCCCGCGGCGGCCTTAAGCACACCAGCAGCGGCAAGCGCGTGGGCGTTTTTGAGTGCGACGAGCTCTACACCGTACGCGTTCTGCCCAAGCTCAAGCCGACGTACTTTGTGCTGCTCAACCTGTTCCGCGACCAGCTAGACCGCTACGGCGAAATCGACCATACCCAGGACGTTATCGCCCATGCGTTGGAGCTCTCTCCGGCAACAACGCTCATCTACAACGCAGACGACCCGCTGTGTGCCGCGATTGCCGCGCGCGTTCCCAACGCAAGCATCGCCTTTGGCATCGACGGCGCCACGGGCACCGAGTCCGACCGCATTAGCGATTCGCGTTTTTGCTCACAGTGCAACGCGCCGTTGGAGTACGACTATGTGCAGTACGGACAGCTCGGAGCTTATCATTGTCCTTCGTGCGGATGGGAGCGTCCCGCGCTGGTCCGTCGCGTGACGGGCGTGGAGCTCGGCTGCGACGGCTACGGCTTTGACCTGGTCTTTGGATCTGCGTCCGACGCGGCTGCCGTACACATCGCCACACGCTACAACGGCCTGTATATGGTCTACAACGTTGCCGCCGCCTTCTTTGCGGCGCGCGAGATGGGCGTGGACGCGGCGCATTTGCAGCCCACGCTCGATGCCTACGTGCCAGCAGGTGGTCGCATGGGCCGCTGGAACATTGCCGGCCGCACCGTCGAGGCCAACCTGGCCAAGAATCCCGTGGGCTTCGATCGTCAGATTCAGTCCATTAAAACGGCAGGTGGCAGGCTCTGCGCCTTCTTCCTGAACGACAATGACGCCGACGGCCACGATGTCTCGTGGATCTACGACGTCGACTTCGAGCGCATCGCCGACACGCCGGGTCTTGTCGCCTTTGCCGGCGGCACGCGTGCGCACGACATGCAGGTGCGCCTCAAGTACGCCGGCATCGACGCCGCCATTATCTCGGACGTCGCGCAGGCAATTGGCGCCGTGGCGGATGAGGCCGCCGGCGACACTTTCTACGCCGTCGCTAACTACACGGCCTTCCCGCCGCTGGTCAAGGAGCTCGACGAACTTAAGGGCGCCGATGCGAGCTCGGTTGTCTCCTGCGCCGTAACGCCCGCCGACGGCAGCGCTGTCCCCACCGATATTGCGCCGGTCGAGCTTTCGCGCCCGTTGCGCATCGTCTACCTGTATCCCGATGCGCTCAACCTCTACGCCGACGGCGGCAACGTTATCGCGCTCGAACGCCGCTGCGCCTGGCGCGGCATTCCCGTGCGCGTGGACGAAGTCCACATGGGCGAGACGCTCGACCTGACCGACGCCGACATCGTTATGATGGGCGGTGGCTCCGATCGCGACCAGCTGGCGGTTGCACATGAACTGCTCGCTCAAAAAGACAAGGTCGCGGCCTATGTTGAAGACGGCGGCACACTGCTTGCCATCTGCGGCGGCTATCAGCTGCTCGGCCGTTCGTACTATATGGGCGAGAATCGCATCGAGGGCCTGGGCGTCATTGCCGCCGAGACCGTGCGCGGTTCCGACCGCCTGATCGGCAACGTCGCCGTCAAGACCGACCTGGCACCCGAGCCCTTTGTGGGATTCGAGAACCACGGCGGCCGCACCCTGCTCGATACAGGCGCCACGCCGCTCGGAACGTCCGTCGTCACGGGCACCGGCAACAACGGCGACGATGGCTTTGAGGGCCTCGTCTACAAGGGCGTGATCGGCACGTACCTGCACGGGCCGGCGCTGCCCAAAAACCCCGAACTCGCCGACTGGCTGATCGAGCACGCCCTCGAGCGCCGCGGCGACGCACAGGCCAACGCTCTGCTGCCGCTCAAACCCCTCGACGACACCTACGAGCACGCCGCCCACGACGCCGCCATGAAGCTCCTCCCCTAGCACCCCACCACCACAAAGGGGACAGGCACCTTTGTGGTGGTTTTCCAGTTTGCCAACGATATACGCGCCGGCAAAAAAGTCTGCTATACTCTTTCCCGCTGTCCCCATCGTCTAGCGGCCAAGGACGCCACCCTTTCAAGGTGGATATCGCGGGTTCGAATCCCGCTGGGGGCACCATTTGAAATGCAAAGCCCGTTACCCTTGTGGTGACGGGCTTTTTTCTTCTCCAACGCCGGGATTCGAATCCGACACGGTGCCGATCCACACTGCATCCGGGGGCCCGTGTTCAAAAAGTGGCAAATATGAGTACTGATACCAATTTAGTAGCAGCGATTTATGACCTACAGAGGGTAAATCTGGACCAAAACCGGCCAACAGAGGGACATTGATGCCTATTCATCGGCTGCGTATCTGGACATATGTTGCGTAACTTGCAGAATAGTGCTAATTAATTATGATACTCAACAGGTGACAGTACTCATATTTGGCATTTTTTGAACACGGTCCCTTACGAGACCGGCGAATCGATCTCGAAGCGAATCCAAACCGTCAATTTCACTCCAACACAACGCCCCGCATGCCAAACACATGCGCCATATGTGCGCCAAACTCGGCGCAAAAAGCCGGGGCCCGCGCGATGCGGACCCCGGCTCAATACCGTGACGATATATCGGTTACGTTCTACACGTAGAACAGGATGTCGTCGTAGGTCGGGACCGGCCAGTAGTCGGCGGCCACGATCTCCTCCATGGCATCCACGGCGGCGCGCAGCGTATCCATAGCGGGAACGACCTCGTGTGCATACACATTGGCCTGCTCCTGGCCATCGAGGGCCTCGGCCTTCTGGTGTACGGCGTCGAGCGCCTTGATAGAGTCGTTGATGGCGGTGATGCCGTTGCAGAGCTTGTTAAGCGTGTTCTGCTCGCACTGCATGGCAGCATCGGCACCGGCAGCGCGGATTGCCTCCAGGCCCTTAGCGACCTTGGTGGCATAGGCGGTGATGACCGGGCGATAGGTACGACGCGCCTCGCGAACCATCGTGGTAGCCTCGATGTTCATGAGCTTGTTGTACTTCTCGAGCTTGCAGTCGTAACGGCACTGGGCCTCGGCCTTGGTCAGGACGCCCGTCTCCTCAAAGAGCGCAATGGCCTTATCGGAAACAAAGGCGGGCAGGGCGTCGGCCGTGGTCTTGTTGTTGGCAAGGCCGCGCTTCTCGGCCTCGACGGGCCACTCATCGGAGTAGCCGTCACCGGAGAACAGGATGCGCTGGTGATCGGTCAGCACCTTCTTGCAGTACTCGAGCGCGGCATCCTGGAAATCATCCTCGGGCGTACCCTCAAGGGCATCGGCGAAGGACTTGAGCGACTTGGCCACGGCGGCATCGAGCACCAGGTTGGAGTCGGAGACGTTCTGCTCGGAGCCGCAGGCACGGAACTCGAACTTGTTGCCGGTGAAGGCAAACGGGGAGGTGCGGTTGCGGTCGGTGTTGTCCTGCATCAGCTTGGGCAGGGTATCGGCGCCCAGGTCGAGCACGCCGCGCGTGGCATGGACGGAAGCCTTGCCATCGATGATCTTCTCGACGACCTCGGTAAGCTGGTCGCCCAGGAAGATGGACATAATCGCCGGAGGAGCCTCATTGGCGCCCAGACGATGATCGTTGCCGGCCGAGGCAACGGAGGCACGCAGGAGCTCCTGATAGTTATCGACGGCCTCGATCACCGCGGTGAGGAAGACGATGAACTGCAGGTTGTCGAGCGGGGTGTCGCCCGGATCGAGCAGATTCTCGGACTCGGTGCCAAGCGACCAGTTATTGTGCTTGCCCGAACCGTTGATGCCCTCGAAGGGCTTCTCGTGCAGTAGGCAGACCAAGTCGTGGCGGGAGGCGATGAGCTTCATCTTCTCCATCATGACCAGATTCTGGTCGATGGCCTCGTTGACCTCGCCATAGACCGGTGCGAGCTCATGCTGGCAGGGAGCAACCTCGTTGTGCTTGGTCTTGGCAGGAATGCCAAGCGCCCACAGTTCATCGTCCAGATCCTTCATGTAGGCCGAGACGGTGGGGCGGATAGCGCCAAAATAGTGCTCCTCGAGCTCCTGGCCCTTGCAGGGGGCAGCACCAAAGAGGGTGCGGCCGGTGATGACCAGGTCCTTGCGCTTGCGGTAAGCGTCCTTCTTGATCAGGAAGTACTCCTGCTCGTCGCCCACGGAAGGAACAACCTTCTTGGGGGTCTTGCCAAACAGCGCCAGAACGCGCTTGGACTCACGCGAGAGCGCGGTCATGGAGCGCAGCAGCGGGGTTTTCTTGTCCAGGGCCTCGCCCGTGTAGGAGCAGAAAGCCGTGGGGATGCACAGGACATCGTCCTTGATAAAAGCGGGGCTGGTGGGATCCCAAGCGGTGTAGCCACGGGCCTCGAAGGTGGCGCGCAGACCGCCGTTGGGGAAGCTGGAGGCATCGGGCTCGCCCTGGATGAGATTCTTGCCCGTAAACTTGGTAATGGCGGTGCCGTCGTGGTTGGGCTCGAGGAAGCTGTCGTGCTTCTCGGAAGTAATGCCCGAAAGCGGCTGGAACCAGTGCGCGTAGTGCGTCGCGCCTTTAGAGATGGCCCAGACCTTCATGGCGTGGGCAACGGCGTTGGCCACATCCAGGTCGAGCGGCTCACCGTCCTCGAGGGTTGCAGCAAGGCGCTTCCAAATGTCCTTGGGGAGGTAGTCCTTCATGACTTCCTCAGAGAACACCATGGTCCCGAAGCGGTCAGTAAGATCGGCCATACGGAACTCCCTTCGTATCGGCACCGCGTGAGATGCGGTGTTGATTACTAACGAACGAGTCATAGATTAGGCTCGTCGTGTTTCCGCAACATTACCGTTATGTTGCTGTCGCGAAACCAATCAATGAGGTTAACGCATCGCGGCGGCGTTGCCACCCTCAACAGCCAATCAACTGTATAAATTGCAGACCTCTCCCCATAGTTTAAGGGTAGTCAATTTGGGATGGGGCTCTATTAACTGGTATTTCGCATCAGATACCAGTCTTTATAGCCCCATCCTAGATTGACCGCTCTGTTATAGGAAATGCCGATAGCAAAGCATCTTTGATTGGTATCCCTAAATCGCGAGTAAAACTCCACCGCGGCACAGTGGTGCTGTAGAATCCTTACAACACATCGCACTAAATATTTAAAGGAGCACGATATGCGCGTCGACGAGGTTTTTAAGCAGGCAGCATCCCAGGGCACCACGCCCCTTTCGTTTGAGATGTTCCCGCCCAAGGGCGAGCTTACCCTCGACACGGCTCGCAAGGTAGCAGGCAACCTGTGCAAGCTTTCGCCGAGCTTTGTCTCGGTCACTTGTTCCGCTGGCGGCTCGGGTAACGGTGCCACCACCGCCCCCATCGCGCATATGATTTCGAGCGAATTCGATACACCCTCGGTGGCACACCTTACCTGCGTGGGCCGCTCGCACGCCGATATCGCCGCCAAGATCGACGAGTATCGCACCGCCGGCGTTGAAAACATCCTGGCCCTGCGCGGCGACCTGCCCGCTGGCGCGACCGAGGACGACAAGCCCGCCTCCGACTACGCCTACGCCCGTGACCTCATCCCCGAGCTCGTCGACGCCGGCTTTTGCGTGGGCGCCGCAGCCTACCCCGAGGGCCACATTGCCTGCGAGGATCTCAACCTCTCGGTCGAGCACCTCAAGCAAAAGCAAGACGCCGGCGCGAGCTTCTTTGTGACACAGCTCTTCTTTGATAACGAGTGCTTCTATCGCTTCCACGAGCTTGCCGACAAGGCCGGCATCACCGTACCTATCACCGCGGGCATCATGCCGTTTATGGGCAAGTCGCAGATCAGCCGCATGGTCTTTATGTGCGGCGCGTCGCTGCCCTCCCCCGTCATCAAGATCCTCGCCAAATACGAGAACGACCCCGAGAGCCTGCAGGCAGCCGGTGTAGATTATGCCGCCCGCCAGCTTTGCGACCTCAAGGAGCACGGCGCCGACGGTCTGCACCTGTACACTATGAACCGTCCTGCAATCGCCGCGACCATTATGGAGCGTCTGGGGTAATGGAAAAACCGCACGTCGATACAACCGTTGTTGAAGTGCCGGCCGACCTTGCGTCGCCGGCGCTTTACCGTATCGACGCTGCCCACCACCCTCGTGTCGACCGTGCCGAGATGCTGCGGTATCTGGGCTACGGCGGCCAGCAGATTGAGCCCGAGCTGTCCCGACGAATTGAGCTTGTAGTCGAGCGCCTAGAGCTGGATATCGAGCCCCGCGGCGTGCGACGCGTGTTTGCCGTCGATGCCACGGGCGTCGACGAGCAGGGCGAGCCCTGCATCCGCTTGGTTGGCACCAATGTTGAGCTGCGGGGTCGTGATATCTATCGCCACCTTAAGGACGCCCGCCTTGCCGCACTCATGGCATGCACACTCGGCATGGACGCCGAGCGTCGCCTGCGCACCACGGGAGCCCAGCAGCCCCTAGAGGGAGCCGTGCTCGATGCCGCGTGCTCCGCCTATGTGGAGGCCGCCGTCGAGCAGATGGACCAGCAGGTCAAGGCTGCGGCCGCTGCACACGGGCTCGCCGGCAACTGGCGCTTCAGTCCCGGCTATGGCGACTGCCCGCTCTCGGCCCAGCGCTCGATCGTGGATGCACTCAACGCCACGCGCCTCATTGGACTTACCGTCACCCCCACCAGCCTGCTCATGCCCACCAAGAGCGTGACCGCAGTGATCGGTCTGTTTGACGGCGAGGTCCACGACGCCCAGAGCCGCCCCACCTGCAATATCTGCCGCATGCGCGAGCACTGCCGCTTCCGCGCCGCCCACACCACCTGCTATTCGTATTCTGAATAAAATGTCAATTGATGGCTCGATATCGAGGGAATCGCATCCGTCCGTAAGCAGATGTCCTCACAAACAAGTACCATAAGAGGCCAAATAACAACTATCTGAAAGCCAGTACATGCACAACATTCTGCAGTTCTCGCCACAACTTACCGCGCTTGAGTTTTTTTCAGGCATTGGCCTGGCTCGTGCCGGCATGGCAAAAGCCGGAATCAAAACAATCTGGGCAAACGACATAGACCATACTAAATGCTCCATGTACAGCCAGCGTTGGGGCGATGAACATCTAGTCGAGCAGGATGTCCACACACTCGATCCCGACCTGATACCCCAAGCCGACATCGCATGGGCATCAAGCCCTTGCACAAACCTATCTCTCGCGGGAAACCGGGAGGGGCTTATCTCTGGCAAAGAGTCTAGTGCGTTCTTTGGCTTTATTAAGGCCATCGAAGGAATGGGCGATCGCGCCCCGCGGGCAATTGTTCTCGAAAACGTCATCGGCCTTGCGACGTCTAATAACAGTGATGACTTTAGACTCGTTTGCCAGGAATTTAATCGATTGGGCTATTCATGCGATGCCTATTTTATTGACGCACGGCACTGGCTTCCCCAGTCTCGCCCCCGCATGTTTGTCGTCGGATTAAAAAACCCCCTTCCCAACAGCCGACTCGATTCCTCGCTTCGACCTGAAAAGGTCTCCTGGATTCACTCCGACCCTTCGCTCATTACACACATCTCTCACCTAAACGAGCCGAGTCCACTTCGCATGACAGGCCTCGCGACGGTAGTTGAAAATATTCCCGAGGGCGACAAGCGTTGGTGGGACAAGAACCAAGTGCAAGCATTTACCGATTCACTTGCGCCACATCAAGAAGATCGCCTTCAGCGCTTCTTAAATGCCAGTGCAAAAATTGTTCGCACTGCTTATCGTCGCACGCGGTCGGGCGTTGTGCGCTGGGAAATCCGCGAAGAGGAAATTGCCGGATGTCTAAGAACGGCTCGCGGCGGCTCATCAAGACAGGCAGTCGTTATATGCGAAAACGGAAAGTTAAAAGTTCGCTGGATGACTGGAACTGAATATGCTCGTCTCCAAGGCGCCGGCTCATATCAATTTAGCGGCTTCTCGGATGCTCAGATTCGTTATGCATTCGGCGATGCAGTTGCCGTGCCAGTTGTCACCTGGCTTATAAAAAATGCAGTCAAGCCCGCGTTAATGTCTTCAAGGAACGGAGTGAGCGATGATGGAAATGGCAAATTACTCCTTGAGCGAGCCCAATAAAAGCGTCTTGAATGCCATTGAGCTCTGGTACGAATCTAAGCGAAACAAGCGAGGCAATGTCAACCGCAACGTCATGGCAGTTGGCGTAGGCATAAGCGAGCTGTTGCAAAACCGTTTCCCGCTCACCAACGATTACGTGCAATCGGACAAGGGGAGCCAAGTACGAGGCCTAAGTGGGGCATGCATCAAAACAGTTTTAGCCAGACATGGGGAAACGCGCGCCTTCGCATCAGAAGGCGGCAGGACTTCACGCGGCACGCTTCCAATGGCGCTTGAGCTTGCCGCGATCATCAACTCTACCCTACCCAGCGACACTTGCGAAGACGCTCGTCTTGAAGCTGCGAATGCAATCGCCAACTTCTTCGTTGAGCGTATCCAGGTCGACTTCTTCAACCGGCAGAGAATCAAAGTCGAAATCGATCTTCAAAAACCAATTTCTGCCATTGTCGAAGATATTCTGGCCGAAGCAAGCCTGCGATCCGATAAACCAACAGGCACGGTCGCACAGCACCTGGTAGGTGCAAAACTTGAGATGTTATTTCCAACCATAGAAATCGGAAAGGACAACTCAAACGCTGCCGACCAGCAGACTGACCGTTCTGGCGATTTCCAAATCAATGATGCTGCATTTCATGTAACTGTATCGCCGATGGCCAAATTGACCGATCGATGCCGAGATAACATTCGAAATGGCATTCGGCCCATCGTTGTTGTCCCCCGCAATAAAGCTTCCTTCGCTTACGGACTGTTCGAAAGTGAGGGGCTCGGCGATTGCGTACAGGTTATCGCGCTCGAATCGTTTATTGGCATCAATATTGAAGAATTATCGTTCTACAAGCGAAGCCTAATTCGATTAAATGTTGCACGACTTCTTGCCTACTACAACAAACGAATCGAGGACATCGAGCCCGACAAATCCCTTCAAATAGAAATCCCTCAGTGGGCTCTAGACGAAATGGACGCACATGGCGAATAGCTCAAACATACTTATCACTCATGATTCTGACGGCACTGCACTGGCGGCACCCGTCGATGCCGCACGTCGCAACGGCGCCAAATACAAGACGCGCATGATTGACGACCTGCGCATCAAGGACGATCGTCTGCGTGCCGCCGTCGAGGGCACTGGGCATCTGCTGTTTGACGGCGGTATGGGCACCATGTTGCAGGCAGCCGGCATGAAGGCAGGCGCTCTGCCCGAGCTCCTCAACTTTGAGGAGCCCCAGGTCATCACCGATATCCAACGTCAGTACGTCGAGGCTGGCTGTGACGTAATCACCGCCAATACCTTTGGCGCCAACGCCCACAAGCTCGACGGCGCTGCCACCGTGGCCGATGTCTTTGCCGCGGCCGTCACCTGCGCCCGCGAGGCCGGCGCCCGCTATGTCGCCGGCGACATCGGCCCCATCGGCGCCCTGCTGCGCCCCCTGGGCACCCTCAGCTTTGACGAGGCCTACGACCTCTTTGCCGAGGAGGTGCGCGCCGGCGTCGCTGCGGGCGTCGATCTCTTTATTATCGAGACCATGACCGACCTGGCCGAGATCAAGGCGGCGGTCCTCGCCTGCCGCGAGAACTCCGACCTGCCCGTTTTTGCCACCATGACCTTCGAGGAAGACGGCCGCACCTTCTTGGGCACGAGCCCCGAGGTCGCCGCCATCACGCTCGACGCCATCGGCGCCGACGTCCTGGGCATCAACTGCAGCCAGGGCCCGGCCGAGCTCCGCGGACTCGCCGCGCGTATGCTCACCGTCACCGACAAGCCCGTCATGGTGCAGGCAAACGCGGGACTGCCCCGCGTGGACGATGACGGCAACACCGTCTTTGACATCCAGGCATCCGAGTACGCCGAGGCCGTCGCCGGCATGATCGAGGACGGCGTGAGTGTTGTGGGCGGCTGCTGCGGCACCACGCCCACGCACATGGCGGCGCTGCGCACCCTCATCGACAACCACACGCCCAGCGTGCGTCACCGCAAACCCAGTATGTCGGTCACGAGCGCGCAGACGGTCGTAGACCTTCCCTGCGATGGCCACAAGATCGCCGTCATCGGTGAGCGTATCAACCCCACCGGCAAAAAGCGTCTGCAGCAGGCTCTGCGAGACGGCGACCTGGATTACGTCGTGAGCCAGGGCATCAGCCAGCAGGAGCAGGGCGCCGACATCCTGGATGTCAACGTGGGCCTGCCTGAGATCGACGAGGTCAAGATCATCCAGCAGGCAACCGAGCAGCTCCAGGGCTCCACCCTCCTGCCCCTGCAGATCGACTCCACCGACCCCGCCGCCGTCGAGGCCGCCGTGCGCCGCTACGCCGGCAAGCCCATCATCAACTCGGTCAACGGCAAGCAGCAGATCATGGACGAGATCTTCCCGCTGGTCGCCCACTACGGCACCAACGTCGTCGGCCTCACGCTCGACGAGGGCGGCATCCCCGATACCGCCGAGGCCCGCTTTGCCATCGCCGAGCGCATCGTGGCCGAGGCCGCCCGCTACGGCATCGGCCCGGACCGTATCCTCATCGACTGCCTGGTCATGACCGCCTCGACCAACCAGCGTCAGGCCGAGCAGATTCTGCGCGCCATGTCGCTGTGCAAGGAGCACCTGGGCGTTAAATGCGCGCTCGGCGTGTCGAACATCAGCTTTGGCCTGCCTGCCCGCCCGCTGCTGGGCTCGGTCTTTTTGGCCGCCGCGTTCGGCGCGGGCCTGGACGCCCCCATCATGAACCCGGGCTCTAAGCGCTTTATGGACACCGTCTACAGCTATCGCGTGCTGAGCGTTGAGGACGAAGGCTCGACCGGATACATCGAGCGCTATGCCGGCTGGACCGACCCGTACAAGATTGCCGCCAACCCGGCGGCCGCTCAGTCAACATCGAGCGATGCCGCACCTGCCGCAAGCACCACCGCAAGCGTCGATGACGACCCCATCCGCCACATGGTCGTCTCGGGCCGCAAGGGCGAAATCGCGGCCGAGACCGAGCGCCTGCTGGCCGACCACGACGCTATGGACCTCATCAACAACCACTTTATCCCAGCCCTCGACGAGGTTGGCGTCCTCTTTGACCAGGGCAAGTTCTTCTTGCCGCAGCTCATGGCCTCGGCCGAGGCCGCGCGCGTGGGCTTCGACACCATCAAGCGCCTGATGCCCGCCGGCGAGATTGCCGACAAGGGCAAAATCTGCGTGGCCACCGTCAAGGGCGACATCCACGATATTGGCAAGAACATCGTCAAAATGCTGCTCGACAACTACGGCTACACCGTCTTTGACCTAGGCCGCGACGTCGATCCGCAGGAGGTACTCAAGACCGTCAAGGAGCGCGATATCAAACTCGTCGGTCTCTCGGCGCTTATGACCACCACGGTCGTCGCCATGGAGGAGACCATCAAGTTGCTCCATTCGGAAGTTCCGGGCGTCAAGATCATCGTGGGCGGCGCCGTGCTCACCCCCGAATACGCCAAGCAGATCGGCGCGGACTACTACGCCAAGGACGCCGCCGAAAGCGCGCGCATCGCCGAAGAGGTCTTTGGGCAGTAACACAACGGAAACAACCGAGCACCAAAACGTGCCGCATGCGCCACTTGGCACGTGCGGCACGTTAGAATAGAAAAAGCTATGCTCGTTTTGGCAGATAGGAGCGCAAGGATGGCGATCACGCCCGCAGAAATCGCGGAAACCCGCGGCATGGTTGAGGAACAGAACCTCGACATCAGGACCATCACCATGGGTGTTTCGCTCATGGGTTGCGGTGACGAGAACCTCGACCGCATGTGCACGAAGATCTACGACCACGTGACGCACACGGCTGAGCATCTGGTCGAGACCGCCGAGAACCTCGAGCGCGAGTACGGTATCCCCATTGTCAACAAGCGCGTTTCCGTCACCCCGGTGGCGCAGATCGCCGCATGCTGCAAGGATGAGGACCTCACCCCCATCGCGCATGCCCTCGACCGTGCGGCCGAGACCCTCGGCATCGACTACCTGGGCGGCTTCTCCGCGCTCGTCCAGAAGGGCATCGGCGATGCCGACCGCCGCGTCATCCAGTCCATCCCGCAGGCGCTCGCTACCACCAGCCGCGTCTGCTCCAGCGTCAACGTCGCCAGCCTGCGCGCCGGCATCAACATGGATGCCGTGCTCATGGCCGCCCAGACCATCATCGATGCCGCTAAACTCACGGCCGACCAGGATTCCGTCGGCGCTTCCAAGTTTGTCTGCTTTGCCAACATGGTCGAGGACTCCCCGTTTATGGCGGGCGCCGTCCACGGCGGTGGCGAGGCCGACGCCGTCATCAACGTAGGCGTCTCGGGCCCCGGCGTTATGGCCGCAGCCCTGGAGACGCTGCCCGATTCCGCATCGATGATGGAAGTCGCCGAGAAGATTAAGCAGACCGCCTTTAAGATCACCCGTGCCGGCGAGCTCATGAGCCGCGAGGCCGCCCATCGCCTGGGTGTCGAGAAGGGCATCGTCGACCTGTCGCTGGCGCCTACGCCTGCCATCGGCGACTCCGTTGCCCGCATCCTCGAGATCATCGGCGTGGGCACTTGCGGTGGCCCGGGCACGACCTGCGCACTCGCCATGCTCAACGATGCCGTCAAGAAGGGCGGCGTCATGGCCAGCTCCAGCGTCGGCGGTCTTTCGGGCGCCTTTATCCCCGTGTCCGAGGACGCCGGCATGATCGCCGCCGTCGAGGCCGGTGCGCTTTCGCTCGAGAAGCTCGAGGCTATGACCTGCGTATGCTCCGTCGGTCTGGACATGATCGCCATCCCCGGTGACACCCCGGTCGAGACCATCGCCGGCATCATCGCCGACGAGATGGCTATCGGCGTCATCAACAACAAGACCACGGCCGTCCGTGTGATCCCCGCCATCGGCAAGGGCGTGGGCGACTGCGTCGAGTATGGCGGCCTGTTCGGCCGTGCGCCCATCATGCCGGTGAACCCCAATGCCGGCACCGTGCTTGCCCATCGCGGTGGTCGATTCCCGGCGCCACTGAACTCGCTGAAGAACTAGCTGGGGATACGGGCGAGGAGCCCCGCCGCCGGGCGGCAGACATATAAGGTCGCCTGCTCGGACAGTCCTGGCTCGCACGGAGAGCACATTAAGTGCTCTCCGGCTCGTGCGGAACTCGCGATCGACCTTATATGTCTGCCGCCCGGCGGCGGGGCTCCCGCACAACGGGACCTCAGTTGGGTTCTGTCCCTTTGGCAGTCGCTTCGCTTCTGCCCATCCTGGCTGATGCGGTGGTTTGGCGTTGGATCGGTTCTTTCTGATATATGCTGGTTGCGGCTCTTCTTTTGGGAGGAGTCGCTTTTTTGTTGTGAGGGGGATGGCCCGTGGCTGATGATTTGATTCGCTCTGAGCTTCTTTCTGCTGATTGGAATGGCGAATGGATGCGCTTGCAGGCTGGTCGGCGGCGGGCTGATGATTCTTTTGAGTGGGATAAGCGGGCTCGGCATTTTCGGCCGTTGGAAACTGCCCCGTATGCCCGGGACTTTATGAAGCTGTTGGCGTTAAAGCCTGGTGAATCCGTGCTGGATATGGGGTGTGGGGCTGGGTCGATTGCCATTCCGCTTGCTCAGGCTGGACATCCTGTGATTGCTGCTGACTTTTCCCCTGCTATGTTGGGCACGCTTGATGCTGGCATTGAGTATTACGGGCTCGAAGGCCGCATTACGCCGCTTGAGCTTGCCTGGGATGATGATTGGGATTTGGTTGGACCGGTCGCGAAAGCGGTAGATGTTGCCTTTGCCAGTCGCTCTGTCACCACGACTAATCTAAAGGGCGCGCTTGCCAAGCTTGACCGTACGGCTCGTCGGCGTTGTGCCGTCACGATGGTCGCTAACTCCAGCCCGCGCTATGACCTGCACTTGATGAATGCTATCGGCGCCTCGGTTACCTGCAGTAATGGCTTTGTCTATGCCTTTAATATCCTCATTCAGATGGGTGCCCTGCCGCAGGTTACGTACTTTGAATCACCTCGTCGCGATACCTTCGACAGCCTTGAGGCGGGCGTGGCGGACTTCTCCCGCATGCTCGAGCACGGAAACGAGGATAAAATCGACCGCCTGCGCGACTATATCGCTCAGCATATGATTGAGAACCCCCATGCTGGCGAGTCAGGCTCAAAAGGCGTGCCGCAGGGACGCTATATGCTTGATCACGTCCGTAAGGTTCGTTGGGCGTTTATTGCATGGGAGCCGATCTCTGAACCTCGCTCGTAGCCCGTTCACGTCCGCGCTGCCCATCACCTCGGCATCCGCATTCTTTGCGAACTGGACAAACACGCCCCACACCGCGCCGTTCCTGCGCTATCGTGGGACAGCTCACGTAGATTAAGGCCCCATCGCGGGGCGCCCCATAACATAGAAAGCGAGAATCCATGGCACTGACAGGAGCCCAGGTCAAGCAGCTTCGCAGCATGGCCCATCACCTCAACCCCGCCATCATCATCGGCAAGTCCGACATCAACGACGGCACCGTCGAGCAGACGGTCGCCTACCTGGAGAAGCACGAGCTCGTTAAGTGCTCCGTACTCGATGGCTCCAGCCTTTCTGCCCGCGAGGCCGCCGAAGAGCTCGCCGATCGCTGCCATGCCGAGGTCGTCCAGGTCATCGGCCGCAAGTTCTCGCTGTATCGCGAGTCCTCGCGCAAGGACATCGAGAAGATTAAGCTCGTCTAAGGGCCGACGATCCGGCGAGCCAACATACATCAAGCTTGCGAGCGTCCGAGCAATCCGGACGCTCATTTTTTATCGCTCGACGAGCGCGCGGTTGAGCCTGCCCTCCACCAAGCGCTCGTACAGACGCCGCGTCTCGGGCTCGGGCACGCCATTGACCTGCTCCCTCAGGTGATGCATATGCCCACTGTACAGCTCGACGATATCGCGTCGTCGCCCCGCCGCGCCGTAGACGCGCATAGCGCAACGCACCATATCCTCGCGCGCTGTCTCTTGCCGCAGCCCCGACTCCACCAGCCATACCGCCGACTGCAGGTCGTTTTCTTCTAGGGCGGCATTCGCGCCCCGAATCATGCAGTCGATATACTTCGATTCCATAATGCGCCGCATACGCAAAAAGTAAGTGGGATTACAGCCATTGGGAACATACAACGGGCCGGCGTAGAGCTGCTCAATCTTAAGGCACAGCTCGACCAGATGGGGCCCGCGCGCACCCGTGCGGTTTCCCAAAACTTCGCGGCTTATCTGATCAAACAACCGCACGTCGGTCTTGACGTAATCGCCGTTAAGCCCAATGCACTCGTTTTGGATCAGCACACACGACTTGCCGTCCGGTGTCGGCCCCAAGGCCGAACGCAGGCGCGATATCGTCGAGTACAGATTGTTACGAGCGCTATTGAACTCGGCATGGGGCCACAGCTCCATAGCCAGCGTCTCGCGGTCGACCAGTGCATCCATGCCCAGCGCAAGCCGCTCGGCAAGCGTCGCCGCCTTCTTGCGACGCCACATCTTATCCGTGATGGGAAACCCGTCGCGCTCGGCGCGAAACGCCCCAAACATGCGGATCTCGATATGGCCAATCACATCGACACCCTCGGCATCGCCGGCCTGGAACAGACGCTCGCCTTCGCCCTCAAAGTCGTCACGCAGCGAATACCGCGACAGCTCGCGCACCGGGAGCTTCTTTCGAATTCTAGCAGCCGGCTCACCCAGACAATGCATCGCAAGACGCGCAAACAGCCGGTACGACGGATCCAAAATCCCCGGGCGGTTCATGGACATCCAGGCTGCAAGGTCGCTATCGCGGCCCGCGGAGGCCAAATGCAGCGCCACCATCCATGCCTCGGCACCACCGACCTGCGTCCGACTCAAATCGAGCAGCTCTGCCTCTTCGCGCACCGATACCATCGATGTATTGCGTAAGTACGCCGCGCGCTCTAGCAGCAGTGCGTTGTCGCGTATGTATCCAATCGATTCCTCGGCAAGCCTGAGCACCTGCACCGCACGGAATTTGGCATTGACCGGACGCCCCTCGGCCAGCGACTGCCAGCCTTCCAGTATCAAGCCAAACAACTGGACTTGATTGTCACGCACGCGCACGGCAAAACGGTCGAGCTCATTGAATGCCTGCTCGTCGGTCACCGGCATGCCGGCAAACAGACGCCGCGCCGATAACACCATGCGCACCCAGATGGCGAGCGCTCGGATTCCACGCGCTTCGAGTGCCTCGAGCGTCAGGGCCATCTCGTCATCACGCTCGTCAGTCCCTGCATACGACCCATCAAATAACTCCGTCAACATGCGGTCCGCGCGCACAAACGTCCCCGCGATATCGAGTTCACAATCGTAGGCCTTATCCGTTTTGAGCCCCGCGAGGATCTCACCACCCTTCGCCCGCTCGGTCAGCCCATGCTTTATCTCGACATGTGCGGACAGCATGTCGAGTGCGGCACAAGACGCCTCACTTTCCAACGCTGTATGGCTTGCCGGAAGCCCCAGACCGCCATCTCCGTAACAGGCGGCCGTAAACGCGTGCGCCACCTTCCACGACACGGGATCGAACTCGCAAATCGCTTGCTCGCCCGCACGCTCGATAATTGAGGCCATATACCGCGCGAGCTTTGTATTGGAGACGCTCACCGCCGCCAGATAGATGCCGAGTGCCTCGTCAGGCGTCGGCTCCGATGCCTGGCCATCTGCCTCGGTCTTTCCCAGCGCCGCGCGGCAGACATCCCCTCCATGCCCCGTCAGGGCCAGATCGATCCCATACTGCCCGGCAAGCTCCAACACCGCACTGCGGTCCAAAAACGCGTCGGCGAGGTCCATCGCGGTATCGCAGCGCCCCGCTTTAATCAATATTCGCGCCGCCCGCACAACGAGTTCGGGGCGAATTTCGGCGACCAGCTTGCGCAATCGCAGGCGTGCGTTGTCCTCGGTACCCAAGCAGGTAAAGCTCCGGTCTGCCGGATCAACGCCAAAAATGGGATAATCGCGGACAAGATAAGACTGGTCAATCGCCGAAAGCCTAACACCGCAAGCCTCGAGCTCCGAAATATTGCCCTCACCCATTAAGACCATCAAGCATGCCACACTAAACAGGGCGTTGTTCTCGAGCGACGCCAGATCAACAAGTGCCGCACCGTAGATATTGACGATCTCGTTTTCGAGCATCTGGGCAACGTCTCCCTGCCCGTATAGTCCCGACTGCATAGCCGAAACGAGCTCGGGCACGCCCTGCGTAAGCTGATAGAAGTCGAGCGATGTGCTGATCGAAAACGCCGATGCCCACGCCGAATACTCATAGGCATGCACCTTGAGCATCTGCGCGTTGACTTTAATCGAATCGCCCAGTCCATGAATCAGCTGGCGATTCGAAGGACGGCAGCTCATAAAGACCCCAACCCCCATAGCACGCAGGCTTCGGATTCGGTCGATCAGCTCCTCGGTCTCGCTCTGGCTGAGGTTAGGCACGTTATCGATTGCAATCAGGGAGTGCGGTTTGTCCTTAAGCTCTTCGGTAACGACCTCGAGCTGCATAAACACCTCGCGCCCAATGGCGCGGTCTGCCTCGATGATCCGCACGGGACCTCGCGTCGGATCGCTTTTAACCTCTTGGGTATACTGCAGCAGCACCGAGGTTTTCCCAAAGCCATCAGGCGCGTAGAGGACTACGATGCCGGCCTTTCGGCCCTTGGCGATAAGTTCGTTCATCAAGCGATCGCGCCGCACCATATAGATACTGCCCAGCGGCATAAGCTCGAGGTCGTTTGTATTGCCCAAATCGTTAACCATGCCCGCTCCTCAACTCGACCACATGGACACCGTAACGCTAGACCATATGTATCGCTAGATGAATAGAGCGATGCTACGGTTTAGGATGTTTGCTGGTACGCAAATGGCAAGTTTTTGTTCAGCGTGGTCCGATTGAAACTTATCCCCCAACCAATCAGTCTTTGCGCAGGTCAATGCGCTTGCCAGCTTGTCCCATCCTTTGGCAGTGTACCTCAAATGAACGCTGTTCAATTATGTTGCGCAACTCACCTAGCACCAGCTACCGTCTGCGACCTTTTCATAGCATTTATGCATAGTATCTGTTATGGAATGAATCATGCTGCACCAGACGCACCCGTCAAGTTAGCGGCAAGGTTTTCGTCAAGCACACGGCGTGCACTCAGCAAAAAGGCCCCCGCAAAGCGGAGGCCTTCGGTAAAGCTATATCGAGGTGATAGGCTTTCGCTACTCGCAGAGCGAAAGGGCGGCCTCGTCGGCAACGACAACGCAGTTGGTGTGCAGCTGCAGGATCGAGGCAGGGCACTCGGGGGTAACCGGGCCAAAGCACATGTCATGCACGGCCTGGGCCTTGGCCTCGCCATTGGCGACAACCAGGATCATGCGGGCATACATGATGGTCTGGGTGCCCATGGTGTAGGCCTGACGAGGCACGTCGTCGATGCTGTCAAACAAGCGGCTGTTGGCCTGAATAGTGCTCTCGGTAAGGTCGACACAGTGCGTACCCTTGGAGAAGTGGTCATCGGGCTCGTTGAAGCCGATGTGACCGTTGTTACCGATGCCGAGCAGCTGCAGATCGGGGTAACCGGCGGCAGCGACGATCTCGTCGTACTCAGAGCAGGCAGCGGCAGCGTCGGGATTGGAGCCATCGGGCACATGCGTGTTGTTCAGGTCGATGTTAATGTGATCGAAGAAGTTCTCACGCATAAAGTAGTGGTAGCTCTGAGGATCGTCGTGCGAAAGGCCACGATACTCGTCGAGGTTGTAGGTGCTGACCTCGGCAAAGTCGACGTCACCCTTCTTGTACCAAGCGGCGAGCTGCTTGTAGGCGCCAATCGGGGTGGAGCCGGTGGCAAGACCCAGCACGCAATCGGGCTTGAGGATAACCTGGGCCGAGATAATATTGGCGGCCTTGCGGCTCATATCCTCGTAGTCTTTAGCTTTAATGATCTTCATTACGCGTCCTTTCTCATACAAGAGAGGCAAGGCTCCCCTTACAAGCGCTTGCCCGCGGCCCGCGTCGGCCGCAACCAACGTGTGCGGCCACCAGGGCGAGGTCGCGTAATGTATGTGTCTCGTGTCTACCCGCGTCGAGGCCCCTGCCCGTCCACGGTGACCCAAAGCTGTTTAGCTTCGGACAAATCCCATCTTGCCACGGAGGGCGCCCTCTTTCAAGGGCGCCCTCCATAAACGTGTTTGAATTGTAGGCTAAAGGCAAAGCGGAGCGACTAGCGCTCGCGAGCGACGATGAGCTGGTCCATCTCCTCGACATGCTCGCCAACGGAGCCCTTGATGCTCGAGAACTCAACAGAGTTGCACACCAAGATGGGGACCGTCACATCGTAGCCCTCGGCAGCAATTGCCTCGCGATCGAACTCGATGAGCACATCACCCTTACGGACGACATCGCCCACCTGTGCATGCACGCTAAAATGCTTGCCCTCAAGCTGAACAGTGTCCAAACCAACGTGGATGAGCACGTCCAAGCCATCGACCGTGTTGAGCGCAACGGCATGACCCGTGGGAAAAATGGCCTCGACCTTGGCGTCTGCCGGCGCAATCACACGCGTGCCGGTAGGCTGAATCGCCACGCCCTGACCCAAAAGGCCGGTGGCGAATGTCTGGTCATTGACCTCGGACAACGGAATGACGTCGCCCGAGATGGGAGCATCCAGCGTAAGGACTCGACCACGCATACCAAAAGACCTTAGGACTTTAGTGAACATGCTCCCCCTCGGACATACCAATCAACCAAAATAGCTTTAACAGTTTACCACTTGGCACCCGTTTTTGACCATTAGGGAAGTTCGCGCTTGACAACCTCGACGATGTCGTCAACAACGCGCTGGGTCAGCTCGTGCGTCTCGGCCTCGGCCATCACGCGGACCAGCGGCTCGGTACCGCTCGGGCGCACCAGAATGCGGCCGCGGCCGTCAAGCTCTTTCTCGGCAGCAGCAACGGCGTCCCAAATGGGCGGGCAATCGTCCAGACCAGCCTTGTTGTCGGAATGCACGTTGACAAGCACCTGCGGGTACTTCTTCATGATGCCGGCAAGATCAGTGAGGGTACGACCGGTGCGCTTGAGCACGGCCAGCAGCTGCAGAGCCGTCACCAGGCCGTCACCGGTGGTGTTGTGCTCCAGGAAGATGATGTGGCCGGACTGTTCGCCGCCGATGACGGCGCCGTCCTCGAGCATGCGCTCAAGAACATAACGGTCGCCCACGGCGGTCTGAACCATCTCGAAGCCCTGCTCCTTCATAGCGATGGAGAAACCCAGGTTGCACATAACGGTCGAGACGATCTCGGAGTTGGCGAGCTTGCCGCGAGCGGCCAGGTCGGAGCCGCAGATGGCAAGAATGTAGTCGCCATCGATCTCGTTGCCCTCGCTGTCCACGAACAGCACGCGATCGGCGTCGCCGTCGTGGGCCAGGCCGATATCGGCGTGGGTGCGCAGCACGAGCTCGCGCAGGGGCTCAAGGTGCGTGGAGCCGCACTCAACGTTAATGTCAGTGCCACAGTAATCGGTGTTGATGGCATGGACCGTGGCGCCCAGGCGCTGCAGCGCGGCGGGCGTGGTCTGGCAGGAAGCACCGTGGCCGCAGTCGACGGCAACAACCAGGCCATCGAGCTTAAGGCCGTCGAGCGTGCTGATGGCATGATCGACATAGGCCTTGCGGGCATCCTTCATCTTGATGATGTGACCCACACCGGCGCCGGTCGGCAGCGTGTCGGCAGCCATGGCCTCCTCGGACATGACCCAGGCGCTGATCTCTTCCTCGACAGCATCGGGAAGCTTCATGCCCTTGCGGCTAAAGAACTTGATGCCGTTGAACTCCGGCGGATTGTGAGAAGCGGAAATGACAATGCCGCCGTCGAGCTCATTTTGGACGGTAAGCAGCGCCACGGCCGGCGTAGGGATAACGCCGCAGCAGTGCGGACGGCCGCCCTCGGCCATAATGCCGGCGGTCAGAGCACTCTCGAGCATGGTACCCGAAAGACGCGTGTCGCGGCCGATGCAGATGTCCGGGCCAAGGAACTTGGTCGCCGCGCGGCCCAGGCGAAACGCGAGGTCGCACGAGAGGTCGGCGTTGGCGACGCCACGGACGCCATCGGTACCGAAGATGTTCTGGGGCATAGGATCGCTCCTTCCCAAGTGGGCAAAACGAAGCCGCCCACCCTAGTCGAAAAGAAAAGCGGGACCCACCGAGCAGTCGGTAGGCCCCGCTTGTACATTGTATCTCGTAAGGAGATAAAACCTTAGCGCTTGGAGAACTGGGGAGCGCGGCGGGCCTTCTTGAGGCCGTACTTCTTGCGCTCGACCACGCGAGCATCGCGCGTAAGGAAACCGGCCTTCTTGAGGTCAGCACGGTAATCGCCAGCGTTCAGAAGAGCGCGAGCGATGCCCAGGCGCAGAGCGCCGGACTGACCGGAGATGCCGCCGCCATCGCACAGAGCGATAACGTCGAACTGACCGGCGGTGTCGGTCACCTTGAAGGGAGCAAGGGCGTTCTCAACGAGCTGATGACGGCCGAAATACTGCTCGGCGTCACGCTTGTTGATGGTCACCTTGCCGGTGCCGGGGACGAGACGGACGCGGGCGACGGCGTTCTTACGACGGCCGGTACCCTGGTAGACAACGGTGTTCTCAGCCATCTTTAAGCCTCCAGCTCAATCTTCGTGGGGTTCTGGGCAGCGTGCGGATGCTCGGCACCAGCGTAGACCTTAAGCTTGGTCATCTGGGCACGGCCGAGGGTGGTCTTGGGCAGCATGCCGCGAACGGCGCGCTCGATGACCTTCTCCGGGTGCTTCTCCATAGCCTGGCGGAAGCTCTCAGCCTTGAGGCCGCCGTTGTAGCCGCTGTGGCGATAATAGGTCTTCGTGTCGGCCTTGTTACCGGTAAGCTGGACCTTATCGGCGTTGATGACGACAACGAAGTCGCCGCAGTCGCTGTTGGGCGTGAACTGGGGCTTGTTCTTACCGCGCAGGATCATTGCGATCTGGGTGGCAAGACGGCCCAGGACAGCACCATCGGCGTCGACGAGAACCCAGTTGCGCTGGACCTCGCCCTGCTTGGCGTAGTGAGTCGATTTCGAAATCACTTAGACTCCTCCATGTACAGTACGTGTTGTTACAGAGATTCACGGGGCTCTGCAAGTAACCCGTCCATATTACCCCGCTCGCCGCCCGAGTCAACAGGTATTTTGGCTCCGACCAGAGTTTCTGCACATGTCATCCACGGGTCATGACGTCGCGACACTAGCGCTCGACAAATGCCTCGATATCACTCAGTAGGCGCTTTGCCTCCTGGCGGCCCTGAATATACAGGTCGAGGAGCTTGGCCGAATCGTGCTCGACATGGCCGACCTCGACCGGCTTTTGCGGAGCAATGACCAGAGCACGGCCCTCGCGCTCATACTTCCACAGGTGCATGCGCTGGAGGTTATAGCGGTCGTGGCGCGTCTCGATAGCCTCGAGCAGATAGGGGTAGTCGGCGTAGCGGGCGCGCGCGGCCGGCAAAAACTCGTAGGGCTTTTTCTCATACGAGCGGTCCTGCGTGACAATGACAACCGCGCGATCGAAGCCCGCCTCCTCCAGCACGTGCTCGATGGGGACCGAATCGGCCACGCCGCCGTCGACGTATTTGTGCCCGTCGATCTCAACCGGCGGCGTCACCAGCGGCAGCGACGTCGAGGCGCGCACGGCGTCGAGGTCAAGTACGGCGCTTTTGACCGGCAGGTACGCGGCGGTTCCAAAGAGCATGTCCGTCGTGACGGCGTACATCTCGATGGGGCTCGCGTCGAACGTCTCGTTGTCAAAGGGATCCAGGCGGTCCTGGACATCGTTGAAGATAAAGTCGTAACCCACAATAGAACCCGTGGACGCAAACGATGCGGCGCCCATGAAGCGGTTGTCGTTGCAGAAAGCCAGGTTGATGCGGTTGGCACGGCCGATCTGGTGCGACTTGTAGTTCACGCCGTTGAGAGCGCCGGCCGATACGCCATATACCGCCGGAATCTCGACGCCGGCCTCCATGAGAACGTCGAGCACGCCTGCGGTAAATTGCCCGCGGAAGCTGCCGCCCTCCAAAACGAGCGCGACCTTACCGGCGTTCTTTGCCTTATCTTCTGCAGTCATATTGACCTCCTGCGATTGCGTTTTGGCTTTCTTCTACCCAGTTTTGGAATGGAGGGCGCGCAGGTTTTGGAGTTGAGGAGATGGAGCGGAAAGCGCGTCCCAGTTTGAGGCGGGATTCCGGGATGAACTTTCCGCTTGGACCGCCATTGGGAAAGCGTGTCCCGTTCTGAGCGCGGATTCCGGGATGAACTTTCCGCTAGCAACCCATCCGGAAAATGCATCCCATTCTGAGCCGATATTCTGGAACGCAGTTTCCGTTGGACGACCGTTAGGAAAGCGCGTCCCACCCTGCGTTGCCGTAGCGTTTTCTTTACGCCCGCGCCCTGCATAGAGTTCGATTCTCCGCGGTACGGAGATTCGCTGATGCGAGGCGAGGCCAGCTGAAATTCGATAACATCGCATCTATATAGGGTTGGGGCTTTGCGCGGAGAATCCGCGTATTTGCTTCGCAAATACGCACCGGCTTCGGCCGCCTGCCGGCGTCCTCGCCCGCGGGCTAAAAACGCTTACGCGTTTTCTTTACGCCCGCGCCCTGCATAGAGTTCGATTCTCCGCGGTACGGACTAGAAATAAAAAGGCAGGTAGATACGAATATCTACCTGCCTGTTACTTATGGTGGAGGCGCGGAGAATCGAACTCCGGTCCACGAAAGCCCCCTGATTGGCATCTCCAAGCTCAGTCGCTGGTTTTGTCTCGGACGCTTTGCGCGCAGCGACACGCTCGCGGCGTCCTAACCGGTTCGGTCTTAGCCTGCGCCATACCGATTACGTGCGCAGGAGCATTCCCCTAACATGACGTCGCACCGGTGTCGGGGAAATCACCGGGTTGACGCGCCGCTATAAACTAAGCAGCGAGAGCCATAGGCTCAAAAGAAGAGTTGTTGTCAATTCAATTTGACGGTACCCCTGTTTAACGAGGCGAGGAGACCTCGGCTTGCTTCCTCTCTCAGAGCTATCGTGTCGAAACCAGTCGCCCCCGAATGTCGGGAAAGTCTGGATGGCATTGGGCACGAGCACCCAACACCCGTCGACTTTTCAAGGAACATGCGGGATGAGCCCCGCTTGTGGAGTGTTATCTTACCACGTTCTGAAAGCGGACAGCTGTTCTATGCACGAGCTGTGAAGACCCCAATGTGCGCCACACTTCGCACTTTTGCTACCGATCGCGTCACGTATATTTTCGCCAAGCAAAATTGACCCGTCGAAAGGACCGTTATGGATACCAAGCAGCAACTCGTCAATGCCCTCGCAGGCCTGGGCTCGACCATTACCGAAGCCATGGATGTCATCGAAGGCTTTGTCCCCTGCGGACATCCCGCCCTCACGGTATCGAACGCACTCGTCGCGCTGGACGTTGACGATGATGCAGCTCTCGCCCAGCAGCTTGAGACCGTCGAGGGCTTTATCGACCACGTGAGTGAGAACCGCGGCGTGGCCGCCTACCACGGCATCGAGGTCGAGCTCGCGGGTCCCAAAGCCGATCTGCTCGCAGCAATCCGCGAGGTAGGCGCCCTTATGCAGACCGCAGGCGTCAAGAACACCCAGGTCAACGAGTGGGTCTACCGCAGTCTGGCGGCACTCGACAGCTCCGACGAAAAGGCAGCCGAGCAGCTCGCGGAAAGTCCCGCCATCAAGGCCGAGCTTTTGTAAATAGCAGACGCGGGCCCCTTGGCGCATCGTCGTCCAAGAGGCCCGCAAACAGTTCGCGTCAGCCGATAGCCGCGCCGCCGCGTTCGGCCAAGGCCAAAATCGGCATCATCTGGCGCGGGGTCTTTGCTGCAAGATCGGCATGTTCGAGCAGCTTGCGATCGTTGGTCACCAAGTAATCGACCTGCGCGCGCTTACACGCGGCGAGCACCAAGTTGTCCTCGTAATCGCGATGGAGCGCTAAGTATTTGTCGGCCAGCCAAAGGTCCGACGCATCTGCACCCACGGCCGTGGCGTTTTCGGTCATGTTCCGAACAAACGCCAACGCCGCATCGCCAATTGCACGGGCAGATGCCTCGTCGAGCGCTCCCCCACTGGCAAGAACGCTACGCTTCAGCTCGTGTTGGACAACGTACAGTACGTCCTTAGCGATATGCACCGGAAAGAACAGCAACGCCCCCGCCTCCGTCGCCCGCCCAATAAACGCACGCGCGGCAAGCGACTCGGCATGGCCGACGCAAAACGAATCGACCCATACGTTGGCATCCACCATTATTTTGAGGAGAGCCCCGCTCACAGGATCATCCCCTTTTGGCGATAGCGCTCATCCATGGCTTCCGAATAGATTGCGTCCCAATCGCGATCGTCGGATACGGGCGACGTAGCGATGCCCAGGTCCGCGTAAAGCTGATCCGCCGCCGCCCATGATGCGGCGAACGGAGTATCGGGCGCGACGGTCTGTTGCCGGTCGTCGACGGCCGCAAGCACTTCCTCGCACTGCCCGCCACCCTGCGCGACCTTGGCCACCACCTTTTTGATGAGCTCGGGCAGCGAGGCGCCCGAAAGCTGCAACGCTTCCTCCGCATGGTCCTTGACCTGGCGATCCACGCGAACGTTCACCTGCGCCATGCCGCCAACAGCACCCACGTTGATCCCGCTCCCTTCAATTGCTAGCACCGCTAGCACCACTATATAGAGAAGCTAGCACATGGTCAAACGCAAAAGGCCTGCGCCCGGACGACCCCGATGCCGTCTGGGCGCAGGCCAAATAACGTGGGCGAACACACCCGCTAACGCAGGTAAGCCTTCGCGTTACTCAGACTGTAGGCAATCGTCGAGCCGTTGTGCAGCAGCGACGACGCTTGCGGGGTAATCGCGCCGGTAATGCCCAGTGCCAGGAGCGCTGAGTTGGTGAGCATCACCTTAGAGTAGGAACTCGTCAGACGATCAATGAGGCCCTGGCTCATGCGGCGCAGACGCACGATCGCGGCAAGATCCGTATCGGTCAGGATGATATCGGCGACCTCCTTGGCGATGTCGCTTCCGCCACCCATTGCCAGGCCCACGTCGGCCAGGCCCAGCGCCGGCGAATCGTTGACGCCGTCGCCCACCATGGCAACGTGGCGCCCCTCGCTCTTAATGCGCTCCACATACGCGTACTTGTCCTCGGGCAGCAGCTCGGCCTTAAACTCGTCGACACCCGCCTCACGCGCGATGCGCTCGGCCGTGCGCTCGGAATCGCCCGTGAGCATGACCACGTGCTTGACGCCCAGCGCATGCAGGTCGGCAATGGCCTCGCGCACGCCGGGTTTGAGCGGGTCCTCGATGCCGAGTACGCCCACGACCGTGCCGTCGACCGCCAGGTACAGCGGCGACAGGCCCTGCATCTGGGACTCGATGCGCTCCTTGATGTCGGATTCGAGCTGTGCGCCCTCGTCATCAAATACAAAGTGCGCGGAACCGATGATGGCACGACGTCCTTCGATGGACGAAGCGATGCCGTGCGCCACGATGTACTCGACGGCGGCATGGCGCTCGCGATGCTCGAGCCCGCGCTCGCGTGCCGCATTGACCACGGCGCGTGCCACCGGATGCGGGAAATGCTCCTCCAGGCAAGCGGAAAGGCGCAGGACCTCGTCCTCGCTCCAGCCATCGGTGGTGAGCACGCAGGCAAGACGCGGCTGCGCCTCGGTGAGCGTGCCGGTCTTATCAAACACAATGGTGTCGGCCTTGGCAAACGACTCAAAGTACTTAGCGCCCTTGACCATCACGCCCATCTTGGCGGCATCGCTCATGGCGGTCATGACGGCGACCGAACCCGTGAGCTTGAGTGCGCACGAGTAGTCGACCATCAGCGCCGCTGAGGTTTTGATGAGGCTGCGGGTGGTAAGCGCGACCAGGCCCGCGAGCAGGAAGTTCCACGGGACGATCTTGTTGGCAAGGTCCTCCATATGCGACTGGCCCTCGGACTTGAGCGAGTCGGCCGTCTGCACGAGCGAGACGATCGAGCGCAGTTTGGTTTGCGCCGTGTTGGCGCGCACGCGAACCAAGATGCTGCCGTCTTCCACGACGGTTCCGGCGAACACGTCGTCGCCCACGCTGCGTTCGACGGCCAGCGGCTCGCCGGTCAGGGTCGCTTGGTTGACCATAGCGCTCCCCTGCTCGACAACACCGTCGATGCAAATGGACATGCCAGTGCGCACGGCAACCAGATCGCCGGGCTCAAGCTCGGTGGCGGCAACGCTTACCTCGGTGTCACCGACTACTTTTTGTGCCTTATCAGGCACGTCGAGCAGCGAGTTGATGAGCTCGTTTTCGCTCATGGCGCGAGTGTAGTCCTCGAGCAGCTCGCCCACGTTGAGCAGGAACATCGTCTGGCCCGCGGTATCGACGTCGCGTTTGGCAAACGAGATACCGATGGCCGAAGCGTCGAGCACGGGAACGGTCAGGCGCGGCTGCGCGAGCTCACGGAGGGCAGCGCGCAAAAATGCCATGTAACCGGCCACGACAAACACCGCACGCAGAGGCGTCGGCAAGAACCAGCGGCGCGCGTAGTGGGTGCCGATAAGTGTGGCAAGATCCATGACGAGCTTGTGCTTGCGTGGCTCAAGCTGCATCACGTAACCCGTCTTTGCGTCGGCAATGGCCTGGGCATCGAGCGCACCGACGGCGGCCAGCACGGAATCGCGGCGCGACTCGTCGTATTCGAGCGCCATCTGGCCGATGCGGCCGTAGACGCGCACCTTGCGCACACCATCGATTTCGCCGCTGAGCTTTAGAAGCGCATCGAGATCGCTCTCTGGCACAGGACCCGCCAACTGGAGGCGGGCCCTGCCGGGGATCTCGCTGATAATCGAGAATCTCATAGTTTGTGCCTGGGAGCGCTACTCGGCTGCGTTGTCCGCGACGGCCTCGCTCTGGGTGATGTAGGCAGCCTCGGCAACCATGTCGTCGACCTCGGCCTTGGCCTGCTCGACCATGTCCTGGTAGCCGTTCTTGATGCGCATACCGCACGCAATACCCTGCACGCAGGCGTTCTTTACCGGAGCGCTGGTGAGCAGCTTGATGCCGGCCGTGCCGAGCAGAAAACCGCCACCAACAAGCAGGGTGTTGAACGTGGACTTCTTCATGATGTCTCTCCCTTTTCCGCAACAACTGCGGCACGGTGCCTTAGCACCCGAGTTGATAAGTTTGCTCGAGCACACTTTTGGAAAAGAGTTTAGTTTATCTAACAAATCAGGTCAACAACGGTTAACTTTTTGGAAACTATAGGGCTCCGAGCGCCTAGTTTTCGGCAATCCGTTCGCCATGGTGCAATTCCATGGCGCAAGAGAAGCGCTCTCCCCCACCCCCTACAAATTGAGGTTTAATACTTTTCCCGAGAAGTGAACGAGTGAAATCAGACCCCCGAAGCATCCGCATTTTTCGGCAGCAAAACCGCAGGAAAAACTCGACAAAACCGCAGGAAACAACCTCCAAAATGTGTCGATGCTTCGTGGGTCCAAATAAGGTCGTTCACTTCTAGGAAAAGTATTAGACAACGATCCGCACTGCCCCGCAGCATGACAAAGGGACTGTCCCTTTGTCATGCTGCGAGCGCTTTCTTGATAAGAGGGACGGATCGGTCGGCCAAATACAGCGGAATATTGAGCACCCCATCGTCAAGCCTCAGGTTCTTAAGGGAGTAACGGACTCTCAACGGGGTCGTCTCCGCATGTTTGTCGGCATAGTATTTCAGACTCTTGGAATGAATGACCTCCCCCGATTTGACCTCAACGGGAACAATATTGTTTCCGACTTGAATCAAAAAATCGACCTCATGCTTTGGTTTCTCGTTAGTCCAATAGCGCGGAGCGGCATCCAGCTGCGGAAGCAACGCCTGAAGCACGTAGTTCTCGGCAAACGAGCCTTTGAACTCAGAAAAAATCGCGTCCGAGATGGCGAATGCCGAAGCATCGAGCTTTGCCATACGGCGCAGCAAGCCAACATCAAGACAGTAAACCTTAAAGGCCTTGAGATCATCGTAGGCCGAGAGCGGTATTCCGCCGCCGGTATTAAGTCGCGCCGACGTGATCAGACCGGCATCGGCGAGCCATTCCAGAGCGTCCTCATATTCGCGGGCACGAGCCCCCTCGCGAACCGCACCCCAAACAAACTTTTTATTCTCGCGCGCCAGCTGCGTTGGAATTGAGTTCCAAATTTGCGAAAGCTTAGCGAACTGTGCACGACCACCGTGCTTGGCAAAATCACGCTCATAGGAATCCAAGAGGTCGGATAACACTTTATCAACCTGAGCAATATCACCCGTTTCGACCCACCGACCAAGAGCTTCCGGCATGCCACCGCATGCAAAATAGCGGCGAAGGTGCTCGACGAGTCTGACATGAAAGAAATCCGGTACCGCCTCGATCTGATCCAGACCGCCAAGATACGCATCATAGTTTGAGGCGCCTTCGGCCTTTAAAAACTCAGAAAAGCTCATGGGGCGCATCTCCATGAACTCGACCTTTCCCACCGGAAAGGCACTCGTCTCGCGGGACAAGCGAACACCCAGCAAAGACCCTGCGCACGCAACGTGATATTCGGGGGCCTCATCGCAAAAATACTTGAGAGCACCAACTGCAGAGGGGCAGTCCTGGATCTCGTCAACAATAAGCAGCGTCTCGCCAGGATCGATGGGCTGGCCAAACGCCAAGGATAGATTTGAAATAATGCGCCGCGGATCACGCGTGCCCTCGAAAAACTGCGCATATTCGCTTTGAACCCCGGGAGATGGCTCCTCCAGCGTCAGGTATACGCAGTTGCGATACGAGGCGCGGCCGAACTCCTTGAGCGCCCACGTCTTTCCAACCTGACGCGCTCCTTTAAGGATGAGCGGCTTACGATACTCCGACGCCTTCCAAGCATTAAGCTTGGCGATGATATCCCGCTGCATGACCGACCTCCCGCAAAAAACTTCCGTAAATGTGAGATTTCTCACATTTTACCCTGGGTAAAACGTGATATTTATCACATTTACGGAAGTTTTAGGGCAGTTTTGTTACATTTTCATCATATACAATGAAGTGTGACAGAGGGACTGTCACTTTGTCACATTCTTACAGCTGCCAGGTTGCTGCTTCCTTTTGCAGTGCGACCATGCGGGCGAATTCTCCGCCCGCTGCCTTGAGCTGTGCCGGAGTGCCCTGCTCGGCAACCACGCCGTCCTTGAGCACGACGATCTTGTCGGCATTTTCAACCGTGCGCATGCGATGAGCGATCACGATGACCGTTTTGCCGGCGAGCAGGCGAGAAAGTGCCTGCTGCACCACGGTCTCGTTCTCTACATCCAAGCTCGCCGTTGCCTCGTCCAACAGCACGATCGGCGCATCCTTGAGCAACGCACGGGCGATGGAGATGCGCTGGCGCTCGCCACCGGACAGCTTGGAGCCGTTCTCGCCGATCATGGTGTCATAGCCCTGCGGCATGCGGCTTACGAACTCGTCGCAGTTGGCGGCACGCGCGGCCGCGAGGACTTCCTCGTCGGTGGCATCGCGACGGCCCAGGCGGATGTTGCCCATCACCGTGTCGTCGAAGAGCAGCACGTCTTGGAACACAATGGCGTAGTCGCGCAGCAACACCTCGGGATCCACGCCTGCAACATCCACGCCACCCACGGTAACCTTGCCCGCGGTGGCATCCCAAAAGCGCGCGGCCAGTCGGCTCACCGTAGACTTGCCAGAACCCGAAGGACCGACCAGTGCCGTGACCTCGCCTTCCTTAGCGGTAAAGCTCACATCGGTAAGAACTTTCTCGCCGGCGCGGCCGTCCTCGCCCGCACCATAACCAAATGCCACGTGATCGAACACCACGTCGTGGCCCGCAGGCTCAAACTTCTCGTCACCCTGCGCCACGGACTCCTCCATGATGGAACGCATGCGCTTGGCGGAGGACTCAGCGGCGAACAGCTCGGAGACGAGCATGAGGGCCTGGTCGAACGGCGCGTAGATGCGGCTCACCATGAGCAGGAAGGCGAACATCACCATGAAGTCGACCTGGCCGGCGGCGACCATCGCGGCGCCCGTTACCAGCGTGGAAGCGATCCCCAGACGCAAAATGACAAAGGCGGAGTTGACCAAAAGCCCGTTAACGAGTTCTCCCTTAGTGGTCTCGCGCTCCTCGGCATCAATCACGGCGTTGAGGCCCTCAAGATAATGCGTCTCCTGATTGGTCGCGCGAATCTCGCGCACGCAGTCGAGCGTCTCCTGAATCGCCTCGGTGACCTTGACCTTCTCGGCGCGCACGCGGTCGAACACCGGGGTCATGGGCCCGCGTGTCAGATACAGCACGGCAAAGGCCACGGGCACGCTCCAAAACGCCGCAATCGCCAGCTGCCAGCAAAAGAACAGCGACGCCACGAACACGATGGCGCTTGCGATGATGGCGCCCCAGAGTTCTCCCAGCACATGACTGTAGGCATGCTCCATAGTCTGAACGTCGCCCATGATGGTTTCGGTTAGATCGGCCAGATCACGACGGCCGAAAAACGACAACGGCAGTTTGCGCAAGCGCTCGGCAATCCCCATGCGCTGCTTGCCGCACTCCTCGTAAAAGATGCAGTACGTGTAGTAGTACTGTTGCCAGTTAGAGGCAAAGAGCATCACGAAAAAGACCAGGAGGCCGCCCACAATTGGCAGGGCATCCGGCAGGTCGGCCCCATTGGCGAGATGCTCGACAAAGCCGGCCATGACCAGGAACAAAAAGCTCATGCCGGCCATGGTGATGAGATTGGTGAGTGTGGTCCAGAATATGCCGCGCTTTACGCCGGCGATACCTTTGTCGGACAGGAAATACTTCTTTTGGAATGAGGCGAACATTTAAGCCTCGCCTCCCTTCGCGGCGGCAACATCTGCGGTCGCGGCAGTGATCTTCCAGCTCGCGGCCTGCTCATACTCGGCCCACATCTTGGCGTACAGGCCATGCCGACTCAGCAGCTCGGCATGGGTGCCCGACTCCCGCACGCCGCCCTGGTTGAGCACCACAATTTGGTCGGCGCCCACCACGGTCGAAAGTCGATGCGCGATCATAATGACGGTGCGGCCCGCCGCCAGCTTGCTAAAGGCGCGCTGGATGAGCGCCTCGTTCTCGGGATCGGCAAACGCCGTGGCCTCGTCGAGCACCACGATGGGCGCGTCCTTGAGGATGGCACGGGCAAGCGCCACGCGCTGCACCTCGCCGCCCGAAAGATATGCCCCGCCAGCACCGAGCATGGTATTGATACCCTGCGGGAGCTTGGCCACGATATCGTCGCACTGGGCCGCGGAGAGGGCCGCACGCACTTCGTCATCAGTGGCCGTAGGCTTGGAGGCACGCACGTTGTCGGCAAGCGTCTGGCGGAACAGCTGGTTGGTCTGGAACACAAAGGCAACCTGGTCCATGAGCTCGTGAGGATCCATGTCGCGGACGTCCACACCGCCTACGAGCACTCGACCCGAGGAAACATCCCAAAAACGAGGAATCAGGCTTGCGCAGGTTGACTTGCCGCCACCCGAGGGACCCACAAGCGCAAGGGTGCTACCAGCGGAAACGCTGAAACTGACATGGCTAACGGCAGGTGCCTCGGCACCCTCGTGCGTAAAGCTCACGTCATCAAAGCGTACATCACTGCCAACAGGATGCTTGGGATGAGCGGGCACGGGAAGCTGCTGGGACTCCATAATGCTGCGGATGCGGGCCAGCGAATCGGCGCTCATCTGAGATGCCTCGCTCACAAACATAAGCTTGGTCATAGCCGTCGGCACCACGGCCGAAAAGATCGCGTAAAAGGTGAAGTTGGTCAAAAAGTGCGGGAAGTCTGTCTCGCCCGGCGCCAGCAGCAGTGCCACAGGCAAAAAGAACGCCACGAGGCCGTTTAACGCCGTAAGGTTGAGCACCTGCGGGCCGCGGCAGAACGTACCCGAATAGTCTTGCGCCAGGCGCGCGTACTCGGCAATCGCATCGTGGAAAGCCTTAAAAGAGTAGACCGTCTGCTGGAATACCTTGACCACGGGAATGCCGCGCACGTATTCGGTGCCGGTCTTGTTCATCTTGACCAGCGCACCCATGTAGGCCTTCATGAACTCGGCGCCCTTGCCGCTCATCATGGTGGCCATGGCGCCAAACGAAATGACGACCGAGATGAGGCACGCAGCACCCAAACGCCAATCGAGAGCAAAAAGCAACACGAGCAGGCCCACGACCATGGCGGCGGCGCCCGCGGTATCGGGCAGCATGTGCGCGAGCAGCGTCTCGGTAGAGGCGGCACACCCGTCTACGATACGACGCAACTCGCCGGTGGCATGCGTGTCAAAGTAGCCAAGCGACAGCTTAAGCAGGTGCTCGCTCGTAGTCTTGCGAATATTGGACGCGCAGCGAAACGCGGACAGGTGCGTGCACATGAGTCCCACGAAATAGACCACGATGCTTGCCAGGGCAAAACCAACCGCCCACCAGCCATACATCGCGATGTTGCTGGCTTCGCTCCAGTTAGGTGCCACGGCGATCAAATCGCGCGCGACAAGCCAGATGCACACGTACGGGCCAAAGCTCAGCAGCTGCGAGAGCGCCGAAAGCACCATGCCCAAATACGTTAGGAATTTGCGGTTACCGGCATACGCGAGCAGCTCGCCGATACCGCCACCTTCCTTTTTTGATCCCTTTGCCATGAGATTCCTTTCTAACGGCTTGAGAGTTAACCGTAATGAACTTATCATTGATTGTTAGCCATGGCTCACAATCAAGCCAGGCATGGACGTTTTCGCAAAGGAAGGGGACGCTTTTGCAAATGCGGCGGGCAGCGACCGACATAACCGAGCTCTACGCACCGCAGTTTGAGCAGTTTGGCTTGGAGCTTACCGGCAAGGGCGCCGTCTTTACCGGCGAGGTGGCAAACGACCGGGCGCACGGCCGCGCATGGATCATGCCTCTCTCCCCTGCCTGCATTGTCCTGGAGCATTTCATTACCCCGACGCACGATATGTACCTGGCCGAATACACACCCGAGCCGTACGCCTGCGTGAGCGAGGTCAGCGCGCCCACACTTACATGCATGCCCGAGGCTGGCATAACGCCTGCGAACCTTAAACCCCTGCATGGACCGTGGCCAAACAATGCCGTTTGCAGCTTTATCCAGGATAACTGTGGCGAGGAGCTAAGCCCGCTGTTTGCAGGGCAGCTCTATCACTCGCGCTCGGTGCTCTTTTTGCCCGGGTATTTTGACGAGTTGGAACACCGCTACCCCACCGAGTTTGCGGGAATCTTTGATGCGTTTGCCGAACCGTGGCACGAAGAGGCGACGTCCGCCATTTGCCACACGCTGCGCCGGATTAACGAGGACCGCGCCCGCACCGTAGGCGGACACGTCTATATGCAGGGCATCGTGGGGACCATGGTCGCGGAGCTCGCCTGTTCGCGCGCGGCCCACAAGCAGGCGCGGCAGGCGGCAGACACGCGCGCCAGCGTGACCATTGCCGAGGAAGCGTCTGCCTTTGTTGAGCGCGCGCTCGACAAAGGCAGACATGTGGGTATCAACGAGGTGGCCGAGAGGCTCTACACAAGCCGTTCCAAACTGTGCGCCACCTTTAAGGCACAAACCGGTGAATCCCTGGGCGCCTACATACGAAGGCGCCGCATGGAGCGGGCGCAGGACCTTTTGGCAGATAGCGCGCTCACGATAGCGCAGGTGGCAGAGCGTCTAGGCTACCCCCAACAAGCCGCCTTCGCCCAAGCCTTCAAGCAACACACCGGCACCACCCCCACCACCTGGCGCTCCCAACATATATAAAGAATGAGGGCGCCAACGGCGCCCTCATTCACCAAATTCAATTCAGCCCACCTGACCCGAACGACCGAGTCGTAACGGAACCGAGGGACCGGGCGCAGGGCCTTGCCTCTCAATGAGTTCCGCACGAACAGGAGGCGCCAGTGGCGCCTCCGTCGTGAGTCAGGACTGTCCGAAATTGAGAGGCAAGGCCCTGCGCCCGGCCCCTCGGTTCCCGCTTACGAGAGCGACGTTCTCAGCAACTCGTTGAAGAGCTTCGGGTTGCCCTTGCCGCGGCTTGCCTTCATGCACTGGCCCACCAAAAAGCCGATGACCTTCTGGTTGCCGTCGCGGTACTGCTGCGCCTGCTCGGCACAGTTCGCCAACACCTCGTCCACGATCGGCTGCAGCGCGCCGGCATCGCTCACCTGACGCATACCGCGCTCGTCGACGATCTTGTTGGGATCGTCGCCGGTCTGGGCCATGGCCTCAAAGACCTCGTGCGCCTGGTTGGAGCTGATGGCATCGGTCGCCAGCAGCTTGGCAAGGGCAGCCACCTGAGCCGGCGCGATGCCGGACTCGGCGAGCGACACGCCCGCGCCCTTAAGGTAAGCGATCATCTCGTTGACCAGCAGGTTCGCGACCGTCTGGGCCTCCTTGCCGGCCATACCGGCAGCGGCGGCCTCAAAGAAGTCGGCAAACTCCGGGTCGCCGGCAATCTGCTCGGCATCGGCCGTCTTAATGCCAAAGTCGGCCTCAAAACGGGCGCGCTTGGCATCGGGCAGCTCGGGAATCTCGCCACGGCAACGGTCGATAAACTCGTCGTCCAGGTCGAACGGCGCCAGGTCGGGATCGGGGAACAGACGATAGTCGTCTGCCGTTTCCTTCACACGCATGACCACGGTGCGCTTGCGGCTGGGCTCCCAGTGGCGGGTCTCCTGATAGATGATGCCGCCCTCCTCGAGCACCTCGGCCTGGCGGCAAATCTCATAGGCAAGGCCGTCATGCAGGCTCTTAAACGAGTTGAGGTTCTTGAGCTCGGTCTTGGTGCCCAGCTTGGTCTCGCCGCGGCGGCGCAGCGACACGTTGCCGTCGCAGCGCATGGAGCCCTTCTCCATGGAGCAGTCGGAAATGCCCAGCGTCACAAAAATGCGACGGAGCTTTTCCATAAACAGGCGGGCCTCCTCGGGCGTACGCAAGTCGGGCTCGGTGACAAGCTCGATGAGCGGCGTGCCGCAGCGGTTGTAGTCGACGAGCGACTCGGCCGCGGCGGTAATGCGGCCCTCGGCGCCACCCACGTGGACCATCTTGGCGGCGTCCTCCTCCATGTGGATGCGCAGAATGCGGATAGGCACCGTGTAGGAACCGTCCTCGCGGCGCTCAGGCATCTGCAGGTTGGACGCATCGTAGCTGGCCAGATGGCCGGCGCGCTGATTGCCTTCGCGCATGGTCGACGTCATGGACGTGGACAGGCCCTCGGCGTTGGCCGAGGCGCTCGCCAGGCTCTGGGCCTCGGCCTCGCCAAACGCGCAGTCGGGGCGCTCGGCGGCACCGCGACCGGTCACGTCCAGGTCCAGGTGGCCGTACATAGCAAAGGCGACCGGACCCTGCGTGGTCTGGAAGTTCTTGGCCATATCGGGATAGAAGTAGTGCTTGCGGTAGAACATCGAGTGGCGCTGGATCTCGCAGTTGGTGGCGAGACCGGCCTTGACGATGCTCTCGATGGCGCGCTTGTTAGGCACCGGCAGGGCGCCGGGCAGGCCCAGGCACACCGGGCACACGTTGGCGTTGGGCTCGTCGTCGTGACTGAGCTTGCAGTTGCAGAACATCTTGGTATCGAGTGCGGTGAGCTCGGTATGGATCTCCAGGCCGATCACAGCCTCCCAATCCTGCAGGACCTCGGAAAGCTCCTTCATTACAGCTCGCCTCCCTTCCCGGCAAAATCGGGCGCGACGGAAAGCGCGGGCGCACCCGTGGCGGCATCGGCAAAGCCGCGCTCCAGGGCGCGGGCAAACGTGAGCAGCTGACGGTCCTTAAAGGCCGGACCAACCAGCTGGGCAGAAACGGGCAGATGAGTATCCTCGCCCAGGCCCAGCGGCACCGAGATACCTCCGTTGCCGCAAATGTTGAGCGAAATGGTGTACAGGTCGGAGAGGTACATCTGCGTGGGGTCGCTGATCTCGCCAAACTTAAAGGCCGTGCGCGGCGAGGCGGGCATGAGGATGGTGTCCACCTTGGCATACGCGGCGTCGTAGTCCTGCGTGATGAGCGTGCGGGCCTTTTGCGCGGCGTAGTAGTACTTGTCGTACACGCCCGAGCTCAGCAGGTAGGCGCCGAGCATCTGACGGCGCTTGGCCTCGGCGCCAAAGCCGTGGGCGCGCGAAAGCGAGCTCTGGTCGGACAGGTTGGCGCAGCCCTCCTCCTGATAGCCGTAGCGAATGCCGTCGAAACGGGCCAGGTTGGAAAATGCCTCGGCCGGGCCGATGACGTAGTAGGCGGCGATGGCGGCGTCCAGGTGCGGCAGGTCGACCTCGACTAGCTCGGCACCCTGGTTCTGCAGCTCCTGGGCGGCGCGCTGAACAGCGGCCTTGACCTCGGGCGTCAAGCCCTCGGCCTCCATAAACGCGGGGATGATGCCCACGCGCTTGCCCTCGATGCTGTCGTTGAGATGCTCGGTAAAGTCGACGGCACAGTCTTGGCTGGTGCAGTCATACGGATCGTGGCCCGCGCCGGTAAGCGCGTTCATGGCCAGCGCGACGTCCTCGACCGTGCGGCCAAAGGGGCCCACCTGGTCGAGCGACGAGCCAAAGGCAACCACGCCGTAACGGCTCACGGCGCCATACGTGGGCTTAAAGCCCACCACGCCGCAAAGGCTCGCCGGCTGGCGAATGGAGCCGCCGGTGTCCGAGCCCAGCGAGAGCGCGACCTCGCCCGCGGCGACGGCTGCAGCGGAGCCGCCCGAGGAGCCGCCGGGCACGCGCTCGGTATCCCAAGGGTTGTTGGTGCGGTGGAACGCCGAGCTCTCGGTGGAGCTGCCAAAGGCAAACTCGTCCATGTTGGCCTTGCCCATGGGCAGGCAGCCGGCATCGAGCATGCGCTGGACGCAGGTGGCGGTGTAAACGCTCTGGTAGTCCGCAAGCATGCGGGAAGCGCAGGTGGTACGTGTGCCCACAAGGTTCATGTTGTCCTTGATGGCCAGCGGCACGCCCGCGAGCGGGGGCAGCGGCTTGCCTGCGGCACGGTCGGCATCCACGCGCGCGGCGGCCTCGAGCGCAAGCTCGGGCGCCACCTGCAGGAATGCCTGGACCCCGCCCTCGCGCGCCTCGATGGCGTCAAGGGAGGCCTGGGCCACCTCAGTAGCGGTAAAGTCGCCAGCGGCAACACCCGCGGCGATCTGGGCGGCGGTAAGGGAATCGAAGCTCTGCGCCATTACTCGCTCTCCCCCTCTCCCAAAATGGACGGCACGCGGAAGTAACGCTCGCGCGCGCTGCCGGCATTTTCGAGCGCAACGTCGAGCGGCAGGTCGCGCTCGGGCTCACGCAGGTCGTCGCCCATCACGTTCGACAGGCTTCCGATGGGATGGAACGTGGGCTCCACGTCGGGCAAGTCATATTGCAAGACGGGCTCGAGCATCTGGACGGCGTCGTTCATGTAGGACGTCATCTGGGCGAGCTCGTCATCGGTCAGTGCGATCTTTGCGTACTCGGCGATGCCGCGCACGTCTTTCTCGCTGAGTGCCATAGGCGCTCCCTTCCGCATAACAGTTAAACCGCTCTAGTATACAGGGCAACGCCGGCTTGGAGCAGGCGCTTTACCCAAATGCAGCGAAAACGTAACGAGAGCAGCGGGACGGCAGGGCGTGGTTCGGCGGACCTGCGGCGAAAACCGTCCCACCCACAACGAAAACCATCACAACATTCGACGTTTTTCGGCAAAATCGCGATTTTCATCGAATGTTGTGATGGTTTGGAAGCCCCGGCCACCACAAAGGTGTCCGTCCCCTTTGCGGTGGTTCTGCCCCAGCGCTATAGCAGATGTTCCTCGATAAAGGTCGCGATGCCGTCTTTGTCGTTGCTGGCGGTTACAAAATCGGCGGCGGAGCGGGTGGCGTCGCTGCCGTTTGCCATGGCCACGCCCACGCCGGCGTCGGCCACCATGCAGGTGTCGTTATCGGCATCGCCAAACACGCAGATGTTCTGGAGCTCCATGCCGTTGAGCTCCGCCACACGCACAAGGCCGCGCGTCTTGGACACGCGTGGATCCATGAACTCGTAGAGTCGCTGCGTGGTTTGCAGGGCAGCCGCCTTAACAGTGTCGTCGGCAAACGTCAACGCCCGCTCAATCACCCGCGGCATCACCTCGGGCGCCATGGTAAACATCACCTTGGGCTGCGGCTCGCGCAAAAACTCGGCAAAATCGACCACCTGGTAGGGCACGCCATCGACGCGCGACAGATGCTCGACGCACGCGTTGCTCTCGGGCACGTAGAACACGCCGTCTCGGGGGCAGACGGGCGTTGCCGGAAGGTCTGCCATGTGCTTGCAGATGCGCGCGATGGTCTCGCCCGGCAGCGGATAGCTCAGCTCGTTGATGTCGTGCGCGCGGTCGATGACCTCGGCGCCGCCGCAGCCCACGAGCACGTCCACCAGGCCTTCGATACCCCAGAGCTCATACATGGCCTCGGTCGCGTGGGCGTCGCGCCCGGTGCACAGACCAAAGAGCACGCCGCGCTCGCGCAGGGCGCGGATCGCCGCCACGGTGCGCGGGGACACCGTGTGCTGGCTCGTAAGCAGCGTGCCATCGATATCGCAGAGCACGGCTTTGATGTGGCTGAATGTGGCGTCCATGGGGCCCTTTCTGGGTTGCGTGGCGGTGTTGGATGCGCATTCGCGCGTGCAACATGGTATGCCAAAGTTCAGCCAAAGCCAGCTAGAGCAATAACCACCACAAAGGTGCCTGTCCCCTTTGTGGTGGCTTGTGGTGCTCGGGTCTTAGCACAATCCATCACAACATTCGGCGTTTTTCGGCAAAATCGCGATTTTCATCGAATGTTGTGACGGTTTCTTACCGTTCTGCAGCACGATCAAAATGCTTGCGTCCAAACAGCAACAGCGCTGCGGGGACCGCCGTCACGACCAAGCCCGCGCCTACGAGTGTCTGCTGCACGCCAAATGTTGCTGCCAGCCACGGAGCAATCGCCAGCGGGGCCACGCCGGCGAACATGTTTCCAAAGCCCATGACCGAGTTAACGCGGCCGAGCTGCTCGAGCGGAACCGTCGTTTGCACAATGGTGTTGTGGAGCGGGTTGACGACGCCCCAGGCCACGCCCAGGGCGATCTGACCAATAAGGGCCACGCCCACGTACGGCGTGCCCACGTAGAGCAGGCTTCCCAGGCCTACGGACATAAGCGCCACGAGCAGCGTTTTAAGACTGACGAGGCGCGGCGGCATGCGGAGCGCGACCAAGGCGCCCAGCACTGCGCCCACGCCGCAGGCCGACGAGAGCCAGCCCATCCATTCGACGCCGACGTGCAAGACGTCGCGATAGAAGAACGACTCCAGCGGATCGAAGGCTCCGTAGCCAAAGTTCGAGAGGAAGATGATGCAGAAAAGTAGCGCGAGGACGCTGTTGGTGAAGACGGTCTTGATGCTGGCCGCGAAGGTGGTGCGGGCGGACGTGTTGGGGCTGGAGCTTTGGCCCGCACGCCCGACGACGCGACTTGCCCTCGGCTTAAAGCCCCAGCCGGCAATGAGCGCGAGCAGGGTGAACAGTATCATGAGCACGAACACCGCGCGTGACGATGCTGCCGCAGCAACAAAGCCGCCCAGCGTGGGGCCGACGATAATGCTCACGTTGGAGAACATGGTGATGGCGGAGTTGATGTCTTTGAGCTCGACGGGGTCGTCGGTGAGGTAGGCCGGATAGGACGTGGCGATGGGCTGGGCGAACCCCATTACAAAGCCCAAGAGCACCGCGCCGGCAAGGACCGTTCCGGTCGCGCTGCCAAAGGCGATGATTGCCGCACCCGTTGCCAGCGTGCCGACGATGCTCAGCAGAAAATGGCGGCGCGGCCCCCAGGCGTCGAGCGCTGCACCGCCCGCAAAGGACCCCAGGATTACGAAGACGTTCATAAACAGGACGGCCAGCGACGTCGCGACGACCGAAGCGCCGTCCGCATAGGTGAGCGTTCCGATAACGCCGATAAAGTAGCTGGTTTGAAAGCCGGTGTAGATTAGAAACCGCATTGCCACCAGGCGCTTTGCTTGCGTGGACAGCGATGGTTGGGATTTTGAGAATAAAGGAATGGGCATAAGGACTCCTTGTTGCATACGAATACGGGCCGCGGGCATTGACCGCCGGCCATCGACTCAATCTTTCTGTATGCAACGTTAAGGACGCATCGGGCCCCTTCTCTCCGTTTTTGCCAGCACGAACTACTTGGTAGATTTTAAGGCATGTCCCAATCATCTACCAAAGCAAAAACCACCACAAAGGTGCCTGCCTGTGGTGGCCCAATGATATGGCAACATAGCGAGCCGGTTCCAAGTGCCCCAGGTCGCCCCGAAAGAGGAGCGACGCGTACTTTGGTACGCGAGCGACGGCTTGAGGGGCGAGATGGGGTGCTTGGAGCCGGCGCAGCGTCAAGCCTAAAGGTGGTCTTGGATGAGGTCGCAGATGGCTCGGGCGTCGTTGATGTTGATGGCGCGGGTCGCAAAGCCGGCGTCGAAGGCCTGACGCGCCAGGGCCTCGTTGCAGGCAAGGGCCAGCGTGCGACCGTCGACCAGGTCGAGCGAGCTCTTGCCGCGCAGACGGTCGACACCGGAGCGCGCGACGACGATGTTGTCGAAGCCCTCGGTCTTGTAACCCTCGATAATCACCACGTCGACATCGTTGTAGCGCGACAGCAGCTCGCGCGCGGGCATCTCGTCCTCCTCGCGCGTGTCGGCGTACTCTGCCCAGCGCGTGGCGCAGATGAGGCCCACGTGCTTGGATCCGGCCTGGTGATGGCGCCAGGTGTCCTTAGCGGGCACATCGATATCAAAGCCGTGATGCCCGTGATGCTTGAGCGAACCCACGCGCAGGCCGCGGCGGGTGAGCTCGGCGATAACCTTCTCGACGAGCGTGGTCTTGCCCGAGTTTTGGTAGCCGATAAACGCAATCGCGGGGACGGCCGGAGCTGCGGGCGCGATGGCGGCAGGTGCGCTTGCAGGTGCGGCACCGTCAGCGGCCACGGACTCAACAGCAGCCTGACGCTCAACACGATCCCACACGCCCGAGCGGCCGCCTTCCTTGTGCAGAAGACGCACGTCGACGATCTCCATGCCGCGATCGACGGCCTTGCACATGTCATAGATCGTAAGACATGCAGCGCTCGCGCCGGTCAGAGCCTCCATCTCGATACCCGTCTTGCCCGTCACGCCCGCCGTAACCAGCACGTGAAAGCCAACCTGCCCGTCCGCGCGCGCCGGCGCCCAGCCCTCGGGCACGTCCTCGGCAGGCATCCCCGCCGGAGCGATGGGCGCAATGTCGCACTTGCTCTTGGTAATGAGCAGCGGATGGCACATGGGAATGATATCGCTCGTTCGCTTGATAGCCATGATGCCCGCCACGCGCGCGCAGGCAAGCACGTCGCCCTTTTTGGCGCGGTCCTGCAGCACCATGGCTTGCGTCTCGGGATGCATGAGGATGGTGCCCTCGGCGATGGCAATGCGATGGGTCTCGGCCTTGTCGGACACGTCGACCATGCGCACCTCGCCCTTGGCGTCCACATGCGTCAGCTCGTCGCGACGGGCGTCACGGGCGGGCTCGGCGACAGCGCTGGCAGACGGCTGCGCGGACGCGTCAGCGTTGCCAGCATTCGCCGCAGACGTGGCTTTGTGGGCAGACGTCGCGGCCCTGCGAGCGGCCTTGGTGGCATCGGCGTACCTGCTCTTGGCCATATGATCATCCTCCGATTTGGGACATAAATCGTTGCGTGCCCTCAATTATCGCGTGTTCCTGCGGTTTGTGGGCCACGGCATCGCGCCAAATCGAAAGTACCTGCATATCATCACCACGGCGTAGCGCCTCGCGCACCGAATACTCGGCATCGCTGAACAGGCAGGGACGCACGCTGCCGTCGGCCGTCAGGCGCAGACGGTTGCAATTCGCACAAAAATGATTGGACATGGCGCTAATAAAGCCAACCGTTCCCTCCGCGCCCGGAAAGTGCCAATAGCGCGCAGGGCCCGCACCAGCAGGAGCGTCGGTATTGTCAAGCGGTTCGAGCTCGCCCAGGCCCACCGCGGCGGCCCCGGCATTGATGCGTGCCCGCAACTCGTCACTCGGCACGGTGTCGCTCGCATCCCACAGCTCGGGATTGAGCGCGGGCACATGCGGGTCCACAGCGCAATGCGAGCTCGTGCGCTCGTCGCCGATGGGCATGTATTCGATAAAGCGCAAGTGGATGGGGCGGTCGACAGTCAGTCGTGCGAGGGCCGCCACATCCTGGTTGAGCCGGCGCACCACAACGCAGTTGACCTTAACGGGCTCAAAGCCCCAAGCCAGCGCCGCGTCGATGCCAGCCATGGTCTGCTCGAGCCGACCCAGGCGCGTGATCTTTCCAAACAGCGTAGGGTCGAGCGTATCGAGCGAGATGTTGACGCGGTTAAGCCCGGCATCTTTGAGCTGCGGCGCCAGCCTGGGCAGCAGAGCGCCATTGGTGGTAAGCGAGATGTCCTCGATCTGCGGAATCGCGCGGATGTCACGAATGAGTGGGATGATACGGCGGCTGACCAGCGGCTCGCCACCCGTCAGGCGCACGCGGCGAATGCCCTCCCCCGCCACCAGGCGCACAAAGCGGGCGATTTCCTCGGCACTGAGCAGCTCGTCGTGCGCGCGGGGCGCCACGCCATCGGCCGGCATGCAGTAAATGCAGCGGAAATTGCACTTGTCGGTAACGGCAATGCGCAGGTAGTTGATATCGCGGCCAAAGCCGTCATGTTGCACGCGCCCGTCCACGCAGCCCTCCCCTCACGCGGCGTTTTATTCTTCGGAAAACATAATACCCCACGAGAGAATCATGCCGACACCCGTACGACAGGACAGGTCGCTTCGAGCAAAACGGACTTTCCAAGCCCATCCTCAGCATACAAACCATCACAACATTCGATGCTTTTCCCGATTTTGGCAAAAAACGTCGAATGTTGGGACGGTTTGAGGCGAAGTTAGGGGCATGGAGGGCCAAAGTACCGTGCCCGAACGGGTTAATCCAGCTCCTTTAGGCCGTGCGCCAACTGCCAGTACTCGCCGTGCTGGGCCAGGAGCTCCTCGTGGGTGCCGCGTTCGATGATGCGGCCGTGCTCGAGGACCATGATCGCGTCGGCGTCGCGGACGGTGGACAGGCGGTGTGCGATCATAAACGTGGTGCGTCCGCGCATGATGCGGTCCATGCCGCGCTCGATGAGCTTTTCGGTGCGCGTGTCGATGGAGCTTGTTGCCTCGTCCAGGATAAGCACCGGCGGGTCGGCCACGGCCACGCGCGCGATGGCGAGCAGCTGGCGCTGGCCCTGGCTCAGGTTGGCACCGTCGGCCGTAACCGGCGTGTCGTAGCCTTGCGGCAGGCGGCGGATGAACGAGTCGGCGCAGGCGGCCTCTGCGGCGGCGCGCACTTCCTCGTCGGTCGCGTCGAGCTTGCCAAAGCGAATGTTCTGCGCAATGGTGCCGCTAAACAGGTGCGTATCCTGCAGCACAATGCCGAGCGACCCGCGCAGGCTCGCCTTGGCGATGTGCTTGACGTCGATGCCGTCGTACGTGATCTCGCCGTCATCGACCTCGTAGAAGCGGTTGATGAGGTTGGTAATGGTCGTCTTTCCGGCGCCCGTCGAACCCACAAAGGCGATTTTCTGTCCCGGCTTGGCAAACAGGTTGAGGTCCGTGAGCACGCGCGTGCCCGGCACATAGGAAAAGTCCACGGCATGAAAGCGCACGTCGCCGGCAAGCGGGACCAGGCCGGTGGCAAGCTCGGTACCGTCCGCCGCCACCGCGCGACCCGCATCGTCGACCGAGGCCACGTCGTGCAGATGTCCGTACGTGCCCACGCCGCGGCCCTCGGGAATCTTCCACGCCCACGCGGACTCGCCCGTCTGCACCAGCTCCACGCAGCCCTCGTCCACCTCGGGCTCAAGGTCCATCGCGGCAAACAGGCGCTCGGCACCGGCCAGCGCGTTGAGCAAGAAGTTGCCCAGCTGCGTAAACTGGTTGATGGGCATAGCCGCCTGGCGTACAAAGACTAGATAGCTCGCGAGCGCGCCCACGTCGGCCAAGCCGTTGATGCAGAGCATGCCGCCCGCCACCGCAACGATCGCATAGTTGGCATATCCGATCACCACGGTCATGGGCACCATCGAGTTGGCGTAGGCCTGCGCGGCGCCACCGGTGCGGCGCAGTTCCTGGTTGCGCGCGTCAAAACCGGCCACGTTGGCCTGCTCGTGGTTAAAGACCTTGATGACCTTTTGGCCCGAGACCATCTCCTCGACATATCCGTCCAAGTCGCCGAGCGATGCCTGCTGGGCGGCAAAGAAACGCTTGGAGCGAATACCCGAATAGCGCGCGTACAGCACAATGGCCGCGTCGCACACGAGCGTGATAATCGTGAGCTGCCAGTTGAGGATGATGAGCATGGCCGTGGTGCCGATGACCTGGATGGTCGCCTGAATCACGTTGGCAAAGCTGTTGTTGAGTGCCTCGGAGACCGTGTCGACATCGTTGGTGAAGAAGCTCATGATGTCGCCCGAGCGCGTGCTGTCGAAATAGCTGAGCGGCAGCGTCTGGATATGCGCGAACAGGTCGCGGCGAATGTCGGACACCACGCGCTGGGCTGCGCGCACCATGATCTGCGAGTAGCCCAGGGCCGAGAGCACGCCTGCGGCATAGATGGCAGCTGTAAAGAGAACCTGCTTGGTGAGCAGTTCCTCCCCGCCCGTAGCCAGGCCGTTGACGATGGGGCGCACCATATAGGTGCCGGCAAGGCTTGCGATGGCGGCGATAGAAGCGAGCACGCCCACCGCCAGCAGCGAGAACTTGGCGTGGCCCATGTAGCTGAGCAAGCGGCGGAGCGTCTGCCCCAGATTGGCCGGACGGGCCTGAGCTGATGTCTTAGGCATGGCGCTCACCTCCTTCTCGGGCCGGGGCATCTGCGGTCGTATCCCCAGCGAACTCCATCTGCGAGGCGTAAATCTCCTGGTAGATGTTGTCACCCGCCAGCAGCTCTTCGTGCGTGCCCACACCATGGACACGGCCGTCGTCCAGAACCACAATGCGATCGGCATCCATCACGCTCGCGATGCGCTGGGCGATGATGATCACGGTCGTGTCGGGAATCTGCGCGATGTGCTCGCGGATCTTAGCGTCGGTCGTCATATCGACCGCGCTGGTGGAGTCGTCAAAAATGAGCACGCGCGGATGCTTGAGCAGCGTGCGTGCGATGCACAGGCGCTGCTTCTGTCCGCCCGAAACACCAGCGCCGCCCTGGCCCAACTCGCCGTCCAGCCCGCCGATGCGGTCCAGGAACTCGTCCACACACGCCGCATGGCAGGCACGCAGCAGTTCCTCGTCGGTGGCATCGGGCGCGCCCCACCGCAGGTTCTCGCGCACCGTGCCCGTAAACAGCACGTTCTTTTGCAGCACAATACCCACGGCATCGCGCAGGGCGGCCAGGTCGTAGTCGCGCACGTCACGCCCGCCCACGAGCACGGCGCCCTCGGTCGCGTCGTACAGGCGCGCGATGAGCTGCACGAGCGAGCTCTTGCCCGAACCCGTGCCGCCGAGCACGCCCACCGTGGAGCCCGGCTCAATACGAAGGTCGATATGCTCGAGCACGTCCTCGGCAGCATCCGCGCGGTACTTAAACGACACGTCGCGGAACTCAACGCTTCCGTCGGCGACCTCGCGCACCGCCGCGTCTGCCGCAGGTGCCTGGATGAGCGATTGCTCGTCAATCACTCTCGAAATGCGCTCCACGCTGGCGAGCGCGCGCGTGAGCAGCAAAAACACGTTGGAGATCATCATGAGCGAGTTCATGATCAGCAGCACGTAGCTCATAAAGCCCGTGAGCGAACCCACGCCCAGCTCGCCGGCGATAATCATGCGCCCGCCGATCCACAGGATCGAGATGGCAGCCACATACATCGACAGTTGAAACACCGGCAGGTTGAGCACGGCATTGCCGAAGGTCTTTGTCGCCGTGTGTGCGAGCTCGGTATTGACGGTATCGAACTTAGCCTCCTCGTGCTCGGCGCGCACATACGCCTTGACGGCGCGCACGGCGGTGAGGTCCTCTTGCACCACGCCGTTGAGGTGGTCCATCGAGGTTTGCAGCTGGCGGTAGAGCGGGCTCACACGGTAGGTGATAACGCCCAGCACGATTGCCAGCAAGGGCAGGATAATCGCGAAGACCGTGGCGAGCGGGCGCGACAGCACCAGGGCATAGACCAGACCGACGATGAGCGTCACCGGTCCGCGCACCATGGGACGAAAGCCGTTGCCGATGGCGTTTTGGATGACGGTGATGTCGGTGGTCATGCGGGTAACGAGCGAGCTGGCGTCGTAGTTGTCCAGGTTGCCAAAGGCGAGCGTCTGGATCTTGCGATACTCGGCCTCGCGCAGGTTGGCGCCCAGACCCGAAGCCACGCGAGCGGATGTGCGGGCATACCCCAGGCCCAATACCAGCGAAAATGCGGCACACACCAGCATGCACGCGCCCTGCAGCAGCATGTAGTTGACGTCGCCTGTGGGCACGCCCACATCGATGATGTTGGCCATGATGACCGGGATAAACAGCTCAAGCGCGGTCTCGACCGAGACGAACATCACACCGAGAATGGCATCGCGACGGTATGCCCCCAGGTAAGAAAACAGGATTTTGAGATTGCGCACGCAGCTTCATCCCCCATCAAACATTGTTCGCAAACGCACGTATTATTGCGCGCCGAGCGATAGTGTCAAGTGTTCCGAAATCGATTTCTGCAAGGCTGGCGCAGGCGCTAAGCCCGCGCGGCGCGTGCCCGTATTCAAATGGAAATGATTGAAGGCGCGATTTTTTCGCCCCACCGCCAACATAAACCTTGACTCTACAATCGTTCTAGGGTTTTCACTACACTGGTACGCAAACGAACCAAGCCAGAAAGTGCCCGCCCATGGAACACGACCTCACACGCGGCAATGTCCTCAAGACCATCGCGGTCTTCGCCCTGCCCTATATGCTCTCGTACTTTTTGCAGATGCTCTATGGCATGGCTGACCTGTACTTTATCGGACAGTTTAGCGGCGCCGCCGGCATCACCGCCGTGGGCAACGGCGCACAGACGCTCTATATCATTACCGTGACGCTCGTGGGCCTGGCCATGGGAACGACCGTCATCGTCGGCCACGCCGTGGGCTCGCGCCGCTTCGATCGCGCCGAGGCCGCCATCGGCAACACTATCACGCTCTTTATGGGTGTCTCGGTGGTGCTGGCCGCGCTCTTGCTCGCTCTGTGCCCGCAGATCGTGGCGCTCATCGGCACGCCTGCCGAAGCCGTCGAAGGCACTGCCGCCTACCTGCGCATCTGCTTTATCGGCATTCCGTGCATCGCCGCATACAACATCCTTTCGGCCATCTTTCGCGGCCTGGGCGATTCGCGCTCGCCCATGTATGTGATCGGCGTGGCGTGCGCTATCAACATCGCGCTCGACTTTCTGTTTATTGGCCATATGGGGCTCGGCCCCGTGGGCGCGGCACTCGGCACGGTGATCGCGCAGACGGCAAGCGTGGCCCTCGCGCTCGTATGGCTCAAGAGCCGCCGCACGAACATCCACGTCAAACGCAGCGACCTGCGCCCCCAGCCCGAGGTGCTCGGCAGCATCCTTAAGATTGGCGTGCCCGTGGCCGTGCAGGATGGCTGCATCCAGGTGGCGTTTATGTTCATCACCGTCATCGCCAACCACCGCGGGCTGGTCGACGCCGCCGCTGTGGGCCTGGTCGAGAAGATGATCAGCTTTTTGTTCATCGTGCCGAGCTCCATGGGCGCCACCGTCAGCGCGCTCACGGCGCAAAACGCCGGCGCGGGCAAGGGCGACCGCGCACGCCAGGTGCTCAAGGATGCCATGACCATCTCGGTGGTGTACGGCTGCCTGATCACGGTTCTGATGTGGCTGGTGGCACCGGCGTTTCTCGGCTTTTTTGCCAAGGATGCCGCGGTGGTCGCAGCCGGCACCGGTTATATGCGGAGCTATATTTTCGACGCGATCTTCGCCGGCATTCACATTTGTTTTAGCGGCTTTTTCGCCGCGTACGGCAAGAGCTACATCGGCTTTGCGCACAACGTGCTGGCCGTGGCGCTCATTCGCGTGCCGGGCGCATGGCTGCTGTCGAACGCCTATTCCGACACACTGTTTCCCATGGGTATCGCCTCGCCGTGCGGGTCGATTCTGTCGGCAATCATTTGCGTGGTGGCGTTTACGGTGCTCAACCGCCGCGGGGCTTTTGACAAGCTCGTGGCGTAGCGGAGCGACGCGAGCCTGGCGACCCTGTCCTGCTTTCTGAGGAAAGGAGCAATCCTGTGACCGACACATCCAGCGAACATACCGATGGCCTGCTCCGCATTGGCGAGGTCGCGCGCCTGTTTAACCTAAGCGTTGGCACGCTGCGCCATTACGAGCAGATGGGCCTGCTGGAGCCGGCGTATGTCGATGCGGCAAGTGGCTACCGCTACTACGGCGCGCGGCAGCTTTCTACCCTCAACACCATCAGCCACCTGCGCGTTCTCGATTTGCCGTTGGCTCAGATTCGCGAATTTGTGACCACGCGCGACGTGGACCTCATGCAGCGCCAACTCGCCCAGCAGCAGGAGCTTATCGAACGTAAACGCCGTGAGCTGGAACGCGTCTCACGCAAGATCGACAACCGGCTTGCCTTGTTGCGAGGCGCATTGGATGCTGAGCTCGATACCATCTACGAGGTCAACGCGCCCGAACTTCGTTGCGCCGTGCTGCGCGAACGTGTCAACCCCACCGATGCCTATGCGCTGGAGTGGCAGATTCGCCGGCTGCAAAAAGGACAGCACGAGACCTTCGTCTTCCTTGGCAATCTGGGTGTGGGCATCGCGCCCGAGCGCATTGCCACCGGTGACTTTGATGGCTACGACGAGGTCTTTCTGCTGCTCGATGACACGGACGATTACCTGGGGGACGTCGAGGTTCGGTCCGCCGCGCGGTGCCTGACCGTCAGCTTCCGTGGCACGCACGGGCAGGCGGCCCCGCACTACGAGCGCCTACTCGATTACATGCACGAGCACAACCTGGCCCCCGCCGGCCCCTCGCGCGAGATCGCCCTCATTGACGACATCATCAGCGACGACCCGGCGACCTACGTAACGCAGGTCACGGTACCAGTTACCCCGTCCAAATAAGAACCGCCCGGAAAGCGTTAAGCTCTCCGGGCGGTTCTTCTATTTGCCTATCAACGCCTTAAACCTGGGGCACCTCACCGGTAGCGAGGATCTGCTCGAGTGCGTCCTCGTCCAGCACGGGCACGCCCAACTGCTCGGCCTTGGTGAGCTTGGAGCCCGCCTTGGGACCGGCGACCAAGTAGCTCGTCTTCTTCGACACGCTGCCCGAAACCTTAGCGCCGAGCACCTTGAGTGCAGCGCCCGCCTCGTCGCGCGTGCGGTTTACGAGCGTGCCGGTCAGGACAAACGTCAGACCCGCGAGCGGCTGCGCGTCGGCGAGCTCGCCCGCTACGCCGGCATCGGCTGCAGCCTGCGCATGCGCGGCCCCCAAGTCAACCTCGAGCGACAGGCCCGCCTGACGCAGGCGCTCCAGCACGGCGAGGTTCTCGGGCACGGCCAGGAACTGCTTGACGCTCGCCGCGATCTTAGGACCGATGCCCTCGCACTCGGCGATGTCCTCTTCGCTCGCCAAGATGAGCTTGTCAATCGATAAGAATCGCTCGGCGATGACCTCGCCCACGCTTTTGCCCACGTGGCGGATACCCAGGGCAAACAGCACGCGGCCAAGCGGCTGGCTCTTGGACTTGTTAAGCTCGGCGATGATCTTCTCGGCCGTCTTGAGGCCAACCGGAATGGGATCGCCCTTCTTCACACCCTTTTTGCTGTTGGAGCTGGCATACACGCGGCCCGTGTCCAGCCCGGCGATGTCGTCGACCGTGAGCTGGTAGAAGTCGGCGACGTCGTGGATCAGACCGGCGGCGATCATCTTGTCGACGATCTCGTCACCCAGGCCGTCAACGTCCATGCAGCCGCGGCTCACCCAGTGGAGCAGGCGCTCCTTGAGCTGCGCGGGGCAGTCGATGGAGACGCAGCGGTAGGCGACCTCGCCGTCCTCGTGGACCACGGGGCTGCCGCACACGGGGCAGACCTCGGGCATGCGCCAGTCGACCGAATCGGCCGGGCGTTTATCGAGCACCGGACCCACGACCTCGGGAATCACGTCACCCGCCTTGTGCACGATGATGGTGTCGCCCTCGCGCACGTTTTTGCGACGGATCTCGTCGATGTTGTGCAGCGTGGCGCGCGCGATGGTGGAGCCAGCGACCGTCACCGGATCGAACTCTGCGACCGGCGTGAGCACGCCGGTGCGGCCCACCTGGATGCGAATCTCGCGCAGGATAGTCTGCTTTTCCTCGGGCGGAAACTTAAAGGCGATAGCCCAGCGCGGCGCGCGGGCGGTAAAGCCCAGGTCGAGCTGTTGCTGGAAGCTGTCGACCTTTACGACCACGCCGTCGATGTCGTAGTCCAGATCACCGCGATGCTCGAGCGCCTGGGCGCAGAACTCGTGGACCTCAGCCGGCGTGGCGCAGCGGGCCACGTTGGGGTTGACGCTAAAGCCGGCGTTGCGCAGCCAGTCGAGAAACTCGCGCTGGCTATGGACGTGCAACGGGTCGGTATCGGCGATGGCGTAGATAAAGGTGGCCAAGTCGCGACGTGCCGTGACCTTGGGATCCTTTTGGCGCAAGGATCCGGCGGCGGCGTTGCGCGGGTTGGCGAAGGGATCGCGGCCCTCGGCATCGGCCTCGTCGTTCAGGCGCACAAAGCTGCCCTTGGGCATGTAGACCTCGCCGCGGACCTCGATAGCGCGCTCGCGGTCGACGCCCATGTGGGCGAGCGCCGGCTCGGACAGGTGCATGGGCACGTCCTTGATGGTGCGCACGTTGAGCGACACATCCTCGCCCGTGGTGCCGTCGCCGCGCGTAGCCGCGCGCACGAAGGTGCCGTTCTGGTAGGTAAGTGCCACGCCCAGGCCGTCGATCTTGAGCTCACAGGTATAGGTGACGCTGCCGGCACCGAGCGCATCCTCGGTGCGTTGGAGCCATGCGTCAAGCTCGTCCAGATCCATGGCGTCGTCCATGGAATACATGCGCGCCATGTGCGTGACCGGCGTAAACTGCTCGCTCACGTAGCCGCCCACGCGCTGGGTATAGCTGTCGGGCGTCACCAGATCGGGATAGGTTGCCTCGATTTCTTGCAGCTCAACGAGCATTTTGTCGAAGGCAGCGTCCGTGATCTCGGGCGCATCGAGCATGTAGTAGCGGTAGGCATGGTAGTCGAGCTCGTGGCGCAGCTCTGCCGCGCGTGCTGCCGCCTGGGCGCGGGCGTCGGTCGGTGCGGCGGCACCCGCGCTCGCGGGCGCTTCGGTATCGATGTCCACGCCGTCACCAAACAGGCTCGATTGCTCCATAGCGGCACTCCTTCGCTCGATTTCAAACGGATACAAGAGTACCACCGGTCACGACGGGGCCGAATAGCCCTTTCAAACCGCACCGAATCGGCAGCCGCCAGGCCGGGGTGGACAGTTAGTTCAGATACGTATAAATCTGCGAACCGAATCGAGCTCAAATGGCGCCATTTCACCCCATTTGGTCGTCCCGGAGCGGCACGATCGGCTTATTTCTCCTTCCGAGCGCCCATCAGAGCCCCATCCCCACCCCAAAACAGCTCAAAACGCATCCCAAACCGCCCCAGATTTATACGTATCTGAACTAACTGTCCAGACCATTCCGAACCGAGCTCCTCGCCAGCTCAAAGTGATCCGTTTTCCTCCGTCCCCGAGGGATCATTTTAAAAAGAGGGGCTGTCCTGCACATGGCGGGGCAGCCCCTCTGGCTTCGATGTGTGTGAAACGGCTCGCTAGAATCCCTGGCCGTAGCCCTGACCCTGGCCCTGGCCCTGCTGGCCCAGCAGCTCCTCCAGGTACTGACGCAGCTGCTCGTCGGTGATGCCGCCGTTGCCGGTGTCAGTCGAGCTGTCGTCCTGCTGCTGGTTTTGCAGCTCCTCGTCGGAACCCAGCTCGACGGTGACCTTCTTCTCCTCCTTGCCGCGCATGAGCGTGATCTCGACCTTCTCGCCCACCTCGTGGCTGCGCAGCGCGATGATCAGGCCGTCGGCACTCGTAATCTCGTCGTCGCCCAGCTTGGTGATGACGTCGCCTTCCTGGATACCGGCCTTGGCTGCAGGACCGTCCTCCACAACGCTCGCCACATACGCGCCGCTATCGGTGCTCAGCTTGTTGGTGCGGGCGTTGAGCGCGTTGACGCTCGAGAGCGTGGCGCCCAGGTACGGATGAACCGGCGTCTTGCCGTCGATGATCTGGTCGGCGATGTTCTTGGCATAGTTGACCGGAATGGCAAAGCCAACGCCCGAGCTGGAACCCGAGTAGCTCTCGATGAGTGAGTTGATACCCACGAGCTCGCCGTTGTCGTTGACGAGCGCACCGCCGGAGTTGCCCGGGTTGATGGCGGCATCGGTCTGGATCATGTTGGCATAAATGGTGTTGCCGCTGGTAGAGCTCATGGCCGTGGAGCGATAGAGCGCCGACACGATACCGGTGGAGACAGACTGCTCATTGCCGAACGGTGAGCCGATCGCCATGACCCACTCGCCCACGTTGAGCTTGGAGGAGTCGCCGATCTCGATCGGGGCAAGCTTGGAAGAGTCGGCGTCCTTGAGCTTAATGACGGCGAGGTCACTCGAGGCATCGTTGCCCACGAACTCAGCCTCGTAGGTGGTGCCGTCGTCCATGGTCACCACGTACTGGTCGTAACCGTCGACCACGTGGTTGTTGGTGAGGATATGGCCCTCGGTATCGAGCACCACGCCCGAGCCGACGCTGCCCGAGCTGTCCGACTCGTCAGCGGACTGCGAAAGCGTGTTGCCCTGGCTGCCACTCGAAGTGGCGGTGATGGAAACTACGGAGGGCAGCGCCTTGGCGGAAACGGCCTCGGCCAGCGTGGTGTCCTCGGAGTCGATGGTGATCTTTTGCGCCGACGAGCCCGAAGCGCCCGCCGTCACGGCATTCTTGCCGCCGCCGATATCGAGCGTGCCGCTCATGATAAGCGCGATGACCAGCAGGGCTCCGCAGGCACAACCGGCGAGCGCCGTAATGAAGATCGGCAGCTTTTTGGTCTTGGTTTTGACCACCGTGTGCTTGTTCACGACCTGCTGGCCACCCAGCGGCTGGCCGGTCTGCGTGTCGTAGACCTGCACATAGGGAATGTTGTTTCCACTGGCAGGCGTCGACTCCACCTGCACGCGCGGCTGCTGCTGGGTCTCACCGGCGTTGCCCGCATCCTGGGGACGCTGGGAATCGTACTCGCTCATAGCTGCGATCCTTTCGTCAAATAACCAAAGGCCCGCCAAACATGTGGCGGGCCATCATTGTTCACGTTGAGTTGTACCCCAATATGCGGGCGTACGTGTACGAGAACGCAATCTTTTAGGAAGGCTTAAGTTCTGCTGCAAACTCGAAAGGAACCCGCACCTGCGTCAAAACCACCACAAAGGTGCCTGTCCCCTTTGTGGTGGAAATCTAGTCCTTAAACAGATAGCCCACGCCGCGGACGGTGGTGATGTGTGCCGCAATCTGCGGGCCCACCTTGGAGCGGATACGTCGGATGTGTACGTCGACGGTACGGGTGCCGCCGCAGTACTCAAAGCCCCACACGCGGTGCAGCAGCACCTCGCGGCTGTAGGCACGGTTGGGGTGCGTCGCCAAAAAGCTCAGCAGCGAGTACTCCATCAGCGTCAGGTCGATGGGCTCGTTATCGAGCGTCACCTGGTAGGTGGCCAAGTTGATCTCGAGGTTATCGATGTTGAGCACGTCATCGGCGGCGACGGCCTCCTCCTCGCCCATGAGGCGCTGCGCACGAGCCTTGAGTTCGTTGGGCGTCGCCGTGGGGCATACGAAGTCGGCATGCGCGTGATTCGGCAGGCGCAGGGTGCCGAGCGCCTCGTCGTCGACGATCACCAGCATGGGAACGCCGCCGCGATCTTCGAGCCACTTGGCAATCTGATCGATGCGGTCGCTGCGGATGCCATCGGAATCGAGGATCAGCAGGTCAAAGTCGTGCGCCGCAGTCGGCGAATCGGGGGTTGCCAGGCTCACCTCGACACCCAAGGTGGTCGTCAAGCTGCGGGCAAACTCGTGGAAGCGCGTCGTGCGCGCCATGAACAGGGCACTCTTTTCGGACATATCGGCCTCCAAAGAAATGAGCTCAATCGTACTGGAACAAGCCAGCGCGATTAGGAGTTCGCCAGGTAGTGCTTGATCTCCCACTCGGTGATCGTAGACTCAAACTTATGCCACTCGTCGCGCTTCTTTTTAAGGAAGAAGCCGTGGATGTGCTCGCCGAGGGCATCCTTCATAAACTGCGAGTCTTCGAACACGTCGAGCGCTTCTTTGAGCGAGCGCGGCAGCGGCGTGTAGCCGGCCTCGAGCATCTGACGGTCGGTGAGCTTGAGCGTCTCGGCCGTGGCCTCGGGCGGGAGCTCCAGCTTGCGCTCAATGCCGTCGAGGCCAGCTGCCAGCGTGACAGCGTTGACCAGGTACGGGTTGGCCATAGGGTCGGGGCTGCGCAGCTCGATGCGCGTGGACAGCTGCTTGCCGGGCTTGTAGACCGGGATGCGGACCATGCTCGCGCGGTTGCGCAGACCCCACGTGGCATACTGCGGCACGGAGTCGCCGCCCGTGGTGATGCGCTTGTACGAGTTGACCGTGGGGTTGGTGATCGCGCTGATCTCGCGGGCATGCGCCAGGATGCCGGCCATATAGTGCTTGGCAATATCGGAGAGATGGTACTTCTCGTCGTCCTCGCCCCAAAACACGTTGTTGCCGTCGTGGTCGAATAGCGACTGGCACAGGAACATAGCGCTGCCGTCCTCGCCCGCCAACGGCTTGGGCATAAAGGAGGCGTGGCAACCGCTCTCGTAGGCCTGCTGCTTAATGATGAGTTTGGCCGTGGTGATGGCGTCGGACATGCTCAGGGCCTCGGCGTGACGCAGGCTCATGCCGTGCTGCGAGCGGCCGGCGGCGTGGAAGGTATACTCCACGGGCACGGACATCTTCTCGAGCGTAAGGACCGTGTTGCGGCGCAGGTCGCGAGCGGCGTCGCTCACCGAAAGGTCGAAGTAGCCCACGTTGTCGAGCGGCTCGGGCGTGTGCTCGTCGGGGAAATAGTAATACTCCAGCTCGGCGCCCACGTTGAGCAGGTAGCCGGCCTTCTCAGCCTTGTGGAACATGCGGCGCAGGGCGTCGCGCGGGTCGCCGGCGAAGGGCTTGCGATCGGGAGTGCACACGTCGCAGAACACGCGGGCGACGCCGTTGTGGCTCGGGCGCCACGGCAGAATCTGGAAGGTCGAGGCATCGGGAAACGCCAGCATGTCGGCTTCCTCGGGCGTGGCAAAACCCTCGATGGCGGAGCCGTCAAAGCCAATACCCTCCTCAAAAGCGACCTCGAGGTCCTCGGGGCTGATGGCAAAATTCTTGAGGCGACCGAGAATGTCGACAAACCACAGACGCACAAAGCGGATGTCACGCTGCTCTACAGAGCGGAGTACGTAATCGATGTCCTGCTGGTTCATGTCGCTCCCCTTTCTTTCGGGCGGGTTTCGACTGTTCTATATCGCAGATACTATCGCAGAAAAATGTTTCCGCAGGGTTAAAGCGTGTCAGGCGTTCAAAAAACGCGCGAGGGCTGGCGAGTGCGGGTCGGTGGCTTAGCGCGAAGTGGAGGCTCGGGATTCGATGTGGCCGGGGATCTCGATGTGCTTGGGCGCAAGCCTTGCGGCCTCGCCTACCGTGGTGGTGACGATATCGATGCGCTCGGATAGGCGCTCGACAACGCGCTCGGCGATGGCCAGGGTGTCCTGCGCGGCCGTGGTCACGCCGCCAAAGAGCACGTGGTTCCAAGGGTAGTCGTCGAACGTCGCGATCTTAAGACCCGCCGGCAGCGAGGGGCCAAGCTGGGCCAGCGCCTCGGTCAGGCGCAAGAAGACCAAGCCGTTGACGGCGATAAGGCCGAGCTTTTTACCCGCGTAATCGCGGATGGTCTCGTCCAGGCGACTGATGCCCTCGGCGCCACCGTCGGCCAGGGTGACGACCTCGCCGGCAAGACCACGGTGCGAGAGCTCGTCGGTAAAAGCCTCGGCGCGCTCGCGGCGGACGGGGCTGTCATCGCTCGCCTCGGTGAGCAGGCACAGGCGCTCGCTACCCGCGGCAGCCAGGGCGTCGACCAGGCCGGCGACGAGCTCGCGGTTGTTAGACGTCACCAGATCGATGCCGCCGTCCTCGATGTCGCGGTCGAGCAGCACGACCGGCAAGCGTCCCGCAGCCGCGGCGATCGCCCCGTCGTTGCCGCCGCAGGTGTTAACGACCAAGCCGTCCACGCCCGCGTCGATGAGTCTGGTGAGCGACTCGGCCTCCTTGGCAGGGTCGTTGCCGCTGATGGCCGTCATAAGCGAGCAGCCGCGTGCGGCGGCGCTGGCGGAAAGGCCCTCGAGCATGGCGCTCGAGAACGGGTTGGCGATGTCGGCCAGGATCACGCCGATGAGGTTGGTGCGCGAGCTGCGCAGGTTGCGTGCGGCGGCGCGGGGACGATAGCCCGTACGCTCGATGACCTCGGCGATGCGGGCGCGGGTCTCCTCGGTCATCTGACCGGGACGGTTGTTGAGGTAGCGCGAAACGGTGGCCGGGCTCACGCCCGCCTCGGCGGCAATGTCTTTGATTCTCATCTGCGCCATGGCGCACCCCGTTTCCCACGTGTCGGCAATCTTAGCCATTTTAGGCATTTTTTTAAAAATCTCGCTTGCAAAACGCTGTAGGTGAGTATACTACAGCTCGAAACGAAACCGATTTCGTAAACCGATTTCGGTAAGCGTTGGCACGGAGGTGCAAAGATGCACCCTACCGTCTTGGCACCTCCGTGCCAACGCCATATCAAAGGTGTACGCACAGTCAAGAAGGAGCTACGCGACCATGGGTAAAACGGTTCTTACCTTCGGCGAGATCATGATGAGGCTCTCGCCCAAAGATCACCTGCGTATTGAGCAGGCCACCGAGTTCGACGTCCGCTACGGCGGCGCCGAGGCCAACACCGCGCTTTCCCTGGCCTACCAGGGCGACAAGGCCGCTTACGTTTCCGTCGTTCCGGCTAACCGCCTGGGCGAGTGCGCCCTGCGCTCGCTGAAGGTCTACGACGTCGACACCACGCGCGTCGTGCGTCAGGGCGACCGTCTTGGCTCCTATGTGTTTGAGGTCGGCGCCTCGCAACGCGGCAACGGCTGCGTCTACGACCGCAAGTACTCGGCCATCAACATGGCCAAGCGCGACGTCTTTGACTGGGACGAGATCCTCGAGGGCATCGACGTCTTCTACTTCTCTGGCGTAACGCCCGCCGTCTCCGACGAGATGGCCGCCGCCTGCAAGGATGCCCTTACCGCTTGCCGCGCCAAGGGCATCACCACTGTGTGCGACGTTAACTACCGCGGCAAGATGTGGTCGCCCGAGAAGTCGCAGGCAACCATGAAGGAGCTCCTGCCGCTCGTCGACATCTGCATCGCCAACGACGAGGACGCACCTGCCGGCCTCGGCATGACCTGCGTCTCCGGCTCCCTTGCCCACGGCATCGAGGAGCGCGACACCTACGTCGAGATGGCCCGTCAGATCTGCGCCGAGTACGGCTGCAAGAAGGTCGCCTCGGTCGTCCGCAACATCTCCTGCGTCGAGCGCTCCATCTGGATGGGCATGCTCTATGACGCCGAGAGCGGTGAGCACTGGTTCTCCCCTGCTCACGACGTGCACGTGCTCGAGGGCGTTGCCGCCGGCGACGCTTTCAACGCCGGCCTCGTCCATGCCCTCATCAATGACTTCGACCCGCAGGACGCCGTCAACTACGCCATCGCGGCCTCGATTCTCAAGCTCACCATCAAGGGCGATTCCAACCTGGTGACCGCCGACGAGATCGCCGCTGTGGCAAATGCCGCCGACGGTGGCACCCGCGTCGCCCGTTAATTCGTTCCCCATTCCGCGGGCTGCAGTTTCCCATACCCATACCTCTGCAGCCCGCTCCCCGACTCCTCCGGTCGGGCAAAACCACCAGTCCCATTCCGGTTTTGCCTGGCATTCCCTACACGACTGGTCGCGCAGCCGGTTTTGGAATTGCTTGTGACCCCAAGCAGTGCCTCCGATAACCAGTCCAAAACCGGCTCATGACCAGCCCTTTTAGCAATTTCGCGCATCCGCGCGCCGCACATCGAAAGGAACATCATGTTCGATCAGTTCTACACTACGCTTGAATCCCTGGGCATCGTGCCGGTCGTCGTGCTCGACAAGGTCGAGGACGCCGCCCCGCTCGCTCACGCCCTTATGGCCGCCGGCATGAAGTCCGCCGAGGTCACCTTCCGCACCGCTTGCGCTGCCGAGTGCATCGCCGCTATGGCCGAGGCCGAGCCCGAGATGTGCGTGGGCGCCGGCACCGTCCTGACCGTCGAGCAGGTTGAGCAGGCCCGCGCCGCCGGCGCCAAGTTCATCGTCTCCCCGGGCTACAACGAGGACGTCGTCAAGCACTGCATCGACATCGACCTGCCCGTGCTGCCCGGCACCGTGACCCCCTCCGAGGTCACCGCTGCCGTCAATCTGGGCCTCAAGGTCACCAAGTTCTTCCCGGCAGCCCAGTACGGCGGCCTCAACACCATCAAGGCCCTCGCCGCGCCGTTTGTCGGTCACCGCTTTATGCCCACCGGCGGCGTGAGCACCGCTAACGTCGAGGAGTACCTGAGCTCCTCCGCCATCATCGCCTGTGGCGGCACCTGGATGGTCAAGCCGGCCCTGTTCGCCGACGGCGACTTCTCCAAGGTCGAGCAGATCGCTCGCGAGGCCATGGACGTCGTCAAGAAGGTCCGCGCCTAATCCAGCTCTCTATCGTGGGGGTGCGACCTAGACCGCACCCCCATTTTTGAAGCGGCTCGGAAGCGTGCCGTTTCCGTCACGGACAAGAACCGAAACCGTCTTGTATGCTGATAGAACGTGACGGAAGCGACACGCCTCCGAGCCGCTTTTTCTTGACCGATTAAACTCTTCAACATAGCCCAGAGCGCCAAAACAAATGCGGTGCCGTCTGGAGGAATCGACCCCTTGCTTCCGGTCTGTTCCTCCAAACGGCACCGCATCTTTGTACCCCGGCCATGACCCAACGCAGTTGCGGTGAAATAGGGACTGTTTGCGCCACCTGGGCCGCAAAACAATCCCTATTTCACCGCAACTTATGAGGGGATAGATTAGATGGACGATTCTTTGGGCAGCTCGAAGTAATCGGGATGCAGGGCGATAACTGGGCCCTGCTCTTCGGGCATCAGATGCAGATGCGTCTGCGCCAGATAGCTCGCCGCATCGGTGTCGCCTTCCTTAATGGCCTCCAAAATTCGGCGGTGTTGCCGACGAATCGGCTCCCAATCCAGATCCTGCGACACCGCACGCAGCCAGTTATACCGCTCAAAATGCGTGTTGATGCTCTTCATCCAATCCCACAGCATATGGCGACCGGCAATCTCAAAGCACGTCTCGTGAAACAGATTATCCAAGTCAAAGAAGCGACGCGTCTCACTATGGTCGAGCGCCTCGGACTCGGCAAGGATTTGCTCAAGCCGCTGCTTCTGCTCGGGTGTGGCAGCAGAGCAGCACTTAATGAGCACGCTCCTCTCGAGCTTCTCGCGCAAAAAGCAGGCGTTCTCGGCACGCTCCATACTAATTTTTGAGACATAGGTGCCGCTCTTGGGGCGCGTTTCCACCAGCTCCTGCTCGCGCAGGCGCACAAAGGACTCGCGGATGGGCGTGCGCCCGATCCCCGTCTCTTTTTCCAGACCAATCGCCGAAAGGCGCGTGCCGGGCTTGAGCTCGGCATAGATGATCTTGGAGCGCAATGCGTTGTACGCCAGGTCTTGCAGACTCTGATAATGCTGGTGCTGTTCCATAAAGCCCTCGGTTAGTCGAATACCACCATGCAATACTATCGCATCCCCCGCCCCCATAAGTTGCGGTGAAATAGTTCCTGCTCGCAGCCTTCAGCAGCAAAACCAGGCGGTCTTTTTGGGACGGGGCTCTTTTAGCTACCCTGGCCCTCAGATCGGCCCCCTTGCCACAAAAGGGGCCCATCTACTACGTTAACGCGGATGGCCCCGACCATGCCGAAAAATGAGAAAACAAAACCGCAGGTAGACGGCTTGCCGATTTTCAAAAAAGCCGGCTATGGTTGACCCCTACGGCTTAAACGTAGTAGATAGCCCATTTTCGTGGCACAGCACTATTCCATCCCAAATTGGCACCCCAGGCCCACTATAAGTTGCGGTGAAATAGGGACTGATGGCGCCGCTGGAGCCGCTAAACAGTCCGTATTTCACCGCAGCCTATGAGGGACGAAGGGGTTTTACAGGTTGACGATAATTGCCTGGGCGATTTCGTCGTACTGAGCCGGCTCGAGCGTGACGCGGCCGGGGTTCATGGCAAACACGTCGCCAAACTCAAACGGGTCGTTTTTGTACTTGGGGACGATATGCACATGCAGATGATGCATGGTGTCGCCGTAAGCACCAAAGTTGATCTTGTCGGGGTTGAACGCCTTGTGCAGCGCGGCTGCGACGTGGCGGACATCGGCCATAAAGGCGGCGGCGTCCTCCTCGGACATGCAGGAGATGTCGTTGACGTGCTGCTTGGAGGCCACGATCACGCGACCCTTGTGGCTCTGCTCCTTAAACAAGATGAGCTTGCTGGCGGGCAGGTCGAGCATGGGAATGCCAAAGGCATCGACGAGCGTGTTGTCAGTCCCGCACATGCAGTACGAGCAATCGGTGTGCTGTTCCATGGTGATCCTTTCGATCTGGGTGAAAGCGTTCGCCGCAATGCGACCGACGGGTGCAACCAAACAGCCCGGCAGTCCACGACGAACACACGATACGCTCTCCAACCGTTGCGAAATCGGTTTCGAGTATGTCCTTGCCATGATACCGCCAACGAGTTGTTGCAATTAGGTGAGCGTTCACCTTTTTATTATTTTTCTCTTTGCAAAAGGAATCCCGTGCGTATACTAAGGCTCAAACGAAACCGATTTCGTTAAGCGTGAGCAATAGGATGCTAAGACGCACCCTACCATCTTGGCATCCTATTGCCCACGTCCTGTCATTCACTTTTCTCCTGTCTCGTTAGCCCTTCAGTCCCATTCCGGCACAGCGAGACATTTCCTAGACGACTGACCGTGGGGCCGGCTTTTCTGCTTTTACAGCAGTGCCTCCGATAACCCTCTTTTGCCGGCCCAGGTCAGCCTTTTTATTCACAACCGAAAGGACGGGCAGCAATATGCGACCGCTCATCATTATGAATGGCGAGAAGATCGATTGGTGCCACACCGTCATTAGGATGCTGATGTATCTGGCGGGCGTCGCGACGCTTGCCCTCGGCATGAGCATTCAGACCGCATCGGGCCTGGGCGTCGCCGCGCTTACCTGTTTTGCCACGACGCTGTCCATGCTCACTGGCAAGACACTCGGCTTTTGGATCACCGCGACCTATGTCGTCTACATCGCCGCACAGGCAGCCATCTTGCGCCGCGAGTTCCAGCCCCGCATTTTGCTCGAGCTCTTTTTCTCAACGCTAATCGGTGGCTTTACCGACTTCTTTATGGACGTTAACCCCCTGCATCCCACCGCGCTGCCGGCACAGGTCGCGACCATGCTGCTCTCGCTTGCCATCACCGCGTTTGGCGTGAGCCTCGTCGTCAACATGGGCGTCGTTCCCAACGCGCCCGACGGCTTGGTGCAGGTCATTGCCGAAAAACTCAAGCGCCGCTTTGGCGATGTGAAGGTCGTATTCGATTGCTCGCACGTCGCCGCCTCGCTCGCGTTGTCGCTGGTCTTTATGCACAACCTGGGCGGCTTTGGCGTCACGACCGCCATCTCGGCACTATTCCTGGGCCATGTCATCAACATCGCCAACAAGCTGTTCGCCCAGCGCTTTATCCGCGCGGCATTCGGAAAATAGCACCACCGCGAGAACCCGCGAGCAGCGCTATACGTTGCTATATCTCACTATACTTTGCTATATCTTGCTATATCTTGCTATAAATCGACCGTTGCCAGCCAACATACGACAGGCCCAAGCCAACAAAGGCTTGGGCCTGTGTAGCAATATGGCTCTTTTGAGCTACGCGCGTTCGTATTTCGTGGCGCGTCCCGTCCCCTGCTTTACAACCGCGTTTCGTTTGAGCAGAGATTCAAGTGCCGTCAGCGTCCGGGTGCGACTCAACCCTGCCTGCTTCTCAATCTCGCTTCGCGACATTACGCGACCGCCCGACAAGGCCTTGAGAACCTGAACCTCTTCCTCGGACCCTTCAAAGGCATCGGTAACGGGCAACGTGACGGTCACCATGCCGCCGCGAACATCAAAAATCGGCTGGCTCAGAGAATCTCGATACGCACGCCTGATTCGCGCGATTCCCGTGCCGAATTTCTCGATGTAATCCAGCTTTAGAAAGACTTCGGCAACAATTGGATTTCGGAGCACGGATATTTGCCCATACAGGTATTGCTCCGTCGTCAAGCCGGCGGGCAGCGATCCCGGCGAAGTCACAACGACACGGTCATTGTACAGGGCAACCTGAACATTCGCTTGCACATCCCACGTCCGATGCACCAGAGCATTTGCAACCGCCTCGCGAAATGCCTCGAGGGGAATACGATCGGCCTGCACGCGTTCGAAGCCCTCAATGCGCTCATAACGATAGTAGCGTACGAACATGGCCACTGCCCTGTCCACCTGCTCGATCACCGATACACCCACTGTTGTCTCGCGATCAAAAATCACATCTTCGCTCTCACCAAACCGAACGCAGTCAATACCCGGGAACTCGTTCTCGTCTGCCAAAAGCGCTGCAGCATTGGTATAGCCGTCCCTGCCGAGCAAACGAAGTGTACGCATAATGTCCGGCGTGAGCTCCGAAATGCCTAGGTGATCAATGCATTTGTGCTCCAGCGCATGAAAACTCAGGTCCTGGCGGGCCGACGTGAGCGCATCGAACGTCAGGTTACTGCCCTCAAGCGTCAGCCTGCCATACTCAAACCGGTCGACCTCCACCGTCGCCGAATCGTTACGCCTGTAAGCCTTTCCCTTGCTTCGATAAGGCTTGTCCTGGCCCTCATAAACCGTAAGGGTTACGGTCCCGCGTTTCTCATCGGGTTCAAGTGAATAACGAGGCGCGGGGTCAAAACTGTCATTAATCATGTTCTCGATGCGAAGACATTCTTCAACCGGATTGGCAAGACCGACTGCAACGCCCTCGTCATCAACGCCAAATTCGATCTTGCCTGTCCCATAGTTTGCATAGGCGCTCACCGTTTTAAGAAACGTCGGCGTGACGCTTTCCTTGTATTCGACGGTAGGGCTTTCTCTAACAACCATACGCGCGGCACCTCTCTTTTCACACTCATCTGAATCGTATTATAAGACGAAAACCGTTTGCGTACTGATTTTTACCAAACGTAAATGATTTTCGTACGGTTTGCGTACGGAAATGAGACGCATATTTCGCTTTTGTCTTGTTATTCGCCAGACGTAACACACTTTCGTCCGGCAATACGTCCGCAATCCAGACGAAAAGAGCCCCGAGCTCGTAAGAACTCGGGGCTCTTTGTGCCGCGCATCTATGAGAGGAGAAATTCGATGCGTACGGGCGCTACTCCATGTAGCCACCCTGAATGGCGGAGACTGCATGCTCGGTAAAGAACTTGAGCGTGCCGGAGGTATAGCGGTTAGCCTTGGGCTTCCAAGCGGCGCGACGCTCGGCCAGGACGGCGTCGACCTCGGCCGGCTCCATCTCCTTGCCGGCGATGCCCACGATGGACAGCGAGCGCTCGGGGATGTTGATCTGGACGAGGTCGCCCTCCTCGATCAGGGCAATCGGGCCGCCCACAGCAGCCTCGGGCGAAACGTGACCGATAGCCGGGCCCTTGGAGGCGCCGGAGAAGCGGCCGTCGGTGATCAGGGCAATGGAAGCGCCGAGCTCGGGGTCGCTGGCGATAGCCTCGGTGGTGTAGAACATCTCGGGCATACCGGAACCCTTGGGGCCCTCGTAGCGGATGATGACGGCGTCGCCAGGCTTGACCTCGTGCGTCAGGACGGCGTGGATGGCGTCCTCCTCGCAGTCGAACGGACGGGCCTTAAGCGTAGCCTGGAACATCTCGCGCGGAACAACGGTGTGCTTGACGACAGCGCCCTCGGGGGCAAGGTTGCCGTGCAGGATGGCGATGGAGCCGTCGGTGCCGAAGGTCTGGTCGAACGGACGAATGATGTCCTCGCGCTTGAGGTTCCACTTCTCCAGGTAGCGACCGCACTTCTCGTAGTAACCGTTGTTCTTGAGGTCCTCGAGGTTCTCGCCGAGGGTCTTGCCGGTGACGGTCATGACGTCGAGGTGGAGCATCGACTTGATCTCCTCCATGATGCGCGGCACGCCGCCCGCATAGTAGAAGAACTGCGCCGGCCACTCGCCTGCGGGACGAACGTTGAGCAGGTAGTGGGCGCCACGGTGCAGACGATCGAAGTCGTCGGCGGACATCTCGATGCCAAACTCACGGGCGATCGCGGGGATGTGCAGCAGCGAGTTGGTGGAGCCGGAAATGGCGCCGTGGACCATGATGAGGTTCTCGAAGGACTCCTTGGTCACGATGTCGCGCGGGCACAGGTTGTGCTCGGAGAGCCACACGGACTGGCGGCCGGCCTCGCGGGCGAACTCGCGCAGGTCGGAGCTGGTGGCGGGCAGCAGAGCCGTGCCAGGAAGCATGAGGCCCAGGGCCTCGGCCGTGACCTGCATGGTCGAAGCGGTGCCCATGAAGGAGCAAGCGCCGCAGCTGGGGCAAGCGTTGTGTTTGGCGAACTCAAGCTCCTCGCGGGAGATCTCGCCGCGCTCGTAGCGGGCGGAGATGGCGCCGAGCTGCTCGAGGGTCAGCAGGTCGGGGCCGGCATCCATGACGCCGCCGGTGACGACGATCGACGGGATGTTGATGCGGCCCATGGCCATGAGGTTCGCGGGCAGACCCTTATCGCAGCTGGCGACAAAGACGCCGGCGTCGAACGGGGTAGCCTTGGCGTGAATCTCGATCATGTTGGCGATCATGTCGCGGCTGGGCAGCGAGTAGTTGATGCCGTCGTGACCCTGGGCCTCGCCGTCGCAAATATCGGTGCAGAAGTAACGGGCACCGTGGCCACCAGCCTCGGCAACACCGGCGCGCACCTCCTCGACCAGCTCAAACAGGCCGGCAGAACCCGGGTGCGAGTCGCCGAACGTCGACTCGATGATGACCTGCGGCTTGTCCAGGTCCTCGATGCTCCAGCCAGAGCCCAGACGCAGCGGGTCCATCTCGGGGCTGATGGTGCGGAACTTGCCGGAACGCGGCTGCAGCTTGGCAACCAGCTCGGCGGCCTCCTGCTGAATCTGCTCTTTAGTCTTCTCGTCCATGGTGTACTCCTTTGGTTTAAGGCTTACTTGGTTTGGTTATCGATTGATGCGACGCGCTGGCTTGCGATTAGGCGAAGAACGAGATCACCAGGGCGCAGGCGAGGCCCGAAAGACCGATGATCGTCTCCATGATGGTCCAGGACTTGAGGGTGGTCTTCTCGTCGATCTCGAGGAACGAAGAGCACATCCAGAAGCCGGCATCGTTGACGTGCGAGAGCGCCGTGGCGCCACCGCAGATGGCAAGGCAGATGGCGGCACGCATGAGCACCGAGGCGCCGGCGACCGCAGGCATAGCGGCCATAATGCCCGAAGCCATGGTCATGGACACGATGGAGCTGCCGACCGAGGCGCGGACGAGCGCGGCGATGAGGAAGCCGACGACCACGAGGGGCAGCGGGCAGCTCTCGAGCACGGGGCCGATAACCTGGCCCAGACCGCAGTCCTGCAGCATCCAGCGGATGACGCCGCCGCAGGCGATGACCAGCAAGATCATGCCGACGGGCTTGAGCGAACGGTCGAGCAGGGCCTTGAGCTCGGCACCGGTGTAGCCGCGGCGAGCGCCCAGCAGGTACATGGCGACAAGTGTGGCGATGGTGAGCGCGACGAACGGCTTGCCCAGAAAGGCGAGGATCGAGGCGACCTCGGCGGGCATGGGGATATACGAAGACAGCGTGCCCAGCAGGATCAGGCACAGCGGGGTGAGCACGATGGCGAGGACCATGTCAAAGGAGGGAAGCTCCTTGTCGTCGCTCGCGCCCTCGGCGGAGGTGAAGTGCTCGGGGACGTCGGTGAAGATGCGGCCACCCACGTTGCGGCCCCAGACGACACCGGCGACAGCCATGGCGATAAAGGCGGCGGGGATGCCGACGAGAATCATGGTGCCCAGGTCGACGCCGAGCGTACCGGCGACCAGAACCGAACCGGCCGAAGGCGGCACGAAGGCATAGCCGGCTGCCAGTCCCGCGAGCAGGGCAATGCCATAGTAGAGGGTCGATTTTTTGGTCTGCGATGCCACGCTAAACGCGAGCGGGATCAAAACGACCACGCCGGCCTCAAAGAACACCGTGGTGCCGATGACCAGGCCGGTGATGCCCAGCGCCCAGCTGGAGTGACCCTGGCCAAAGGTGTCGATGAAGGTCTGGGCGATCTTCTTGGCGCCGCCGCTCTCCTCCAGGATCTGGCCGAACATCGAGCCCAAGCCAATGAGCAGTGCGATGTTTTGCAGCGTGGCGCCCACGCCCTTGGTGACGGTATCGGCCACCAGGTCGAGCGGCATGCCGGCACCGATGCCGATCGCAAGTGCCGAAACCATCATCGACAGCACGGGATGCAGCTTGAACTTAATGATGAGCGCAAGCAGCAGTGCGATGCCCACGATGGCGGCGATGACGAGCCTGGTGGGGTCTGCCATAAACGTTGGGTCTGACATCTTTCCTCCAATTCATCAGACCTTTTGAATTCGGCTAGAACTATAGCTTGTTTCTGAAAGGTCTGATGTTTCATTTTGAAATTTGTTCAAAATACATCTGATGTATTTGGCGAACGGTAGTATTTGCACAGCGAACGGTATATCTGGGCCGCGCGATTCGGGCGCAACGGCCAATGTTGCGCCCATGGTGCGCTAAAATAGCTCAGATGAATTTTGTAATGAGAGGTAGAGCTATGGCCCGCGCCGAATTGGGACTCCCCGAGCAGATTTCCGAGAAAATCATTCAACTGATCCTGGACGAGAACCTTGGACAGGGCGATCGCCTGCCCAAGGAAGCCGTGCTGGTTGAGCGCCTGGGCGCCGGCCGAAGCACCGTGCGCGAGGCCATGAAGCTGCTGCAGTCGCGCAACATCGTGCGTATTAAACAGGGGTCGGGCACCTATGTGGCGTCCAACCCCGGCGTTGCCGATGACCCGCTGGGCTTCACCTTTATCGATGACAAGCAGCGTCTGGCGCGCGACCTGCTCGAAGTGCGCTTTATGATCGAGCCGCAGATGGCAAGCATGGCGGCCGAACACGCGACCGACGACCAGATTGCCTGCATCAAGGAGCTCTGCGACGAGTCCCAGCGCCTGGCAGAGGCCGGCAAGGACTACTCCGCCGCCGACACCGCATTCCACAACGCCATTGCCGAGAGCTGCGGCAACCTCGTCGTTCCCCGCCTGATGGGCGTGCTCAAGGCATCCGTTCCCCTCTTTATCGACGTTACGGGCAAAAAGCTCGTCGAGGAGACCATCCGCACACACCGCGGCGTGGCCGACGCCATCGAGGCGCGCAACCCCACCGCCGCACACGATGCGATGTATCTGCACCTGGTCTACAACCGCAACATGATCGCGGAAGGCGCACAGGCGAAAAGTGAGTAGAGGGCATCGCAACAACCAATTTCAACCATTCACCTTTTAAAAGTGAACGTTCACCTATTTTTAGGAGAATAGGGGCGTTAATTCCTTTAGTTCTCCTATACTGAGCTTGTATTAGAAGCAAGACTTATATAGATGAACGTTTCTTTTGAAAGGATCGCTATGTCTGATCTTATGGACAGCTTCCGCCTGGATGGCAAGGTCGCGCTCGTGACCGGCGCCACCTATGGCATTGGCATGGCCATTGCCGAGGCGCTCGGCGAGGCCGGCGCCAAGATCGCCTTTAACGCGCGTCACGCCGACAAGGTCACCGAGGCCGAGAAGCACTACCGCGAGCTGGGCTTTGAGGCTCACGGCTACGTGGCCGACGTCACCGACGAGGCCGTCGTCGCCGAGCTCGTCGCCAAGATCGAGGCCGATTTTGGCACCACGCCCGACATTCTGGTCAACAACGCCGGTGTTATCCAGCGCACCCCCATGCTCGACATGAGTGCCGAGGACTTCCGTCGCGTCGTCGACATCGACCTTAACGCCCCGTTCATCGTCTCCAAGGTCTGCCTACCCGGCATGATCGCCAAGGGTCACGGCAAGATCATCAACATCTGCTCGATGATGAGCGAGCTTGGCCGCGAGACCATCGCCGGCTACGCTGCCGCCAAGGGTGGCCTGAAGATGCTCACCAAGAACATCTGCTCCGAGTTTGGTGAGGCCAACATCCAGTGCAACGGCATTGGGCCTGGCTATATCGCCACGCCGCAGACCGCGCCGCTGCGCGAGACGCAGCCCGACGGCAGCCGTCACCCGTTTGACCAGTTCATCATCGCCAAGACCCCGGCCGCCCGTTGGGGCACGCCCGAGGACCTGAAGGGCCCCGCCGTGTTCCTGGCCTCCGATGCCTCGAACTTCGTCAACGGCCACATCCTCTACGTCGACGGCGGCATCCTAGCTTACATCGGCAAACAACCGCAGTAGGCTGCGGCCGCGTGAGGTGCGTCAGCTCGCGGCTCATTCGTCGGGCATGGCCAAAAGGCCTATGCCCTCCTCTTTCGCGGCGAGCTGACGCACCTCACGCGCCCTCGCCGCAACTGCCCACATTGGGTCTCGCCCAATCGTTCGTTCAAAAGTTGCGGTGAAATAGGGATTGATTTTGGCTTCTATCAGGCAAAACAGTCCGTATTTCACTGCAAGTTAGAAATAGGAAGGTATTTCGCAATGAAGATCGCTCTCATCAACGAGAACTCTCAGAACTCCAAGAACCCCATGATCGAGGCTGCCCTTAAGAAGGTTGTCGAGCCCATGGGTCACACTGTCTTTAACTATGGCATGTATGCCGAGGAGGGCTCCGCTCCCCTCACCTACGTGCAGAACGGCATCCTTGCCGCCGTGCTGCTCAACTCCGGCGCTGCCGACTACGTCGTGACCGGCTGCGGCACCGGCGAGGGCGCCATGCTCGCCTGCAACTCCTTCCCCGGCGTGCTCTGCGGCCACGTCGCCGACCCGCTGGACGCATACACATTCGCCCAGGTCAACGACGGTAACGCCGTCGCCATGCCCTTCGCCCTCAAGAACGGCTGGGGCCAGGAGCTCAACCTCGAGTACACCTTTGAGAAGCTCTTTGGCTTTGGTTCGGGCAACGGGTACCCGGCCGAGCGCGTCGAGCCCGAGCAGCGCAACAAGAAGATCCTCGACGGCGTCCGCGCTGTGACCATGCGTCCGCTCGTCGACGTCCTGGGCGAGATCGACCAGGATCTGGTCAAGGGCGCCCTGGCTGGCGAGCACTTCCAGGAGTACTTCTTCGCCAACGCCACCGACGAGGCCATCATCGCCAAGGTCAAGGAGCTCCTGGGCCTCTAATCGCACGACCCATCGCATCTAATGCAAGCGGCGGCCGTCCCAACACGGGACGGCCGCCGCTTTTTGCTATCAACTGGTGCAATGGGGTCAGGTTTACATGCACCAAGTTGGTGCAAAGTAACCTGACCCCCATGCACCAAGGGGTTGACTAGAGGGCGCAGGCGACCTTGTAGCCGTCGGCGATGGCATCGCGGATGTTGCCGCACTTCTGCGCATCACCCAGCACGTGAGTGGTAACACCAGCAGCTGACAGGTCGTCGGCCAGCTTAGTGTTGGGACGGTAGCCCATCGCCAGCACCAGCGTATCGGCACCCGTGATGGTGTGGATCTCGCCGTCCTTCTCGTAGCTGATGGTGTCCTCGGTAATCTCGGTCACCTTGGCCTCGGTCAGCACGTGGACGCCCTTAGAGAGCATGCGCGTGATGAGCACCGCGCGGCCGGCGCCGCCCTCGTTGGCGGCGAGCGTCTTGGTCATCTCGATGACGGTGACGTCGCGGTTGGCCGGCGACAGGTCGTTGACCAGCGGAGCCAGGTAGTCAGCCGTCTCGCAGCCGACGGTGCCGCCGCCCACGATGACGATCTTCTTACCCGGGAAGGCGTTGCCGCCCAGCAGGTCGTCAGCCGTCATGACCTGCTTAAAGTTCTGCATAAAGGCCGGAGCGATGGGCTCGGCACCATAGGCCAGGACGACCTCGTACCCGGCGTAGTCACGCTGAATGTCCTCGGCAGAAAGCTCGGTACCAAAGATGCACTTCACGCCGGCCTCGGCAAGACGGCGATACTGATACTTGATCACGCGGGTGAGCTCCTGCTTTGCCGGCGGAACGGCTGCGATGCGCATCTCGCCGCCCGGCTCGTCCTGCTTGTCCACGAGCACCACGTTATGGCCGCGCTTGGCGGCAATGAACGCCGCCTCCATGCCCGCGGGACCGGCGCCCACGACGAGCACGTTCTTGGCCTCGGCGGCAGGCTCGTAGCCAGCCTCGTCACGCTCGACATCGGGATTAACAGTGCAGGAAATACGCTTGCCAAACATGATGCCGTTCAGGCAGCGCAGGCAGCCGATGCAGGGGCGAATCTCGTCGGCGTTGCCGGCAGCCGCCTTGTTGCAGAACTCGGCATCGCACAGGTTGGCGCGGCCCATCATGCAGATGTCGGCGGCGCCGTCCTCAATCAGCTCCTCGGCAATCCATGCCTCGTTAATACGGCCGACCGTGGCGACGGGAATGTTGACGTGCTTTTTGATCTCGCGCGAGCAGGCAGCGTGCGAGGCCTGCTGGGTGCCGGCGGCGGGAATCGCGGAACCGCGCTTGATGGTAGTGCCGCCCGACACGTGGATCATATCGACGCCGGCCTTCTCCAGGCGACGCGAGACATAGATCATGTCGTTGAGAGTCAGGCCGCCATCGGTGTACTCGTCGCCCGAGATACGGACGTCGATGATGAAATCCTTGCCGCAGCGCTCGCGAATCTCGGCGATGACCTCGAGCAAGAAGCGCATACGGGCATCGAGCGAGCCGCCGTACTCGTCAGTACGCTTGTTGTAGAGCGGGGTCAAGAAGCCGCCGAGCATACCGTGGGCGTGGGCTGCATGAACCTCGACGCCATCGACGCCGGCCTTCTGCATACGCACAGCAGCGTCGCCAAACTGGTGCGTGAGCTCGTGAATCTCGTCAACCGTGATGGGGCGCGGTGCCTCGCGAGCATAGGACGGACCCACGAAAGACGGGGCGATCAGGCGCGGCGTGCCCGGGATGTTAAAGGCCATGTAGGCGGGGTGGAAGAGCTGCGGCATGATCTTGCAGCCGTACTCGTGCACGGCGGCGGCGAGCTTTTCCCAACCGGGAATGAACGTGTCGTCATAGCAGCACATGTCGCCCGGCAGATAGGTATAGGTGGGCTCGACCGTCACGACCTCGGTGATGATGAGGCCCACGCCGCCCTTGGCACGGGCGCGATAGTGGTCGACCAGGTCGTCGGTCACATAGCCGTGGTCGGCCAGGTTGGTGGACACCGGCGGCATAAAGACACGGTTCTTGACCTCGGTCGTACCAACCTTGATGGGGCTAAAGAGCATCGGATAGGCGGAGGACTCCATACAGGTTTCCTTTCGTTTGAGCCGCGTGGCGGCACTTGCTGATTCCCCTATCGTATCAGTATCCGCCCGGTGCACAGCCGCACGCACTCCCCCACCTTTTGCTCGACCCATAAAAAAGTTGCGGTGGAATAGTTCCTGAATGGGCTTCTTGGCGCACCAAACAGGAACTATTTCACCGCAACTGATAAGGGTGGGATGGATTAGAGGCCCAGGTAGGATGTCATGCCTTCGACGGCGAGCTTGGCGCCGGCCACGGCATGGACGACCGTCAACGGGCCGTTGACCACATCGCCGGCGGCAAAGACGCCGGGCACGGTGGTCATGCCGTGCTCATCGACCGAAAGCAGACCGCGATGGTCGGTCTCCAGGCCGCCCGTCGTAAGCACGAGCTTGTCCTTGGGCACCTGCGAGGCCGCGATGACGATGGTATCGGCCGCGGCGTGATCGAGCTCTTCCTCGTAGCCCACCACGTTGTTGTCCTCGTCGAAGATGGCCGTCTCGAACACGGGGCCGTTATCGTCGATAGCGCAGATGGCCTTGCCGCACACGATCTCGGCACCGTCGAGCTCGGTCAGCTCGACCTCGTCGTCAATTGCCGAGATGTGGCGCGAGCGGGCATACACGGTAACCTTGCGAGCGCCCGAGCGCAGCGCGGTACGGGCCACATCCATGGCGACGTTACCGGCACCGATAACCGCCACGTTCTGCCCGATCGCCGCACTCGTGGGATCGACCAGATAGTCGATACCAAACAGCACGTTACCGCGCGACTCGCCGGGAATCCCCAGCTTGCGGGCACGCCAGGTGCCGGTGCCCACAAAGACCGCGTCATAACCGTCGCGTAGCAGATCGTCGATATGCAGTGCGCCGCCGATGGTGGTCGAGGGGCGCACGCGCACGCCGAGCGAACACATCACGTGGCGGTACTTTTGCACCAGCGAACGCGGCAGACGGAACTCGGGGATGCCGTACTCAAGCACGCCGCCGATCTCGGGGCGCTGTTCAAACACGGTGACAGCGCAACCCAGCTGGGCCATCTTAATGGCAACGGTAATACCGGCAGGGCCCGAGCCGACCACGGCGACCTGCTTGCCGCACGACGGAGCGGGCGTCCACTCCTTGCGGTCGAGATACGCCGTGGAGATATAGTTCTCGATGCTCGAGAAATGCACCGGCGTGCCCTTGCGACCCTGAACGCACGAACCCTCGCACTGGCCCGAATGGTTGCACACCATAGAGCAGACCGCGCTCATCGGGTTGTTCTGGAACAGCAGCTCGCCTGCTTCCTCCAGACGACGCTGCTTGAACAGATCGATGACCTGCGGAATAGGCGTCTGAACCGGACAGCCCTTGATCTGGCAGAGCGCCCTTTTACAACCCAGACAACGATTTGCTTCCTCGACAATGTGGATAGCCACGCGATTCCCCTCTGATTCGCATCAACACAATAGCGGGCAGTTCCAGATGCTGCCCAGTACCGGCAAGTCGGCCGCCCGCAGCGGCCGGCCGCCACGCTACATCTCCCGATGTGCGCCTTCGCAACGGGCAGACATACGCTCGAGCGTCGTCAGGCAACCGGCCGCCGTCGCCGGCACGCTGTTCTCGACCACACACGGAATGCCCGGACAGGCGGCAGCAGCCCAGGCAACGACGGGCTCAAAGTCGTAACGACCCGTCTCGCCCACGCCATGGCACACCAGACGCGAACCCGTGCCATCGCACCAGCCGGCCTCATCCTCGTTGTTCACGACCTCGTAGTCCTTGGCATGCAGCACGCGAACCTTGCTGCCGCACAGATAGAGCATGCGCGAGGTAATCTCCTGCGCCTCGCCGATGACGCTCGGATGTAGCAGCGACACCGGGTCGTAAATCACACCGAGCGCCGAGCTCGGCACGCGCTCGAGCACCTCGCGGCAACGCTGGGGCGTGTTGACCGTCTCGTTCCAGCCGGGCTCAATCAAAATCTGACCGCCCATTGCCTCGGCACGACCACAGACATACTTGAGACCCTCAACAAACGCATCGAGCGCTTCGTCGGTCATGCGATCGTCCGCCACGTTATTCTGCACGTTGGGGCGACCGGTCTCGGTGCCCACTGGGCAGCCGCCCAGCATCTTGGCAAAGCTCAGGCATGCCTCGTACTCGGCAAAGTTGTCCATAAGCTGTTGGCGATCGGGAGTTGCCAGGTTTTTATAACAGCCGAACACGGCGACCGAAACGCCCGCCTCGTCGAGTACCGCACGCAGATGGTCGGCAAGCTCGCGCGTAAGGCCCAAGCGGTTGATGCCCATCGACTGATAGAGCACCTTGCTCGGCAGCTGGATGCACGAAAAGCCCAGCTCGCCCGCCATGCGAATGCGCTCCTCGACCGTTCCCTGCAGAAGGTCGTGCAGGCGCACACCCGGAGTAATAGCCCCCACGCTATTCACATCCCTTGCAAGCGTTGATGCCCGGGGTGTATCCGCCAAACGGGTCCTCGATGGAGCACACGCCCGAGGGGGCCAGCGGGTCGCGCTTGCCGGCCAGCTTGTCGTGGTGCATGGTCTCGATATAGGCCAGCACCAGCGGCGCCACGCCCTTCGCGTCGTTTTTGACGATAGGCTCGCTCATGTAGTAGCCAAAGGTGCCCTCGCGGTGCGTGGTGTTGCCCAGGCCCGCGACCAGGCAGATGTTGTCCAGCGCCAGCTGGCCATCGTGCTCGGACAGGCAGGTCTCGCAGATGCCGTCGAAGGCGCGGCGACCATACTGGTAGTAGCGCTCGCCCAGCACACCCAGGCGCACGCCCTTCATGATGGCGTTGGCAAAGATGGCGCTGCCCGACTCCTCCAGATAGTTGGGGGCGATGTTGGGCAGGTTGATGACCTGATGCCACATGCCGGTCTTCTCGTCCTGATACGGCAGCATGGCGTCGATCAGGTCGTGGAACATCTTGCGGATCTCGTCCTTCTCGGCCGACATCGAGGGCGGCATGAGCTCCCACGTATCGATAAGCGCCATGGCAAACCAGCCCTCGGCGCGCAGCCAGAAGTTAGCCGAAAGGCCGGTGACGGGATCGCACCAGAACTGCTTGCGGCTCGCGTCGTAGGCGTGATAGTACAGACCGTTGAGCGGGTTGCGCATAAGGTCGTGCACGACCTGGAACATATGGAAGCTGTCCGAGCAGGCGCGACGGTTGTGGAAGCTCAGCTCGTACTGCATGTAGAACGGCTGGGCCATATACATGCCGTCGAGCCAGATCTGGTTGGGGTAGACGGCCTTGTGCCAAAACACGCCCTCTTTGGTGCGCGGCTGGGTCTCGAGCTGACGGTAAATGGTGTCCATGGCGGCACGGTACTTGGGCTTGCCCACCAGGTCATACAACTTATAGAGGGTCTTGCCCGCGTTGACGTTGTCGAGATTGTACTCCTCGGGGTTGTAATGCTTGATGGTGCCGTCTTCCTGGACAAAGAAGTCGATATAGTCGTCGGCGAAGGTCAGGTAGCGCTGCTCACCCGTGATCTCGTACAGCTCGATGAGCGCCTTGATCATGCAGCCATCGATGTAGTTCCAGGTGTTCTCCTTGCCGGCACGGAGCTTTTCGATGTTCCAAGCGGGTGCCTGCGGCGTCGATGTCTCGATCAACTGCTCGATGTAGCTATCCAGAATCTGATTGCAACCCATTGCTGTCCCCTCTGACGTTGGTGATGGGTGAACGTTAACCCTAGTGTAACGCGAACGGGGATTATAGGGTGAACGTTAACCCTATAATCCCCGCGAACGGCAGGCTTTTAGCGGCAAACGGCAACAAGGCCCGCAGCAATTCGATGCGCCAGGCGCTCATAGCCGGTCGGACTGTAATGCAGACCGTCCGGCATATAGAGCTCGCGGTGCTCGGGCAAAAACGGGCTGATGCCGCTCTGTGCGTACAAGTCGATCACCGGCACCGAGTAACGGTCGCAGACCTCGAGCATCGCCTTTACGTAGGCGGCCTGCGTCAGGCCCAGGTGGTTGAGTTCATCGCTTGCCGGGATATCCTTCTCGTGCTTACCACTCGTCTTGCACGGGGTCATAAACACCAGCTTCGCCTGGGGCGAGCGCGTGGTAATGGTGCGAATGAGGTAGTCAAGCGCACCGTAGAACTCGTGCACATCCGTGCTGCCCAACTGCCCCAGCGGCACGTTGCGGCTAAAGTCGTTCACGCCGCCAAAGACGATGTAGATATCGGCCGCGTCGTCGATGCCATCCAGGCGCTCCACAAAGGAATCGGCGCGGTCGGCCTTGATGGCAATACGCGAGCCCTTAATGCCAAAGTTCTCAACCGTAGCGCCACCCAGCAGCGCGCCCAGGTGCGAGGTCCACGAGATATCGTTGCCGCCTGCGCCGCATCCGTTGTCACCCCAAGTGGTCGAATCGCCAAAGCAGCAGATGGTCGATTCGCTCAAGGTCTTCGTCGATTTCATGTTCATACTCCTTCCCGCCCACACGGCGGTCTTCGGTCTTATCAGTCATTACCGTTTGCTCGCGCTACGCCCATGGCCTACGAGCAGACCCCGGCAGCGTGTTCGTCAAGCCACTCAATGTCCTCGGCAAGATGCGCAACACCCAAATGGTGCCCGCCCGGACAGACCTCGTGCGACAAGTCGCCGGCATGCCCCACGAGCTCATAGGCATCGCGGACGATGTCGAGCTGCTCATCAACATTCGCAAGCCCACGGGCACCGTTGAGATGGTCGCCCTCGCAACTCTGCACCAGCAGCGAACGCGGCGCGATGAGCGAGGCGATATCGCCCATATCGAGCAGGCGCCACAGCCCCGGCACATAGTTGCAGCTGCAGTTGCCGTTGAGGTGCAGCAGAGAATCGTCGACACCGTACAGATAGCCCGAGACAAACGCCTTGCGCACGCGCGGGTCGAGCGCCGCCAGATACAGCGTCATGTATCCGCCGCCCGAAAAGCCAAAGCAGCCCAGGTCGTCCATGGCAATGTCGCCGCGCGCCTCCAGGTAATCGATCAGGCGCATGTTGTCCCAGGCGTTGAGGCCCGCAACGGTAAGACCCAGCGGCTCGGCCATGCGCGCCTGGTTTAGACACGTACCGCGCAGGAAGCTGTTCTCGTCGTCGCCCTGGCCCTTCCAATCGCGACGGTATCCCCAACCGCGAGCATCGGGGCAGACGGTCACATAGCCCATGCGTGCCAGACGCAGACCGTAGTCGTAGTTGAACTTACGCACGGCGTCGTCGACCGCCGGCACGCCCGTCACGCCCGCAACACTTGCGGCGCCGGCGCCCTGGTGGCCATGCGGGCAGATATAGCAGCGCTTAAAGCCTTGCTCGTCGAGTTTGGACGCCTGCGGCTCCAGCAGATAGAACGGCATCCAAACATCGCGCTCCACCCGCAGCATCGCATGGGTGCGCACGATACCGCCGGCAATCTGCACCCGGTTGAGCTCGCGCACTTCGATCGGCACACGGTCCATAAGTGATAGACCCAACAGGTCAAACAGCCGAGCCCTCGTCGCAATCTGCCATGCTTCAAAGTCACCGGGCGTCGTGCCCTTAAACGCGGCAGAGCGGCCCTCGCGCTTCAGGCGCTCGCGAAGCGCCGGCTCGTCTTCGTAATAGGTGTCGATATGCACCGTGCGACCGTTATCGGAAAGGCCAGCGGTCTCCACGTTGTCGCCCGAGCCGCCCTCGGGGTCCCAGCCGTCCGCACCGGCAAGCACCTGCTCGCGGGCATACCGGGCAGTGGCTGCAGCATCGAGCTCGCGGGCCCATGGCACCCAGCCGGCAGTATCCCCTGCCGGCCCATGCAGGATTGCACCGGCATACCGCGCACAATTGTGCGCCGTCGGCTTATTCCAATCCCACCAGCCTTCACGCTTGATATGCTGTCCCAGCCAGCAATCGATCAGCACGGTCTGGCCCCACTCACGCCAAGGACGTCCCAGGTAAACCGAATCAGGCGTCACATCTTGCGCGGCCGTAAACGAGCAGCCGTGGAACACAAAACCGTACGGCTCCCCCTCGGGCGTCGATGCCGCCGTCACATAGCCGTTCACGTCCATATCGCGGTTAAGCGAGCGGATCTCGCACCCCTCAAAATAGGCACGCGCACCGCCAAAGATAAAGTCGACGTCGCCCTCGATTCGACAGCGTCGGAAATACTGACGGCCCACTCGGCGCGGCGCAAACTGCTTGGGGCCGATGAACCCGCCCGGTTTGACTTCGCGCGCCGGCAGCGGGCCCAAAAACAGGGTGTCTTGGCGTCCCGTAATGCAACAGGCGTCGACCACTAAACGGTCGCCGTCGGCGTACAGGGCAATCGCCTGCCCCACCTCGCGACCGTCTCCGGCATCGTTGACGATCGTGAGGTTCTCGAGCCGCACGTCATCAGCATCGACCAAAACGGTATAGGTCCTAAACGTGCCGAGCGTACCGTCGACACCCGAACCATCCTTCGAGGGCATCTTCGCACCCAGGCTGCCCACGATGCGCACGCTGTCAGCCGTCTCGCCCACCAGCGTCACATGCGGCCGACGAATCTCGACCCGCTCGCAATACTCGCCCGGATCGACATGAATCGTCACCGGCCGCTCAGTATCCGGATAGAGCTGATCGGCTGCCTCCAAGGCTTCGGAGATACTGCGGTATGCCCCCTCACGCTCGGTCGATACTTCAAAAACTTGTTCTTCAATCATCATCAGTCGCCACGCCCTTTCGTCGCGGATCGCCTATGCTGCAGTTCCGGCATATAAAGAGCGCGTGCGATGGGTCGGGAAGGCCCCGTCCATCGCACGTCACAACATGCCGGATTCGATTGTTTAAGAGCAGACGCTTACGCGCGCACAACCTTGTCGACGTTTTGGAGTTGCAGCTCCTCGCCGTCCTGACCCTCGATGCTCACGTTTTGCAAGTCGAGCACCTTGACGTTTTGCGCGATGATGCCCTGGCGCACCATGGGCTCAACGCCGCAGGCCATAGCCGGGACAAAGGGCTCGGCATCCTCCGCGAAGGTCACGTGGACGTCCTGGAACGTCAGACGCGTTACCTTGCTCTCGGGCAGGCCCGTGATATAGGCCGCGGCGGCATGGCAGTTGGTGGCCTCGATATCGCGGAACGTCGTGGCGCCAAAGCCGGGCGTGCGGTCGTCGACGGGCAGCGCCTCGCGGTTCTGGACGTAATCGGTCTTGCCGTCCTTGTCGCAGAAGTAGAACGAGTTGACCACGAAGGGCGTGAGCACCTTGTCCATACGAATGTGCTCGAAGGTGATGCCCTCGTTGACGGCGTCCTTGCCGCGACCGCGACGGGTCTTGACGCGCAGGCCGCGATCCGTGCGCTCGAACAGGCACTTGCTCACGGTAAGGTCCTTGATGCCGCCGGCGGCCTCGGAACCCAGGACCACGGCGCCGTGGCCATCGTGCATGTAGCAGTGCGAGATCAGCACGTCGTGCGTTGCGGGGCGAAGCTCGGGCTCAATGCCCAGCTTGCCGCTCTTGATGGCGATGCAGTCGTCGCCCACCGAGAACTGGCAGCCCAAGATGCGAACAAAGCCGCAGCTCTCAGGGTCGAAGCCGTCGGTGTTGTGGGAGTTCTTGGGGCCCTCGATGGACAGGCAGAGCGCATCGACGTGCTCGCACAGAATGGGGTGGATGTTCCACGCCGGGCTGTTGCGGACGGTAAAGCCGGCCAGGCTCACGTTCTCGCACTCGGACAGGAAGATCATGCGCGGACGGGCGACCTCGCGGCCCTCCTCGGGACGGAAGATGTTCTTAAAGTCCTTGTTCCACCAGTTGTCCTCGGCAAAATCGGTCTGGCCGTCAATTGCACCGCGGCCATAGATGCACACGTCGTGCACGCTCAGGCCGGTAAAGGTGGAACAATAGGTTGCAAAGCTCTCGCCCTCCCAACGGCCCAGCGGGGTCATGTCGGTACCGGCGTAACCGGCGCCCTCGTCGCCCTTGACCGTACCGGGGATGTAGGCAAGCGCCGCGCGGTCGTGGCGGGCCAGCAGCACGGCGCCCTCGGCAAGCTCGATGTTGATATGGCTCTTGAGGAAGAGCGACTTGATGCGGTAGTTACCGGCGGGAATCAGCACGCGACCACCCTTGGGGCAGGCCATGATGGCGGCCTGGATGTTGGTGGTGTCGTCGTGCTTAGCATCGCCCTTGGCGCCGCAGTCGCGAACGTTAATGGTAAAAGGCTCCGCCGGCGTGGTGACGCCCACACTCAGCTCGCGCTCGCCGCAAACAAAGCGGACCAAGTTGCGCTTGCCGGGAACCAGGCCGTCGACATAGGTCTCGACCGTGTTCGTGGTGCCGGCGGGCTCGTCGTTGACAAAGATCTCCCACGTATCGGCGCAGGTAAAGTAGCCGCCGTCGTCGAGCTCGATCACGGCCGCGCGGGCGTTACGCCAGATAACGTTCGTCTCCATGGATTTCTCCCTCAAAAAGATTCTCTAAAAGTTAATTGTACGCTGTTGCAAAAAAGGGCCGTACCTGCCGGCGGATATCCGGTGGCACGGCCCTGTGGTTTGGACGATAGGCTACCCCTACTCGGCGGGCGTCACGCTGCCGTCCTGGAAGCCAACGTTGTTGTGAGCGAAGCAGTTCTCATACTTGAAGCCGGAGAGTTCCTCGCAGAGCGCCTTGACCTCGGGCTGGACGTCGGCCATCTTGCCGCCCTCCTTGACGCGCTTGATCTCGTCGCAGAGGATGTCGCACTGCTCCTTGTCGATCTTGATGCCGCGGGCAAGGACAGCTGCGAGCAGGAAGAAACCGGCGCAGCCGATGAGCATGTAGCCGCAGATGTACAGAGGCACGGTTGCGGGCTGGGTCACGGCGTCGCTGTTGCCGGCGGTCTGAATGAAGCCGGAGGCAGCCAGGACAATAGCCCATGCGTTGACGGCGACAGCCTGGGCGATCTGCTGGCAGAGCTGCTGAGCGGAGCTGTAGATGCCCTCGCGACGACGCAGGGTGATGAGCTCATCGACATCGGGGATGTAGTTGAGCAGGACGTCGGGCAGATACTGGAAGCCAACGTAGAAGAACTTCCAGATGGCGAAGATGATGGGGTAGGCGATCATGGCGATGGCGACCGTGGAGGTGCCGTTGATCTGACCAAAGGCAAAGTAGTTGTACGCGATGATGCACGCAGCGCAACCGACGTTGGCCAGGTACCAAGACTTGTGGAAGCCCTTCTTGGCCATGAGGGCAACCCAGACAGCAGTGCAGACGATAGCGACGACCTTGCCGGGCATCTCCATCACAGACTCGTAGGACTTAGGAATCTGCAGGCAGTAGACGATGAAGAAGGACAGACAGGCAGACCAGCAGGCAGCAGCGAGCTTCGTGGAGACCTGTGCGTACAGAACCTTGCGGAAGGACTTGTTGCGGAAGGTGGAAACGACGTCGATGAAGAACTTCTTGATGCCCTCGCCGACGCTCTCGATCTTCTCCTGAGCGACCTCCTCGGGGGTGTGCTCCCAGGTGGACAGGTAGACGCAGAGCAGCGAGATTGCCATGACCGAAGCGTTGATCGAAGCGATGATGAAGTAGCTGAACGGGTTGGTCTCGCCGAAGGTGCCAAAGCCGAAGCCGACGAGTGCAGCCATCAGGAAGCCAGCGGCGTTACCAAAGAGGTGCTTGTAGCCGGTGAGGTACGTACGCTCCTTGAAGTCGTCGGTCATCTCGATGGTCAGCGGCGACAGGTTGGCGGTGCAGAACGTGTACGCGACGTTGTAGATCAGGTACAGCGCGAAGTAGTACGGGAAGCCAAACGGCGTGGCGACGAAGATGAGCGGCTCGGCAATCATCATCGGGATAGCCAGCAGAATCCAGAAACGGCGACGACCGAAGATGCGGCCGACCTTGGTGGCGTAGAAGTTATCGGCCACGAAACCCATCAGCGGGCAAAGGATGGCGTTGAGGTAAATGGCGAACGAGCTGATCAGCGCCGCCTCGCCTGCGGACAGGCCGCACTCCGTGGACAGGAACAGCACCATGTAGCTGTGCGTAAAGCTCAGGGCACCGGAGTTGAGCATACCGCCCATACCAAAGCCCAGGCGCGTCCAGAATGTGATCTTGCGCTTTTTGCCGATCTTGTTAGTCATCGAGCTCCCTCTCTTTTCTCGATTGTCTTGGAACAAGACATTGAAGTCCACACCGACGTCTGTCTGCATGTCGTTCAGGGTGAACGTTTAGCTAGATTATGCGTGATTCTTTACGTGAGGTGAACGTTCACTTGCATATTATCCCCGAACGGTCGGTTTTTACCGCTGAACGGACACAATTGAGCTTCTTGGTCCCATTCTCTGCTGGTAAAAGCTTCATATTGGATAAACATGCGGAAGGTGAACGTTTATTGTAATTTCCTTTTCATGCATGCCGTAAGCAAAACGGTCCCGCCGGGACTACTCCAGACGGGACCGTTATATAGGAACTATGCTCGGATGGGCTTGCCCCTACAGGCAGACGCCGTCCTTCCAGATGCTGATCTCGTGGCAGCCGCGACGCTCGGCACTCGTAAGTTTGCCGCTCGCCGTCTCAAGCACCAGCTGGTACAAGTCCTCGGCAGCCTCATCGAGCGTGCGCTCGCCCGTAGCCACCACACCGGCGTTAAAGTCCATCCAGTTGGCCTTGTGGTCGCATAGACGCTGGTTGGTGAACACCTTGAGCGTGGGCGCCGGTGCGCCAAACGGCGTACCGCGACCGGTCGAGAACAGGATCACATGGCAACCGGCGGCGGTGAGCGCCGTGGTCGACACCATATCGTTGCCCGGGCCGCACAGCATGTTCAGGCCATGCTTGGTGGCCTGGCCGGCGTACGGCAGCACGTCGACGATGGGCGCGGAGCCGCCCTTTTGCACGCAACCGCAGCTCTTGTCCTCGAGCGTGGTGATGCCGCCGTCCTTGTTACCAGGGCTCGGATTCTCGTAGACGACCTCGCCGTGGCTGATGAAGTAGTCCTTAAAGCCGTTGAGCATGTCGGAGGCGGCGTTAAAGACCTGCTCGTTCTCGCAGCGGTCGAGCAGGATGCTCTCGGCGCCAAACATCTCAGGCACCTCGGTCAGTACCGACGTGCCGCCGCGCGCGACGACCATATCGCTCACGCGACCGATCGTGGGGTTGGCGGTAATGCCCGAAAGGCCATCGGAGCCGCCGCACTTAAGGCCAATGACCAGCTCGGAAGCCGGGATGGGCTCGCGCTTGGCCTGCCTGGCAAGCTCGGCCAGCTCAGCCAGAATCTTGTGGCCCTCGACCTGCTCGTCGGCAACGTCCTGGCAGGTGAGGAAGCGGACGCGCTCGTGATCGAAGTCACCGAGCTCGTCGAGCACCTGCTGGTGCGTGCAGTTTTCGCAACCGAGCGACAGGAACAGCACGCCGGCGGCATTGGGGTGACGCGAGAGCGCCACCAGCAGACGACGCGTCTGAGCGTGGTCGGCGCCGGTCTGCGAGCAGCCAAAGGGATGCGGGAAGTAGTAGACGCCCTCGAGCGAGCCCTCGACCAGATCCTGAGCCTGCTCACACATGGCGCGTGCGACCTCGTTGACGCAACCGACCGTGGGGATAATCCACAGCTCGTTGCGCGTGGCAGCGCGGCCGTCGGCGCGGCGGAAGCCCATAAAGGTCTCGGGCTCAACGGGATCCACGACCGGATGCGTGGGGTTGTAGGTGTACTCGACCTCACCCGAAAGGTTGGTCTTCACATTGTGCGTGTGGAGCCACTGACCGGGCTGGATGTCGCCCGTCACGTGTCCGATGGGCAGGCCGTACTTGATGACGTCCTTCCCCGCGGCAATCGCGCGCACGGCCATCTTGTGGCCCTGCGGGATATCCTCCACGGCCACGACCTCGCCCACGCCGGGGACCGCGACGGCGGTGCCCTTGGCGAGCGGCGACAGCGCAACAATCACGTTATCGGCCGGATTGATCTGGATAGTGTTCATTACAAAGAGTCCTAACCCTACAGGTTGAGCAAAAATCGAGCGGCGCCCACCGGTTGGCCGGCGGGCGCACAAAAGGATTTAGGCCTGGGCGTTGGCGAATGCCTGCTTGACGCCCTCGGCACGCACGACGGCGAGCGCGTCGACGACAAACTCCTCAAGACCGGCGATCTGCGTCAGGTCCTCGCCCCACATCTGCTCGTTGCTGAGCACGTCGTGCACCAACTCGGCATCGTCGGCGCCGGCGTGGGCGGCGTAGAAGTCGAGCACGAAAGCGTCGTCCTGAGCGGTGTACTCGGTGCCGTCGGCGCGACGCAGGTGCAGGCCGTCGCCCTCGCGGGCAACGAGCTCCTGCGTGTAGAACGCGATGAGCGTAGCCAGGCTCGTAGCCAAGCACTTAGGCAGGTTGCCGGTCTCGGCAACATAGTCCTTGAGCGTGGGCAGGTCGCGGGCACGCCACTTGGCAGTGGAGTTGAGGCAGATGGAGAGCAGCGCGTGGTCGATAAACGGGTTATCGAAGCGGTTCTCGACGGCAGCGGCAAAGGCCTTGCAGTCCTCGACATCCAGGTCGGCGGCAAGTGTTGGGATGACCTCGTCGTAGAGCATGGTGTTCATGAAGCCGCGGATAGTCTCGTCGTGCATGCAGTCGCGCACGATGTCAAAGCCGGCAACCCAGGAACCCGGGACAAAGGCGGTGTGGGCGCCGTTGAGGATGCGGACCTTGCGTTTCTTGTACGGGGTGACATCGGGGGTCACAAAGACGCCCGGCAGGCCGGCCTTCACGAAGGGCAGACGCTCCTTGAGCGACTCGTCGCCCTGGATGCCCCACATCTGGAAGGGCTCGCGCACGGCCAGGAAGGGATCCTCGTAGCCCAGACGCTCGGCAACCGCGGCGGCCTCCTTGGGGTCGCGGATGCGGCCGGGAACGATGGTGTCGACGAGCGTGGTGCAGATGGTGCAGTCATTGGCCATCCACTGCGAGAACTCGTCCTCCCAGCCCCAGTCGCTCACGTACTGGTTCATGATGCGCAGCAGCTCCTCGCCGTTGTGGTCGATGAGCTCGCAGGCGAGCACGATGACGCCCGGCTTGCCGGCAGCCCAGCGGGTGTGGAGCACCTGGGCCAGCTTGGCCGGGAAGCTCGCGGGCGGCATGTCGTCGGCCTTGCAGGACGGGTCGTAGGCGATGCCGGCCTCGGTGGTATTGGAGACGATGATCTCCAGGTCATTGGAGACGGCAACCTCCATGACGGCGCGGTAGTCGTCCTCGCGGTACGGGTTGAGGCAGCGGCTGCAAGCGCTGATCACGCGAGACTCGTCAACCGTGTTGCCGTTCTCCTTGCCGCGCACCAGTACGGTGTACAGGTCATCCTGGGCATTGATGCCGTCGGCAAAGCCAAAGGCGCCGCTGATGGGCTGCACCATAACGATCTTGCCGTTCCAGCCGGTGGCCTCGTTGCCCATGTCAAAGAAGCGGTCCACGAAAGCGCGCAGGAAGTTGCCCTCGCCAAACTGCAAGACCTTCTCGGGAGCGTCCTTGGGCAGCACGTAACCCTTATAACCGATCTTCTCGAGCGTCTCGTAGCTGATGTTCTCCATCTATGTATCTCCTTAGGCGTTTGTTAGCGTGCAAGCTTGCCGGGGGCGCCGCGTGTGGCGACGGCGCTCCCAGGTTCGATGTGATTCGGTGCGAACTTAGGCCTCGACGGTCTCCAGGTCAAAACCGAAGTAGCGGACGGAGTTGTTGTAGCTGATGTCGCGCACGATGGTGCCCAGCAGTTCCATGTCGGCGGGGTACTTGCCCTGCTCGACCCACTCGCCGATCACGCTGCACAGCACGCGGCGGAAGTACTCGTGGCGCGGGTAGGACAGGAAGGAACGGGAGTCGGTGAGCATGCCGACAAAGTTGCCCAGAACGCCCTCGTTGGCAAGGGCCGTGAGCTGCTCGCGCATGCCGACCTCGTTGTCGTTGAACCACCAAGCGGAACCGTTCTGGATCTTGCCGGCAGTCGGGGCCTCCTGGAAGCAGCCCATGACGGTGTCGATCATGGTGTTATCGATGGGGTTCAGGCTGTACAGGATGGTCTTGGGCAGGCCGCAGGTCTCCTGGATGGAGTTGAGGAAATCGGCGAGCTGGTCAGACGGCGTGTAGTTGGAGATGCAGTCGTAACCAGTGTCGGGGCCGAGCTTGGCGAACATGGCGCGATTGTTGTCGCGTTTGCAGCCAAAGTGCAGCTGCATGGCCCAGCCCAGGCGGACATACTCGCCGGCGACAAACTGCATAAAGGCGGTCTTGTACTTGAGGACCTCTTCCTCGGTGAGCGGCTCGGCGGCCAGGCCCTTAGCGAAGATGGCCTCGATCTCGTCGGCAGAAGCCGGGACATACATGACGTAGTCGAGAGCGTGGTCGGAGGCGCGGCAGCTCAGCTCGTGGGCGACGTCGTAACGCTTGGAGATGGCGGCCTTCATGCCCTCGAAGTCGTTGACCTCAACACCGGCGACCTCGGAGAGGTGCTTGCAGTAGTCGGCGAACTCCTGGCCACGCTCGATGCGCAGGGCGGCGTCGGGGCGCATGGCCGGGACGACCTGAACATCGAAGCTATCGTCGGCGGCAATCTTCTTGTGCCACTCAAAGCTGTCGGCGGGGTCGTCAGTGGTGCAGATCATGCGGACGTTGGACTGCTTGATCAGGTTGCGGCAGGTAAAGCTGGCCTCGGCGAGCTTGGCGTTGGCAAGGTCCCAGACTTCCTGGGCGGTCTTGCCGTTGAGGACGCCCTCATAGCCAAAGTAGCGCTTGAGCTCCAGGTGGCTCCACTCAAAGACGGGGTTGCCCACGCAACGACCCAGGGTCTCGGCCCACTTCTGGAACTTCTCGCGAGCGGGGGCATCGCCGGTGATGAAGCGCTCGTCGACGCCGTTGGCGCGCATCAGGCGCCACTTGTAGTGGTCGCCGCCCAGCCAGACCTCGGTGATGTTCTCAAAACGCTTGTCATCCCAGATCTCCTTGGGAGAGATGTGGCAGTGGTAGTCGACGATGGGCATGCCCTCGGCAAAGTTGTGGAACAGCTCCTCGCCGGTCTTGGTGCTTAACAGGAAATCCTGATCGTCCATGAAGTTTTTCATCAAACAACCCCTCTGTTGGCGGAGCGGGTGCACCGTGCGCCCGTTATCCTCTAGGTGAACGTTCACTATAGTAGTGCAAAATGGCGCGTTGGGTGAACGTTCACCTAACCATCACGGGGTGAACGGTAGATTTTGGGGGTTTAACGGTTGTCTTCGGGAAACCTCATCCCGTTTTGAGCGCTGATTCTGGGACACAGCTTCCCAAACGCACGATCTCTGATCGGCACAAAGAAGGGCCTTTGATGGCAAAACTCGCCACCAAAGGCCCTCAAAACAGTCGTTATGCCCCGCCTCTTACACCACATCTCTGTGCGCTACCGGGGTACCCGCCCAGACTGGCTAGATGCCCGCGAGCTTGCAGTAACGATCGACGTTGCTGGCAAACACCATCTCCACGGCACCCTTTTGCACGGGGTCCGCAGGCGCTTTACCCCACAGCAAGTAATTGCCCAGCGTCTTGGCACCGCGGTAGGCCAAACCCACCGGGTCCTTGTAGACGATATTGGTAAAGATACCGCGACGCAGGGCAAGCGCGCTCTCGGGGAACAGGTCGTTGCCGATTACCATGACCTCGCCCGCTTTACCGGCCGAAACGAGCGCATCGGCCACCAGCTCGGAGCCCACCGCGAACACACTGCAGATAAGCTCGGGTGCATCCGGGCCATTGAGACGGTTCTTGAGCTCGCGCTCGAGCTGCTTGACCTGGGCGTGCGCACCGGTAAGATCCTCGACCTGCCAGGGAACATTATGCTCGCGCAGGTACGTATGGAAGGCGCGGGCGGTCAGGTAGTGCGAATCGGTATAGGGATCGCCCGCCAAGAGTAGAACGCGGGCATCGGCACCAGCGGCATGAACCAAGTTGGCCGCCTGCTCGGCCATTAGGCTACCCGCTGTCGAATAATCGGCCAAGCTGGCCCCCAGGCGGTCGAGATGCGGACGGTCGCCATCGACGAGCTCAATCGCCACGCCCGCCTCGGCAATCTGCTCCAGCAGGTGGGTCGCGCGGTCGTCGCCCGGAACGTAGGCGAGCAGGCCGTCGATCTTCTCGCCCACTTGTAGGCGCTCATCGATTTGCTCGAGTGCATCGGCATAGCCGCCGACGCCAAACTCGACGCGCTCGACGCTAATGCCCTGGTCGATAACCTCCTGCTCAAAGCGATTGCAGCCTTCCCACAGGTAGCGATAGAAGTAAGCACCCTCGCGCGATGCGCACGGCAGGCAAAACACCAGGTTGATGTCCTTACGACGCAGGCTCGAGGCACTCGTGTTGCGGTGATAGCCCATCTCCTCTGCTTTGGCGTTAACCTTTGCGCGTACGGACTCGCTCACACCGGCCTTGCCCGTCAGGGCTTTGTGCACGGTATTGATGGAAACGCCGAGCTCGGCGGCTATGTCCTTCATGGTTACGCGAGCGCTCATAGAGTTACTCCGGTGTTGGCAAGTTGCTTATAGACAATACAGTTAACGATACCCCAAAATCACTCGTCCACTCGCCGCGCCTACCCCCAAATGCGAAAAACGCCCCGCGAACGGATACTCGCGGGGCGTTTGATCCTGGGTTTTATTACTGAATGCCGCGACCAAGATCCTCGGCAATCTTGTCCACGCCTTTAAGCGCCGCGCAGGTCTTCTTGTTGGAGCAATGCCCCGTGCAAACGCCGCCCTGGGCGCAGTCGGCGCAAGTGCCCTTACGATAGATGCGCACGCACACGGCGACAAACGCAACGCCGATCACAGCCAGAACAACAATATCGATAGGTGCCATAGCAAGCCTCCTCTAGTTAACCATCACTTACTTTACACCATCCCCACCTGCCAAAAAGGGACAGGTTTATTTTGGTCGCTTCTATCTGCGGAAACACCACATCTCCCCCACCACCTAAGTTGCGGTGAAATAGTTCCTAAATTCGCCATCTATGCCCGCAAACAGGAACTATTCCACCGCAACTTAGTTGGTGCACCAAAAAGCCCGAGTATCGCGAGGATACCCGGGCTTCGCGGAAAGGGGCTGGTCCTTATTTGGACTTAGGCGGAAACAGCGGCGGAGGCGGTGTTGGTCTCATCCTCATCGGTCCAGACATGCTTGGGCATGGGACGGAAGATCTGGAAGAGCATCGCAACCAGCAGCACGATGGCGACAACCGTCCAGACACCAAACTGACCCAGAACAAGCAGGTTGTAGAACTGGTTGATGAACAGACCAATCACCCAAGCGAAGGCGCACTCGTAGCCAATAGCGATCGCAGTCCACTTGCCGGAGTCCATCTGGTTACGGATGGTACCCATGGCTGCAAAGCACGGAGCGCACAGCAGGTTGAAGGCACCAAAGGCCACGCAAGCACCCATGGTCGGGAACATGCCGGCGAACGCGGTCCACAGGCTCGGGTCGGTCTCGGCGGCGTCGGCAACGGACAGCAGCGAGCCGGCGGTAGCGACGACGTTCTCCTTGGCGACGAGGCCCGAGACGGTCAGCGCGGTTGCCTGCCAGGTGCTAAAGCCGAGCGGCGCGAAGATCCAAGCGACCAAGTTGCCGAGCATAGCGAGCACGGAGTAGTCCATGAACTCCTCGGGGATGCCCTCCATCGCGGGCAGGAAGCCGAAGGCACCATTGTAGCTACCGAAGTTGGACAGGAACCAAACCACGACGGTGGAGGCGAAGATGACCGTGCCGGCCTTCTTGATAAAGGCCCAGCAGCGCTCCCACACATGCAGCGCCCAAGAACGGATCGCCGGGAAGTGGTAGGCAGGCAGCTCCATGACAAACGGCGTGGGACGGCCGGCGAAGAGCTTGGTCTTCTTGAGCATCAGGCCCGAACCGATGACGGCAAAGACACCCAGGAAGTAGAAGAGCGGGCTGATCCACGCAGCGGTGGTGGAAGAGTCGCCGATGATGGAACCCATGAGCAGAGCGATGATCGGCAGCTTGGCGCCACAGGGAATGAACGTGGTGGTCATGACCGTCATGCGGCGGTCCTTCTCGTTCTCGATGGTCTTAGTGGCCATGACGCCGGGGACGCCGCAGCCCGAGGACACGAGCATGGGGATGAAGGACTTACCGGACAGGCCAAAGCGGCGGAATACGCGGTCCATGATGAAGGCAACACGGGCCATGTAACCGCAGTCCTCCAGGAAGGACAGCATCACAAAGAGCAGGAACATCTGCGGCACGAAGCCGAAGATGGCGCCCAGGCCGCCGACGATACCGTCACAAACGAGCGAATCGACCAGGCCGCCGTCCTCGGTGCCGCCCGCCACGAGGGCATCGTGCACCATGGTGGTAATGCCGGGGACATAGGGGCCATACTGCGCCGGATCGACCGAATCGGCGTCGTCGCCCGCAGCCTCAACAGCTGCGTCGTAGGCATCGCGGCCCTGGCCGAGCACATACCAGCCATCGGTACCAAAAAGCTGGTCATTGGTAAAGTCGGTCACCGTGCCGCCCAGGGTGGAAACGGCAATGTAGTACACGCAGAACATGATGACCACAAAGATCGGCAGGCCCAGGATACGGTTGGTAACCACGCGGTCGATCTTCTCGGAGGTGCTCATCTTGGCAGGAGCCTTGGTCATGCATTCGTCGATGATGTGGGCGATGACGCCGTAGCGCTCGCCGGTGATGATGGACTCGGCATCGTCGTCGCAGTCCTGCTCGCACTGGGCGACCAGCTGCTCCACGCGATCGGCCTTCTCCTTGGTGAGGTTGATGAGCTTGCAGGCGTCCGCATCGCGCTCGAACAGCTTGACGGCGTAGTAGCGACGCTTGTTGGCGGGGACGCTCGCCGGCAGGTTGTTCTCGATGTGGGTCAGAACGTCCTCGATGGAAGAGTCGAACTTGTGCTCCGGCACCTGGCCCTTGGTAGCAGCGGACTTCTTGACCTGATCGAACAGTTCCGTGATGCCCTTGTTCTTAAGAGCCGAGATCATCACGACCGGGCAGCCGAGTTTCTTGGAGAGCTTGTCGGTGTCGATCTTATCGCCGTTCTTCTCGACCAGGTCGGCCATGTTGAGGGCGACAACCACGGGCAGACCGGTCTCGATAACCTGAAGCGCCAAGTACAGGTTGCGCTCGAGGTTGGTGGCGTCGACCACCTGGACGACGACATCGGGCTCGCCGCTCATGAGGTAATCGCGCGAGCACTGCTCCTCGGGGCTGTAGGGGGAAAGCGAGTAGATGCCGGGGAGGTCCGTAATCGTGACGCTCTTGTCACTCAGGAGTTTGGCCTCCTTTTTCTCAACCGTGACACCGGGCCAGTTGCCAACATAGCCGTTGGCGCCGGTGATCAGGTTGAAAAGCGTGGTCTTGCCGCAGTTGGGGTTACCCGCCAGCGCGACATGGATCTGAGAATCCGCCATTCAATCCTTCTTCCTTGTGTGCCCGCGCTGCTTTCTCCACACGGGCTGGATAATGTGCTTCAAAGATGCTGCATTAAGTTAGAAAATACTAACTTTATCTGCAGAAATGTACGCCTCAGGCCCTTACTGGACCTCGACGACGGCGGCCTCCTCCTTGCGGATGGAAAGCTCGTAGCCGCGTACGTTGATCTCGACCGGATCTCCGAGCGGTGCGACCTTCACGACCTTAAACGACGTGCCCTTGATGAGCCCCAGGTCCATAAGGTGGCGGCGAAGTGCACCCTCACCGTGAAGCTTGACGATGGTAGAGCTCTCGCCCACCTTAACGTCACCCAACGTCTTCATTTACTTGTCCCCCTTTCAGTACTTGCAAAAATACCGTCGACTAACCGACGGTCATGATGTGCATGGCCACCTTGGAATCGATGCCAAAGCGGGCACCCAGCACGGTAACGATAATGTTGGCGCCACTCGAGCTCACCACGTGAATCTCGCTACCCTCGACAAAGCCGAGGTCCTTGAGGTGGTGCTTCATGTCCTCGTTGCCCTTTACACGAGACACGCGCACGGTTTCGCCCGCCTTCACCATCGAAAGCGGCATGGCCGGCATCTGCGGTCCGCTAGACATGACTGGGCTCCTAACATCGAATCGTCCTTAACATCGGCGCAGTAAAAGTTAACCACGTCTATGTTCGCCTTAGTAAACTAGCACGTGGCTAACTTTTTGAAAAGGGTTCCTATTCAGTTTTCGAAAAAGTTTCCTATGTGAAACAAAGAAGGCATGGCAAAGGGCTGTCCTTTGCCATGCCTTTTGATACCAATGAATGTGACAAAGGGACTGTCCCTTTGTCGCATTGTTGTGTTTAGAACGAGAGGTTTCTGATCGACGTAACACAGGAAGCCTCGTCTACGCCCGAGACGCGGAACACGATATCCTCGCCGCACTCGCCGTAGAGAGCCATGAGGCCCATAACGTCGCGACCGTCGGTATGGCGGTCGCCAATACTGACCGACACGTCGCTGCGGTGCCTGGCGATGATGTCATAAAGCAGCGCAACCGGGCGGGCATGCAGTCCCAACGGATCTTTAATCGTCTTTGTAAACTCGACCATGTCCCCTCCCACGGCATCGCACATTCAGCCGGTCAAACCCAGCCACGTGGTAGTTATTGTAGCGTTAGATGCTTGTCGAGTGCCCTTTCGGATACCCCGTGGGCAAAAAGTGGCAAATATGAGTACTGTCACTAATTTAGTAGCAGCAAAATCGAGCCTAAATTGGGCGATTTGGACGATTTTCAAGGCCTGAAAGGCACCAATTCGCGTCTATAGGGGGTTTGCAAATTTCATTTTTGGCCTTTTTTCGCTCAAAACAGGCCAATGGATATGGCACCTCTTTTGCAACAGTACTCATATTTGGCATTTTTTGACCACGGGGTCCAAAACCATGTCCCAAAAATCAGAACCACCCTTAAAAAGGGTGGTTTGCTCTTAGGGTATAACCCACGGGCCCCGGGCTCGCGTCTAAAGGCG